>CAXBNJ010000001.1:0-655404 GCA_963977125.1 uncultured Micavibrio sp.
CAATCGCAATGGATGAAGGTCTACGTTTCGCGATCCGCGAAGGTGGCCGTACAGTGGGCGCTGGTGTTGTTGCTAAGATTATTGAATAAAGTACTTGCTTTGTGCGGTCGCTATATGTTAAAAACGGCGACCGCTCAATAACGATGAATTAAAAAGGTAGTAAACTATGGATACACAAACCATACGTATTCGATTAAAAGCTTTCGATCATCGCGTGTTGGATAGTTCAACAGGTGAAATCGTCAACACAGCAAAACGCACAGGCGCTAGTGTACAAGGTCCAGTACCTTTACCGACACGCACAGAACGTTTCACTGTTTGTCGTTCACCTCACGTGAACAAAAATTCAATGGAGCATTTCGAAATACGCACACATAAGCGTCTTATCGATATCGTTGAACCAACACCGCAAACAGTTGATGCTTTGATGAAGCTTGACTTGCCAGCTGGCGTTGACGTCGAGATTAAAATTGGACATGCAGCAAGCGCTGCATAAGTAAAAGAATATACGGTCCTCTACTAAAAAAGCTTTGTGCTTTTGAGGGTATGACCGCAAATAGGAGTTAAGAACAATGCGAACTGGACTTATCGCACGTAAAGAAGGTATGACCCGCGTCTTTGACGACAATGGTCGTCAGGTTCCAGTAACCGTGCTTAAAATTGATGCATGTCAGGTTATTTCTGTACGTGATGAAGCAACAAACGGTTATACAGCGGTTCAGCTTGGTGCTGGTACTGCAAAAGTTAAGCGTACGTCAAAAGCAATGCGTGGCAATTTTGCGATAGCAAAAGTTGAGCCTAAGAAGAAGTTGGCGGAATTCCGCGTCTCAACTGAAAATCTTCTTGAAGTTGGTGCTGAAGTTATTGCTAGTCACTTTATACCAGGGCAGTTAGTTGATGTATCAGCGACGTCTAAAGGTAAAGGTTTTGCCGGCGCGATGAAGCGTCACAACTTTGGTGGTATGCGTGCTACTCACGGTGTGTCCGTTTCTCACCGTGCGCTAGGTTCGACTGGTCAGTGTCAGGATCCTGGTAAAGTATTTAAAGGCAAGAAAATGGCCGGCCAGATGGGTAATGAACGCGTTACAATTCAAAACCTTGAAGTTGTTGCTATTGATGAAGAAGAAAATGTTGTTTTGGTTCGTGGCGCTGTCCCGGGTCCGAACTCAGGTTGGGTTCTTATTTCAGATGCAGTTAAAGTGCCGCGTCCTGAAGGTGTGCCTTTGCCAGCAGCTCTAAGATCTAATGTTAAGCCAGTAGAAGACGTTGCTGCAGGCGAACCAGAAGTTCCGGCTGATGCACAAGATGATAAAGCTCAAGAATAAGGATTCGAGTAATGAAGATTGCAGTTAAGACATTAGAAAATAAGGACGCAGGCGAAGTTGAACTCGACCTATCTATTTTCGGCGAAAAAGTCGAAGGTCGTGAGTTTATTCTTCACCGTGCTGTTCATTATAGCCGCAACAAAGCGCGCTATGGTAACCATAAAACACAGTCTCGTAGCGAAGTTACGGGTACTGGTAAGAAGCCTTGGGCTCAAAAAGGTACGGGTCGTGCTCGTGCTGGTGATTTGAAGCGTACACAGGATCGTGGCGGTTATGTTGTTTTCGGACCAGTTGTTCGTTCACACGCAACAGCGCTTCCGAAAAAAGTACGTCGTCTGGCTCTTAAATTGGCTTTGGCAACAAAAGTAAATAGCGGCAAGCTCGTTGTTCTTGAAGATGTTAAAGTTAAAGACCATAAGACAAAAACAATGACCGGTAATCTTGCGAAGTTAGGTTTGACTAAAGCTTTGTTTATTACAGGTAGTGAAGTTGATGAGAAGTTCTCTTTAGCAACGCGCAACATTCCGAATATACATGTGTTGCCAGCGCAAGGCGCGAATGTTTATGACATTCTACGCAGCGATACTTTAGTTCTTACTAAAGATGCTATTGATAGCTTAACTTTAAGATTGAAGGGTTAAGAATAATGGCTAAGAAAGCTCAAAAAGCGCAGTTAACAGAGCGTAATTATAATGTAATCGTGGCGCCGCATATTACTGAAAAGGCGACGCTCGTATTAGAAAATAACGTTGTTACTTTTAAAGTAACCATCGATGCAACAAAGCCAGAAATTAAGACGGCTATTGAAGGTCTTTGGGGCGTTAAAGTTAAAGCCGTTAACACGGTTGTAACAAAAGGTAAAACAAAGCGCTTTAAAGGCGTAATGGGCAAGCGCTCTGATTTCAAAAAGGCTTACGTCACTTTAGAAGACGGTCAGTCAATTGATATTTCAGCAGGCGTTTAGTTTAAGTTAATTATGGTTCTCCGCCGATAATGGAAAAGAAGTAAGGAAGTTTAACAATGGCATTAAAAAAGTTTAATCCAACAACCCCAAGTCAGCGTCAGCTCGTTATGGTTGATCGCTCTCACTTGCACAAAGGTGCACCTGAGAAGACTTTGACTGAGGGTTTGAAAAAGACCGGCGGTCGTAACAACTACGGTCGTATTACTACACGCCATATTGGTGGTGGTCATAAGCGTCGCTACCGTCTTGTCGATTTCAAACGTGTGAAATGGGACATGGAAGCAACAGTATTGCGTTTGGAGTATGATCCAAACCGTACACCTTATATCGCACTTATTCAGTATAGCGATGGTGAAAAATCTTATATTTTAGCGCCGCAGCGTCTTGCTGTGGGTGATAAAGTTATCGCGGGTAACAAGGTTGATATTAAACCTGGTAACGCGATGCCTCTAAAAAACATGCCTGTTGGCACAATTATACACAACATCGAGCTTAAGCCTGGTAAAGGCGGTCAGATGTCTCGTGCAGCGGGTACATATGCTCAGCTTGTTGGTCGTGACCAAGGCTATGCACAGATAAAACTCACCTCAGGTGAACTTCGTGTTGTGCGTGGCGAATGTATGGCTACAGTTGGTGCGGTTTCTAACCCAGAACACCTTAATGAGAATCTAGGTAAAGCTGGTCGTAACCGTTGGTTAGGTCGTCGTCCTACCGTTCGTGGTGTGGTGATGAACCCGGTTGATCACCCACATGGTGGTGGTGAAGGCCGTACATCAGGTGGTCGTCATCCGGTTACGCCTTGGGGCAAGCCGACTAAAGGTGCGAAAACTCGTAAGAATAAATCGACTGATAAGTTTATTATCCGTCGCCGTAATAAGAAGTAAGGGATAAAATATGTCGCGTTCAGTATGGAAAGGCCCGTTTGTAGACGGCCATTTATTGAAGAAAATAGAAGAGTCGAATAACTCTGGCAAAAACAGACCAATTAAAACTTGGTCTCGCCGCTCGACAATTCTACCAAATATGATTGGTAAAACGATTGCTGTGCATAACGGCAAACAATTCATCCCTGTCTTGGTGACAGATAACATGATCGGCCATAAATTAGGCGAGTTTTCACCGACTCGTACATATTATGGTCATGGCGTAGACAAAAAGTCTAAGAAGTAACAGCTAAGGCTTTAGGAGATAGTTAAAATGGGACAGGCAGCAAATGCACCACGTACCGCTGAGAATGAAGCAAGATCGTATGTTAAATATATACGCACGAGCCCTCAGAAGTTAAATTTGGTCGCACAAACAATTAGAGGTTTAAAAGCAGACAAAGCTTTGATCGACCTTCGTTTTTCGAAGCGCCGCGTAGCGCAAGATGTATTAAAGGCACTTCAGTCTGCAGTAGCAAACGCTGAAAATAATCATGGCCTTGATGTTGATCGTCTTTACGTCGCAGAAGCGTATGTTGGTAAATCAGTTATTATGAAACGTTTTCGCCCACGTGCCAAAGGCCGTGCAGCAAGCATTCATAAGTTGTTCAGCAACTTGACCGTTGTTGTTCGTGAAAAAGAAGAGGAATAGTCATGGGTCATAAGGTTAATCCTATCGGTCTACGCGTCGGCATCAATCGTACTTGGGACTCCCGTTGGTACGCTGGTAAAGATTATGCAACGAAACTGGTAGAAGATTTAAAACTTCGCGAATTTGTTCAAACGCATTTAAAAGCCGCTGGTATCAGTAAGGTTATTATTGAACGCGCAGCAAAAAACATTAAAGTGACTGTATATACAGCGCGCCCTGGTGTTATTATCGGCAAAAAAGGCGCTGATATTGAAAAGCTTCGTAGCGAGCTTTCTCGCCGCGCTGGTGGCGCTGACGTTGCTCTGAACATCGTTGAAGTTCGTAAGCCTGATCTTGACGCACAATTAGTGTCTGAAGGCATAGCGCAGCAACTTGAGCGTCGTGTATCTTTCCGTCGCGCAATGAAGCGTGCTGTTCAAAGCTCAATGCGTATTGGCGCACAAGGCATTCGTGTTAATATCTCGGGTCGTTTAGGCGGCGCTGATATCGCGCGTACAGAATGGTATCGTGAAGGTCGCGTGCCTTTACACACACTTCGTGCTGATATCGATTATGGTACTTCTGAAGGCCTAACGACCTATGGTATTTTGGGTATTAAAGTATGGATCTACAAGGGTGATGTTATGGAGCATGATCCGATGGCACGCGATAAGCGTATGAATGCAGCGCAAGGTGGAAACCCACGCGGTGATGTAGGTTCTAAGAAAAAAGTTTAATTAAGAGAAGAATAGGATTGCAACCATGTTGTCCCCTAAGAAAACAAAATTTCGTAAAGGCTTTAAAGGCCGTATTCATGGTAATGCCAAAGGCGGCTCAACTTTGAATTTTGGTGCTTTTGGACTTAAAGCGTTAAACCCAGAGCGTATTACTTCACGCCAAATTGAGGCGGCACGTCGTACAATGACACGTCACCTTAAGCGTCAAGGCAAGCTTTGGATCCGTATTTTCCCTGATGTTCCGGTTTCAAAGAAACCACTTGAAGTTCGTCAAGGTAAAGGTAAAGGTTCAGTAGAATTCTGGGCAGCGCGCGTTAAGCCTGGCCGTATTATGTTTGAACTGGATGGTGTATCTGAAGAAATGGCGCGCGAAGCTATGGCTTTGGCAGCATCTAAGCTTCCGATCAAGACAAAATTTGTTAAGCGTGTCGGCGCTTAAAGAAAAGATTTAAGTGCTAATGTAAGCACTTAAAATTTATAGAATAAATTTAAGGAGGCCATTATGAAGGCTGTTGAATTAAAAGGTAAGTCAGTAGACGAATTGAAAAAGATGGTAATTGATCTTCGTAAAGAGCAATTTAATCTTCGTTTTCAAAAAGCTGGCGGTCAGTTAGATAATACTTCGCAAGTGCGTAAAATACGCCGCGACATTGCACGCATCAAAACTATTTTGACAGCTATGGCTGGCGAAGTCGTTGCAAGCAAAAAAGCAGCATAAAGAATTAAGGTAAAGGGATAAAATAGATGGCACGCCGTGTATTAAAAGGAAAAGTCGTAAGTGACAAAATGGACAAGACTATTACAGTTTTGGTTGAACGTCGCTATATGCACTCATTATATAAAAAATTCATTAAGCGCAGCGATAAATTTGCCGCACACGATGAAAATAACCAACATAAAGTTGGTGATCTTGTTGCAATTGAAGAATGTAAGCCTATATCTAAGCGCAAAACTTGGACAGTGATTACAGACGAGCAAGCGGCAACTAAAGCGCCAGCTAAAAAGCCTGCGGCTAAAAAAGCACCGGCTAAAAAAGTTGAAGCTAAGACCGAAGCGAAGAAAGCTGCTCCTGCTGCTAAAAAAGAGACAGCTAAGAAAGCGCCCGTAAAAAAGACAACAACGAAAAAAACAGCAGCTAAAAAAACCGAAGCTAAAAAAGACGATAAGTAAGTTTTCTTAGTGTAAGTTTGGTTAGCGTGGAAAAAAAGAAGAAAAGGCAGAAGTAATATGATACAGATGCAGACTGAAATGGAAGTTGCAGATAACTCAGGCGCACGCCGAGTTGAGTGCATTAAAGTACTGGGCGGCTCGCATCGTCGCACAGCCAGCGTTGGCGATGTTATTATCGTTTCTGTTAAAGAAGCGATTCCACGTGGCCGCGTTAAAAAAGGTGATGTTCACCGTGCGGTGATCGTGCGTACTCGTTTCGGAATTAATCGCGATAATGGCGAAAAAATCCGTTTTGATACAAACGCCGCTGTTCTTATTAATAAGAATAACGAACCAATTGGAACACGTATTTTTGGCCCAGTAACACGTGAATTGCGTGGTAGAGGCTATATGAAGATTATTTCGCTTGCTGGCGAAGTATTGTAAGAAGAAGGTATAAAACTATGTCAAAAGCAAAGTTAAAAGTAAGAAAAGGCGATCAAGTCATTGTCCTAACCGGCAAAGACAAAGGCGTCAAAGGTGAAGTGACAAAAGTTATGCCAAGTGATAACCGCGTTATAGTTCAAGGCGCGAATATGGTTACGAAGCATACTAAACCAACACAACTTGCCCCTGGCGGTGTTGAAAAAGTCGAAGCCTCTATTCACGTATCAAACGTCGCATTGATTGATCCTAAAACGGAAAAAGCAACACGCGTTGGATACAAAATTAATAAGGACGGCAGCAAGATTCGTATTGCGCGCCCTTCTGGCGAAGCAATCGAGTAGAGAACGGGATATAATAGAATGAAACCGCGTTTTAAAGTGAAATATGAAGAGAAAATCATTGCAGAATTAACCAAGAAATTTGGTTATAAGAATGCTCTTCAAGTTCCAAAATTAGAAAAAATTGTGCTCAATATGGGCGTTGGTGAAGCATCACAAAATAAAAGCTTCATCGAAAGTGCAACAAAAGATCTCGAGCTAATAGCTGGCCAAAAGCCTGTTGTTAACAAAGCTCGTAAATCTAATGCTGCGTTTAAAATTCGTGAAGGAATGCCGATTGGCTGTAAAGTTACATTGCGCGGTGCGCGTATGTACGAATTCCTAGACCGGTTTGTAACAATTGCACTCCCACGTGTACGTGATTTCCGTGGCATTAATGGCAAAAGCTTTGATGGTCGTGGTAACTATGCGATGGGTCTTACAGAACATATCATCTTCCCTGAAATAGAGTATGATAAGGTGGATAAAATTCGTGGCATGGACATTATTATGTGTACATCAGCGAATAGTGACGAAGAAGCAAAAGAGCTTTTAACTCACTTCGATATGCCATTTAGTGATATTAAGCGTGAAGGTTAGGAGATTTAGATATGGCAAAAGTTAGTGCAGTACAAAGAGATTTAAAACGTCGTAAATTGGTTAAACAAACAGCTACTCGTCGTGCAACTTTAAAAGCAATTATTAAAGATAAAGAATTGCCAATGGATGAGCGCTACCAAGCAGTTTTAAAACTTGCAAAAATGCCCCGTAATGGCGCAGAAAACCGTGTGCGTAATCGTTGCGCATTGACAGGTCGCCCACGTGGCCACCACAGAAAATTCAACATATCTCGTGTTGCTCTTCGTGAGCTTGCCCTTAAAGGCGAGCTCCCTGGTGTAACTAAAGCGAGCTGGTAGGAAAAAGGATTTAATATAATGACAATGAGTGATCCTATAAGTGATTTGCTTACAAGAATTCGTAATGCACTAAGCACAGGTAAACCAACATTAATGGTTCCGGCCTCTAAAATGAAAGCAAGCTTGCTGGATGTTTTAGTAGCAGAGGGCTATATTCGTGCCCATAAGCCTGTTAAAGGCGATGATGGACATGGTTACATCAAAGTAGAATTGAAATATGACGAAGGCGAACCAGCTATACGTGAGATTGTACGTGTATCTAAGCCTGGCCGTCGTGTGTTCCGTGGCGTTAAAACAATGCCTAAATTCTACAATGGTCTAGGCGTTTCAATCGTGACAACACCAAAAGGTGTTATGACTGATTGTCAAGCGCGTGAGCAAAATGTAGGTGGTGAAGTTTTATGCCAAGTTTACTAATTTAATAGTAAACTGGTGGATTAAGATAAGTTAAGGATAGTAACAATGTCTAGAATTGGCAAAGAACCGGTCGTAATACCGGAAGGTGTAAATGTTGAATTTTCTGGTCAGGAAATCAAAGTTAAGGGCCCTAAGGGCGAACTTAAATTTGTAGTTCATGACGAAGTATCAGCTAAACTCGAAAACAATGTAGTCGTTGTATCTCCGCGCACGGGCTCACGTTTGTCTCGCGCTTTATGGGCGACAACACGTAGTCTTGTACACAATATGTGTGTAGGCGTTAAAGACGGATACGAAAAGAAACTCGAAATCATCGGGGTTGGTTATCGTGCTGCGATTGAAGGCAAAGATGTTGTTCTTCAACTAGGCTTCTCGCATGAAGTTCGTTACGCAATACCAGCTGGTGTTGAGATTAAAGCGGAAAAGCCAACATTACTGACTGTATCAGGTATTGATAAACAGTTAGTTGGTGAAGTTGCGGCGAAAATTCGCGCTTACCGTCCACCTGAGCCTTATAAAGGCAAGGGCGTTCGTTATGAAGGCGAATATGTTGTCCGTAAAGAAGGTAAGAAGAAATAATAAGCTGACGCTCATATATCGTGAGTTTCGCATGTTAAAACAAAGGTTAGAACAATGGCTATTAAAGAAACAAATCAGCAGCGTCGCGCTCGTCGTATACGCCACAAAATAAAAAAGATTAATCGCGCGGACTTGCCACGTTTGTCTGTTCACAGAAGCGGTAACCACATGTATGCGCAGCTTATCGATGACGTGCAAGGCACAACATTAGCTTCTGCATCAACATTGGATACAGAGCTAAGAACATCGCTTAAAAGCACATCAAATAAAACAGCAGCTGAAGCTGTTGGTACTTTGGTAGCTAAGCGCGCTCTTGCAGCTGGTCAAAAAGCTTGTGTTTTTGACCGTAGTGGTTTTTTGTTCCACGGACGCATTAAAGCACTGGCCGATGCGGCACGTGCTGGCGGTATGGAATTTTAATTTAGGTTTGAAGGGATAATTAAGTATGGCTCGCCCAGTAGAAAAAGATAAACAAGACAGTGAATTTAACGAACGTCTTGTTGGCATTAATCGTGTGTCAAAAGTTGTTAAAGGTGGCCGTCGTTTCGGTTTTGCCGCTCTTATGGTTGTTGGTGATGGCAAAGGCCGCGTTGGTTTTGGTCACGGTAAAGCTAAAGAAGTGCCTGACGCTATTCGTAAAGCAACAGAGCAAGCGAAACGCAATATTGTTCGTGTTCCACTTCGTGATGGCCGTACAATTCACCACGATATCAAAGGTCGTTACGGCGCAGGTAAAGTAATCCTTCGCGCAGCACCTTCTGGTACAGGTATTATTGCTGGTGGCCCAATGCGTGCTGTATTTGAAGCGCTTGGTGTTCAAGATGTTGTTGCAAAAGCTGTTGGCTCAAGCAACCCTTACAACATGGTTCGTGCAACGTTCGACGCTTTGGTACATGTTCAAAGCCCACGTCAAATCGCATCACGTCGTAGCAAAAAAGTTAGCGCTATTGTGGCAAGCCGCGAATCTGGCAAACCAAGTGGCTCAGAAAACTTGGATGAAGAATAAACTGGCTTTTATAGCTTAGTATTTAAGGATGAATAAGATGGCTGAAGATAAAGAAAAAAAAGCGCCGGCTAAAAAGCCAGCAGCAAAGAAAACAGTAGCAAAGAAGGCTGCTGCACCAAAAGCAACGGCTGGTAAAGCCACTGCGAAAAAAGCTGTAGCGTCGAAAAAGACGGCACCGAAGCAAAATGCAAAAAAAGCTTCTGGTAATACAATTACAGTTACCCAAACAGGTAGCGCAATTGGTCGCCAAGGATATCAACGTAAGACTTTAATCGGTCTTGGCCTTAATAAATTGCACCGCACACGTACTTTGGAAGATACGCCATCAGTACGCGGCATGATTAATAAGGTTGCCCACCTAGTTAAAGTTGAGGAAAGTGCCGCCTAACTGTTAGGCCGCATTTATAAAGATAAGGAATAGAATTATGAAATTAAATGAATTACAGCCACAAAAAGGTTCTGTTAAAGACCGTATGCGTGTTGGCCGTGGCATTGGTTCCGGTAAAGGTAAGACTTCCGGCCGTGGTGTTAAAGGTCAGAAAGCGCGCTCAGGCTCGTCTATTAACGGTTTTGAAGGTGGTCAAATGCCCCTTTACAAACGTTTGCCAAAACGTGGTTTCACAAATATCTTCGCACAAAGCTTCTCGACTACAAATCTTGGTCGTATTCAAAAAGCGATTGATGAGAAGAAACTTGATGCGAAAAAAGAAATTAACGAAGCTGTTTTGATTGAAGCGGGTCTTATCCGTCGTAAAACTGATGGCGTTCGTGTTTTGGGTAATGGCGAATTGACAAGCAAAGTGACTTTGAAAGTCTCTGGCGCTTCTAAAACAGCTATCGCAGCTGTTGAAAAAGCGGGCGGCAAAGTAGAAGTACTTAAGCATGAGCCTGCTCCAATCGTAAATAATAAGAAGCCTAAAGTTAGCGCTTAATAGACGATTGACGTTAAGAGATTTATAAAAAGCCAGCATTGAAAATATGCTGGCTTTTTTGTGCTTTGTTGATAATTGTAATTTTCCCAGTATTGGCACTAGACGTTACGGTAAACCCATGTTATGTTTATGTTAATCAAAAAAATATATAAACAGTTAGTCGATGGGGAAGTCATGCCAATACCACAAGGTCGTTTACGTATCCTGTTTAGTGTACGCACAATATTTAATCTCGAAGAGGCTCATAAGCTTTTTCTTGAGAGCCCCGAGAATCCAACTAAATATATTGAATATATGCGGGATACTGAAAAGGATCCTCTTGAAGCGGGTCCGCTTATGCGCCTTTATCAGGCTTGCGAGCGTATAAACCACATGGAAGACAAGCTTGGCTACTTGCCTTTTAATATGGGGATGTGCAGCAAGGATGATTTCGACACACAGCGCCGCATTTTTAATAGCATTGGTAATCATGATATTCACGATGCGCGTTTTTTAGCGCAGCCACATGCCGGCGCAGGCTATAGCCGCGATTGGATCCGTCATTATTTTAATAATCAAGCTCAGCCCAGTATCTTTTTCACCTGTAATGACCAGGACGCGCAAATGGCGGTCGATGATGGCCTTGCAGCTTCACGCATAATAATTCCTGAGGATGCCTCTTATGCGCCGCTCAAAAAATCAGAAGATTTTAGTTGGTGGTTCGATTTGGACGCTGTCGCTTGGGGTAGTAGTGCGGAGTTGATCTATAAGAAAAAAGGCTTAAATGCGTTTTTTGATGCGGAATGGAAAAATCGCGATAAAATTATTGAGCCGGGGCCTTTTACATCTCCTTTGACCGCTATGGCGCAAATTAACCGTGATTTAGAAAATCTGGGTATCGAGTCTCCCTTAAAGTTACATTTTTGTACCGCGCGCGGTGGTCGCGCTATGATGCGTGCATCTAATTCAATGCAGCATTATGGTCACCATTATGATCATGGGCATTTTATGGCTGGTGAAAGCAAATCTGATTTATTTGATCTGATTCGCGCTGAAGGTCAGGCGGATTTGTTTATGGATGACCAAATCGCCCATATGGAGCCTTTGCTCGTCGATGGTCACACGGCATGTGGCCACGTGCCTTATGCTAAAGACAGCGCTATGGGGCGTTACCTTAAAAAACAGCCCGCGGCACCAAAATAATCTTTTATCTTAATTTAATGTTTAAGTTTAGGCTTTATCCTTTATCCTTTTAGAAGATAAAAGGGTAAGATTTGCGTATGGCTTATAATCATTCAATATTCATGAAATATATTTCTATCTGTTTTACGGTTTGTATAATGCTGTTTGTTGGGGGTGTGTCTGCCGCGCAAGCCGCTTGCCGTTATCAGCCGGTCAATGTGCGCGTTAAGCAAATCACAAGGCCTGTAACCCTTGATAGGAGCTTCTCGGCGCAAGCTCTGACGGCGACGACCGGCTCGCCCGTAGGCGCGGGCTCGATTGTTCTCGGGCATGGCGGCGGTACAATGCAAATTAGTGGTGGTCTCGAGTCTTACGTGAAGGGTAATGCGCGTGATGGTTATTGTCTTAAGGTTAAGTCGGTCGATATAGAAATAGAAATTCTACCAAAAATTAAACTGGCGAATCATTTACGCCCTAATACATGTGAATATAATGCGGTCTATCAACACGAGCAATTCCATGTCGCTGTATTGGGACAAACAATGCAGGTCGCCGCGCAGCAAATGCCCTCTATTGTTAACGCACATTTACAGCAATTGCATAGCAATCTGAGTAATGGCGGGGGGGATCCGCAATATATGAATGCGCGTCTTCAGGCTGAGTTTTCGCGTACCTTATCGACGATAAACAACCAAATGAGCGCACATATGAATGGTGAGCAAAATAAAATTGATAACCCAACAGAATATGCGCGCGTCCAGAATAGCTGCGCTTTTGAGAGCGAAACACGCACTTTGAGGTAACGCTATACGAAAACAGTGTATATAATTCCTAAATTAGCACAAAGATAACCTTGCGTAATTGACCAGAATTTGCTTTATAGTTCCTCATATAAATTTATTTTAGTGTAAGGATTACTATAATGGTATCAGCTGTCGAACAGTTGGCAAAAAACGCAAATTGGGGTTCACTGGCTAAGGCGAGTGAGCTTAAGAAAAGAATTCTATTCGTTCTTGGTGCGTTGTTAGTCTATCGTCTTGGTTCTTTTATCCCTGTTCCTGGCATTGATCCACAAATCTGGACTGAAATTTTCGCCCAAAAGGGTGAAGGTATCGTCGCGATGTTCAATTTATTCTCTGGTGGTGCGTTAGAGCGTATGACCATATTTGCGCTTAATATCATGCCTTATATTTCGGCATCGATTATTATGCAGCTGGCGGCCGCTATGGTGCCTAAGCTTGAGAAGATGAAAAAAGAAGGCGAATCTGGCCGTGTTAAAATTAATCAATACACACGTTATTTGACGGTGTTATTGGCAACGGTTCAGGCTTATGGCTTGGCTGTTGGTCTTGAATCTATGCAGGGTGCATCAGGTAGCGCCGTGATTGATCCGGGCATGTTCTTCCGTATGTCGACTGTTGTGACTATTGTTGGCGGTACAGTGTTCTTAATGTGGCTTGGTGAGCAAATCACACAGCGCGGCATTGGTAATGGTATTTCTTTAATTATCTTCGCGGGTATCGTTGCAGGTTTACCTTCGGCGCTGGCCTTTGTGCTTGAACAAGGCCGCCTTGGTACGTTTAGCCCTGTTTTGCTTATCGGTTTGGCTGTGATGGTTGTGGCTGTAATTGCATTCATCGTCTTTATGGAGCGCGCACAGCGTCGCGTTATCGTTCAATATCCTAAGCGTCAGGGCAGCGCTATGGCTGGCGGCGAAAAAAACCATATTCCTTTGAAGTTAAATACAGCGGGCGTTATTCCGCCGATCTTTGCTTCGTCTTTATTGTTGCTTCCGCTAACCATTCTTGGTTTTTCTGGTGCTGACGGTAATGAATGGACCGCGTCTATTGCGCGTTTCTTACAACATGGTGAGCCTCTTTACATGTTGTCTTACGGTCTGTTGATTGCTTTTTTCTGTTTCTTCTATACGGCGATTGTATTTAACCCTGAAGAAAATGCTGATATGTTGCGCAAATATGGCGGCTTTATACCGGGGATACGTCCAGGTAAGAGCACGGCTGATTACCTCGATTTTGTTCTGACTCGTATTACATCTATTGGTGCGCTCTATCTTGTTTTGATATGTTTGCTGCCTGAATTTTTGATGGCGCAATATAGTGTGCCGTTTTACCTCGGTGGAACGAGTCTGTTGATTGTTGTGAGCGTGACCATGGATACCGTGGCGCAAGTGCACTCGCATATGATTGCGCATCAATATGAAGGTTTGATGAAGAAGGCTAAGCTCGGGGGGCGTAAAAGATGAATGTAATATTTTTCGGCCCGCCAGCGGCAGGTAAAGGAACGCAGGCAAAGATACTGCAGGAGAAATATGGTCTGCAGCAGCTCTCTACAGGGGATATGCTCCGTGAGGAAATCACGAACGAAACAGATCTTGGCTTGAAGATGAAGGCTTTTATGGATGAGGGGCAGCTTGTGCCTGATAGCGTTGTCATTGAAATGATCGCAGGCCGTATTGATTCTCCAGATTGCGCCAAAGGGTCTATTTTTGATGGTTTTCCGCGTACGCAAGCGCAGGCGAAAGCTTTAGATGAGATGCTTGAGACTCGTGGGATTAAAATTGACCATGTTGTTGAGCTGGTTGTTGATTTTGATGCGCTTAGTGCGCGCGTTGAAAAGCGAGCCCAAGAAGAGGGGCGCAGCGATGATACGGTTAAGACGTTTAAGAAGCGTCTTGATCAATATAAATCTTACTCAAAAGAAGTCCTGCCTTATTATGCCGTTAAGGGGTTAACAAAGCCTGTTGATGGGATGGCTTCTATTGAGAGCGTAACGGCCCAGATATTGGATATCGTTAAAGTCTAGACGCGTTGACGGCTTACGCCATTTAACGCGACATTCGCCCTTAATCAGAGGGCTTATAGAGCCGCTAAGACACTGCTTTTAGTGCAGCTTTAAAATTTTATTTTTTTTTATGACGTTTTTCTATTGACGCGGCGTTTAAACTTCTTATAATGCCGACGACTTTAGTGCGCATTGTTTTTGCGCATATTGTCGCGTGCTAGTGATGGTTTAGATGTAGTCTACCCCTTATATAGCGCGGGATATATCGCTAGTAATGGCATTAAAGTTTTGGTTTACAAACCGGCGGCGCAGCTAAATTTATTATGCAGCTTTTACGGTTTGGATAGAAATGACTTAAAAATCTAGAAAAGGAAATGACATGGCTCGTATTGCCGGTGTTAACGTACCAGATAATAAGCGTATTATAATCGCGCTCACTTATATTCACGGTATTGGTCGTACCAAAGCGCTCGAAATCGCAGATATTTGCGGTTTGGATCACGCACGTCGTATGAAAGATCTTACAGAAGACGAATTGAATCAGATCCGTAAAGAAATCGATACTGACAAGTATAAGATTGAAGGTGATCTTCGTCGTGAAGTGTCTATGAACATTAAGCGTCTTATGGACATGGGTTGCCTACGTGGCCTACGTCACCGTAAGCACCTACCTGTTCGTGGCCAACGTACCAAGACTAATGCGCGTACGCGTAAAGGTCCTGCACGTGCAATCGCTGGTAAGAAAAAATAAGTCCGTAATGGAATTTCATAAGATTAATTTAAAAGGGTAAGTGGAGCGTTAAAATGGCTAAACCACAACGTAAAGGCAAAAAGTCTGTCAAAAAGAATATTGTAGCTGGAGTTGCTCACGTTAACTCAACATACAATAACACGATGATTACAATCACGGATGCGCAAGGTAATGCTGTATCTTGGTCTTCTGCTGGTGCACAGGGCTTTAAAGGTTCTCGTAAATCAACCCCGTTTGCGGCGCAAATGGCGGCGGAAGCAGCTGGTCAAGCAGCACAAGAGCACGGCATGAAAGAACTTGATGTTCAGGTTAAGGGGCCTGGGTCGGGTCGTGAATCAGCATTGCGTGCGCTTGCAACAATCGGATTTACAATTAAATCTATTAAAGATATTACGCCTGTGCCACATAATGGCTGTCGTCCTAAGAAAAGACGTCGCGTTTAATGTTTATTTGGCAGTCTTTGCGCTTCGGCCAAGACTGCCAAAGATTTTTTTTGAGTGAGAAATAGTAATAAGTGGTCATATTGGCCGCTTAAATAGGAAAGGGAAGAGCCTTGATACACAAAAACTGGCAAGAGCTAATCAAACCGACTAAAGTAGATGTGGCACACGGTAAAGATGCGCAAGCTTCTGGTAAAGTCGTTGTTGAACCATTAGAGCGTGGCTTCGGTCTTACGCTTGGTAACGCACTTCGTCGTATTTTATTGTCATCATTGCAAGGTGCGGCTGTTACAGCGGTACATATAGATGGTGTTCTTCATGAGTTTTCATCAATTGAAGGTGTTCGTGAAGACGTTACGGATATTATCCTGAACATTAAAGCGATCGCAGTTCGTATGCATGTTGAAGGCCCTAAGAAAATGCGTTTAAACGCAACGGGCCCTTGCGAAGTCACTTCTGGCATGATTGAAGCCGGCGCTGATATCGAGATCATGAACCCTGACCTCGTAATTTGTACTTTAGATAAAGGTGCAAAACTGAGCATGGAAATGACTGTAAACACAGGTAAGGGCTATTGCCCTGCGGCTCAAAACCGTCCTGAAGATGCGCCAGTTGGTCTTATTCCTGTCGATTCAGTTTTTGCTCCTGTTCGTAAGGTGACTTATGACGTTGAAGATACGCGTGTTGGTCAAATTACTGACTATGACAAGCTTACATTGAACATTGAAACAAATGGCGTGATTACACCAGAAGATGCTGTGGCTTTCGCGGCGCGTATCCTGCAAGATCAGCTTTCTGTTTTTGTTAACTTTGATGAGCCTGAATCAGCGAAGCAAGAAGAAGAAGAAGAAGAGCTACCATTCAATAAAAACCTTCTACGTAAAGTCGAAGAGCTTGAATTGTCTGTGCGTTCTGCAAATTGCCTTAAAAATGATAACATTGTTTACATTGGTGATTTGGTTCAGAAGAGCGAAAGCGATATGCTTAGAACACCAAACTTCGGTCGTAAATCTTTGAATGAAATCAAAGAGGTTCTTTCGACAATGGGCTTGCATTTAGGTATGCAAGTTGAAGGTTGGCCGCCTGAGAATATTGAAGATCTTGCTTCAAAGGTTGAAGACCCGTTCTCAGCTTAATTTATTAAGTCTATAGAATGATTAAATGATTCAAACTGGCGGATAAACCGTTTATGCGCCAGTTTACTTAAGGGCATAGTGCTCGGCCTAGTGTGTTACGGATCTAATATAACTTATCTGTGCATGCTGGTACTAAACATGGCTCTCACACGATTGAGGCCGCAGCCGTTCTACTATTTAGCTATGAAAGGCTGGATATAGAGCAAGTAATGAAGGAAAGACTATGAAACACGGAATTAAACAACGTAAATTAAACCGGACAACTTCTCACCGTAAGGCGCTGCTTGCTAATATGGCCGCAGCACTTGTTAAGCATGAGCAGATCACAACAACTTTGCCAAAAGCAAAAGAACTTCGTCCATTTACAGAGAAGCTTGTGACTTTGGCTAAAAAAGGTGGCTTGGCTGAGCGTCGTAGAGCGATCTCTAAAATGCGTGATGAAACTCAGGTTAAGAAACTTTTTGACGTTCTCGCTGAGCGTTATGCTGAGCGCCCAGGTGGTTATATCCGCATAATGAAAGCCGGCTACCGTTATGGCGATTGTGCGCCTATGGCCGTTATTGAATTTGTTGATCGCGATGTTACCGCTAAAGGTAAAGATAGTGGTCCAGTTCAATTCATCGATGATGAAGAGCAAGAGAAAAAAGTTGCTGTAGGTTAAGTGCTTTTAAAGTTACTCATAATTTGATATATTAAGGGCGTCTCAATCGAGGCGCTCTTTTTTTATTGTGTTATTTTTCTGATGTTAAGGTGATATTAATAAATATTATATAAAATTTTACCTATAATCCGTTTTTTCTATTGGGGGCGGTGTGTTTGTAGTCTAGGGAATGATAACAAAAAAATCATTATAGATTATAGGGTTAAGCGAATAAATTGCAGGAATTATATAATGTGTGTTTATATGTTTGTATGCAGTTGAGAAGAAGGTTTATTAGTATGAAGAGGTTTTCAAAGTCTGGCTTTTGTCGCAATTTAGTTGTTATGATTATGGCGCTGTCCGTTTTGGCTATCTCAGGGCAGGGCCGATATGCTGCCGCTTCAAGCGGGGGCGGTACTGGGGGTACGACAACAACAACCTCTACGACGAGTGTTTTGGGCAGTATATTTAGCGCTGCGGGCACCGCCATTAGTGGTGTTGCGAGCTCATTCTTTGGTCCTATCTCTGCGGGCGTCGGTGGTGTAGGGACATCAGCTGGCGGCATATTTGATTCGTTTACAGAAACTAATCTGCTCGGCATGTTATCTGATCCAGCTGTTATTACGGCGGGCATAATCGGTGGAATAACCGGCGTTTACAATATTCCCGTTGATTTTGGTGGTAATGGTAGTGGCGGGTTTATCTATGATAGTAATAATGATACTTATGCATTGACTGTGCCTGATGGTTCTGGTGGCAGTATGACGGTCGCGAATATTAATGACGCCTTACAGCTTGGTTTAGACCTTGGTAGCCTGGGTAGTATCATGGCTAATGGTAACGGCGCTATTATTAACTTCGGGCCATTTACGTTTAATATTGGCGACTTTATGTCAGGTTTATTTGGCAGTACTGGGTATTGTGGTCAAAATGCGGTTGGTGGTTTAGGGCAGGTTATTTGTAACGTGCAAACGGCAATGGGTGGTTTCCCAGAAATTCTATCTATCTTTGCTTATATATCGGCCATGCTTATGGCTGTGACAGGCACATTGAAAATGGTGGAGCATGTGAGTGACCCGCGCAGCGTCCCTGTTTGGGAGCCTGTTAAGCGTTATCTTGCCGGTGGTTTCTTGTTCGCCTTGCCTTATACTATTGAGATTTTGGTTAACGGTGTGTCAACGGGGCTTGGTACGATAGGTAACTCGAATGGTATGGCGGGGAATATATCGGGCGGTGGTTTAGATGCTATGCTGGTTCGCCTAATGTCTGATATCTGGTCACCTATGTTGCTTTCTATCACATGGTTCTCTTACATGGCGGCATTTATCTTTATGCTTATTGGTATTCACCGTTTACTTAAATCGGCGCAAGATGGTCCTCGTGGACCGGCGGGCATTGGTACGATTATGACCTTTGTTGTGGCTGGCGCCTTGTTTTCAATAGATTCTATGCTCGCGGCGTTCTCAGGTTCTATGTTTAGTGCCGTTGCGGGTGGCGCAAATGTCCATACATATGGCGTATTGGCGCAAACGACGGGCGATGCGAACGTCGATGATCATATCGCGGCGACCATTGGTGTCGGTGTTGCCTTTATGGTTATTGTCGGTTGGATCAGTTTTGTCAGAGGATTCTTCATTATTCGCGGTGTCGCGGAAGGTGATCAACAAGCTTCGCTTATGGCTGGCGTAACACACTTGCTGGGTGGTGCGCTTGCTGTAAACATAGGTCCCGTCATTGAGGCGGTACAAAGTACTTTGGGTTTATCCGCTTATGGTTTAAACTTCACTTAATTTGGTATTTTAACTTTCTTATAAGGAGAAAATAATATGTTCAAGAAACTAAATCGTCCAATGCTAATGGCAAGTGCAGCTTTTGTTGCAGGTCTACACTCACAAGAAGCCCACGCCGGTGGTGGTGGTGGTGGTGGTGCCAACAGCTTTGATAACGTTTGGGGTAGTATCACGGGTGCGGTTGGTGGTCTTCCATCACTGATCTCTGTTGCTGCTTATATCTTTGGTATTTTGTTTGCTGTTCTTGGTGTTCTTAAGATTAAAGAACATGTTGAGAACCCACAACAAACACCACTTAAAGATGGCGCGATCAAGCTTTGTGCTGGTGGCGCATTATTCGCCCTTCCATTCTTGACAGAAATCATGTCAAACCTTGTCGATGGCGGTGGCGCGAACAACTACGAAGTACAGCAACAGGGTAACGTTATGGCCTATACTGGTACTGCAGGTTGATCTAGTTTAATATATATACAGTCAAAGTATTTAAAATATGAAATACACAAAATTGACATTAGGCATTGCGCGCGGTTCTGTGCGCAATGCTTCTTCGTCTCAGGATAAAAAGAAGTTGGACGCGCTAAAGACGAAAGTTTTTGAGCGCGATGATTATACGTGCCAATGTTGCGGTTTTCGTGCGCAGAAATACCAAGAAGTGTTCTTTCGCAATGGTGACCGTACAGATCAGAGTACAAAAAATGTTATGACGACCTGTATATTTTGCGCGCAGGTTTATGAAATGGACCGCGCCGCAGAAATGAAATCGGGCGTATTGATTTGGCTGCCAGAAATAGAGCAACATGTTTTGCACCATATTGTGCGCGCTATATATGTGGGGCGTATTTCACAAGGACCTATGGCTGATGCCTCGCGTCGCGCACAAGATGTTTTGTTGGCGCGCCGCGAAGAAGCGAAGCGACGTTTAGGTACAGATGAAGCCAATATCATGGCTATGGTGCTTCGGGACTATATTACGCCGCGTCATTACGCGCAACGTACTGAAAAGCTTAAAGGTGTGCGTTTGCTGCCTTTGGATCGTCGTATTATCCAAGAATCAGGTCTACAATTTAATCAATTCCCGCAAATCTTGGCGTATTGGCGCTCTAAAGATGGGCCTTTTGGCGGAAAAATCCCTGCGCAATGGATTAATTTCTATCAAGAAGCGCTAATGAAGGCGAACTCTTAAGCGTATGGTTTTATATTAAGGCCAATAAAGTTCCGAAAAACGCAATAAGCTCTTTCCTAGAGTATTAGAAAGCTTTAAAATAAAATAAGTTTGTTCTGGTCTGTACAAATGCACATTAATTAAAGGGTTTGTCTGAATAATGGCGTTTCTCGATAAATTTTTAGCACCGTTCCAAACGTTGATGAAGTCAACGGTGGAAAGTTATGTGCGTTTAGAAACGGCGGATGATGAGCAGACTTTCGCCGCTAAGGATGGCTCGCTTGTGACGGTGCTTAAGGTTGAGGGCAGCCGCCAGATTATTGGTGAAGAAGAATATCAACACCTTATACAATCTGCGACTTTAAAAATCGGCACACGGTTTGACCGCCCTGGCCATGCTTGGCAGGTCGTTTTTGTACGTGACCCTGAGCGTATTAATCGCTTCATGGATAAGATGACAAAACCTTCACAGGTGACAGCTAAGAATACAGACCTTGAATTAGGGGACTTGTTCGAGGAGCGCATTAACCACCTCTCCAAGTTCCTTATGTATGAAGAATGTTACTTTGTCCTTTGGACGCGCCCATCTGTCTTAACAAAAAGCGAAATTGAGCGCTCTCGTTCTGATCGTAAAGAACAGAAATGGATTAACGCTGCTTTCGCCCAGTTCCCGCTTGCGGGGATTGATGCATTGCGTACGCGCCATCGCAGTTTTATTTCAGCGATTAGCTCGTCCTTGGATGAGCTTGGTATAGGTTCAGGCGTTCTTAAAACGCATGAAGCCTTGAAGTCTATTCGTAATAATATGTATCCGTCAAAAGTGAGTGATAATTGGCGTGCTTGTTTGCCAGGTGATCCTATCCCCGCGCGCGCGCCGATGGATAAGGCTGATATGTCAGATATTATATGGCCTGCGATTAGTGCGCAGCTTGCTGTTGGCGATGTGCGTTATATTGAGAATAACATTATTCAAATTGGTGATCTTTTATGGTCTGGTGCGGATATGACCTTGGGACCCATGGACCCGAGTCCTTTCCCTATGCTGCTTAATCGTTTATTCGAAGCAAAAGTGCCTTACCGTATATCCTTTATGATTGAAGGGGGCGGTGCGCATAGCTTGGCGTTTAAATCGCAAGCGGCAACCATGCTAAGTATTACGAATGTCAGCAATAAACAGATTAAATACTCATTGGAAGGGCTGCAAGCTCTCGCACGTAGTGAGCCTGTTGTTAAATTACGTATATCAATCGCCACTTGGGCGCGCCGTGATCAGCGCCGCCTATTGGAAGACCGCATGTCAGTATTGACGCAGTCTTTTGAAAGTTGGGGCTATTGTCAAGTTAGCGATGCATCTGGCGATGGTCTTGATTGCGTTATGTCGTCAGCAATGGGTATACATTGTGCGGGCACGGCGCCTGTGGCTATTGCGCCGATGTTAGAAGTCATGAAAATGCTGCCATGGCAACGCCCATCAAGTCCTTTTGATCAGGGCTCCGTTATGTTGAGAACGCCAGATGGTAAGCTTTGGCCATATCAAACGGGTTCTGCTTTGACGACAACATGGTTTGATTTGATTTTTGCTCAACCGGGTGCGGGTAAATCTGTATTGATGAACTCCTTGAATCTAGGGACTATTCTGACCCCAGGTTTAACAAAATTACCTTATGTTGCGGTTATTGATATTGGGCCGTCCTCATCAGGGCTTATTTCTTTGGTTAAGGAAGCTCTGCCGGCTGAGCGCCAACATGAAGCCTCTTATTATCGCCTTCAAATGTCACATAAATATGCGATTAACCCATTTGATACGCAGCTTGGTTGCCGTTATCCTTTGATTGATGAGCGTAGTTACTTAATGGAGCTTATGACGCTTCTTTGTACGCCGCCAGGCTATAGCCAGCCTTATGATGGTATTCAACAGCTTTGCGGCATGGTTGTTGATGAGATGTATCGCTGGCGTGATGATTCGCAAGCCAGCGCGGAACCGCGTCCATACTTGCCACGTATAGATGAAGATATTGACGAAGCCATCCGTAAAAACAATATACATTTGCCAACAGACCCATATTGGTGGGACGTCGTTGATAAGCTTTTTGAAGCGGACGATACACTCAGTGCTAATCGTGCACAGCGTCATGCTGTACCACTGCTAACGGATGCTATTTCAGCGGCTCGTAAGCCACAAATTCGCACCTTATTGGAAGAAACACAAATTGGTACCAGTGCGGAAAACGTCATTAACGCGTTTGAGCGTATGTTAACGTCAGCTATTCGTGAATATCCAATTTTGGCTTCTGTTACGCAGTTTGAGATTTCAGATACTCGTATATGCTCGCTTGATTTGATGGATGTTTCACCGCAAGGTGATGATTCTGCGGATCGTCAAACGGCGATCATGTATATGCTCGCGCGTAATGTGCTTGTGCGTGGCTGGTGGATGGGGCCAGAGGCGCTACCCTTTATTCCTGAGAAATTCCGTTATTTCCACGAAATGCGTATTCAAGATATGTCGGAAACGCCTAAGCGACTATGTTTTGACGAATTTCACCGCACAAGCTCATCTTCTGCCGTTCGTGGTCAAGTCGTGCGTGATGTGCGTGAAGGGCGTAAACGTGGCGTGCAAATTGTTCTGGCTTCGCAAATGCTTGGTGACTTTGATGATGATATGGTCGATTTGGCGACTGGTGTTTGGGTCCTTGGCGCCGCGGTATCTGATACGGCTGTTGATAGCATTCAAAAACGCTTTGGCCTGTCGCAAACTGCGCGTAACGTAATTCGCTTTAACTTAACTGGGCCGAAATCATCAGGTGCGCCTGCGCTGCTTGTTTTGGGTACAAAGCAAGGTCGCTATGAACAGCATTTGATTAATACGCTTGGTCCTATTGAGCTATGGGCGCTGTCTACTACATCTGAAGATGTTGCGGTGAGAACACGTCTATATAGCCGTATGGGGGCGTCGCGCGCTCGTCAAGTCTTGGCGGCAAACTTCCCAGGTGGAAGTGCGCGTGGCGAGATTAAACGTCGGGTTATTTCCCGCTCTGAGGGGGGCGAAGGGAAAGCCGCTGCTGTGAGTGCGGTTATTGAAGATGTTGTAGAAGAACTCGTTGCTGCGGGCATGCAAAAAATGAAAACACCAGAATAATAAAGGGCGAGCCGCGGGGATTGCGGCTTTACTTGAGTAAATTATAGCGACCTCAAAGGGATTGTAATGAATCAATCAAGCCATACACAAAGCCAAAAAAAGAAATCAGCAGGTAAGACTAAGGCTGATTTGGCTGCGCATGGCGTTAAGGTCGATAAAAAGAAATCAAATATGAAGCTCTATTTGATTGGCGCAGGGGCTGTATTATTTGCTGGTGTCATGGCTTGGGGGTTACAACCTAATAAAGCTTCGGGCAATTATGGCCTTTGTAAAACCTATGTTGAACTATCGGTTCCTTACCCGCATACGTTACGCTTTATGGATTTGAAAGAGCGGGGAGGGTCTGTGCGGATGACGTATTCTTATATAGACCCTTATGGCCAAACTATTTTCTTTCCGATTACTTGTAATTTTGAGCGTGATGAAAATGGCCGCAAACGCTTGACCTCTGTAAAGGTTAACCGTGATAAAGCGCACCCTTTAGAAGACCCGGAAACACTTTCGGAGTTTAATAAGCTATTTGGGATTGGTCTTTTTAAGGTCTTTCCACCAGACATTACGCGCCCACCGCGTTTGCCTAAGAAGATTACAAATTATAAGAAATAAAAAAACGGCCATTCTTTAATGGCCGTTTTTTATATTCTGTAGAATAAGTCTTATTGTTTTAACTCATCATACCATTATTTATAGCCGGAGCCTCAAGGCCTTTATTCAGATCGTTATTTTCTGGTTTGTTAGGGTCAAACGGATCTATAGGTTTTTCTATAGCCGCGGGACCGCCAGCGAGGTCAATGGTCGTTTCTTTAATGTCATTACCTTCACCAACGCTTTTTATTTTAATTTTTCCCGCATCGGGGTTATGTTCCTTCATATAGTGACGGTCATAGCGCGTGACATCAAGGGCGTCTTCTGCGGCATAACCGACGGCATTCACCACTTTACCGAGGCGCTCAAATAGGCCGAGGTCATTATTCCCCATGCCCATCACATTGCCCATTTCGTTGCTGAAAAAGCCTTTAAAGTCTTTCATAATGTCGCCGAAATCGGCTTCCGCCCAGCCGGCAAGGTTACTGCCTTGCCCCATTAGGCCACCAAACATCTGCAATAAAGGCTCAAGAATAAACCCTGCGGCTTGGCCGATCGGTGAGTATTGTAAAAAGGCTTGCATTTGAAAGTTTTCAGCGGCAAGCGCCTCATAAGCTTTTTCGGGCGTGTCTTTATAAGATGCGAGAAGGTCGTGTATCATGGCTTTTTTGTCAAGCATCTCAGATACCATATCACCATCACTGCCTGCTTTGAGCATATCAGCGTTGTTTTTTGCAAAAGTTTCTAAGGCCTTTTTTAATTGAGGGTCAGCGGGAGGGTCGCCCGCGGCGTTAGCTAGAAAATGCCCAGCGAGGGTGCCCTCGGCTTCTCTCTCAGCTCCCTCTGGGTAGCTTTCCAAGTGTTCTTCGATTAGGGCTTCCAGTGCTTGCTCCGGGGTTTTTTCTATTACGGCCTGTGTTTTGTCGACTTGCTTTTCAGCAACGGTGTCGGGTTTTGTTTCTTGCGCAGGTGTAGAAGATTTTGCCGTGATAGTCTCAGGTGCGACTTCCTTAATAGCCGCTTCTAAGGGAGCTGGGTTGTTTGATACCGTCTGAGATGCAAACTGATCGAAACGGCCGCTCTTATAGGCGTCAATAGCCGAAGATGTGACTTTTAAAGCCTCTTCGGGGGTTTTTGCATCGTTTCTCATTCTATCAAATTCTTGATTGTTACCCGTGTCGAGCATAAATTGAGCGATTGCGACGGGGTCATTTCCGAATTTATTAGTTATTGCGTTTGTGTTCGCTTCAAGATCGCCCTTGGTTATATTAGGAAACTTTCCCTTGATTTGATCGCTGATACCATCTTTTATCCCATCGAGAATAAAGCTGTCTTGTGTATTTGTGGCGACAAGCGCCTTAAAAGTAACTGACTTAGCCAAGCCGAGGCCTTCAGACATTGCGTCATAATCTTTATTCACGACATTTTGTAACTCTTTTATCTCTGCTGCTGTTAACGCCATATTACACCGCCTCTTTCATCTCGTTATTTTGTTCGCTACCTGTTTCGCTGCTCTCGGCTGCGTCATCGGTATTCTCTGGTTGCTTTACTTCAGCTTTTATCGCGCGGAGCTGTTCTATGAACTTATCAGTATCACCCGTAAAGCCTTCAATTAATGTCGCGAGCTGCTCAGGGTTAGTGCTTATCGCTGCGCCAAATTTTTTGACATTATCTGTGCGGCGGTCAAGCTGATAGGTTAAATCTTGTAGTTTCGCTTCGTCTTTCATGTAAATCGTAATTAAGGCCTCGACAATATCAGGGCGGCTTAAAATCATATTCACATAGGTTCGGAATGTATGTGTGCCGTAAATGTAATTGACGAATCCCCAAAAATCTTCACGAGCCTCTTGTACATCTTCAGGCGCCGTAAAGTGATTGGCAAAAATCATGAAAAGCTTTTCATGCTCCGCTTCTTGGTTGATTTGAAATTCTTCCAATTTATCATCTTGCAAGCTTTTGAGCTGACGCGGCTTAATATTCATGTTCTGCCCTGTAATCATTTTAGCTACAGTGCCGAGCGCCATGCCTAAGGGCATTTCTTTAATTGTACGTAGATCTTTCCAAGCCATAATTTAAGCGCCCCCAGCATTTTGTTTGGTTTTTGTTTGCGCATTCTCATGGGCAATGGCGTGCGTAACGCGGTTAAACTGCGCGCCGTTGAGGCGGACAATTAATGGTATGCGTTGATTGTCTGCGAGTTTTTCATCTTGCATGCGCACAGCCGTAATAAAAGTAGCTTGTGATAGGAACGGTCTAAAGACAGATTGAACGATTTTGCCCAAAGGCTGTATTTTGCCTAAAACGGTCACAAAAAACATTTCGTCGGTGTCTAAATCATATTCGGCCCAATAAAGAATTTCAGGGAAGGGCTTATCAACAATTAGCATGGATTTTTTCTTGTCATTAATGATCAAGTCAAACTTCATGGTATCGTTAATGGAAGGCAATACAGGTGCACGCTCACCGGGATGTTCGAACATCTCTAATTTGCGGCTTGCCGGATCGAGGCTTTTTTCTGTATTAGGCTCTGTTGTTTGGGCGCTCATGCGTGGCGTATTCCTTGTCTTCGCTGCGTTTTAACTAATCTTTTTATACCGTGCCTTTATTATACTTCATTTGCAGGTCTAATTACAAATTTGACAAGTATAAATATAAATCAAACAGATTAATAAGGAGATAATTTTTAGGCTTAGATCACAAAAAAACGCTGAATAAATCAGCGTTTTTTATAGAAGGGGGATAGGGCGGCTATAGGTGTTTTTTATTTTGGTTAAACGTATTCTTCAGCCAATTCGTCATCATCATCGGTTTCATTCATGGCGTTTTGATCGAGGGCTTTGTTATCGTTACGCAGCGGGGGAATGAAGTTATCGCGCGCAATATGGTCAGCCAAAATGTCGAGGTCAAGGAAGTGATCCGCTTGGCGGCGCAAGTCATCGGATACCATGGACTGTTTAGTGCGTGTTGTGCTGACCACAGTAACGCGCACGCCCTTACGCTGAACGGCTTCAACAAGGCGTCTGAAATCACCGTCGCCAGAAAACAGCATGATATGGTCAACTCTGTCCGCGACTTCCATCATGTCAACGGCAAGCTCAATATCCATATTGCCTTTGATTTTACGGTGTCCGTTTTCATCGGTGAATTCTCGGGCTGGTTTTGTAACCATGCAATAGCCATTATAATCAAGCCAATCAACGAGCGGCTTAAGTGGTGAGTATTCTTGATCCTCAAGCAGGGCGGTGTAGTAAAAAGCCCGTACAAGTCGACCTTGTTCAGCCAGCCACCTAGACAGCGATTTATAGTCGATGTCAAAATCCAAGGCCTTAGCAGCGGCATAGAGATTTGATCCATCAATAAAAATGGCGAGTTTCTCATCGGGGTAAAAGGGGATACCTTTTAATGGTTTATTTATGCTATGACGCGTCATTTTTCTCTCTTTTATTCTGAGTCAAACTCTTTAATAATTTGTCTTCATAGTAGTTCACTAACGTTAAGAAATTCTTTAATTATTATTTAGTCTACAAACATATACTAAAAGGTATGTTTGTGTACAATTAAAATTGATAGTTGTTCTTTGCGGGGCAACTTAGCTTAATTGATTGTATATTACAATCTTATAATATAAGAAGGTTAAAGGCAAGCTTTTTCATAAGATTGTCCTGTTCACTCTGCTTGCGCACCCTTATGAATAGATATCTTAACTTTTCTCTTGAATTCAATAAAACTAGGCTGTATAAACACATACCGATTGGATATGAGCCGATAATATATGGGCTGAAATACAACTAATTTAGAAATAAGGCAGCATTATGGCGCGCGTAACAGTAGAAGATTGCATAGATAAAGTAACAAATCGTTTTGAGCTTGTTATGGTGGCCGCTCAGCGTGCTCGTAAAATTGGCACAGGCGCACAGTTGTTGGTTGATCGTGATAACGATAAGAACCCCGTTGTCGCTTTGCGCGAAATTGCAGAAGAATTAATCGTACCAAGTGATTTGGTTGAAGAATTAACGCGCGCTCATCAGCGTGTTATCCATATGCAGGATGACGAAGATGAAGGTGATATTGAGTTAATGGATGGCGAAGAAGAAATGAACGCTGCGCCAGCATTGCTTGAATCTGATGAAGCGCCTGGTTTGGACGCTATCGCCGGTGAAGTCGCCGAAGAGAAGTAAAGCTTAGCTTGAAAATAAGAATGTTAAAAAAGTGGCTGTAATGGCCGCTTTTTTTTGTTTAGATTCTTGTTTTTATTTTGCTGTGTGTTGTAACAAAGGAGGGGGGCTTAACTTAAAGGCCGTTCATCATGCCGCGTACAAAATCAGATAAGCCTTTTTGGCGGCGGCGGCGCATACGTTCCGCGTCTAAAATCATTTGGGCATGTTTAATCGTATGCTCAATATCTTCATTGATCAAAACATAGTCATATTCTGAATAATGTGACATTTCGCCAGCGGCCTTAGCCATGCGCCCTGATATATCTTCTTGTTTCTCGCGCGTGTCGCGTGCGCGATTATTCAAGCGACGCTCTAATTCTTCGGATGAAGGCGGCAATACAAAGACTGTGACGAGGTCGTCGCGGGCAATCTCAGCTAATTGCTGCGTGCCTTGCCAGTCAATATCAAAAATAACATCTTTACCAGCTTCAAGGGCCTCTTCAACGGGGCCGCGCGGCGTACCGTAGTAATTACCAAAGACTTTGGCGTGTTCAAGCATTTGATCATCGCTGACCATTTGGTTGAATTGCGCCATATCAAGGAATAAATAATCTTTACCATGGGCTTCGCCAGCACGTCTTGCGCGGGTGGTGGCCGAGATTGATATGGTTGCTTCAGGGTTTTTTTCCAAAAGCGCGCGTGTGATTGTTGTCTTACCTGCGCCTGATGGCGATGATAAAACAAACATAAGGCCGCGTCTTTTTAATCCTGATTTTTTCATATGGTTTATACTTGCTTGTCTGTAACTCTGGTGCGTGGGCTAATTATTAGCTATTCAAATAAATTTCATCTATATTAACCGTATAAAATTTGAATGCAATATTGAAATATAAGTTGATCATGAAAACAATACTCATTACAGGGGCTACAAGCGGTATTGGCCGTGCCCTCGCACTACATTATGCCCAAGCAGAGGCACGTTTAATTCTTGTGGGGCGTAACGCAGAACGCTTACAAGCGGTCGGTGAGCTTTGCCGCGAGAAAGGCGCTGAAGTTCATAGCGCGCTTTTGGATGTGCGCGCACGCGATGTTATCTCGCCGTGGATGGTCGATATGGATCGCCGCTTTCAGATTAATTTATTAATTGCCAATGCGGGAATATCAGGCGGTACAGGCAAGGTTCAAGCCGCCGACCTATCGGACGCAGCAGGGGAAGACCCGCAGCAATTGCGCGCCATTTTTGACATTAATATTAATGGTGTCGTGAATACCGTAACGCCGCTGCTTAATCGGATGATTGAGCGTCAAAGCGGTCAAATTGCGATTATGAGTTCTTTGGCGAGCTTTTCTGCTTGGCCAACGGCGCCCGCTTATGCCGCATCAAAAGCCGCTATGCGTATTTATGGGGAGTCTTTACGTGGGGCGCATAAGAAAGACGGCGTGAAAATTAATGTCATCTGCCCGGGCTTTATTAAAACGCCGCTGACCGATATGAATGACTTTCCCATGCCCTTTATAATGGAGCCAGAAAAAGCTGCGGTGAAAATTGCACGTGCTTTGGATAAAAACCGTGGGCGCATAGCCTTTCCGTGGCCGACTTATTGGTTTTCTGGATTTATTGGCTTGCTGCCATCATCATGGGCGCTTGCGCTCTTATCACGTTTCCCAAAAAAGCCCGCTATCACTGGGCTCTCATCGGACCGATAAGTTCACCACCTAATAAATGTAAGTGGTAATGGGGGACTTCTTGTCCGCCATAAGCCCCTGTATTGGCAATAGAGCGAAAGCCTTCTACGGTCAGGTCGTTTTCTTGCGCAATGAGAGCGGCGCTTTTATAAAAGCCAGCCACTTCTTCGACGCTACCATTAAGGCCAAAATCAACAATGTCGGTATAGGCGCCTTTGGGAATAACCAAGATATGAACTTTGGCTTGAGGGCTGATATCGTTAAAGGCAAGAACATGCTCATTTTCGAACACTTTATCGCAGGGGATTTCAGCGCGTAAAATTTTTGCAAATATATTATTAGGGTCATAGCGCATTGTTAGGGCGATCCATTTTAAACTGGGGGTGGGTGTTTATAGTTTCGGGCCTTTGGGCGCCGAGTTATCAAGCGCGCCATCATCCATCTCAAAAGTAAGGCCTTCTAATTCTTTTGTAATTTTTTCTTCATAAATATCAGCTGAGACATGAAGAGAATTAAAAAGGGTGGCGCTTAACTGGCGCATGGCTTCGGATAAAATTTGCTGTGTATGGGGGGCAAGTCTTCGGAAGCTTCGGGCGACTTTATCGCTTTGTACTCTTAAGTCTTCATATGCAGCGTAATTGGACATGTAGTTGTCTTCGCCATGGGGCTCTTTATAACAATTAGCGGCATAGTCAAATATATTGGTATAGGAATTGGCGGGCATCACGGTAAAGACATGCTCAGCTATATACAGGCCTTCCTTATCCATATGGGTAATAATATGGTTGAACTTCTCAGTTAGGCCGTTAACGTTAACTACTGTATTATTAAGGCGGTCTAAATCGCCGTCTTTGCAGCTACTCATGGCCAGCTTTACAGCAGAATTTGTCCATTGCTCAGGATCGTTATCGTACATTTCATTGAACAGATCTGTTACAGACATGGTGCTTTCCCCTTATATATTTTTATAGCTATGGGGTCATTTTTAATAGGCTGAACGCTTTCTGTCAAATGGTTCCTAAAAAATGCGCTGGACGTGCTTGTATAATTGCCTTTATCGTGGCTTCAGCGTATAAATAATGACTATTATTATTTACGATAAAAAAATTAGCTTCTATATAAGGCAGACAGACGATGAAAACGGTTAATGAGATCCGCAATACTTTCTTAGATTATTACAAAAAGCACGGGCATACAGAAGTCTCATCTTCGGCGCTTGTGCCGCAGAATGATCCGACTTTAATGTTCACCAATGCGGGGATGAACCAATTTAAAAACGTCTTTATTGGCGCGGAAGAACGCAATTATACGCGCGCGACAACATCGCAAAAATGTCTGCGTGCAGGCGGCAAGCATAATGACCTTGAAAATGTCGGATATACAGCGCGCCACCATACTTTCTTTGAAATGCTTGGTAACTTTTCTTTCGGTGATTATTTCAAAGAAGATGCGATTGCCTTCGCATGGGAAGTGGTCACGAAAGAATTTGGCCTTGATAAAGATAAGTTATTAGTCACCGTCTATCATGAAGATGAAGAAGCCGCGACGATTTGGAAAAAAGTCTCAGGTTTAAGCGATGATAAAATCATCCGCATCTCCACCAGTGATAATTTCTGGTCAATGGGCGATACAGGCCCATGCGGCCCTTGTACAGAAATATTTTACGATCATGGCGAAGACATATGGGGCGGCCCTCCGGGCAGTGCTGACGAAGATGGCGACCGCTTTATTGAGATTTGGAACCTTGTCTTCATGCAATATAACCAATTGGAAGATGGCAGCCGCGTTAATTTGCCTAATCCATGTATTGATACAGGCATGGGGCTTGAGCGTTTAACCGCGACGCTTAATGGCTCTAACTGTAACTACGATATTGATATTATGCGCGACCTGATTGAAAAATCAGCGGAGCTTACAGGCGTAGACCCCGATCATAAAGATCATTATGTGTCGCATCGCGTTATTGCTGACCATATTCGCGCGACATCGTTTTTATTGGCTGATGGTGTTATGCCGTCTAATGAAGGCCGCGGCTATGTGCTGCGCCGTATTATGCGCCGCGCTATGCGTCATGCCTATTTGCTGGGCGGTACAGATGCCATGCTTTATAAAATCGTCCCGACATTAATGAGCTCTATGGGCGATCATTTCACTGAATTGCGTCGCGCAGAAAGCTTAATTACTGAAACGCTTAAAATGGAAGAAAAACGCTTCCTGACGATGCTTGATCGCGGTATGAAATTGCTCGATGCGGAATCGGCGAGCCTAAAAGCAGGGGATAGCCTATCTGGCGACGTAGCCTTTAAGCTTTATGATACATATGGCTTCCCGCTTGATTTAACCCAAGACAGCTTACGTCAGCGCAAAGTTGGCGTTGATAATGATGGTTTTGATAGCTGCATGAACGCACAAAAAGCTAAAGCCCGCGCCGCATGGAGCGGTAGCGGTGATGCGAAGCTTGAGCAAGTTTGGTTTGATATTGAAGATGAGATTGGCGCGACGGATTTCTTAGGCTATGAGACCAACCAAGCCGAAGGCGTCGCCAAAATATTGTTGAAAGATGGTATGCGTGTTAAACGCGCTGAAAAAGGCGATGAGATTATGCTCGTCACGAATCAATCGCCATTTTATGGTGAAAGTGGCGGTCAGACTGGCGATATGGGCTGTGTTTCAGGTCCTGAAGGCAAAGCGGATGTGAGCGATACCAAGAAAGTCCTTGGTAAGATAACCGTTCACAAATTAACCGTTACAGAAGGCGCATTAAGTGTCGATGATACGCTCGTGATGAGCGTTGATGGTGCGCGTCGCAGTAATATTCGCGCTCATCACTCCGCCACGCATTTACTACACGCTGCTTTGCGTCAAGTTTTGGGTGATCATGTCACGCAAAAAGGCTCATTGGTTACGGCTGACCGTTTACGCTTTGATATTGCCCAGCCCGTACCGCTTACGGCCGAGCAAATTAATGTGGTTGAACGCCTTGTGAATGATGAAATTCGCGCGAATACCGAAGTCATTACCCGTTTAATGGATAAAGAAGAAGCAGTTGAAGCGGGCGCTATGGCTCTATTCGGTGAAAAATACGACGAAGAGGTGCGCGTCTTAACCATGGGTAGCCAAGATGATCAGGGCCGTTATTTCTCTGTTGAGCTATGCGGCGGTACACATGCGCGTCGTACAGGCGATATTGGCTTGTTAAAAATCCTAAGTGAAGGGGCGGTATCCTCAGGCGTTAGACGTATTGAGGCTGTAGCAGGCGAAGCGGCTTTGGCTTATTTCAATAAGCGTGATGCGCAAATATCAGCCATTGCTGCGCGCATTAAAGCAACGCCAGAAGACGTGGCAGGCCGCGTTGATCAATTACTTGAAGAACGCAAAAAAATGGAAGCTGAAGTCGCCCAGTTACGCAAGCAAATTGCTTTGGGTGGCGCCGAGAGTGGTAGCGCGGAAGATGAAGTCAAAACTATCGCTGGTGTAAGCTATATCGCGAAAGTTTTAGAAGGCTTCCCACCGCGTGATTTAAAACCAATGGCGGATGAAATGAAAGCCCGCATCGGCTCAGGCGTTGTCGCTTTGATTGCAACAAATGAAGGCAAAGCGTCTATTGTCGTTGGCGTGACCGATGATTTAACGGATCGTATTAGCGCGGTTGATTTAGTCCGTGTCGGCGCAGAAGCGCTGGGCGGTAAAGGTGGCGGCGGTCGCCCTGATATGGCACAAGCCGGTGGGCCTGACTGTGGCGCAGCCAATGATGCGGCCTCAGCCATTGAAAAGAATTTGGCGAGCTAAGTAAGCGCTAACGGACTTCTTTATTGACATAAAAGAACGCAATTGCTAGTGTTCTTTTATTCAATGGGGAAAATCAATATGCACGATACAGAGATTGCTTCTTTACAGCAGCGCACGCGTGATGAAATCGGTAGTCTGTGGCAGCCGCAAAACCTTGCTTTGCCGCATTTACCAGTACTGCTTGGTGCGGTAAATAATCAAACGCCCTTTAATAATGCCGCAACATTAACGTCAAAATTTAGCACGGCGTCTTGCCCGGCTGATGTGCGCGTTATTGCCAGTGCGCAAGATGCACGATTCATCACGGATCAGGGGCTGTATTGCGAAGATTTACCCATTAAATTACCAAATACAGACTATCGCATTCCACAAATAATCTGGGATAATTTCGGTGATTTACTCGCGCAGGAAATAGATTTAGAACGCCTGATTAATCCGCATTTAGCTAGCCAATATATTTATCTAACCGTGCAGCAAAGCATAGTAAAAAAAGATAATACGCATCGTCCATCAGGTGTGCATATTGACGGGTTTCAAAAGCCGATAATTATACCGCAGCCTATTCAGCATCAAGTTTCAGTTTGCAATATTGAACCCACTCAATTTTATGCAGCGGCGCTAGCGCAAGACCCTTCTAATTTGACCAAGAAAGAATTGTTTAATGCGCTCGCGCAGCACTGCACGGGCATTGAGCCATACCGCCCACCTGCATATGAATTACATTTATTAAACGCTTATTGCCCGCATGAGCCGGCACAGGCTTCAATGGAGGGCTTTAGAAGTTTTGTGCGCTTTAGCGCCTCATCTATTCCCTTTATGGGGCAAGATAACACGCGTAACGAGCTGTTTGAGTATAAATGGAATAAACAAAATAAAGATGCCTTTTATAAAAGCATCACTAAACTAGAGTTTATATAAAGGGAATCACAGATATGGCTGAATTTGTCTATTGGAAAATTGGGGCGGATACGCAAATATTAATGAATGAGCAAGTCTATCTTGATTTTCGTGGGCGCGTTGAAACGCTTCATAATATTATGGGCGAGTATTTATCGCATGTGAAAGACCGCGAACCAGATGCACGACTTTCTGTTAACGGCTTTATGGGGCTTAACTATTATAACGCGCATAAAATGCTCACGCCGATATTCATGAACACCACGAATATTGATTTTGTTTTATCGAGTGGTTTGAAACGCCCAAAATTCACGGGGATTTTAACGAATTTTTCTGATGAAATTTATTACACGCGTGAAAATGCAGAGCAAATCAGCCTTGCGGGCATGTGTGTTGACTTTGATGCTTTGGAGGCTGATGGCGATATTAATGTGTATCAAAAGCCGCCGCATATTTATGAATGCCCAATTTCTGACATTGATGTTGATATGGATGGCTCAGGTCAGCTCTCAAGAATATATGCTGAGCATATTGCTGTGATAGAGCGCCCTTGTGATCAAGATGCTGATGGTCAATTTAATGACCAAGATAAGTTGATTATTTTGCCGCAAAGCATCACGTCACGTGAACAAATGGACGGGCAAGCTCTCAAACATGGCCGCGCAAAGTTCTCAACGCAAAAACGCCCCCATGGTGAAGCGTCTTATATTTATCCTTTTATTGGCGGGTGATCATGCGCTCTGCGCTTTCAGTTAAGCCGTTTCCGCGCGTAATTGTGGCGGGGTAGCTCTTTGTCCACCGCACAGGCTATGCTTTACACCTGTCGTGCTCGGCAGGGATGTTGGCAGGCCTTGTAAAACGCGAGCGGCCAAATAGGCAAAACCTTGTGCTTCAATGGCATCGCCATTATAGCCAAGCGCTTCAATTTTATGGACGTCACAGTTAAGGGTTTTTTCCAATTCAGCCATGATATAATCATTATGACGACCGCCACCACAAACATAGAGCGCCGTGGTCGTGTCTATGTGATGGGCAATACTGCGCACGGTGAAGGCGCTTAAGGTGGCGACCGCATCTTCAACACTAAGCGTGTTTATGCCGGCCGTGTCCCAAGCGTCACGATCGAGTGATTTTGGTGCAGGGCTATTAAAGTAAGGATGGCTGAGCCATTTCGCGATGAGATCTTCATTGGGCACGCCAGATTTTGCTATGATACCGCCCGTGTCGTATTTTATACTCTTCGCCGTTAAAAGATAATCATCAATTAAAGCATTACCAGGCCCCGTATCACAGGCGTAAAGGGCGTTATCTTCCGGGCCGTTTATTTGCGTGATGTTGCTAACGCCGCCAATGTTTAGAAAAGTGACGGGCAGGTTTAGCCCTGATTGCTGAGCCATGGCGCGATGATATAAAGGGATGAGCGGCGCGCCTTGCCCGCCAAGCGCCACGTCAGCACTGCGGAAATCATAAACTGTTTCTAGCCCAGTAAGCGCGGCCATTAAATCCGCATCACCGATTTGCAGGGTTTTGCCATTATCGGGATCATGGAATAGTGTTTGGCCATGAAAGCCTATGGCGTCAATGCGCAGCTTAGCGTTACGGGCCTGCAGGTCACGCACTAATTGCGCTTGAAATTCACTCATATGCCGCGCGGTTTCTTGTACAAAATCAAGGGATGCATCGCTTTGCCCTAAACAGGCGCGTAATTTATCGCGCAGATCATCGGGATAGGGGCATTCGATATAATCCAGCGCTTCACTTTGATCTTGGCCATTGGTTCTGAGCAGAGCGGCATCAACACCGTCTAAAGATGTACCACTCATTAGGCCGATAATATTATAAATGCTTGGCATTGCTATCGCTCTTTGTTAAATATCATATAGAGTATAATACTAGCATAAATACGATAGAACAGTAAATTTAACAGTAAGAAAGTATACTGGTTATGACGCAATATAAGTCCGATTTCCTTAATGTTTTACAGCAGCGTGGCTTGATCCACCAAATTTCAGATGCCGATGCACTGGATAAAAAACTCTGTGAAGGTATGCAAACGGCTTATTGTGGCTTTGATGCGACAGCTTCATCACTGCATATTGGTAATTTAATCGGCATTATTATGCTGCATTGGTTTCAAGAAACAGGTCACCGTCCTATAACGCTTATGGGGGGCGCCACGACAATGCTTGGCGACCCAAGCGGTAAAGAAGAACAGCGCCAGTTAAAAACCAAAGAAGAAATTGAAACAAATATTTCATCGATAAGAACAGCCTTTGAATCGTTTATTACATATGGCGATAGCGGCAATGGCGCGGCCATGGTGAATAATGCGGATTGGATGCTTGAATTTAAATATATTGAATTTTTGCGTGATTATGGCCGTCATTTCTCGGTTAATCGTATGCTCAGCATGGATAGCGTGAAGTTACGCCTAGAGCGTGAACAGCCGCTCAGCTTTTTAGAATTTAACTATATGATCTTACAAGCTTACGACTTTGTTGAGCTGAATAAACAATATGGCACGTGCTTGCAAATGGGTGGCTCTGACCAATGGGGCAACATGGTTGGCGGTATTGATTTGGGCCGCCGTATACGCGGTGAGGAGCTGTTTGTCGTTACTTGTCCGCTGTTAACCAAGGCTGATGGCACAAAAATGGGCAAATCAGTCAGCGGGGCTGTGTGGCTCAATGCTGATATGCTCTCCCCTTATGATTATTACCAATTTTGGCGCAATTGCGATGATGCTGATGTTGGCAAGTTGCTGCGTATATTCACGAAATTACCATTAGATGAAATTGCCAAAATTGAAGCGCTACAAGGCGCAGAGCTTAATGAAGGTAAGAAAATCCTTGCATTGGAAGCAACGAAATGGCTGCATGGGCTTAGCGCTGCGGATGATGCGCAAGAAACCGCACGCAAAACCTTTGAACAGGGCGGCGTTGGTGATGACCTTCCACGCATTGAAATTGCGCGCGCTATTTTAGAGGGCGGTGGCATGTCTGTTCTGGATGCTTTTCAAGAAAGTGGCCTTGCGGCCTCCGGCGGTGAGGTGAAGCGCCTGATTAAAGGTGGCGGCGCGCGCATTAACGGCAATTCTGTATCTGACATGGGCTATGTGATTTCAGCGTCTGATATTGATGGCGAGAATTGCATTAAATTATCATCAGGTAAAAAACGCCATGCGATATTGGTCGCGGTATAGGCGTTTTCTTCGATTACTTCGTCAGAGTCGGCAGCTCATTTATCGCATAACCTGTGCGATATTCGCCTTGCGGAATAGGCAGGCGATCGACAATTTTATCAGTGAGCGGTATGGCTAGGCCCGATACGGTTATACCTTGGGCAGCCATTATTTGCTGGCCTTCGACAATAGCCGCGCTCCAATTATTAAGGAAGCGATCTGTAAATCCTGCATGGTCAACAAATACATCTTTAATGCCGCAAGCGCCAATAAGCATGGCTTCACGCACGCTTGGATAATGCGTCGTGATTAACAAGCGGTTCTGCATAGGAATGCCATTGCGCATCATTGCGTGTAATGCGCCTTCTTCAGCCATGGTGATGTTATTGATTTTCCAGTCTCGATTTTTCATCAATCGATCGGGGACATCTAAACCTGCTGCAAAGTTATTACAGCCAGTGGCTAATGGGTTAAACTGTTTATCAAGAATGATACAGCCGACTTTTGTATTATCTGCGCTGCCTCGTGCGATATTGCGCGCGGCTTGCCCCCATTTTTGAAGCTCCGGTAAATAAGCTTTGTTCATCGGAATATCAAATAAATCTGTAAGTTTAAATGCTGGTGCGGTCATGCGCTTATCCTAACCCAAGTTTTTTTAAGGGAACGGATCTGATTTGTGGCGCTGGGCGTGTTACGCCGCCTTTGCCCCAATCTTCCAGCTCAGCATAGGCGATAGGCTGCGTAAAGCCAAAGCCAAGCGCTTGCCTTGCGGCGATGGCATTGAGTTCATGCAGCTGATCAAAGCCAAGATTAGGAGAAACTTGTTTTTCTAACGGAGTCATAAACATTGAAAGCTGCGGGTGTTTCGCCCCGATTAAGATACTGCCTGCTGTATCAAATGAGTCTTTCCAGCGCTTCACGCGCTCAGGATCAAGTTGATTTTTATCTGTGATAATTGTCTGTACCTGCGAGCCATGCGTGGTGACAAGGCAAGGTGAGCAGGGATAAAACGTGCTGAACATAATGGCATCTTTTAAAGCAACGCCCTTATTCGCAGCATTAACAATCGAGGCGACTTCCGCATGGGTTGTCCGGTCAAGGCGCCATTGGCGCCAGATCGGATCATCACCATCATAATCATCAGGCAGTTCAATACCTGGGACAAGGCCATTAACGCCAATGCTGAGTAATTCATTTTGCGGTGATATAATCAGGGCGGCTGTTTTTGTTGAAGGGTCTTGGCTGTATTTCTCAGCTATAGACTTGGCCATATTCAGCCAATCCTGTACGACGGCCTTGGTGAGTAAGAGGTGTTTCTTTACGAGCCCATTATAGGGATTAGATTTAACTGCACTCATTGACGCATCCTCAAATAGCTGTATTATTTGTCATATGCGAACAGTTTTACCGCGGCGGATTACGTAAAGTCAAGCATGGCATAGCGTTATAATCATTGGGCGTGTTTATTCGCTAAGCGCAACATCGAATGGTAGGTTCGTATCAAGCTGAACATAGCGCGCCCAGTTGCCACTCGCAACGCTATCAAGCGACGGCGTAGGTTGATCCATACGTTGACGGTAAATCCATAAATTACGCATCACCCGTTCAACAAAGCTGCGTGTTTCTGACAGCGGGATTAACTCAACAAATAATAAGGGGTCCGTTACATCCGCATAATGATTCTTCCATTTGCGTAAGTTGCCCGGGCCCGCATTATAAGCAATGGCGAGTGAGAATAAGTCCTGAGAAACGGCCGATTGTCCCATAAGCTGCTTAATATATTTTTGGCCGATTTCTAAATTTTCTTTAGGGTCTTTAAGCAAGTAACGGCCGAGTTTGCCGCCATAGCGTTGGTCGCCCGCGACATAGCTCGCCGTGCGGGGCATAAGCTGCATAAGGCCTGTTGCGCCACTTGGATTTTCTGCTGTTGGGTTAAATTCTGATTCTTGGCGAATAAAGGCATGGATTAAAGCCTTATCCATTTGATAACCATTTTTAGGCTCCCAGCCACCGACAGGGTAAAGCGCCGCATCATAAAGCGCGCCGCTTTTTGATTTGTAAGTATTGCCAAAGCGTAGGGCAAAAGAGGCCAGGCCATGTTTCAAAGCGTAAGCAAGCATGGCTTCACGCAAATCAGGGTTGGCGCCCGGATAAATTTGACGAAATTCTAATTCAGCTAAATCATATTGACCACTATTAACCAAGGCCAATGCACGGTTTGTGCTTTTTATCTTCAGCAATGTTTGCTCATGTTGTGCCTTATATTTAGGCGCTTCCCAGTTAAACTGTTTCACAGCGTCTTTACCCAAAGCACGCAAAGCAATCAAACCATAAAAAGTGCGAGGGTGCTGTGCGGCACTTAACAGCCATTTTTGATGGTTCGTCGAATTACGCAGCATTTTGTAGCTGCGCGCAGCCCAATAAGCACTGGCTGATTGAAGCCAGCCATTGGCGTAGTCTGAGCGCGCTGTTTTTGAAAAATAATTAGCCGCTTGAATATAATCTTCGTCCATCCATGCTGTTAAGCCTGCAACCCAGCCGGCTAAAGGTACGTGGACATTGCTTCTATTCCATGCGCTTTGCGCATAAGTGGCCGCTTGTTTGGTTTTGCCTTCATAAAGATAAGATGCGGCAATGCGCGCTGTTAGGTTATCAGCTTCAATGGCACTTAAGCTCGCCGTCGCGACGCTTTGATTCATGCGCTGAATGGCAAGGGTTGGCTGGCCTTGTGATAAATGGCGGTTGATTTGTTTGCTCAACGCTTTAACGGCGCGATTATCATTGGCGCTGCGTTTGGCGCGTTTTTGTCTTGTTGCGGTATCTGTGAGGTTTATCTCAAGCGAACCATGCATTTTTTTAGCAGGTTTTGGCTTCACCAAAGCGCCGTTATGATCCTGAGGTTTGCGGCCATTGGCCAATGCATAAACATCTTGTGCATTTGGGTGGTCGCTATATTCATTCAGCCATGTAGAAAGCTCGCGAAAGCTTGATTTATATTTTGTTGGATGCATGTAGCGTTGAAATTGAACATGCCCCATTAATTTTGGATCTTCGATCTTGCGTATAAGTTCATCGGCTTTTGCCCATTGGCCTGACTTTTGATACTCAAATATACGGCTATAGTTACGAGTGTCACGGGCGCTTAAATTGGAGGCCCGTTTTTTCTGCGTTTTTGGTGTCGCTTGCGTAATCAGTTTTGTCGGGCGCTTAATCGGTAAGGTCATTTCAGAATGGTTTGAAAGCACTTCCGGCGCAGGGCGCGCATTATCAGCGGCGATAAGCGATATTTTATTCAGTTTAGAAATGACGACGGATTTAAAGATCTTATTTGGGCGAGAAAGGGGACGAATCGAAAGCGGTGCCCCTTTATCAAGAGCACGGATCTTTACGTCTATCTCTGTCGTGTCCGGTCGTGCCTTCGGAAAAACTACCGAGGAAGCCATAGAGTGGGTACCTATACATATAATAGCTATGCATAAAGCGCCCAAAGCACTAATGGCCATTAAATTGGCACGTCCGAAGACGTCTGTTTTTATTCGCATGAGCAGAGTTTTAGCATAATCTGAGCTTATGTCCAGCTTTATCCGCAAAGCCCTTGAAATGCTACACAAATTTAGGGTGCAGGCAGGCTTACAAATTAAGCGATTATTGCATGAATAGACCTTATCGGGCGCTGTGTTAATGGAGCTTTAAGCGTCTCTGAGCTTGTCTTGAACCTCTAATAAGTCCTGCCAAAAGAGCTTTTTCTGCTTCGCGGAGCCTAAGAATAGGGCGGGGGCGTAGCTGGGCATAACCGCTATATCAAGCGGCGCTTTGTTTTCAGTGTCTTCGATCTTCAAACTCTGCCAATTACCGCGTAATTTGTTAATATTGGTTTTGCAGTTGAGCATAGTCTTGCATGCTGTATTACCGAGTAATAAAATGACTTGCGGCTTAACCAGGGCGATATGCTTTTCTAAGAATAAGCGGCTCACTTCATTTTCAACATCTTGCGGTGTACGGTTCCCCGGTGGACGCCAGTTTAAAAAGCTCGCCGTGTAGGCACTGGCCGGAGCATCGGTGGCGTTTGCGCCATCCGCGGTTTTTTGTATTTGGTGATGAATGCCTTTTAACGCTAAATCGAGAACGAGGCGGTTATACCCAGCAAAAGGCGTGCCGCTGCGGTCTTCATCCTCACCCGGAATGTCATTGATAATCATCAGTTTGGAATGCGGATCACCTTCCGCAAAGACCATTTGTGTGGCGGTCTTTTTGATGCCTAATCCGTCAAAGCTGGCAATGGCTTGCTTGAGCTCATCGAGCGTGTGGACGTCTTTTAAGCGTGATTGAGCATTGATGATCGCCTCGGATTTACCAAGGGGCGTTACGGCTTGTTCAGCTTCGATGGCGGCTTCGGCATTGACTTCGGCGCGCAATTGGCTCGCACTAATCGGTTGACCTGAAGCGACAGCAGAGCCCGTCGTTGCTTTGGGTAAGAAGCTGCCTTTGTTTGCTTTCCAACTGGCCATATCATTAGCGTCGTCCGTACAGAAATCACGTACGCCGCTTTCAATGTAGAACTCTAAGGCGCCAATTAAGGCTGAGTATTCTATTGCTGTGGCTTCAGACATATTAACAATCAAAAAAAGTATAAATTCATCATAGGGATATTAATATTTATAGGGTAGAATATGAAGAGAAGACAAGTGAAAACAAGGAAATATACATGGTTGATACACTAGCGCCTATTCGATCTGATCGCGAATCCATGCCCTATGATGTGGTTATCATTGGCGCTGGGCCATCGGGATTGTCCTGCGCGATACGCCTAATGCAGCAAGCGAGCGCAGCGGGCAAAGAATTAAGTGTGTGTGTCTTGGAAAAAGGCGCAGAAGTCGGTGCGCATATTTTATCAGGCGCCGTTTTTGAGCCGCGCGCTTTGGATGAGCTGATTCCTGATTGGAAAGAAAAAGGCGCACCACTAAACGTGAAAGCGCAAAAAGATTCCTTTTGTTTCCTGACAGCAAAGAAATCTTATAAGCTACCAACGCCGCCACAAATGAAGAACCACGGTAATTATATCATATCATTGGGTAATCTATGTCGTTGGCTGGCTGAGCAAGCCGAAGCTTTAGGCGTTGAAATATTCCCAGGATTCGCCGCCGCTGAAGTTCTCTATAATGATTCTGGCGCGGTTGTCGGCGTGGCTACAGGCGATATGGGGCTTGATGCAGAGGGTAATAAAACGCCGCAATTTGAACCCGGCATGGAACTCCATGCGAAGACCACGATATTCGCTGAAGGCTGTCATGGATCACTGACGAAAACCCTTATTGAGAAATATGATTTGCGTAAAGACTCAGACCCGCAAACATACGGTTTAGGTATAAAAGAGATTTGGCGCATTAGCCCAGATAAGCACAAGCAAGGAGAGATTCTTCATACCATTGGTTGGCCTGTTGATCGGGCTACTTATGGCGGCTCATGGCTATATCATATTGAAGATAATCAAATATCCATCGGCTATGTCGTTGGGCTAGATTACCAAAACCCTTATTTGTCACCTTTTGAAGAAATGCAGCGTTTTAAACATCATCCCAAAATAGCCGCATTATTAGAAGGCGGCGAGCGCTTGTCTTATGGCGCGAAAACATTGGTGGAGGGCGGCTATCAATCTATGCCTAAACTGACGTTCCCCGGTGGTGCTTTGATTGGTGATACGGCGGGTTTCCTTAATGTCCCGAAAATTAAAGGCAATCATACCGCTATGAAGTCGGGCATGATTGCTGCCGAACAAGTCTTTGCCATGCTTAGTGCGGACGAAGAGTTGGCTTATGGCGAAGAATGTACCGCTTACGAGGCGGCATTGAAGAAAAGCTGGGTATATAAAGAGCTACATAAAGTTCGTAATATTCGCCCCGGCTTTAATAAGGGCTTATGGTTTGGCCTTGTTCATGCGGCCTTCCAAAGCTTTGGTGGCTGGCTTCTGCCTTATACTTTAAAGAATCATGCGGATTATGCGCAGCTTAAAAAAGCGGCGGATTGTCCTAAAATCAATTATGCAACGCCTGATGGTAAGCTCAGTTTTGACCGCCTTTCTAGCGTTTATCTATCAGGGACGAACCATGCTGAAAACCAACCTGTGCATCTACAGTTAAAAGATAAAACCATACCCATAGGCAAGAACTTGCCTGATTATGCAGAGCCTGCGCAGCGTTATTGCCCTGCGGGGGTTTATGAGGTTTTAGAAGATGCAGACGGCAAGTCTTATTTCCAAATTAACGCACAAAATTGCGTTCACTGTAAAACATGTGATATTAAAGACCCTGCCCAAAATATTAATTGGGTCACGCCGCAAGGTGGTGATGGGCCTAAATATCCTAATATGTAGAAATGGTGGTTATTTTATGCTTTGCGTTGAATAATGATAACTATGATATAATTAAACTTAAATGACTTCTGTCTTAAGAGGTTCTGGCTCTAGATAAAATGAGAAAACACATGACGATGATAACTTCAATTATAGCCGCAGGCTTACTATGCAGCGGCTGCAATATTCATGATGCTATGCGTAATTCGATTTTTAACGTGTCGATGGCTGGTGAAGCGGGCATCGAACAAGAATACGCGCAAAACCCAGAGTTTAAATATAGAGCGCGCTCGCAAACAGGCGCTTATTTGTCCAGCCGTGTGGCGCGTATATCGAATGACTGGGAAGCGGCGAGCTATTATTTTGATCGGGTTGTTGACCAAGATTCTGAAGATTCTTCCGTGCGCTACCAAGCGATGGTTATGGCGATGAATGCAGGCCGCTATGATGAATCTATCCTACATGCTGATTTCCTTCTGGGTAGTAAAGATGTTAATGCGCTAAGTAATGTTATCGCGGCAATGGGCGCGCTGCGTGATGGTGACCTCAGGCCAGCACAAGCCGCATTGGAGCCCATGCCTGATGACGCATTGGCACAATTAATTAAGGGGCCAATGCAGGCCTGGGTTTATGTCTTTTTGGACAAGCCAGAATTGCTCGATGCATTAGATCTCTCGAAATCATTTGTTTTATATCAGGCGATTATTGCTGCTGATGTTGCGAATAAACAGGAATTAGTCGCCAGCCTCGCGGCAAAACCGGCTGATTTGGCCGAGCTGCCCCCAGCTTTGCAGCAGCAGCTATCAGTAATATTTAAACGCCGTGATGTGCAATATAAAAGCGCATTAATTGCCACAGACGGTACGTCTCAGCCTCGTGAAGTTTTGGATATCCGCGAAGGTGTCGCATGGGTTTACTATGATTTGGCTATGCCGCTTTACTTGCAATATCAAAATGAAACAGGCCGTCTGTTATTCCACATGGCACTCGCTTTAGTACCCGATTTAACAGAGGCGCGCATCCGCATCGCAGAATATGCGGCGATGAGTGGTCGCACAGATGAAGCGATACAAGTGCTGCAAAATGTATCACCAGAATCAGATTCTTATCAGTTGGTACAAAAGCTGATCGCTGAGCTTATGGTTGATAATGGTGAGGTAGAGCCCGCTTTAGATATCTTAGAAGCGATGGCTAAACAGCGAAACGATATTTCACTTTATGTTCAAATTGGCGGTATCTATGCCACACATAATAAACTTTCCAACGCCCTGAAAGCCTATAATCGCGCTTTAGAGATTGCAGAAGAAAACGGCGAAGAAGGTTATTGGCAGGTCTTTTTTGCACGCGGGCGTATTTATGACGCTATGGGCAATTGGCACAATGCAGAGGAAGATTTATTAACCGCGCTTAAATATCAACCAACGCAGCCCGTCATTCTTAATTACTTAGGCTATAGCTGGGCTGATCGCGGCGTTAATTTAGATAAAGCGCTTGAAATGATCGAGCAAGCTGTTGGTTTAGAGCCCAATGATGGCAGTATGCGTGATTCTCTGGGCTGGGTGTATTTCCGCCTAGGGTCTTATAAAAAAGCGACAGAACATTTGGAGCGCGCGGCAACATTAATGCCTTATGATCCCGTTGTGAACAGCCATTTAGGCGATGCTTATTGGCAAGTTGGTCGCCGTGCAGAAGCTGAGTTTCAGTGGAAACGTGCGCTAAATAATAATGAAGGTGATGAGAAGCTCACAACTGAGTTAGAAGAAAAACTTAGCCGTTATTAAGCCGTATCACTGGCGAGCATAGGCTCATAAATAAACACAGAACAAACGGCTTTTGTTGGTATGGCGTTAGCGCAGCTTAAAACACTCTCTATTCTGGCTCCTGCGAAAATTAATTTATTTTTGCACGTCACGGGACGGCGCGATGACGGTCTTCATCTTCTCGATTCTCTTGTCGGCTTTACAGATATTGGAGATGAAATAACCATTGAGCCTGCACAAGATTTCTCATTTCATATCACCGGCCCGTTTGCGCGCGATTTTCCTGAAGCCGAAAAAACGGCCTTGGCGGAGTCGGGTAATATTGTTGTAAAGGCGGCGCATGCGCTTGCGCAATTATCAGGACAAAGCCTTGAGTGCAAAATAACCTTACAAAAAAACTTACCTTTAGCCAGCGGCATTGGCGGCGGATCATCAGATGCGGCGGCTTGTCTGTGGGGGTTGATAAAATTATGGGGGCTGTCAGCGCAGGCACCGTTTATAGATGAGCTTTTACTGTCTTTGGGCGCGGATATACCCGTTTGCTTTTCGTGCAAAACAGCGCGTATGCGCGGTATTGGGGAGGCTATAGCCCCATTACGCAAATGCCCCGAAGTGCCGATTTTATTAGTGAACCCAAGGCAGCATTGCAGCACCGTTGATATTTTTAAGGGCTTTGAGCTGCCCGCAGCGGAACCCATTGAACGGTTAGGGGCGTTCGAGAATATAGGCTTTGATGATATCTACCAATTATCTGCGTTTTTAAAAACGGTTGATAATCATCTGTATAAGCCTGCTTTAGTACAGCAACCCATCTTAGCTGAAATTCTTAACGCATTAGCTGAAACCGAAGATGCTCTGATCGCCCGAATGTCAGGTTCAGGGGCGACATGCTTTGCCCTTTATGCGGATGAGAATGCCGCTCAGCGCGCTGCAGAGCAAATAATGGTCAATCATCCACAGTGGTGGGTAAAGATGGGCTGGCTTAATCGTCCTGTACGGTACTGATGTCTTTATGCGGGGCGGCTGTTTCGGCGCGATGAACACAAAGCGCTATAATCAATGCTGTTAGCAAGATAAACGCCCCCGCTTGGTGGCTCGCCGCAACAGGGATGGCTGCAGCGCTTAGTATAGTCGCCACGCCAAGGCTGATTTGTAGCAAAAGCGCACCGCCAACGGCAAAAGCTTTGCGGCTATAAGCGTAATACCCAATAAATATTGTGGTCAGCAAAGCAAGTAGGCGATGGGTGAATTGTACCCAGCCATGATTATTCAAAGGATCAAAATGAAGTTCTTGCGGCAGCCAATGACCGGGGCTCATCATCGGAAAATAATTGTAGATTTTACCAGCATCAAGACCAGCAACAAAAGCGCCCCAAATAATGGTGATGAATAATAAAGCAAGGCAAACAAGGCCATAACGGTCAATTCTGAATGTTGCCGGGTTTGTTTTAACGGGGGCATTAATCGCGCGCCCAGCCCAAACCAATAACCCAAAAATTAATACCGCCAAGCTTAAATGCGCTGCTAAGCGGAAATGCGATACGGAAGGGCGGTCAACAAGGCCGCTTTTTACCATTATCCAGCCCATAAGGCCTTGCGCGCCACCAAGTAAGAATAGGCCGATAAGCTTTAAAGCCCAACCTTTTGGTACGCGTTTCGTGGCAAGGAAGAAAACCAAAGGCACAGCAAAAACCAAGCCGATAAGGCGCCCCCATAAGCGGTGTAGCCATTCCCAGAAGAAAATTTGTTTAAAGTCAGCAAGGCTCATCCAGAAATGGACTTTTTCAAATTCGGGGCTGGTTTTATAAAGCTCATAAAGGCGAGTCCACTCGACCTCGTTTAATGGTGGTAAAGCGCCTGCAATTGGCCGCCACTCAACAATAGATAACCCTGATTCGGTTAGCCGTGTAATCGCGCCAATAATCGCCATTGTGAAAACCATAAAAGCACAGCTATATAGCCATAGGGCTAAGGCTCTATGTTGTTTAGGTTCTGCGCTTGCGGGGTTAGAGTTGGGTGATGCTGGGCTCTTCATAAATACGCTTTCCGATGCTTTGGATTTTATGGGTCACTAAATATAAGCCGCTTGCAATGACCAGTCCAGCGCCGATAAGCATAGAAATCTCTATTTTGTCATGGAAGATTAATGTGCCGAAAAGAATGGCCCAGACCATTTGAATGTAATGAAACGGTGCAGCTAAAGCAGGTGGTGCTTTGGCAAAGCCAAGGGCTAAGAAGACATTACCTAATACGCCTGACACAGCCACGCCACATAAAATTGTTATATCAATGGGCTTTAGAGCGCTCAGAGCGCTGGCCGAATCTGTTGTGAAGTAAATAATGCCGCTGAGAATAAGAACAAGAAAAATAGGGTAGTAAGCCGTAGCGAAGCTTGAATCGTTACTTTTCTGGCCAATAAGGCGTGCGCAGATTTGTGATGAAGATAAAAGCAGCGATGCTAAGAAATTACAGCATAATGCGAGAATATTATATTCGAAAGCGCCGCTTGTGAAGAAACTCCAAGGCTGTAGAGCTATAAACACGCCGCTTAAGCCAACGATAATAGCCATCCAATTAGGCAAAGAGACTTTTTCTTTAAGTATCAGGGCGCTTAATATTGCGGAGAAAGCAGGGGCAGTGAAGGCGATTGTATAAAAAATAGGCAGCGGCAAATACTGAATACTATAGATTGCTAATAAAAACTGGCAGCTAATCAACGTCGCGCGGAGCGATTGCAGTTTTGGGACGCTGGTTTTTACTATGCGCAAACCGCCACCAAACGGTATATAGGCGCTCATCAGCGCGACGCCTAAAATACTGCCGGCAAATAAAATCATAAAAAATGAGTAGTCTTGCATGAGCCATTTATAGCCCGTGTCGCCAAAGGCAAACATAGAAAAACCTAGAAAAGCGTATAAAAGCCCCCAGAGGTGAAAGGACTTGTCGTCATTGGAGTGGCCGGACATTAGAGACATAATTTGTCTTTCTTTGTATTATTCAGAAACGCTTTTATTTGCTTACGTAAGACCTGTATCACCGAAAACTTGGAGTAATTCAAGTGAAAACTTGAAACGCTCTAGCGTATCATCAATATTCGGTTTATATTTAATTTCAAATATAAATACAACATCACTTAAATAAAACTCAACAGCAAAAGCGGCGATATATATATTATGAATGATACGACAAAAGATGCACCTGATGATGGCCTAAGATACGACAAAATGGTTGAAACCGCCTTGCGCAGTGTGGTTAGAACTGTTGTCGAAGAAGTTATCGCTCGCGATGGTTTGCCAGGGGAGCATCATTTTTACATTACGTTTAATACGGATTATCCAGGCGTGCAAATCCCGTCTTATTTGGCGGAGCGCTACCCGGGTGAAATGACGATTGTTCTGCAATATCAATTCTATGACTTAAAAGTCGATGACCAACAGCTTGAAGTGACTTTGTCGTTTAATAGCGTGCCAGAGCATTTGATTATTCCGATGCAAGCCATTAGCATTTTTGCTGATCCATCGGTTAATTTTGCCTTGCAATTCCAGCCTTTATCAGAAGAAGATGCAGGCTTTGATCCTGATGATGATCCAGACCGCATCGACGTTACTCAGCCTTCCGCAGATAAGCCAAAAGAAAAAGAAGAAAGCGGCGCTGGCGAAGTGATCTCTTTGGATAAGTTTCGTAAAAAAGACTAAATAATAGGCTGTAGCTATGCTGGGTCATTTTCTTAAGTTTAATCGATTAAGCATCCCTGACCCTAAAGCCGCGCCACAAACGAATAAAGTTCTGGCGTGGGTTTGGTTTTTTTCAAAGCCTTATAAATGGGAACTTGGTGCCTATGGGATTATGCATCTTATGCGCCAGATTCTGTTTATGTCGAGCACTTTATTTATCACGAAAATCGCTGAAATTTATGAATCGGGCCGTGTGCACGACCACCCCTCTCTGCCTTATTATATTTTAGGGGTCTATTTTGCGCTTGCTATGCTGTGCTATGCTTTATGGCCGCTAATATTAAGGCGGACATCCATTAATGACAAAACATCCCGTGAATTTAGTATGTATGCAATTCGCCATTATATGGGGATGTCGCTATCATGGCATGAATTGTCGGGTTCTGGTGGTAAAATGCAACGTATCACCACGGCACGGGCGGGTTTGTTTGAGTTGTTTCAAAGCTTTTTCTGGGATGGCTCTGAATTTCTGGCGATTTTTATCAGCGTTCTTATCTCTGTTTATTTCATGGATATGCCCGTTTACTTTATTATCCCTATATACGGCTATATTATTAGTTATTTATGGGTGTCTTATGTGACGGGTAACTGGCTACTTAAGCCGACAAATGCTTATTTTAAAAGCTTGGAAACCCTGAATTCGAAAGTCTATGAATTTGTGAACTCCATTGCGATGGTAAAAGTTTTCAATCTGCAAAATTATTTGATGCGCGCGGGCTCTGAGAAAGAAATAGACAGTCACCACAACCAGATGCGCGCGGCGTGTTTTCGGGGCGTACGTTGGGCGTTAACGGATATCATCGCTACGCTGTGGATCGTGGGCGTGTCTTTTTTATGCTTGTTTGAAGTCAATCGCGGTAATATGAGCATCTCGGCTTTCGTTATGGTGGTTTTATTTATGAGTAATATATGGAACCGTTTGGGCAGCTTTACACGCATGTATGGCAGCCTTATTGAATATTATACTGCTGTTAAACGTCTAGTGAATAATTTGGCCACGAGGCCCTCGATTACAAATGCTGACAATGCACAAGACCTTGTTGTTTCAAGGGGGGCGATACATTTTAACCATGTGAACTTTAATTATAGTGAGACGCAATCTATTCTTAAAGGTTTAGATTTAGCGATAGCGCCGAAGGAGAAAATTGGATTAATAGGCGGTTCGGGCGCAGGAAAAACAACGCTGGTAAAGTTGCTGGTTCGTTTTTATGATGTTGAGCAAGGCGCGCTAGAAATTGATGGCCAGAATATACAGGATGTAACGCTTGAATCCTTGCGTCAAAATATTGCAATAATCCCGCAAGATATCACGTTGTTTAACCATAGCGTCTTAGACAACATTCGCTATGGGCGTATGGAAGCCGATGATGACGCCGTGATTGAGGCGGCCAAAAAAGCGGCGGCACATGATTTTATCAAGGACTTACCCGATGGCTATAATACTTTCGTCGGGGAAAGCGGCGTTAAGTTATCAGGCGGCCAGCGCCAGCGCATCGCCATTGCACGCGCTATATTAAAAGATGCGCCGATACTTATCTTGGACGAGGCGAGCTCGGCGTTAGATAGCGAAAGCGAACAGTTGATTCAGCAAAGTTTGAAAGAATTAATGGTTGGCAAAACGGTCATAGCGATTGCACATCGCCTTTCAACAATAAACCATTTAGATCGTTTAATTATCATGGATAAAGGGCAAGTGGTTGAAGAGGGTTCTCATGCCGAGCTGCTTAAAAAAGATGGGCTATATAGCCGGTTATGGACGATGCAATCAGGTGGATTCTTAAGCGTTGAATCTGAATCTGTGTCAGATCCGACGGCTTAAACACATTTATATTTTAGGTGCTGTTGGTTTTTTCTTGGTCTCATCAAGCTTTCCATCCAATTGCTTCATTTCGTCTTGTAGACGTGTAAATGATTCAGTGCTTTCGCCAAAGAAAGCTGTGCCTTGGGCGCAGCTGCTCATCGCGGCGGCGGTTACAAATTTATCCCAATATATTTTTAATTTTGTTAATCCAGTTGTTTGGCTTGGCGTTTTGTTGGTTTGCATCGTCTTGTCCCTTATACATTTTGATTGTAATCGGTGTGCCGTCTTGTAGGCCATGGGCATCACGTAATTTACGGTCGGCCATTAATTCTAATATGCCATGAAATGGCGGGTATGTGCCGTCAATACGGCGAACATGCCACGCATCAAATGTCTCTTGCGTATCTTCATTGGTTACAACGCAGCGCCAAGCTTGTGCAATGCCTTTACGTTGATTGTCATTTTCGTCCCATGGAGCAACAACATTTTTTTCAATGGCGTCGCGCGGGATAGAGAAGGTTGGCGTAAACATGCCTGTGTCTAATTTGGCGACACGATCACCTTCGCCAGCAAGGCTATCAAGATCATCGGGGAATTCTGTTATCACGCAGTTCAAGGAACCGGGCTCTATATGGCCAGGCTCTGTACTCGTTGCCAATGGCCAATCTTCAGGTGCGCCCTCAATTTGGTCTCGGCCAGGGAATATCATGCGACTGAAACGGCCTTCGCCCGGCTGAACAACGGCTTTAAACGTTAGGCAAAGTGTGTTTTGTGTTTGATCTGACATGTTTTTTCTTCCTGCTCTATAACAATAATGAAAGGACATTACCATAACAAAACAGAAAAATCAATAATTATGTAAAAAGGCGAGCTCTGTGCTCTTAACGCTATTCTTTTTTAGTCGCCGGTTTTTTCTTTGCCGGTGATTTAGCCTTGGCTTTAGCTTTAGCTGGTGCCTTAGCTTTGGCCTTGGTTTTTGCTGGTGCTTTAGCCTTTGCAGGGGCTTTGGCTTTTCTTGGGTTGTTTTTCTTTTTCTCTATATCTTCGGCAATCACGGTAACGGCGCGATTAATGCCAATTTCCATTAGGTCATCATCCTTAGGCAGAGAAACAAACTTACCCTCATATTTCAAATAAGGGCCAAAGCGGCCAATGCCCGCCATAATCATTTCACCCGATTCTGGGTGAATGCCAACATCACGGGGAAGAGCGAGCAAAGATAGGGCGCTTTCTAATGTGACATCGTTGATATTTGTGCCTTTAGGTAGGCCTTGTCGTTTAGGCTTTTCTTTTTTCGGCTTCGCGGCTTTTTTGGCCTTGGCTTTCGGCTTTACAGGCTTGCCTTCTTTTTTGGCTTTTGCAGCAGCGGCGCGATCTTTTTTCGCTTTTTCAGCCTTTGCAATTTTTTCTGCAGCAGCGAGTTCAGCAGCGGCAGCGGCTTTTGCGGCTATTTCTTCTTCGGTTTCCTCAGGCAAATCAATTTGTACATAAGGTCCATAAGGGCCACGGCGCAATGATACTGTGCGTCCTGTCTCTGGGTGCGTACCAAGAATTTTAGGGCCTTCATTGGCGTATTTCGCCGCATCAGGATCATCCGCATTATCTTCTTCGGCTAATTGACGTGTAAATTTACAATCTGGGTAATTAGAACAGCCAACAAAAGCGCCAAATTTACCGAGTTTCAACGAGAGGCGACCATCAGCGCAGCTTTTACATTTGCGTGGCTCTGGGTTTTCTTCCGTTGGCTTAAAGAAGTGCGGGCCAAGTACCGCGTCAAGATGGTCAAGAACTTCAGTGATTGTCAGGTCTTTGGTCGCGTCAACAGCAGGTTTAAAGTCACGCCAGAATAAGGCAAGCGCATCCGTCCATTTAACAGCGCCCGTAGAAATTGCATCAAGCTGATCTTCGAGGTTGGCTGTGAACTCATAATCAACATAGCGCTTGAAATATTCAGTCAGGAAGCTGGTCACCAAACGGCCGCGATCTTCAGGGTAGAAGCGACGTTTTTCAATGCGCACATAGCTGCGGTCACGCAAAACTTGCAAAACAGAAGCGTAAGTTGATGGGCGGCCAATGCCTTTTTCTTCCATGGTCTTCACAAGGCTTGCCTCAGAATAACGTGGTGGCGGCTGTGTGAAGTGTTGGTCTGGCGTAACGCCATTGGTCTTCAATGAATCTTTTTCCTTAAGGGCAGGCAATAGACGCTCTTTACTATCATCTTCTTGCTCACTGCCTTCTTCGACTTCTTCGCGATATAAGCGCATAAAGCCATCAAAAGCGACGGTTGAGCCGACGGCGCGTAGGATAACATCATCTGTACCATCTGAAATATCAGCGCTGACGCGGTCAAGTATGGCTTGCTCCATTTGTGAAGCCATCGTGCGCTTCCAAATTAACTCATAAAGCTTGAGCTGTTCAGGCTCAAGGTAGCGAACGAGCTCTTTCGGTGTGAGGCTCAAATTTGTTGGGCGGATCGCTTCGTGCGCCTCTTGGGCGTTCTTAGCTTTGGATTTAAACAAGCGAGGTTCATCAGGCAAATAGTTGTTGCCATAGTCATTAACAATCTGCGCGCGACATTGGTCAACCGCATCTTGTGATAATGTCGTACCATCTGTACGCATATAAGTAATCAAACCAACCGCTTCGCCGTCTATGGTCGTGCCTTCATAAAGCTTTTGCGCAGTGCGCATAGTTTGCTGAGCGCTCATGCCGAGTTTACGGGCGGCTTCTTGTTGTAATGTTGATGTAATAAATGGCGCGTAAGGGTTACGGCGCACTTGCTTTTTGACAACTTTTTGAATGGAGAGCGCTTTATTTTCAATGCGCGCTACGGCGGCGAGGGCTTGTTCTTCGCTGCCTATATCAAGCTTACTTAAGCGATTACCCGATAAATGCGTGAGGCGCGCTGAAAAAGGAGCGCCTTCTGGCGTTTGAAGAGTAGCTTGAATGCTCCAATATTCTTGGGCATTAAAGGCTTCAATTTCAAATTCACGCTCACAAACGAGGCGTAGAGCCACAGATTGTACGCGGCCAGCTGATTTTGAGCCGGGTAATTTGCGCCATAAAACAGGCGAAATATTAAAGCCCACTAAATAATCAAGGGCGCGGCGCGCTAGATAAGCGCGCACTAAAGGATCATCAAGTTCACGCGGCGTTTCAAACGCTTTGGTCACGGCATTTTTTGTGATCTCGTTAAAGCTTACGCGAAAAATCTTTTTATCTTTAAGGAGCTTTTTTTCTTTGAAATGCTCGAGTAGATGCCAAGAGATCGCTTCACCTTCACGATCCGGATCGGTTGCGAGATACAATGCTTCAGCGTCTTTAAGCTCGGTTGTTAGGTCTTTTAAGGTTTTGCTAGAGCGCCCACTAATTTCCCATTTCATCGCAAAATCATTTTCAGGGTCAACCGAACCATCTTTCGCCGTTAAATCACGAATATGCCCATAAGATGCCAGCACCTTATAATCTTTGCCAAGGTATTTTTCGATCGTCTTGGATTTGGCTGGTGATTCAACGATAACAAGATTTTTAGCCATTTAATAGTTACTCCAATAAGCTAATGCGGTTGCCACTATGGCGAAGTATTCGTCCTCCGAGTTCCATTTCCAACAGGATTGTTTGGACTTCGGATATATTGAATTGACATGTTCTAAGCAATTCGTCAACAGTTACTGGCATATGAGATAGGTTTGTTACAAGATGATTCTGGATCGACTCCCGTTGGTCGGCTCTTGTTTCTGTTGGTTTTTTTTGTGAAATATCGCCGTCATCGATAATAAATTCGCGCTGCGTTTCAGCAAGCTCACCCCCAAATCGAGCCTTGTCGAAAGTCGTGAAGTTGTTGAGGTTATCAAGGATATCCTCAGCGCGTTCCACCAATATAGCGCCGTCACGCAAAAGGCTGTTTGGCCCTTGACCGCGCGGGTCGCTTGGGAAGCCCGGCACCGCAAAAACATCGCGGCCTTGCTCGGCAGCATAACGCGCTGTGATTAATGAGCCTGATTTTCTGGTGGCCTCCACGACAAGCGTACCGAGTGAGGCGCCTGAAATGATCCGATTGCGACGCGGAAAGTGCCGCGCTAAAGGCTCTGTTCCCCATGGGCTTTCGGCGATTAATGCACCATTTTCAATTATGTCTTGATAGAGTTTTGTGTTCTCGAGCGGGTAAATTACATCCGCGCCGCCTGCAACAACGGCAATCGTTCCTGTTGTAAGGCTGGCTTCATGTGCCGCTGTGTCTATGCCGCGCGCCAACCCTGATATAATAACCAAGTCTTCTGCGCCCAGTCCCTTAACAAGCTTTTTTGTCAGCTTTTGCCCATTAATAGAGGCATTGCGCGCGCCGACAATAGCGATCATTTTTCTGTTGAGTAAATCTGTACGGCCAAGCACGGTGATGATGGGCGGCGCATCTTTTGTTTCCGCAAGCTGTCGGGGGTAGTTGGGATCTTGTGGTGTGAGCACGCTTCCGCCTGCGCGATCAATATGCGCCATTTCATCTTCTGCGCGCGATCGTGAAAAGGCGATTAGTGGTTTTTTGCGTCCACCACGCTTAGCGAGCTCTGGCAATATATCTAAAGCTTTTTGAGCGCTGCCGTAGCGATTGATAAGTTGGTAAAACGTTACAGGGCCAATATTATCGCTGCGCGATAAGCGTAGCCACGCTAAGCGCTCTTGCGGGCTTAGGGGCTTGGTGGTGTTCTGCTGTGAATAATCAAATAAACCCAAGATTTTATCCTGTCATATTTTATAGTCGAGCCTCTCTATAATGTGGGCTAGGCTTAAAATAGCAAGCGTTATTTTCTTAAGCGGGGGTTGTGTTGGTTTTCTTTTTGCCAATCTTGGGTTCCGTGCCGTTAAGGAGGCGTTTGATATTTTGGTGATGTTTCGCCCAGATTAAAACGGTAAAGAGGACGCAAGGTAAAGTGATGCCGAGCACGTCACCATAAAATATCTGTGCAAAAATTGGCGCGGCCAGTATGGCGATTAAAGCGGAAAGCGATGATATGCGGCTAATAAGCGCACAAACAAGCCATGTCAGGCAGCATAAAAGACCAATGAGGGGCAGGGCGGCGAGCAAGCCGCCTAATGTTGTAGCAACACCTTTGCCGCCTTTAAATTTCAGCCATATGGGGAAGCAGTGGCCAATTACGGCCGCTAAAGCGGTCGCGATATAGAGTGATTGTGCCGTAAAGCCGTCAGTAGGCGTAAGGGCGGTGTAATGAAGTAGGGTGGCTGCAAGCCCCGCGGCAATCGCGCCTTTTCCGCTATCCAGTAGTAAGGTGATGAGGGCTAGGGGCTTATTGCCTGTGCGCAGCACATTCGTCGCACCAATATTCCCAGAGCCAATCGCGCGAATATCGCCATAGCCAGCCAGTCGTGTAAGGACTAAGCCGAATGGAATAGAGCCAAGGCCGTAGCCTAGAGCTAAAAAGATCAAGATATTCATAGATAAGCGCTCCCACGTTTATTATTATTTTTATTTATTATTTTCTAGTAGCCAGTCCAATATCGCCATGCGCGCAGGGATGCTATAGGCTACTTGCTGACGGATCATGCTATATTGTGTGTCATCAGCCAGTGCGCCATCAATTTCAACGCCGCGATTCATCGGGCCGGGATGCAAGACAATCACATCGCTCTTGGCGGCCTTTAAGCGTGCGTGCGTTAGACCATAATCGTTAAAATAGGCTTGATCTGATGTTATTAGGCCTTGCTGCATGCGTTCTTTTTGTAAGCGCAGCATCATCACAACATCGCAGCCTGCAATGCCTTCATCTAGCGATGTGAATGTGCGGGCATTATCGTAAGAAACGTCTTGTGGCATTAAATATTCAGGGGCGACAAGATGCAGCTCCGCGCCAAGGCGGCTCAGCAGCGTCGCGTTTGAGCGTGCGACGCGACTATGGGCAATATCACCGCAAATCGCGATTTTAAGGCCAGCAACATCGCCTTTATTTTGTTGTATGGTCAGTAAGTCTAATAGGGCTTGGGTAGGGTGCGCGCGGTAGCTATCGCCCGCATTGACCACAGGGCAATCCATAAAGCGCGCAACGGATCGCGGCGCATTATATTCGCTGTGACGCATAATGAGTAAGTCAGGGCGCATCGCGGCGAGGGTCTCTATTGTATCGTCAAAGCTTTCCCCTTTGCTCAGTGAGCTTGTGGCGCTATCCCATTGAATGAGGTTGATGCCAAGGCGCAAGGCGGCCATTTCAAATGAAATACGTGTACGGGTCGAGTTTTCAACGAAAAAAGAAATGCCGGTTTTGCCGCGATGGCGATCTGAAATATTGGTTTTGTTTGTGATGGCGGTATTAAATTCCCGCGCGCGGCGCATTATTTCATGGATGGCTTCGGTGCTTAAATCATCAATATCGCGCAAATGCTGAATGTTTTTATTCATAGTCTGTCCACTTACCCTTTGGCCTTTGACCTTTGGCGCTTCTCTACGTTGTATGCGTAGATAGGCTCTATATATGTTCTGGATTATCTGGCTGTGTTTATGCCCGATTCAGCCTGTTTTGTCTAGAATTGATATAGATGCTAGATTTTTAGGTCACTCTATGAGAGAATTGGATAGGCTAGCCCTAACTTAAGTGTTTCATGGATATTCTTTTTCTTTTTTTTAAATCGTTACTGACTCTCCTCTCTATGCCCTTTCGCTTGGTGGGTTGGTTATGGGCGCGTTATCGCGGTGAAGATTATAGTTCTGATGTTGATGATGTCGATGAAAGTTATGATTTCCCTGAAGATTATGATGCACCCTCTGGGGCGTTAAATTACTCACAGGGTGCTTATGAGAATCAAGAGATCAGCAATGAGCGCGGCTGGCGGCCAACGCCAAGCAGAGATGAGGCGGCCAGTAAGGCCCTTAAGCTTGATGCCCAGGACGCTAAAGATGATGGCAGTATTATTCTTGATCATCATGCGCTATTTGTTCGTCATGAATCACGGCAGGTTCTTGTTGTTGATTATGAGCTGCCTTGTATGCCGTCATGGCTTGAGTATCAAAAAGATATTGGGCATTTCACAATTGTTATGTCCGATGCCAGTGTTGCGCATATTGATTTAGCTGTCGGGGATGACTATATTAAAGACCTGCAAGAAGAGAGCCGTATATTGCTTGTCACAAGTGGTCGTCAAGAAAAAATCGTTCACCATTTAATGTTTCTGTTAAAATAAAGTGGTAATTTTTGTGGGGCTGGCCATATTACAATGTTATGCGTTTATTAATACTCGTCTTGTATTCTCAGTATCTCTTGATCGGAATGGGCTTTTTTAGCTTTCACTATAAAATTATTCAGGATGTTGAATGTTTTCACGTTTTTTTTCATATATAAAGAAAATCTTTACCTTTTGCCTATATTTTGGGAAGGGTAAGAAGGGCGCTAAGGCGAGTGATTCTTCAGGTCAGCGGCATATGCAGCAAACCGGTACAAACGGCGCAATTAAGAATGACGCCATGTTTGTACGCCATAACGGTAGAACCGTGTTGGTTGTGATGATTGATCTAGGGGATGTACCATCTTGGATAGAATACGATTCTGCGTTAGGGCAATTTTCTCTTGTGCAAAGTGGCGGTTCTGTGGCATACTTGGAGCTATTCTTACAACATGAAGATCAAGAAGCGGTGAAACAAGAAAACCGCATTCTATTGGTTACAAAGGTTCAAGAACAACAGGTAATGCATCATTTGCAGTTTGTTGTTAGGTGATTTTTCCTTTGTTTGCTTGATCTTCAGGGGCAACAACAAAAGGGTAAGATTATGACTGACCAACAGCTACAAAACATAGAATGCTATTCAAACACGAGTGATCAAGCGGCGCTTGGCTTTATGGCCGATATCGCGCTGTCGGCTCTTTCGTCCGGTTTTACACCGCCTGATTTGGATGATTCGGCAGAGCTTAGCGTTGGTGGACGCAGTGAGCTTGCCAAGGAAATGGCTATCTCATCGATCATTTGTATAAACGGAAACGAATCGGTTTCAATTTCGCTTAATGCGGCAGGCGATAACGCGCCAGCGCAAAAGCGCGATACAACGCCGAAGTTTAACGGATAAATTTCAGAATATTTACCAAGGTCAATTGCCTTTGGATGGGGGATGCGCTATTATTTAAGCGAATGCCTTTTTCAGAGGCTTTTTCCTGTGCGCCTCCCGCGCGTGCGCCATTGGATAATAGATTATACTGACTGGGACCTAATATATGGTGTTTCACCACTCTATTCGTAAATATCTTCAAATTGGATTAATCTGTGGCAGCTTGCTTGGGCTTGGTGCGTGTACAGATTTTGATGAAGCGATGATTGAGTTAGGCATCCTAGCTGACCAAGGCCGCCATGGTGGATCCGATGCTATGCTTGTCCAGATAGAAGAAGATGGTTTGAAAAAAGCGCCTGCAGATGCTGTGCGCTTCATGCCATTGGGCGTGGGGGTTTTAATCCCTGATGTGGTCTCTGCGCTACGTTTGCCGCGCGAAGATATAGGCCCTTATGAGCTACGCGGCGAAACATTAGCCGGCGCGCTTCAATTTATTCTTGCTGATTTTAACATACCTTTGGCTGTGGAAAGTGACTTAGCGCTAGAGCGTACAGTTACAATCGCAAATTTAAACGGTCGCCTTGATTTAATGGTGGAACAGCTTTGTTCAATGTCTGACCTCTATTGTATTTACAAAAACGACGTTTTGACGGTGCGCGCATATCATGATTACGCTGTAACTATTCCGCCATCGGGCGCAAACGTAGATATTATCGATGATGTTGCGAAGTCAATTAAGGATGTTATCGGTAAGGATGTCGTGCTTGATCGCTCTACGCGGACAATTTTATACCAATCCTCACGTAAGCAAGCCGCACGTTTGTCGCGCTATTTTGAAAGCTTGCGCGAAAATATGGCGATGATTAGTTATGAGGTCGGCATTTGGAGTGTTCAGCTTGATCCTATGCATCGTCAAGGTGTTCTTTGGGAGGCTTTGCTCCATGACTCACAAGGTCGCGCTAAAGAAGTTGCTGGCGTTTACGCTGGTGAATATGGCGCGCCTGTTTCCATTGGTCTTCCTGGCGATATCGGGGATGCTTACGGTATGTATGATATTTCAAATTTCTTAGCAGGTTTTGGTCAGGTGACAGCATTGTCTAAACCGACTATATCGGTGATGTCAGGGGCTAACGGTCTTTGGCAGACGCAAGAGACAGGCGTTAGTCCTGAAGATGCACATATGGTTAAAATTGCGCTCGCTTCTTTATGGGACGGCGCGTCGGTTTTCTCTGATCTTGATTTAGAGTTAGATGGTAAAGCGCAGCGCCATATAAAAACTCAATTACGTATACGTCCGGGCGATTCGATGATTATGGCGGGAATGATGAAGCCACGCGTGATTGATGAGAGTCGTGGTGAAGATAAAAATGTCGTTGACGAGCTGGTCATTATGCTGCGCCCCAAAGTCGTGGTTTATAAAGCGCGCAAAGATTATTATCATATTAGCGGCGTACCGCGCCCGAATGACGCAGAAAATGAAGATACTGATATATGGCACTCAATTGGCGATGAGCCGATGATCCTTGTGCCAGAATCAGCGCCTTGGCCACCATTGCCAGCGCGCTAGTTTTTTTAAGGACCGTGTAAGAGATGTTAAGACGTATAAAGACAGGTAAAGCCAATAAGAAAACGGATGTAGAGTTATGCTCTCGACCGTTTACAGGGGCTTTGGCACTAGCGTCTCTGTGTTTATTGTCTATGGCGGCTCAAAATCCTGTGCAGGCCAATGGCTTTAATGACCCGTGGGCCGCGACCAGTGGTGAAGATCGCTCCGGCATTGTGCTTGATGGTGAAAATCTCGATATTATGCGAGAAGCTATGAATTCACCGGGGCAGTTTGTCATGCCTATAGAGATTTCCCCGACATTAATGGGCCCGTGGAAAGCAGAAATGTTGATTTCGCGTGATGGTGGCTCTGGCTCACTTAAAGCAAATATACCGCTCTCGGCCAAATTTGTGCCGCGCCGCGCGGATTATAAAGATGGCGCATTGCGCATCGCGAACCGCGTTATTGAATTTGTCGGTGATGAAATACAAGAGCAGCACGATTTATATGAAGAAGATGTGCTTTTACGCAACGCATCATATTTACCGTTAATGGTTAATGGTTTTCACTTAGAACGTGAGGCGACCGCAGGCTTGTCTTTCCGCCATGATTGTTCACGTGTGGAGCCCAGTGAATCATGCCGCTTAAGTGTGTTTTGGCGCCCGCAAGATGAAGGTGAGCTTGAGACTGCCCTAAAAGTTTCGCATTCTGGCGAAGTTGGCTTATTGCCTATAAATATAAAAACTAAAGCCTCGATCATGATGGTTAACCCAGAATACGCCAAAGATGATTTGATGTTTATGGTTGATAATATTGATTTCGGAGGGCGCGTTGATAATGTCACGCATTTTGTAACATATTTGCGCAATACAAGCGCTGATGATGTGAAGCTGGATGCCGTACATTTTGAAAAAAACACAACAGGCTTATCCATGGTGGGCAGTATTTGTAAGGCAGGGGTGATTTTACCTTCGGGGGAATCATGCATGATTGAAGTGGAATGGATTCCGTCGTCAATTGGCAGTATCGATAACCGCTTGGTGATTACTTCGCTCGACAAAATACGCTATGTTCCGGTAAGCGGTAATGCGCTGGTCTCTGTCGTTGATAGCGAAGAATATGATAGCACGCGTCAAACCCTGCAAGTGCGCCCCACGCGCGACACATTGCGTAAATATAGCATTACATCTTTTGCGAAAAACCGCGCGATGATTTCATCGCCGGAGGGCTACACTATGGTTTATAACGGTCAGTCAGCGCGCTTGGCGGGCTTCCGCTGGGATGTGCATATGCAAAATGACGCCGTTAAAGTAATTTATGAAGATATTGAAATTGATTTACCTTTTGAGCGCTCCTTAAAAACAGCGCAGCAAAGCAGCAAAAAGGGTGATAAAGAATAAGATATGGTGTGGTTCTTTAAAGGTAAAGCCCGTGGCGGCGACAAAAAGAAAAAGCGTATCGACCCTGAATTGGGCGGTATGGGCGCTATAGGCGCTATGGATATTCAATCTCCGAGCGATTCATTCTCCGATTTTGACGATGCCATTCTGGCGCGCGCCGCTGAAGATGCCATGGCAGAAGTCAGTGAGGGTTTGGCGCCAGCTCCTAAGCGCGAAACGAATATCGCAGAAAAAATAGCCGGCGAAGAGCCTGTGATTTCAGCCTTAACGACCTATGTGCCGCCGCATATTGTTGGTGGCGTTCTGCCCCATGTCGGCGGCGTTGAAGATGAGTTGATTATTAAGGCGGCGACGCAAGCTTGCGGCACAAGTAATATTTACTATGTTTATAGTCTGCATCAAGGGCGCATTTGGTATATAGCCGCGCCAGCATCTGATTTAGCCTCATTCCCAGATACATGGTGTCCGATGATTTTGGCGCTGCCGGGGCAAGCGGCGCACTGGGATTTGCATCACGCTTATGTGTTTGAAAAAGAAAATAGATCAACATTGCTTTACTTTGCCTCAGATGGCTCAGATGTGATTATTCAGCATGGCGACCCGCGCTTTATTAATGCGCGCGCGCAAGTTGTTGATCCAAATTATCGTACTTTGCATACTTATGCGGGCATAACGCCGCGTTGGAAGCATTCAAGTTTACGTGAAGAAGTTCTGCGCCGTGCCACATTGAGGCTGCTTTTCGGTTTTGGTGTATTATTGAACCTTTTATTGGTTATTTATATTGGTACAGGCGCATTTATGACGAGCTCTATTAGTGGTTCAATAAAACAAGCGGCCGTTGATACCAAAGCGGCTGTGAGTGATTTGGAGGTGCTTTCACGCGATCTGCGCTCATCACGTATCCATGTCTTATTGGCTGATTTGGGGATGTTATTAAAGGAAATAGAGGACGCAGAAGGTACGTTGGTTCTCTATGAATTAAAGAGCGATGGCCGTATCCAATGGGATGCTATGGTTCCTGTTGCTTATTTAAATAGCCCGAATGCGCGTAAAGCGGAAAGATTATCGAGCATTGATTCATATGGTCGCGTGCGTATACGTGGCTATTTAGTGTGGGGCGAATAAATAATGGGCATACTCTCAGATCTCAATGAAATATTTTTTGGCAGAAGCAGTGATGCGCGTTTAGAACGCATGCGCTTTTGGACTCGTTTTAAGCGCCGCAGTGTAGATTTCTTAAGTCTTGTTGCACAAGGAAGCTTATTGACCATTGCTGTTGTGCCACTGGGGGTGGCTTTGGTCTTGGCGATTGTGATTGTCATGCAATCAGCGACGGTTGAAAGCGCACGCATTAAGTTGCAAGCGCGTGAAGCGTTAACGCCTGTGGTGCCCGTGCTTGTCCGCGAACCGATTAGCGCGCAGGAAATGTCGACCTTTGTCGATTACGCCAGTAAGGCTTACCCTGTTTTGGATTATAGCTATGAAAACGGCGTTTTGGTTATTGTTGCGCGTAGCACAGATTTCTTCCCGACCTTTGATCGCTTTTTGGCGCATGCTGACATGTATCATCCCGATTGGCGTGTGAAGGTCGAGGCGTTTTGTGCGGGGCGCGATTGCGGCAAAGACGCGCCTATATCGGCGAATCTTTCAATATTTAAGATTGCTATTGAAGAGCCAAAAGTGCTAGATAACGAATAAATTCAATTCAATACATATATGTAATAAAAGGTGTAAATACATGGGTTATAAAATAGCTGTTGTTGGCGCAACAGGTAATGTTGGTCGCGAAATTCTAACAACGTTAAGTGAACGTGAGTTTCCCGTTGATGATATTCACGCTTTGGCCTCGCCGCGTTCAGCGGGACGCGAATTGTCTTTTGGTGATAAAGACCTGAAAATTAAAGGCGTCGATGATTTTGATTTTACGGGCATGGATTTTGTCTTTTTTGCCGCTGGTGGAAAAGTCTCGGCTAAGTTTGCTCCGAAAGCGGCGGCGGCTGGTGCTATTGTTATTGATAATAGCTCACATTTCCGTATGGACCCTGATGTGCCGTTGGTTATCCCTGAAGTTAACCCTGAGGCGCTAAAGGATTTTTCAAAAAAGAACATTGTCGCTAACCCAAATTGCTCAACCATACAAATGGTCGTGGCCTTACAGCCTTTACACAAAATATCGCCTATTAAGCGCGTTGTTGTGGCGACTTATCAATCTGTATCTGGTGCAGGTAAAGCGGCGATGGATGAATTGTTTAATCAAACTCGCGGCATTTATTCCAACTCTTCCCCCGCGCCAGAGGCCTTGCCAAAGCAAATTGCGTTTAACTGTATTCCACAAATTGATGTCTTTATGGATGACCATATGACCAAAGAAGAATGGAAAATGGTTGTAGAGACGAAAAAGATTCTTGATCCTAAAATCAAGGTTTGTGCTAGTTGCGTGCGCGTTCCCGTTTTTGTTGGTCACGCTGAAATGGTTAATGTTGAATTCAACGCAGAAGTATCGGCGCGCGATGCTAAAAAAGCATGGGCACATGCTGAAGGTATCAGCTTGATCGACCTTGAATCTGAAATGGAATATGTAACCCCTGCAGAGGTCGCTGGCGAGGATAATGTATTTATTTCTCGCGTTCGCGAAGATATCTCAGTCGAGTATGGGCTAAATTTTTGGTGTACCACAGATAATATCAGAAAAGGTGCGGCTTTAAATGCCATACAAATCGCTGAAAAAATGATAGAAATGAAGCTTAAATAAGGGCTGGTTTTTATTTATATGAAATATATATGAAATACAGGCCGGCCTAACCGCCGCGCTTGTTGTTTTTCTTCCCGACGCTGTTATACTGATAGCGTTTTAAATTATTGATTCTCAAATACAACATGGAGTCCGCTTATAATGTCCGTTCTCATCAATAAAGATACAAAAGTCATCTGTCAGGGTTTTACTGGCGCTCAAGGTACGTTTCACTCTGAGCAAGCCATCGCTTATGGCACGAAAATGGTTGGTGGTGTTACGCCGGGCAAGGGTGGTTCAACTCATCTTGGCCTACCTGTGTTTGATACCGTCATCAATGCACGCGAACAAACAGGCGCAAGCGCGACGGTTATATACGTGCCGCCGCCATTCGCAGCAGACGCAATTCTTGAAGCAATTGACGCTGAATTTGAATTAATCGTGTGTATCACTGAAGGTATTCCTGTTCTTGATATGGTTAAAGTTAAGCGCGCTCTTGATGGTTCATCGTCGCGCCTAATTGGCCCTAACTGCCCAGGTGTTATTACGCCAGGTGAATGTAAAATTGGTATTATGCCAGGTCAAATACATATGCCGGGTAAAGTGGGGATTGTTTCACGCTCTGGTACACTGACTTATGAAGCGGTTGCACAAACAGGCGCTGTTGGCCTTGGTCAGTCGACATGTATCGGCATAGGCGGCGACCCTGTTAATGGTACAAACTTTATTGATTGCATTGATATGTTCATGAAAGATGAACAAACTGAAGCCATCTTGATGATTGGTGAAATTGGCGGCGCAGCCGAAGTTGAGGCGGCTGAATATTATAAGAGCCTCAAAACCAAGAAGCCAATTGCAGGCTTTATTGCTGGTGCAACGGCTCCTCCAGGTAAACGTATGGGCCATGCTGGTGCGATTATCTCAGGATGTGATGATACTGCGCCTGCGAAAATGGACGCTATGCGTTCAGCTGGATTTGTTGTTTCAGAAAGCCCTGCCGGCCTAGGTGAAGCAATTGTTAAAGCCATAGCGGCTTGAGTTTAAGTATATAGATTATGAGTAAAGCGCTGCCTTTAGCGGTATTTGACTGGAACGGGACATTACTTGATGATGTTGATGCGTGGGTCAAAGGCTGTAATGCAGCGCTTTCTATTTTTGGGCAATCTTCACGCAGCCTTGATGAGTGGCGAGAATTATATACATGTCCTATTATTCACAGCTATGAAAAAGCGGGGGTGAGCATTGATGAATATTTGCAAAAATCAGACGAAGCTAACGCCGCATTTTTTGACGCTTATCAAGCCGCATGTGCAGTAGGGTTTAAGCTGCGTCCTTATGCGCGAGAGGCGTTAACCGCGCTAAAAGCGCAAGGTTTCCAAATAAGTATTCTAAGCAATCACCGCAGCGATTTGCTGGCAAAAGAAATTGAAGCCACGAATCTGGGGGACATGTTCACGCATATTTGTGGCAATCTCAGTGATGATGATATCACCCATAAGCTGACTAAGCGAGATCGCTTGCAGCGCTATATGGATAAAGTCGGCGCGGATTTAAGGCGCAGTTTTGTTATTGGTGATTCACATGAAGAGCCTTCCGTCGCCAGAGCGCTGAATATAAAAAGCATCGCCATTACGGGCGGCTATCTTTCAAAAAAACGCCTGCTAAAAGCGCGCCCAACGCAGCTTATTGACGATTTGGATCAAATTGATGCGACGTTTCTAAATCTAATCTAAATATATGTTTATATAAGCGCGGTGTACTTGCGTCGCTTTTTGATTCAGAAGGCAAGATTAGCCGTTTTGTTTTGGGACACTCGCTACGGTGCAGGGGCTTCGTATTTTATCTAAGTTATTGATTTCATGGTGTATAGTCCTGTGCACCTCATGGACGGGTTCTTGCATCTATATAGTTACGTATTAGATGTAAGAATTTTATTATATATATTTAAAGCCCTTAATTGGGAAGCGGGAGTTTGAAAAAACTCCCGCTTTTTATTGGCGGAGCCCCAGAGCGTAAGATTTGGCTCTCTAGGGTGATTAAAACTTTCAAAACAATATTCTAAATGGTATTCTTGTCTGGCGTTAATACTCAAACATAATAGGCTTGCCCATGGATTTCCTCGATAGATTAGAACAAGAAGACGTTGATGCACTTGTGAAAATGCCTTATCGCGTCGGTTACTGGGTGTCTCAATCAGACACAACAGGCGGTGATGACGCTGATGATAGCGAGCGCGAAGCTTTAGCGACTATCGTTAGAAGTTATTCCGAGGATTTTTGCAAGTCAGAACTTGTTCAGCATATTATGGAGTTGACCGTAGCGAGTGAATCGAAATGGGATGCGTGGCAAGATAATCTGAGCATGGTTCCTAATGAGTGCCGCCAGCTTATCGGCAAATTACAGGACGAACTACCGCCGCGTGAAATGGATGCTATGCGCCAAAATCTCTATGAGATTGGTCTGTCTGTAGCACTGGCCTTCCGTGAGCTTGATGAAGACTTAACAGATTTTCAGAAATTTCAAATCTCAGTGCGTGAGCGCATCTTTGCGTGGCGCGAAAAAAGGCAGCCACGCACAGGTGCCTATTTGTATAATATATCAGGTGAAGAATATTTGGCGCTGCGCCAGCTTGCGGATATTTTATCCATTCCACCCGCTATGATGTTTTAGCCTCAATTAACGCCCTTCACTAAAGCCTTTAACTAAGGAGCCCATCACATGTCAGACATTAGCTTTTTGAACCCCGATGAACAAAATTTATTAAGCGGATCTCTATATAAGACAGCGATTTGGATGAGCCATATTGACGATGAAGGATCGCATGATGCGGATGAACAAGAGCGCCAAGCTTTAGAGGCGATTTTAAAGAAATCAGTTCGTAAGTTTTCTGCTTATCCAGCAATTGCTGAAATCGCCGCGGAGGCGTTGCGCCGTGAAAAATATTGGCCGCAATGGGAAAAAGAATCAGATAGCGCCTTGGATGATGTAGCGCAATCAATTGCGCTGCTTACTGCCCGTCTTGTTGATGATGAGGTCAGCGCCTATAAACAGCTTATCATGGGGGTTGCTTCTTCTGTTGCGGGGGCTTTTGATGAGGGCGAAGATGAAAACGAAGGGGGGCTTTGGGCTTCTTTATCAGGGCTTGTTGTTGGGGCCGCTAATCCTAAACTCAAAGCAGAAATGAATACTTCACCAGCCGAAGATTCAGCGCTTACAGCCTTAACGCAAGTACTTAATGCTAAAAAAGAACGCTGATTAGTTTATATTAGTGGAGTATAAAAAACCAAAATCGGCACAGCTTTCTTTGCTAATAAAACCTTTAGGTTTATATAGAATAGTGAATATTTAAACACAGAACAGATTATCTAAAAATAGGGACCATTATGACAGCTATAAATGCGGAAATTGAATCTATCTTATCGGGTACAAATGCAGAATATATTGCGCATTTATACAGCCAGTTCCTTATCAATCCATTAAATGTGGATAGCAGCTGGAAAAGTTTTTTCGTCGCATTAAATGATAATGAAGTCTCACTGCTCAAAGAATTAAATGGCGCAAGCTGGACTCCTGCGGAAAATAAACAGGCGAATAATTCCTTTTCATCTTTTGATAAGGCTACTCATGTTCACCAAGGCGCAGGCCTTGACCTGTCAGATCCGCGCCCTGCGCAGTCTTCATCACAGCAACAACAATCGGCAAGCCCTGAAGCTATTCAACAAGCCGCTAATGATTCAGTGCGTGCCCTGATGATTATTCGTGCTTACCGCGCACGTGGCCATTTAATTGCGGATCTCGATCCGTTAAAATTAAAAGAAAAAGAATACCACCCAGAGCTCGACCCAAGCCATTACGGCTTCACATCAAGTGATTATAATCGCCCGATCTTTTTAAATGGCGTACTGGGTATGGATTATGCGACCTTGGATGAGGTCCTTTCGGCTTTGCGTGAAATTTACTGCCAAACTATTGGCATAGAATTTTCACATTTATCTGACCCAGCTGAGAAATCATGGATTCAGCAGCGCATCGAAGCGCCGCGTAACCAAACTGAATTTACTGAAAATGGTAAGCGCGCGATTTATCAACGTATCGTTGCCGCGGAAACATTCGAGAAATTCCTCAATACCAAATATACTGGTACAAAACGCTTTGGTCTTGATGGCGGCGAATCGGTTATTCCGGCGATTGAACAAATCATGAAGCGCGGCGGCCAGCTCGGCCTTGAAGAAATCGTTATCGGCATGGCGCATCGTGGGCGTTTAAACGTGCTGACAAATATCATGGGTAAGTCATTCACGGCTGTATTCTCTGAATTTCAGGGTAATTCATCAACGCCAGATGACGTACAAGGCTCAGGCGATGTTAAATATCACCTTGGGACATCATCTGATCGTGATTTTGATGGCAATACCATTCACTTGTCACTTACCGCCAACCCATCGCATCTGGAAGTGGTGAACCCTGTTGTTATCGGTAAAGTGCGCGCTAAACAAAGCCAGCGCGGTGATAAAGACGGTACAAAAGTTATGCCGATGTTATTACACGGGGATGCTGCTTTTGCAGGGCAGGGCATTGTTGCTGAAACATTGCTTATTTCTGAACTGCCAGGCTATCGTGTTGGCGGTACAGTGCATGTTGTGATTAATAACCAAATTGGTTTTACAACAACGCCTAAATTTGGTCGCTCTGGCCCGTATTCAACGGATGTTGCTAAAATGCTTTCTGCGCCGATATTCCATGTGAATGGCGATGACCCAGAAGCGGTTGTGCATGTTTCACGCATTGCTACAGAATTCCGTCAAGAATTCAAAAAAGATGTCGTTATTGATATTTTCTGTTACCGTCGTCACGGCCATAATGAAGGCGATGAGCCGAGCTTTACGCAGCCTGTTATGTACAAAAAAATCAAAGACCATGAAACAACTCGTAAAATTTACGCAGATCAACTGACAGCAGAATCTGTTTTGGCTGAAGGCGAAGGCGATAAAATCGTCGATGAATTTATCGAATATTTAGAAGAAGCCTATGATGCGACCAAGTCTTATAAGCCAAATAAGGCTGATTTCTTGGAAGGCGCTTGGACGGGGATGAAAATTGCCTCGGGTGATGATCGCCGCGGTAAAACAGCCGTAAGCGAAGACCATTTACGCGCTGTCGGTCAAAAATTAATTGAAGTGCCGAATGGTTTTGAGCTTAACAGCAAAATTATCCGCCAGTTTAAAGCAAAAGAAAAAATGTTTGAAACGGGTAAAGGGTTTGATTGGGCTATGGGCGAGTTATTAGCCTATGGCACATTGCTTAATGATGATTTCGCCGTGCGTTTATCAGGACAAGATGTTGGACGGGGGACATTCTCGCACCGTCATGCGATTTTATATGATCAAAGCACAAATGATAAATATATTCCGTTGCAAAACATCAAGCCTGACCAAGCAAAATGCGAAGTGCATGACAGCCCATTATCTGAAGTCGCTGTATTAGGCTTTGAATATGGCTATTCACTGGCTGATCCGAAAACATTGACAATTTGGGAAGCACAATTCGGTGATTTCGTGAATATGGCGCAAGTTATTATTGATCAGTTCATCTCATCTGGTGAGGCAAAATGGCTGCGTATGTCTGGCCTCGTTATGTTGCTGCCGCATGGCTTTGAAGGGCAAGGACCTGAGCATTCATCGGCGCGCCTTGAGCGCTTCTTGCAAATGTCGGCTGAAGATAACTGGCAAATATGTAACATTACAACGCCAGCAAACTTCTTCCACGCTATGCGCCGTCAAATGTGCCGTGAATTCCGCAAGCCGATGATTAATATGTCACCGAAATCTTTATTGCGTCACAAGCTTGCCGTGTCTCAATTGCATGAATTTACCGGGGATAGTACTTTCCACCGCGTTTTATGGGATGATGACCAAGGCTTATTGGTGAAAGCCGATAAAATTAAGCGTGTTATTTTATGTTCTGGTAAAGTCTATTTTGACTTGTTGCAAGAACGCCGCGAGCGCAAAATTGATGACGTTGTTATCTTGCGTATTGAACAACTTTTCCCATGGCCAGTTAAGTCACTGGTCGAAGAAATGGGCGCTTTTGTGAATGCGGATGTTGTTTGGTGTCAAGAAGAGCCTAAGAACCAAGGCTCTTGGCATTTCGTTGATGAAAACATCGAAGATACGCTCGAAAGCATTAAGCACAAAACCAAGCGTGCGCAATATGTTGGTCGTAAGGCCGCCGCTGCGCCAGCAACGGGATCTAATAAACGCCATCATGAAGAACAAATGGAATTGGTGGTTAAAGCATTAACCGTGTAATGCGCGGCTTATAATTTATGTGGGGTTTCTTTTTTTAGGGAAGCGTTTATATTTGAACGAGAAGTTTGAAAAGAGACCCTTAAACGATAATTTAATATAATCAGGATAGATAAATGACTGAAATTCTTGTGCCTACACTCGGTGAATCTGTATCAGAAGCGACTGTTGCAACGTGGCTTAAAAAAGAAGGCGATGCGATTAAAGCGGATGAGCCTATTGTTGAGCTTGAAACAGATAAAGTGACTTTAGAAGTCAATGCTCCAGCTGATGGCGTACTTGTTAAAATCACTGTAGCTGAAGGCGAAAATGTTGAAGTTGGCGCTTTGCTTGGCGAAATTGAATCTGGCGCAGCGGCCGGTAATTCTGCACCGGTAGCGGCAGCACCAATCGCGGCAAGCGCAACATCAGCCCCTGCGGTTGACGATGTTAGTAATGACGACCAAAAATTATCACCTGCTGTACAGAAGCTTGTTGATGAACATAATCTTGACCCGAATAAAATTTCAGGCACAGGCAAAGATGGTCGTCTTATAAAAGAAGATATCCAGAATTTCTTGGAGACAAAAGGCAAGGCAGCAGAAACCCCTGCGCCACAAGCCGTGCCATCACATAGCGTACCGACACCAGCCGCTCCTGCACGTGCATCAGGTGAGCGTGAAGAGCGCGTGCGCATGACACGTCTGCGTCAATCTATCGCGAAACGTTTGAAAGAAGCGCAAAATACTGCAGCTATGCTAACGACCTTTAATGAAGTCGATATGGGCGCTGTAATGGATTTGCGTAAGCAATATAAAGACGTCTTTGAAAAGAAACACGGTACAAAGCTTGGCTTTATGTCGTTCTTCGTTAAGGCCTGCGTTAACGCACTTAATGAATTCCCTGCTGTAAATGCAGAAATCCAAGGCGATGAAATTGTTTATAAAAACTACTGCGATATTGGCGTCGCCGTATCAACGCCGCAAGGCTTAATCGTTCCCGTATTACGTGGCTGTGAAGACAGAACTATGGCTGGCGTTGAAAGCGGTATTGTTGATTTAGGTACGCGCGCTCGTGATGGTAAGATATCAATGGATGATATGATGGGCGGTAGCTTCACCATTACTAATGGTGGTGTTTTTGGCTCGTTAATGTCAACGCCCATCCTCAATGCACCACAATCAGCCATTTTGGGTATGCATAAAATTCAGCAGCGCCCAATGGTGATGGCTGATGGTTCAATCGAAGCGCGTCCAATGATGTATTTGGCGCTGTCTTATGATCACCGTATTATTGATGGCCGCGAAGCTGTTTCCTTCCTCGTGCGCGTTAAAGATTCACTGGAAGACCCACAGCGCCTTATGTTGGATATTTAATGAACCAAGACATATTTATATGTTTGAAAAGCAGGGCCCTAGTTGGCCTTGCTTTTTTTTTATGAATATGGCATAAGCATTACATAATAAAAAAATAAAAAATTGGGAGATTTCGTATGAGTAAAGAGCATACAGGGCCAAGACAGACAGGCATATTTTCTAGCCTGTGCAAAAATTTTAAAGAACAAGCCAAGGGGTTAAGCCCTGATTTTGAAGCGACGAAGGCTGCCGCCATGAAAACGCCGTGGATATCATCGCATCCTTGGGCTAAAAATGGTATTCCCGATAGTTTTGAAGACGAGGTTTTTAGCATCCAAAGAGAACTTCGCGAAGAATTTGAAATAATTGCGAATTCTTATGACACTGATCTAGGCTATTCATATGGCGCATCTTCGCGTGATATTGATGTGTTTTTACAAGAGCAATATCGGGCTGATATTAATTATGTTCTTACCAATGGATCTGATGAGCAGAAAGCCGCATTATCAAGAGCGTGCAGAGTTTTTGCTAACCAGCATTATAACAATGAAGAATCGCCTTATTACGGTACATACGCGCCTGTCAAAGCGGCGATGATTGCGCTGACTCTTAAGAAAAATGCAGAGCCTAAAAGTGAATTATAATGAATAAGCCTGATGAGAACGAAATGCTACATAAGCAACATAATAAAAACATATATTCTCGATTATGCTTGAAGTTTAAAGAGCAGGTTTTGAAGGCTGACCCAGAAAGTCGCGATGTCTGGATTTCTTCAGAAGCGACGCCTTGGATTAATTCTCATCCATGGTCTGTGCGCGGCATTCCCGAAGATTTCTCTGAGGCTGTTTTTAGCGTTCAGCGTGACTTATGCGCCGAGTTCGCGAAGGTCACGGATAGCTACGACCCAGAGCGCGCCAATGTCTATTATCAAGCTGCGGATACGTTTAAGGCCCTGCATAATAAACAGTTTATGCAGGATATGGATTTTTTGCTTAAAAAAGGCCAAACAGAAGACCAGATGCGTATATTAAAGGCTGCGAGTTTATTTATTGAAGAACATGACGGCGATAAGCACTCGCCTTATAACCAGACCTCCATTTTGGCGGATATGCGTTGCCTTGGCTATAATATTGAAACCTTTTTAACGCAAGGTTACCAGGCCATTTACGGCACGCGCCACCTTTAGGAAATCATGCTGTCTTGTCTTTGTAAGCACAATAGGCATATACAGGACATTCGGCGCAATTGGGTTTGCGCGCTTTGCAAATATAACGCCCATGTAAAATAAGCCAGTGATGGGCGTGTAGTAGAAATTCTTTTGGGATGACTTTCATAAGCTTGCGCTCAACCTCATCAGGCGTTTTTCCGCGTGCAAGGCCTGTGCGATTAGATACGCGAAACAGATGGGTGTCTACGGCGATTGTCGGCTGGCCAAAGGCGAGGTTTAAAACAACATTAGCGGTTTTTCGACCAACGCCAGCGAGCTTCATTAATTCTTCACGCGTTTGCGGAACGACGCTTCCATACTCATCAATCATCATTTTACAGAGCGCATAGATATTTTTGGCCTTGGTGTTAAATAAGCCAATGGTTTTAATGTAGTCACGTATTTTGTCTTCGCCTAATGCGTAAATTGCCTCGGGCGTGTTGGCCACAGCAAAGAGCGGGCCAGTGGCTTTATTGACGCCAATATCGGTTGCTTGCGCAGAGAGCACAACGGCAATTAAGAGTTCAAATGGCGAGCTCCAATTAAGCTCACCTTCAGGCTCAGGATTAATTTTTTCTAACGTTGAAAAAAAACCATAAACATCATTTTTGTTCATTGTAAAAACCATATAATTTTAAAACGTTACGTACCGTTACTTATTAAATCAAGCTAAGTCATTATTATATATACCAAAAATATATTCTGCACAAGGCCGTATTTATTATCTATGGAAAACCTGTATTTTTTTGTTTTAAACCTTGCAAGCGCGATTTGTCCTTGCTAAAGTCCCCTCATCACCGAAACGCACAGGTTCGTTTTTACGAATTTAAAGATCCGCAATACTGAATATTTTAGTATGTGGTTCGTATAGAGGTGACTTTGGTATTCAATATTTTAAGGCAAGCCAAAAGGATTAGACAATGTTCCACAGACCAAATAAATCAGCGAGCAACTCAGTGAATGAGACTCACGCGCCTTCAACAGCATCGACTTTAAAAGACGATGTTAATAGCGATGTCGCGGAATCAAAAGACGTCAATGATGTAAAAGATACGCAAAGCACAGTTAAATCTGTAATGAAAAGCCCTGCAAGTTTTTTACAAAATCAGCATAATATTAAGACCGAAAATCAAGCTCAACCAATTACACCAACGCAAAAAGAAGAGATCAAGACTATGGATGTTAAAGACGACACAATGGAAAAAGCAATGGACGCATCAGCGGCCGCGACGGCAGCACGCACATCAGTAACGGGCTTTAGCGCTGGTAACACAGCTTATAATGCAGGTTCTACATTTAGTAGCACACCGACAACGTCAACAAGCTACGACCGTGATACTGGCCGTAAATTAGTTGTTGGCCAAGGCATCAACATGTCTGGTGAAATTGATTCATGTGATCATTTGATCGTTGAAGGTACAGTGGAAGCGGCTCTTAAAGGCGCGGCTATTTTGGATATTTTCGAAAATGGTACATTCTTTGGTACTGTTGAAATTCAAGAAGCGACAATCGCTGGTAAATTTGAAGGTGACCTTGTTGTTCACGGCCGTCTAACATTGCGCGCAACGGCAGACGTTAGCGGTACAATTTCTTACGGTGAGCTTTCTGTTGAAGCTGGCGCACAAATGCAAGGTATGATCCGTCCTGCATCAGCAATGTCTGGTGAAGCGGCAACGCCTGCTAAAAAGAAAGCCACTTCTGCAAAAAAGCTTAAAGCAGCGAATGGCGCTGAGAGCGAAGCTGATACACAGCTTCCTTTCACAGCAGGCGCTGCAACCGCTTAAGTCAAACGGTTTGCGGATTTAATTAGAGATTAATAAAAAGGCTTATCCTTCATTGGGTAAGCCTTTTTAATATCAGGAAAAGAGAACTCTATGCACTTTAAACAATCGAAATCTGTCTATATTTTTATTGCCGCCTTGATGAATATTCCAACGCTTATCGCTGGATTAATCATACTTGGCCGGGGCTGGGATGGCTTTATTGAAACGGGAATGCATCAAGCTTTTTATCTTATGGTACCGCTTATGATTTTTGTCTTATTGGCCCTTGATAAGTCATTAGAGTTAAAGCCGCATCAGCTTATCATTCGTCATATGAGGGTTCTTAAGAAAGTTATAAATGTCGAGGATATTCGTTTTGTCAGGCTCGGTAGTCGAATGGCTAATGGCATACCGACATTTATCTTTGTTGTTCACAGTAAAAATGACACAGAAAAGGATGATGATTATCTCGGTAAACGGGCGATGTTTGTTGATCTGAATTTTAAAAAAACAGAGCAAGAGAAAATATATAAATATTTTGAAGAGAAGGGCCTTTTGAAAGACCGCAAAAGGCATAAATATAAATAGGCCGTCAGGGCAATGCGCTTAGATAATCTCTAAAAACTCCATTTGCCACTTCATGTCTTTTTCAGAGAGCGGATAATCAGAGCCGCCTTTAGGGTAAATCAGTTCATCTTTTTGTAGATGCACGATTTCCTGTTCGACCCGAAAGGCAAAGCGCATAGAAAGCTTGCAGTGCCAGCATAAAGAAACGATTGACTTGGCGCTGCGCATATCAATTATTTTTTGTATTTCTTGTTCGTTTGACTTACTTAAATGCGCGAGGGCGGCAATGACAAAATCTTGCTCACGCATAGCTAAGGCATCGTTAATAAGGCCTTCTGTGAGCAGTTTGTCTTTAGCGAGGCGTTTAACATGCTGCATTGTGTTTTCGCCATCTCGGGCGGCTTGTTCTGTTGAAAAAGCAACGCGACGTTTGGCTACTTCAGCAATCTCTGCGCGGGTTTCATCATCAAAATCTTCATGATTGGCCAATATGGCTTTAATATGATCATCAACAAAAGACAGCATTGATAAAGCTATTTCTTTAGGCAGGTTTTTGCGCAAGGCCGTGGGCTTTTGCCATTCAGGAGTAGTGCGCGCTCTTTCGACAATTTCCATCAGTAATTCTTTGGGTAATTGCGCGCCTTGGTTTTCAATCAGCATCGTACCTGCGGGGACATCTTCACTGCGGATTACGGCCGTGGAGACTTCACTGCTGACGTCTTGGCGGCCAGCAATGGCTTGCAGTGCCCAACTGGCAGGGTGTTTGCTTAATATATCAAGTAAATCTTCATCAGCCAGAGCCGCACAGAATTTCAAAACAGGCTCTGATACTTTGCGTTCAACGTCACGTGCAAGCTTTCCGGCAATTTTGGGCGGCGTGTAAGCGTGATCTTTCAGGGCGCTGGTTAAGGCAAGGCGGATTTTCAAGACTTCATCAAGCGCTAAACTGCCTAAAGCCTGTACGGTATAAGCATAAAGCTGACTTTGTTTATCTTTGGATAATTCAGGCAGTAATTTAATGAGGCGCTCGGCAATGGTCAGGCGCACATCGGTGTTTTCATCAAGGGCGAGGGCTGTGCTGGCTTGTATGGGCAAGGAATCATTTTTCGCTAATGCGCGGCGAATTTTAGGATCAGGGTCGTGTTCCGCCAGATAATATAATATTTCACGATGCGTTTCAGTGTCTTTGGCTAAAGACAGGCGTGCCCCTTTGGAACCTGCTACGGCGATATTACGTTCAGTCTCGTAACGCTGCAGGTCTTTTTTCTGCGGGGCTTTCTTGGGGCTGTTTTTTTTCTCAGATTTTCCCTCAGATTTTCCCTCAGGGGATTTCTTCCCTGATTTTTTACCTGTAAATGATGAGAAAATTCCCATGAGAATAGTGTACCTAATTCAGTGTTTAATAAACGATTCGTATTCTCTATTTTAACAGATCATAGACAGGAAGTGGTTAAAAAGCGCGATTGGGTTACGCGGTTGCTGTGTCTATCTTTTTTTCTATTCTGGCCTGATGAGCGCTACGGTAATCTTGGCTTTGCATTTCAAGCAAGCGGCTAACCGTGCGATCAAATTCAAATTTGTGATCAGCGCCGCTATAGAGCTTCGCAGGCTCACGCGCCGCTGTGATAATAACCATCGTGCCTTGTTCATAGAGCACGTCAATTAAGGTGATTAGACGCTTGGTTTCATTACGGCGATCATAGCCTAGCGGTGGAATATTTTCGACTATGATGGTGTGGTATTTTTCCGCAAGCATCATGTAATCGCCAGCGCCAAGGGGCTGTTCGCATAAATCTTGAAAACGAAAACGCGCCACGCCCGCAGCTGCGCATGGCACAGTGATTGATCTGTTTTTGTGAATAAGCGTCTCGGCTTTACCTGCCGTGCAATCCGTTAGCTTGGCAAAAAGACTATTAATGCGGTTTTCAGCTTCGCGATCATTGGGGTAATGGTATAAATCACTATCGCTTAGGCGGCCAAGGCGGTAATCATTTTGACTATCTAAATGGATCGTGATCATGTGGCGCTGAATAAGATCAATAGCGGGCAAGAAGCGGGCGCGCTGTAGGCCGTCTTTATATAAATCTTTAGGAGGCCAGTTTGATGTGCATATAAGAATGATGCCACGGGCGAATAGAGCGTCGAGCAGCCGTCCCAAGATCATCGCGTCAGCAATGTCTACCACATGGAACTCATCAAAGCACAGCACGCTGCATTGACCGCTAATCCAATCTGCTAAGGCAGGGATAAGGGCGTCGGCATCTTTATGGGTTTTATCTTGGCGTTTTTGATGCAGGAAATCATGCGCATCACGCATAAATTCATGAAAGTGAATCCGCTTTTTCTTAACCGTATCAGGCAGAGAATCGAAAAACATATCCATTAAAAATGTTTTGCCGCGCCCGACACCACCATAAATATACAGGCCCTCAATTTTGTCCTTTTTGCGAAAGAAATGCAAAAATGGTGTTTTCTGATTGCTCAAACGGCTATGTAGTGCATCTAGGGCTTCGATGACTAAGGCTTGGGCGGCATCGTCTTCGATTTCGCCACTCTGAAGCGCCTGCGTATAGAGTGATAAAGGTGAAGTGCTCATTATTTAAAACCCTCCAAATTTGATTAAGATATAAGCGCCGGCTAAATAACCCGGCAGTAAGGTCGCGCTTAGAACATAAAAGGCAATTTTGTTCAGAATATCTTGCGGGATGTCCTCTTGCAGTTGTTCTTTGATGCGGTCGCTTTTTAAGTCTGTTACCGCATTGCTGATTTCGAAAAAGGCACTCAAGGGTAAGAGGATAATTAAATAAGGTGCAAAAACCTGCGCGAGGGGGGCATGAAATAAACCCAGGACGCTTAGCGTAATAACCACGGAGGTCATCAGATTTTCAATAGAGGATAATAGACGCTCTGGCTTGCGAATATCTTGGGATATGGAATAAAGAGATATCGCCCAAAACAGCGATAAATAAAGCCCCCATAATAACATCATGCGCTTGCTCGCTTTTGAATGATCCGTATTAAAATAATAGATAGTTCATAGAGCAGCCAAACAGGAAGCGCCAAACCAATTTGTGAAATAATATCAGGCGGCGTTAAAAAAGCGCCAATGACAAAAGAAAAAATAATGACGTAGCGGCGTTTACGCGCAAGCCCGTCAGCGCTTATTACGCCCATATGCCCAAGCATAGTCAGAATAACGGGGATTTGAAAGGCGAGGCCAAAGGCAAAAATAAGCACCATAACAAGGCCAAGATATTCGCTAATCCGTGCTTCTAATTCAACGGGTAGACCGAGCGCATTGTCGAAAGATTGAAAGCTCAAGAAAAATGGCCATGCGAGGGGCATAATCACATAATAAACCATAGCTCCACCAGCGATAAAGAGCAGCGGCGCGGCGCATAAATACGGTAAAAAAGACTTTTTTTCCTTCGGGTAAAGACCGGGGGAAATAAACGCCCATATATGATAGGCAAATAAGGGAAAGCTAAGCAGGCCGCCCGCAAAGAAAGAGACTTTCAAGTAAGTGAAAAATGCTTCGCTCAGCCCCGTATAGATTAAACGCCCTGTGCCATCACCGCTTGAGGCCATGGCATTTTTAAGCGGTACGGTCAGGAAGCCATAAATATAGCCAACAAAGAAATAACTCACCGCACTGGCAATCGTAAAGCCGATCAGCACAATCATTAAGCGTTGGCGCAATTCAGTTAAATGAGCGATAAAGCCCTCTTTATCGGGTGCATTATTAGGGGCAGCGATTTTATCCATTATCCACCTCGGCTTTTACGGGCCTCGGGGCAGGGTATACGGCATCAGGATCGGGGGTAATGAAGTCTTCTTCTTCCTCTTCTTCATCACTTGCACCATCGCTTGTACCATCGCCGTCGCTTTCGTCATCATGAACTTCGGCGCGGGCAATGGCGACGCTATCATGGGCTTTATTCTCGCCCGGTAATAAGCTAAGGCTATCGGTTTTGTTGCCGTCGGTCTTTTCAACATCCATATCATGCATGAAGTCTTCAAACTGGCGGGATAGCGCAAAACGCATATAGCTAAGGCGGCGCATAATCCGCCCAAGATTATACATGATCTCAGGGATTTGCTTCGGGCCCACAACCAGTATGAGCACGGCGACAATCATTAATAATTCGGGGAAGCCGAAATCGAGCATGATGCGTTATTCGTCTTTTTGTTCTATGGATTTATCGGCGGGCTTTGTGTCGCCTTCTTCATCCTTCATGCCTTTTTTAAAGCTTTTTATGCCATCAGCAAGGTCGCCCATAATGCGCGGCAATTTGCCTGCGCCAAAAAGTACAAAAATTAATATTACAACAATGGCAATTTGCCAAAAACTGGGAGCCATTTATTCATCCTCATCATGATTAGTGTTTGCTTCGAAAAGATCGCCCATTGTGAGCGCACTGTCAAGCGCCGCGCTTTTATCTAACAGGCCAGATGCTTTAAGCTCATCAAGGCCTGGTAAGTCTCGAATAGACTCTAGATTAAAATGTTCTAAAAAGCTAGGCGTAGTTACCCATGTTAATGGACGCCCCGGCGCTTCGCGGCGACGCCCCGGTTTTACCCAGCCGGCTTCAATTAAAATGTCCAAAGTGCCGCGCCCTGTACTCACGCCGCGAATATTTTCAATCTCGGCGCGGGTAACGGGTTGGTGATAAGCAATAATCGCCAAAGTCTCCATGCCAGCGCGTGATAATTTACGTTGCTCTTGGCGCTGTAGGGTTAAATGCTCAGATAAATCATCGGCTGTTTTAAATGACCAGCGATTATCTATCGCGACCAAATCAACGCCGCGCCCGACATAATCGGCTTGTAGCGCCGCGATCACCGCGCCAACATCCGCGCCTTCAGGCAAGTAATCATAAATCTGGTCGATCGTTAGGGGCTCAGATGTCGCAAACAGCAAGGCCTCAACAATCCGTTTATGGATATCTTCATGTGTGTCTTTATTGGTTAGCTCATCACTCATTTATTTTTCTTCCTTAATCTTGGCGCGCATATAAAGGGGGCGCAAGGGCGCATCTTGACGTATTTCGCAGTCGCCATATTTGGCCATTTCAAGCCCCGCTGTAAAAATTGAAGCAATGGTTGAACGGCTAAACATTTTATCTTTTTGTTTTCGGTCTATCATGCTTTGCAGTGTCATCCATGCGCTATGGTCCCCTTTGCGCGGTAATTGCCGAAACGCATGTTTAAGGCGATCCATCGCTTCATCCATCGACATTAAGTTAAACTCAACAGGCGAATATTGCGCGGCATTACGGCGACGGTTAATGCCGCCATAACAGCTTAATAAATCATAGAGGCTGACATCATAACTGGATTCAGTCTCAGTTTTTAGCTCAAAACCCATACCACGTGCATAGACATCCCAGCCTAGTTTGGGACGTTCAAATAATTGATCGGCATGACCTTGCATGGCCTCTAAGCGGCGCAGCTGGAATTGTAAGGCGGCAGCCATTTCTTCGCCGGTGAGCTCATCTTCTTCGAGTTCTTCTGCGGGTAATAATAAGCGCGATTTTAGATAAGCGAGCCACGCCGCCATCACTAAATATTCAGCGGCGACGTCTAATTGTAAATTATGAGCTTGTTCAATAAAGGCGATATATTGTTTGGCGAGCTGCAAAATCGAGATATTCATTAAATCCAGTTTTTGCTTACGCGCCAGATCAAGCAGCATATCGATGGGGCCTTCATAGCCTTCTAAGTTCAGAAGCAGCGCCTCATCGTCTTGTTCATCACCTTGGCCATCACCTTGCGACGCATCTGTTTCCAGATCCGCATCTATTGAGGCTGGGATTAGGTCTGATTCTTCACTCATGCATATTTATTGGCGCAAAATCACCAAGCCGCTTTAGGAGGCTATCATCCATTTGCGGCAAAATCTTTGCGATCTCTTCCATATCTTTTAGCTTACCATCACAATATAAGGCGATATCACAGCCCGCTTGCAAGCATTTCAATGCGACTTCGCCAATATTTCCGTGTGCAGATAGCGCCTTCATGCTTAAGTCATCACTGATTAAAATGCCCTCAAAGCCAATTTCACCGCGAATAATATCGCCTATGGCGGTGGGGGACAAAGTGACAGGGAGCGTATCAACGGCAGTTAAAATCACATGGGCAATCATGCCCCATGGCGCTTTGACGTGCTGAAAAGGAATAAAGTCACTGCGGCGTAATTCTGCTAAAGACGCGTCAATGCGGGCTTCTTTAAAATGCGTATCAGCGCGCGCCCGGCCATGGCCGGGTAAATGTTTAATAACGGGCGTGACGCCGGCCTGCATAAAAGCATCGCAGACGATTTGTCCCGCTTGGATGACATGGGCGGGATCGGTACTATAAGCACGGTCACCAATTATGTCTGTTTCAACATCGAAACGCAGGTCAAGCACGGGGGCACAATTGACATTAATGCCCAGTGAAAAAAGCATTTTCGCAAGGGCGCTCATATCTGTGCGGAGCTTTTCTAAATCGTCATAGTCACCCGCTGCAGGCCATTTTGGCCAATGTGGCGGCTTGAGACGTTGAACGCGGCCACCTTCTTGGTCGATAAGGATTGGGCAATCGCGCCCGAGTAATGATTTTAAATCGCTCGTGAGCGCGGTGACTTGCTCAGGGCATTCAATATTGCGACCAAATAAGATAAAGCCAAGCGGCTGGGCTTGCTGAAATAAACGCGCTTCACTCGGCGTTATTATGGGGCCCTCAAGGGCAAAAATAGCGGGGAGCATTTTAGCCTCCTATAATAGGAACATGCCATAAATTAAGAAGGCAATCGCTGTCGTTGAAATCGGCGCGCCATACATAACCGGCATGCCGCCTTTAACAAACAAAATATACATTAATATATGAACGGGGAGTACGGCGACTATAAAGTTCTGCGCCATGCCTAATAGGCCATTTTCCATCGGAAAGAGGATTAAGCTTAATATTAAAGTGGCCGCCATCATACCGGCTGTGACTTTATACCAGATATCCGCATGACAATTCATCATCGCAGTGCTTCTCATCAATATCCAGACCATAGCCGGAATAGAGACCCAGATTGCACCATATAGAGAGAGCATGTAAATATCAGGATTGCGTGCGAGCTGGCCGATCCAGCCCGTTAGTCCGCCAAATTTTGTTGCATAGCCAATAAGGCTGCCCAAATATGTGAGGCTGGCGACGGGTAAGTAACGGTTAAACAAAATATCAAAAAAGTCTTTTGGGACGAGCTGATCTTCGCTCATTCGTGCTGGTGACGTTATGCTTTCATATTCGTTATCCATCGCGGCGAGTCTTCCATCAGTATTACGCTTTATTTTTTTTATTTATTTATTATCTTTAAGCTGCGCCAAAATAGCAAAAGGAGAATCCTCGGCTGTTTTCTTAGGGCCAGCGCTATAAATGCGTGTTTGATCCTGTGGCTTTTTGTCTTTTTTGTATTTATTGTTTGGCTTCTTAAAGCTTGTATCGCCTTTTTTCTTGTCGCCACTCGCCGCTTGTGGCTTGTTATTCTTCACATAAGGGCGTGAAGGCTGAGCGCTTGCATTGGCTTTACCTTTTTTCAAGCGGAAAAGGGCAAGTTCAGGTAGGGCTTCAGGTGTCGGCGTCGCTTTTTTCGCTTCGGCTTCACCCTCAGTTGCTGTTGTCACGGCTTCTGTCTCTTCAGCTTTATCCGCTTTTACTTCCGTCTCTTTTATGTCTTCTTTTTTCGCGACTTCAGGGGCGGCCTCTGTAGCTACAGTATCTGTATCCACAGAAGCGGCTTCGGCTGTCTCAGCAGGTTTCGCTTCTTCAATTTTGCGATGTCCCATAGCGGCGAGAATTTCGTATAAATCGTCAATTTTACAGCCAAGCCATTCACACATTTTATGTTGTGCGCGGAACGTACCGTTTTGGGCGCTGTCATAAACGGCGTTTATCACGCGGTCGAGCATATCAATGCGGATCGCACGGTTACCGTAAACGGGATAGGCAATAGATTGGTAAAAACTTGGGTCAATAGTCTTCGGATCAACTTCAACAGATACCGCGCCATCATAAGGCACAGGCATTGGTAAGCTGCGGTCATTGTATAGTCCCCAAAGAATTGCGCGCAAACGCACGGCGGCAGGTTTGTTTAAGCTGGGAATAAAGACCAACAAAGGACCAAGCATAATGCGGCGCTGACGAATAGAGCGACGGCCTTCGGCATCAAGTCCTGCAATAAGGTCTTCTATATCGGCACGCGGCAATAAGCCAAGGGCTTCATAAACCTGAAAAGCAATGCCGCGAGCCGCGCCTGAGATTTCAGCGTCATCTTTTAATTTCGCTAAAGGTTCTAATACTGTGTTGATGCGGTCGCTTACCCAACGCTCAAGGCGACCCATTATTTTATCGCGCTGTTCGCTTGATAATAAATCGTTATTGGGAATGAAGATTTTAGGCTGCATAATATGCTCGCCTTTAACCAACTGAACAATCGCTTCGCCAGGGCGAGGATCAGTTTCGATTGGTTGCCATAGGATATAGCCCTCATCGCTTAGTATGAATTGACGGTCTAATGACTTTGATATCTCGTCTACGCGTGTGTTTAATTCTGGCATTAAGGCCTGACGTGTCGCATTCATAATAGCTGTATTATCCTTATTTATTTTTTGATTACTCAGATATAAACTGAAAAAGGCACAAATGTCCAATGCTATGACTACGTAAAGGCTCTTTTTTCAATGTTTTGTTGCACATTTGTCCTTTTTGATCAGCTTTGGGTTTCGTTTTATATGTATGAACAAGGTTAGCGTCTTATGGTCGAATCGTTTTTTATATGGTTTTTAAGGCGCCTTTAAGGGTGATCTACGATGTGAAAATTAGAATTGCAGTGTATGGATCCTATATTACGTATCGCGTTAATACTTTATTCTGGTTTGTTACCTTATAATTTGATACGCTTAGCGCGGATTTATTTTATTATGCAGTTATTTCGGTAGGAAAAATTATGAAACTTGGACTATTACGCCCCTTGACGCTTTCTGTTTTGGCTTTTGCCACTCTTTCTTTATCTCCACAAACAGCTGTGAGTGCAGACCCCGTTGATATTGATGGCGCGCTATATTTGCAAAATAAAATACAAGAGCAAATAAATACAGCAGGGTTTGGCCTGAGTGCTGAAGGGGATGTCGCTGTTGAGCCTGCAGGCAGCTATTATGCTGTGACATTACCCCATATCAAATTTGATATGGCGATGCCACCATCACAATCCATGCCTAATGGCGAAAAGCTCATGCTTGATTTTGGCATGTCGGCGTTAAATATGGTGCCAACAGATGTTAAAGGCCAATATATATTTGCACAATCTTTGCCAACACCTTGGCGGGTTTATAACGGCGAGCAAGAAATGTATCGCATTGAAATTGGTGAGCAGAAGACAAACGGTATCCAAGATATTGAAATGAGCTTAACCACGCGCCTGGATGCTGAATATAAAAACATTAGCCTCATTCATGCAGCCAGCAACGCGACTATTGTCCATATTGACAGCATCACAGCTAAAGGCGGCTATGATGAAAAAACAGCAGGCTTTTATTCTGGGACTTTACCCATTGAGATAAATGGCTTGAAGCTGATGGCGAATAACAAACCATTTCTTACAATTAAGAAAGTCAAAGCCTATAGCGGTTATACAGATCTCTCACGCGAAAACACAACAAAATGCATGGGGCAAATGCAGCGCCTGAATAAACAAATTACTGGTCACTTACAAAGAGAAAAAATCGTCACTCCAAAAGTGATCGCGACTTATCTTGATAATGTCTTGGCTTGTACAGGGATTATTGCCGATGGCATGGAAGGTGGCCTTGTTGTGGAAGGGGTTAATATCGGTCCAGAAATATCTGCTATGCTCGGCGTGCAGAATATTCTGTTCAAGAGCTTTTATACCCAAAGCCAGCTAACAGATATTAGCAAAGAAAAAATGGGCGTTTCTGTGAAATTTGGTATGCAAGAAATGGATATGCAGCCTTGGCCTGAATCGTTTAGTAAATTCTCACCGCGCTCTATTCATGCGGATATCGGTTTAGACAATATTCCACATGGTAAGTTACATGAAATTATACGCGGCGTATTGGCTATGTATTCCCAAGATGCAGCGCAAGTAACCGCAAATCCAGCCATGGTGCTTATGCCTATTTTGGCGCGCTTACCGCAGCTTCTTAATGAGGCAGAAAGTGGTATTGTTGCCAAGGATATTCGCATCGCAGGTGAGGGCTACCAAGCGCTTTTAAAAGGCCGTCTACAATCAGATATTAGCGCTATTTACGGTTTCTCCGGTAAAGCGAATTTAACCTTTTATAATATGGATAAATTCATGGAAGGAATCACAGCCGAAGCGCAAGATCCTAACAACCCTAATGCGGCGGGTATGATGCCGATGTTAGCGCCTGTTACGATGCTGCAGAAATTAGGCAAGGATGATGGTCAAGGCAATCGTGTCTTTGAATTTGAATTAACGCCTCAAGGTAAGTCTACTTTGAACGGTGAAAGCTTAATGAAATTACTTGCGCCACCACAAGCTGTGCCGCAGTAAATAATTTAAGGGCATATCGATCCCATATAATTACAAAAGCCGCACCCAGATAAGGGCGCGGCTTTTTGTTTATCTGGGCCAGTATTCTCTGAGCTGGTGTTTTTAAGTGAGCAATATATTGAGCAGCGCATTAATGCATAAGGCGCCATGAGCGCTCGCGCTGATATGGTTTGCGCCGTTCAGGATCAGTAAGTCTTCACGCGCCAACATATCGAGCTTTTCAGTATTTATAATATCGTGCCATTCAACACTTGCGCGCCTGCCGAGCTTTTCAAGGTCAATGCCTTCTTTAAGGCGTAGTCCCATCATCACCGCTTCAGTAAATTGCATTTCGCCTGTGATGCGCTCTAAGGGGTGCATGCCATGGCCAGATTTAGCGCAACGCTCGAGCCATTTTTCAGGGGCGCGATGGGCGCGGCTGGCCCATTTTTGCCCCTGTTGATCTTTGTAGCGCCCATGCGCGCCGGGGCCAATGCCGATATAATCATGATAGCGCCAATAGATTAAATTATGGCGCGATTCTTCGCCTAAGGCGGCATGGTTCGATGTCTCATAAGAAGGTAAATTATAGCGCTGGGTGATCTCCTGCGTCGCTTCATATAAATCAGCGGCTAGAAATTCATCAGGGATTTTAAAATCACCGCGATTATACTGCGTATGAAAGGCTGTGCCTTGCTCTATCGTTAACTGATAAAGCGATAAATGGCTTGTCCCATAATCTAGCGCTTGCGTAAGTTCGGCCTGCCATTGTTCTAAGCTTTGCTCGGGGCGGGCATAGATAAGATCAAAACTTAAGCGGTCAAAAATGTGCTGGGCTGATTGTATCGCGGTGAGCGCTTCTGCGCCACTATGCTGACGGCCGAGGAATTTTAAGTCTTGATTGTTTAGGGATTGCACACCAATCGAAACGCGATTTATACCCGCGGTTTTAAAATCTTGAAACTTCTGCGTTTCATAGGATGTTGGGTTCGCTTCTAAAGTGATTTCGCAGCCTTGCTCTAAGCCGAATAAATCAGCCGCATAGCTAATAATATCTTCAACCAAATCAGCGGGCATTAAAGACGGCGTGCCACCACCAAAAAAGATTGAATGCAGCGGGCGGATTTTGACTTGCGCGGCAAAATAATCAAGCTCACGGCGGTAAGACTCTTTAAAGGCCCCATAATCAACTCCATTTGATACATGAGAATTAAAATCGCAATAGGGGCATTTCGACAGGCAAAACGGCCAATGGACGTAAAGGCCCAAAGCTGCATATTCATCTTCTGTCTGTGGGGTTAGTGCGTGAAGCATTGTTCAAAAATACGATCCAGCGCTTTTCTGCGATGAGACAGTTGCTGTTTTTGTTCTAAGTTCATTTCGCCAAAAGTCGTGTTAAAACCCTCGGGCTGAAAAATAGGGTCGTAGCCAAAACCGTCAGCCCCGCGCATCGGCCAAATGATTGTGCCTTCACATTCGCCGCGCGTTATTTCAACATGGCCATCAGGCCAAGCCAGCGCGATTGTACAGATAAAAGCGGCGGCGCGATTATTAGTATCGCCAAGCTCATTATGAACGCGGCGCATGGCGGCTTTAAAGTCTTTGTCGTCACCTGCCCAGCGGGCGCTATAAATACCTGGCGCGCCGCCAAGGGCAGAGACGCTCAGGCCGCTATCATCAGCAAGGGCGACTTTACCTGTCGCTTTGGCCGCAGCCAGTGCTTTAAGCGCCGCATTGGCCTCAAATGTATCGCCAGTTTCTTCAGGCTCGGGCAAGTCTAAGTCATGGGCGCTTAATAGGGTGATCGGCATCGCGGCTAAGCGCGCCGCGATTTCGATGATTTTACCCTTATTATGCGTAGCCAAAACTAAATTGGCCGAGTCAAATTGACGCGCCGTTTTCGACATGATGCTTAAGCCTCAATCGCGAGTTTCTGTAGTTCTTTTAACTCATCACAGCCTTTTTGGCCAAGGCGCATAAGCTCTAAGAATTCTTCTTGTGAAAACGGTGCTTCTTCGGCAGTGCCTTGAATCTCAACAATTTTACCTTCGCCAGTAAATACAAAATTAGCATCTGTTTCAGCTTTTGAATCTTCTGCATAATCAAGATCTAGGACCGCTTCACCTTTATAAATGCCGCATGATATTGCCGCGACGCTGTCTTTAAGCGGGCTTTCACTAAGCGCGCCGATCGTGATGAGGTAATTAATCGCGCGGGCAAGAGCAACATAGCCGCCTGTGACGGATGCTGTGCGCGTGCCGCCATCGGCTTGAATAACATCACAATCAATTTTAATTTGACGCTCACCGAGTTTTTTCATGTCAACAACCGCGCGCAATGAGCGACCGATAAGGCGCTGAATTTCTTGAGTACGACCAGATTGCTTACCGCGTGCGGCTTCGCGATCCATGCGTGATCCTGTTGAGCGGGGCAGCATACCATATTCAGCGGTAACCCAGCCTTTACCTGTACCGCGCATCCAACCTGGAACGCTATCATCAACGCTGGCTGTACAAATCACGTGAGTATTACCGCATTTAATCAGGCATGAGCCTTCAGCTTGTGGTAAAAATTCAGGAATAATTTCAATCTCGCGTTTTTCGTCATTTTGGCGTTGTGACGGACGGTTCATCATAGCTTACCTCATTAATTTATTTCTTTACGTAGTCTGTTATGGCTTATATTGTACTCTTTATGCTAATGCAAGATTTAAGATAGGCCGCTTTACATGTCCCTTGCCGAACTCAACCAGCGCTCAGAGCAAATTTTCAGCTATATTGTTGAGAATTATTTGCGCGCGGGGCAACCAATTGGCTCTAAACAGATTCTCAGTGATTTACATCTCGATGTATCTTCTGCGACTATCCGCAATGTAATGGTCGCCCTTGAAAGTAAGGGGCTGTTATTTTCGCCGCACGTTTCTGCCGGGCGTGTACCGACTAATGCAGGTTTGAAATTCTATATTGATGGCTTGATGGAAATTGGTGATGTTGATCAAGGCGATAAAGCCCAGATAGATCATATGTGCAATGAAGCGGGCGCGACCAGCAAGGAAATGTTAGAGCGTGCAGGGCAGATGCTGTCTGGCCTATCTCAACATCTTGGCCTTGTCCTTGTCCCCAAACAAGATAAACCAATTAAGCAAATTCAATTTATGCGCATCGCGCCGGGACAGGCTTTGGTAGTTATTGTCAGCGAAGACGGTTTAATCGAAAATCGGCTGATTGAACTTAAGCAGGACGTCAAAGCCTCGGAGCTTGAACGGCTGTCAAACTTCCTTAATGACATATGTATTGGTAAGACAATATCTGAGTTATCAGCCGTGATTACCGTTGAGCTTCAAAAAAGTCAGATGAATTTAGATGCGCTGACCAACGCGCTTGTTTTAAAGGGCCTTGCCGTATCAACGGCAGATCGCGCCAATGAGCAACATTTGATTATTCGCGGGCAATCGCGGCTTTTAGAAGATGTGCAGGCGATTGAAGATTTAGATCGCGCGCGCGATTTGTTCGAACTGATTGAAGATCAGCAGCGTATGATGAATTTGGTTCACTCGACCAACGAGGGTGACGGCGTTAAAGTTTATTTAGGCGCGGAAAATGATGTGTTTAATCATGCGGGATGGTCTATGATGATTGCACCTTATAAGAATGCTGATAATAATATTATTGGTGCCTTGGGGGTAATTGGGCCAACACGGTTGAATTATGGACGAATAATACCGATACTGGATTACACGTCACGGGTTTTAACAAGACTCATAGGATAATTATTGGATATTTGAATGATAAGATCTTTTCGCTTTAAAAAAACTATGATGGCATTGGCTGTCTCAACCATGATTTTTTCTGTTGCGCCCGCTTCCGCGCAGCAAAATAAGAAACCACGGCTAGAGCGCCTGGGCTCAAAATCTTTTCCTGATGGCGTGAAGATGACAATCTCTCATTCTTATAAGCAGCCAGGTAGTGCCTCTTTAAACTTTTCTTCGCCAACGATAGAAAGCAGCTGTGCAAGCGTCAGTGACCATGATGTGAAGATCAAAGAATCGCTAAACGTTCTTGATATTGAATTTTCAAATTGGGCGATTCAAACCTATAAATTAATAGATGAAAATAACCGCGATCTATGTGGTAAGCATAGCTACGCGCAATATAGATTGCCTTTGGATTTAAAAAAACTCAGCGAAGAGGGCTTTACCCAGCTTCGTATATGGAATCGTAACGCAACAGAGGCTTTTAAATTGGAAGATTTGGGCGAAGATACATATCGCCTAACGCCTGAGTCAAAAGGCCAATATTTCAAGATTGGTAATTATGAGAACGTTTTGACTTATAAGCAATATCCGGCAAATGCTTTCCGCGTATTCCCTGATTATAAACCGTATAATGAAGAACTTATGCTGCGTGAAATACGGGCCTTGGTGCGCGATAAAGGTTATGAGCTTCTTGATTATACCGTGCATTATGATGACCAAAAACGTCCTTACTACATTGTGATTGATAATGAAGATATGGTTGTAGTCAATGGCTTAAAGCGTGAAAGCTTTCTCCCCTTTGCGAGTATTGATATTGATGAGCAGGGGCGTATAATACCGCTACGCATTAATATTGGCCGCTTATAGAATTGTTTAATAGACACATAATAAAAATAATAAAACTATGAAAGAGTCCCGAGTAACATGACAGAACATAATAATATGCATCCAAAGGACGAGAACATCGAAGGCGAAGCGCAAGATGCTCCTCAAAATCAACAAGCCGGCGCATCTGACGAAGATGATCTGTCAGCTATGGCTAATGAAGATCAAGCCATGTTCACAGAAGAAACCTTCGGTGACGCTGATGGCGCCGCTAGAATTGCAGAACTAGAAGCCGCATTGGCCGTTGAAAAAGAACGTGGTTTACGCGCTTTGGCCGAAGCTGAGAACACGCGCCGCCGCGCGATTAAAGACCGTGAAGATGCGGGCAAGTTTGCGATTTCACGCTTCGCACGTGATTTGCTTGATGTGCTTGATAATTTCACGCGCGCTATGGATGCTGTTCCTGAAGATTTGAAAGATGTTGATGACCGTATTAATGGGGTCGTAACTGGCGTTGAATCTGTACAAAAAGACATGCTCAAAATATTTACAAATCATGGTATTGAACGCATTGATCCGCTCGGTGAGCGTTTTGATGCAAACTTCCATGAAGTTATGTTTGAAGTGCCCGGTAGTGGCCAGCCTGAAGGCTCTATCACGCAAGTGATGGAACCGGGCTATATTATTAGTGGTCGTTTATTACGCCCAGCCCGTGTTGGCGTTGCTAAAGGCGACCCAAGCGCCGCGCCAACCCATGCAGTTGATCAAGAAGTTTAGGCTTTACAACGAACTCTATTATATTAAAGGCGAGCATTAATTTGCTTGCCTTTTTTTGCGCACCTTACTTGACATATTGCGGGGGTCTTGATAAGTTAATTCCATAATAACCAAAAAAGGGGTGTGCCATGGCTTTTAAGATAATGTTCAATACTATGGATGGGCAAACGAGAACTTGTGAGTGGGATAAAGATTTAGATATTCTATCTGGGCTTGATCCATACTGGCAAATTGATACGGAAATTAGCTTTGAAGACTTTGATCGTTTTAATCAAGACTTTGGCCCTCGTAAGCCTCGCAAGCTTGCTCAACGAAGTAAAGGGATGGATTTTTCCCCAATCTACGCGGATATTGTTGAACAGGGCAGTGTTTATAAGGCGGTTTGGGGGTTAAAGAAAGACCCAAATGTTTGTACATTTAAACTGCGTGAGGGTGGTCAGCCTGTAATGACTTACATCGATAAAAGTGTTGTTGAGTTGATTGAGATTTTTAACAAAGAGAGCCAATCCGGCGAGCTATGCTGCGATATAAGGGGATTCTCTGGACGCGAGCCTTTTAATAGAAAGATCTTTACGGCTTTGAAGCAGATGTTATAAATATATAAAGACTCTATATTAGAGCTTGAAATAGAAAAACGTCGCAATATTTTGCGGCGTTTTTCTGCTTTGGCTTTGTTTTAATTATTTTGATTATAAAGTCGTGCCGTCTATACGCAAATATTGACCTTGTTGCGCGCCTTTATAAAGCGCCGCAGACTGGCTAATATCACTTTTTACAGCTTGCCATGAAGAAAGAACAGGCTTGTAGCGATACAGGTCAATTTTGTAGCCTGCAGAATAGGCAGAAACGCGATCTGGGCATGTCCCATATGTATCAATGCAGCTTTGGAAGTCCGTGGCCTTAACGGGCGTGCGAAATTGCGAGGCTAAATCAATCGCATTTTCTTGTGATGTGGCGCAAGATAATGTATCAAAACCTTTAGAAACGCAGTCTTGATGAGAATTAAAAATAATTGTTTCTTGTGTATTTAGCGCATTAATAATGTTTTCTTTATCTTGACGCTCATCATGTGTCGTACATAAGAGCGCGCCAGATATACAGGCCGCTGCGAGTGAAAAGACCCCCATCATCTTTATGTTGCGCGTGCTCGGCGTACCCGTGTCTAACCATTTATCAATGGCGCGATTGGTGCGGCTTAATAAACTGCCTTTTTGTGGTGAATCTTGTTGTTGTTGTTGTTGTTGTTGTTGTTGTTGTTCGTTCATTGCTACTCTCCCCGTATTCTTTTTATATTTTATATTCCCTGCATCAAACGTAATTGAAATTAATCTAGCCTATATATTTAGAACGGTCAATCTATATGGAAATAATTATATTCGTGATGATCCAGAGAATTTTTTTCTTAGGCTTGGCTAAGAATTTTTTATGTAATTTATTTAGACTTGACATAAAAAATATGGGTGGGTATGTTTGATTTCATAACATATAAGGAGCGCGCTATGAGTTTTAAAATAAAATTCAATAATGATATTGGTAAAGAAAAAATTTGTGAATTTGATGAAAACGTAAAAATTGTTGTGGGTTATGCCGCATTTTCAAATACCTTTGATACACAGATTACCGATGAAGAGTTTTCTGCCGTTTATGAGAAAGATATAGACGTTTGGGATAGTGAGCATGCGATGGAAGCAATGGAAGAATTAGAAAAAGATCCTGACATTTGTACTTTAATTGTGACTGTCGATGAAGATAAAATTGTTAGCTATGTTGAAAGTAGCGCCTCTGACTTATTGCAGGCTTTTAATAAGGCAAAACAAGGTGGTGATATATATTGTGATATCAGTGCGTGTTCTGGTTATGAGCCTTTAAAGCAAAAAGTTGCAGGGCTTATTAACTCTATGTCATAAAAATAAACAGGATAAAAAGGGAAGCAGAAAATGAGTCTTAAGATAATTTTTAGTAATATAATCAGCCAAACAAAAAAATGTGCCTTTGATAGTAACCTTACAATTCTTGAAGGTTGCGCCGTAGTTTCAAATTGTGCCGTATTTGAGAACATTGATGATACGACAATTGCTAGAAAGGAGTTTAATGCACTTTTCGATGCGGATGCGCTGTGGGGGGATGACCATTTAATAGAGGCGCTGAAGATGTTAGAAACAGATTCAGAAGTTTCTACTCTAATCGTAAAAACCCCCGAAGGCCAAATGGTTACTTTTGTTGAAAAGAGCGCGTCAGATTTGTTGGGTGCTTTTAATGAGGCGAAACAAGAGGGTGATATATATTGTGATATCAGCGCGTGTTCTGGTTATGAGCCTTTAAAGCAAAAGGTTTCTTCTCTTTTAAAGGCTATGCCATAAAGCACAAAATCTTTTCAAAGTCTTTGCTTATAAGCTAATTTATAAAAAGCGCCTTAATTTAGGGCGCTTTTTGCGTATCATATTTAAAGCTTAGCACTTGTACTTCTTATTATTTGGCGTATCTTAGAGGCATTGAATTTATATCACATTTGTAAGGAGCATATAGAGATGGCACGGAATAAAATTTCATTAATCGGCGCGGGGCAAATTGGCGGTACGCTGGCTTTATTGGCCGGCATGAAAGAATTAGGTGATGTTGTATTGATCGATATCGCAGAAGGTATACCACAAGGTAAAGCGCTTGATTTAGCTGAACTTTCGCCTGTTGAGAATTTTGATTGTAACTTCCAAGGCTCAAATACTTATGATGCAATTGTTGGCTCTGATGTCGTTATCGTCACGGCAGGCATCCCACGTAAGCCAGGCATGTCACGTGATGACTTGATCGGTATTAATACAGGCATCATCGAATCTGTTGGTGAGAATATCAAAAAATATGCACCAGATGCATTTGTGATCGTTATCACCAACCCACTCGACGTGATGGTTGATGTTATGCAGCGCGTTACAGGCTTCCCAGATAATAAAGTTGTCGGCATGGCTGGCGTATTAGACAGCGCGCGTTTCAGCCACTTCTTGGCAGAAGAATTCGGCGTATCTGTTGAAGACATCACAGCCTTCGTTCTTGGCGGTCACGGCGATACAATGGTACCGCTTATCCGTTATTCAACAGTGGCGGGTATTCCATTGCCTGATTTGATTAAAATGGGCTGGACAACACAAGAGAAAATCGACGCGATTGTTGACCGTACACGTAAGGGCGGCGGTGAAATTGTTGCGCTTCTTAAAACAGGATCTGCTTTTTATGCGCCGGCATCTTCAGCGATTTCTATGGCAGAGAGCTATTTGCGTGATAAGAAACGCGTCCTTCCTTGCGCAGCGCGCCTAAACGGTGAATATGGCATTAAAGGCCTCTATATTGGCGTACCTGTAATTATTGGTAAAAATGGCGTTGAGAAGATCATCGAAATTCAGCTTAATGCAGAAGAGCAAGCGATGTTCGACAGCTCTGTTGCCGCGGTAAAAGAATTGCTCGGCAGCGTTAACAAAGCTGCATAAGCGCGCTGTTTACAGTCCATAATTATCATATAAAATAGCATCCCAGAGAGCGGATGCTATTTTTTTGTGTACGGATTTTGGAGTGTTGAAGTGATCCAAAGTTAAATTGAAACGTACAAAGAGTGTAAGTGAAATTTAAACCCCTTTAAATGAGCTTACCGCATTACACACACACTACTCAAAGAGGCTACACCCAATAGCCGCTCACACACACAAGTGGAGCTCTGTCCCCCCAGAGTTTCACTTGTGGCTTTTGTGGTCTTGAATTAAATGAGCAAGCTTATTCGGCGGCTTGGCTTTGTTCCATCTCGGTAATAACCGCTTTGAATTGCTCTAGCGCCCAATCAATTTCTTCTTTAGTAATCGTCAAAGGCGGCGCAAAACGCACAACGGTTTCATGTGTTTCTTTGCACAATAGGCCGCGCAGTTTAAGTTCTTCGCAAATAACCCGTGCTGAAGCGAGGTTCGGATCTATATCAACGCCTATCCAAAGCCCTGCGCCGCGCAGCTCTCTAATCAGTTTTGTATCGAATGCGTTAAGCTGATCGAGCATATGACGCCCTAAAGTGGCGCTATTCTCAGAAAGCTGTTCATCCGCCATAATATCAAGGGCTTCTATGCCAATGGCTGCGGCTAGTGGATTGCCGCCAAAGGTCGATCCATGCGAGCCGGCATCAAAGACATCCATGACGTCAGCACGCGCTAAAAAGGCCGAGACAGGATATATGCCGCCGCCTAGGGCTTTGCCTAATATAAGGCCGTCAGGCTTATCAATTTCATGTTGAAAAGCGAAGTCTTTACCTGTGCGCCCCATACCGGATTGAATTTCATCGCAAATAAGCAACACATTATGTTTCTTGCAGATTTTTTGTATCGCAGATAACCAGCCTTTTGTCGGAATGATAATGCCCGCTTCACCTTGCATAGGCTCTGTTATATAGGCGCAGACATTTGGGTTGGCGGCTGCTTTTTCAAAAGCGTCCAAATCGCCAAACGGCACTTCAATAAAGCCGCCATCGAAAGGTCCGAAATTTTCTTTATATTCTTCGTCGGATGAGAAGCCAACAATCGTTGTCGTACGGCCATGGAAATTGCCCGATGAGACCAATATCTTGGCTTGGGCTTTGGCGATACCTTTTGCGGTGTAGCCCCAGCGACGCGCGGCTTTAATCGCGGTTTCAACGGCTTCAGCGCCTGTATTCATCGGCAGCATTTTATCCATGCCTGTCACGGCGCAAAGCTTCTCAGCGAACAGGCCAAGCTTATCGGTGTAAAAGGCGCGGCTAGGAACGTCTAACGTTTCAAGCTGCGTAACAAGGGCGTTTTTCAGGCGTTCATTAACATGGCCTGCGCTCACGGCGCTATAGGCACTGAGGAAATCCAGATATTTACTACCTTCCACATCCCAAACCCAAACGCCTTTTGCTTTGTTTAAAACAACAGGTAAAGGGTGGTAGTTATTGGCTAGGTATTTTTCTTCACGAGCAATGTAATCTTGCGTTTTCATCTGATCTCTCCCAAGTCATTATTTTTATATATAAATAATTTATCAGTTGGAAAGAAGGCTGTCTATTTTAGTGAAAACTTCGCTAACCGCTTTTCTATGCTACAGATCACTAATCAGCCAGTGGCTCATACCAATCACGGATCATCCCTGCATCTTGGCGTTTGTCGTGATTAAAAGGCGGTTTTAGTTTGCCGCCAAAATAATGCCGCACAAGGCTTTGCCAATATTCTAGCCCGTCTTTATTGTGGCGCAGGCAATAATCTTCAAACCAATGGCGACCAATGCGCACATGATTGACTTCTTCCGACAAAATTATTTTGAGTATGCTGGCGGTATCAGAATCATTTTGTGCTTCAAAGTTTTTAATCATCCCTGGCGTTACATCGAGACCGCGTGCTTCTAAAACCATTGGGACAATGGCAAGGCGCGCAGCAATGTCATGGCGGGTTTTCTCGGCTGATTCCCAAAGCCCGTCATGCGCGGCAAGATCGCCATAGGCTGCGCCATGATGTTTTAAGTGCGCATTGAGTAATAGAAAATGTTTAGCCTCGTCACCGGCGACGCTCAGCCAGTCCATAAAGAACTCTATAGGTAAGTTGTAAGCAGCCTCAGGGGCGTGTTCATCGTAAAGCGGGGCGAAGCGGGCGATCATATCCCACGCTAAATCAATAGCATTAAGCTCTATATGGGCGATGGCATGAAGCAAGACGATCTTTTTTGGAACGCCTTTATTGCGTTTATTGCTGGGGGCCATAGCGCGCGGATCATGCAATTCAGGTCTTTCAGGGCGCGCAGGTCGAATATCAGGGCTATCATGGCCAATAAGGACGCGGTCACTCTGGCCATTAATGTCTTCGACAAAGCTGCGCGTAAGTTCGGCTTTTTCTTGCGCATTGGCGCAGCGTAAAACGCGGCAAGCGCATTGTGTTAAGTCTAATCTTTGCATGAATTTATGTATTTAGCTTAAAGTGATGGCCCTGAAGGAGGCTTGTTTTGATTCGCAGAAGCTTGGTTTTGTACGGCATTCTCATTCTCATCTGCATCCGGCTTTAACGCACGGGCGAGGGGAAACCAATCAAGCGCAGATTTGCCTTCAATCGTGATTTCGTCACTTTCTTGGGCAAAGGACACACAATCAACAATATCGGATGGCGTCATTTCCTTGTGGCTGTAATGCATAAAGCTGCAAAACGCATTATGCAAAACGCCATTGGCCGCGCAAAGTGTTTCGTTTAAATCGGTGATGGCTTCATGAGTTAAGTCTGTTTGTGAGAGGTCATTTTCATCTGTAGGTAGGAATTCATGTGCACCGCAAACAATAACCATTAGGGCATCAGCGTAATAGAGTAGCCATTCATTTTTAAGATGTAGGCTGATTGCGTTTTCATCCAGACCATCAAAATTAGCCTCGGTAAGATATAAAGATTTCGCGTATTCAATGGCTGATTCCGATAATTCAGGAATCAGCTTTTCAATATCCATTTCGCCATCTAAATACAAATCAGTAAGGCAGTAGCTCATAGCATTAAACTGCATGACCTGACCTTCATAAACTTCAATATCAAGATCATCAGCAGGGATGATTTTACCCTTAGGCGAGTCAGATGCAGGAGAACCATCTTGAGAATTTGATCCTGCATTATCTGAAAATGCTTCTTTTACTTTATCAAACCAACCCATGGCTAAAACTCCCTTTTATGTGAAGGGTTATATTAGACTTGGTTTTGTTTTATGTCAATGTAAACTTGTGTTTTGAAATGATTAATCAGGCGCTTTTAACATCGGCTTGTGCGTCAGGTGAGAACCAAAACTCAATCACTTCTGTGGCTTCATCGCAGCGTGCTGAATGTTTGGCCTCTAACGGGACGTTAAACCATTCGCCGACTTTATATGTTTTCTCTACGCCTTCTACTGTTAAATGCATAGCGCCGCGTGAGATTAAACCCCAATTAAACGTATCATGGGTATGAGGGGCAATATTTGTATTTGGCGGGTAGGTAGCGAAAAGGATTTTACAATTTTCACCTGCCATTTGAAAGGCATCAAAGCGGCATTTAAATGCAGGCAGTTTTTGAAAAACCTCAGGGAAATTTATCGTGGATGGGCTCGACATAGTTAGACTCCTTAAAATATATTATCTCATTGTATTTTATAAGGATAACGGCTTTTTTAATAGATTGTTGGGGTAAAAAGGCGATGTTACCACCATTTTTATGGCGCTAAATGATCTTAGACGATTAGAGGGCAGTCTATCGAGGGCGTCTACAAAACGACTTTAAAGGTCATTAGCGCCATATAGCCTGAACTATCTTGTGCCGTTTTTGATTGCTCAGCTGTGCTATATTTTGTGCTTTGATGGCCAAGGCTCGCGCAAAGTGATAAATCTTTTTGTGAAGCCCAGCAATTTTTAACACCAATTTGTGTTGATTGCGTCTTTCCCAATAAATCATGACGGATTTTACCCTGCGCCGCAAAAACCGAGAATTCATCAGATATATTATAATTCAAGCGGTGATAGTTTGTTTTCCTGCTCGTGGAAAAATTATCAATACCGAAGCTGTTTTTACTATTCTCATATGCGGTAACATTAAAATAAGTCATGCGCTCAGAAATCTTTAAGTCTAAGGCGCTGTACATATTAACGTTTTTCTCGTTAACCAGTCCCCCAGTAACGCTTTGTAGCTTCTGTTTTTGAGCGCCAAAGCGCCAGTTTAAACGCTCACTTTTATACCCCAATTCACCGCTTACGCGCACAGAAGGATTCTCTTTTGCTGCGCTATAGTAAGCAAGGACAGACTCCATATCATCGCTTTGATTAAAATCAAACTGGGTCGCGCTAGAGTTTTGAATTCTAAACGTCGAAGATAATGTGCTATTTAAAAAATCATGACCTTCATATGGCGTGGATCCTTGTCCAAATTCATCTGGAATAGGCATCTGTAAAAGTTCATAGCGATTGATTCCCAAAAGAGAGGCAAGCTGGCGTTCGGCTAAATATGGGCCATAGCGCTTCGCTGTTTTGCGCAGGCGGCGATGTACCATTTTATTTATGCCTACTTCTAAAGCGGGCGCCAATATAGGAATACCCATTTTCACAATATCAGGGAACACCACATAATTTTCGTTTAAATAGGGCGCTTTATTAATTGTGAATTTTTTAGGGTTGTTTGAAGTATAAGGGGTATCAGGGCGCTCATCTTTAAAACGCGTGGTGGCGTTGGCTTGTATATACCAGCGCGAAGATTCTGGAATTAAATTGGCCGTGATGCTGAATTTATTATAGGGGGCGTGAGTAGAGACCTGCTTTTGTACACCGAAACGGCCCTCTATAGTTTGAGAATCTGGCGCAGCATAAGCAAATGAGCTCGTCGATAAGCCAAGCATAGCGCTCAGTTCTAAAGCATGAATAAATTTTTTATTTGGCATCTCCACTTAAACCTTCCCCTGCGTTGTTTATTCTTATTTTTTTGAAACGCCCATATTTTTACCATAATAAAAATCATTATTCAACCAGGACTTATGCTGCGCCGCATTCTAAAAAGGCACTTTGCGCGGATTGACATAAAAGAGGCCTTTGTTTATGGTTTTTCTAGATAGTTTAGAAACAATTTATACGCCATTTGCGAAAGGTATTTTATTATGAGCGCCACATTAAACCTCTACCACTCGACAATGGAAAAATCGATCACTTGGGCGTTTTGCCGTGCCAGCCGCCATCAAGGGCTTAATGTCGGCCTGACGAAAGATGCGGGAAATTACACACATTGGCTCTATATTGCGCTGCCTGATGGCGCGGATGATGCCGCCAAAGCCCAATTTAAAACAATCACTGATGAAATCAGCACGCAGCATGAATATACCGCTGTTGAGCGCTATCAAGCGCCCGATGCAAAGGCAACGGCGCGGCATTTGTTTAATATTTGATATTGAGTTATCTGTGATCAGGCGGCTTTGCAGCAGAGTAATCAACGCGGTAACATCGTATTTATGTGAAAATTACTTATCATCGCCCATTTTTAGGGCATTGATAAAGGCGCTTTGTGGAATTTGGACATTGCCATATTCGCGCATTTTCTTCTTACCTTTTTTCTGCTTATCCAGTAATTTACGCTTACGGCTTACATCACCGCCATAACATTTGGCGGTAACGTCTTTACGCATGGCACTTAAATGTTCAGCCGCAATAATCTTGCCGCCAATGGCCGCTTGAATGGCGATTTTAAACATTTGGCGGGGAATAAGTTCTTTAAGGCGCGTACATAAAGCGCGGCCACGTGTTTCAGTGGCGGATCTGTGCACAATCATGGATAGCGCATCAACAGGTTCTTGATTGACGCGGATTTCCATCTTAACCAAGTCATTCTCAGCGTAATCTGAAAGCTCATAGTCAAAAGACGCATAGCCACGGGAAATAGATTTCAGGCGGTCATAAAAATCAAAGACAACTTCATTGAGCGGCAGACGATAGACCAACATGGCACGGTCGCCCGCATAGGTCAGGTCCAGCTGTTCACCGCGGCGTTCTTGGCAAAGCTGCAACAGGCTGCCCAGATATTCATCAGGGGTTAATATTGTCGCTTTAATCCATGGCTCTTCAATATGGTCGATAAACACAACATCAGGCAGGTCAGCCGGATTATATAATTCGGTCATGGTGCCATTGTTTAAATAGACATGATAGACCACGCTTGGCGCGGTCGGAATAAGGTCGAGGTCAAACTCACGCTCTAGGCGTTCTTGAATGATCTCCATATGCAGAAGGCCCAAAAAGCCACAGCGGAAACCAAGGCCAAGGGCTTGCGAGCTTTCCATCTCATAATGAAGCGAAGAATCATTCAAGGCCAAACGCCCGAGTGAATCACGTAATTTATCAAATTCTGATGTATCAACAGGGAAGAGTGAGCAGAAAACCATAGGTATTGACGGTTTAAAGCCTTGTAACGCTTCAAGGCAAGGGGTCTTGATATCTGTAATCGTGTCACCAACTTGCGTTTCAGAAATATCTTTAATGCCTGCTGTAATAAAGCCCATTTCGCCGGGGCCAAGCACATCGGTAATAATACGTTTGGGGGTAAATACACCCACGCGATCAACAAAGCGCTCAGCGCCAGAATTCATAAATTTAATTTTTTGGCCTTTGCTTAAAAAGCCGTCTTTGACGCGCACAAGAATAACCACGCCGAGATAAGAATCATACCAACTATCAATCAACAGAGCTTTGGTTGGCTCTTCATCTTTGCCTTCATGCGGGCAAGGCAGTCTTGTCACGATGGCCTCAAGCAGCTCGTTAATACCTATACCACTTTTACCTGAGCATTCAATGGCATCGCTGCAATCAAGGCCGATAACGTCTTCGACTTCTTTTTTGACGCTATCAGGGTCAGCCGCTGGTAAATCAATTTTGTTAATTGCGGTGACGATTTCATGGTTGTTATCGAGGGCTTGGTAAACATTAGCCAGAGTTTGCGCTTCTACGCCTTGCGTAGAATCAACCACCAAGATAGAGCCTTCACATGAGGCTAGCGAGCGCGAGACTTCATAAGCAAAATCGACATGCCCTGGTGTGTCCATCAAATTTAATTGATATTCAATGCCATCTTTGGCTGTGTACATAAGGCGAATAGTTTGCGCTTTAATCGTAATACCGCGTTCGCGCTCAATATCCATGTTGTCGAGCATTTGCTCTTCGAGCTCGCGTTCTTCGACGCCGCCACAGGTTTGAATAAGGCGATCAGCCAAGGTTGATTTACCATGGTCAATATGCGCAACAATGGCGAAGTTACGTATGTGTTCTAACTTATGTGTTTTATGGCTCATGGGTATCCAAATACTCTATACTATAATATCGGTAAAACGTTGAAGGCTGAACATATAGTCAAATTTTACGAAAGGCAAGATAAGTTGATTATAATTGAAAAAAAGCTACGCTTGCGCTTGATCTAACTTTTCGCACAGCTACATGACGATAAGCCGAATGATTATTTATGGTTTAATAGGGCGTATTAAAGCGCTCTCACATTAAGAGATATATTTTAAGAAAGCATGCATGATGTCAAAATTACTAGAACCTTTTATACTTGGTGACCTTAACCTTCCTAACCGTATTATAATGGCGCCGTTAACCCGCAGCCGCGCGGATAGTGAGGGGCGTATTCCTAATGATTTAATGGCCGATTATTATGCACAAAGAGCCAGTGCAGGATTAATTATCAGCGAGGCGACCAGTGTTACGCCTATGGGCGTTGGTTATGCCGATACACCGGGCATTTGGTCGGATGAACAAGTCGCGGGCTGGCAGAAAATCACCGAGGCTGTACACGATAAAAAAGGCCGAATTTTTTTACAGCTTTGGCATGTGGGACGTATTTCCCATCCGCTATTTTTAGACGACAAATTACCAGTAGCGCCAAGCGCTATTCGCCCAAAAGGCCATGTTAGCCTTGTGCGTCCCGAGACGGATTATGTGGAGCCGCGGGCTTTAGAGTTAAGTGAAATACCTGCCATTATTGAGGCCTATAGACTAGGCGCTGAAAACGCCAAAAAGGCAGGCTTTGACGGGGTTGAGATTCACGGCGCGAATGGTTATTTACTGGATCAGTTTTTGCAAGACAGCACCAATACGCGCACAGATAATTATGGCGGCTCAATTGAAAATCGCGCACGTTTAATGCTTGAGGTCACAGATGCAGTGCTCAGTGTTTGGGATAAAAACCGCGTCGGTATGCATTTAGCGCCACGTATGGATGCCCATGATATGGGGGACAGCACCCGATTAGAGACCTTTCGTTATGTCGCCCGCGAACTTGGTCGTCGTGGTTTGGCCTTTATCTGCACGCGGGAATATCTAGGCGATGACCGTATCTCCACTATTCTCAAAAAAGAATTTGGCGGATGCTTTATAGCCAATGAAAAATTCACGCAAGACAGCGCTGAAAAAATCATTGCTACGGGCGATGCAGATGCTGTTGCCTTTGGCCAGCTTTATATTGCGAATCCTGATCTGGCTGAGCGTTTCGCGCAAAAGGCACCGCTTAATGTGCCGCGTCCAGAAAGCTTTTATAATGGCGGCGCTGAAGGCTATACGGATTATCCGTTCTTAGCGGAGTTTCCACAGGATAAAAAAGCTTTGGGGTAACGGTGCCCAGCCTCTACTGCTATTGACATATTCACTTGACACTAGGTTTTATTTTTCGTAAGGTCGGCCTCTGATATTTAATATATAGAGAGATCGATTGTTATGGCAGCTAAAGATTTAAAAGAATTAGTGGCAGAAGAGCTTGAGAATAATAAGCGTAAAGCGCTGAAAGCTGAAAAAGCCGCCGAACGTCAGCGCCAAAAAGATGAGCGCGCACAGGTAAAGAGTGAGGCCGCTTTACCCAAGAAAATAAAACGTTTAAATACGATTTTTGAACAGGTTAGTGATAAGAAAATTGCGGCAGCATTAAGCGGCGATCAAAGAATTACGATCAAATGTTGGCGCCCTTTAGACATCGTATCAGAATATGAAATGATGCAGACCTCAGGCTTTTTAAAATTACAAAAACGCTTGTCATCGTCTTTTGCTAAGGCAAGTTACGTTGCAATACATTGCGCTGAAAACCATATCTTAACGGCGGATGTTTCAGACCTCCTAATGGGGCGGGCGAAGATCAGGGATGCATTAGTTGTTAGCTTAGAATGGGATAAAGATAAATTCTTGGAACAGACTGAAAAGCAAAAAAAATTAGAGATTATGTAGAAAACAAAAAAGAAGAACCATTATGCTCGATTTAAAGAAACAAATTATATTTGATGACCAACAAGATTTCACACCTTTAGAGGGCGAGACTCAAACTGAGCCAACGCCGTGTAAGCCAGCCACTATTTTTCCTGATAATGTGAGCTTCACGCCTGATGAGTTGGAAATCGTTGAGGATTTTAATTTACAAGGCCGTATTGATTTTGATAACGCTGACTTCATTCCAGATGAAGAAACTGAGCCGGAGCAAGCCATTCGCCCAGCCGTTATTATTAAAAGTCCCAAACCTTAAGTTGAAGAAAAGAATACGTATATGCCCCATATTATCGTTGAATATTCACCACAGCTTGATGATCAAATACCAGCGTTATTAAATGATCTTCATGAAACGCTATCGGCATCAGGCATTGATAAAGTGCGGATAAAGACGCGCGGCATTGCGCTTAATCACAGCGTTGTCGGCCTTGAAGGTGCGGGCGGCCTTATGATGCATGCAACCTTGTTGATCTTAGAAGGGCGCAGCTATGATCTTAAAAAACAATATGCTGACCCGCTTTATGATGTGCTGAAAAAAGCCGCACCGAATAATTGCGCCGTGACGTTAGAAGTCCGCGACATGGATAAAGAAACTTATTATTTATAAGTGCGGAAGCAAAGGACAGTCTAAAAAGTTACGTGTAATAAGCAAGTTTAAGTGGATATAAGATATGATAAAATTATGGGGTAAGGATAAGAAAGCTGAGTTACCAGAAAAACGCTTTAGCATTAGCCAAGATGCGAGCGAGCTGAGGGCTGTATTTAATGAATTTGCAACAAAAGAAATGCGCAAAATTGACGCGGCTTTTGAAGGCCTCACAAAAAGCTTTTCTCTGAATGAAGCGACGCTCAAGGCATTGGTTAAAGGCGAGGTCTATCTGAATTGGGATTTTCACCACAGTGGATCCAGGCTTGCGGATAGACGTATTTGGCAAGCTTCGGGCGGTTACCAGAATTTCTCCCAAGAATTAGAAAATATAGGCATTAAACTCGTGGAAGCGAACATATATAATAAGAATGAAACATCAAATGATCGTTCTATTCAGTTACAGTTAAGAGCGAGCAAGAGTTTCATTGAGGCGGTAACTGGCGCGCTGCATATAGAAGAGTCTGGGGCGCTTGATGTCGAACAAACGGCCGTGGTTAAGCCGCAAAACAAAGCTCATATCATCAGCTAAAATCTATGCTCGTGGGTGGGCTTTTTTATAGACTTCCAACAGCTTCGCATTATCAACATCCGTGTAACGCTGCGTTGTGCTGAGAGAGCTATGCCCGAGCAATTCTTGTACTTCCCTCAGATTCGCGCCTTGTTCTAGCAAATGTGTAGCAAAGCTGTGACGTAGAGCATGGGGCGTGGCGCTATCGGGCAAGCCAAAGCTGCCGCGTAAATCTCGCAAAGCTTTTTGGGCAACGCCTTGATGCATGCGCCCACCGCGTGCGCCAAGGAATATGGGGCGCTCAGGCGATGTAGGGAATGGCGTGGTTTTTATGCATTCTAAAATCACGTCATGGACTTGTTTGAGCAGCGGTACACGTCGTTCTTTTCTGCCCTTACCCTTAATAGTCACAAAATCAATTTCAGAGCCCTGCGGCCAATCTTCAATATTCAATGATAAGGCTTCTTGTATACGTAGGCCCGTGCCATAGAGTAGGGTGAATAAGGTTTTATCACGCTGTTCCATCCAGTGATCAGCATTATAGCCATCCAATAGTTCAAAAATCCGTGCTGCGCTAACGGGCCGGGGGAGTTTTTGAGGCTGTTTAGGGGCGCGCAGCGTTTTTATATAAGGGTTATGCGCAATATCTTGTTTATCCATCCAGTCAAGAAAGCGCCGCACGGCTGATAGAGATCGTGCGCGGCTAGAGGCGCTGAGCTCACCATTAACCGCGAGGCCAGCCAGCCATGCGCGCAAGGCTGTAATGTCAGAATCGGCGACCATACCAACGGATAAGGCCGCGCCATGGTATTTGGCAAGGAAATTAACGAAAGTGGTGATGTCACGTTGATAGGCGCGAAAGGTATGCGGCGATACATGGCGTTCATAGCGCAACATATCAAACCAACCTTGAATGGCTTTGTACAAATCGGCGGCGGTGACGGCAAGCAATGGGTCAACGGGGATTTCTTTATCGTTCGTTGTCATGCAGGGCTTTCTTTGATTTAGGCTTTAGCGCAGGACATGCGCATTTGGGGCGTGACTTTCGTATGTTTTTTTTATGCAGGTAGGCTGAGCCATAAACGGATACTGCGTTCAATAACGCGGGCAAGGAACGAAATTTGATCTATGCCTTGGCCGTCTTCAAAAGTCAGCGCATTGCGCGAGCCAAAACAAATCAGGGCAGGGGGCATTTCAAGGGAAATATCAATGCGAATTAAAGCCTGTGAGCGCACAAGATTAGCGCCGCTACCATAAATCAGATCAAGGCCTGAAATATCAGGCTGTAATAAAGCGCTCTTACCGCCCATCCACTTATCAATCGTACCTTCTGGCACTATTTTTAAACCCGGCATATTCGTGTGCGGAATAGTGCTGCCTTCAGCTTCAACCAATAGAGTGGTTATATCAACGTCAAGCATAGCGGTAAGGTCCATCGTAATGCTTGATATAAAATCTTCGAAACTTCTGGCTTCTAAGACATGCAGTACCGCGGTGTGAATGCGTGTTTGGTTGTTCATGTTATTGCGCGCATTTTCGACAATTTCGCGCGTGGTTTCTAAAACCATTTCTTTATCGGCTTTTAACCGATCAACCAAATAAGATTGAAAATCTGCAATGCCACGCGCTGCTTTGACTTTTGGTGGCAATAAAGCATCCGCCGCCTCTGGGCAGTTTTCTAAAAAATTAGGATTATTTTTCAGCCAGTTAAGAATATCATCTTGGCTGAGGTCGGTGGGGCATTGTTCTGCGGTCATGACAGGGCTTCTTTTTGATGAGGGGCATATAGGATTAATAGAGTGTATCAAGTTTTATTGTGCCTGTTTAGCAGCGAAGAGACAATAAAAAAAGCGAACCTATATTAGAGGTTCGCTTTAAGAAATTAAATCACATGATGAAGCGCTTTTACTTCGGTGCGCTATTTGTCGGTTTTGTACCGTTATCAAGCTGTATATTCTTTTGTGCTTCAAGTATGGCATTAACCGTTTGGTATTCTTCGGCGTTTAGATTTTTGCCATTAGCGTGCTGCACGAGATCATATTCCAAAAGAGGCGTGTGGATAGAGAGTATGGCCATTGTATATGGTGCCATGGAGCGGCAGACCTTATAGCCCTTATCTGCGAGTAAATCTTTTTGCCCTTGATTAAGCTGAAGGCGTGGCGCTTGGAAGAAAGCATCATCAAAGAATGTAGAGACGGCTTTGAAAATATTTTTCATCTGGTTTCTCCATCTATTGTACAGGGCGCTTTATTTAGGCACGTTACCTGTTGGTTTTGGCGCATTACCCTGTTGAGCATTTCTGTAGCTATCAAGCATATCATCAACCACTTTGTACTCTTCGCTGTTAAGCTGTTCACCATCCGCGTGTGAAACAAGATCAAATTCAATCGTTGGTATGGTTATGCCCATCGCATAACCCATAACCGGCAATGTTGCTATAGTGCGGGTGACTTTATAGCCACTATCAGCCATTAAGTTTTTTTCATCTAAGCTGAGTTGGTGGCGCGGTGGTTGGAAGAAAGCTTCATCCAGGTATTTAGAAACGGCTTTAAAGATATTTTTCATGTGGGGTCTCCATGAAGTTTTATGCGTTTATGAATATGTGTTTTATAGAGTGTTTTATGTCTAAAGGCAAGTTTGTTTTTTAATTTTATATTGTGCGGACTGTGTGATTATGATAATAAAGCCATAGACATAATAAAGGGAGCTGAAAATGACCAATACATTAAAGCAACAATGGAGCGCAATTCCAGACCATGTTCGCACAGATTTTGCACCGCGCGTTAAGCAGGGCATGATGGATTTTTGGGCGCTCGCAACGCAATCGACAGATGAAGACTGGTCGGAAGAGAAGATGAAAACCGCAGGGGATAATCTTATACAAAAAGGCGCCGCTTTATGTGCAGAATTCAAGGCCGCTGGCGGCACTGAGGCGCATTGGTCGACAATTACGCGCGTTATCAATACAGGGAAATATGATAGCTTTAAAGCTAAACCATAAAACGAAAAAAGCCGCTTAAATTTAAGCGGCTTTTTTGTATTCTTATTTTGTTTTAACTTTAAGCGTCTTACAAAATAGACTGTCCTGTTTTTTTCCAGTCAGCAACAAATGTTTCTAAGCCGCTTGCGGTTAGAGGGTGCTTATAAAGCTGTTTGATAACGCTTGGTGGGCAAGTCACTACGTCAGCGCCAAGGCGCGCTGAGCTAACAATATGCATTGGGCTACGCACTGAGGCGACAAGCACTTCTGTGTCAAATTCTGGGTACATGCCGTAAATCTCGCAAATATCAGAAATGAGCTCCATACCGTCTTGGCTCAGATCATCAAGGCGACCAACAAATGGTGAAATAAACGCCGCGCCTGCTTTGGCAGCGAGTATGGCTTGACCCGCTGAGAAACATAAAGTCACATTAACCATCGTGCCATTATCGCTCATCGCTTTACAGACTTTAAGGCCCGCTTCGGTGAGCGGCACTTTAACGGCAACATTATCAGCAATCGCGGCTAATTTTTCAGCTTCTTTAAGCATAGTCTCAAAATCAGTAGAGGCGACTTCGGCGCTAACAGGGCCGCTCACGACGCCACAAATTTCGCCAATAAGCTCAAGGAAGTTACGGCCTGATTTGGCGACGAGTGATGGGTTGGTTGTTACGCCATCCAAAAGGCCCGTGGCGGCAAGGTCTTTAATGTCGTCTATTTCGGCTGTATCTACAAAAAATTTCATCGTGCGCGATTCCTTTAATTTATTTATTGGGTGCGGTTATATATATGCTTATATCTGGGCGGAAGGGTAATCTGATCTGCGCCATATTGCAAGATTGAAAACGCTTGCTTTGCATCTATCTGGCTTTTACAGTGTGCGCATGTCTGATTTATTTGCTGATGAACATAATTCGGCCTCTGCGCCACCCCTGAATGCTGCACCGTTGCGCCTTGCGCAAGTGCTGCTGCCTATGCCCATAGATAAAGCCTATAGTTATAGTGTGCCGTCTGATATTACCGTGCAGCTTGGTGATTATGTCGCTGTGCCGCTCGGCAGCCGTATGCTGATCGGCGTGGTTTGGGGGATGGATCAAAATTACGATGGCAAAATTGAAAAACTCAAAGCCATAGCGCAAAAATACGAATTACCGCCAATGGGGCAGCCGCAGCGCGATTTTATTAATGCAATGGCACAATATACATTAAGCGCGCTGGGCTCTTCTTTGAAATTATGCTTATCTGCGCCCTCTGGCATGGATGAGCCTAAGGAGGTCTTGCTGTATAAACGTGCACCAGATCTTGAAGATGCCGCGCTCAAAAAAATATCACCTAAACGCCAAGCGGTGTTAGAAGCCGTGCAAGATGGCGTGCCACGCCGCGCCGCTGAAATAGCGCGCATGGCTGGCTGTAGTGGTTCTGTCGTTAAATCGATGGGCGATTCGGGCTTTTTGCAAACGCTGCTCAAACCAGAAAACCCACCTTGTACAAATCCAGATTTTGAAAATCCGGGCGCGGAGCTTACAGATTCGCAGCGTGATGCCGCCGAAGAACTGGTGAGCGCGGTCAGCACACATGAATTTTCAACCTATTTACTCGATGGGGTAACGGGTGCAGGTAAAACGGAAGTCTATTTTGAAGCGCTCGCGCAAGCGCTACGTGAAGATAAACAGATCGTGTTGATGTTGCCTGAAATTGCCCTGTCTAATGCTTTTCTTGATCGCTTTGCTTCACGCTTTGGCACGCGCCCAGCTTTGTGGCATTCGGCCTTGTCCTCAGCAATGCGCCGTAAAACATGGCGCGGCGTTGCGGAAGGTAAAACCCGCGTTGTTGTTGGCGCACGCTCATCCTTGTTTTTGCCCTATAAATCCCTTGGCTTGATCATTGTCGATGAAGAACATGAGCCTGCGTATAAGCAAGAAGAGGGCGTTTTATACCATGCTCGTGATATGGCGATTTTGCGCGCGCATAAAGAAAGCTGCCCTGTTGTGCTTGTCTCTGCGACGCCGGCGCTTGAAACTATTTATAATGCATGGCAAGGCCGCTATCATCATTTAACGCTCGAATCGCGCTTTGGCAGTGCAGGTATGCCTGATATTAAAGTGCTCGACCTTAAAAAAGATCGCCCAGAGCGCCAATCATTCTTGGCGCCGACATTGGTGAAATCCATTCAAGAAACGGTTGAGCGCGGTGAACAAGCTATGCTGTTTTTAAATCGGCGTGGCTATGCACCGCTGACTTTATGCCGTGGCTGTGGTCATCGTATGCATTGCCCGCGTTGTACGGCGTGGCTGGTTGAGCATCGTCGCAGTAATAAATTGCATTGCCATCATTGTGGCTATTTTTGCTTAATCCCTAAAAACTGTCCGTCATGTAATGATGTCGATAGCTTTGCCGCTTGCGGCCCAGGGGTAGAGCGTATTGCCGAAGAAGTTAAAAACACCTTCCCTGAATATCGTCAGATCACATTATCTAGTGATGATGGCGATGATCCAGATGCGTTGCGTGAGCGTTTACAAGAAATCCGTGACGGTGAATATGATGTGATTATCGGCACGCAAATTATCGCCAAAGGTCACCACTTTCCGAAACTCACCACGGTGGGTGTCGTTGATGCCGATTTGGGCTTGTCAGGCGGTGATTTACGCGCAACGGAACGCTGCTATCAATTATTGCATCAAGTGTCTGGGCGTGCAGGGCGTGAGGACGTTAAAGGTACTGTCTATTTACAAAGCTATAGCCCACAATCAAAAGTCTTATTGGCGCTAGCCAGTGGCGATCGTGATGCCTTTTTGGACGCAGAATGTTACGAGCGTGAACAAGCGCATATGCCGCCATTTTCACGCTTGGTCGGGATTATTGTGGCGGGACGTGATGAAGATGAAACTGAGAAACTGGCCTTTCAGCTTGGCCGCAATGCACCGCGCGCGGAAGGCGTAAATATATACGGTCCTGCGCCAGCGCCATTGGCACGGCTGCGGGGGAAATATCGTTTCCGTTTATTGGTACAGGCCGATAAGAATCTCAATATTCAAAAAGCCATAACCGCATGGTTGAAAACCGTGAAAATTCCATCGACAATCACCGTGCGCGCTGATATTGACCCGCAAAGCTTTTTCTAAAGCGTTATCTATTTTAAGGCTTTTATCTAAGGCTTTTAAAGTGTCAGGCTGCGTATTTTTGCCTTTACGCCTAAATCAGGATTCTGCCCTTGATCAAAAGTAACCGTTAGGCCTTGAGAAGGTTTGTTCACCAGAGATTCTACTGCTGTGTTAAAGTCTTTAGCGGCGGAAAGCATACATTGTGAATAATTAGAATATGACTTGGATTTATCCATATCAAAATTTTCGCTGCATTTAAGAACTTCTTTAGCGGAGTCTTCAAGAATATGGTCAAGCTTATAATAAGCCCCATAAGCTTGGAGCTTATCGGGGGCTGGTCGCGCGGCAAATTTATTGAATATAAGGGGGCTCGTACGATCAAAGCGTCGATCCGTTATTGCTTTGTTTAAATCAACAATAGGGGATTGGCTGTCTGTCGCTTTAACGGTGATATAAGGAACGTATAATTGCTGTAAGCCGAGGGCTATTTGTTTGCGGTCTTCATAAGGGGCTGAAAGGCCACGGGCCATATCGGAAACGTCACTATTTGTATATTTTTGATAGGTCTTAATGTGCTCGTCGCAATCGGCGATTATTTCTTCGATGCTAAAGAACCAATGAGTTGGTGTGTGCGTTAGATTTAAAGACATGGTGGACCTCTTTTGTAAACGGCTTCAACATGCCCGTAATATATACGCTTATCTTATGGAAAAATCAAGGGAAATCTGCTTTGTCAGTGAATTTTCTTTTGTGAGCGCCGCTATCTTGTTGATGAGGCACGAATCATGACTTTTACAGGGGGGGAAGTGCACGAGTATAGCTGTGATGTTGTCGTCAATCATATGATCGACTTGGCTTTGAAAGATCTGTGTTAAGCGAATGTCGCTTTGGATGATGTTCTTTACATGAGGCTCATCTAGGCTGTCGACGAGCGCGGTGCGGCGTTTTAAATATTCCCCAATATTATGCGCGACATGCTCGGCGCAATATTCGCCAGCAATCGCGTCCACGCTTGATCTATAGCTTTGTTTATTTTGCGCTTTGAGCTGCTCGGCTATATCCCCGTCAATAAATTCATATTGGTGGGTGTTTAAGCTGTGTAAAGGAGAGATGGCGATTTGTGTATCTTTGGCAATATACTCATGCCCGTCTTTTATAAAGCCTTTGATTCTTTTGTGGAGAGAGTCATAAAATTCGGGGTTTTCAGGGATGTCAGGCGAGGTGGATAGGGGGCCTAATGTTTCGCAATAGCATAGCAATTGGCGTAAATCATAAAATAAGCGTGTTGGTTTAAAATCAGATGTTTTGTTCACGTATCTTACCAAGTTAGAGGTTGGCGCAGAGCTAAGCATTATGCAAAAGAATAAGGGGTTTGGCCTGTTTTTGCAAGATAAACTTACATAATCGCGTAAACGGTGATAATCTTCTGAAAGAATTAAGCTCTCCAAGTGTTGTGGGGGGCGTATAAGTATTGTCGCGAGTAAATTATAGATACGATGCTCAGAGATCGAGTATATGGAAAATCTAGATAAAGTAATTGAGAAGCTAAGAGCTCTTAACGAGCCTGTGCCAACTCCGCTTTCATTGCCAAGCTTACAAGATGTGAACAGTATAGAAACTGCGCTTGGTTTTAAATTCCCGAAAGACTATAAGCATTACTTACTTAAGGGAAGCGATGTGGTGTTTGGCGTTATAGAGCCCGCCACAATAGCAAACCCACAAAGTCACACTCACCTCGCTGAAGTCATTAAATCCGCCCGTGATTATGGCGTTCCCGAAGAGCTATTCCCTTTCTGTGCGGATAATGGCGATTTTTATTGTTTTACCCCTTCTGGTGTCGTTGTTTTTTGGTCAAGTGATGGGCCGGTTAACGAGCAGTGGCCTGACCTGGCGGTATGGATACAAGACGTTTGGATCAATGCGTCATCTTAATATTTGGGGTTTGCGCGGGCTTTTTAATTTCAGCAGAGCCCTTAACGAGCTCAAGAGCAAAATGGTCGAATGTACAAAATTTTACTTTAGCTGCGTGGTCATATCGTTTAGGTTTAGCCTAGAGTAATTACCTTTAAAGGTGCACCATGTATAAAGATCTTATTTTTACATTAAAGTTTTTTCTTATTTTTGCCGTTTTCCTTGGCGGATTTATCTCAGCCTATGGGAAGATTTTTCCTTATAACTTTATTGCGCCATTTGTCGCATCTTACGGCCAGTATTTTGCCGCTCTTGATATTGAAGGGCAGAATAATGAATGGCGTTGGTACGCAGAAGAGGACCTGCCAAAAGGCATGACGCTCAACTCAGTTGAGAAAGCCCAGCAAGATTATATCGCTTATACCTCTACAGCAGATACAACGATAAGGCTGCTCGACCCGTCTGGCGCGGCTGCTTTTAGCTGGCGCCTAGATGTTGAAGCGCTATGGCCAAATCAGGAGCATATTAATACAGTTAAAAAAGTGCCTTTTGATTATTTCACATTGCGCGATTTTCATATTTTTCCTGATGGGCGCGCTTTGATGATTGTCAGTATGTATGGCTCAACCCCGTGGGGGGCTGGCTTGGTTATGCTTGATAAGAACTCAAATGTGCTTTGGGCGCAGCAGGGTTATTACTATAATGATCTGCATGTCGATAAGGCGGGGCATATATATGCATTACGCCATGAGATTACGAGCGAATCTGATGCAGGAAAGTTTGATGAGGCGGTGTCCTTTAATGCGCCATATCTACAAGACCTTATAGTGCAGCTCAATCAACAAGGGGAAATAGTTGAAGAGCTGGCTGTCGTCGATATGCTCCGTAAGTCACTTTACAAGAATTTGGTGCCTTATATTCATGATGACGGCAAGGGCGATTATACGCATACAAATGCCATAGATGTGATTGAAATCGGGACGGATACGCCAGATTTCTTAGACGCGGGCGATATAATGGCCAGCCTTCGTAACTTAGACGTTCTTGTCGCCATTGATGGGCAAACCAAGGAAATTAAATGGGCGGCGCATATGCCTGTGAAAATGCAGCATGATATTGATGTGCTGCCTAACGGCAATTTCTTGCTCTATGATAATCAAGGTCATTTAGGCCCAGAGGGCTATTCCCGGTTGGTCGAGCTTGACCCTGAAACCTTAGGGGTGGAGTGGTCTTATGTGGGCTCGCGCCTGATGCCGTTTGAATCGGAATTTTGGGGGTTCCAGCAGCGCTTAGATAACGGCAATACACTTACGACGGTGCCGAATAAGGGGCATTTATTTGAAGTGACCCCTGCCGGCGAGGTTGTGATGTCTTATTATGTCCCTTATCGTAAGCTTGAAGATGGTGTATCTTATAATCCAGTTTTGACGAGCGCTTCGAAAATAAAGCGCTCTGAGTTAGCATTTTTGGATAACCCTGAACAAGAATAGACCTGCCATGTATTACACTCTTCCTATCGTTCTTATCTCGACGTTTTTATATTCATCAAGCGCTTATGCCTATGTCGGGCCGGGGCTGATTGTGATGGGCAATATATTTGGTCCTCTATTGATTTTTATACCCTTTCTTTTGCTTCTGGTTTTCTTTGCTTTGCGCTGGGGCGTAAAGAAAATGCGTCGACAATTAGGCACAAAAAATAGCAATCGTGATGATGTACATTGTGATGATCATGCGGGTGAAGATAAAAACAGCGCGGATTAGTCTGTTTTTTATCGAATATCCTCTTGAACTCTCTACAAAGCTATGCTAGTTGTGACGCCAATTATTAGTTATCAGAGGATTCTTTTGGCTTTAAGCTAAAACAATTAATCTGAATGAGTGCTTAAACCCATTTAACACGTTTTAACACGTAGAGGATCGAAGTTTTGCCGCAAATAGGTTCTTCTTATTCTTTAGTCGCACAGCGTTACGCCAAAGCCTTGTTAGGCGCGGCGCAAGACGCTAAAGCGCTTGATAGCGTTGAAAAAGACGCACATGACTTGGTCGCTATGTTGGCTGACAGTGCTGATTTGACTTTGTTTGTTACTTCGCCTTTATATAAGGGCGCGGCGCAAATGGGCATCATGCAAGATATTGCCAAGAAATATAAATTTAATAAAACGACCGCTAATTTTCTGAGCCTTTTGGCCGAAAAAGGTCGTTTAGATGCGCTTGAAGATATTCTCGGCGCGTTTATTGCGAAATTGGCTGAAATGCAGGGTAAAGTTACCGCTAGCGTCGATGTCGCACAAGACTTATCAAAAACACAAATCATCGCACTTGAAAAAACTTTGTCGGAATCAATTGGCAAAAAAGTGTCGGTGAATGTTAACGTGGACCAAGATCTTTTAGGCGGTATGGTTGTTACTGTAGGGTCTAAAATGTTCGATAGTTCAGTGAAACGTAAACTTGAAATGTTGCAACAACGTATGAGCAGCGCTTCAAGTCAAGAAGACATTATTGCAAATCAAAATTTATCTAATAGTAAAGAAGAGGTCGTTTGATGGAAATCCGTTCAGCAGAAATTTCTGATATCCTAAAAAAGCAAATTGCGAATTTTGGCGCTCAAGCCGATGTCGCTGAAATAGGTCAAGTGGTCTCCGTCGGTGATGGCGTGGCACGTATTTATGGTCTAGATCAAGTTCAAGCCGGTGAAATGGTTGAATTTGCAGGTGGCGTTAAGGGCATGGTTTTGAACCTTGAAACTGACTCTGTCGGTGTTGTTATCTTCGGTTCTGACCGTGAGATTAAAGAAGGCGACATTGTTAAGCGTACAGGTGAAATTGTTCAAGTGCCAGTTGGCCGCGAAATGCTTGGTCGCGTTGTTGATGCGCTTGGTAACCCGATTGACGGCAAAGGCCCAATTAAGGCCAAAGAAAGACGTTTAATCGAAGTTAAAGCACCGGGCATTATCCCACGTAAATCTGTTCATGAGCCTATGCAGACAGGTCTTAAAGCGATTGATGCGCTTGTTCCTGTCGGTCGTGGCCAACGTGAGCTTATTATTGGTGACCGTCAAACTGGTAAAACAGCTGTGGCGATTGACGCCATATTAAATCAAAAATCTGTTAATAGCGATCCTGATGAGAGCAAGCATCTGTATTGTATCTATGTTGCTATTGGCCAAAAACGCTCAACGGTTGCTCAGCTCGTTAAAGAGCTAGAAGACAAAGGCGCAATGGAATATTCAATCATTGTTGCTGCTACGGCGTCTGATCCTGCACCAATGCAGTATTTGGCTCCTTATGCAGGCGCTGCAATGGGCGAATGGTTCCGTGATAACGGTCTACACGCACTAAACGTTTATGATGATTTATCAAAACAAGCGGTTGCTTACCGTCAAATGTCACTATTGCTTCGTCGTCCTCCGGGTCGTGAAGCTTACCCTGGTGATGTGTTCTACATTCACTCACGTTTGCTCGAACGTTCAGCGAAAATGAGTGATGCAATGGGCGGCGGTTCTATGACGGCTTTGCCGATTATTGAAACACAAGCCGGTGACGTATCAGCGTATATCCCAACAAATGTGATCTCAATTACTGATGGTCAGATCTTCTTGGAAACGGACTTGTTCTATAAAGGTATTCGTCCTGCGATTAACGTTGGTCTATCTGTTTCTCGTGTTGGCTCTGCCGCTCAGATCAAAGCGATGAAGCAAGTATCAGGCTCAATTAAGCTTGAATTGGCTCAGTATCGTGAAATGGAAGCCTTTGCTCAGTTCGCATCTGACCTTGATGCGTCTACGCAAAAACTTCTTGCTCGTGGCGCGCGTCTAACGCAACTTCTAAAACAACCACAATATTCTCCGCTTAAAGTGGAAGAGCAAGTGGCTGTGATCTTTGCTGGTACAAAAGGCTATCTTGATGGTATTGAAACAGAGTCTGTTTCTGACTATGAAAAGAAATTGCTTGATGATCTACGTGCAAATGGCACCAAAATTCTTGGCGCAATTAGCTCAGAGCAAAAAATTACTGATGGTATTGAAGCTGATTTACGCGCTTTCTTGGAAACGTTTAACAAAGGCTATGCTGATCCAAACAAAAAAGCGGCTTAAGTTTAGCTGCTTTTAGGATTATCTTTTTGTTATGCTGCCTGATTTTAGGAAATAAAATATGCCAAGTTTGAAAGACTATAGAGACCGAATTACCTCCGTTAAATCGACACGTAAAATTACGTCGGCGATGAAAATGGTTGCGGCCTCTAAATTGAAAAAGGCACAATTACAAGCCGAAGCTTCTCAGCCTTACGCCTCGGCCATGGCTGAGATGTTGGCGCGTGTTGCAGCCAGCCTACCTGCGGATTTTGCAGGACCAAAGCTTTTGGTCGGTACAGGCAAAGATCAGAAACATCTGATTGTTGCCGTATCGTCTGACCGCGGTCTTTGTGGTGGCTTTAATGCCAATGTCGTACGTCAAGTACGCCGCGAAGTTGCCCTGTTAGAAAAAGCCGGTAAAGACGTAAAGATCATCTGTGCGGGCCGTAAGGTTTATGAAGCATTACGTGGTCAATTTGGCTCTAAAATTTTGAAATCTTACACCGGTATAGGCCAAAAAGGCCGCGTTGATTTTGCAAGTGCCCGTGAGATTACTGATTTTGTCTTGCAAGACTTCGAGGAAGGCAATTTTGACGTTTGTACGCTGATGTATAATGAGTTTACAAATGTCATGATACAAGCGCCAGTATCACAGCAGCTTATTCCGTTTAAGATGCCTGAATCTGACGCGCAAGAGACTGAAAATGTTTCAGGTCCAGTCGCCCCTTACGGGTTTGAGCCAGAAGAAAGCATTATTCTTGGTCAATTATTGCCGCGTAACCTTGGTGTTCAATTGTTCCGTGCCTTGCTTGATAGTGCGGCGGGTGAACAAGCCGCGCGTATGACCGCGATGGATAATGCAACACGTAATGCGGGGGATATGATTAATGATTTATCTATCCAATATAACCGTGCACGTCAGGCTCATATTACCAGAGAATTGATTGAGATTATCTCTGGGGCAGAAGCCGTATAAGATTAATAAGTTTAGTTTAGTAAGTTTAAGTTTAGAAAAATAAATGAATTTTTTTCGATAGAGGAAGAAGTAAAAATGGCTAAAGCAATAGGTAAAGTTCAACAGGTTCTCGGCGCGGTTGTCGATGTCGAATTCCCAAATGGTGATGTTCCTGCGATTTTGAATGCACTTGAAACAATGAACCAAGGTCAAAAATTGACTTTGGAAGTTGCCCAGCATCTTGGTGAAAACACTGTACGTACTATCGCGATGGATGCGACTGAAGGTATGGTTCGTGGCGCTGAAGTTACTGATACAGGTACTGCCATCCGCGTTCCTGTTGGTGACGGCACATTGGGTCGTATTTATAACGTAACAGGCGACACAATTGATGAGCTTGGCCCATCAAAAACTGATGAGACATGGGAAATTCACCGCGAAGCGCCTAAATTTGCTGAGCAATCAACAGAAACTGAACAGCTCGCTACAGGTATTAAAGTTGTCGATCTTCTTTGCCCATATGCTAAGGGTGGTAAAATTGGTCTATTCGGTGGTGCCGGCGTTGGTAAAACCGTAACAATCATGGAATTGATTAACAACATTGCAAAAGGTCACGGTGGTGTATCTGTTTTTGCTGGTGTTGGTGAGCGTACTCGTGAAGGTAACGATTTGTACCACGAGATGATGGAATCAGGCGTTATTAAAGAAGGTGGCGCACCAGGTTCTAAAGCTGCACTTGTTTACGGTCAGATGAATGAGCCGCCAGGTGCACGTGCTCGTGTTGCGCTTTCTGGTTTGACTATGGCTGAATATTTCCGTGATGAAAAAGGCCAAGACGTTTTGTTCTTCATGGATAACGTTTTCCGCTTCACACAAGCGGGCGCTGAAGTGTCTGCTTTGCTTGGTCGTATTCCATCTGCCGTTGGTTACCAACCAACATTGGCAACTGACATGGGCGCATTGCAAGAGCGTATTACATCAACGAATAAAGGCTCGATCACATCTGTTCAAGCGGTATACGTACCTGCGGATGATTTGACCGATCCGGCGCCAGCCACAACATTCTCGCATTTGGATGCGACAACTGTTTTGTCTCGCCAAATTGCTGAGCTAGGTATTTACCCTGCTGTGGATCCACTTGATTCATCATCACGTATTCTTGATGCGCGTATTGTTGGTCAAGAGCATTACGATGTGGCTATGGGCGTTCAGAAAACACTCCAAACATATAAAGCGTTGCAAGATATTATCGCGATTTTGGGCATGGACGAATTATCTGAAGAAGATAAAATGGTCGTTGCGCGCGCGCGTAAAATTCAACGCTTCTTGTCTCAACCTTTCCACGTGGCAGAAGTCTTCACAGGCTCACCGGGTGTGTTTGTTGAATTGGCTGATACGATTAAAGGCTTTAAAGGCATTATCGAAGGTGAATATGATCACTTACCTGAATCAGCATTCTACATGGTTGGTACAATTGATGAAGCGATCGCTAAAGCAAAGAAAATGGCTGCTGAAGCCGCTTAATCCAAGCTTAGTATGATTGACTTGACATATTTAAATGCCTGAGGTAGTTATACTGCTTCAGGCATTTTTGTATTTTTAAGGAGCGTTACATGAACTATAGTGATGGAATCAAGGAATGGTCGAATTCCCTGAACGAGTTTTTAGATGATAATAGAGAATGGCATATACCTGCCATGCACCCTAATGCCCGTCCAAAAACTATATTCGAACACGTATCAATAGCAGCTTATGTGCGTAGCCGTGATGCGACAGCTTTTTTGTTTGACGATAAGCATCGCTTCATAACGCTTGGCAAGCGTAGTCTGAGCGAAAAATTCAAAGCGGCGAGTATTGATTTTGGTCAGAAACTCGTGAGAGAACCATTGCAGAGATGGGGACTGCGCGCTTGGCGCTCTGAGCTTCAATCTCAATATAATGATTTAGAAGTCGCGCTTGAGGACGTCATTAAACATTGTGGTGAAGATCAAGCAATAGAGCTTATTCCGCGGCGGATAATGAACAGTATTAATAATAGAGATAATTTTAGAGAAAACCTTAAGGCTTTGCAGTTTGAGACGACCCTTGTGCCCTTTGAAAAAATAGATGCTTTGTTAGAAAAAGCTCAGGCAAAAAAAGCGGCTGAGGATAAGAAGTGGCATGATGAAGTCGATAGACAATATGGAAGAAGCTTGTGATTAACACAGCCTTCGGAAATAATAAGCTAGGATTACGGCTTTAAAACGCTGTTTTGACTTCCCATAGGCGATATAATTTGTTACAAAAAGCACAGATTAAGCTAATGCAAAATCAGCATAAGCCTGAAAACACCTTGTAAGCCGTTTTAAAGAGAAAAAAAATGACAGAATCAGCCGTAGAAAACACATTTGGTTTTAAACTTGTTTCCCCTGAGCGCATCTTGATGGATGAGCCTGCAGCGCAGGTTGTTGTCCCGGGTGAAGAGGGTGATCTTGGCGTTCGTAAAGGACACGCACCTTTTGTTGTCTCTGTACGCCCTGGCGTTGTTTCTATTCAAAAAGAAATAGACGGCGAAATCAAACAAATATTTATCGCTGGCGGTTTCGCTGATATCTCGGCTGAAAACTGCACGATATTGGCTGAAGAAGCCATTGATGTTCGCGAGCTTAATCAAGAAGCGCTTGAACAAAAGCTTAGCGATCTTAAGGAAGACCTTGGATTAGTTAGCGGTGCGCACGATATTCAGCGCGTTGAAAACGTGCTAAAAATTGTTAATGCGAAACTTACGGCTGTAACAGGCAAGCTTCACATCTAATTTCATTCATGTTTATTAAGTTGAATCAAGGTAAGGCAAAGATATCATGAAAAATATCATTGTTTACCAAGACTTAATGGCATCCACTCAGGCTTTGATTCACTTGCTGAACAAACGTTATGCAGGGGATGATGTTGAAATTATTCAAGCGAATGGCGATGATGTTCGCCAGAAAAAATATCCCAATAAAGACAGTATAGCCTTTTTCTTGCCCGGTACGCCGGGCGGTAGCTCTGCTTATCGCGAACAGCTTGGGCAAGCGGGGTTTGATTACATCGCCTCAAGCATAAAATCAGGCATGCATTTTTTTGGTATTTGCGCGGGCGCCTATTTAGCAGCGGAAGATTTTTCTTATAAATTCCTAACGACAGGTGAGCTGCGCAAGGTGCATTCCCCATTGGGGATAATTGAGGGCCGCGCAGATGGCCCTATCATCGAAATGGTGCATGCTGATCGCTTTGCGGAGCATTCAGGCATGTCTGCCGTCAAAATAGAATTCAATGCCTTGAGCGGCGCTGCTGAGCATAGTGTGGTCTTTTATTCAACAGGTCCTGCATTGTCTTTGACTGACGATCACAAAGGTGATTATTCGGTTTTGGCTCGGTTTGCTGATGCGGCGGCGCAGCCCATTGCGGCTTTGCGACGTCATGACCTTGGCGGGCAAGTGACAATTAGCAGCTTCCCATTTGAATTTGGCGACGAGGAATATATTAATTATATTGACCCTAATCATGTGCTGCCGAAATCATTTTATAGTGAGATGAATAAAATCCGTCCTCACCAGCCTGCGCGTGAGCGTTTCTGTGATGTTTTCTTAGAGCCGATCACGCTGAGTTTAAATTGAGCTTAAAGTAAGTTTACGGCGCCAAGACTATTCATAATAAATTACGCGGTAATTCAATGCCTTATTAGAAAAATTTGTTTATTGATATTATCCTATGTTTTACTCATCTATCAAAAATATATAGGGATGGGCTCATGTCAGATAATGCAGCGGCAATACAACGACCAGATATTCAAGAAAAATTACTGCATTTAGGCTTTAAGGCATGCAGCGATGGCGATCAATACGAGCATAATTTAAACGCAGGGTTAATCGTAAAGCGAGACCAGCACCGCTTAGAAGTCACTCATAGCGATGCGGGCGAAGAGCATAAAGCCATTTTTCATGACGTCGCCGCACTGAATACGACGCATCTCGAAAATCATATTCGCGGTATTGTCACGGCGAGCGTGGGTAAAATTGAAGCGCGACGAATTAAGGATTTTCCTTATAGCGCGGAGCGTATTAAAGAGTCGAAAGCGGCGAGCGCATTACTATTGGCTGCAGCTCTCTCTTAAAGCTTGCTTATTTCCATATCGTATGATACTTTGTGTATATCATAAAAGGGTTATATAATGAAAAAATTAGCGAAAATAGACGCTGTTATTCTTGATATTCAAAACACACAATATAAAGTTACCGATCATATTAAGCGTCACTTTGACATGGCGGTTATCTCGGCCGTTAAAGAAAAAGACCATGATGATAAGATTGCCAATGTGTTAAGCGCTCATGCGGCTTTTAATGCGCAAAGAATAAGCCCTGTGCGTGGTTTTTCTGAGGCTTTAAGTATAAGCGAATATTCACTGCAAAAAACCATTCACCGTAATTTGCATGATAAAATATATGGCTATCCTATACAGCATATTAAGCATGATTCAAAATTATGTGCGGCGACAGGGCGTTTAACAAAATACGTGAAATTTGCTACACTGACGACGCTTGATGCCGATTTCGCACAAGATTTTTACCGCGTCTCAGGTTTGCGCAACATCCATAAGCGCGAGAGTATCTTTGCTCACGAAGATGTTGATTTTGCCCATAAGACAGCGGCGGAAGCCTATTGGCCAGCTTTGAATTATTTGGGGTATAAGCAGGGTGACGATTTATCAGCTGTTTTGGTGGTTGATGATAATCGTGAAGCACTATCTTGCGCAAAGGATCTGGGCATGACGACGGTTTGTATCGGTGATGCAAATTTATCGCCACTACAAAACGGCCCGATTGATTTTGAATATCAAAATATTAAAGTCTTGATGAATGAGCTCTATAACGCCAAGCGTGAAGTTACCCCTAATGATGGCCGTAAGTGGACTGATTATTATATACCAAGCTACACTGTATAAATACGGCGCCCGTCATTTATCTCTAAATTAATCTCTATATTAATCTCTATATATGTGTAAAGCCCGCTTAAAATCAGCCGAGGTTTAATGTGTTCTTGCTGTCACCATTGGCTGTCGGCGGCGTAATAGTGCCTTTGTGGCCTTTAAGGCCTGCCGCAAGCGGGAATAAGACTTTATTCTCTTTGCTCATATAAGGCGCGCCATTATCGGCCAATTCTTCGGTTAGTTTATGAATGGCATAATGCGCTCTATTCGGGGAAACTTTTGTCAAATCATGGCAAAGCGGTTTTTGATCATTAGGCATAGGAAAGGCCAACGTGACCTTAAAGCAATCAGCGCCTTCTATATCACCCGCTTTGGGATCTGTACCATAGCCGAATTTAAACAAAGAGTTAAGCTCAAGAGGTGTGCTGTCTTTTAAGAATTCATATAATTCTGTCGGTGTCGATTCATCGTAAAACACGCCGATAATTTGACGCTCTGGGAATTGCTTGGCGAGTGGGACAAGGACTTTTTCCGCGCGGGTGACTTGGTCTTCAACTACGCCAATATCTTCGCCTTTTTTGGCTTTCTCAGCGGCGATGTCTTGCATGCTTTTATCTGAGTTTATGGCCATGATTAGTGCATCTTGAGCGCCAGCCACTTTGTCGGTAACAAATTGAAAACCGCCAAGAGTCGTTGGGACAACAAGAAAATCGGGGGCTGTATATGTGCCGTTTGTCGCATTTAATACGCTTGCGCCAGTTTCCGCTATGCCCTGAAATATCGTGTCTTTATCTGTGTCATTGATGATTTTCAAGTTGCTTAATTGTGTCATGCTGATGCCTTAAAATTTTAAATATGTCTATTCTCTGTTGATCTATGGGTATAGTTAACAGGAAATATGTTAAGAAACAATAAAAAACGGCCAACAAATAATGCTGGCCGTTTCGTGAATTAACTTATGCGCGCTTAAGCGTTAAGCCGCTTTGGCAAGATTACGCAGCACATAATGAAGGATGCCGCCATTTTTGTAATAATCAAGCTCATCAAGCGTATCAATACGGCAAAGCAGCTCTGCTTTATCTAAGCTGCCATCAGTGCGTTTGATGTCCATTTGCAAAGCGCAGCCGGGGCTTAAATCTTCAACGCCAAGAATTGAAATCTCTTCTGAGCCGTCTAGTTTAAGGCTTGCGCGTGTTTGCCCTTTGGTGAACTGTAAGGGCAATACACCCATGCCGACAAGGTTAGAACGGTGAATACGCTCAAAGCTTTCAACGATAACCGCTTTAACGCCCAATAGACGCGTGCCCTTGGCCGCCCAGTCACGTGATGATCCTGTGCCGTATTCTTTACCACCAAACACCACGAGAGGTGTTTTCTCGGCTGTATAGGCCATAGCGGCATCATAAATGCTCATTTCTGCGCCGCCCGGCATATGGCGTGTATAACCACCTTCTTTACCATTCACCATTTCATTCTTGATACGAATATTGGCAAAAGTACCGCGCATCATAACTTCATGGTTGCCACGGCGTGAGCCATAAGAGTTAAAGTCACGCGCTGATACTTGATGGTTGCCCAAATAAGCACCGGCAGGGGCATCAGTCTTAATTGCACCAGCAGGGGATATGTGGTCAGTTGTTACGCTATCGCCGAGTACGGCAAGAACGCGCGCATTTTTAATGGAGTGAACATCGCCCGCTTCGGCTGTAATGTCCTCAAAGAATGGTGGGTTTTTAACGTAAGTTGAAGCGGGATTCCAATCGTAGGTCTCGCCTGCATCATCCGCGCCAATGGCTTGCCATTGCTCAGGGCCAACAAATACATCTGCATAGCGGCTTTTAAACATAGCGGGAGTCAAAGATTGATCAACCAAATCCTGTACTTCTTTATTGGTTGGCCAAACATCTTTTAGGAAGATGTCATTGCCGTCTCTGTCTTGTCCCAATGGCTCGGTTGTAATATCAACGCGCATTGAACCGGCTAGGGCATAAGCCACCACAAGCGGTGGAGAGGCCAGATAGTTTGATTTAATATGCGGGCTAATGCGCCCTTCAAAGTTACGGTTACCCGATAATACTGAAGTGACATTTAAATCGCCTTCCTCAATCGCGCCGGCAATCGCTTCAGGCAGTGGGCCCGAGTTACCAATACATGTTGTGCAGCCATAACCAACAAGGTTAAAGCCTAGAGCATTAAGGTCAGCTTGTAAGCCTGCTTTTTCAAGATAATCAGTTACGACTTGTGAGCCCGGTGCCAAAGAGGTTTTGACCCAAGGTTTGACTTGCATACCCAAAGCATGTGCCTTGCGCGCCACTAATCCAGCCGCGACCAAAACAAAGGGGTTGGATGTGTTGGTACAAGAGGTAATCGCTGCAATCACGACATCGCCATTATCAAGGGCGTAATCTTCGCCTTTGACCGGCACAGAAGTATGCGCAGGGACAAGTCTTTCAAAGTCTTGCTTGCCATTTTTAAGCAGGATTTTATCTTGTGGGCGTTTCGGGCCAGAAATTGTTGGCTCAACCGTTGTCATGTCCAGATGAAGTGTATCTGTATATTCAGCAACATGGCCTTTAACGCGCCATAGGCCTTGTTCTTTGGCGTATTTTTCAACTAAAGCGATGGTCTCGTCATCGCGGCCTGTAAATTTCAAATAACGTAAGACTTCATCATCAATAGGGAAGAAGCCACATGTCGCGCCATATTCAGGCGCCATATTTGAAATGGTTGCGCGATCTGCCAATGTTAGATGGTCAAGGCCATCGCCGTAAAATTCAACAAATTTACCAACAACGCCGCGCTCACGCAGCATTTGTACAACAGTCAGAACCAAATCCGTCGCTGTGATGCCTTCAGCCATGGCGCTGGTCAGCTCAAAACCAACAACTTCAGGGATCAACATAGAAATAGGCTGACCAAGCATAGCCGCTTCCGCTTCAATGCCGCCAACGCCCCAGCCCAAAACGGCCAGTGCATTAATCATTGTGGTGTGCGAATCTGTGCCGACAAGCGTGTCTGGATAGGCAAGCAAATCGCCGCTAGTCTCATCGACTTCGCTCCAGACTGTTGAAGCTAAATATTCAAGGTTAACCTGATGGCAAATACCTGTGCCTGGCGGTACAACGCGGAAGTTTTTAAAGGCTGATTGCCCCCAACGCAGAAATTCATAACGCTCTTTATTACGTTCAAATTCACGATCAACATTGGCTTTAAATGATTCAGGTGAGCCGAACTCGTCAACCATGACCGAGTGATCAATCACCAAATCAACAGCCGAGAGCGGGTTAATTTTTTGTGGGTTGCCACCAAGACTGACCATGGCTTCGCGCATTGCAGCCAAATCAACAACGGCAGGTACGCCTGTGAAATCTTGCATTAACACGCGCGCTGGACGATAGGCAATCTCATGACTTGATTTATGCTCTTTGAGCCAATCAACTATCGCTTTAATGTCATCGGTCTTTACAGAGCGGCCATCTTCAAAGCGCAATAGGTTTTCGAGCAAGACTTTTAAAGTATAAGGCAGTTTAGAAATATCGCCGAAATGCTTTTCAGCTTCTTTAAGCGAGAAATATTTGTACGTTTTGCCGTTAACATCGAGCGACTTTTTAGTGCCGAGGCTGTCATGTCCTGCTGTGGTCATGTCTATAATCCTTTATGGGTTAGTGCGTTATAAGGGTATCTACGGATATAAGAATATAATCTGAAAGAGTTAAAAAACTGCAAAGACTATAGCATAAAAACAAGGTTTTAAGAATAAAAGCGATGGAGAATACAAAAAAAACTTGTAAACCCCCTTTTATATAAGGCACTATGGAAAATAAAAGCCTTGGATCAGGATTAAGATGATGACAAACGACCACATGGATGCGGTAGAATCGATCGCCATTGATTACATTAGAGATGTCATGACGCGCGTTCGTGATAATTTTGGTGTTGTAATAAAAACAGGTATGGAGCTTGAGTTTTATGCGCTGAATGAACGTGGTGAAGCGGAGCGGCTTTTAGATGATGATGATATTGATGCAATTGATGATGAGTTAATTGCGGCAGGAATTGCCAATGATTTTGATGACGAAAATGATATTGATTTTTATGGTCAGTATGAAATTGCTATAGGTGTGCATGATCCGCTGACAACAGCTAAGAAAGCGATGAAAGCCCGAAACTATCTAGAAACATCGGCAAAACGTATGGGGGTTTCTGCTTTTGACTTTAGTGCGCTGCCGTTTAAAGATAAAGAAGCTAATGCGGCGCATGTTTCTTTTAGTCTATGGTCTCCAGGTGGGCGTCCTTTATTCGCAGATAAGTATAATAAGCCAACGGCATTATTGAAAAAAGTGGCACAGGGCGTTTTAGATAAGCAAAAGCATCTCTTTGCCTTCTATTCACCAAATCAAGAGGATTACGCGCGATATGGTAACACAAAATGGACGCCTAAAAAGATTGCTTATATAAAGCGCGTTGACAAGGCTGGATCACTGCGTTTTGCGAATTGTGATGATTGCTATGAGCCGGAAGATGAGGAGGACGTCGTCCCAGAAGATTTCCGCTTGGAAGATCGACTGGCTTCTGCTTCGTCTAATTATTACATCGCAATGGCCGCTGTAATGTCAGGGGTAGAGCATGGTTTGACGCAATATACGACACTATTCCGTAGTGCAGATGATGTACCACAATCAGAGCGTGATACGTATGATTTAATGCCTTTAGATCAATCAGGGGCTGTGCTCGCGGTTGATAAAACCAATTTGAAAAAATTTCCAAAGAGCGCTATGCCAAAAACTCAGGCAGAAGCAATCAAGGGTCTAGCAGATTACTTTAATAATCTACCGGACAAAGAAGGACGAGAAGCTAAGCTTTGTCATGGGTTTTTGGTAGGCTCTAATGCTACGCAAAGCTCAAAAATTAAAGGTCTTGTACCTAGGTAACTATGATCATTTTTCGCCCGTCGTTAACAATAGGCTGATCTTATCTTATCCCTTAGAAGCGATTAAACCAGCTTAGCGTTTCAGCAAACAGCTCTTGGTCCTTGCCTTGGCCGTAAAAACAGTGGTCGGTTTGGGTTAATGTTTTTCGCTCATAAGGGGCTGTGAAGACCTCATCATATTGGGCGGGGGAAGTGTGTGGGCTGGCTAAGAATATACTTAATTCAGGAATAACCATTTGCGTAGGGCTTGAAAAATCAGCCGCTTCTTTCAGGCAGGCATCATTGGGGTAATCTTTAAGTTCTTCGACCATATCGGCATTTAAAACATATTCTGCGCCATAATCGAGTATGTAGGCATTGCGATCACTTAAATGGGTTAGGCAATTGGTGATTGTCCATAAATGCGTTACATCAAAAGACGGATCCCATAAGCTCACCGCTTTTATATCTGCTGGGTTAAGCAATAAAGTGACAAGGCCGCCAAGGCTATGGCCTGTTAAATAAATAGCGTCATATTGGTCGCGAAAATGCGCAATAACCCGCTCTAAATCATCTTTATGTGTGCTCAAGGTCGATTTACTCATGCGGCGAGATTTAGGTAGGCGATCATAAAAGCTAAAGTTAAACACGTCATAGCCTGCCTCATTAAATGTCGTCAGGCAGTTAATTTGTAAATAGCCCCATTGGCTTTGGGTTAGACCGTGAACATTGATAATCAGTTTTTTGTCTGCGTCTGTGTCTGTGTCTGTATTGGTCGCGCTGTTTTGTGGGGCTTGGGGATAAAGGGTCCCATATATGCTATAGGGGGCTTGCGCCTCGATTAAGATGCTTTGTGCGGCGCTATGTGTCATGCGAGTTGCCTTGTTTATTCGGTGTAAAAATTGGCGCTGCTCTGCGCGCTTATATCTGTAGTAATAGGAGCGGGCAGTATAGCATGTATTTGTTTCAGCGCGGCTTGTACTTTAAGCTCAATCATCTGCTTGCCGTATTTCTTGCTCGCTTTCTTATACTCGCCATTATAATCGCCGCCTTCAAAGCCTTTGGGGGTGACGGGGTATTTGTGAATGCCTTGTTTATGCGCGACCATAAGCTCTGAAGTGTCGCGTATACCCGCATGGCCGCCAATTTCGCGCATGGCATAGCCTTCATTCTCAAGCCAGTTCACTTGACCATTTCTGTAGTAATAATCAGATATACTGGCGACCGTTACGCCTTCGCCCTGCCATTCTTTATTTAAGCGTTCTGCCACATCTTCTTGTGGGCGCTGATTATGGGAGCTGTCACCAATAAAGAATATATATTTGAAGCCGTGGCGCTTAAGGCTGCGGGCACTATCTTCTAAAATACCGGCAAAGGTCTCCGCGCTAATGCTTATTGTGCCAGGGTAGCTCATATGTACTTCTTCTGGAACGTAAGCAATAACGGGAGCGACTAATGTGTGGCCAAGGCGCTCGGCGATAAGGGCGCTGCTATGCGTGACAACATAATTATGCTTACCTAAAATCATATGGCGGCCATTTTGTTCTACGCCGCCTGTGGGGATGATGATCCGATCATAGCCTTTATGAATTGCGGTGGCGGCCTCTGACCATGTCAGATCTTGTAAATGTACTGTCGAGGGCAGGGATTGCATGGCGGTGACGGTATTGCTGTATTTTAAAATAATGCCATAGCCAAAGCCAAGCACAGCAATAATCAAAACTAAGTTAAAGGCGGCTTGTGTTTTGCTCATGCCTTTTGCGATGATTTCCCAGGCTTCGACAAAGGGCTTTATATACATGCTGGCTACGCTGTCATAAGGGTTGGGCTCGCTTTTGCGCACGCCATAATCAAACTTTGCTTCGTCATGTTTCGGGATATAGAGCGTCTTAAATGCCTTATCCCAAAATGCAAAAATCAAGCCCATATTCTTATCCCAATGCTTGCGCTCAATACTGTGATGGATTTGATGCTGGGCAGGGCTGATGAATATGTGGCTGAGCCATTTGGGGTAATTGAGCCATATATGCGAATGGCGTAAATTATAGCCAAAAATAAAATAGACAAAGAACAGCGCATTAATGCCAAAAAGCTCAATAAAGCCAATATCAATGCGCATGAAATAGACTAAAGCGCCAACGCCAAGACCTGTAAGGGCTGAAATAGCTGCGCCAGTAAGGACTAAATCAACGGGATGCATGCGATATAAAGTCATTGGGTTTAGGCGCTCGGCGGAATGGTGCACTTTATGAAACGCCCATAATAAGGGGATATGATGCATGGCGTAATGCACAATAAAAGCCCCAAAATCATAAAGGATAGCAAAGGCAATGGTGAGTATGGCGAGTTGTGGAAGGCTTGCGGCGAGGCGCTCCCCCTCATAAGGCCCAAAAATGGCGCCTAATAATGCGGCTGAGGTTAGGACAAATAAAGGCGCAGCGACAATATAAGCGGCGATTATGCCGTAATGAATAAAGCCATTAACAATGAAGTAAAAATAATCCTGCTGCGATGATTTGTGCAAATATACATCTTTGGGGAAAACATATTTAAAAAAACTTTTTATAGATTTGGGAGTGGGCTGTGCAGGGTCTTGGTCTGCGTCATTAAACATCTGGCGATTGCGTGAGAAGAGATAAGCCATCGCCGCCAGAAAAAGGGCACTGAGTAAATATAGAATATAGGTACGCTTAGTTGGGCTAGCAAAGGCATCGAGGCCTTCAATGGCTTTTGTCCAGATTTCTTCCATAGAGCTTTACTCTCATTTAAAATAGCGTTGCTTTTAATTTTAGTTTTATTGGCCGTAAAAAGCAAGGCGCAGCACAGTATATCACTAAGTAAATACGAATCCAAAATGTCGTTGATATTAGCGTTTAAAAATATTATCCCCGTTTTTAAGCCTACCCGATTCGGATAGTTTTTTGATAAACGTTAAAACCGTGCTATCCCTTTATATATCAGCGTCGGGCTATGCAAACCTGACGTCTCGCCAAAAATTTGTTACCATATACATATAGAGTAAAAAGAAAGGTCGTCCATTTAATGGCGCTGCTTTTGACAACAGATTCGAATCTAATTGGTCACGGAGGATGCTTATGAGTAGTCCTGATCGCCCGCATATTCCAGTTATGTTACCCGAGGTTCTGCGCGCCCTTAAGCCTAAGGATGGCGGCATCTATATTGATGGCACATTTGGCGCTGGGGGCTATTCCCGCGCGATTGCTGAGGCGGCAAACTGTCAAGTTATTGGTATTGACCGTGATCCTTCTGCCCATGAAATGGCCGCGCCGTGGCTTGGTGAATATGAAGGCCGCATGAGCCTGCGTCAGGGGTGCTTTGGTGACATGGATAAGCTTGATGACATGCCCATGGTTGATGGTGTTGTGCTTGATATCGGTGTGTCTTCTATGCAGCTTGATCAAGCTGAACGTGGTTTTTCATACGCGAAAGATGGGCCATTAGATATGCGCATGGAGGGCACGTCTTCCAGCTTGCCAAGCGCCGCTGATATAGTCATGAACGAAGAAGAAGAGCCGCTCGCGAATTTAATTTACCGCTATGGTGAAGAGCGCCACTCACGCCGCGTTGCCCGCGCCATTGTCAGGGCGCGCGCTGAAGAGAAAATTGAAACGACTTTACGCCTCGCCGATATTGTGCGCAGTGCCGTGCCGCATTCTAAAAAAGAAAAAACCGATCGCGCTGCGCGGACATTCCAAGCTTTGCGCATTGCCGTAAATGATGAACTCGGTGAGTTAGAACGCGGCCTTGAGGCTTCTTTACGGATATTAAAGCCAGAAGGGCGCTTGGTTGTTGTGACGTTTCATTCTTTGGAAGATCGCATCGTCAAAACATTTATGCGCGGCCATGCTGAAGTACAGCGAACTATTTCACGCTTTCAGCCTGATACGCAAGATAGTGATCAACCTGTGCCTATGCTCGTCCTGCCACAGAAAAAAGCGATTTTGGCGGCGGAGTCAGAAATAAAAGAAAACCCTCGCTCACGCTCCGCCAAATTGCGCTGCGCTGTGCGCCGTGACGTGGCCTATTACGATGTGGGGGCTGATAAATGACTCTGAGACGTGTTTTTGCAGTATTTTTATTGGCTATGTTCGGTATATCCGCGATGACTTTGTTTCAAGTCTCGCAAGCCGTTCAGCATCAAGAGCGTCTCTTGATGGCCAAGAAATTTGCGCTTAAACAGGCCAAGGAAAATAAACGCGTTTTAGACGCTGAATGGGCTTATCTTAACCGCCCAGAGCGCCTTGAAAATCTCGCACGCAATGTGCTTGATCTCAACCAACTCTCTATCGAAAATGTAACCGGCCAAGTCAATGCCGTGCCTGAACCATTATCACCCTCCCGTCCAATTGCGAATCCTCTCAGAAGGATAGAGCTCAGAAATCTTACAGAATCTGACGCAGCGCATTCTGCGCAACCTTCGCAATCCCCCCAAGATATTAATTATAACGCTGCACCTTATTTAGAACAGGGGGCGCCATGAACGGATTAGATTTGCGTTTCCGTAAACATCGGGTACGCGTTAGTGATAATAAAGACCATGCTTTGCATGTTATGCGCGGGCGTTTGGTTTTATTTCAGGCTATCGCGCTTGTTGGCTTTGGTTTTATGGGGCTACGTGCGGCTGACTTAATGGTCTTGCAAGCAGCAGACCCCATTACGCTGCCATCTTTTGAACAAGATGTGCTGTTGCCAGAAGTTGAGAAAAAAGCGATGCGCCGTGCGGATATTATTGACCGTAATGGCGTGTTAATGGCGACAAGCCTAAAGACAGATTCCCTCTATGCTGACCCTGCTGAAATCATGGACAAGCCGCGTACGGCTGAAAAGCTTGCTGAAATATTCCCTGAATATAGCGCCGAAAAACTGCTCGATAAATTAAACATGCCGCGCCGCTTTGTGTGGATCAAGCGCGGCGTCACCCCAGATGAGCAGCAAGCGATTTTGGATATTGGTGAGCCTGCCTTGGCTTATTACAAGGAAGATTATCGTTTTTATCCGCAAAGCAATGAAACGGCGCATGTCGTCGGTATGATTAACCGTGATGGCGCGGGGGTTTTAGGGCTTGAGCGCGGCGTTAATGATATTTTGACCAGCTATACGGCAGATCAAGTCTCTGAAGGTGTCGCTGTTTTGAAAACCACGATAGATGTGCGCGTTCAGCATGTGCTGCATCGTGAAATATCTAGAGCGATGAGTGATTTTGACGCTAAAGCGGGCGCAGGTATAATTATGGATGTCGATACGGGGGAGATTTTAGCGGCCGTGTCTTTGCCTGATTTTGACCCTAATAATCCACCAAATCCTAATGCGCCTGAAATGTTTAACCGCTTCTCGCAAGGTGTGTATGAGCTGGGTTCTACTTTTAAATTATTCTCAACGGCAGCATATTTTGAATTTGAAAAAGCCTCGATGAGCAAGCGCTTTGATGTGCGTAAGCCCCTTGTCCATGGCCGCTTTAAAATTAATGATTACCATGCCGAAAAACGTATTTTGACCTTGCCTGAAGTGTTCATGCTTTCGTCGAATATCGGGTCTGCGCGTATGGGCGAAGCGGTTGGCGGTGAAGATTTGCAATTATTCTATCGTGATCTAGGGTTCCTAGATAAACCAGAATTTGATCTTAAAGAAGTAACGCATCCTTTGGTACCAAACCCTTGGCGTGAGATTAATACCTTAACCACTTCTTATGGTCATGGCATCGCGATTAGTCCGTTGCAATTGATACGCGCCGCGGCCTCTATTGTTAATGGCGGTAATCTCGTCTCGCCGCGTTTGACGGTTGCCGATGTTGAAGATTATCAATCGCTTGTGCGGGTTGTATCTGAACGCACAGCACAAAATATGCGCTCTTTACTGCGCTTGACTGTTACGGATGGCACGGGCGGGTCAGCGGACGTTGAAGGTTTATTAATTGGCGGCAAAACAGGCACGGCGGAAAAGCCTTCAAAAAGCGGCCGTGGTTATGATCATAAGCGTCTTATTTCATCATTCCTCGGTGTCTTCCCGATTAATGCGCCGCGCTATGCTGTGTTTATTATGGTCGATGAGCCACAAGGGCAAAAAGAGACCTATGGTTATGCCACGGGTGGCTGGGTTGCTGCGCCTGCCGTTGGCCGTATTATCGAAGCCATGGCACCGATGGTTGGTATTAAGCGTAAAGAAAATGCCGATATTATCGACCCAGCAACACGTTTAAAACGCTATATTCATCTTAATTTGAAAGGGCAGCATTAATATGCATGATGTATCGACCTTTTCAATGATTACCAATGACAGCCGCGCTGTGAAAGCGGGCGCTATTTTCGCTGCGCTGCCGGGCGTGGCTGATAATGGCTGTGCTTATATTAACGCGGCTATAAAGGCAGGGGCAAGTTATGTGCTCGCGCCCTTAGGCACGCCGAAGCCCCAGGCGGATATTATTTGGCAAGAAAGCGCCGATATCCGCAAGGATTATGCCATGCTCTGCGCGCAATTTTACAATGCGCAGCCTGAACATATTGTCGCCGTAACGGGCACGAATGGTAAAAGTTCCGTCGTCAGTTTTGCGCGCCAATTATGGGGGGATGACGCGGTTAGCCTTGGGACGATTGGTTTACAAGGGGCGGGCATGGATCAGCCTGCGGCTTTGACCACTTTAGACCCGGCTATTTTACATGAAATTCTAGCGCGCTGCGCTAATCAAGGCGTGAAAAAACTGGCGCTTGAAGCCTCTTCACATGGTTTAGAGCAATCCCGTCTAGCGGGCGTAAAAATTCAGGCCGCGGCCTTTACCAATATAAGCCATGATCACCTTGATTATCACAAGACTATGGCCGCTTACTTACAAGCCAAGCTGCGTATTTTTGATCAAATGGAGCGCGGCGCTCCGGCGATTATTAATGCTGATTTACCGCAAAGCGCTGAAATTATTGCTTATGCGCAGGCGCGTGGTTTAAAGGTTTTGACTTTCGGTATGCAGGCTGAGGCTTTAAAAATTATCAGCGCGGAGCCGGTCTTTAATGGCATAGAAGCCGTTATTGCAGTGAATGGCGTACGTAAAGAATTCTTACTGCCTTTGCTGGGTCGTTTCCAACTTTATAATGCTTTGGCGGCTTTGGCGCTGACATATCCCGATGCATTGCTTGAGAATATCGACCGTCTGCATAAGCTTACCCCTGTGCATGGTCGTATGGATAAGATTGAAGGCCATCCTAAAGGCGCACAAGTCTTTGTTGATTATGCCCATACACCAGATGCGTTAGAAACTGTCTTAAAAGCCCTTAAACCCCATTTGCCTAAAGGCGGGCGTTTGGTTGCCTTAATTGGTTGTGGCGGTGATCGCGATAATACAAAACGTGCACCAATGGCACGTATTGCGGGCGCATTAGCGGATCACGTGATTGTCACGGATGATAATCCACGCGGTGAAGACCCTGCATTAATTCGTAAAGACGTATTGGCAGGGTTTCCTGCCGCTGAAGAAATTGGTGGCCGTGGCTTAGCGATTAAAGCTGCGGTTAAGATGTTAAACGCACAAGATATTCTACTTGTCGCTGGTAAGGGTCATGAACAAGGCCAAACCATCGGCAGTACAGTAACCCCATTTGACGATAGTAATGAAGTAATAAAAGCTTATAAAGAGGCGAGAATATGACGATTTGGTCCGCGAAAGACGCAATGAAAGCAACGCATGGCACATTAAAAGGACAGCAAGACTGGACGGCTACAGGCTTGTCTATTGACAGTCGAACCGTGCAAGCTGGTGATTTATTTATTGCCCTTAATGGCGATAATTTTGATGCTCATAATTATGTGGCTGCCGCTTTAGAAAAAGGCGCTTCAGCGGCGATCGTATCGAAAATACCCGCAGGATTAGCCGCTAATGCGCCACTGCTTTTGGTTGAAGATTGCCATGATTCTTTGCTTGATATGGCTGAGTTTTCACGCGCCCGCACAGGCGCTAAAGTTATTGCGGTAACAGGCAGCGTTGGTAAGTCATCTACAAAGGAAATGTTGGCCGCGGCCTTTACGGTGCAGGGACAAACGCATGCGGCGCAGGGCTCTTATAATAACCATCTTGGCGTGCCTTATACTTTGGCATCCATGCATGCAGGTACAGATTATGGCGTCTTTGAAATTGGCATGAATCACCCCGGCGAAATTATGCCACTAACGGCTATGGTGCAGCCTGATATTGCAATTATAACGAATATAGCTGCGGCGCATACAGCGCATTTCCCTGGTGGCACAGATGAGATTGCACAAGCCAAGGCAGAGATATTTACAGGCGTCAAACCGCATGGTGCAGTAATATTAAATCGTGACGACGCGTATTTTAATGTTTTGAACCGCATTGCCCGTGATGAATCGATTGAGCAAATTTATAGCTTTGGTCAACATGAAGAAGCCGATGCGCGCATAGTCAATACGCTAGAAGGCGGTAATGGCATTCGCGCTGATATTGAAATTCTTGGCGTTGAAAAACAATTGTTCTTGCCGCATGGTGGAATGCATAGCGTTATGAATGCTGTTGCGGTTTTATTGGCCGTGCGTTTGTGTCATTGCGATTTAGATAAAGCGATTAAAGCGCTGGCTGGGCAAGAACCTATGGCAGGGCGTGGTAAACGCGAAATGCTGACTATGGGTGAGCCTGAAAATCCTGTGACTTTGATTGATGACAGTTTTAATGCATCACCAAAATCTATGCAGGCTGGATTTAAAGTTCTGGCTTTGATTGATCCGGGTCGTGGCGGTCGCCGTATTGCGATTTTAGGCGATATGCATGAGCTGGGCAGTGATGAGAATAAAATCCATGCTGACTTGGTTTTGCCACTACGCGCGGCCAATATAGACCTTGTATATACTTGTGGGCCCTTGATGAAAAATTTACACGACGCCTTGCCAGTGGAGCAAAAAGCAGTGCATAAAGAAACAAGTACCGAACTTGCACAGATTGTACCAGAAGCCCTTATACCGGGCGACGTTGTCATGGTAAAAGGATCTAAAGCCTCGAAAATGGGCGTGGTTGTTGAAGCGATGCGTAAAGTATCCGTGCAAAAGGATAAACAAGAAAAACAATAAAATAGAATTCGGATTTTTATATGCTGTATAATTTGCTTTCACCACTTGGCGACCAATTCCAGTTCTTTAACCTCTTTAATTATCAAACTTTCCGCACAGGCGGTGCGCTTATGACGTCGCTGGTTATCAGCTTTCTGATTGGGCCGCATTTGATACGCTGGTTAAAAGCCAAGCAAAAAGAGGGGCAGCCTATCCGCACAGACGGGCCAGAAACCCACTTTAAAAAAGCCGGCACGCCGACAATGGGCGGCTTGATGATTCTTATTTCCGTCACAGCCAGTACTTTGCTTTGGGCTGATTTTTTTAGTCCTTACATCTGGATTTCACTATTGGTCTTGGTCGGCTATGGCATGATTGGGTTTGCTGATGATTATTTGAAACTCACCAAACGCAATACAGCAGGGCTTTCTGGACGTTTAAAGCTGCTCTCACAATTACTGATTAGCGCAGTGGCGGCTTACGCGGCTTCAATCGTTTTACCTGCAGATATCGCAAAATCAGTGGCTATACCTTTTATGAAACATACTTATATTGATTTATGGTGGTTCTTTATCCCATGGGCAATGTTGGTTATGGTTGGCGCGTCTAATTCAGTGAATTTAACCGATGGTCTTGACGGCCTTGCGATTGTCCCCGTGGCGATTGCGGCGGCATGTTTTGGCTTTATCGCTTATCTTACAGGCCGCATAGATTTTTCTGATTATTTGCAAATTGCTTATGTTCCCGGCGCGGGTGAATTATCCGTGCTTTGTGGCGCTATTATTGGCGGCGCAATGGGCTTTTTATGGTATAATGCACCACCTGCAATGATCTTTATGGGAGATACGGGCTCACTGGCTTTAGGCGGCGTTCTTGGCGCAATTGCTGTGCTGGTTAAATCTGAGCTTGTCTTGGCGATTATTGGTGGCTTATTTGTAATGGAGACTTTATCCGTTATTGTTCAAGTTGCCTCGTTTAAGCTGACGGGCAAACGCGTATTCCGTATGGCGCCGATCCATCATCATTTTGAGAAAAAAGGCTGGTCAGAGCCGACAATTGTTATACGCTTTTGGATTATCTCAGTGATTTTGGCGATTATCGGACTAGCCACGTTAAAGCTGCGTTAAAGCTGCGTAAAGCAACGTTATATCAATTATTGAGGAAGACTATTCATGGCATCATTGCTTTCTACACTTCAAGGCAAGTCTTACGCCGTTTTGGGGCTTGGTCTTACGGGGCTTAGCGCCGCACGTGCATTGAAGAAGGCAAATATCACTGTGCGTTGCTGGGATGACCGCGAAGGATCGCGTGAAGCAGCGGCAAAGCTCAAGCTTGAACTTTGTAGCTTTGAAAATGATGCTGATTTTGATGGTGTGGATGGCTTAATCCTTTCCCCCGGCATTGCTCATAGCTTCCCAAGGCCGCATCCGATTGTAGAGCGCGCCAGCCATTTGAATGTTCCGATTTTAAGTGATATTGAATTGCTCAGACAGCTTGATCCAGATACACCACTTATCGCGATTACAGGCACAAATGGAAAATCAACGACGACCGCATTAACAGGCCATATCCTTAGTAAACACCGCGACGTACAAATTGGCGGCAATATTGGCGTGCCGGTTATGGATTTGAAAAAGCCTAAAAAAGGCGGCGCGTATGTTTTTGAGCTGTCTTCCTATCAGTTGGATTTAACGCCCTCACTAAAGCCACAAGTCGCGGTGCTTCTTAATATCACCCCTGACCATATAGAACGCCATGGCGGCTTTGAAGGCTATGTGCAGGCGAAATATAAAATATTCAACAACCCGATCACAGCTGAAAAACCATTAGCGGTGATTTGTATCGATGATGAATATTGTGAGAAAATAGCCGAACAATTACGCGCCGAAGATTTATGGCGTGTTGTCACGATTGCCGTCTTCTCCGATCGCGCTGCAGATATAAGCGTAAGTGACGGTGTGTTGACGGATCAAGGGGCTGATGTCTCAATGGATCTGAATAAGAATAAACGGATGAATGGTCAGCATAACCATCAAAACGCTGCGGCGTCTTATGCGGCGCTTCATTATGGTTTTGATTTAAGCGCGGAAGATTTTGAAGAGGGCTTCTTGATCTATGAAGGCTTAAACCACCGCCAATATTTGATACGCACAATTAACGGCGTTGCCTATGTTAATGATAGTAAGGCCACCAATGCACAGGCTTCGTCATGCGCGCTGAGCAGCCATAAGAATATTTATTGGATAGTGGGCGGCCGTCCAAAATCAGGTGGATTAGATGGGCTTGAAGAGTTCTCTGATCGTATACGTCACGCATTTTTAATCGGTGAATCTTCTGAAGCTTTTGCCAAATGGATGGCGCTGAATAATATTGATTTTGATATGTCACACACGGTGGATATAGCGCTCGCTAAAGCCCACCAAATGGCGCAAGATCGCCGTGGCGCACCGGGGGGTGCAGGGGTTGTTTTATTATCCCCAGCCTGCGCATCTTTTGATCAGTTCAAAACTTTTGAACAACGCGGTGAGTATTTTGAAAATTTGGTTCTGGCACTGGAAGGTGACGTCTAAATGAGTCTCTTGCCTGAACGCACCGATCAATCTTTATTTGGCCGTTGGTGGTGGACGGTCGATCATGGTCTTCTTGTCGGCATTTTGGCGTTAATGCTTATGGGCGTTATTCTGGTCACGGCGGCAGGTACAGCCGTCGCCTTGCGGATTAATCTGCCCGATATGCATTTCATTACCAAGCATCTCATTTACCTTATCCCGTCTGTTTTTCTGATGTTTGCCGCATCGTTTTGCTCGCCGCGTATGATTTGGCGTTTGGGGAGTTTGTTTTTTATTGGCACGATTGGCGCACTTATTCTGGTGCCGTTTATTGGCCCTGAGATTAAAGGCGCGCAGCGCTGGATCGCTCTGCCGGGTATATCCTTGCAGCCAAGTGAATTTGCAAAGCCAGCTTTTGCGATTATGGCGGCGTGGCTTTTGGCACGCTGGAAAGAAGACAACACATTTAAGGGGCCGCAATATGTCGGGGCTTTATATGGTCTGGTGTTATTCCTGTTTCTTATTCAGCCTGATTTCGGCATGAGCTTTGTTCTGACGGTAATGCTTGCTGCGATGGTTGTCGTTGCGGGCTTGTCTATGCGTTATGTTCTGGCACTGCTGCCTATTGGCGCGTTTATGGTGCTTGGGGCCTATAGTTTTTTCCCGCATGTAAAAAGCCGTATTGATCGTTTTTTATTCCCTGAAAGCGGCGACAGTTATCAAGTCGATAAATCACTTGAGGCATTTAGAAGCGGCGGCTTGATTGGTAAGGGGCCGGGGCAAGGTACTGTTAAGCTTGAAATTCCTGATGGTCATGCGGATTTTATTCTGTCCGTCGGTGCAGAAGAATTCGGTTTGATGTTTATTTTTATTGTGCTCGATTTGTATTTATTTGTTATTATTCGCGCATTAAAAAATTTACAGGCGAGTGAAAATCTGTTTTCTATTCTCTGTGTCAGTGGCCTTTTGGCGATGTTTGCTTTGCAAGCAATGATCCATATGGGCTCTGCTTTAGGGGTTTTACCGGCTAAGGGCATGACATTGCCACTATTAAGTTACGGTGGGTCGTCCTTATTATCGGTTTCATTATCCATGGGTATTATTTTGGCGCTAACCCGCCGAGAGCCTAAACAAGCCATAGCCAAAAAAGGCTTAAGTGCAAGACGAAAAGGTGTATAGCGTATGATTTTATTAAGTGCAGGCGGTACAGGGGGGCATATATTCCCCGCAGCAGCTTTGGCGGAAGACTTAAAGTCACGCGGTTTTGATGTCGCTTTGGCCACAGATTTACGCGCTTTGAAATATAAAGATTCTTTTTCTGGCGTTGATGTTCATGTGCTTAATTCAAGTGCATGGTCTGGTGGCTTATTGGCGAAGCTTAAAGGCGGCGTTTCTATGGCGATTGGCTATATGCAAGCGCGTAAATTACTCACTGAGTTAAAGCCTGAAGTGGTTATTGGTTTTGGTGGTTATCCGTCTGTACCGGCTGTTTTAGCCGCGCAGCGTAAGAAAATCCCAACCGTGATCCATGAACAAAATGCGATATTGGGCAAAGCCAATGTATTCTTAGCGCCGCGCGCTGAGCGCATTGCGCTGTCACATGAAAATACACTCGGCCTAGATAATGAAGATAAATTACGCGCCGTTGTCACAGGCAACCCTGTGCGCAAAGGTATCTCTGATTTATTTACAGAGCCTTACCCTGATATTCAGCAAGATGGCGCGTTTAATATTTTTGTTATGGGCGGCTCACTCGGCGCGACAATATTGTCCAAAGTTGTCCCAGAAGCTTTGGCACATTTACCCGAGGCTTATCGCACAAGAATTAAAATAGTGCAGCAATGCCGCGATGAAGATAAGCAGCGCTTGCAAGATACTTATAGCGCAGCGGGTATGCAGGCGGAAGTTTCAAGCTTCTTTCACAATGTGCCAGAACAATTACAAAAATCACATTTGGTTATTGCACGCGCAGGCGCGAGTACTGTTTCCGAAGTCTCTACAGCAGGGCGTCCTGCCATTTATGTGCCTTATCCGCATCATGCAGATGAACAGCAGAGAATTAATGCCGAAGCTGTGGCCAGTAAGGGCGGCGCTTGGGTTATGGCGGAATCAGGATTTACCGCTGAGGCGCTGAACGCACGCCTTGAAACCTTCATGCAAAACCCACAAGCTTTGTTTAAAGCGGCAGAGGGCGCGCAAAGCTGCGCTAAGCCTGATGCTGGGCGTCGTTTGGGTAATTTAATCGTTGCGCTTGCACGCGGTTGGGATTAAGCCTTTATTTCTAAGGGCTGGTGGTTTATATCTAGCGTTATTCAGAGTAAGAGAAAGAGTATAAAAGATGCGCTTAGAGAGCACGAGCATAATTGGAGTTTTGCATTTCGTCGGTATTGGCGGTATAGGCATGTCAGGCATTGCCGAAGTACTGCATTCCATGGGCTATGTTGTGCAGGGCTCTGACATTGCATTAAGCCCCAATGTTGAGCGCTTACAGAAAAAAGATATTACCGTTCATATTGGTCACGCCGCAGAAAATATTTATGCTGATACGCAGCGCCCCGCTGCCGTGGTTATATCTTCCGCCGTGCCGTGTGATAATCCTGAATTAGTTGAAGCGCGCGCGCAAAAAATTCCTGTAGTTCGCCGCGCTGATATGCTCGCGGAGCTTATGCGCTTTAAATCAGCCATCGCCATTGGCGGTACGCATGGCAAAACCACAACCACATCATTAGTCGGCACATTGCTTGAAAAATGCGGCGTTGACCCAACGGTGATTAATGGCGGCATTGTTAATTCATACGGCACCAATACCCGTATGGGGCAGGGCGATTGGATGGTGGTTGAAGCGGATGAAAGCGATGGATCTTTCACGCGCCTGCCTGCGCAAGTCGCCGTGGTCACAAATATTGACCCCGAACATATGGAACATTACGGCGCTTTTGATAATATGCGCCAAGCCTTTGTGCAATTCGTAGAAAACATTCCTTTTTATGGTTTTGCTGTTTTGTGTTTGGATCATCCTGAGGTGCAGTCCCTTATTGCAAAAACCACAGATCGCCGCATTCTGACCTATGGCTTTAACCCGCAAGCGGATATCCGCGCTGAATCTATTCGCAGCGTAACGGAAGGCAGCTATTGTCGCGTTACTTTTGCGGGCTGGATGCGCGGTGAAGAGGAAGATTTCGTCCTCGATAATGTTTTCTTGCCGATGCCTGGTCGTCATAACTTACAAAATGCTTTGGTCGCATTGGCCATCGGTTATGAGCTGCAGCTAGAGCCTGACGCGATGCGCCAAGCCTTAGCAGGGTTTACAGGCGTTAAACGCCGCTTTACCAAAACAGGCGAAGTGCAGGGCATTTCAATTATTGATGATTACGCCCATCACCCTGTTGAGATCACAGCTGTGCTCACCGCCGCTCGCCAAGTGGTTGAGGGTAGTAAAGGTAAAGTCATCGCCGTGGTGCAGCCGCATCGTTATTCACGCCTGCACGATTTAATGGTCGATTTTTGTAAATGTTTCCATGACGCAGATATGGTCGTGGTCGCCAATGTACATAGTGCAGGCGAAGACCCTATAGACGGCGTTGATAAAGAGACCTTCGCCAAAGGTATCGCCGCGCATGGCCATCGTAATGTCGCTGTGCTTGAAAGTGAAGATGAACTCGCCTCATTAATCGCGACTCATGCACAATCAGGTGATTTAGTGATATGTATGGGCGCGGGTAGTATTACCAAATGGGCTAATGCGCTACCCGCACAGCTGCAAGCCGTGTTTGAACAGCAAGAACAACTGACAGATAAGAGCGTTGCATGAGTGTAGCGTTAACCCCTGAGAGCCACCAAGACCTCCCCGAGATAAAAGGCGCCTATCGTTTCGATGCCGCTCTTGGCGCGAAAGGCTGGTTTAAAACGGGCGGCACGGCTGAAATTATGGCCTGTCCAGAAGATAGTGATGATTTGCAGCGTTTCTTAACCGCTTACCCGCATGATGCGCCGTTAAATATTTTCGGTGTGGCTTCGAATACAATTATTCGCGATGGCGGCGTGGCCGGGGTAACGCTTAAATTAAACCGCACTTTTAATTATATTGAAGCAGAAGACAATCATCAATTGCGCGTTGGCGCTTTGGCGCTTGATATGAATGTCGCGCAAAAAGCAGCCCAGCTTGGCATTGGCGGCCTATCTTTCTTAAGCGGTATACCCGGTACAATTGGCGGCGCGCTGAAAATGAACGCAGGGGCTTATGGCCGCGAAGTTGTGGATTGTCTTGTCTCTCTTAAGGGTATTGACCGCAGCGGCGCTCTGCACGTGCTTAGCGTTGAAGATATGCATTATAGTTACCGCCATAGCGCCCCCGCACAGGATTTGATTTTTGTTGAGGCGCTGTTTCAAGGTCAAGCGGCTTCAAGCGATGTGGTCAAAGCTGAAATCGCTGATATTCGCATTAAGCGCGAAAATTCACAGCCGATAAAAGAAAAAACAGGTGGGTCAACATTCGCCAATCCAAGCGCCGCTGAATTAGCAGCGCTTAACCTTGATCCCTCTATGGGCGCATGGAAGTTAGTTGATGGCGTTGGCGGGCGCAGCTTTTGTGTCGGCGGCGCGCAAATGTCAGAAAAACACTGTAACTTTATGATTAATCACGATAATGCGAGCGCCTTTGATTTGGAATGCCTCGGCGAAGAAATGCGCCGCCGTGTTTTTGAACAATTCGGTGTTACGCTACGGTGGGAAATTCGCCGTATTGGGCGTTACGGCGCGGGGCAGGCGCCTCTGGATAACTGGCTAAAATCCTCATAGCGCTTTTGCGTAAGCTGTAGGAAACCGATTATACTCAGAGCGTAACAATATGAGGAATTGGTCATGGCTTATAAGAATATAAATTCAAATGCCGATATTAAAGTCGCATTGCTGGTCGGCGGTTGGTCGGCTGAGCGCCAAGTCTCTTTGGATAAAGGCAAGGCCGTTGAAGCGACATTGCGCGAAATAGGCTATGACCTTAGCGTTATTGACGTTAGCGATAACTTGCCGAAATTAATTATTCAGTTAGAAGAAATCAAACCTGATGTCGTGTTTAATAATTTACATGGCAAGGGCGGCGAGGATGGCACGATTCAAGCAGTGCTTGATATGCTCAAAATCCCATATACGCATTCAGGCGTTACGGCCTCGGCCATTGCCATGGATAAGCCTTTAACCAAAACAATCGCCGCAAGTTTGGGCATTAAAGTGGCTGAAGCGATTACGGTCTCCAAGGCTGAAATCACCACACAAACGGCGATTAAAGCTCCTTATGTTATTAAGCCAAAAGATGAAGGCTCTAGCGTCGGCATTTATTTGATCCAAAGTGATGGTGACAATATTTTACCCTCTATTCAAGAAAGCTGGCCGTTTGAAAATAATGTGATGATTGAAAAATACCTGCCGGGGGAAGAATTAACCGTCGCTGTACTTGATGGGCGTGCGCAAGCCGTTACCCGCATCATCCCTAAGCAAGATTTCTTTGATTACCAAGCAAAATACGCTGATACAGGCACAACTTACGAGCTGCCCGCTAATATTCCTAAAGCTGTCTATGATGCCGCTATGGTGCAAGCTGCCGCGCTTTATACAAAGCTTGGTTGCCGTGGCATTGCGCGTTGCGATTTTAGATTTGATGACAAGCGGGGCGTTGATGGGTTATACTTACTTGAACTCAATACGCAGCCGGGCCTTACTGCCGAATCAATCGGTCCCTCTCAGGTCATTTATAACGGCTCATCCTTCGCCGAACTTTGCTCACACTTAATTGAAGAAGCCCTATGTTACGCCAAACAAAAACAAGAAAACACGCCATCACTAAACGCGCCAAAAAGCACAGCACGTTAAGTCGCCTACAGGCAGGCTTTCAGCGGCTCGGTCTGCGCTTTTTAGTGCTCGCTGTGGCGCTATGGGCTTTTGGCTGGTTCGCGCTGAGTGGCGGCATTCAAAAAACGCAAAACTGGATGGGTGATAAAGCGGTTTTGGTTATGGCTGACGCAGGATTCAGCCTGAAAAACATTTATGTTGAAGGGCGCGAAAATACAGATTCTGCTCTGTTAATGGCGTTGATTAATGCTGAACAAGGCATGCCTTTATTTTCGCTCGACCCCCATAATATTCGTGATTCATTAAGCGCCATCGCATGGATAAAAACCGTCAGTGTTAAGCGCGTTTTCCCTGATAGTCTCTATATCGTAATTGAAGAGCGCAAACCGGCGGCCTTTTTACTCAAAGACAAAAAATTGCAGCTTATTGATCGTGATGGCTATGTTATCACCTCGCAGAATATTGAACGTTTCAAAGACTTGTTGATTATCCATGGCGAGGGTGCGCCCAGTCATGTAGCAACCTTGCTAGATGTTATTGATGGCGTGCCTGAACTGGCGGCGCGTCTTGACCAAGCGCATCTTGTCAGCGGTCGCCGTTGGGACTTAATTCTACAAAATAAAATTACAGTGAATTTGCCCGAAAAAGATGTCGCTTTGGCTATGCAGCGTTTGTTAAAAGCGCATGATCAAGACGGTATTTTAGATAAACAAATCAAGAATATAGATGTGCGCCAAGATGATCGCCTTATTATTAAGGCTTATCCGGGCGCAGCGCAGCAAAGCTATAGCTTGATTAATAATAAGGGCGCGCCTATATAAGACAAACCAAATACTCAGCCGTAATAGATTATAACCACCATCAGATAAAGCGTAGAAACACCCATGCCACAGAGAACATTTTTAACCAAAGGATCTGCCGTTGCCGCCATTGATATTGGCTCAAGCAAAATCGTGTGCTTGCTCGGCCAAGTGCAAGATGAATTTGGTACTATTGAGATTATGGGCTATGGCTATCGTTCTTCTGAGGGCGTGAAAAATGGCGCAATTGTCAATCTGGGTGCGGCAGAGGCTTCAATACGTGAAGCCGTTCATATGGCTGAAAATTTAGCGGCTGAAAAGTTAAAAGGCTATCCATTGCGCGATGTTGTGGTCAGTGTTTCGGCGTGTCACGCATATTCTTCCTTTGTTGAAGCCAGCGTCGATGTGCGCGGTAATCCGATATCTAAGAAAGATATAGAACGCGGCCTTGTTAAGGCACAGCATCAAGTGCTTGATACGCAAGATGCTGAACTTATTCACACCATTCCGGCGGCCTATTGGCTTGATGGACAGGGCGGCATAAGTGACCCTGTGGGCATGGTCGGTGAAGAGCTTAATTTGAACATCCATATTGTCATGGGCGATACGTCAGGTATTCGTAATCTAGCGGCGAGCGTTAAGCGCTCTCACCTTGATATCTCAGCGCTTTGCGTGGATTCTTATGCCAGTGGCCTTGCGTGCCTGGTCGATGATGAAAAAGACTTAGGCTGTATTATTATTGATATTGGCGCTGGCGTGACGAGCTTTAGCGTGTTCCAAGCAGGGCGTATGCTTTTGAATGATTATGTGCCGATGGGCGGTGCGCATGTGACCAATGATATCGCGCAAGGCTTGACCACGAGTTTTGCCGAAGCGGAGCGTTTAAAAAACCTCTATGGCAATGCCATGTCATCAAGCTCTGACACGCATGACATGATCGAAGTCATGCAAATGGGGGATAATAATGAACTGCACCCCAATCATATTCCGCGCTCAGTTCTTGTCGGTATTATTCAGCCGCGCATGGAAGAAATATTTGAACAATTACGCGCAAAATTAATGGATAACGGCGTCACGGAAGCTATTGGTCGCCGCGTTGTTTTGGTTGGCGGCGCATCGCAAATGCCAGGCTGCCGCGATTTAGCGCATTACGTATTGGATAAACAAGTTCGCTTAGGTAAGCCTATCGGCGTATCTTCGCTTCCCAAAGAAATGAACAGCCCGGCTTTTGCGACGGTCGCGGGCTTGTTTGAATATCTCGGTCATCATGCCGGTGAGATGCCTGCAGAAATTATGGAGCGCGGCGATACACGCTCAATCTGGCAGCGCACGAAAATGTGGCTACAGGAAAACTGGTAGGGGCGCGCGGCATAGAAATTTAAGTAATGAACTCATTGCCGGCCACTTGATTTTAGTCAAAGATTTTTTGTTCCTCACCGTTTAGGCTCTAAATGAGGGTAAAAAACAGGGGATTGGGTCATGAAAAATATTTTGCTTGCTACGGATCTTGGTGTTCACTCTGATCGAGCGATGGAACGTGCGTTGAAGATTGCGAAGGAGCAAAAAGCGCAGCTGCATATAGTCCATATCGCACCAGATTATACGGGCGCACAAAGTAAGAAAAATCCACTAAACTTACTAAAAAAGACGGAAGACCTTATTCTCACATATCTTGGAGAGTATAAAGATTTCGAGGATGTCGATACAAAAATCACTGTTAAGCAAGGCGGTGAGGTGTTTTTTGAAATCCTTGAGGTGGCCTATGCGCATAAGGCTGATCTTATTGTGGCCGGCATGCATGGCAAAAATAGGTTCCGTGATTTGTTTATCGGTACGACAATAGAGCGCATAATACGTAAAGGAATCACGCCGGTTCTTCTGGTCAAGGACAAGCCGTCAGGCTCTTATCAAAGCGTCCTTGCCGGTGTTGATTTTGCACAAGGATCGCGCAATGCTATGCGCCTTGCGATGGGAATCGCGCCGGAAGCCGTATTTCATGCTGTTCATATGTTTAGTCTACCGGTCACGTATTTTGAGGCTGACTTTTATATAGAAGTCCAGGCGGCAACAGAAAAATCGCAGCGTAAAATGATGGATGCTTTTGTTAACACTGAACGTAGCTATTTTGAAAAAAAATATGCAAGCCTAGCAGAAAAAATCTCAGGCGAAGTCATAGAGGGGGCTGTTATTGGTGCTTTGATAGAGAAAGCGAAGGGGCACAAGGCCGATTTACTTACAATGGGCACCCACAGCCAAGTTGGGTTTAGATCAAAATTAGGCGGTACGGCAGGTGGAATTCTCTCTGATCCACCATGTGACGTGCTCGTCGCTTCGGAGAAATTTCATGACGAGTTTTAAGCCACTTCCTTGGCGTGTTGCCGGATTGTTTTTAGGGTTAACTTTTTTACTTGCCGTCGTTTTTGTAAAGCCGATTGGTGTATCGACGCAATTTGTCATTGCTGATGCCATCGTTTGGTCAGCGTTTGATGATCGTGTCATTCAGAAAAATGACGCGACGAAATCAGGTTACGAATCTTCAAATGCCTATTTAAATAAGAGCGGTGGAAAATATGCAAAAAGCGCTGCTCAGCCTTTAAATTACAGCTTCGTTTTTGTGATCGCGATGATGTTTGGGGCTTTTTTATCGTCCATATTTAAGGGCGATAAGCCGCGAGCTATGCAAAGGCATATGCCAGAAATTTGGCGGGAGCGTTTTGGCGATACGCTATGGAAGCGCTATGTGACGGTCTTTATATCTGGATTTATTGTTCTGTTTGGTGCTCGACTTGCGGGCGGCTGTACTAGTGGGCATATGATGAGTGGTATGATGCAAACTTCGCTGAGTGGATATTTATTTGCTTTGGGTGCGTTTGCAACCGGTATACCAACAGCCATTTTATTATTTCGTACACGTAAAGGAGAAAAATAATGGAACTTCTTCTCGCTATTATTCTTGGAACATTATTTGGATTCGCCTTAAATCGTGTAGGGGCGACGAACCCACAAAATATCATAAATATGTTGCGTTTGAGTGACTTGTCTTTGGCCAAAGTTATTTTGTTTGCTATTGGCTTTTCATCCTTCTTGCTTTTTATAGGTCTATCATTGGGCGTGTTTGATGTAGGGCATTTCTCTGTTAAGGCAAGCTACTGGGGCGTTGTTATTGGCGGCGCTTTACTCGGCCTTGGTTTTGCTGTTGCGGGGTATTGTCCGGGCACGGGGATGGCTGCGGCGGCGACAGGTCGCCTTGATGCGCTGATCTTTGTTCTTGGTGGTCTTGTGGGGGCTTTTGCCTTTGTCCTAGCCTATCAGGGCGTTGAACAAACAGGCATAATGGATAATATTTTTGGTGGTAAGGCAAGCTTAGCAGAAATTGGCGCTGAAGCATCGACGCCGCTTTTAACATTTGCACCGGGCTGGGTTATAGCCAGTGTGCTGGCTGTGGTTCTAATGGGCATTGCAGCGATATTGCCGAAATGTTTAATCAATAAAAGCAAATAACGAGGCCTCCTTTAAGCTTAGGAGGTGTCTGCCAGCCATATAATCAACAGTAAAAAACGGAAGATTTCTTAATAGAGAGTCTTCCGTTTTCTTTGTTCTGTTATATTGGAATAGGCTTTTCCTTCATGTCAGTTTCTCCATGTAAGTTTAAGGCGTGGATATGGGGTGCAAAGCTCAGGGCTGTTTATCCCCATGCCTGTGGATAAGGTTATCCACTTATCCACAGAACAAAGTGTTTGAACGCTTGCCTCGGATGATTCACAGGGTTTACAATAACACTGAGATTACGAATCACGCCGAGTAAGGATAAGGTTTCTCTTATTCTTGATAAGGTCAAAATTGTGAGACTATTTGATTTGTGCAAAACCCCGCATCTGTGGATAAGTTTTGTATAAGCCAAGAACAACTGTGTAAAATTTATGATGTAACCAACATTACTGTTGGCTGTCGTGCTACGGAGGATACCTGCATGATCAATGTAAGAATACAAGAGCAAAAACAAACTGAGCTTACACCCAAAATTAAAGTTGTTGGTGTTGGGGGCGCAGGTGGTAATGCCGTAAATAATATGATTTTATCACAGCTTGATGGTGTGGACTTTTTAGTCTGTAACACTGATTCACAAGCTTTGTCAGGCTCAGCTGCCGAACATGTTGTTCAGCTTGGCCGTACAGTCACTGGCGGTCTTGGCGCTGGCGCTAACCCATCAGTGGGACGCGCAGCTGCCGAAGAGTCAATGGATGATGTCATGGGCTACCTAGAAGGTGCCAACATGGTGTTTGTAACGGCAGGTATGGGCGGCGGCACAGGTACTGGTGCAGCGCCTGTTATCGCGAAAGCAGCGCGTGACCAAGGTATGTTGACGGTCGGCGTTGTAACGAAGCCTTTCCATTTTGAAGGCACTCTACGCATGAAAATGGCGGAAGAGGGCATTGAAGAAATGCAAGAATATGTCGATACATTAATCGTTATTCCAAACCAAAACCTATTCCGCATCGCTAATGAGAAAACAACTTTTGCTGAAGCCTTTAAAATGGCTGATGGTGTGTTGCAATCTGGCGTGCGCGGCGTAACTGATTTGATGGTTCGCCCAGGTTTGATTAACCTTGATTTTGCTGATATTCGCAGCGTTATGCATGAAATGGGTAAAGCCATGATGGGTACGGGCGAATCAGAAGGCGAGCGCCGTGCTACAGAAGCGGCTGAAGCAGCGATTAACAACCCACTTCTTGATGATATATCCATGAAAGGTGCGCGCGGCGTTATTATTAACGTCACAGGCGGCATGGATATGACATTATACGAAGCTGACGAAGCGTGTAACCGCGTTCGTGAAGAAGTTGATGCCAATGCAAATATCATCTTTGGTTCGACTTTTGATGAAACTTTAGAAGGTCGTATGCGCGTTTCTGTTGTTGCTACAGGTATTGATAGTGCGCAATCATCACGCATTATTGGTGGTGGCAAGAAAAGCCTAACAGGCTTTAACCGTGCACAGCCTATGACAACGTCAGGCGAAGACAGCTCAGCACAAGCGCCTTCAAGCGCGACAACAACAACGACTGCGCAAACGCTTAATACAGAATCATCGAGCGAGACAACGCAAAGCTCACAGGCTTCACAAACTTCGCAAGCCTCTCAGGGCCCACAAGGCTCTTTAAACCAGCCAACAGGCCATATTCCTGCGTCACGTCCAACATATAACCCTGCGGCTGTAACCGCTTCACAGCAGCAAGTGGATATATTTGATCAAGCAGCGCCAAGCCAAAACACTTCGCGCATAAACACAGCGTCATCACTTTCAGCTGATAATGGTGTGCCACGCGCTGAGCGTATGGGGGGTTCATTTATTCCACCAATGCCTATGTATATTCCGCAAGAAGAAATGCCTGAAAACATGGCAACACACAGCCAAGTACAAATGCAACAAGCGCAACCACAATATGCGGCTGTGAGTGATCCTGTTCAAGCGGAGAGCGGCTTCGGTCCAAAGCTTGACGATGTTCAAAGCGACACTGTTCATAATGAAATGATGAATAATGCGTCTTCTGGCTCAAGCCTTACTCTGCGCCCACCTGTTCCTGCAGCACATAAACATGTTACAGCGACGAAAAAACGCTCACCTTCTTTGTTTGAACGTATTACAGGTGTTCTTCGTGATCATGACGCAGAAATCATTGGTATGGATGAAACAGCAGCCCCTCAAAATCCGGCAAAGCAAGGTCAGTTAAATATTGATTCACCTTCTGCGCCAGCGGCTAAAAACCCTGAAGACGAATTAGACATTCCGGCATTCTTGCGTCGTCAGGCGAATTAAGATTAAGGGCGTTTATAAAGGCGTAACTATTGAATAGCTCGGGCGTAAATTTAAGTCTCTCGATTAAGCTAAGTTACTAAGTCTCTGGGTAAATGTTTAAAAATTGAGTATCTAATAATTACGGCCTCACAATTTGTGAGGCCGTTTCTTTTTGTCTGATTTCTTTTGTCTGATATTGTCAAAGCTTTACTTCAGGGCGGCTTTATTGAACGAGCTCTAACCATTCATCTTCGCTCAAGACTTTAACATCAAGTTCTGTCGCTTTTTTGAGTTTTGATCCTGCATCCGCGCCAGCAATTAAATAATCCGTTTTTTTGGAGACTGATCCAGTGACTTTAGCGCCGAGGGATTCGGCTTTGGCTTTGGCTTCCGCGCGTGAAAACTTCTCTAGCGTGCCTGTAAACACCACAACTTTGCCGCTGACAGGGCTATCTGAAGCTTGGGGTGCATCATAAGGTAGCGGCGTCACATAGCCGCTGAGCTTATCTAAAAACGCTTTATTATGCTGCTCTTTAAAGAACTCAATTAAGTCCTGCGCCATGGCAGCGCCAATGCCATCAATATTAATCAGGTTTTGGTAAGCTGCGCTTTCTGGGTCTGCAGCTTCAATCATCGCGCTGCGCCAAGAATCATAGCGGCCATAATTAGCGGCGAGCATTTTGGCTGTGGCTTGCCCAATTTGGCGAATGCCTAGGGCATAGATAAAGCGGGGCAGTTCTATTTCACGCTTGGCGTTAATCGCCGCAAAGAGCTTTTCAGCTGATTTAGAGCCCCAACCTTCACGGCAGCGCAGCGGCGTTAGGCTATCTTTATCTTTTTCTTCGAGCGTAAATAAATCTGCAGGATCTTTAATTAGGCCTTCGGCGAAGAATTGCTGCATAATTTTATCGCCAAGCCCATCAATATCATAAGCATTTTTGCTGACAAAATGTTTTAGGCGCTCGGTCACTTGTGCTTTGCAAGTAAGGCCGCCTGTGCAGCGCCTCGCGACTTCACCTTCTTCACGAATGGCATGCGCGCCGCATATGGGGCAGGTTTTAGGGAATATATACTCTTGCGAATCTTTGGGGCGTTTATCCAGTAAGGCTTTGACCACTTGCGGAATAACATCGCCTGCGCGTTGAATAACGACATGATCACCAACCCGCACATTCTTGCGTTTAATTTCGTCTTCATTATGCAGCGTTGCATTCGATACAACCACGCCGCCAACCGTTACAGGGGTCAGCCGCGCCACAGGGGTAAGGCTACCTGTGCGACCGACTTGTATATCAATAGCCTCTATAATCGTGATGGCTTGCTCAGCGGGGAATTTATGCGCAATGGCCCAGCGTGGTGCGCGGGCGACAAAACCAAGGCGCTCTTGCCAGTCAAGGCGGTTTACTTTGTAGACAATACCATCAATATCGTAATTTAAAGATGCGCGCTCTGTATTGACGTGATCATAATGATCAATAACCGCTTCGGGCGAGCTTAGCACCGCATAGGGCTTGGGCAGTTGAAAGCCTTTATTGGTCAGATAATGGCGAATATCATCTTGGCTCTGCGCGATTGGCTGCGATGTTTGTCCCAAAGCATAAGCGTAAAAACGTAAAGGCCGCTTGGCGGTGATGGCTGAATCTAATTGACGGACACTGCCCGCAGCGGCATTACGTGGATTGGCAAATATTTTCTGATTGTTTTCGTGCTGCATTTCATTTAGCGCCGCAAAATCATCTTTATTAATATAAATCTCACCACGTACTTCTAAAACATCAGGGTAAGGCGCGGGGATATTTTGCGGCACATCAATAATCGTGCGCGCATTGGCGGTGATATCTTCGCCTGTTTCCCCATCGCCGCGCGTCGCGGCCTGTACAAGCTTACCTGCCTCATAGCGCAGCGAGCAGGACAGGCCATCAATTTTAGGCTCGGCGACTATTTCAACGACGTCATCACTACCCAAAGACAGAAAACGCTTAATCCGCGCGAAAAAATCTTGGATATCATCGGGGGAAAAGGCATTGCCCAATGATAACATGGGCTGTGCATGTTTTACTTTTTCGAATCCCGCAAGAGGAGCACTGCCGACGCGTTTCGAAGGACTGGATTGCGTGGCCAGTTCAGGAAATTTATGCTCAATCTCTAAAAGCTCTGCACGTAGTGCATCATAAGCCCCATCACTTATGAGCGGCGCATCATGGCCGTGATAGGCTTCATCATGGCTATTAATCTCTGTGACCAATTGTTTATGGCGGTTTTCAGCTTGTGCAAAGGCGCTAAACATATCGGTTGAGGGCGATGATGGGGGCAATGGCGGGGTGTTGGTCATTCTATATCCAAATATAGCGGCGGCTAAGCGGCTTCTCTATCTAATAATTTATTGGCGGCGGCACGCGCTTCGGCTGTTATCTCTGCGCCAGAGAGCATCCGTGCGATTTCTTCTAAGCGATCTTGCTTATCAAGCGGTGCAATGCTCGTGCGGGTTAAATTGTCTTTACTGACGATTTTTTTGACGTGTAAATGCGTGCCAGCGCAGGCGGCCACTTGTGGGGCATGGGTGACAACTAAAACCTGTTTGCCCATGGCTACGCGTACAAGGCGCTCCCCTACGGCAGCAGCCGTAGCGCCGCCAATACCCGTATCCACTTCATCAAAGATCAAAGTCGCAACAGGGCTGGTTTTAGCCAAAATAACTTTAATGGCGAGCATCATGCGCGCAAGCTCACCCCCTGAGGCCACTTTGTTTAGCGGGCCTGGATCTGTGCCGGGATTGGTCGATATACGAAAGCTGACATCATCCATGCCATGAGGGCCCCACTGTTCGGTTTGTTCAAAATGGACAATAAATTCAGCGCGGCCAAGTTTAAGCGGTGCGAGTTCTTTGCCAATATCTGCAGCCATATTTTTGGATTTGGCTTTGCGGTGTAAGCTAAGCTCACCAGCTAATTTTAAATAACGTGCTTCGGCTTGAATGAGCTTTTGTTCTAAGGCGGCGAGCTCGTCACCTTGTTGATGAATGGAGTCGAGGTCTGTCGTGATTTTTTCAAGCAGTTCAGGCAGATCATCGACCATGCATTGATGTTTACGCGCCGCTGCTTTTAATGCAAAGAAGCGATCATCGACGGATTCAACCGAGACTTCGGGCTCGTATAAATCACGTAATATCTCACTAATTTCAAAATTAACACCTTCGACAATCGCAAAAGCATTATCGAGTTTTTCAAGCAAATCAGGCGTGCGTGAATTATCTTTATCGCCAAGGCGCTCAAGGGCACGCATGGATTGACGAATATTGCCTTCTGCGCCTTTATCGCCGTTAAGGGCGGTTTGCGCGGCATTGGCATAATTGACCATGAGGGCGTTATTTTTCAGATGGTTTCTTTTCGCGGTGAGCTCTTCTTCTTCGCCTTTTTCTGGGGCGAGCTTTTCAAGCTCATCGCGGCAATCGCTTAAATAATCTTGTTCTTCTTGTGCTTTTTGTAAGGCGGCTTTTTGTTGGTCGAGCTCTTTTTTGATGCTCTTCCATGTCTTATAGGCGCTCTCAACATTTTTACGCTCGGTTTCTAATCCTGCATAGCTATCGAGGTAATCAATATGCGTGCTGGGATCAAACAAGCCATGCGTGTCAAATTGTCCGTGAATCTCGGCGAGCAGGGGACCGATTTGACGCAAGGCGTTCAGGCTATAAGGCAGGTCATTAATATAGATTTTTGAGCGGCCTTCTTTAGTCAGGCTGCGACGAATGGTTAGGTCATATTCATGGTCAATTTCAAGGCCGTCAAGAACCGCCCAAACGGGGTGGTCTTTGGCTAAGTCAAATTCAGCAATGACTTGGCCTTTATCCGCGCCTTTACGAATAAGCCCTAAATCCGCGCGGTTACCCAAAGCAAGGCCGAGGGAATCGAGTAATATAGATTTACCTGCGCCGGTTTCACCCGTTAGCGCGCACAGACCAGATTGAAAAGTAATTGATAACTTTTCAATCAAGACTATATTTTCTATATGCAAGGCCTTTAACATTGCGACAAAAACCAGTTCTATAAAATTATTTAGCTATTTACTCTGGTGCGAGGAGTGAATCAACGGTTCTATCAAGCCAAGAACGCTCACCAATTAAATCATCCCGTAAGGTCGGGTCTAATATCTTATATGCGCTTTCATACCATTTGTTACCCGGATAGTTATGGGCGAGGATTGAAGCAACGCGCAATGCTTCATCTTCAATGCCTAACGATAAATACGCCTCGACTAGACGGTAGAGCGCTTCGGGTATATGGGTTGTGGTTTGATAGTTTCGCACCACAGTAAGGAAGCGGTTAATTGACGCGTTAGCATAGCCACGCGTTAAGTAATAACGGCCAATTTCCATTTCCTTGCCCGCAAGGTGATCAAGGGTTAGGTCACGCTTTAATTGTGCATCACGTGAATATGGGCTGTTCGGGAAACGCTTAATGAGCGTATCGAGCGCTTTAAGCGCGTCTCTGGTTGTTTGTTGGTCGCGGCTGACATCAGATATTTGTTCATAATAGCACAAAGACTGTAAGTAATAAGCATAGTCGATTTGCTCATTGCCGGGGTGTAGCTCAATAAAGCGATCTAGCGCGATAATGGCGTCATCGTAACGCTTGCCTTCATAAGCGGCTTTACCAGCCAATAGCTGGGCATCTGTGGCGTATTCTGAATAGGGGTATTGGCGTTCAACATTTTCAAAATTGGTGATCGCTGCGCCATAGCTGTTTTCTTTCATGGCTTTTAGGCCATCATTATAAAGCTGCGCGGCGGTCTTTTCTGTGGCGGCAGGATCTGCTTCGCCTTTGCCATCCTTGTCAGTACTTGAGCATGCGCTTAATAACAAGGCACATATTGTAAGCGTGTAAAGGGGAAGTTTATTCATCTGTGTTAGCCCTAGCTGATCATGATAATTACTTATATTAAAATAGAGAGTTAAGGCACAATAAGCAAAGCGCGAATACAGGCCATCCTCAGAAATTTTCTAAGGACTCGCCTTATATAAATAAGGGGGGCAGGGGGCTTTTAGTAGAATTTAGTCTCGCAGCGATGCGGCGGCTTTGATTTATAAGCTTGGTCTTGGGCGCGATGCCATAAAATACGGTCTATTTCAATGGCGCTACGGCCTGATTTTGCAGCCATGATTTCTACGGCGTGAACGGCGCAAGCACGCAATTCAACTTCGTAAGTGCTGCCCGCTTCAATTAATTCGCGACCATCAATATCTTCTGCAAGTTCTTCGCTGTAATGCAATATGTTATCAAGGCGTAATACATGCGGAATGTCGCAATCAGCAAGGCAGGGCAGTATGTTGATGTCCGTAAATAAGTTTTGTTTTTGATGGTTGTACATATCTTGTAGGTCGGCCGCGCAGCTAATGGCGCGTTTGTAAAAAGGTACGCGCTGCCCGCGATATGTGCTTGTGTCATTATATGTTGAAAGACGTGTCAGCATATAGATGAAGTTTTCTGATGACCCTTCACACGCATCAACCATAGCGCTAAAAGACCCGTTGTGATTAGCGAGAAGATATTGACCGACTTCATTAACCGAGCTGCTATAACGCGAAGCCAGGCGGAAGCTATACGGGTTTTCTGATATGTCAGGAAAAGATAATATGCTTGCAACGTCTTGGGCGGTTAATGTCGCCATTTTAGCGGGGCTAAGAGGGCCATTTAATTCGTAATAATTTTTCAATATGCCTGCAACTTTAAAATAAAAGCCCTCAGGTTGTGCGTAGCCTTCTTCTTGAATATGGTCTTGGAAACCGCTGCCGAAATTCATCGAATCAAGCGCGATAATATAAGATAAGTTGGCTTCTTGATCATTTGAAAGGAAGTGATGTGTTGTGTCTAAGATTTCATTGTCTTGCAGCTTAGGTAAGCCAAGCGCGTAAGATTCTAATATATCGTAATTTATATGGACGTGCTGAGCGTTGCGCGCCACAAAGGCGTAATTGCATTTTAGTGATTCTATAAAAGAGTCAGGCGCCAAAGAGAGCTGCGCGTTACTGTGCAAAGCAAGATCATGCATGAATACATTCCCATTACGAATAGTGTTATATGTTAATTTGATTATATTAATATATGTTTTGTAATGAAAAGTCTAGTTTTTTTGACGATTTGACGGCGAACTGGGGATAATCAATAGATTAAATTGCGCATTCCTTAACTTCGAAAGCCGCGTTTGGCGCGTCAATAAGTGTCCATTTTTCAGGATTCGCGAATAATTCGTGCAAGATTTTATTGTTCAAAGCGTGCCCTGATTTATAGCCACGATATGTGCCAATAATGCGGTGACCAGCAAGGTAAATGTCACCAACGGCATCTAATAATTTATGACGTGCAAATTCGTCGTTATGACGAAGGCCTTCAGGATTGAGAATCGTTTGGGCGTCTAGGACAACCGCATTTTCAAGTGATCCACCAAGGCATAGGCCCAGTGAGCGTAAATGATTAACTTCATGTAAGAAGCCAAATGTGCGCGCGTTACTAATGTCTTTAGTGAATGATGCTGCATTGAGTTTTAATGCATAGCTTTGCTGGCCAATAGAGCCGTGATCAAAATCAATGCTCATTTCATATTCAGTATCAGTGGATGGGGAAAGCGATACAGTTTTACCGTCTTCTTCATAGCTGATTTCTTCGAGGATTTTAATCGCTTTTTGTTGTGCTGTTTGCGCAACAACGCCGATTTTTTGAATAGCTGTGATGAAGGGCTCAGAGCTGCCATCCATGATAGGCACTTCAGGGCCATCAAGTTCAATCATCGCATTGGTGATGTCCAAAGCGTGCAGGGCGGCCATTAAATGCTCAATTGTACCAATTGTAACGCCTTCATTATTACCGATAACGGTGCAAAGCTGAGTATCGACAACATGGTGCCATAAAGCCGGGATTAAATTGTTACGGTCACAAACGTCAGAGCGCATAAAGATAATGCCATTATCAACTTTAGCCGGATGAATGCGCAATGTGGTGTCTGCCCCAGAGTGCAATCCTGTGCCTTGGATCTCGATGTGATCGGCAACGGTGTTTTGTGATAATGTAGCTTCAAGTTTACGCATATTTATTCTCGTGGTTCTGTTTTTTGTGCACTGCATGCTTAAGCGCATACAGATTAAATTGTCTAAGCATCAATATAGGCAGACTGTGTGTAAAGAACAAATCACGGAGTGTTGCTAATTGTAACATAACAAAAAACGCCCCTAATTTAGGAGCGTTTCTTACGTATTCTTTATTTAGCCTAGAGCTACTCTATATTGCTTTTAAGCTCAATTAAGCGATCCAAAGCCTCTTCAATTTCCACCGGGTAATCACGGCGTTCAACAAAAGCGCCACCACCTGTGTTGCGAGTCATCGACATTTCTAAAGCCTTGGAGAGTGTTTCAGCGACTTTTGTATCGTCCTGTTGTAGGGCTAATTCAAGCGCAAATAATATACGATCACTGAGCCTGAGTTCGTTTAATTTACTGTTATCCATTATCATCTGAGAATTTCTCCAAAAGTAAAATAGCTTTAGCGATAGGCTTCATTTTATAAGACAGCTCTTAAAAAAGTGTTAGCCTATTTTCATTCTGACGTATTTTTTCGTCAATAAATTTATCAAAATGAGTAAGGAATTGTGATCTAAACTCATCTTTCTCCATCAGCAACTCATGTTTAGCGCCTTGTATGTCATAGCAAACGGCATCAGGCATGATCTTGGCCGCCCGAAAGATTGCGCCGTTATTGACCAGTTGTTCTTCCCCACACGCATACATTTGTACAGGGATTTTTAACTGTTTTAAATTGCTTTTATTGTATAAAATCGCGCAAGATTCTATCGCCGCTTTAACCCAGCCAAATGTCGGCGCACCTGAACGTAGCTCAGGGTCAGATATTTGCCAAGAGCGATGTATGCCATCGCGCACAGGGTCGCTAGAGTGAATATCATTCCCTGTATTGGCCCGCATTTGATCGTTCCAATCACTACCGCCAATAATATAATTTTTCTTAACGGGGGAGAAGGTTTTACTAATCAGTTTTTCCAGCCACATCGGCAAAAATTTTGTCGCTTTAATTCTGAGAAGTGGGGCAATAAAGCTCGCACACATAAAGCTCTCAGGCTGAGTGAGTAAATAGCGAAGTCCAATATTGGCGCCCATAGAGTGGCCGAGCATGACCATGGGAATGCGTCCGCGATCTGGGTGAACGCTAGAGGGCTTAATATAATACATGCAGAGGCGATCTAGCGCTTCTACGAGCTTTGTGAAGTCCTCACTATGGAGCTTGTTTGGATTAGGTAGCGGGCGTGAAGATTTCCCCTGCATTGGCCAATCAATAACCCAAAAGGCTAAGTTCTTCCCGACCATATCACGGGCAAGCTCATAATATTTTTCAGCAAACTCGCCAAGACCAGGCAGGCAAACGACAACCGCGTCAGGAATTGAATCCTTCGGAAAGACAGACCCATAGCGTACGACTTGATCATCAATTTTAAATTGATGCCAACGCCAGTTCCGAGGTTGCAGGAAACGCGCCTCTATATCGGGGGCCTTTTCAGCAGCGTCTGTTTTTGGTGCATTTTGCATTCAGGCCGAGTCTTTCTGTGAGTTACGCATAGTTCTTTAGTATATTGCTTTATAACGCTTCTAAAGCTTTAACAATCTCTTCTGTCATTTTCTTCGCATCGCCAAGCAGCATATAAGTGTTGTCTTCAAAGAATAGCGGGTTTTCAATGCCCGCATAACCTGAGCCCAGTGAACGTTTTGAGAAGAGCACGGTTTTTGCATTTTCAACATCAAGAACCGGCATGCCGTATATTGGTGACGTTGGGTCATTTTTAGCCGCAGGGTTTGTAATGTCATTCGCGCCAATAACGTAAGCGACATCAGCTTGTGCAAATTCACGGTTAATATCTTCGAGTTCGAATACATTTTCGTAAGGGACATTCGCTTCAGCCAGTAAGACATTCATGTGACCGGGCATACGGCCCGCGACAGGGTGAATAGCAAATTTGACGGTAACGCCTTCAGCAGTAAGGATATCAGCCATTTCACGCAATACGTGCTGTGCTTGTGCGACGGCCATACCATAGCCCGGGACAATAATAACCGTGCTGGCGTTTTTCATCAAAAAGGCTGCGTCATCCGCTGAACCAATTTTAGCCGGTTTATCTGAATGTGCAGAGCTGCCACCTGTAGCCGCTTCGCCGCCAAAGCCGCCCAATAATACGTTGATAAAGGAACGGTTCATGCCTTTACACATAATATAAGAAAGAATAGCACCAGAAGAGCCAACGAGTGCTCCCGTAACGATAAGCAGGTTATTGTGCAAAGTGAAGCCAATGCCAGCCGCCGCCCAACCTGAATAAGAGTTAAGCATAGAAACAATTACAGGCATATCCGCGCCGCCAATTGGAATAATCATCAATACACCAAGCGCCAAAGCGATAAGAATAATCAGATAAAACACAAAGGAGCTTTGCGTAGCGATCAGTACAAAAAGCAAAACAAGCAAAGTCATGCCCAAAATGGCGTTTAATTTATGCTGACCTGCAAAGGTTACAGGCTTGCCAGAAATCGTGCCTTGCAGTTTACCCCAAGCAATGATCGAGCCAGTAAAGGTGATCGCGCCAATAGCAACGCCAAGAGTCATTTCAATCAGGCTGGCTGCGTTAACCGCGCCGCGCTCACCAATATGATAAGCTTCTGGGTTAAGGAAGGCGGCTAGAGCGACAAATACGGCCGCCAGACCAACCAGTGAGTGAAAAGCCGCAACCAATTCAGGCAGGCTTGTCATTTCAATTTTCTTAGCGATTGTTGTACCAATCGCGCCGCCAACAAATAAGCCAAGCAAAATTACGCCATAGGAGCTGACATCTTTCATGAATAATGTCGTTAAGATGGCTAAAGCCATACCAAAGACACCGAAGTTTAAACCGTTTTTAGCAGTGACGGGACTTGATAGCCCGCGCAATGCCATGATGAAGCAAATGGATGAAACCAAATAGGAAAATGCTGGTAAACTGCTCATGTTAATAACTACCTTTAATGCGTGTAAGTGCGTGTTCTTTATTATGTTGCGATGTCTTTAAATCGTTATCAGCTTAAGTCTTTTTCTTAAACATGCTGAGCATACGATTAGTGACAATAAATCCACCAAATATATTGATCGAAGCCAATGTGACGGCTAGAAAGCCAAGGAATTTTGCAATTCCGCCATCATCAGGGCCCGCGGCGACTAATGCGCCAACAATAATCACAGATGAAATAGCGTTGGTTACGCCCATAAGCGGTGAGTGTAATGCTGGGGTCACACGCCAAACAACGTAATATCCAACAAAACAGGCCAGTACAAAAACCGTTAATCCTGAAACGAAGAAGCTATCGCCGCCGCTCATCGCTGCAGCATCCGTTGCATCTAGGGCGATTTGCTTGGCTTGTTCGGCCAAAGTTTTGGCGCTTTCCGCAAGCTGTGCGGCTTGTTCTAGGATTTTGTTACTTGTATCAGACATCTATATATCCTTCTTCTTTTAACGTAAACGGTCAGAGTTTATTTGTTATCTTTTTTAGCGGGCTTAGCGGCAGCTTTACTTGCTGCTTTGCTCGCTGTTTTTGGCTTGGCTGTGCTGGCCTTTTTCGCGGCGGGTTTTGTCGTCGCGGTTTTTTTAGGCGCAGCCGTCGCTGTGCTTGTTTTGGCAGCGGGGGCTTTTACAGTGGCGCTGCTTGTTGATCCAAAGCCTTCTTTAAGCCATGCGCCATCTTTGCACAGGCTCATGCCCGTTACGATTTCGTCATCCCAATCAACAGCTAAAGCGCCATCTTTGACAATGAGATTCACGAAGTTGAGCAGGTTTTTCGAATATAGTGCAGAGCTGTCAGCCGCAAGGCGTGCAGGCATATTGGCGTGACCAATAATCGTGACGCCGTGTTTTTTAACCACTTTACCAAATTCAGCGCCCGCGCAATTTCCGCCCGCTTCAACCGCCATATCAACAATGACAGAACCAGAGCGCATGGATTTAACCATTGCGTCGTCAACTAATTTAGGGGCTGCGCGACCCGGTATAAGGGCTGTGGTGATGATGATGTCTTGCTTGCTGATTGTCTCCGCGACTAAAGCGGCTTGTTTCTTTTTGTATTCAGCAGACATTTCCTTGGCGTAACCACCCGCTGTTTCAGCTTGTTTAAATTCGTCATCCTGAACGGCAACAAATTTACCGCCGAGTGATTCGACTTGTTCTTTCGCTGCAGGGCGCACATCTGTTGCGCTAACAATTGCGCCTAAACGTTTGGCTGTTGCAATGGCTTGCAAGCCTGCAACGCCAGCGCCCATAACAAAGACTTTAGCCGGGGCAACAGTGCCCGCAGCGGTCATCATTAAAGGGAAGGCATGGGGGTAATGTTCAGCGGCATCAAGTACGGCTTTATAACCAGCCAGGTTTGATTGTGAAGATAGCGCATCCATAGACTGAGCGCGCGATATACGCGGCACCATTTCCATGGCCATGGCTGTAATATTTTGTTTATTGCAAAGTTCAAGCGTTTTTTTATTGGCAAAAGGGGATAATAGGCCAACCAGTAAGCTGCCTTTTGTAATTTGCTTTAACACGTCGTCTTTGGGGAATTGCACGCATAAAACAATGCCCGCGCCCTTAATAGCGTCAGCGGCTGTTTTTACGATTGTCGCACCAGCATCTTTAAATGATTTGTCATCAATATAAGCGCCGTCACCTGCGCCGGCTTCTATTTGCACTGTAATGCCTGAAGCGACATATTTTTTAACAGTATCTGGCGTAGCGGCAACACGTGTTTCGTGTGCAGCTTGTTCTTTGAGTACGGCAATCTTTAGGGCCACGGTAAACCTCTCTCTGTGGTTAACGTTGCGGAAGAAAGTGTTATAATAACATCTACGCTTTCAACGGCTTAAATTCAGGATTCCTATAAGATACACTTATGTGCATCTTTGTGAAGAGGATTTTTAAGGTTTTAAGCATTTTAATTTTTTGGCGTGGGCACAATAGGGGATATATATTTAGGATCAAGCTGCGGCTCATCTATTTCTGGTGCGCTTTGTTGGTGTTTACAGCATTTAATAGGCAGCATTGCGACGCCTTTAAAGTCTTGCTGACAAGGGAGCTTCGCAACAATAGGCTCATCAGAGCCATTTTTCTTATTCTCGATATAGTCTTTTGCATCGCCATAAAGCAGATACAGCCCAGCAAAGCTACTGCCGGGAATAAAAATTGCGGCTTGCATACCTAATTGGAGAATGACTTTTTCATGGGTTTGGGCCACTTTGTAATACATCTGCGCATAGACAAACCTTCTGGTCGCGCCTTTAAAGGCACGCTTATATAAAGGCTCCTGTTTTTCAGCGCTACTCTGCGCATCACTTTCAGGGCTGTCTTTTGGTGGTGTGTTGCGAAACGGTATGCCCATTTCTTCTCCCATTTTATAATAAGCTTTGAACTTTTCTAAACTTTATAGTTTTGTTTTATTTATTTATTTATTTCAAAGCAATGCTTGCGAGTAACGAGGTTCTGAATTAGAATCTAAGAGTTAGATTGTCCCAATTTAAGAATGTTCCCATGGATTTATCCCCACTGCAAAATATATTACGAAAATACATAAAGGGCTTGGCTTTGTCTAGTTCTATTTTGTGTTTGTCCCCTTTGGGGGCGGCGCAGGCTGAAACATTATGGGATGCTGTTGAAAGCAGTTTGGCCAATCACCCCCGTTATGAAATCGCTTTATTACAAATAGATGCCGCCGAACAAAAGCGCATTGAAGAACGCTCAGCCTTTTTCCCGACAATAAAGGGTGGCGTAACGGGCGGTCGTGTTTATGGCGATAATTCAACCAGTCGCGGCTTAAGCGTCACGCGCGATTCTGGCTATTCATGGCTTTGGGAAGGCAATGTGGCGCTGACCCAAACCTTGTTTGATGGTATGGGGACGGCTAATCGTAGTGATGCGGCGCAAGCACGCCTTAATGCGGCCAATTATTCAAAAGATGACGTTGAAGAGCTTCTCACTTTAGAAACCGCTTTGGCTTATTTAGATGTTTTACGCACGCAAGAAGCGTTGAGTATATTAGATAAGCAGCAAGCGGCGCTGGCTAAATATCGCCCGCAATTTAAAATACTCGTCGATCAAGGCGCGGTTGACCGCACAGATCAAAACCAAGCTGAGGATATGATTTCGGCATTGGACGGTACAAAACTTGAATATATAAGCCAGCTTGAATCGGCTAAAGCGCGTTATAATATGATGACGGGGCATGATCCTGATGGTGATTTAGCCTATGTGCCTGCGACGCTAGATATACCTGATGATCTTGATTTGGCTTTGGGCTGGGCGCTGGAGAACCATCCTCAAATTCGCGCAGCCAAGGGCGAGAGCAATGCTGCTTGGCATGATGCCGAAGCCGAGAAGTCGCTATTTTTTCCGAAAATAGATAGTGAATTATCGTATATGAAAGAAGATCAAGATGATGCCATTGGCGGCGAGGCGGTTGATGCGCGCGCTGTTGTGAAAATGAATTGGGCATTTTCCACGGGTGGCGCAGAGCTATCAAAATTCAAACGCGGGCGTAAATTATATCAAGAAAGCCTCGCGCAGCGTCGTAATTTAGAAAACACGCTAACCCATGCGATCAAAGACTCATGGATTACGCGCGATAAACTTAACGCGCAATCAGGCGTATCAAAGCGCCGCCAGAAATTATCACAAGCCTTGCTTTCCACCCGCCGCGAGCAATTTGAGGGCGGTAAAATATCGCTATTTGAATTGATGCAAGCGCATAATCAATATTACAATTTAAAGATCGAAAAAATTATGCTGCGTTATGCGGCTTATAATAGTGAGTTTCTGCTGCTTGGCAGTATGGGCGCATTACATAGCCGCCTTATGCCTAAAGTCGAAATGGTTTCTGCCGTTAAAGACGAAGAGGCCATTGAGGATTATTGTGATCACCAAAGAGCCAATCAAAAAGATCAGGGCATCGCGGGTAAGGGCGCAAGCGGCAAAGCGGCAAGCCTGAGTGAGTTATGCCCATCAAGCGGTGATGAGCTTTAAGCAATTCTTTATGTTTAGATGACAAGATAGTATATGCGCTATTTTTTCTTTAATAATAATATGTTGGCTTAGTTTTATATGGCAAAATCTCACGCTCAATCCGAGTATAATTTATTGACCTGCTTGTCGTTTATTACGGCATATCATGGCCATGCACGCTCAGCAGCGTCTTTAGAGCAAAGCCTAACCAGTGGCAGTGCTGATGGCGTCGGTGCTGAAACGATTATTGAAGCGGCGCAATTCGCAGGATTCACAGCCGAAATATTGACCAAAGACCGCCTCGCTGATATTAATGCGCAGCTTTTCCCTGTGATTATTCTCACAGGCCAAGGGACGGGCTTGGTTCTACTTGATTATAAGGGCGCAACAGCACGGATTTTTGAACCGCTTAAACATAAAGAAATAGACGTTGACGCCGCGGATTTAGAGCGCGCCTTTCAAGGCAAAATTATTGTCTTTAAACGTGATCAAAATTCAATCCGTGCGGCAAGCTTGCCAAAAGAAGATCAACCCAAACTGTCTAAGTCATGGTTCTGGGATTATTTCAAAGATAATATGCCGATTTATCGCTTGGTCGGTATTGCCGCATTATTAATCAATTTCTTTGCGCTGACCTCACCCATTTTTATCATGAATATGTATGACCGCGTTATACCCAATGCCGCGATAGAAACTGGCTGGGCGCTGGCGATAGGCGCGTTAATTGTATTTAGCTTTGATTTGTTAATTCGCATATTGCGCGGGCGGTTTATTGACCTTGCAGGGCGGCGTATGGATGTGTTGATTGGGACGCGGATTTTTGATCAATTGCTGAATATAAAACTCTCTGAGCGCCCCCAATCAAGTGGCGTTTTTGCCAGTATGCTCAAAGAATTTGATGCGGTGCGTGATTTCTTTACTTCCGCGACGATTGCCAGCCTGGTTGATTTGCCCTTCGCCTTGTTTTTTGTCGCGGTGATTTTCTTTATAGCAGGGCCGATTGCCTTTGTGCCTTTGGCGGTGATTATTATCATTTTGACCTCGAGTTATATTTTGCAAATAGCGCTGAAAAAAGATGTGCTAAAAACCATGCGCGCAGGGGAAGAACGTCATGGCGTGTTGATTGAAACGATTAATGGCCTAGAAACCGTCAAAGCGATTGGTGCTGATCGCCGCCTGCGTAGCCTGTATACCGAACATTTAGGCAATATGGCGCGCTATGGCGAAAATGCGCGGTATATTTCTAATCTGGGCGTAAATATCGCTAATTATGCGCAGCAAATTATGACGGTATTTATCGTTATTATCGGCATGTATATGGTCAAAGATAATGCGCTTACTATGGGCGCATTAATCGCTGCCGTCATATTATCAGGTCGAGCGGTCGCGCCGATGGGGCAATTTGCCAGCCTAATGGCGCGGTATTATCAGACCCGCCAAGCCTTGGAAACAATCACGGGGATCATGCATAAAAAAGTCGATCGCCCGAAGGATAAAGCCTTTATGCATCGCGAGACTTTAAAAGGTGCCGTGGCCTTTAAGGGCGTTGATTTTTCATACCCGCATAGCGAGCGCCAAGTTTTAAACGCTATATCTTTATTAATTGAACATGGCGAAAAAGTCGCGATTATTGGACGCATTGGATCAGGTAAAAGCACGATAGCGCGCTTGATTATGGGCTTATATGAGCCAGATAAAGGCCAAATATTAATCGATCACAGCGATCAAACACAAATAGACCCCGCAGATTTACGCCGTAACTTTGCTTATATTGCACAGGATGTAACCTTATTTAGAGGCTCTATCCGCGATAATATAACCGTATCACGCCTAGAGGCGACCGATGATGAGATATTACGCGCCGCAGAAATATCAGGCGTGCTCGATTTCGTTAAAACCCATCCAATGGGGCTTGATGCGCCCGTGGGTGAATCAGGCCAAGCCTTAAGCGGCGGTCAGCGCCAAGCGGTGGCCCTTGCGCGCGCCATGTTAACAAAGCCCGCTTTATATGTTTGTGACGAGCCAACCAATGCCATGGATATTCAAGCCGAGAATGCTTTTGTTCGCCATATACAAGGCGAGGTCAAAGACAAAACGCTGATTTTAATTACGCATAGATTGTCCCTGCTTTCTATCGTTGATCGGATTATTGTCGTTGATCAAGGCCATATTGTCATGGATGGGCCAAAGGCTGATGTGATTAAAGCGATCTCCGCTGACGCAGATGGGGGGACATCATGAGCCATAAAGCTGAATTGAAATATATGAATGCAGTTGAAGAAGCGCGCGCCCTAAGCCCCTCAACGACAGGGCGGTTCTTCTTATTGACGATTATGGCGCTTATTGTTCTGTTTGTGGTATGGGCGTCGATTTTTCAAATTGATGAATTAACGCGTGGCTCTGGCCAAATTATTCCAACCCAAGAAACACAGATTATTCAAAGCCTAGAAGGCGGTATCTTAAAAGAAATCTTGGTCAGTGAGGGCGATCGCGTGAGCTCTGGCCAAGTCTTGATGCGCGTATCTGATTTGGCTTTTGCCTCTGAGGCGCGTGGCGGCGAAGCGCGTTTATTTGCATTACAGTTAAAACAGCAACGATTAGACGCTGAAATTAGCGGCGAAGCATTCGCCGTTGAGCCCTCTATGGCGGCACAAAATAAAAACTTGGTCGAAAATGAAATGAGCCTGTATCGCTCCCGCCAACAAGAGCTACAAAATACCGTGGCGATATTTGAAGGCCGCCGTCAGAAATCAATGGCGGATCGGGCTGAAAATGCATCGGTGATTGCAACGGAACAAACCAATATTAAATTACTCAAAGAAGAATTAGCAGCATCTGAAAAAATGGCGGCGAGTGGGGCGCTATCGAAAATGGATTTAATTCGCCTTAAGCGCCGCGTGAATGATGTTGAAGGTGCATTAAAAGAAGCGCAAGAAAAACGCATAGGCTTAGATGCTGAAATTGCAGCGCTGAGCATCGAAGCCAAACAAAAACGTGATATGTTCCGCACGCAAGCTTTAGGTGAATTGGGCGAAGTGAAAACGAAAATTGTGACTTTGGAAGAAAGTTTGATCTCTATTGGTGATGTGGTTGACCGCTCAGTCCTGCGCGCACCCGTAAGCGGCATTATTAACAGTATATCGATTAAGACTATAGGCGGCGTTATTGAACCCGCTAAGCCGCTAATTGAAATTATCCCACTGGGGGATGATTTGAAAATTAATGCTCGCATATCCCCTAATGACATTGCGTTTATTTCGGTGGGGCAGGCCGTGAAAATACGTATATCGGCCTATGATGCACAGCGCTATGGCATTTTAAACGGTCAACTTTCGCGCATTGGCGCATCGACTGTATCTGATGGTGAAGGCAATGTGTTTTTTGAAGTCGAAGTGCGCACGGATCAAAATTATTTAGGCGATGCGGCGCACCCCTTACCAATTACGCCGGGTATGCTGGCTGAAATTGATATTATTACTGGCCGCAAAACGATTTTATCCTATTTGCTGCGCCCCGTATTGCGCTTAAAAGACCGCGCATTTAGGGAGCGATAGAGCTATATATGATCAGTAAATTGAAACGTCTTATATCGATCAATAATTTTATCCTTATCGCGGTATTACTATCGGCGATCTATATTCAAAATACGGATTCACGCGCGCGCAGCCAAATTCAAAACCTCGTCTTTGATAGCCTAAACCGCGCTTATCCCCGCGCGGCGAGTGACCAAGTGGTTATTGTCGATATAGATGAACGCTCGCTTGATCGCCCTGAGCTAGGCCAATGGCCGTGGCCGCGCCCCTTAGTGGCGGATTTAATATCAAAGTTAAATGATTATAAAGTCAACGTTATCGGCTTTGATATGGTCTTTGCAGAGGCGGATAATACATCACCTGAACAAATTGCACGCTCATGGCGCAATAATGGCGAAGATGAAGCTATGCTGCAGCAAATTATGCGCCTTGAAAGTCATGATAAAATCATGGCAAAAACTATTCGCGCCGCTGAAAATATTGTCCTCGGTTTGAATTTTGAAGAACGCCGCGATACCGATAGTTTTGGCTTTACGCCCCGCCCCAAAGCAGCGTTAGATGTTACAGATGAATCGATTATTCAATCCTATATTTATCCCTTTGATACGGTTGCGAATTACCCCATTTTATCACGCTTTGCTTATGGGGAAGGGCATTTTTACGCAATACCTGATGGCGATGGCATATACCGCCGCATTCCTATGGTGATGGGCATAAAAAAAGCCAATATTCGCCAAGGGGCAAGCGCCTTTGAACAGCATTTTTTCTATCCGTCTTTAACGGCTGAAATGCTGCGCTTTATCGCGCAAAGCAAAGCGTTAAGCTTGAGCGCCGATAACTTGTCTATTAAAGGAGCGGCGCAAGACTTTACTTTGCCGCTTGATAAGAAAGGACAGTTTTATGTGTGGTATGCCAAGCCGCGCGCGCAATCTTATATCTCGGCTTATGATGTGCTGAATAATAAGGTCGACCCCGAACGCCTTGAAGGTAAAATTGTTTTGATCGGCACCTCAGCCATTGGCCTAAAAGATATTCGCTCAACCCCCATGGGCACAAACCGCCCTGGCGTTGAAGTACATTTAAATATTATTGATCAAGCCTTACAAGGCGCATATATACAGCGGCCTGATTCTATCATATATGGAGAAAAAATCGCCTTGTTAGTGGCGGGGCTTTTGATGTTTATTGCAGCCTCACGTTTGGGGTTAATGGGGCAAACGCTGATTATCTGTATAGGCATATCTGGCGCGCTGATGGCGACTATTTATGGTTATGTGCAATATGGCTTATTGATTGATGGCGCGTTTCCGGCCTTTATATTGTTTATCCTCTATGTGATTTCAGTGGCGATGGGCTATTTATCGTCCGAGCAAGATCGCCGCAAAGTCCGTGATGCTTTTGGTCACTATATCTCACCCAGCTATATGAAGGAACTAACCCAGAATCCTGATAAATTGGCTCTGGGCGGCGAGGAAAAAATCATTACAACGCTGTTTTCTGATATTCGTGGCTTTACCTCTATTTGTGAAGACTTAACGCCCGATGAGATTATCTCCTTAATGAATGATTTTCTTACGCCTTTATCTGATTCCATTATGGCGCGGCGCGGGACGATTGATAAATATATGGGCGATGCGATTATGGCGTTTTGGAATGCGCCCATTGATGATGAAAACCATGCGCTTAATGCGTGTTATACAGCTTTGGAAATGCAGCGCCGCCTCAATGCGCTTAATGCCGAGCGCGAAAGCCAGAGTTCAGATGTTAAGCCCTTGCGCGCGGGAATCGGTATTAATACGGGGCTTGCCGCCGTGGGTAATATGGGTTCGCAACAACGCTTTGCCTATTCGGCTTTGGGCGATTCAGTGAATCTCGCCTCACGCCTTGAAATGCAAACCAAACAATATCAAGTTGATATCTTGCTTGGCGGTGATTGTTTGGCGCAAAATGGCGTTGATAAACTCGCCTTGCTTGAATTGGATAGGCTACGCGTTATTGGTCGTGCAGAGCCTATTGTCGTCTATGCACTGCTCGGTGATGAAGCCTATGCCGCAAGCGCGGCTTATCAGAAGCAGCAAGAATGCCACGCAGCTTTATTACAGGCTTATCGCGCGCAAGATTGGGATAAAGCCAGCGATCAGATTATACACTGCCTAAGCGCGGTATCGGCAACGGGATCGCCTATTATGCATGAGGCGTATCGCCGTATTTATGATTTTTACACAAAGCGCATCGCCGAAATGCGCATGATACAGCACCCCAAAGATTGGGATGGCGTTTATACAGCGCAGGCTAAGTAATCTATATAATCCTCATGAGAGTTCTTAGATGACTTGATCGGTCACAATCGTTAAGTCTTGATCGACAAATAATTGATAATTGCCAATATCATAACGATCATAGCCGCCATCTGGCGTTGGTGCTATGCCTGCGACAGGGGAGAGGTTTTCTAGCGCGTTGCCAAGGCCATTGGCGTCGTCTGTGTGATTACCACCAGATTCGATTGTTAACGTACTGCCAAGATCTAAAGCGGTGATTTTTAGCGCACCATTATCACTGCTTTTCAGCATGTCGAAAATTTGTTTAACGCTTAAGATAAGATCATTGCCGCCGCCAATATCTATGGCTTCAATGCGGGTTATTTCATTGCGGCCAATCGCGGACAGGTCAATGCTGCCTTGCGTGCCATCAAGGATTATACGGTCATTATTGCCGCCGCCGCCATTAATCTGATTAAACTGCGCTACGCCGCCTATTTGGGCATTATCAATGTAAAAATTGTCATCCCCCGCACCGCCTTTAAAGGTCAGTTCTGTATGGCTGTTTTGATGCATGGTGTCATTTTGCGCTGTGCCTGTTAGGATTTGCCCATCAGCATTGGCGGTGAGGGCCTCGCCGCTAAGGTAATCACTGATGGTCTGGCCAACGCGTCCGCCTTCAATAAGAAAGGCTTGTTCTTCTTGTGGGTCGGTAATTACTAAATCATCAAAGCCATCACCATTAATATCACCATGGGTAAATTCCATTGTGTAGCCACTCGCAGGCGTTGCACTTAGGCTATAATCAATCATATAGGCTATTTCTGCGTGATCTTCGAGATATTGTAAATCGGCGTTAAGGCCGCTTAATGATGGGTCACCTAAGATAATGGAGATTTTAATATCGCTGCCATTGCGCATCATTACAGCGAAATCATCATAGCCGTCGGCGTTAAAATCTCCAGCTGAGGCCATGCTCTCAACGATATAGCCTGAGGCCGCGACATCTAAGTTAAATTGTGTGAAGGCGCTTTCTGCTGTGGTTGTACTGGGGAGGTTATCTTGCCCCATAATAAGTTTTAAGGCGCTATCGCCATTACTGACAAGCACATCACTAAACCCGTCGCCATTAACGTCGCCAGCACCTGAAACGCTACGGCCAAATCCCGAAGCGCCTGCGCCGTTTATTTGTAGCGTTTCAGATAAGTCATCAAAGAATAAAGGATTAGAACCGCCCGTGACAATAAACAGTGAATCGAGCGCGGAGTCCACTTGCCCGCCATTAAGCGTGCCTTGATACACACCAAAGGCAAAATCATCATATCCATCGCCATTCATGTCGCCTAAAGAACTGACATCACCGCCAATATAATCCAAGGGGGATTGGCCATTATAATCAAGGAAACTGGCATTGCTTAAGTCGGTACCATTTAAGGCCAAACGTACGCCGCCATTTGTCGTGTTTGCCCCTGGTGAAGCGATGGCGAGATCAACAAAACCATCATTGTTCATATCCCCGACATTGGCTATAGAATGTCCGAAATATTGTTGAGCTGCGTCATTGGTAACGAAACCAGTATAGCCACCAAAACCTGGCGTGGCTGATGTGCCATCAATATTCACCGCATATATCATGCCGTCATCTTCGTCTAAGGATACGCCATTGGTGGCTTTTGGTGATCCGATAAGCAGTTCATTAATGCCATCACCATTAAAGTCGCCACTAATAATTGATGTGGCGTTTTCTCGAGTTGTATTGGCAAAGCTATCTGTAATGTCTTGATAGGTGGCCGCGCTAAGGTCGATTGTGCTGCCCAAGAGAATGGCGCTGCCAGCTAGTGTAACAAAATTACCTGCGCTGGAAACTTGACCGCGCACGAAACTTATATCGTCAAATCCTGTCGTATTATTATATATATTTGTGACGGCGGCGCCATATTGTGCGCCCGTGGGTAGTCCTGAAATGACATGCGTATTATTGGCGCTATCTGGTGCGTTTAAATTAATGCGCGTTGGCGGTAGATCGAGGTCATTTTGTGTATCTGCATCAGCATCAGCTGGAGTGATGGCATTGGGATCTGTTAGGCTAGGCTCTGTTACCGCTAATGTTGCCATAGGGGCGCTGCTCTGTATCGACGATGTCGGCTGCTGAGTGTCTAGTAAGCTTGTCGATTTGCCTGTCGTTGATTCTGTGCTGAGCGGTTCAATAGACAGGGCAGGCGCTGTTGCTGCTGGGGGCTGAGGCGTTAGAGTAATGGCCGGCTCGCCTTGTTCCTCGTTTGAGTGGGCTGACTGTGGCGGTGTTTCGCCCTCTGTACTGTCGTCAATTCCACTTACTTCATCGGCTGTTCCACTTTGTAGCTGCGCTGTGTGCTGCAAAGTGTTAAAAAACCCACCGGCAACGCCTTGTACGCCGTGCATTTTTGCGGCTAGTTGGTCGGCCGTTAATGGGCCAATCGCGATGATCGGCTCACTCATGCCCGCGATATGCACCGTGTCAAACTGCTTTGATAAAACATATTCGCCAGTCTCGTTGCGTATAATAATGGCGCCTTCTACAATTGTGATTTCGCTATTGGGGCCTTGGCCATCAATTGTACCCGCAATCACAGTGCCGCGAATACCAATTGAGCCAATGGGGGTTTCAATATGGACATCATCAGGATCTTCACTGCCAATACTGCCGGAGCTATAGACAAAAGCGCCTTGCAGAACGGAAAAATTTGAAAGTCCCTCTAGGCTTGTCGCATCAAAAATAAATTCATCAATGGTCATGCGTGCATTATTTGAGATAGCGAAGCTGGATTCGTCAATAAACAAAATATTAACAGCGCCGCTCCCCATTGTTTCAACAATATCACCTTGGAATATTAATGTGCCATTTTGCGCGGATAATTGCTGACCATTTACGCGCGTAATCAGCGTTTCACCGCTCGATTCTGTGATAAGGCCAATAGGGTGGTTGTCGGTGGCGTCTGAAATTATTTGGTCGTCTTGCGCATAACGCAGAGATTTGTTTTGTAGGAAAGAATCGACAAGAGAGGGAGGCAGAACATGGCCCGTGCAGGATGTTAAATTAGGGGGCGTATTTTGATTAAAGTAATCTTCGAGCTGAATGTTTTGACCATCGCTCATGCCAAGGATAAGGGCGCTGCCTTGCTGCGTAAAGCTGGCCTCTGTGAGCGATTCGGCGCTGGGAATGGTAATGTTTTCTTGACCGCCGACATGCAAAATTATCGTATTTTGCGGTAGAATGTCTGAGAAGTCTATGCTGCTTGGTTGTGTGGCGTTGCCTAAGAGTCCTATGCTATTGGCACCCTCTATTGTTGTTTTACTCATCACAAACGCACTCCCATAAACGCATAACCCTTAAATCACCCTTATATAATTATGCCGTTGAAGCCTTTAGAAATAGTGAGTTTTGGATCGTGTTTATATCGAATACATATAAAATTTTATGGATTAAAATATTCGATCTTAACAATCTATTGAATTATTTTGCTATAATATGAACAGCGAGGACTATTCAGACGGATGCAGAAGGTTACCTATGTCACCACTAGAAATACTTGTATTATATTTATGCTTCCGCTTGAAACAGCTATGCTGCGATTACGTGTTTAATAACGCATGGATGGCGAATAATCGCGGTAAGGCGGGTATGGCAGGCTATCTGCCTTTACTGTCTCATGTAAGCATACATGGGGCAGGGACGCTGATTATCTGCATGGTCTTTGCCCCTGTCTTATGGTGGTTGGCGCTTGTTGATATGGTGATTCATGGTTTGATTGATCGGATCAAAGCGGTTCTAACGAATAAAATGGGCTGGACGAGCCAGAATAAAGCCTTTTGGATCACTTTAGGGATAGATCAAGAGGCGCATAATTTAACGCATCTTGGGTATATTGTTTTGATTATTATCACTTTGGGTGGCGTGGTTTTGTGAAGAATATAACAAAAATATGAAGTTTTAATTTGACAAGCATAGCGCGCTTATGTAGTTTTCGGCTTCGGAATTCAATTTTTACAAGTAAGGTTTAGAGCGATGAAAGTTTCAAACTCTCTTAAGACATTAAAATCACGCGATCGTAACTGTCGTGTTATTCGCCGTCGTGGACGCGTATATGTGATTAACAAAGTAAACCCGCGTTTTAAAGCACGCCAAGGTTAATTTTAAGTCACCCGCTATTCATAGTGGTTTACATAGCATAAACTCGCTTTTTATTTAAAGCGAGTTTTTTGTGTTTATATGTATTCAAAATCAGAAAAAAATACTGTTTTATATGCGCTGCTCTGCTATTGCTAGATTAAGCATGCAATAAGCAAGGCTGTTTCTTATATCTTAAAGGTTTTAAATAATGTTCTCCAAGTTGTTTGGTTTTTTATCTGCCGATATGGCAATTGATCTTGGTACAGCGAATACGCTTGTTTATGTGCGCGATAAGGGCATTGTTTTAAACGAGCCATCTGTTGTCGCTATCCGCCAAACGGCTTCAGGCCGCGAAGTCTTGGCTGTAGGTAATGAAGCAAAATTAATGCTTGGTCGCACGCCGGGTAATATTGTGGCCACGCGCCCCTTGCGTGATGGTGTTATTGCCGATTTTGATATCACGGAAGAAATGATCAAATACTTTATTCGTAAAGTGCATAATCGCCGTTCCTTTGTTAATCCATTTATGATTATTTGTGTGCCCTCTGGTTCAACTGCCGTTGAAGAACGTGCCATTGTTGAAGCGGCGCTAAGCGCGGGCGCAAGTAAAGCTGAGCTTATTGAAGAGCCTATGGCTGCAGCTATCGGTGCAGGCTTGCCTGTGACGGAGCCATCAGGCTCTATGGTCATTGATATAGGCGGCGGTACAACTGAAGTTGCTGTGATCTCTATGGGCGGCATTGTTTATGCACGCTCTGTGCGTGTCGGCGGCGATAAAATGGATGAAGCGATTATCGCTTATATTCGCCGCGTTCATAACTTGCTAATCGGTGAGAGCACCGCAGAGCGCATCAAAAAAGAAATCGGCTCTGCTTGCCCTCCGGCTGATGGCGAAGGTCGTCAAATGGAAATCAAAGGCCGCGATTTAATGCTTGGCGTTCCAAAAGAGATCCGCATTACTGAGCGTCAGGTCGCTGAGAGCTTAGCAGAACCTGTTGGCCAGATTATCGAAGCTGTAAAAGTCGCACTTGAACATACGCCGCCTGAACTGGCGGCAGATATCGTTGATAAAGGTATTGTTCTTACAGGCGGCGGGGCTTTGTTGACTAATCTTGACCTTGTGTTACGCCACGCAACAGGCTTGGCCGTTGCGATTGCTGATAATCCGCTATGTTGCGTAGCGTTAGGTACAGGCCACGTATTGGAAGAGCAGCATCTGTTTAGAAACGTCATTAAGCGTCATTATTGATATTGCTTATTAACCTAAGCTTCATAATTTTAAGTCTAAGATATTGTTATAGGCAATTTTTATTCGGAAAACCTTCATTTTTAGGTTTGCGCGTGATTCGTTTGCCTCTATACTAGAGAGAACAAGGCTTAGGATAGATAATTGGCGTTACACTCCAGACAAAGAAATATTAGAGGCTATGGGTTTTTTATAGCGCGGGCGAAAGTTGCGCGCTATATGCCGTCGACCTTAATTGCCTCGTCTCTCATTTTATTTGTTTTGACCAGCTGGAATATTGAAAATTTAAATTCGCTACGTGGCGGTCTATCGAATGTTTTCATGCCCGCGCTTAATGTTGTTACAGCCCCCATCCAAACAGCAGCCAATAAAATATCTGAGATAAGTGGCCTTGCGCATCTCGATGCAGAGAATACCGCGCTGAAATTAGAAAACCAACGTCTTACGGCGTGGTACCAAGTAGCTTTGCAGTTAAAATCTGACAATGAAAGCCTACGCCGCCTTATGAGCGCGGAATTACCAGAGCGTTATGATTTTATTACAGCCAGAACAATTACCGATAATAAACGCGCTTATGTGCGCAGCATGCTGATTTCAGCAGGCAGTGAAGCGGGCGTTGAAAACGGGCAAGCGGTTATTGGCCGCAACGGCGTTATTGGCCGCGTCATTGAAACAGCCAATCATGCTTCACGTGTTTTACTGCTTAATGATATTAATGCGCGTTTACCCGTGATTGTTGGGGCACAACAAACCCCCTCTATTGTGGCGGGCGATAATGGCGGCGTGTTGAGGTTAATACACACACCGCGTGAGCTTGATATTAAAGAAGGGGATGTGGTTTTATCATCCGGGCATGGTGGTTTAATTCCTGCGGGATTACCTGTTGGTCATATCCAAATAAATGCCCAAGGAAAGCCTTATATTGACGTGTCTTACGGGTTTGAGAATATCGAATATGTCCGTGTCGTAAATAAATATACAGACCCAGCTTTAAAAGCATCACTGGACAAGCTTAATCAATAGCTTGAGCCGCAGGCATCCGCGTGGTAATTCTCTTCTATTATGAATCTTTCTATTAAACAGATATTAACTGCACTGCGATTTGCTGCGCCTTACGCATTGTTGGTTTTGATGTTCGCTCTAGATAATATTTATCTACCTTGGGCGGTGCATAGTGATATCCGGCCGAGTTTTACGATTATGGCGATATATTATTGGATGATTTATAGACCGGCTTTACTACCGCCCTTGCTGATCTTTATTTTATCGCTTGCCATGGATGTGACAAATGGCACGGCGTTAGGACTGCATTGTTTGGTTCTGCTGCCCGCTGGTTTGTTTGTACGCGCTCAGCGGCGCTTTTTATACGAGCAGCCATTTTTTGTCGTCTGGCTTGGCTTTTTGGCGATGGCGACGGCTGTAAACATCGCGATTTGGGTGTTGGTGCGTATATCCTCTTATGGCTTTAATTTGTTGTTTGATCATGCGGTGGTTATGGCGATGCTCTATGATATAGCGGCGGCGATATTCATTTTCCCTGTCGTGGCTTTTATTCTGTATTTTGTTCACAAAATGTTACCGCAAAAACTCTCGCGCGCCGGGGATAGACGATGAAGCTGTTTAAACAAAATATGCGAAAACAACGCAAAAGACGCGGCCAAAATGGCGCGGTGATTAAGCAGCATAGCGCGCGTATTAATCGTAAACGATTAAGTGCGACGGGGCTGAAGCGCCAATATGATAGTGTCAAAATATTCTCTCGCCGCGCTTTTGTTGTGGCGGCATTTCAAGGCATTTTATTGTCAGTTCTGGGGGCGCGGCTCGCATGGCTGCAGGTTGTTAAAGGCGAAAAATATCACACTTTATCTGAAAAAAACCGTATCGATTTAAAAATGCTGGCGCCATCGCGCGGCGAGGTTCTGGACCGTAATGGCAAAAAAATGGCGATTAACGATGATAATTACCGTGTCGTGGTTGTGCCAGAGCAAACAAAAAACCTAGAGGAATTACTCTGGCATTTAGCCAAATATATTGATTTGGAAGAACGTCAAATTCGCAAGATTATCCGCCGCGCAGGACAGCAAGCGAGTTATTTGCCTGTTGAAGTCAAAGATCAGCTGAGTTGGAAAGAAGTGGCGGCGATAGAAGTGAACCTTCCTGATTTTGCTGGTGTGACGGTTGAGGTCGGCGATATACGCCAATATCCATTTAGTGAAGCGATGGCACATGTAACAGGCTATGTTGGCATAGTTAATAAATCAGAACTGGCTAAAGGTGATAAATTATTACGCTTACCCGGATTTCGAATTGGTAAAGATGGGTTGGAAAAGCGCTTTGATGAGGAGATGCGCGGTAAAGCAGGGCAGGCTCAGGTCGAGGTGAATGTTGTTGGCCGCGAAGTGCGCGAGCTCTCACGCATTGCCCCGATGATCGGTAAGTCGGTGACGTTATCACTGGATGCTGAACTGCAAATCGGTGCTTATGCGCGGCTGTCTAAAGAGATTAGCGCCAGCGCGGTTGTGATGGATGTTCATAGTGGCGCGGTCTATTGCATGGCATCTTACCCAAGCTATGATCCTAATTTATTCACCCAAGGCTTGCCTTTGGATGTGTGGGAAGGCTGGCGGACTAATCCGGGGCATCCTCTGACGAATAAAACAATTTCAGGCCAATACCCACCGGGCTCGACTTTTAAAATGATCAGTGCATTGGCGGGGCTGCAAACGGGGGATATACGCCCGAATGACACAGTGTTTTGCCCTGGGCACTATCAATTAGGGAGAGATAAATTCCACTGTTGGCGTAAGGCTGGCCATGGGAAAATAAACTTAGAAAACTCCTTATCGCAATCTTGCGATACGTTTTATTACAAGCATTCTACTGAAGTTGGTATTGAGAAAATTGCGGAAGTGGCACGTCAGTTTGGTTTGGGGCAAAAAACAGGCATTGAATTGCCCGGAGAGCGCCCAGGACTTATTCCGGACAAAGATTGGAAGTATGGGCGCATGGGCACGCGCTGGCAGCCTGGTGAGACTGTGGTGGCGAGTATCGGACAAGGTTACTTATTAACTACACCATTGCAATTGGCTATGATGGTTAGTCGCTTGGTTAATGGCGGCTATGCGGTCGAGCCTTGGATGACAGGCGTTGTTGGACAAGATATGCGTAAGCTGCAGCCTTGGCCAAAAATGGATTTCGATCCACGGCATTTAAATATGTTATGCCAAGGTATGGAATCGGTGATGAATAGCTCACGCGGTACAGCGCGCGCGGCACAAATTAACAATCCCGCTTTTGCATTTGCAGGGAAAACGGGAACTTCGCAGGTCGCGAGAATTTCAAAAGAGCAGCGCGCTGCCGGCACGCTACAAGCTGAACTGGCATGGAAAAGTCGCCATCATGCTTTATTTGTCGGTTATGCGCCGTTTAAAAATCCACGTTATGCCGTTTCTGTTGTTGTTGAGCACGGTGAAAGTGGCTCAGGCGCGGCAGCACCCTTGGCGCGTGATTTGCTTTTATTGGCGCAACAGATTGACCCAGCAAGTAAGCCGCTTGTTGAAATGAGCAGCGGCATGGAACATATTCGACCGAGAAGACGCCGCGTAGATGGGGGGCATGAGTAAGCTATGAGACATATGTCATCTTTATCTGGTGAGCGTGACACCATTTTATTAAAGCTTAAACGCTTCCATTGGGGCATGTTGGCTTTAATCTTTATTGTAACCTCGATCGGGCTGTTATCGCTTTATTCTGCCGCAGGGGGCAGTGTCTCGCCATGGGCAAGCCGCCAATTTATGCGGTTTATATTTGCGATTTTTGTTATGGTCTTCATTGCTCTGGTCGATATTAAATGGTGGTTCCGTTTATCCTATTTGGCCTTTGCGGGCGGTATTGCTTTATTGTTAATCGTTGAGATTATGGGGCATGTTGGCATGGGCGCGCAGCGCTGGATCAATCTGGGCTTTATGAAGCTGCAACCTTCAGAGCTCATGAAAATTGCAGTGATCATGGCGCTGGCGCGTTTTTATGCTGTAAAGACGCCTGAGGAAATTCGACGCCTATGGATGCTTATTCCCCCGCTGGGCATTATTCTCTTGCCCGTAGCGCTGGTCTTATTACAACCTGATTTGGGAACCTCTCTAATGATTATTATGGGCGGCGCAGCGGTTATATTTTTAGCGGGCGTGCCCGTTTGGATCTTTATTGCATCGGGAGCCTTAGTGGTGGCGGCGATCCCCGTGGCTTGGCAGTTCATGCATAGTTATCAAAAGCAGCGTGTGTTGACTTTTCTTGATCCGGAATCAGACCCTTTAGGGGCGGGCTATCATATTACACAATCAAAAATCGCGCTTGGCTCTGGCGGTATTGAAGGTAAAGGCTTCTTACAAAGTACGCAAAGCCGTCTTAACTTTTTACCTGAAAAGCAAACGGATTTTATCTTTACGCTCTGGGCTGAAGAATGGGGCTTAGTCGGCGGGGTGTTCTTGCTTCTTGTTTTGGCTGGGCTGTTTGCCTATGGCCTATACATAGCACTATGCTGCCGCCACGCTTATGGGCGCTTGCTGGCCATGGGCTTAATGGTCAATTTTTCACTCTATGTCTTTATTAATATTGGTATGGTTATGGGACTGATGCCCGTTGTGGGGGCGCCGCTGCCTTTGGTCTCATATGGCGGTACATCAATGCTCGCCGCAATGATTTGTTTCGGCTTGATCATGTCCTGCGCCATTCACCGTGATAGTAAGATGCAAAAATAGAGATATGAAGCGTGAGCATTAAAAAAGGCGGACAAATAAATGTCCGCCTTTTTATTGATTATGTTTCTTAAGCTTAAGCAGCCGCGTTAAATTCAACGCCTTTATCTGTGAGCAATTCAGCGAGTTCGCCTGTTTCATACATTTCGCGTACAATATCGCAGCCGCCAATAAATTCACCCTTAACGTAAAGCTGCGGAATTGTTGGCCAATTGCTAAATTCTTTAATACCTTCACGAATGTCATTATCTTCTAAGATATTGAAATCGTTAAATGTAACACCAAGCTGAGAGAGTACTTGGACAACAGCAGCAGAAAAACCGCATTGTGGGAAGATTGCAGTGCCTTTTAAAAATAGCACGACATCATTTTCGCCAATTTCTTTTTTTATGCGCTCAAAAATTATATTTTCCATCAGATGTTCCTTTTATTCGTATTTTTTGAAATATGTAGATTGACCTTAAATGATCAGCTATTTGGTGTGAATGTTTGCAACGCCAAAGCGTGTAATTCGTTACCCATCTTACCTTCAAGGGCAGAATAGACAATCTGGTGCTGCTGCACGCGCGATTTACCTTCAAAGGCTGCTGATGTGATGTAAGCGGCGTAATGATCGCCATCACCGCGCAAATCTTCAATACGCACTTCTGCATCGGGCAGAGCTTTTTTTATCATATCGGTGATTTCGGAGGCTTGCATGGCCATTATTTATAATTCCTATCGCTTTATTGTTCGCTTTATTGTGTTCACTATATCTTATTCTTACTCTTATATATATGAAATTCTCATTCGGAAAAGCAAGGGCAAACATAAGATTAACCCCATTGGGCTAAGCGCCTTAGTCTGATTTCAGTTCAGATATCTTTATTTTTTGGTTATTGAAGCTCAAAACATCGTCTTCGGTGTTGCCAATTTCAACAAGGCTAATGGATTCATCCTGCGCGGCCACTTCAAATTTAGCCATATCGGCAGTGTTCAGTGTGACAATATAGCGCGCTTGGTCTTCACCATACCAAAAACTGGCCGAGCCAATACCACCAACGCCCGCACCAATAGAAGATTGTACTGCCATATCAGCCAAGGCCAGGCCAATACCGCCAATAGACACGCTATGACAGGCTGATAAATAACCTTGCTTGTGCATGGTTGCAATAAAGCGTGCCAGTTTAATTTCACGATCATAATGTATAGACGGCATACACCCTTCTTCGGCTTTATGGGCATCGTGGACATAGGCCGATAAGCCAATATGGCCATGTTCGCGCCCTAAAATATAAATATGCTGATCTTCTTTCATGAACTGATTGAGAAGGGGGGCTGTTTGCGCTTCTTCAAATACGCCAAGGCCAAATAATGTGATGCTGAAAGCCGCTTGATCCGTTTCAATTTCTAAACAATCATTGGCTTCGGGGCAGTTCAGTGCCGTGCCTGCTTCGTGAAGGCCTTGTAGGAATTGGGTTATATGCGTTGTTTGATCGCTCATATTGGCGAGCGTTATTTTTACGCCATAATTAATAGGTTGAGCGGCGTTGCTCGCAATTTCGCGATAAAGCTCAGCGGCGGCGCGTTTTCCTGCTTCATAAGGGTCATTCAACCAATAAAGAGGCACGCTAAATCGCGTTAATGTTATATCGGTGAGAGCGCTTTTTAGGCGGCGTGTATGCAGTATGTTTTTTGAGCTATAGACCGCTTTTAAACCATTAGGGATTGATTGGTCGAGTAAGGGATAATCATCGTCATCTAAATCAGCGTGCGCGTCGATATCAGCACTAAGCTTTTGGGGCGCTGTCGCGCTCGCTTCAAGGCCGAGTTTTTTGTTGAATGTCTGGTCATAGGGCTCTGCGGTAAGCGGTTCCTCTATAAATGTATGGTCAACTAAATTGCGTTCAATAGCATCGGTATCAGCGTTGAGCTGCTCGAGTAATTCATCACGGATTTTTTGTACGATTGCTTCGATCATCTTTATGGCCTTATGTGTAAAGAGCTTAATATTAACCGCGACATGGCGGTTAAGCAAGACTATGTACTAAACGGGTTTAAAATCAAGCCGCATTTGTTTGGCGGGCTCTAGGCTTGTGATTAAATCATCTAATTTGAAGTAGTCATCTAATGTTATGCCGTTAAATGGGTCTGTTTGAATAAAATAGGGCAATTGCCATGGGAAAAAATCATTATCATCATCAATAATAATATAGCGTGTATGCTCATCGCCATAGTGATGTAGCCACGCGTCAATTTCTTTCCCTCTTATCGCATCGTTAAAATCTCTGCCATAAGGTGTGCGCCAGCTGTTTTTGGCCACGGCATGGAACTTAATTGAATAAGGAATATGTTCTAAGCCTGAAGCTGCAATTAACCGTTTATGGGCATTTTTAAGTGTGCTCACAATTTCAGCTTTACTATGAGTACGCCATGTCGAGCTGCAGACAAGTCTTATTTCTTGATGATCTGCGCATAATTTATTTAAGAAGCCAACGGCAATGGGGCTTAATGGCGGGTTATCTTCCTGAGCGTTAAACTTATCAGAAAGTTTATTCGGTAGCGCGCATGAGATGTCATGATTATTAACAACGCCATCCCAATCAAGAAATACAATGATCTTTTCGTTCATATTAATGGTCCTTATAAGGCCCATAAAAGCATCTAATAAGGGCGCTGTCAATATGAGAGCTAGAGCGAGGGAAACTGAAATGCGACAAAAATGTGACTCAAATTTGACAGCCTTATGACAATTGAGGTATAAAGGTTCTAGTTTATAACTCAGGATCACTAAGATGATAGATTGTAACGCAGACATACAGAAGGAAGAAGGCATAAAAGGGGCCATGCTTCTCGCTTTTAATAATTTAGGGCTGCGGACTCTTGAGCCAACATCACCCAGCCAGTTTAAGCCCGAACGTATTGGTCAATCTATCTTGCGTGCTAAGCGCGTTATTTGTGAAGATAGAACAGCGCGCAATCATGGGCATTGTGAAGAAAAAAAGGATATTGAAGTAAGTTTTGGATCTGCCGTAGAGAAAACGGACAAAAAAGATCAAGAAAGCAGCGCCCCTTACAATAATAAGGCTACGGGCTATTGTAGCGTCACAACTCAAGTAAATGATTATATTTATAAGCGGCGCGAACAGGGTGAGGATGATTTTGAGCCACCTATAGATGCATAAATAGCCATGAGCAAGAGCTTATTGATAATTAACTTGATTTTTTATGTAAATTAATATAGCCTGTTGCCAGTTAATTGAAAAGGAATAGGCCATGCAAGAATGTTCGCATTATAAATCTGAAGTTTACGCAGAAGCATCAAAAGCTGTTTTAAAATCTGCGCCAGATCTTTTGGCAGGCTCTCATATCGAGCCGTCTATTTTCACGCTCTATAACCAAGTGGTTGTAAAATCTGTGAAGAGCGTTAAATTCGACCCAACTAATCTCAATACTGCATTTAAGGATAATCTTGCTGAGGTGATTGACGGTATACCATTATGTATTCGTGGCTTTGGCTATTTCGAGCAATATCTAGAAGATGCCTTTAATACAGTTTCCGCTTCAGAAGAAAAATCGACAAATGTTAAGAGTTTTGCGCAGCAAGTGGCGGATAGAGCCGTGGTCTGCGTGGCCGCAAAGGCAGACCCTTTTGATAAGCTGCTTAGTCAATATAAGCTATAATTCAGATCTCGGGTAAACCATAACAGGCTTACACCATAAATTGCTCATTCAAAATACGCTCATCGAGGTTCTGATCAGGATCAAACATTAAGCGACGCTCTATGCTGCGTGATTGCCAGATCGTTATTTCTTTAATATTTTTCACTTCAATAGAATCAGCATTCGCGCTAACGGGGCGGTTAACCGGATCATGAACCTCTAAGCGTATCTCATGGTGCTGCGGTAATAAAGCGCCGCGCCATCGGCGTGGTCTAAAAGGGCTGATGGGCGTAAGGGCGAGGAGGTTTGCTGTTAGCGGCATAATCGGGCCATGCGCTGAGAAATTATAAGCCGTTGATCCTGCGGGTGAGGCGAGCATAACGCCATCGGCGACCAGTTCTTCCATGCGTAATTTACCATCAACATAAATGGCAATTTTAGCCGCTTGACGGGATGATCGGAATAGTGCGACTTCGTTAAAGGCGACACGTTCAATCGTTTCACCATCGCAAGTCATGGCGCGCATGCGTAATGGGTGAATATCAATCGTCTCAGCGGCTTCTAACCGTTCAATCAGATTGTCGGGATTATACGCATTCATTAAAAAACCGACAGAGCCTTTATTCATGCCGTAAACCGGAAGATCATAGCTGGCTTTGTTATGAAGGGTATCGAGTAAAGTGCCATCACCGCCAAGGGGGATAATAACTTTGGCCTGATCAAAAGGCGCTTGACCATAACGGTCTATAAGCTCAGCCAGTGCGGCTTGGGCTTCGTCATGGTCAGCAGCAATAAAATGAATATGTTTCATTTGTTAACTCTATCAGTTCATTCGCTTTAACGAAAGTGATTAAGCGCTATACGGCTTCACTATATTGCGCTTGCCAGCCCGTAGGGTCTTGTAAAAACTGTTTAACTTCGCCGAGAACAGACTCATCAAAATAGCTCATATCTTCAGCGGTCTTAAGCACAGCCCACCAATCGGTTAGGCTGTGAAGCGTAATGCCTAAATCTTTCATATTATCGTCACTGGCTTTGAATATACCGTAATGGAACACCACAAAAGCATGTTCAACATTGGCGCCAGCTTCGCGTAGGACATCAACAAATAATTTTTTTGAACCGCCATCGGTTTGTAAGTCTTCGATAAGCGCGACATTTTTACCGTTTTCATCCATGCAGCCTTCGATTTGCGCAAGACGACCAAAGCCTTTTGGTTTTTTGCGTACGTAAAGCATTGGGATATCCATGCGCTCTGAAATAAAGGCCGCATAAGGAATGCCCGCAGTTTCACCGCCTGCGAGTAAATCGAGGGGCTTATCTTTTGTGGCTTCTTTCAGCATTGCGGCGGCATCATCCATTAATTGTGTGCGTTCAGCAGGGAATGAAATCAGACGGCGGCAATCAATATATACAGGGCTTTTTTTACCAGAGGTCAGGGTAAAAGGCTCTTCAGTATTAAAGAGTACGGATTTTGTGTCTAAAAGGATTTTGGCTGCGCGCGTTGCAATAGCGTCTTTATCAATCATGATTGGGCCTCGCATAAATAAGGTTGGTTTTAAGAGTGATAGCGAGCTTCATTAAAACACGCAAGTTTTAATTTATGGATTACAAGAGTTAGGACCGATGACGCGCGCATCTGGAATTAATAGAGTGCGTAGATGGTTAAGCTCTGCGCAGCTAATATTCTCGCCGCCAGTAATCCCCGCTAGCTGCAATGCTGTATTGGTATAGAGGGGGGTAATATCGCTGATCTGAGTAGAATATAGCTGTAAGTGTTTTAAATGCGGTTTGTTTGTCAGGGCGCTTATATCGGTAATTTTATTATAGTTTAAGGTGACGTCCTCAAGTTTATTTAATGGGGCGAGCTCTGAGATATCTGAAATCTCATTCATCATCATGCCGATAGTTTTTAAATGGCTTAATAGCCTTACGCCGCTAAGGTCACGAATCGAAGATTTATTCGCTTGGAGTTCTTCTAGTAAAGGCGCGTTTTCAATGCCGGCTAATGAGGTTAGTGTTTTATTCCCCGCAATAGAGATCTTCTTTAATTTAGGGTGTGGGGGAAGAGTGGTGAGGTCTGTTAAGGCATTGCCTTGTAAATAAAGTCCTTCAAGGTTTATGAGATCAGCGATAGACGATAAATCCGTAATATTTTGTTCTTGGCAAACTAAAGTCGTGACGTCGATACGGCTCGCAATATTCTTCTTATGCATGTCACGCAAAATACAATTATTAAACGCGACCTCAGAAGGGCTCATATTGGCTTTGATGGGCACAGGTTTTTTGCCAAAATTAGCGTAATTAAGCTCTGCAGCTATGAAATAGCCAAATAAGCAGAAAATCATTACACTGAGAATGCCGCCAATAAGGGGCTTGCGAGTATTGAACATCATGCCAAATAGGCAATAGAGAATAAAGCTCGGGAATAACCAGAATTGCAAGAAGCTATTAATGCGGTTCTTACTCGCATCATCCTTATGGACGAAAACGGATAGGGTCGTACCAATCATGCGTTGGCAGGTTTTTTCAGGGACTTTAACGTTGCCATAAGCCATTTGACCGTCTTCAGTAATGGCCAGTGGTGCGGATATGACTGTTGTGCGTGTTGTGGTGCTTGTACTTGATCCTGTTGAGGGGCGATAGGTCGTCCACTCATCTTTACAGTCAAGCACGGTGGCTGATTGCATGTCGCTATTGGTGATGACGGTTAAACGCTCATAGGCAAACCACGATAAAAGAGCCAGAAAAATGATCAAAAAGATACGGCTTACTTTTTGTTCTAATGCTTTGTTTTTATCGTCCATTCTACGCCCCTGTTAAGATTTGATGATCTAGAATAGAGTATAATTTTAACTTTGCAAATCTGCTCTAAAGTTTGTATAGTTATGACATATACACAAGGAAGAATACGCAATGGTCATGAACAAATATTCGTTAGAAAAATCAGGGCAGGTTGCTGTCGATGGCGGCGATATTGGCTATCGTTATTATGAACCTCATAATCCGAAATATAAAAACCGTGCGCCTGTTGTCCTTGTGCATGGTGGCCCTGGCGGCTGCCATATTGGTATGTTTGACGCGCTAAGCGCCTTAGCTGAAACGCGCCCAGTAATTGGCTATGATCAATTAGGCTCTTACTTATCACCCGCCAAAATTGATGATGATTTAATGAAGGTTGAGCGCTTCGCTGAAGAGCCGCTTCATTTGCTCAATGCGCTGGGGGTTGATAAAGCGGTATTGCTCGGTCATTCATGGGGCGGCGTGATTATTAGTGAATTTGCGTTGAAATATCCTGAGCGTGTTGCGGGGCTAATTTATTCCTCGCCTCTAATTTCAACGCAGCGCTGGGTGGATGATTGCAATGCTTTATTAGCGCAGCTCCCCCCTGAGATGCAAAAGACTATCCGTGAATGCGAGGCCAACGGCACAACGGATTCTCAAGCCTATAAAGAAGCTGATGCTTATTTTGGTAAGCGCCATTTCTCACGCGCCGCTAAACCCGCTTCATTGGTCGGGGCGAGCGGTAAACGTTCAAATCGTGAGCTATATAATGCCATGTGGGGGCCAAGTGAGTTTACTCATAGCGGTACGCTCGGTCAGCTTGATTTATTCCCACGATTAAAAGAATTAACCGCGCCAACTTTAATTGTTTGCGGTGAATATGACACAGCAACGCCGCGTTATATGCAAGAAGTACAAGCTGAGATAAATGGTGCGCGCCTTGCGGTGATTAAAGATGCTGGCCATGCTGTATTTAGCGATGGCAATAAGGCCTATCTGCAAGCGGTGAAGTCTTATTTAAAAGATAATGTTGATCGCGGGGCAGGGCCAAGCGCCCAAACAGCCACCTCACCAAAACCTTCTTAAATAAAGGCCTCATGCGTGGTGAATTGGGTTTATTGTCGTTTATTGACTAAGCCATTCGATGCGCCCATGCCAGAGTATCTCGTTTTTTTGTTGCGCTTGCGCGGCGCCATCAGCAAATTGTAGCGGCGCAATGTGGTAACTATCCGTGTCTATCTTGATAATATCACTCAGTATCACTTCACCTGAGCGCAGCTTAAACACGGCGCGATCTTTTGTTTTGAGCTCTGCATTCGGGGCAATGATAAGAATATCGCCAAGACGGTAAAGCGGGCAGTGCGTATTATCATCAATTTCAAAAGCGAAACACTCTGCGTCAAAAGCCCCCGTTAAAGAACGTTTATCCCATTTATCACTCATCGCGTGGCCGTCTTGTGTGAAATACATGTCATTGCAAGCATAGCTAAGGGGGATTAAAGGCGTTTGGCCATGTTTATGTGCGACCAACCCAGCAGGATTTTGTATAAGCGCTATAAACTCATCCATTGTTGTTTGGGTCGCACTTAGAATCTTACTAATGCTTTCCATTGACGGCCAGCGTGGCTTTTTATTCGGTTGGAAGCGCTTGCTTTTATTAAAGCTTGTCGGGTCTAACCCTGCTTTAATAGCAAGGCCAGAGGTTGAATGACCAGAGGCTTTCGCGAGGCGGTCAATAGCGATCCATATTTCTTCATGTGTATACATAGAACTCACTCTTACATAGTTCATTAAAAATAAAAATAGGAAAAAAATCATATTTATCTTGACTCTTTCAAAAAATTATAACATATTGAGAACATAAAGGGAACAACTGTATCTATTTTGTCCTAAAATAAAAGCTATGGGGAGATGAAAATGGCTAAAAAGAATTATTACCCAGTGCGTAGTAGCGATAGGGAAACGGATCCATTTGAATCTGTTGAAGAATTATGGTTTTGGTTTGTCGCGGCTAATCAGGCGCAGCTTGATGGCGCACAATTAGGCGCGGGTATAAGCGCGTATAACCGCCCATGTTTACCATCGGATATTTTCACCATATTAAATCGCTTGCACCGCAACCGCCGTTTACTGCGTGAACATTTATTGGTCTTGCGCCACTATGGCAAACGTCAATTAGCGCCAGATCCTTACCACCCTAAAGAAGCGCGCGCGGCGAGTATTTGGAAAGAAGCGATGGGTGTTTTGGAAGATGTACTCATATCAAAAGGCATTGTTCTGCAGCCAAAATTATGGCCAGAGCTGAGTGAATTTTATGATATGGATGACATATACGATGCGCAAGATGACGAAAATTTAATCTATGCCATGCGCGCGCAAAGTAATCTTACTTACACAGAATGCGTTGTTTAACATGCGTTGCTGGGTTATTTTTTCTGGGGCGAGTGAGCTATGGTATTTAAAATGCCTCAAACCAGGATTTCGCCATTGCTTTGTCATGTTCAATGATGGCCATAAATGGATGAGCATCGACCCGATGGCGCATAAAACGGAAGTTATAAGCCACGATTTACCCGCGACTTATAATGTCATTCAATGGATAGAAACTCAAAATTGCTTGGCTGTGGAAGTGCGCATAAAACCGCCGCCACGCCGCGCTTTGCCACCAATGCTGTTTACGTGCGTTGAAGCGGTCAAGCGCATTATTGGCTTGCATGATTTTGGCATTGTCACACCATGGCAGCTCTATAAGGCGCTGATCAAGCCCTGATTTATCACGACATAACAATCATCACTCAAATCACTCTATCGTTTAAAAGGAGAAGATAATGGGAAGCTTAGTTTCAAAACCTAAGACGCCTGCGCCTGCGCGCATTCAATATGTAAGCGTGCCTTCAGTAAATACGTCATCACCGACAAGCACAACAAACACGGCGGGCAGTCCAGTAACAAGCGATACGTCGAGCGCGGCAGAATCGGACGGCCTAAGCGCGCAAGACAGTTCAGCTTTGCGCGCTGAAAATATTGCACGGCGTGCGCGTGGTCGCAGCGGCACTGTAAAGACAGGGTTTAACGGTTTGCTGGCTATAAACCAAATTGCCCCAAGTCGTAAATCTTTATTGGGAGAATAAGATAATGGAAGACCATAAAGCATTGCGCCAAATAAAAGAACGCTATCAAGCGGCGCGTGAGCAAAAGAATAAATGGGAAGCGCTCTGGGATGATTGTTATAATTATACCATCCCACAGCGCAGTAGTGCAGAATCATTAAGCCCAATAAGCAAAGGAACGGGGCGATCCTACGGGGCGCATATTTATGATGCCACCGCGATGGATGCCACGGATCAACTCGCCTCAAGCCTACTGGCAAATTTAACGCCGCCTTGGTCGGCATGGTTTGGTTTTAAGCCGGGGCCTGATATATCCGATGAACAGGCGGATAAAATCGCCCCGCAGCTCGATCGTATCGCAAAAGTCATGCAAGATCAGCTTGACCGTAGTAATTTCAATGTAGAGCTTCACCAGTCTTTTTTAGATCTGGTTATTGGCGGCACGGCGAGTTTAATGGTTGAAGAAGCCGCGCCCGGGGAGTTTTCAGCCCTTAAATTTACCGCATTGCCTTTGCAGCAATTTGCCGTGGAGGAGGGACCTACAGGATTAATAGACAGTACCTATCGTCAATTTGAAATGAGCTTTGAGCAAATTATGCAGCGTTTTCCGCAGGCTGAAATCCCCCCTGCATTAACGGCGCGGGGGCAAAAAGATCCGAAATTAACATTTAAAGTCTTAGAAGCGTTAATACCGGTTAAAAGCCACTATATGTATGAAGTTATATTGCTTGATGAAGATGTGTTTATACACCGTCAAAAATTACCGCATTCGCCTTTTATCAATTTCCGTTGGATGAAGTCCCCCGGTGAAATTTATGGCCGCTCACCGGTGATGAAGGCGCTGCCTGATATTAAAACCGCCAATAAAGTGGTGGAGCTTGTCTTGAAAAATGCCTCTATTGCGGTGACAGGTATTTGGCAAGCCGATGATGATGGGGTTTTAAATGCGGCTAATATTGAATTAAAACCAGGCGCGATTATTCCCAAAGCGGTTGGCTCGCGCGGTCTTACGCCCCTTGAAATGCCCGGTAAGTTTGATGTCTCTGAATTGGTGCTCGAAGATTTACGCGGCCGTATCCGTCATGCTTTGCTTATTGATCGCCTTGGCGCGGTAAATGGCCGCGCGATGACCGCAACGGAAGTTTTAGCGCGCTCATCTGAAATGGCTGAGATCCTCGGCGCGACTTATGGACGCTTACAGGCCGAATTACTAACGCCCTTAATTAAGCGGGTTTTTGATATTCTTAAACGCCGCGGCGAAATTCCTGATTTGAATTTGGATGGACGTGTGATCGCTCTTGATTACCGCTCCCCCTTAGCGCGCGCTCAAGGACAGCGTAATATTCAAACCACTTTATCATGGATGCAAATGGTGCAATCTATGGGGCCGGCGGCCTCAATGGTGATTGACCAAGTCGCTGCGGCGAAATTCCTTGGTGAAGCTTTGGGCGTGCCTAATCATTTGATTAAACGCGATGACAGCCTAACCGCGCAGCTCGGCCTCGAAGCGCAAGATATGGCGAGCCTTATGCCCGCTACGAATGAAGAAGGCGGCGTAATAAATTAAACCATAACAACACAAGGATAAGATGATCATGTTTAAAAAATCATGCTCATGTAAGGCGCCTTTACGACCCAAGGCCTTTGCACAAAACCAGCGCGGCTATTTGACTTGCGGCGTTAAAGCCGCGCGCGATATAGCGCCGAGTTTTCTACGATGCTTTGCCACGAGTGATGGCGAAAAAGTTTTGGCGTGGCTACATAGCGCAGTGACCTGCACAGCCCTTGGGCCAGAATCCAGCCCTGAAATGCTGCGTTATCGAGAAGGCCAGCGTCAGCTTGTTTTGCAAATAGAGCGCCTCATCGCACAAGCTAAATCAGGCGCATAATTTACTTAAATATCCATCATATTAAATAAGGAGATAATCATGGATGAAAATCTATTAAACCAGACCCCGAACATAATACAAACACAGCCTGATGATACGCCCTTAAGCGTGCCTGATAAATTCATAGACCAGCAAAGCGGTGAGATACGCATTGATGCGCTTGTGAAATCCTATCTGGAGCTTGAAAAAAAGCTCTCTTCGGCAGGGCCGTCTTTAGCCGATGCTGATGGCCGCGCGCGCGTTTTAAAAGAACTGGGCTGCCCAGATTGTGCGAGTGATTATTCTGTAGATCTCTCGCATGGTTTATTTGATCTAGATGAGGAGCTTAATCAGAAGTTATTTGATAAGGGCTTTACCAATGATCAAGTGCAGATGGTTTATGATGCGGCCGCCAGTAAATTAGTGCCGATGATTTTAGACCTGACATCAGAATTTCAGGCTGACCGCGAAATGGAACGCCTTGTTTCTGAATTTGGCGGCGTTGAAAAATGGCAAGAAGTCTCCCGCCAATTACTCGCTTACGGCCAGAAAAACCTAGCGCCAGATGTGCTTTCGGGATTGGCAGGGTCTTATGATGGGGTGATGGCCTTATATCGAATGATGAGCTCTGATCAGCCTGCATTAAATACAATGGCGCAGGGCGATGAAGGGATGGGCGCTGATACGTTAAAATCAATGATGGCTGATCCCAAATACTGGAAAACAAAGGACCCTGAGCATATAGCCAAGGTCACATCGGGTTTTAAAAATATGTATAGGGATGCTTAGAGTAAAAAAATCTTAAGCTTGCGACGCTGCAAATTGCGAGGCGGCATCATCATCAATAACACGTTGGAAATCGTTAAATGATTGTCTGTTTAAAGGCTGAAACTCCATAGCGATGCGCTCATTACCTTTGCGCACAACATGGCCGCTTTGGCTCACTTCAACGATACCTTTGGATGTTTTGTATTTAAGAGTCATATTAATATTGTCACCAATATTATAAAGACGCTCATCACCATTAAGCAAAACGCCGCTCATGCTCCAATTTTCGATGGGCATAAGATGGTCATCTATTACAGATATACATTTATCGTTTTCGCGGCGCGGATAGGCGCGGCGTTTGGCAATATCTTCAGGGATATTACGCAGTGTAATTGTTTCTTCGTTCGCGAAGTCGTCGCGTAAAGCTTTTTCGACAAGTTTTTTCCAAAGCATCAGTATTCTCCACATAGTTACAGACTAGGCATTACTAACATACAAGAGTGTTAGGCCTAAGTGTATTCTTTTTATTATAATTTCGGCTTCTATCCATAAGATGATGATCAGTTATTGTTTGTATATATGATCATATTTTTTGTCTCATCTTATATTAGAAAGTTTTTATACATAACAAAAAAATAATTGTCAACCATTTTATGAAAATAAAATAAAGGTTATTTTTATTAACATAACCGATCAATTTTAAAAATTGAGCACTCATTTTATAAAATTATGGGTGCTTTTTTTCACGGTTAACCAAGTTCTGGCCCGTATGCCATATGGATTAACACCCTTTTGGTGCTTTCGCCATGTTCAGTTCAGTCAGCGTGCTTGCTTATTTAAGCGCGCTACAAACTGCTGCGCATATTCTTATCATTATATAACTTAACAAGAGGTTAATATGTCCACATCAATTGAAAATGCATTTGTAAAACAATTTGAGGAAGAGGTGCATCAGTCTTACCAGCGCCTAGGCTCTAAGCTTCGTGGCGCCGTGCGCACGGTGAGTAATGTAAAAGGCGCATCTACGATATTCCAAAAAGTCGGCAAGGGAGTTGCGTCAACCAAATCTACACATGGCATGGTGCCTGTTATGAACCTTGATCACACGGCGGTCGAATGTTTGCTTGAAGATTATTATGCGGGTGACTGGGTTGATCGCCTTGATGAGCTGAAAATCAATACCGATGAACGTTTGGTGATTGCCAATGCAGGGGCTTATGCATTAGGGCGTAAAACGGATGATTTGATTATCAGCGCCTTAGATGCCGCAACAGATAATGTTATTGCGGATGGCAATACGGGTCTGACGAAAGCCAAAGTGCTCGAAGCGTTTGAATATCTGGGTGAAAATGATGTGCCTGATGATGGGCAGCGCTTTGCGGTGATTGGCTGGAAACAATGGAGCGACTTGCTGGCGATTGATGAATTTTCAAGCGCGGATTATATTGGCGCCGATGCGCTGCCGTGGAAAGGTACGCAGGCCAAAGAATGGTTAGGGACTATATTTATTCCGCATTCTGGCTTGCCGATTGACGGCACAGGCATTCGCAGTTGTTTCTGGTTCCACAAAACAGCCATTGGTCATGCCTCAGGGGATGATGTGAATACGGATATTAGCTGGCATGGTGATCGCGCAGCGCATTTTGTCAATAATATGATGAGCCAAGGCGCAACGCTGATAGACCAAGCGGGCATCGTCAAAATCGAATGCGATGAAACGCCTACTTAAGCGCGTTCAATCAAAACGCTCACAATCCCTTATTAAAAATAGAGAAGAAAGGACCATAAATTATGGCACTGACTATTAATGACTTAAGCGTATTGGCTTACGCGAACAAATTCACAATGTGGCATTACACAACAGAAGATGCGCTTGTTACAAGCGGCGGGTATTTTGATGGCGCGGCTGAAATGCTGCGCGTTAATGACCTGATTATTGCCAATTTAGATACGGCCGATACGCCTGATACGACGTTTTATATCGTCACGGCGAATACGGGCAGCGCTGTAACCATCTCGGCCTATGCTTAGATTTTGAAACTCTTAAATTTTAAGCACCCCCTCTGAGGCGCGCAGCCTCGAACAGCCATAGTTACAGCCCACCTGCCTGCATGGATGATTTCATGCAGGCAGGTTTTTTATACCCATGAATAATTACAAAGGATAAGCCCATGGCCTTAAATGATGTTGCCTTATGTTCACGTGCCTTAATACGTATTGGTGCTTCGCCGATTACGTCTTTTAACGACGGCACAGCGGAAAGTGAAATTGCGGGCGCACTATATGCGCCAATATGTGATGCGCTGCTATCCTCTTATCGTTGGAGCTTTGCCACAGGACAAATAGCACTCTCCGCGTTAAGCGAAAGCCCCATAGCCGATTATCGCTATGCATTTCAATTGCCCGTTGATTTCCTCAAAGCCATTTCCTGCGGTATAGGAACGAAAGGGCGCGGCGTGAATTACCGTATCGCGCAAGGACAGATCCATTGCAATGTTGATGCGCTGACTTTGACCTATACTTACCGCCCTGAAGAGGAATCTTTTCCACCTTTTTTTGACGCGGCGCTGATAGCAAGATTATCGGCTGAATTCTGTATTCCGATTACTGAGAGTACCTCACGCGCACAGGCTTTATTCAAAATATCAGAAAATGAATTTGCAAAAGCGCGTCAAATCGATGCGCAGCAACAAAGCCCGACAGCGCTACAGAATTTTTCCTTGATAGATATACGCGATTAAAAGCCGCGCTGTTTTCACTCAAGAAACTTAAACAAAATTATAAATAAAAGGACACGCTTATGTCTCGTATACGTCAAGCCAAGACGACTTTTACGGCGGGGGAAGTTTCCCGCGATTTGCTCGGCAGGGGGGATCTGAACGCCTATGAAAATGGCGCGTTAACCCTGCGCAATATATTTATTCACCCGACAGGTGGGGTGAGCCGCCGCGCTGGTACGTATTATATTGATAATGCAGCTGGGGCAGGGCGCTTAATTCCTTTTGAATTTAATACGCAGCAAACCTATTTATTAGTCGTGAGCGATCACTCAATGGCTATCTATCTTGATGGTACAAAAATCACAGATATTGTGACGCCTTGGCCAGAAGAACAGATCGCGCAATTAGCATGGACACAATCGGCAGATACTTTATTGCTAGCTCATCCTTTATATCCCCCCAAACAATTATTGCGTTTAGGCGATGGCAGTTGGGCGCTGCAGGATTGGGCTTTCTTTGAAGATAATAACCGTTTATTCCAGCCTTATTATAAATTTGCAGGCTCAAGCGTAACCTTGACGCCCTCGGCTTTGTCGGGCGCGATTACGATCACGGCTTCTGAAAATATATTTGTGTTGGCACATGAAGGGGCGCGCTTGCGCCTTGGCGATAAAGAGGTGCTGATTACAGACTTTGAATCTCCCACAGTCGTGAGCGCCCAGACCCAAGAAGACTTAATCGATACTGCGGCGACCATAGATTGGCAAGAACAGGCTTTTTCGGCGGTGCGCGGTTATCCTGTCACTTTAGCGTTTCATCAAGATCGTTTGGTTATCGGCGGCAGCCGTGACCTTCCCAATCGGATTTGGTTTTCCAAGTCAGGCGATTTATTTAATTTCGATTTGGGCGAAGGGCTTGATGATGAATCGATTGAGTTTTCAATTTTATCTGACCAAGTCAACGCCATACGCGCCGTGTTTTCAGGGCGACACTTGCAGGTCTTTACTAGTGGCGCGGAATGGATGGTGACGGGTTCACCCTTAACGCCATCGACGGTAGAGCTTTTACGCCAAACGCGTATAGGCTCAGTGATTGATCGCTATATTCCGCCCATTGATGTTGATGGCGCGACCCTTTTTATTGCGCGCAATCAACAAGAAATCCGCGAGTTTTTATATACAGATGTCGAACAAGCATATTCTTCAACCGATTTAGCCTTGCTGTCTCGCCATGTGATAAAAGAGCCCTTGGATCAAGACTATGATAAGAAGCGCCGTTTGTTGTTTATTGCGCGTAGTGATGGGCGCTTTGCAACGCTGACGGTCTATCGCGCCGAACAAGTCGCTGCATGGACGGTGCATGAAACTTTGGGCAATGTAAAATCAATCTCCGTGGTTGGAGATACGGTGTATTTACTGGTGGAACGCAATGGTAACTATCTGATCGAAGTGTTTGACGATGAAAGCTTTATGGATTCGGCCTTAAGCGGCTCGAGCATTGAGGGCGCCTTGTCATGGTCTGGCCTTGATCATCTGGAAGGGCAGTATGTCGACGTTCTGGCCGATGATATCCGCCTTGATCCGCAATTGGTAACAGGGGGCAATATTACTTTAGCGTCGCCCGCACATAAGGTCATGATTGGGCTGAGTTTTACGCATATCATTGAACCTTTGCCGCCCAATATAATTAGCGAAAGTGGCGGCGGGCGCGCCATTCGCCTTGTTGAAGCGCTGTTTCGCATGGAAGAAACTCAAGCCCTGCGCCTTGATGTTGGGCGCGGCTTACAAGACGTTCCCCTTAAACAAATGGGTGACGAGTCTGTCCTTGGTACGCCGCCACCTATTGTGAGCGCCGATATTCGTATGCGGGCGCTTGGTTGGGCGCGCGACTTAACCAAACCACTTTGGCGGATTGAACAATCTGACCCGCGGCCTTTTACGCTGCTCTCAGTGATTTCAGAAATCAAAGTGAATGATTAATTCCACTCTATAAACAAGATAAGGATATGAAAGATGGCCAGTTTTAGTTCAGCGGTAAGCGCGCTAAATGCGATTACGCCAATTATAGGATCTGCAACGCAATTATTAAATGCGGGCGTTGGTTTGGCACAAGGTTTAGGGGGCGGCGATAGTGATGATTTACGCAGCAAGCAGCAGCGTGAAATCGATCAACTCACCGCGCAGCAAGCAGCCAATGCGCAGATAGATCAAAAAGACGCCGCTTTAGCACGGCAGCAAATTGAGCTTGCGGCTCAAGATGACGCGCGCCGCCGACAAAACGCCTTAAAACGCGCCGCCGCCAAACAGCGCGCGCAATTTGGCGCATCAGGTATTGGCAGCAATCCTGGGGGCAGCGGTGAGGCGGTCTTACTCGGTTTGTTTGAACAAAGTGAAGAAGAAAAAAATCAAGCGGATGCTTTGGATAAATTACGCCTTAACGCGCTTGAACAAGATCTTGAAAATACGCGCACTTTAAATTTGCTGCAAACCCAGCAATTACAAGCCAATCAAGCCTTAGAGCGTTCATTGCTCTAATAAAAAATAACCCACATTATAAAAGATAAGGGAGCCATGCTAATGAGCACAGAGCATATTAAAATTCCAGACGTCACACCAATCATACGGTTTACGGCTAATGGCGCCTTAACGCGCTATGATTTTCCATTTCCGATTTTTGCAGCAGAAGACCTAAAAGTCTATTTCGATGGCGCGCTGCAAAATAGCGGCTATATGGTGTTTAGTACAGGCCAAACATCTGGCGGTTATGTTGAATTTGATACGGCCGTTAGCGCGGGAATTACCATCACTTTAACACGTCAATTACCGCTTGAGCGCATCACTGATTTTATAGAAGGCGGCGATTTTTCAGCGCGAGCGATTAATAACGAGCTTGATTATATGATGAGCTCTGTGCAGCAAATCGCCCGACAACAAAGCCAAATGCTGCATTATTCAGACCATGAAAATACGGCCAATAACGAGCTGCCCGCCAAAGCCATCCGCGCGGGTAAAGCGCTGGGCTTTGATGGTAATGGTGATCCGATCGCCGTGGAACTAACCAATGCAGCAGCCGCGCCGAACTTCACGGCGCAAGGTTTCGGTGCAATGACGCGGAGTTCATCGGATAAACATAGTGACCTTATTTCGATCAAAGATTTTGGTGCTATTGGCGATGGCCTTACCGATGATACGATAGCTGTACAGCAAGCGTTAAGTGCACATGGCGCAGTTTATATACCTGAGGGCACATATTTAATAACCAGTACTATCAGCTTAAATGAAGGGCAGAGCCTACGCGGTGCGGGGCAAAAATCTGTACTGAAAGCCAGTGATAATAGTTTTGTCCTTTTGGCGTTAACGGCTGATTTTATCACGCTGCAAAACTTCAAAACTCTAGGCGGTTCTGTCGGTATTAAATTAAGCGGTATTGCGCGGCCTTGCGTGCAATGCGCCGTCTCTGACGTTTCAGTTTTTGCGGCGGATATTGGCGTGCAGCTTGATGGCGGAACAAATACGAATTACCCCTGTTACTGGAATAATTTTAATCGCGTCCTCGTTGAACAAATGAGCTTGCATGGTTTTCACTTAATGCGCAGTGGCGCAGGCGATACGCCCAATGCAAATAAATTCCACGCTTGCCGCGCCTATTCACATGGCGTAAGCACAACAGGCAGCGGCTTTTATGTCGAAGAAGGGCAGTTTAATAATAGTTTTATTGATTGCGAAGCCAATATTGCCCCAACCGCAGAGGCTTGTTTTCGTTTAGGAACAGGCTCTCATAAAAGCTTACTGCTTAACCCTTATGCTGAAAGCTCAGGGGGCGTGCCGAATATAAAATTAGATGCAGGCTCTGATGAAAGCTCTATTTATAATTTGCTTTCTGTTTCTGATGGCGCGGCAATTTGGGATTTATCAGGCGGACAATATTCGGCTTATAGTGCAGGCTACCCAGAGAAAAACTTTATGCAGCGCACGATTGTGACCGATATGAAAGCGACATTGCAGCGTTATGATACTGAATATATAGACGCCTCAGGCACGGTTAGTCTTGATTTGTCACATAGCGTCCATCTTGTGTCGTCTTATAGTGGCGCTTTGGCTGTTGAATTGCCTTTGGCGAGCACGGCAGAAGGCGTCACGATGACCATTAAGAAAATTGATGTATCGGGCAATATTGTGACGATACGCGAAGCTGGCGGCGGGTCAGGCCCTGATGGTTCCGACTTTCAGCTTGGCGGAAAAAATGATTATGTCACGGTGATTTCAAATGGTGCGGGTTGGTATGTCACATCCTCAAATCGCGCGGCGGGTAATACGCGTTTTTATGAAGGGACGGGGCTATATGATATTGATATGGCGGTTGATACTTATCTTATATCCTCTTACGGCGGGGCCTTAACTGCGCGTCTACCACCGGCCAATGCCAGTGAAGCGATTGGCCGCGTTATCACAATCAAGAAAACTGACCCCTCAGGCAATGCCGTGACGGTAACCGAACAAGGCGCGGCAGGGCCTGATAATTACGCGCAGCCATTATCCGCGCAATATAACGCGATCACGGTTGTGTCAAATGGGGCGGCTTGGTATATCGTCGCGCGTTTTTAACCTTAATGACCTCTATTTAAAAAGGACATCATTGTATAAGGAAGCGTATTTATGGTTCAAACTTTAGAAGAAAAATCCCGCGATAAAATTGCCGCCTTTCTGCCCGAGGCGTTAAAACATAGCCTTGATTCTTATCATCAATTTATTATTTCTGATGATCATCCCGAGGATGCAAAAAGCTTCACGGCTCATCATAATGCTTGTAAAGTGGCGATTGCCCATATTGAATTATTACTTAAACTGGCTAAATGGGCTGATCTCTTAACGGGCTGTAATCAGAATGAAACGGATGATCGCTTATTGGCTGATATAATCGCGCAGGCACAAAGTGAGCTCGACCAATATTCAGATAAAGTGTAGATATTCTGTAAAAAAGCTATTGACATAAGCTTGCTTGCTAGGCTAAGAAAGACTACAGAGATTTACATTAAGATGAAATGGGTAAGAACATGAGCAAATCAGAGAAGCCAGACGTAGAAGATATATTGCAAAACTTGGAAAATAAACCAGCAGCAAAACCATCTAAAGTTGGCGCAGCGTTTAATGCGGCAAGTGGCGTTGGTGACCTCGTTGTTAATTTAACTAAATTCTTCGCGAAAGCCGCACAAAAAGCTTATGATGTTTATCGTATCCCTGCGGTAAATAAAACAATTTATTGGCCATTTGAAAAAGATGACAGCACAACAGGCAAAGCAATGGCTGTTGGCGTTCTCGCTGCTGGTGTTGGCGCAGGCTATTTCACATTTGGTTTAGGTTGGACTTTACTTGGTTCAAAACTTCTGGCCAGTGCGGTTGTTGCTAAGGGCACACAATTTGGCGTCGCTTTTGGAACGAAGCTTATCTTTAACGAAAGCGCGGCGGATACAGAGACGATCACCCCACAGAAAAAATCAGCGGCTGACGCAGATATGGGTGATTTGCCCGCAACGCCAAAAGTTAAACCGACAGCGAGCAAATCAGATCGTAACGTTTTGTAATTCGCGATTAACCTCTCTTAATAATTATAAAGCCCTGCATTTTGCGGGGCTTTTTTATGGCCTAATTTCAAATAACGCATAGGTGTTTACATGATTTCTTTCCCTTTATTCCTGACTTTGTGGAATAGGGGGCAGGGCCTATCAACACCTGATATACATTATAAAATAGCGCATTGGTTGGAAGCGCGCTGGCGCGGTGAGGACCGGCATTTACTGCTTATGGCGTTTCGATCTTGTGGCAAGTCGACTATTGTTGGCTTGTTTTGCGCATGGCTTTTATTTACTGATCCGAATATGCGTATTTTGGTATTGGCGGCTGATTTGAACCTTGCGCGCAAAATGGTGCGTAATGTTAAAAAAATCATCGAGCGCCATATGCTGACAGAATTCTTATTACCTGAAAAACGCGAACAATGGGCGTCGGATAGTTTTACTGTGCGGCGCGATTTAGAACGCCGCGACCCATCCATGCAGGCCAAAGGCATTACGGCGAATATAACAGGCAGCCGCGCCGAAGTGATTATTTGTGATGATGTTGAAGTGCCGCGCACATGTGATACAGCAGCAAAACGGGCTGATTTACGCGAACGACTTTTGGAGATTGAATATATATTGGTACAAGGCGGAACGCGGCTATATGTCGGGACGCCGCATCATTATTATTCAATTTACGCCGATAAACCCCGCCATGAAATAGGCGAAGATATTGCGTTTTTAGATGGCTATACACGACTAATCTGCCCGCTTTTAAATGATAAAGGACAATCCGTCTGGCCAGAGCGCTATAAACAAGATGAAATCGCCCGCATCAAAGCGCATACAGGGCCCAATAAATTTGAAAGCCAAATGATGCTGCGCCCCGTGGCACTAGAAAATGGCCGGCTTAACCCCGAAGATTTGGTTGTGTATGAAGGCCATATTGACTATAGGGAAGCGGCCTCACGCGCGCAGCTCTGGTTAAATGGTCGCCAGCTTGTGTCTTGTTCAGCCTTTTGGGACCCGGCTTTCGCGGCCGCGCAAGGTAAGGGGGATAGCTCCGTTTTAGCGGTGGTTTATTCAGATAATGAGGGGCGTTATTATCTGCATTGCTGCGCTTATTTACGCGCAGCTTCTGATGATGGGGAAGATGAAGCTACGCAGCAATGCCGCCTAGTGGCCCAAATGGCCAAAGAATTGCATTTGCCCTCCATCACAATAGAGATAAATGGCATTGGCCGCTTCCTGCCCAATATGCTTAGAAATATTCTGCATGAAAGCGGCGTACCGACAGCGGTGGTTGAATTAACATCACGCCGCCCCAAAGCTGTGCGCATAGTCGAGGCCTTTGATGCGGTGCTCGCTGCCAAAGCCCTTTATGTACATCAAGGGGTGTTTGAAACGCCGTTTATCTGTGAAATGCAGGAATGGCGCCCTGATAAACCCGGCGCACATGATGATGGCCTAGATGCCGCAGCAGGGGCGCTTGCAATGGAACCTGTGCGCATTCGTGCCTTGGGCCGCGCGCTTGGCCGTAATGCGTGGCAAGGCAGCGCTAAGCCGCATATGGCGGATAATAATTTTACCGTGTGATGCGCTCAACACAAATAAGGATTTAAGTAATGGAAAATTCTATTGATTTATTATGGTGGGTATCGGTCATTGATATTCCAGCCTTAACGGCTCTGTTCGGTTTAATTTGGCATGTTAAGCAAAAAGGCGAAGAGGCCGTGATTGAGATGCACCGCCTTGTTGATAATCGGGTCATGCAATTACGCGAAGCCTTATCAGCGCATAAGCTTGAAACCGCAAAATCTTATGCACGGCTTTCACATGTTCATGCCTTGGAAGACCGTCTAACCAGTCATTTACTGCGTATAGAGGCTAAGCTTGACCGCACCGCTTTAAAAACAGAGGCCTTTCATCCCACAAAAAATGTTTGACATAACGAGCGCAGCGCGGTACAAAGGCCGCTATATTTACAATTATGAAAACATAACGGAGCATTTGACATGGGTATATTTAGTAAAGAAAATTTTGAGAAATTAAAGAATAAAGCACAAGAGGGCTTTACTCAGGCCGTCGAAACTACAACAGAATTAGCCAAGAAAACCAAAGATGTTGCGGTCGATGTCTATGAAAATGCTGGCGAAGTTGCGGCTAATTTACAAGTTAAAGCGCTGAATGATAATTTGAACATCGCCTATGTGAACTGGCTGTCTGTCTATGCGGATGAAATGCTTAATGGCAATGATCCTGCGGGAAAAGGCTCTAATTTCATACAAGCGATCAAGGCCAATTTGAATAATGTGCAAGTTTCAGTCAAAACCAAAGGCGCCCGCGTTCTTGTCGCGGCAGTCATTGCTGATTTGGATACACTAACAGGCTTGAAAAATAATACACCAACGCCTGAAGCGCTTTATAACTTCTATGAAACCATGGAAGCTTTGCCTGAGAAAATGGATAATATACTTGAAGATGAAAAAGTGATTGAAGCTTTGAAAAAACAAGATGCTATTCCAACTGTGCAAGAAATGGTCGAAATTTATGATTTTGATAAACGTAGCGCCGCTGTGGATGGTAAATGTAATTTGAGTGAACTAACGGATCTTTACCTTCTTTGTGACAAGCAAGCTGGAATGCCTGAGACTATCAATAAGACAGGCGTAGAAATGCTGCGTGAGCTTTGCCAAACTGCGCGTTCACTGGCCAATGTAGAAGGCAGCGCATTAGCTGACATTAATAGCTTAAGCAATGAAGTGAGCCTTTATAATTTAAGAACAACCGTTTCTGGCGGCGCAGCGGCTTATGCCGAACATTATGCCGCGCAAATTGCGAGTGGAGCGGCTAAATATACAGGCCAAGCGATGAGCTATTTAAATGGTCTAAAAAAGGGCTAAATAGCCTGATAAATATGAATTAGTGAGCAAGGCGTGATGCATTAATGGGCATCGCGCCTTGTTCTATTTATGGCAAGCGATTTACATTGACATAACGCCCTGCGTTTGCTATAAAGGCATAGAATTTTATACGGCAATGTTGAATGATGGAGCACGTTTAATGAGTATTTGGGATAAAGATAACCTCGCTAAACTGGGTAGTAAGCTTAAAACAGGCTGGGATAAAGCGACTGTGAAAGCCGCTGACATGGCTGATGATTCCCGCGATATAGGCAAAGAGCTACAAATTAAAGCGGTTGCTGATAAACTCAAACAATCTAGTGCAACATGGCTCATGGTCTATGTTGATGAAATGCTTGATGGCACAGGGCGCAAAACGAATAAAGATTCAAAAGCAGACAATAGCGAAGTGCAATCCAAAGGCGGCGTTATTCTACAGAATATTAAATCAATCTTGATTGCCATACAGCCTGAAGTTTCGACAAAAATTAGCCGTAAAAAAGTGCAAGCGGTCACGCAGTTTATTGATACGGCTCTTACCAGCAATATCCAAGATGTTGAGAGCTTCGAAGAGTCTTTCGGTGTGATCAGCAATATCTTTAAAGGTCTTGATGATTTAGAGGGGGATGTGAAAACACAAAATGCTCTGCAAGCGACAGATTACGCTGAAACATTATCCGTACTAATTAAAGGCTATGATTATGAAGGGCGCTGCGCTTCTGTATTAAACAAATGTAACTATAATAAATTATTAGATATCGCCATTAGCGATGAAGCGGAAGTATTGAATATTTCAGATTCTTTGCAAGCCGTTATTGCTAAAGCCAAAGATTTACCTGCAGAGCAAGCGGTTCTTATCGCGCCCATGATGCTCAATGATTTTTCTAAACGTGCTGATAATCTCTATTATTTAGATGAAGATGATCTCAAGGCTTTAACAGCCTTAAGCGGTGATTTGGGCTCTTATAATTTAAGCATGAGCGTCCCATCAACGACCAGTGCTTATAGTAAAAAATACTGGGATCAACTGGCCAACAGTACCGTGGGTAATACAGGGCGCGCTTTGGGATGGATGGCCAATAAGTTTAAGTAAACCCGCAAATAGGCCTCGCAAGAACATAGAGTAAGAATTTTAGACGTCACCTGAAAAGGTGGCGTTTTTTTATGCCTAAATTTCAAAAATGTTGTTTCCAAGAATAATGAAGAAGAAGGAGTACTCCCTTATGCCGATTAAGAAAAAGACAGCAAAACCCTTTGGCCTTGTCCCCAAAATTGATGAATCGGCGCAGCAAGCCAAAGCTTTTTATGATGAAATAGCCATTGATACTTTGGCGCGCACATTATGGGGCGAGGCACGCGGCGAAGGCAGCGCAGGTATGCAGGCCGTTGCCCATATTGTGCTTAATCGCTTGGCGATATCCAAAAAAATGGGCCGCTATTGGTGGGGCAATGACGTTGTACAAATATGCCAAAAACCGTTTCAGTTTTCATGTTGGAATAAGGACGACCCTAATCGGGGGAAGTTAATAACCCTCAACGCAGATAATGATATTTATTTCGTTACAGCGCGCCGCATTGCGCGTCGTGCAATTACAGGGGCTTTGGGCAGCGATATTACAATGGGGGCAACTCATTATCATGCAAAAGGGATTGTGCCGTATTGGAGCAAGGATCAAAGCCCCGTCACTCAATTGGGCGCTCATATATTTTATCGCCTGATTAATATTTAAATCTAAGCATTTTTAGGAAAAGGAGGCGCTTATGGCCTTAAGTATTTTAGCGCAATTTGGTTTGCCTGTTTTGGTCGAAATGGCGGGAGGCGTGTTGCGGTCCATTGCTCACCCCTCAGCGCAAAGCGCAGCAGATGCATTAGAAGGATTAGAGGATGCGATTAAGAGCGGCGCTTTAAGCGAAGCAGAATTGCGCGAAGCCAATCGTCATGTCGAAGAAATGACCAAGATCCAAACCGAGCAACACAATGCTTTATCTAACGCCGTTAATCAAACCATACGCGCAGAAATAAGCGCCGAAGACGCCTATGTGCGCCGTATGCGCCCGACCTTTGGTTATGTGATGGCGCTAAGCTGGGCGGCGCAAATGTTCGGCGTGGCGTATATTTTGATTTTTAAAACAAGCGAAGCGTTTATCGTGATTAATGCCATTGAATCTCTCGGCACAATCTGGGCGGTGGCTTTATCTGTGTTGGGCATTTACGTTTATAAACGCAGTGATGATAAAAAAACAATGCTGCCACGTTTGATCACACCATCAGATCACCGCTATGATGAGCAAGTAAGCGCGGCGCCGACATTGCCCGCAAGCGCAACAAAAAAGCCACCGGTTAATAACGCGGCGGCTTCTTATAATGAGTAACTGTAACAGCTCTATAAGCCTTAAAACTCGGGCTTATCGCCCCATTTGTCTTCATGCAAATCAATGTCATGACCGACCAGTGCGGAGAGTTTCAGCGCGAGATCGGTCTTATTCGCCGCAGTGGAAAATAAATCGGAACATTTGGCGGTAATATAGCGCGCTTTTGAGGCGTGTTCGACCCAATCAAGCAGCAGATCAAAATCACCTTTTTCATTCAGCAGGCCGATAGGTAAGCTATGCTTACCCAATTGGCGCAAGGCTAGTGCTGTACCAATTTGATAACTGCCAAGCGCCGTGGCTTGGCTAATAATAATGCTATCCATATGTTCAGCTGAGAATGCATCTTCAAAATGCGGTAATTCTTCTTTTTTCTCATCTTTGCTTTTCGCGTAAGCAGGCGCTTGCCAATTCTGGATCTTTTTAAAGCCTTCCTCAACAGAAGCGGCTTCTAAAAGAAAGTCAGTAATCTGTCCCAATTCGCCTTCGCCTTGCGTCACATTATTTCTTAAATATTCTAAAAGCTCATCCCAATAGCCATCAATATTCAAAAGCAGCATGGGTTTTGCGTGAAAGCCCAATACACCCCAATATAAAATTTCAGCCACCTCATCAAAAGTACCAAAGCCACCAGGTAAAGCGATAATGGCATCCGCGCGGAAATACATTTCGCGTTTGCGTTCCCACAAAGTCTCCACTGTGATTAATTCATCAAGCTCTTTATGAACGCGTTCACTATCGCGCAATCGTGAAGGAATAACGCCAATAACGCGGCCTTTATTACGGCGCGCTGATTCAGCGACTAAATACATTAGGCCAGCATTCATGCCGCCATAACATAAGGTGATATCTTTTTCAGCGCAGGCATGGCCAAGTGTTTTGGCGGCCTCATTATGAGACTTTGGCGCGAAGCCAGAAGAGCCTGCAAAAACTGTGAATGTTTGCATCGTAAACCTCAATTAAATTAAAATTATGATCTCTGTGGAAATAGGATCGTAGCTCTAGAGCCAGACGATATGTATGGGGACTAGAGAGTGATAATAACGGCATGAACGCATATATGCAATATCTTTGTCTATGTTGAGAAGGGGGCGTATAACGTATAGATCATGTTGACATAAACGTTAAAGCTGTTATAACAAATGCCATAATCAATTAAAAAGTTTAAAAAAATATAAGAATAGGGAAAAACCATGAATTCTATTAAGAAGTTATATAATAAAGCAGCGGATCATGTTCGCGCGAATAAAAACACAGCAATATTTGCGGCCGTCTTTGGCGCAATATCAACATTCCAAGTTGCCCCAGCTGTTTTATCAAACCCTTCGTCTAATATTATACAAGAAACGGCCTTCCTTGCGACAACGGGCGCAGCGAAGACGGGCATTTTATATGCAGGATTTCTATTAGGTGCAGCAGGTTACGGTGCAGCACGTCGTAAAGGCTATATTAAAAACGTAGAAAATGACCAATTATGGAGCAGCGTAAGCTCAAGTGTTGGCGCTATGGTTTTGGCCAGCTGCACATTTAATGGTGTGAATATGGTGGCGAGCCCTTTATTGGCTTATGAAGACACAAACCCAAGCCAACAACAATATGCAGCCATAGACGCGCCGCAAGCCACAAAAGGCCAAGATGGTCGCATTGTAAGCTATGATGCTAAAGCGAACGTTCTAACCATCGCCTAAGCTTGATCGATCTTTAAATAATTACTCCATTAGGGCTTTGCATTCAGATGTAAGGCTCTTATGCGTTATTGCATAGCAGCACAGATAAACACCATAACCATGCATATAAAATTGACATAACGTGTAGCGTATGCTAGTTTGCCTATAGTAAAAAACAGGATAAGAAACAACCTTTGGGGGAGGGCTATCAAAATGATGATTTTATCACAAATTAATATACAGCAATTTCGTGGCAGCAATAAAACGCCGCAAATGCGATCTGGCGAAAAGCCTGAACAGCTTAAAAAAGACAAAGCATCAAAATGCCAATATAGTTGGTTTAAAAAATCAGCTTAAATAAAGCATTTATATAAATCTTCGCGATTTTAAAAATACTAACCACGCTGCATCGACTATGCAGCGTTTTTTTATGGGCAGCGTTTTTAATGGACTGCACCTTATATGGCTTATTGCGCCGTATCCGTTTTTAAAAACTCACTAATGCGTTTGGCAGCCTCAGCAATGCCTATGCGTTCGACCTCGACGCCCTCAGGGAAGGCGGAAGTCAGGCGTGTCGGCAGCGCATTATCGAGCATTACAAATACGCCTTTATCATCCTCATGGCGGATAAGGCGGCCATAAGCTTGTTTGATTTTCATGCGGGCGCTGCGTTCATCATAAGCACGCTGACCAAAAGCCTCGCGCCGCGCTTTATGTAGTAAATTGGGACGCGGCCATGGCACGCGATCATAAACCAAAAGCTGCAAGGCTTTACCGGGAATATCCACGCCATCGCGCACTGCGTCAGTGCCTAAAAGGCAGCTATGTTCTTCGGCACGGAAAATATCAATTAACGTCCCCGATTCCATCGCATCAACATGCTGCCCATAAAGGGTTAATCCCGCATTTTCGAGCTTCGGGGCAATGCGTTTATGTACGGCGCGCAGGCGCTGAATAGCCGTAAATAAGCCAAGCGCGCCGCCGCCAGCGGCTTTGAACAACACTTCATAAGCGGCGGCAACTTGGTCTAAATCATTTTTATTAATGTCATTAATGACAATAACCCGCGTCGCGTCTTTGTAATTAAACGGTGATTCATAAGCGCTATGCGTGACAAACTTATCCATATGGCGCGCGCCGCTATGGGCGTAAGCATCATGCCAGCGCTGCTTATCAAGGTCAGATGCGGCTTCTACGGCATCATCGGATGGGGCGGTTGGATGGATCGCGCTTTGATCGGTGAGCGTGGCGGAGGTGATTAATATGCCCTGCGCATGGCTGCGTATAACATCAGAAAAGGGTTTAAGCGGATCGGTATAATGGCGGAAATAACCGCAATCATAATCTTGCCCATCAACGCGGCTGACTTCAAACCAATCAACCGTGTCATGACCTTTATTCAAAGACTCATTCTTGGCGGTGTAATTATCATTCGATAGTTGTTCTTCTGTGCGGCGTAACGCATCGAGCATATCCACCCAGTTTTTCAGCATGACTTTAGCGCGGCGCTCAAGGCTAACGACCAAGGCTTCTATGCGTTGGCGCGTTTCTGTGCCAAGGCTGTCAGCGTCTTCCGTTAAGCGCGAATCTAATTCATCAATCACCGTTAATAAAGGCCGCTGCATGTTTAAGACGGTGGCTTTTAACACATCAATTGTATCGCCAAACCCTTCTGAGAGCGGGAAGGGGCTGCATTCAATGCTGTAAAACGTGCCTTTTTGATTGGGCGTGCGTGCATAAACCTGCCGCGCTAAAGCGCTGAGGAACAGCTCAAAAGGGCCTTGCGGCGTATCGCTACGCAAGCGCTGTAACCAGTTTTCAGAGGGCAATAAAGTCGCGGCGGCTAAGGCGCTCTCTAAGGCTTTTTCTGCCGTGGCATTAGGCAGTAAATCTTCACAGCGTTTTTTCAGGCCGCGCGCACGGCGTTTTTTACCGCCTTCGGGGCCGAGCATCCAACGGCGAAAATCTGAACATTCTTGCCCTGATATATTGGCACTAAAGGCACTATCGGCCGCGCTTAATAAATGATGGCCTTCATCAAAAATATAGCGGGGCGGCAAGGCGCCTGGATCAGCTGAATTCGCCATATTAATCATCACCAAAGCATGATTGGCAATAACGATAGAAGATTGTTTTGCGCCGCGAATATTTTTCTCAATAAAGCAGCGACGGTAATGGGCGCAGGCGGAATAAATACATTCCCCGCGACGATCCGACAGGCCGCGCGTATTGGCGTGGCCGAAAAGACCGCTCATCCAGCCATGATAACCGCCGCCGCTTAAATCCCCGTCATCCGTTTTCATCGCCCAGCGAAGCATCAAACCAAAGGCGGTGGCTTGCGGGACGTTAATTGATAGCGGCAAGGACTGCGTTGAATCTTCAAGATTAAGCAAGCATAAGTAATTCTCGCGCCCTTTACGAATAGCGGTGAGATTTTTACGCTGCGTCTCATCGGGATATAGCAGCTCTAAATCTTCACTAATTTGTTTTTGTAAATTGCGTGTATAGGTCGAGACCCAAATCTGCGCTTTGTTTTTTTCGGCATAAACACTCGCAGGCGCTAAATAGCCCAGAGTTTTACCTGTGCCTGTACCGGCTTCAGCCAAAACAATATTAGGCTGACCTTCTTCTTTTATCGGCGCGAAAGCGGCGCTGGCTTGAGTGGTATAGCTTTGCTGCGCAACGCGTGTGACGGTATTGGTATCTTTGCGGGCAAGCAGCGCATTGAGGCGCTCACGGCTTTCCTCACCCGTGACAGGGTAATTATCAGGTGGCGGCATGGGCGGCACATCTTCCCATTCAGGGAAATTATCCCAATCAACCACTTCGCGCATTTTTACTTCTTCGCGCGGATCATAAATAACGCCAAGCGCCGCGCATACCGTATGTGTCCACGCCCAACCTTTACCGCGCAGCCCCATCGCGGCGGCAAGCTTACTCAGTTGAATGCGCTCAGGCAGGGTGAGGGCAGCTAAGCGCTCTAATAAAGCAGGCACGGCCTCAGCCATACTCATTAAATAATCATCAGGGCCGCTCGGCACATCAAGGCGTAGCGCCACGGCAAGTCCATGCGGCGTTGGGACAAGTGGAATAATCGGTTCTACAAAAGCATAAAGCTCGAGCAAATCAAAACATTGCACATTTATGCGCGGTAAGCGCTTAAGCGTATAAGGCGCGTGACAAACAAGAATGCTTTTACCGTGTAAAATTTGGCTGGCTTGGCTCAGTGGATAGGCTTTGATTTCGCCCTCAGCGCTTAAAATATGAACAGCACTATGCGTTGCCCATACCGCAGGGATATGCGGCAGGATTATATCAGGCGTGTAATCGCCCTGCGTTCCTGTATTTTCTGCATTTAATGCATCAAGATTAGCCATAGATAATTTTTAGCAGCTTTACCCTTGCACGGGCAAGCATGCATGCGCAGTTAGCCACGTCTATTAAAGGCGAAGTGCAGATTATTGGCTTGGCGGTACAAATAACTCTGCGACATCATCAGGCATAGATTCGACATAAATCGAGGTGCTTGGGAAGGCAAAGGATGTTTTGGCTGTGTCTTCGATTATGCCTTTGATGAAGAATGCAAAGGCTTCTTTCACTTTCAGCCATTCACCCCAATCGGTGCTTTTGGTGAAGGTATAGATCATAATATCAATTGAGCTGGCGTTAAACGCATCAATGCGCACGAATTGTGCGACTTTTGGTGGCTGTTCAAAGTCAGGATTGGTTTGGATATACTCCATGATGCTATCGCGGATGATTTTAAGCTGATCAACGGACGTGTCATATGTAACGCCAATCTTCCAATAAATACGACGGTTGGTCATGCGGGAGAAATTGATGATGGCCGCGTCGGAAAGGGTCGAGTTTGGTACTTGTACTGGCGCCTTATCAAAACGGCGGACTTGAGTTGAGCGGAAGCCAATGGCATCAACAGTGCCTTCAACAATACCATCAACTTTAATCCAATCCCCAGGGTGAAACTTTTGTTCGGCTAAAATCGTAATGCCGCCCAGTAAGTTTTTAAACAAATCCTGCGCGCCAAAGGCTACAGCAGCACCCAATATACCGAGGCCAGCGAGTAATGGGCCAACTTTGATGCCCCAAATTTCTAAAATCACAGCAGCGCCGATAAAGATAATCATCACACCGAGGAATTTAAACAGCCATTGCATCATCGTAGCGGTTAATATTTTTTCTAAACGCTTAAAGGCGTGTGAAAGCGGTGAGATTATACGATGTAGCCCCCAAAAAATAGTAAAGGCAATCAGCGAGCGTGTAATGCGTGAAACGGCTTCAGGAAATTTTTCATCAATGCCGGCATAATGCACAGCAAAAATGAGACCCAAAATTATCGGGATTAAGCGTATCGGCGGAATAAGCGCATCGACGATTTTATCGTCATAAAGATTTTTTGTTTTACTGCTCAATTTATGAAGATGTGCCAAGACATAGCGGCTAAATAAGCCACGAATAAGTAGGAACGCAAAGAAAATGCCCAAAGCGACTATAATACGGCCAATATCAACACCAAGCAGTCCATCATGCCAAACTGTTTTTATTTGATCCCATATGCCTAAAATTGTTCCGTCCATAACCATGCTCGCTTTAGTGTAAATTTATATATGCCGTTTCACTAAGGCACGATATAATCCTGCGTGCAGTCTTGCAAGCCTTGATCATCGAAAATATTGACTAAGACGTGCAGAAAATAGGACAATTTTATATTAGAGCTTAACTCTCTGTACGGTAATTGGGCGCTTCTGCCGTAATAGTAACGTCATGGACGTGGCTCTCGCGGTAGCCAGCGCTAGTCATGCGGACAAATTGAGCTTTGTTTTGCATTTCTTCTATAGTGCTTGCACCGACATAGCCCATAGAAGAGCGAAGCCCGCCCACGAGTTGATGGGCGACGGTGGATAATGGGCCTTTATACGGCACGCGGCCTTCAATGCCTTCTGGTACTAATTTTTGTGCATCACTAACGGCGCCTTGGAAATAACGATCTGCTGAGCCGCGCATCATAGCGCCGACAGAGCCCATACCGCGATACGTCTTATATGAGCGACCTTGATAGAGTATAACCTCTCCAGGCGCTTCGTCTGTGCCCGCAAACATCGATCCAATCATCGCGCAGCTTGCGCCTGCGGCAATGGCTTTGGCCAGATCACCAGAATATTTAATGCCGCCATCAGCAATAACGGGAATGCCCATTTTGTTGCAATATTCACTGACATTCATAATTGCTGTTAATTGTGGTACGCCAACGCCAGCCACTATCCGTGTTGTACAAATAGAGCCCGGACCAATACCGACTTTCACGGCGTCAGCGCCGACGTCAATCAAGGCTTTGGCTGCATCAGGCGTTGCGATGTTACCCGCAACGATTTGCAAATCTTTATAGCCGAGTTTTTTTGTGCGCTCGACAGTTTCAATAACATTACGTGCATGACCATGTGCGGTATCGATGCAGATAACATCAAGGCCCGCATCGGCCATAAGTTCTATGCGCTCAATAGCCGTATTCCCTGTGCCCACAGCAGCGCCAACAAGAAGGCGGCCGCGTTTGTCTTTGCTCGCATGGGGGAATAAATGTGATTTTTCGATATCTTTAACCGTCATTAAGCCAATGCAGCGCATGTCATTATCAACAATGATTAATTTCTCAATGCGGTATTTTTGAAGCAATATTTTGGCTTCAGCGCGGGTGGTCTTTGATGTGACGGTAATGAGATTTTCGCGCGTCATTAATTCACTAATTGGGGTATCTAAATTTTCAACGAAGCGTATGTCACGATTGGTCAAGATGCCCACTAATGTGCCGTCTTCTTCCGTGACAGGAAAACCTGAAATATTATGCAGGGTTTTGAGCTCTAAAGCGTCTCGTACCGTAGCGTTGGGGGCTATTGTGATCGGGTTCATCACCATGCCTGATTCAAAACGTTTAACGCGTTTAACGCTAATCGCCTGTTCTTCAGGGCTCATATTACGGTGAATAATGCCCAGTCCGCCATTTTGCGCCATGGCAATCGCCATGTTTGCGCCCGTCACAGTATCCATAGCTGCAGAGAGCACGGGGATATGTAAGGTGATGTTTTTAGTCAGCTGTGTTTTGATGTTTACGTCAGCAGGGTGAACTTCAGAAGGGCCAGGAACAAGCAAGACATCATCAAATGTTAAAGCTTCGGATATTTTATCAGGGGAGGATATCATTTTCGACATGGCAAAATCCTTAAGTTCGTTGTGATTTTGCCTATATTTTAATAAGTTAATAAGTATAGACTGTAAAGCGCAATTTTGTTATTCCATCAAAAATATGTTAGAATAAGTTTATTATATAGGCAGGGAGGGCAGATCATGAATATTACAAAAATATTAGCGAGCATACCGATTTTCAAAGTATTTACGGGCGCGAAAGCACCGGCTGAATCCTCTGGTGTGAACATGCCTAAAAGCAGCGCGAGTCCGATTAAAGATAAGCTTGATATATCATCAGCGGCGCTTGGCGTTGAGGTCTTATCTGATGCAGAGGCGCAAGGCGCGGCAGAAAATCTGGGACGTTATTTTGCTGAAAATGATGACGCACTAGGCGGCGATGCAAATAAAATCGCCCAACTTTAAAGACCCATTTAAAAACTAAATTTAATTTCCTAATCTTTATTCGCTTTTCGGCGTTTTCTTTTCTGTTTTATTCTCTGTTGTATTTTTTGGCTTTTTATCAGGAGACTCGACAGGAATTAAGCCTGTGTGCATGGCTTCCAGCAATAAGGTATATTCTTTAAATGATCCAATAAGGTGATGCTGTGGCAGGCCTTGTTTAATAGCTTCAAAAAAAGCAGAGCTAAATAAGTCAAAAGCAAACGGCACAACTTTTTTAACTTTATCTTCGCGGCTTGATAAATAGTAATGCGCAGCCATCGCGGCTTTGACATCTTTATTACGGTCGCCTAAATACCAAATAACATCATCACTTTTAAGGGGGCGGCCAATAGCATCTAAGGCCCGCAAGAGCGGGTCAGGATAGGGCTTAGCAAAAGCATAATCTTCCCTAAATATAGCGACGTTAAAAAAAGGCTCTAATTGAAAGCTTTTAAGAATGTCGCGCCCATAACCGCGGCCAAGCCCATTACTGACAAGTCCCATGGGGATATTGTGTTCTTGTGCTTTTTCTAAGAATTTACGCGCCCCACTTGATATGCGAACAATTTGATTAACGTCCTTACGGCGCATTTTATGCAGCGTTCTATGCACCAACATGGTTTTACGTTTGGCACTTAATTGGCCGCTATCATCACCCGGTAAAAAGAATTTAGGAATGTTTTTATTGCGACGCAGACGCAGGCGGAAAATGCGAAATAAACGCCCTGTGCGAATAATAAAGTCATCAATACGCTCAAGCATATTTAATATGAACTTATTACGGTGCCGTACCAAAGTGCCATCCATATCTAACAATATTATGGTTGGTTTTTCAATGTCCATATTAATGTCATGTATGGCGTTTATTTTCACGATTCTAGTGCCTTTACCGCAGCTAAAATAGCCTCGCAATCAAGGCCCGCTTCGGCATATTGATTGGGTTGTGAATCTTGATCTTGGTAGTGATCAGGCAATGTTAAGCTGCGCATTTTTAGTGGCTTATCATCAAGCAAGCCAGCATTACAGGCATATTCCATGACGGATGCGCCAAAGCCATTACGTGAACCTTCTTCGATTGTGATAATCGCATCATGAGTCTTTATGATCTCAGCCAGTAATTCAGTATCTAATGGTTTAGCAAAGCGCATATCGACAAGGGTTAAATCCTCGCGCTCGGCGGCTTTGGTGGCTTCTTGCATGCGGCAGCCTAAATTAAGTATGGCAATGTTTTTACCTTGGCGGCAAATGCGGCCTTTGCCGATTTCTAATATCTCAAAGTCATCTGGCATATCAAGGCCAAGGCCTTCGCCGCGTGGATAACGCAGCGCAATCGGACCGTCATTATAGGCGGCTGCGGTCGCGGTCATATGGGCAAGCTCGACTTCGTCAGATGGTGCCATCACAACCATATTGGGTAGGCAGCTTAAATAAGCAAGGTCAAACGCCCCCGCATGGGTGCAGCCATCAGCGCCGACGAGCCCTGCGCGATCAAGAATAAAGCGTACGGGTAAGTTTTGAATGCTGACATCATGGACTAACTGATCGTATCCGCGCTGTAAGAAGGTCGAGTAAATCGCGCAAAATGGCTTCATGCCTTCAGCGGCAAGGCCAGCGGCAAAGGTCACGGCGTGTTGTTCGGCAATGCCGACATCAAACATGCGGGTCGGATGGGCTTTTTCAAACGCTTTCATGCCTGTGCCATCGGGCATCGCTGCGGTGATACCAATAATATTATCGTCTTTATTCGCCAAGGCGATTAGCGTATCAGCAAAGACATTTGTGTAACTGGGCAACGCTGAGTTACCCTTTTTTTGTGCGCCTGTGGCTACATCAAATTTAGCCACGCCATGCATCTTATCTGAAGAGTTTTCAGCCGGCGCATAACCGCGGCCTTTTTCTGTGATGGCGTGAATAAGAAACGGGCCTTCTTGGTCCGTATCACGCAGATTTTTAAGCACAGGTATGAGCGCATCTAAATCATGGCCGTTAATTGGGCCTATATAATAAAAGCCCATTTCTTCAAAAAATGTACCGTGACCAAGCGCTGCGCGGGCGTTTTCTTCGACTGATTTAGCGACATTACGCAGGGGCTTTGGCAAATGCTCTGTGATGCTTTTGCCTTTTTCGCGCGCACCTAAATAAGGGCGAGAGGAAACAAGGCGCGATAAATATTTGCTCATTGCGCCAACAGGTGGGGCAATCGACATATCATTATCGTTTAAAATAACAATCATCTTTTTCTTGAGGGCTCCAGCATTGTTCATCGCTTCATAAGCCATGCCCGCTGAGATAGACCCGTCACCAATCACGCAAATAACATTGCGATCCGTGCCTTGTAGATCAGCCGCTGTCGCCATACCCAAACCGGCTGAAATTGACGTAGAACTATGCGCTGCGCCAAAGGGATCATATTCACTTTCGCTACGTTTGGTGAAACCTGAAATACCGCCGCCTTGGCGAATACCGCTCATGGATTCGCGGCGGCCAGTTAATATTTTATGTGGGTAGCATTGATGACCGACGTCCCAAATTAGGCGATCATGCGGCGTATCAAAGACGCTATGGATTGCGACGGTTAATTCAACCACGCCAAGGCCAGCGCCAAGATGGCCACCTGTTTGTGATACAGCATCAATGGTTTCTATGCGCAATTCATCGGCAATTTGTTTTAATTGTTGGGTGGAGTAGTTACGCAGATCAGAAGGGATATGGACGGCATCAAGCAGGGGCGTTTTGCTGTTTTCTACGGCGAGCTTTATTGGCAAGTCTTTAATATGTGGTGCGGTGCTCATAACCCTGTTCCCTTATGGCCTAACGGCCTTTAGTCAACTCTGTTTTTTAAGATGGCTGATTAAAGACTTTTTCAGCTCTCAAATCAACCTAATTATAGATTATCGCTATTCTTAGTGGGGCTTATAATTGTTGCTGCGCTGCGCCATTTGGCTGTTTTGTCAAAATACACATAAGCAAATAGCCCATAAATGGGCTATTTGTTGTAGATATCAAAATTAGAAATTAAGTGCGGCGACCAAGCACGTAATCAGCAAGGTCGCGCAGCATGTCAGCGCGTGCGCCAAAGACTTTCAAGTGACCAACCGCTTGACCAATCAGCATTTCAGCGCGCTCTTTTGCGTTATCAATGCCCATTTCAGAAACGAATGTGGATTTACCCGCATTGTCATCTTGATTAGCCGGTTTGCCTGTTTCAGCAGGGTCTGCTTCAACATCCAAAATATCATCAGTAACTTGGAAAGCGAGGCCTAGATCATGCGAGAAGTTACGCAAAGCTTTGCGTTGTGGTTCACCGGCTTTACCGAGTATTGCGCCTGCTTCACAGGCAAAAGCCATAAGCTGCCCTGTTTTCATGCGCTGAAGGCGGCTAATTGTACCAAGGTCAAAGTCTTTTTCTTCGCCGATTAAATCGAGCATTTGACCACCAAGCATGCCGTGACCGCCAGAGGCTTTAGCGAGAGCGGTAACCAATTGGCAGCGTACATGAGGATCTTCATGGGTATCAGGGTCAGATAATATTTCAAAAGCTAAGGTCAGCAAGGCATCACCCGCAAGAATAGCAGTCGCTTCATCATATTCAATATGAACAGACGGCTTGCCGCGGCGTAAAGGTGAGTTATCCATCGCAGGTAAATCGTCATGCATTAGTGAATAACAGTGAACCATTTCAAGGGCAGCGGCTACGCGGCGGGCGCGATAGGCATCAACATTGAATAATTTAGCTGATTCTGCGACCATGAAGGGGCGTAAACGTTTACCGCCATCAAGAACGCCATAACGCATCGCGTCATATAGGGAAGATTCAGGTAAGTCCGTATCGGGCAAAAGGCGGCCTAATGTCCGCTCCAAAGCTTCGGCAACTTCATCCATCGCGGTTTGTAGGCGGGGGGATGCAGCTCTTGGGGATGGCGCCATTTTGGATACTCCTTAAAATTACGATTATTTCGCGTTTGTTTATATTGTGTTTGTGTCGTGTATATTTGGAAATTATTGGGTATTGTTTTTATTATTTTTCAGCTGAAAAGGGCGTCGTTGTAATGCTGCCATCTTCATTCTGAGCAATTTTTTCAATTTTTAATTCAGCTTCTTTCAATTTTTTCTCGCAATGCTTTTTTAAAGCAACGCCGCGCTCATATGCGTCAATTGAATCTTCTAGGCTTGTTTGGCCGCTTTCTAGGTTCTGCACAAGGCTTTCTAACTCACTTAAAGCCGCTTCAAAATTCATATCTTGTATATTTATTTCAGCCATAATTACTTCGTAGTTGTTGCATGTTGATGTCGTATTTATCCAAGGCATTCTATTGTAGAATCCCCTCCAGTACAAGGCGATTGATACGATATACGCATATTTCTGTGTTGAATCAATATGCGCCATGCATAAATAGCAGGGCTCTATTTCCATATAAACAGGACTAAGGTGGTGCATTTTACTGTATACTTAACATATAGTACAAATAGCACAAATTTAAGGAGGGCTTTAATGGATATTCAGCACGTTACAGAAACATTAAATACAAATCTTTTTACTTGGCGCATTTCAAAACATAAAAGCGGTCAGCGCGAAAGCGACGTTAATAAGCAATTGGTCTTACGCCCACGTTTGCGTCTTAATTAAAATCTAGAATCTAATTGCGGTATCAAGTGGTTGTTCTTGCATGTTTTTATGTGGATGGCTGGTTGTGCCGCATTGTGATTCTTTGCTTGGGCTTGGGCTTCGGTTCCGCCCATAGTCTTTTGCAGTAAGGGGCTTACATAAAGGCTTTGATATGCGCGGCATAGCTGCTTTTAAGAGCTTTCAAATCATAGCCACCTTCCAATACAGAAATTATACGGCCCTCCGCATGTTTAATGGCAATGGCGTATAAATGGTGCGTCAGCCATGTGTAATCATCTTCAGTGAGGTTAAAGTCACCGTGAGGGTCATCTTTATGGCCGTCAAACCCTGCTGCAATAAATACAATATCAGGCTTGTAAGCGTCGAGAGCAGGTAAAATCGTATCTTTATAAGCGGCTTTGATCGCCTCGCCATCAGCGCCAGCGCTTAGCGGTACGTTGAGAATTTTTTCATCGGCATTTTCTGAGACTAAGCCTGTATGCGGGTAGTGTTTGTCTTGATGTGTTGAAATATAAAAGCACGGTAGATCAAGTTGATTGACGATATCTTGGCAGCCATTGCCGTGATGGACATCGAAATCAATAATCGCGATACGCTCAAAGCCAAGATCAGCAGCTTGCGCGGCGCCGATCATGACGTTATTAAACAAGCAAAATCCCATGGCTTGGTCATATGTTGCATGGTGACCAGGCGGGCGGGTGATGCATAAGCCGACTTTTGCAGATTGTGCATGTATGTTTTTTACCGCTGTGATGACGCTTCCTGCCGCTAAGCGGGCAGCTCTTAGGCTGTAAAAAGACATCACAGTATCTTTATCAATATGTTCGTAAACACCATCTTCATACGGGTCTGATTCGCCGATAAGGGCTAAATGCGCAGCGCTATGGGCGCGCAAAATATCCTCATCTGTGGCGGGGATAGGGTCTATTTTCTCAATTGCTGTAAAAGCAGGCTTTGCAATTAAACCCAATAAGCTTTGCAGGCGCGCAGCATGTTCTGGGTGGTCTGCACCGGTATCATGTGCTAAGCATTTATCTGAGGCGTATATTTTTATGTGTTCATTCATGGAAGTGTTATGCCTTAGATGTAAATATAAAGCAAGAAAACTCAAAGGACCGTTTAGCGATGTCGGCACTACAAGCAGGAAAACGAATTTATGCAATTGGAGATATTCATGGTTATTTGGATGCCTTAAAAGTAATGCAGGACTTAATTTTTGAAGATCTAGAAGCGTCTAAAATAGACCCGAAAAATAAAAAAAACGACGTGTCGATTGTATATCTTGGAGACTATATAGACCGCGGCCCTGCATCGTTTGGTGTGATGGAAGATTTGATGGCGCAGCGTGATATTGTGGATGGTATAAACCGTGTCTTTATTTGCGGCAATCATGATTTAATTCTTAAAGATTTCAAGCCAGGATATCCGATTGCAGCAAGTTTGATGTGGTTTAAATATGGCGGTCTTAACACGCTTAAATCTTATGGCTTTGATGTAAATGACGCGATGGACTTGCCAGAAATTGAACAGCTTCAGGCGGAGTTTAGAAACGCTATCCCCAAAACGCATCGTGACTTTATTAAATCCATGCCGTTTTCTCATATTGAAGATGACTATCTTTTTGCGCATGCGGGAATTGATCCGCATAAATCCTTACTCGATCAAGGGCAAGATGATTTCACTTTAATTCGTGAACCGTTTTTGTCATGGGAGAAAAATTTAGATAAGCGCGTTGTGCATGGTCATACAATATCTGAGCAGCCAGCTATTCTACCTCATCGCATCGGCATAGATGTCGGCATTTATAAACATGCGCGTCTTGGTTGTGTGATTTTGGAAGAAGATGCCCATAGATTTATATATGCGCCAACGGCCTGTAAGGGCTATTACGACCCTAAAAGTTCAGAATAGGGCGGCGCTGCCATAAGGGCGTGTATATATTATATATGAGGGATTTTTTATTCTTTTGCAGCTTCTAATTGCTCATTCACGGTGCGAATAAGCACTTCAGACTTAAATGGCTTTTGAATTGTTGCATTGGCAAAAGCCTCCGCGCCTGTAAGCGCCCAGTCGGCAGTTAAGGCTGCGCCGCCGCCTGATATAACAATAATCGGTACGGTTTTATTGCGTGCGCGGGCAAAAGTCATGATGTCAAAGCCATCTTTTTCAGGCATGAACATATCTGTTATGATCAGGTCATAATCGTTGTTTTCAATGGCTTTTTGGCCTTTGATACCATCACAAGCATCGTCCACAATATGGCCTTCATTTTCCAATGTTACCTTAATTGTTTCGCGCACGCCATCCGTGTCATCGATTACGAGTATTCTTGCCATGATTCTAAGAAGCCTTTTATTTGTTTATAACGTCTATGTTAGTGAAAAAGCAGGTTGAGTACAACCATTTTCGATGAATACTTTTGGAAATTAGGGCGCGCCGGTGATTAAAAGAGTTTTATTTTTTATGCTGTCCGTGTCGGGCTATGGCGTTGAGAGCTGTGAAATGACGACGATCAAGGGCTATAAGTTAAGTCGAGATCATCAACGTCGCGTGGTTTAAGCTGTCGCGCGGCAAAGTTAAGCATATCAAGGCCGCTATGGTCTTTGCCCGCTTTGGTTGTACGTATATCAGGGGGGCGGCATCATTTTGATATGTCGATAAGCCTTTTTGAATCGTGGGGGTATTAGCGCTGATATTGCACGACTGGAGTTTATAGCGCAGGAATGATTCGGCACTAGATGAGCGGCATATTCTACCAGTGCAGATTAAAGCATGTTTTCATATGTACATTAAATATGTTGGTAAGGGGCAAAGAATAGATTGACCTTAGCAAGTTTATTCTTAGGATACAAATATCTAAACTGTGTATTTTTAAGAAAGATAATTCTGTGAGTTTAACAGATGTTGATATAGCGGCGAGTGCCGAAACTTCTATCGAAGTTCAAGTTGCGGACAGCCCAGAGTTAATCGAGGCGGCGCAAAAAGTGCGCTATCAGGTCTTTTATGAAGAATACGGCGCACAGCCAACCCCAGAAATGGCCGCCCAGAAAAAAGATTTTGATCCCTATGATGCCTTTGCGGATCATCTGGTTGTTATTGATCATAAGCAAAAAGATAAAAACCACGGCGTTATCGGCACATATAGAATGCTGCGCGCGACGAGTTTAAAAGGCGATACGGATTTTTACACGGCCAGTGAGTTTAAAATTGATGCGCTGAAAGACTCAGGTGCGGATCTTTTGGAGCTCGGCCGCTCTTGCGTTTTACCTGATTATCGCACGCGCCCAGTGTTGCAGGCATTGTGGAAAGGAATCGCGGTTTATGTCGCTGATCATAAAATAGATTTATTATTTGGCTGTGCGAGTTTTAATGGCACGGATATTAAGGCAATTGAAAAAGAACTCTCCTATTTATACCATTATCATTTAGCGCCGCCTTCGTTGCGTGCTGAAGCTTTAAGTGACCTCTATGTCAATATGGACATTCTGCCTAAAAACGAAATAAGCCATAATATGAAGCGGATTTTTGCGTCTCTGCCGCCGTTAATTAAAGGCTATTTACGCATTGGTGCGACAATTGGCGACGGGGCGATTATTGATGAGCAGTTTAACACAGTTGATGTCTGTATCATCTTGCCAACCCATTTAGTGACCGAGCGCTACTTGCGCCATTACCAAAGAAAAACGGATGGTAAAATTATTACAGATAGTAATTTTTCCCGAGAAATGCGCACGAATGAAGAGCCTTAAAGCCAGTTTAAAAATCATTCTCTTTTTATGTTTATGTGCGCTTGTTGTGCCCTGTCAGTTTGTCTATTTGCTTTTTGTTAAGGGCTATAGCGCCTATACAATTCCTTATCTATGGCAACGCTGCGTTTGCAAAGTCTTTGGCATTAAAGTTACCGTGAAGGGCGTTGCATTGTCAAAGCACCAGACGGTTTATTGCTCTAATCATTTATCTTATTTAGATATCCCCGCAATCGGCTCCGTATTGAAAGCGTCATTCGTTGCGAAGTCAGAAGTTGAAAAATGGCCTGTTTTCGGATTTCTGTCTAAATTACAGCAAACTATTTTTATTTCCCGCCGCCGTCACGATGCTAAAAAAGGCGCAGAGAAAATCAAAACAGGGCTGAGTGACGGCAAAAATATCATTTTGTTTCCCGAAGGCACATCAAGTGATGGGCGCAGCTTATTACCAATGAAAGCCGCCATGCTGTCACCGCTTGTTGGCTTGAGTGATGTTTACATTCAGCCCTTTACGATTCTTATTCGTAAAGTTGATGACCAAGAAATAAATAATAATGACCAGCAGCAGGGGCTAAGAGACCTTTATGCATGGCATGGTGATATGGAGCTCGCGCCTCATTTGTGGCGGTTTTTGCAAGGTAAAGGGGCAGAGATAGATTTGATCCTCCATGAGCCTATTTCAGCGCATGATATGGGCGATCGCAAGCGCCTTGTCGCGCTTTGTGAAGAAAAAATCAGAATAGCTCTTGTAACTGTTTAAATTTTTTTGCAAACTCACACAAATAATAATGATTTAATAAACGGAAAGATGAAAAATATGAGCTTCTCAGGCGACGAAATAACCCGCGTTCAAAAAACATTACAAATGCGCTTTAAAAACGATGAAATTACGCTGCGCCGCCGCGATAAGGCTGATGATTCTGTTGAAGTTTATATGGATAACGAATTCTTCGCGATTATTTATAAAAATGACGAAGAGGGCGAAGTGTCTTATGACTTTAATATGTCGATATTAGAAGAAGATCTGAAGTAAGCTTGACGTTAAATACTAAATGTTTTGAATGTTTTACGCTTAGGGGCAATCCAAAGATTGCAATATAATCGTAATTTATAGTACAATGAATCAGTATTCTTTTTCATGGTACGGATCAAAAATGTGTATCATGCGTCATATCGTTGAGTTAGCTAGGGGCAAGCATGTTTAAACAAACCACGAAATTCCGTTACATTCCGCAAGCTATCTGCTTGGGTTTGTTGATGGCTTCTTTTGCTATTATATCTACGCCAAGTAAAAAGCTTTGCGCCGCGAACCTTGAATCAAATATATGTGATCCAAATATCTGGGACACGATTGTTGGCCGCGCATGGATAGAAGCCCAGCGAGAAATCGAGATTAGCCAGTCGTTAATCACGCGCCCAGACAGCGTGCTTCAATTATCTTGCTTTGATGCTTTTGTTATTAAAGCCGCGGGTGATGCAACGCCTTTTAGTGGTGCGACGGATAAGAATGCAATTAAAACATTAATTACCAATACGGTAACCACGTCCATGACCAATTATCTTGGTTTCGCAGGCTATAGCGTCAGCTCTGGTGGCGGTACGATGGCCGGTCTAGGCTATCAAACAGATGCGAATGCCTCTTTTTCATCACAATGTCAAACGGCAATGAATGTTTGGACGCATTTTAAATGTTCAAACATGCCTGACTTGGAAGCTTATGTATTTGATACGTTAAAAAAGAATGACCCTCGTAAAATTTATACGGGAACGTCAGTAGGTACATCAATCAGTCGTTGCACCGATAAAGGTTACACAAAAAAACAACAGCAAGAGATTAATACGAAGGGAATTTACCCTCTTATTGATAGAGAAGAGATCTGGACGAGGCAAATTGAACGTTTAAATTCAGCATCTGTTGCGGCTTCTACGCCAAGCTATTTTGATTTAGTGACAACATTCTCAGATATGACTTCACCGATCGGGGCCTGCGCTGCGCCTATTCAGACGGGCGTTCAAATTGTAACGACCAGCGGCGCGTCAACGCCGGAAATGATCTGTCCTAATCCTGGGTGCTCATATAACGGTTCAAGCTGCGTACGTTAAGAGCAGGGCTTGAACAAGTAGTAATGATTTCGAATAAAGCCAGCATTATCGCTGGCTTTATTGATTCTGACGGCGAGCCAAGGATGTCTTGCCGCTGTAGTGTGAGGGAAAGAGTTAAACGGCTTGATGGAGCTGTATTGTCTTAAGCCGTGATTTTCCGCCGCGCTTAACTTCAAGGCTTGTTTTTGGTAAAGATAGTGCTTTTGACAGAAGTTTGATAATGGCCTTATTGGCCTTGCCGTCCTCGGGCGGGGTGGTCACATAAAGGCGTATTTGTTCCACGCAGCCATTTTCATCATTGGTGACGATCTTAATTTTATTCGCTGATGCATTGGGCGTAACATGCACGTCAAAGCAATCATGGTTAAGGGCCTTTATATAAGCCCATAAGGCATTATCGCTTTTTGACATTATATCTGTTCCTTAAATAAGGGGCCTACAGCTTGTAAGCGTGAAGCATTCTACACCACACCAACAGCGCCTAAGTAAAAGAAATAATTGGACTATCCCGTTTAACCTCTATAATTTTAACGCAGAAATATTGTTAAGCAAATGAATTTAATTCTCCGCGACAAAGGATCATGACAATGAGCGATTTACCAAAATGTACAGAATGTGCCTCTGAATATACTTATGAAGTGCAAGGCATGTATTCTTGCCCAGAATGTGGCCATGAATGGCCGAAAACAGCCGAGGGCGACGCAGAAGGTTCTGGCGACAAGGAAACCAAGGATGCGGTTGGTAACGTGCTCAAAGACGGCGATACGGTCAGCATTATTAAAGACCTGAAGGTCAAAGGCTCTTCTTCTGTCGTTAAAGTCGGCACCAAGGTTAAAAATATCCGTCTTGTTGATGGCGATCATGATATTGATTGCAAAATCCCGGGTATTGGCCCGATGGGCCTTAAGTCACAATTCGTTAAAAAAGTTTAAGAGACGGAGAATACGTTAAAATCGTGATCTAGCCCCCATAATGAACCTATATTTACGGGCATGGGCGTGGCCTATCGAATCTTTTTGAGGCTGGTTATTATTTTCCATAAACAAACACTTGCTTTTATTTCAGCTTTACTTTATATTGCCTCAACACAATATCTTTGGGGAAAGAAATATGAAGCAAGAGTTCATGAGCGCAGCGAAGCGCATAGGTAAATTTTTATCAGTTCCAGTATTGGCCTTTATGCTGGCAGCCTGTGGCGGCGAAGCTTCAGCCAGCAACGCGAGCACTGCTGCTGCACCAACAACAGTGGTCATGTCACAGAGTGTGAAAAAAGAGCTTCCATTCCCTCAGTTTCCAGCGTCAATAGAAGAGGTCCATTATAAAGGCCAAAAAGGCTGCCTTGCTGACAATGATAAGACATCTCTTATAATTGGCGCTATTATGAGTAATGAAGGTTTAGAGTCTGTTGGTGCTTTGAGCTTTATGGAGACACCTAAAGATGGTGCGCATAGTTTTCGCATCATATATAATAAAGAAAAAGATTACAGCTATATCATGGCGAATAAAGCTGAGGGATCTTTATGCCTTATCGACAAGTTAAAAAATATGTCTTTCCGAAATACGTTGAGCCTCCAAGCAGCCCGTTATACTCAACAAGGAGAATATTCAACAGAGCAGTGTAGTTTTACTAAGCGTTACGGTAATATTTGTGGAACGTTCGCACAGGTATCCGGTGCATTAATGAAGAATGGCTTTGCTGTTGATTGGCAAGGTGAAAGACAGAATGGCGATGTTCTGACACTGTTATCTAGTGATCAAAAATCATATTACCTGACAACGGATGATGTATCAGGTGCAACGGTCGTTACTGGTGCAGGTAAGTATCCGTTTAAATATATCCAAGTTCCCGCGAAAGCATTATTGGCCAATAACTATTAGGCAAAGCTGAAATCATTCATATTCATGTGATTTGGTGCAATTTCTGGGGTTTCCGCTTCTGTATTTGCCGCTTCTTTATTAGTCTGAGAAATCAGGACCTGCTGGCCAGTAAGTTCTTCTAGAGAGAAACTATCGTCGAAACTTAGAGGGTTAAAGTTGTCGCTTAATTCTTCGCGTGGTTCATTTAACTTTGCAGCTCTATACGCTGCTAAATCATTCTTCACCTCTTGGCTCGAATCTTCATTGGCGTTTTTTTTGATAGCATCAATTTGGTCTTTGAAATCCTTATTTGTTTCGTAGGCATCTTCCACGAACTTCATATCTTCTTCGGTTTCTGTTCCCTTCTTGAAACGCTCTGCCATCTCTAAGCTCTGTGCAAGCTCTAGGTTATATCGGGCCCGTTCTTCTGGCGTTTTTGCGTTCTCTGCTTTCTCTTTTAACTGCTTATTGTAATTAGAAAGTGCGGAGTTTAAATCCCCGCGGCTTATCTCAAGATCACCAATCTTCATCATTTGCTCATCGCGGACGGCGCGGTAAAAGGCCTCGGTAAGGTCATTGGCTTGCTTTTTTTCTTTTTCTTCTTTTTCTTGGGCAATTTTTGCATCACCAATCATATCAATGCTTAAGCCTGAGTCCTTCATGAACTCATCCTGTCGCAAGCCTTGTTGCGTTGTGGTTACAGCATCATAGCCGCTGACCTCATGCTCAGCTTCATACTTTCCCAGATCGTTTAAACCGACCTCAAGCGCTTCATAATCGCTCATAGCGAAAACTCTCTTCTTGTAATAAATAGTAATTTTAAAAGGAGAGAAAAAAAGAAATCCCCTCACACACGCTTTCAATCCTACAGCGTAAAAATTAAGATATTATTACTATTGCATAAGATTGCATACATTAAGGTTTTGGTAATGTTTTCAAGTGATTGGTGAAGGTGTGCCCAGCAAGTCGCGAGGCCATACGGTGTTTGCGATAAGCGGTGTTTATTGGTGAAAGCAACAAAAGGCTCACCTTGTATTAGCTGGGCCTTTTATAATATATGGAGCTTAACTTAAGCCTCGGTTTCTTGCTCGGCCTGAGGCTTGGTGCTGATCAGTAACACGGCCGTTCCTGCTATTGCTGATAACAAAGAGCCGCCTAATACGCCGAGCCTAACGGCGGATATGTTGTCTGCGTGATCAAAGGCGAGCATGCCGATAAATAAAGACATTGTAAAACCAACGCCAGTCAGTAGCGCCATACCGTAATATTGCCCCCATGAGACGTCCTCAGGCAGGCGGCAGATTCTCAAAGCTACGGCGAGCGCAGTAATGCCCATAATGCCGATTTGTTTACCTAGAAATAAGCCGAGCATAATGCCAAGGGTAATAGGCTGCATAAATGTAGCCAGTCCGAGGCCTGCCAGTGAAACGCCGGCATTCACAAAGGCGAAAATCGGCAGAATAGCGAAGCTTACCCATGGATGTAAAAAATGCTCCATTACGATTAACGGTGATTTACCATCTTCATTTTTAGCTCTTAACGGAATAAGCAGACCAATGGCAACGCCAGCAAGCGTCGCATGGACGCCTGATTTTAGTACGCAGGCCCAAATAAACAGTCCTAATATCACATAGGGACCAAGCTTGGTCACGCCGCGCCAATTCATCACCGCCATCAAAGCAAGGCCAATGCCAGCAAGGCTGAGTGAGAGTAGGGATGTGTCCGTGGAGTAAAATAACGCAATAATCACAATGGCGACCAAATCATCAATAATGGCAATGGCGACAAGCGTGACTTTTAGCGCCGTAGGAATGCGCGTGCCCAGTAACATAAGGATACCAAGGGCAAAGGCAATATCAGTGGCGGCAGGAATGGCCCAGCCTTGTAGGGCGGCTGGGTCGCTCCAGTTAATATAGGCATAAATCGCAGCGGGGGCGATAACGCCGCCAATCGCGGCGATGGCCGGCAGAATAAACTGCGAGGGTTTGGACAAATGTCCTTGTAAAATTTCGCGCTTAATTTCGAGCCCGACCAGTAAAAAGAATACCGCCATAAGGCCGTCATTAATCCAAAGCAAAAGCGGCTTATTAATCGCGAAAGCGCCAATTTGCAAGACAACAGGCGTATCTTTTATCGCATCATAAAGCGCGAAAAGGGGCGAGTTCTCCATAAACATGGCCAACACAGCGGCTATACAGAGTAAAATACCTGGCGATGCAGGTAATGCGATGAATTTACGAAGGCTCACTGTAATCGTTTCCATGGGTATCCTAATGTGTCTGGCTTATGTTTACGGGTGTTTATGGGGCTACTTAATGTCGCTTTAAATGATCGACAATAAGGCCGGTTATTTTAAGCGGGTTCGAATATTATTTCGAACTATATTAGACTATTTTAGGGCTGTGTTATAGTGCGATCTATAAAAAACGACAATTGTTGTGCCGCGCTATGCGCTTATGGCCTCTATCAGCGGTTTTTCATGGCCTTACATGCTATCGTCTGTTCTTGTTGTTTGTGGTCGGCATTTGGCAAAGAGTAAGCTGCTCCATGCCGCAATAAACAATACACCGCCAATCGGGGTAAAATAGCCAAGAGCAGGGATATTCAGCAGGGCTAAAGCATAAAGACTACCGCTAAAAACCAACGTAGCGCAGATAAACAACGCGGCTGAGAGGCCTAGCACTTTATGAGACGCAAAAGGTTTATCCAATACATAGAGGCCCATCGCCAGTAAAACAAGGCTGTATAATTGATGGTAATGCAGCGCTGTTTGCACAACATCAAGGTCAAAGCCTGCGCCTAAATGCCTGAGCGAGGCACCGATTATGACGGATGAAGCCCCAAATAAAGCGGCCATAATTAAAACCCAACGCATGAGCGTAAATCCTTATATCTATATCAATGATTAAGGGCTGAATTTAGCATTGTTTAACGGGTAAAGAAAACAGGTAAAATGCCAAGCTGCCTTTTAAAGCCCCTGACATTCCATTTGGGCTATGCGGCGTAGGTGAATGTGGCCGATATGAATAGAACCATCATCAATGCTCGCTTGTAAATCGCTGAGTTTAGCTTGCGCTTTCTTGATATCACGGCGGCCTTGGCATGTGCCATAATGGAAATTAAGCGCCACTTTATTGCGGTGGTTGGGATCGACTTCTTTAAGTTTTTGGAAGAAAATGGCATCCAGTTCTTGGCGTTTGGCGCCGGTCTTTATATGCTGCTCGGGCGTCATTTTTTCGCCAGAGGGAACGGTGGCTATTTCATTATATTCTTCAGTTAATTTGTCGGCTAAATCACAATATTCATTCAGCCATGGTTCCGATCGGCTAAGGTCATTTAACAGCCGTTTTTTTGAGGTCTGATAGCTATCCTGAACCTGTTTAAGTTTCTTGTTTAGCTTGCTTCTTTTGAAGCGCTCAATATAGAGATCAAGGGATTTACCGGAAAGGCACTGACAATAAGGCTCGCTGTGTTTCTCTTCTCGGCATGATTCATAGGGGGCTTCACGCATGTCTTTGGCGAAAGCGCTGTTTAGGGGCGCTATAAATAGACACCCCATGATCAAGGCCTTGGAAATAATATGCATGCTATGCCCCTGTTTATAATAGATTCTTTATAATGCTACTCTAGCTTAAGGTGAAATGCAACTTTTCGCTGGCGCTTGTATAATCGCCGTTGGGGGCTTAAATATTGCTTTATAAACCAAGACCGCGCAGTCCGTAACCAATAGCAAAGGCCGAACCCGCTGCAATAAGGCCAATAAGCATTGTTTTTAGGCCTTGATCCCACCATCTATGGATAGACCACTGGCTTTTAAAGGCACCAATAGCAAAGAAAGATAGAGCCGATAGGGCAAAGGCCCATTCAAATGCATTATTTACGTTGAATACAAAGGGAATTAACGGCATAAATCCGCACAGTAAGAAGGCTATAAAAGTATGTATTCCCGCCATAAGGGGCGATTTTAGCGCTGGTGACAGGCCATATTCTTCGGCCATCATGATGCTTATCCATTGCTCGTTATTATCTGAAATAGTCTCGACAATTTCCTCCAAAACACCGCCAGAAAAGCCCTTTTTCGCGTAAATTTGTCGGATTTCTTCTTTCTCGCCGCATGGATTCTGGGCGATATGGCTTTGTTCGACTTTACGCAGGCGATCATAATCATCTAATGTCGTTTTACTGCTTGTATAAGCGCCCGCTGCCATGGAAAACCCATCACCAATTAAGTTGGCAAGACCTAGAATTATGACGATGTGCGGCGATAGACTCGCGCCGACAACGCCCGAGACGATGGCGAAGGTTGTAACGACACCGTCAATGCCGCCATAGACCCACTCTCTTAAATAGTTAATTTTAATATTCTCAGCGAGGCGGGCTTTAATGGCCTCTGGCGTGTGTTTATGATTTTGATCAATCATCTTTAGGGCTTCTCTTATGCTGTCTGTGATGTTTGCACAGTTTTACATTTAAATAACTCAATGTGCAGCATAAAAATCAAGGACACTGCTTGAAGCATGTTTTCTGCTTTCGGCAGCGCTCTATTGCGCCGTGCGCGGAAACCTAAAATATAGTTTTGCTGTTATGGTTTATGTTCATAAAAAAGGGGCATATGCAAAAAAAGGCAAAATAGACGAAGAGTTTATAGCTCTTAATAAAAGTTATTCCCGTGTATCATTTGAAAAATTGGCGGCGCGTTACATGCTAGAGGAACATCTTGAGTGATGCGTTCAGGCTCGAACATTATTAACCATTTTATAAATTGTACGCGTTTACAATCTTGGCGGCTTTTCTATGTGCTATATGCATGTTTAAAACAGTGTCGAATAAGAATTTTTCGCATTCAAAATCGATATTTTCTAAACGCTGTATATGTGTGCCTTGGCGCAAGATGATGGCACTTTCATCACGGTCAATAGAAATATTCTCAAGCGCGTCATCGCTAAGACGTCCTAATATATTTTTGAATTCCATTGCTCTGGGCTGATTCAAAAATTCTAGTAAATTAGAGGACATAGCTCCGCGGCCTGTGATCTCTCTTTTAAGCCACAAGATCTCGATTCCATCAGATGTAGTGATTTTGCCATTGGTTAAAGGCCGAGGCGGTCTTGCCCTCTTCAAGGACTCGATCAGCGCATGGTCATCATCATTGACGCCAAAAAAAGTATCTAACAATCTGTTTATTTTGCTCATGAATTTACTATTGCATAAAGCTGGTCGCTTAGCAAGCCCCGCGAGATGTGAGGTTTTGAAAAAAGGCCTCAGGGCTTTACTTTGTTTAGTCTTATTATTTAGCGGCTTTTTGTACCGCTTCGCCAGCGCGTTCAATGTCACGACCCGCGCCTTGCATAGTCTCGCAGGCACAAAGACTAAGGCCGAGAATGGTTAAAGAAAAAAGCATTAGAAAACGTTTCTGAGTGAACATGGTTATATATCCTTGAATGTTGAGATTAAAAATTTGAGCTGTTTGCGCAGGCTTCACATGCGGGGGGCTTTGCCTTTTAATGCATGGACAAGCGCCGCTATAAGAAACAAGACGACAAAGACCACGAATAACAAACGTGCAATTTCTATAGCGCTAGCGGCAATGCCACTAAAGCCAAAAAAGCCGGCCACGAGGGCAATTATTAGAAATGTTATAGCCCATCTAATCATGGACAGTCTCCTTCTTTGAGTTGTCTCTACTTAAGCGCCATCACTTTAGCAGGCGGCACAGCCGCAGGGGCTTTCTTAACAATTTCAGGAAATGCTTCATAGCCAGTGGCTTCTACAATGTCGATATCGCGGACGCTGTCATGTAGGCGTGTTACAGCCATGGATTTGCCGATTGAATCTATGCTGCTTGGCTTACGGCCATAAAGCCCAATATAATCATTACACATTGTATTAAGCGGTTTTGAATGGGCAGGGGCATTTGACCATGTGGCTAAATCCGTTGGTACAGAAAGTGTTTTGAACGTGTATTGCAAGGATGCGCGCGCTTCGCCTTTTTTATTCTTCATAGGCAGCTTGGATGGATCAAGATCAACAAGGTTAACATTCGACATAGACGTGACTTTGCGCAACGTACCCGTTACATCGCCATCAAATGTGCCCGCAGCTTCGGTAAATACAGCTAAATCGACTGTACCGCTTTTTAGTTTTTGCAGCATATCAACGTTGTTTTGTGTGTGTACAAGGTTGATTTGGTCATGATAATCAGCAAGGAAAGAGCTATGGATCATTTCACGGGCAAAATCAGAGCCTGTACCGTTCCATTGCCAGGCTAAGTTAATTTCCTTGCCGTCTTCAAGGTCTTTAATAATGTCAGTATAGCTTGTATAAACAGGGGAGGCCGACCATGCGCATTCCTCAATATTTATTTTTTTAACCAATACAGCATAATCTTTCATATGGGCATCAAGCTGACTTTTATTTGGAGAGGATTCTGCGTAATTATCCGCAACAATCGGCTCAACCAAAGACAAATGCAGTTCATTACCGCTTTCGGCTAAAGAGAAATAATTATAAGTAGCGCCGCCCGGATTGCTGTAGCCATAGCCAATAGAGCCTTCTTTTGATAGACCTTCAGAAAGAGCATTGCCGATGAATATATATGAACCTTGACCAATTTCAGGGCTATATGTTCCTGAATTAATCGTGGTGGCGGGGGATTTTGCTTTGATTTCACCCATTTCGGTTCTGTTGAGTTTTTCAGAAATCATGTTGGCGGTTAATGCAACGCTGACCGCAGCTGTTGTAGTGATAATAACGTTTTTGATTATAAAATTCGTCAGATTATAATCAGGCACGCGTGCTTTCATCCAATAGAGCACCGTGGCCGCTGCGCCCCATTTTTTCTCAGCATTACGCTTATCGGTTTTAAAGGTCGCTTCTTTTGATCTTGTTTCTTCGTGTACAGCTTTTTTAATGGCGCTGAGCTCAGATTCCGTCAGGTTGCTATGATCTTTGAGAATATCTTCAAGATCTTCGCGCGTGATCCGACTGCGAACGACATTGAGCAGTTCTTTGAACTGCTGAGAAGTGAGTGTAATAGGTGTCTCATCTTTTTTGTTGCTGTCGCTCATAATTTTTCCGCCTAAAGTTATTTCTATGGCGACACCATACAGCAGCGGGTTACGTAAAGTCAAGAAGCGTGTGTTACTTATAAACGCGTTATACGCAAAGCCTGGTAAACATAAGGGGCAAGGCGCCTTTAACGTAATATTTATTATTTCAGGGTATTTTTAGATATCACGATGAAAAGCAAGCCATAATCAAGGTTATGGAGCAATATGGGAGTTCTATGAAAAGCTTACGGGTAGAATATGTTCGCGCAGTTAATGATTTTAAAGATGAGCCCAAAGCTCTGCTTGAACTGGCTGTTGAACGCCCGTCATTAGCCATAGACACCTTAGATGCGCTTAACGAAATTATTGAAGAAGCGCATTTGTTGGTGGGGGAGCTCGAAGATGTGGCGGGACGAGGCGCGGCCTTGCGCTCTATGGAATTAGAACGGACAATCGCCAGCGCTTCATCATCCATGTATAAGATCGTGACAAATGAAGATATAATATCTAAAGACCCTAATGTTATTAATCATGCAATGACATTATCAAAAGATTTACTTATCAATAATATTGCTGTGGGGGCATCTCAAACAAGATTTTCTGTGAATGTGGGCTCTTCACAGCCAGAAGATCCCGTGGCCATAAGCTATAAAGCTTCTAGCCCTCTACATGTCTATTTTGAGGCCGCTAATAATAGCGATGAAAGTGCACAAACAGGCATTAACGAATTAAAAGCCATGGCGACATATGGCGCAATAGACCCTGGTATGGCTGCGCATTATATATCTGAATTAGGCGTTAATCATTCAACTCAGGCGCCTATAGCTTATCAGGCCTTGACCTCTTTAATTGAAGCGGGGACACTTAAGGATGGCATAACGCTGTCTTACAATCCAAATGAAGATGCCAGAAGAAATGTCGTCTATGAAAACGCAGGTGAAATGATTGCTGATTTTGCTGTAAAGGCTCAATCATCCGCTGCGATCGACCCCATAAAAGTACATGACACATTTAGAAGCTGGCAGGCCGATGGCGTGATGAGTGAAAGCGCAGCGCATAAAGGCCGTAAATTTTTAGAAAAAGAAGTCTATGACCTTGCGAAACTTAATTTTGAAAATCAAATTGACCTGCACCAAGATGTTGATGGCACGTATACATACCCTAAATTAAGAGCCTCCTCTGATTACAGAGAATCTTTTACGACGGAGAGCAGCTTGATCCACATGGTTGAAGCCTCAAGGCATAGTTACGCAGATTCTCAAGAGGTCATGAAAAACTTGCAGCAATATGCAGCAGAAGGATTAATTGATGAGGCTTCTGCGGCGCATTTTATTTCAGTCATTGGTACATCTTACTCCGAATATGGCGGCGAAGCAGTGAAACAAATTTCTGAATTAATGCAAAGTGAGCTAACTACCAAAACCGTGCTGATAAACGGAGATGCTGTTTATAATGGCTACAGAGCGGAAGCCTTGGTTAAATTAACCAATGAAAACCCGCTTGTTAAACCTGAAGACACAGCACGCGTCATGCAAAATTTGTTCGAAAACGGCCATATTGACCAACATGACCTTGATTACGGCCTTATCAGCATTAATCATATGCCTTTAGCCTTCCAAAACAAGACTATAGCTGATCCAAATCAGCATATGAAAGATACGTTTTATAACCGAGGCACATTCGATATATCTTATGTTGACGTACTTGTTGAAGGGTATCACGTTGAAAATTCAGAAATTTATCAACCCGATCAGGGTGAAAAGCGCTTTGCGGTGAATGAAACGAATTTTGAAGATAAACCGAGCTTTAAAAGAGAGCCCTTATATTTCGATAATGATGTTCTATTTGAAAACGGCATTGAAAACGGCTATGTCGTCGCATATGGGGATGTTCTTGTCGCCGGTGATGTAATGGGGGCTTCGCTCACCTCAAACGCCATAAATATTGATGCGCCTGTAAACAAAGTGACGATTACAGGTAATGTTGACGGGGATAGCTATATAGGGCTCAGTGGTCGACGTTCTCGTCTAGAGATATTGGGCGATGTTGGGCCAGATAGTCACGTGAATGTTAACGGGCATTATGGCGAAGTCTACGTGCATGGATCGATACATCCTGATGCCGTTGTTAAAGCGAGGCGTATTGTTTCTGACATAGATACGGGAACACCAATCTTAAGAGAAGGCACAAATCAGGCCGAAGCCATTCAAATTGAAGCGCCAGCCGAAATAAAACCTATAGAACAAAAACCGTCATTCACTTTGCAAACAATGAGTGTTTTATAAGGGCTACATCAAGGCTTATATCTATCCTGCATTATCCTAAACTCGCTTAAATTCTTCTTAGATCCCGCCACATCAGAACCTCTCTCTCCGTTATGAACTCTGAACGGTTTGACGGGGGCTTTAGTTTGCGTTAAAAGGCATATGGATAGCGCGCTGAATATGATCATCGCCGTATTTAAAAAAATAATAGGCAGCGAAACAAATCTAGGATTAGCTTCACATGAATACACCAATTTTAAAATTCTACAACGATAGTGGATATGAACAAGCGCTTGAGTTTTTAAAGGCCTCCGATAATCATAAAGTCCTGCGTAAAGTCAGTTTTCCTAATCCGCGCCAAATTAATATTCCGGATCAAGGCGGAGCGGCTATTTATCGGGGGATCTATTTAGACACGGAAACAACAGGTATTTCTCATGCTGATGATGAGGTGATCCAAATATGCTTACTGCCCTTTATCTATACGAAACGCGCGGTTGATAATCATGTTCAAATCATTGGGGTCTATCCGCCTTATATTGGCTTCAAAGAACCCTCAGAGCCGCTTACTCAAGAAATTATTGACCTTACGGGCATCACAATGGATATGCTCAAAGGCCAAGATTTAGATATCGAAAAAATAGAGACTATTTTAGAAAAAGCCGATTTTGTCATTGCGCATAATGCCGCTTTTGATAGGCCTTTTACCCATGGCCTGACGGCAAAATTTGCTGCAAAAAAATGGGCGTGTTCGATGAGCGATATTCCGTGGAGAGAGCTTGGCTTTGACAGCTTAAAACTTACACATCTCGCCTCAGCTTTAGGCTTTTATTTCGAACCGCATCAGGCTGATAAAGATTGTTTGGCTGGACTGGCTATACTCGCGCAAGATTACGAGGATGGTGAAAGCTTTTTTCATAAAATGATCGCGGCGGCAGAAAAAGACAGCATCACTATTCGCGCTGAACACGCGCCGTTTGAGGCCAAGGATATATTGAAAAACAGAGGATACGGTTGGAAAGATGGCAGTGATGGCCGCGTAAAAGGCTGGGAAATTGCCGTGTCCATTGATAAAGCTGAAGAGGAGAGAGCTTGGCTCGCTGCTGAGGTGTATAAGGGAAAGCCCAAATTCTCAGAGAAAACAGAAAATGCCCTTACTCGATTTACAGCAGCTTAATTATAACGTGACGAGCAAAGAAGAGCAGAGCAGGTGTGAAGGGGCTGTCAGACTAAAATGAAGAACTTGGGATGCCCCTGTGAATCTAGACAGCTTACTGATAACAATGTTTTAAAATCACAGAGCGGTTTAGATTCTGATGTTTTCACGGCGCTTACCGCCGTAAAAACAACGATATTCAAACAATCTATCAATGTATATGTTTACTATTACAGGACAGTAGTAAACATATATGTATACCGCTGTATAGATAAAGTATACATTTAAGTTGACTTTTGTAGGTGTCTGGTATATAAATATGTTGACTGAAATATCGTCATCGTAAACATAAAGGTCGACAATGAGTATAGAGAAGATAGTTGCTAAGCAATATCGAGATAAAGTTAACCAAGCTGTAAAACAGTTTGGTGACTTCTCTATACATCCACAAGAAGGATGGCTAAGAACCGTAAGAACGGCGCTTGGTATGTCAGGTACTCAATTGGCAAAGCGGCTTGGTGTTACCAAGGCCAGAGTGTCAAAGGCAGAACATGACGAACCTTCAGGTAGTGTAACATTGAAGACAATGCAAAGCATGGCCGAGGCCATGGATTGTAAGTTTGTGTATGCGGTCGTGCCAAATGAAGATGTAGAGGCAATCATCCAGCAACGCGCAAAGAAGAAAGCTCGGTTGCAGGTAAAAGCAGCCTCTACTCATATGGCACTTGAAGCACAGTCATTGAACAAAGAACAACTTGAATTTGAAATTGAACGAATTGCAGCGCAAATCATTGATAAGATGCCGTCAGATTTTTGGAATGATGAATGAGTGATGATCATTCCAAATTTGGGGATTACCCAGAAGGCGCGACGCCTCTAGATCCAGATGAACTTGTAGGCCTTCGTTTTAAACATGTTTCGACCAGAGGTGAGCTTGACCAACTGGAACAAGCAGGTATCACAGACGGTATCAAATGGTTGGCCAAGCAGAAAAAGCCTGATGTATTATCGGAAGCTTTTGTTTGTGAGCTACACAGAAAGTTATTTGGTAGCGTTTGGCTTTGGGCGGGTACGTTCCGCCGTACTGAAAAAAAATATTGGTGTTGACCCGATTCAGGTGGCAATCCAGTTAAGGCAGTTGTTGGATGATGCAAAATATTGGATCGAACATGGAACTTATGAGCGTCGAAAATGAGAATGTAAGCACGTCACGTTTTAAGAAGCGTTGGATTATTTGGGGGGCTTTCGTCACAATAACTCTCGTACTGGGCTTTATGCTCAGAGACTATGTCGTTCCATCTACTTGGAACTATAAAGTTACGGTCCAAATAGACACCCCTAAAGGGATGGTAGAAGGACACTCTATAAGTCAATTATCCAACAGGCCTAAAATAATTAAGGGATACAACACAGGAAACCCTGCAAAATATAGAGGTCAAGCTGTTGTAGTAAATTTGCCAACTCAAAAGCGAGTATTTGCTCTTATCAGCCCAAGTATATTCTATAAGGCTTTTCCTCACGAAGGTGGAGTAACAACAAGAGCGGGCATAAAATACCATAAAAGGTTAAAAGCAGGGATTCAAATAGAGAGTATCAACTTACCCATGAAATTTGTATATTTCGAAGACGATAAAGATGCGCGTTCTTTAAAGGTAATATCAAGAGATGAATTTTCAACGTTCCTCGGTGAAGGGGTTACACTGAGTAATATAATTGTTGAGAAAACGAAAAAAACTCCTGAGCGGACAAGTATCGAAAACAAACTGCCTGCGAACATTAAATCTCAAGAGTTTTGGGAGTGGCTATCTGGGCTAGAATATAGTGATCCACGGAGACTTTCCATTAGCAGCTTTAAGTAGGGTTAATACAATGACAGTAGACAATGAAATTTTTCATGCTCTTTTAGCTATGGATTCTTATAATAGTGATCTGGCAACAGTTAACCGGACAATAACCGTCTTTGTAAATTCCATCAAATAAACCGTCAACCACGAAATGGCCGCCTAGAGAATAGGGAGATTTTGTCGTGTAAAAGCTAAATTCTCCGCAGTTGACACAAACTCAACAACGTCAAAACCCCGCTATGTGCGGGGCCTGTGGGGTAGAATTCTCTAGATGTACAGAAAGGCAGACTCAATGGTGGTGTATCGTAATACATCAATCCAACTTGTCAAACATCTGTCAAGATATTGTAATAGAATAACAAAAGCGACCCACCAAACTTTCCAGAGATTTGGTAATCACCCAGAATTCGAACCTCTGTATTTATCAACATTTTATGTCTACAGATCGTCCGCTGACACGCCTTGCTCCAGCAGCTCAATCAAGCCTGTGTAAACATAAAGACGTTCCTTCCCAGCGCCCGCGATGTCTTTAACAATCCCAAGCTCTTTCAGGTTATTCAATGCTGCCCGCGCCGTAGGGACGCTTACCTCCAGCGCCGCTGCCATATTGATGGCGTTGGAAATGGCAACTTTTTGAAGACACTCATGTGCTTGCCCCGCCGTAATCCCAGCGCGTTTCAGTGAGGCGATCTTCTCCTGATCGGCCTTGAAGAGGCTGGAAATCGCTTGGCTGGTTGCCACGACCTGATTGGCGGTTTCGGCAACACCATGAAGGAAGTAATCCAGCCAACCCTCCCAATCGCCCGCCGTGCGGACAGCACTCAGACGCGCATAATACTCCTGACGGTTATTCTTGAAAAATAAGCTGAGGTACAGGTTCGGCTGGCGCAGGTCGCCCATCATCATCAAGAAGAAGGTAATCAGCAAACGCCCGATGCGCCCGTTACCGTCAAGGAACGGGTGGATGGTTTCAAACTGGACATGGATGAGGCCCGCATCAATCAGGGCAGTATAGGGCCGTTCTTCTTGATGCAGATATTTCTCAAGAGCATCCAGACACTCCATCAATCGCTCTGGCGGCGGCGGAACAAAGGCGGCATTGCCAGGCCGCGATCCACCAATCCAGTTTTGCGATGTGCGGAACTCGCCTGGCTGCTTGTTGCTGCCCCGCCCTTTGGAAAGAAGGATCGTATGCATCTCGCGGATCAAGCGCAAAGAAACAGGAAAACCTTCACGGACACGCTTCAGGCCATGTTCCAGCGCGGCAACATAAGACGACACTTCTGTCACATCATCGATGGGGACGCTGGTCACTTCGCCGCTTTCATGGAGCAGCAGATCAGAGAGGGATGATTGTGTCCCCTCAATCTGGGAAGACAGCACAGCTTCTTTGCGAACGTAGTAATAGAGCAGCAAATTGCTGTCCGGCAGGATATCGGCCACGGCATCAAGCTTGCCCAGCGCCTGATTGGCTTTGGACAACAGCCCCTGCAGGGGCAGCAAATCTAATGGCGGTTCTGGGGGTAACGCAGGCGGCAAAAAGGCCTGATAGGTTTCCCCAGCAGTGACGCTACAGCGTATATAAGAGCCAAGTCGACTTTGATTGTCAGACATGGCCATCCTTTCTTTGCAAATCCATAAAAGAAAATATAAGCAATTATTCTTTCTTTGTAAAGCGAAAACGGGGCAATACCACCCCCAGAGAGGGTACAAAAGGAAAGAATAACTAAATTACCTTTCTTTTCTGCCTATTAAAAGAAAGGATGGCTCACGTCCGAGGCTTCAACCAATCACCCTTCAATAATTTCATACCTCCCCGTCTTCTTTGCCCCAACAAAGCGGATTTTTCCTGCTTCCTTTAACTTTTCAATGTCACGTCTGGCTGTCTTAAGAGAGACGCCAAATTCTCCTGCAATATGTTCAGCACGCCCCTCATTCATGTGCTGCAAAAGAATCAGAAACCAGCCCTGTCGCTCATTCAAAAAGTTTATTGGGACATCAATTACATTTATAGGGACATCGGGAATGACCTCTTCTGAAACAGATACACGCCGCCCCACAGCCCGTCTTCATTGGCGATGGTATCGGCCAGTGTAATACTGTTGTCCTGATCTGATACTGTTTGCGCCAGCGATGCGGGTGTCGATCCCGTCCAGCGCTTTTGCGCTTCAGCGGCAATGACGAGATTGCGGGCTGCATTGTTGACAGCGGCTTTGATAAAGCTGCGCCTATCGCCTTTGGCGGGATCAAAACTTGGCCACGCATGCAAATATGCGATCATCAATTCCTGTTGCAGATCGTCAAAATCATCCGACGTAAAAATCGGCATTCTGGTCAAAGTCCGTGCCTTATAGGCAACAAAAAAAGCGGCGTAGTTATCTACGCCGCTGTAGCTGTTTTTAGTCATTCCTTTTTTCCTTGGTTAGCCCCAGGAAAGGAAGAAATGATTGGCAGAACTCGAATTTAACTTAGGAAGAAACGCATGCCTGTTAACGAGTGCCAATGATGCACGCGTTAATTACGCCAACACCAATCCCCTCGGTTAGAATAAAAGAAAACTGCAACAATCACGTTCATAGACACTTCAACATCTTCCGAATTCATGGGGCTGGTTGCGTCGTTTTACGGACGTTTTTTTCAGCTCGTTTTTTCGCGGCAAGATGAAGCCTATGAATCGCGTGCAACCTCACAAGAAGGCACAAATCACTCTGATAGTTACTTTTAGATTACTAGCCAGACATACAATCATATGAAGGAAAATTTGATGATCATTGGATATCAAGGGCTGTATCAATAGTATGATTGTCAGCGTATGAACGCTGGAAAGAAATTTACGAAAATCAAATTTGTGTAATTAATACGAAGGTATGTACACTTATTGGTGTGACAAATGATGAAATGATTATTTCAGCCCAAAAGCAGAATCAGTGCAGTCGATTTTTATGTGTTTCCTTGAGAATATCGATAACCGTATTTCTAATGTATCATTAGAAAAAGGAAGCAATGCTCTTACCCCTTAAATCGCAACCATCAGCGTGATTAGAATTTAGGAATTGACATTGCAAACATATGAATATATATTCATATGTAAGAATCAAATTATACTAAGGATCAATCATGGCCAACTCCCATTCCGACCACGACCACAAAGACGGCAGCTGCGGCAGCCAAAAACATGATCATAGCGATCATGGACATGGTCACGATCATGACCACGATCATTCGCATGTTCCAGCCGTTACGCAGGATAATGAACGCAAAATTCTGGTCTCTTTCTTTCTGATCTTTACCTTTATGGTGATTGAGGCCGTGGGGGGCTGGATTTCTGGTTCTTTAGCACTACTGGCCGATGCCGGACACATGCTTACTGATGCGGTCGCTTTGGGACTAGCCTATGCCGCCTTCCGTTTTGGTCGTCGTGCCGCCGATAAACAACGTACATTCGGTTATATGCGTTTTGAAGTCATCGCAGGACTTGTCAATGCTCTGACTTTATTTGCGATTGTAGGCTGGATTGTTTATGAAGCGATCGAACGCTTCCAATCACCTCAACCCGTCATGGCTGGCCCGATGATGGCGGTTGCCGTCGCAGGCTTGCTTGTGAATATTTTTGTACTTTGGTATCTCACACGTGGTGATACCGAACATGTTAACGTCAAAGGGGCGATCCTTCACGTGATGGGGGATTTACTAGGTTCTGTCGGGGCTATCGTTGCTGCCATCACTATCTGGTATACAGGATGGACACCTATCGACCCGATCTTGTCGGTGTTGGTATCCTTACTGGTTCTGCGCAGTGCATGGGTTTTGTTTAAACGCACCATTCATATCCTGCTTGAGGGAGCGCCAGCCGATGCCAGCACTGTCGATGTAACGGCACATTTATTGAAAACGGTGGATGGTCTTGAAAATGTAAGCCACGTTCATGTTTGGATGATCACATCAGGTCGTTCAATGGCAACCCTGCATATCCAGCCGAAAGCCGGTGTCGATGTGCCAGCAGTGACCAAACGTGTTGAGCAGGAATTGAAAGATAAATTCAATATTGAACATCCGACCGTCGCTATTGACTGGCAAGGCGATGCCGCATGCAGTCTTGAAGATGCTCCGAAAACAATTAATCCCCACGCAGGCCATGACCACTAAAAAGCAAAAAAATCAATCGCAACAGGATGTCACTATCCTTTCCGAAACCTTCCGCCTGCTGGGTGACCCCAGCAGGTTGAAGATTCTTCTGCACTGTATAGATGGTTCCAAGTCCGTTACAGACATTGCCGAAGAGCTTGATTTGTCCCAATCATTGGTTAGCCACCATTTACGATTATTGCGTGGTGCACGATTGGTTGTCGGCGTAAGGCAATCAAAACAGGTTTTTTACGAAATTGCCGATAGCCATGTAAGCGACATGCTCCTCGACATGATTACACACATTGAAGAAGAGCATGACGACCATTAACGGTATTTGTGATCTTTATTTCGTCAAAATTAATAGCTATATTGTAAAGTATGAACATGAGGAAATGGATCAGCATGATTGTGATGGTGGCCTTCGTCGGTACGACGATGCCCGCCGTTGCGCATGCGGGCATGTCTCATGAAGGCGATGCTGTCGTAGCCAAAGTGGAAAGCATCAATACCGAACAAGCTCAAGCACCTGAACATGAAGACTGCCCTGGTCACGAAAAAGCAGGCAGCAAGACCAGCGAAAAGACTGAAAAGGCCGCTGATAAAAAAGGCAAGGGCTGCTGCGACGGTCTGACATGTAAATGCGTTGGCAATGCCTGCAACGGCCTGTCCAAGATATTAGGCTCGAATAGCCTAGGCTTGTTCTCTCCTCTCGCCGTCAAAGCGCCGTTCTCTTTTGAAGAGCGAATTGCTGCTTCCGATTATTTCACACGCATAAAACGCCCTCCAAGGGCTTAAATCCGCTGCTTCCAAATACGCTTTGTCTCAATGGGACAATTGCGTCTTTTTATCAGTCACACAAGGATTTAAGTCATGAAAAGGCATCGTCTATGGGCGATGGCCCTGTTAGGAGTTATTGCATTAGCAACTCCTGCACAGGCCAAAACCGTCGAATATAATCTGGTTATCGAACGCCAGCCTGTAAATATTACAGGAAAAAGTATCGAAAAAATCACCGTTAACGGCGGCATTCCCGCCCCTGTCTTGCGTTTCAAGGATGGGGACGAAGCAGTTATACACGTCACGAACAAAATGGATCAGGACAGCTCTATTCATTGGCACGGGTTATTGCTGCCCGGTGAAATGGATGGCGTTCCTGGTTTTAACGGCTTTCCTGGCATTCCTGCCGGGGAAACATTTACCTACCGCTTTCCTCTACGCCAGACAGGCACCTATTGGTATCACGCCCATTCCGGTGGGCAGGAGCAAGAGGGGCTTTACGGCGCGATGATTGTAGATCCATCCGGTACAGATCCGATCCGCACGGATCGTGACTATGTGATAGTCCTCTCTGACTTCTCCGAGGAGCCATGGGATGACATCATAGCCAATCTTAAAAAATCAGCTGACTACTATGCTTATAATCGCGTAACGCTCGTGGACTTCTTTAAGGATGCAGAAGAGCGCGGCCTTGGCAAAGCCTGGAAAGACGCAAAAGATTGGGGCCAGATGCGCATGATGCGCACCGATCTTGCTGACGTATCAGGCTATACGTTCCTCGTGAATGGCAAATCACCGACACAGAACTGGACTGGTCTTTTTAAGTCCGGTGAACGTGTACGCCTGCGCTTTGTAAACGCCTCGGCCATGTCTTTCTTCGATGTGCGGATTCCTGGGCTAAAAATGAATGTCCTGCAATCGGACGGTCAGAATACGGAACCCCTTAAAGTCGATGAGTTCCGCTTCGCGCCTGCGGAAACCTATGATGTCGTGGTTACGCCGCAAGACGACAAAGCCTACACCATCGTGGCCGAACCCATCGACCGCACGGGCTTTGCGCTGGGCACGTTAGCCCCGCGCGAAGGCATGAAAGGCGAAGTGCCTGAACAGCGCGAACGGGCCTTGCTCACGATGGGTGATATGGGCATGCACGATATGGATGGCATGGAAATGACCCCGGAAGACATGATTAGCGGATGGAAAAAATCCGGAACGCCTCCAGGCCACAAGATGCTGGATTACGCTGATCTGCGTTACGCAGGCATCCAGAAAGACACCCGCGAACCGGAACGCACGATTGATGTACGTCTGGGCGGGAATATGGAGCGTTATATCTGGACGATGAACGGCAAGAAGTTCTCGGAACAGACCGAACCTATTCGTCTGAAATACGGCGAACGGGCACGATTGACGTTCACAAATGAAACCATGATGGCGCACCCGATGCACCTGCACGGCATGTTTGTACAATTGGAGAATGGTCAGCCCGCAGAAAAACTGCCTAACAAGCATACGGTTATCGTCGAACCGGGAAAATCATACTCCGTACTTGTAACGGCGGATGAACCGGGCGAATGGGCGTTTCACTGCCATCTTCTCTATCACATGATGTCAGGGATGATGACCAAAGTAGTCGTTGCTAAATTTGATGATGCGGACATGCCCTCCAACCCAGCACAACAGCAATCCTCTACAAAGGGAGGCTCCCATGCAAATCATTAAAACACTCACGTCAGCAACAGTTCTTTTTCTTGGCAATCTTGCTCCGGCATTCGCGCAGGATATGGGGCATGACATGGCAAAAGAACATGGCGGCGCAATCCATCACATGTTTCGTGTTGAAACGGATTATGGGTTTGGAAAAGAAAGTGGCGTTGCGTCATGGCATCTGGATGGCTGGATAGGCACGGATGAAAACAAGCTCTGGCTGAAAAGCGAGGGTGCGCGTTCAGATGGTACCACAGAAGATGCAGAGTTTTGGGCAATGTATAGCCGCAATATCTCGACATTCTGGGATGCGCAGTTTGGTATCCGTTATGACGCTAAGCCTGACACTACCGGATATGCCGTTATCGGCATTAACGGGCTGGCACCTTACTGGTTCGAGACGCAGGCACACCTGTTTATCAGCGAGGAAGGAGATGTCAGTGCAAGATTTCGGCAGGAAAACGATTTTCTGATCACACAAAGACTGATCATCGAGCCTTATGCTGAAATTAACCTGTTCGCGCAGGATGTGCCGGATCGCGGTATTGGAGCGGGAATTTCAGACGGCAAGATCGGCCTGCAAACCCGCTACGAAATCACCCGAAAATTCGCACCTTATGTGGACGTTCACTATGGCCGAAAATTCGGTGAAACCTCGTCTATCGCAAAACAAAACGGCGAAGACAAAGACGCATTTGCGGGCGCAATCGGCCTGCGTCTGATGTTCTAAAAATATTCATGATTAACCAAAGGAGAAAACCATGAAAAAATTACTTCTTACCACTGCTGCTCTGGCCATGATGGTCAGCCCGGCTTTTGCCAAAGATTTTACGGTTAAACAAGTCAGCGACCCTGCTGGCGATAAACCGTATTATTTCTCACCAAGCAATCTGACGATTCAGCCTGGAGACACGGTGACGTTTGTCAATGTACAAGACGACATGCATGACGTCATGTTTGTTGAAGTGCCGAAGGGCGTGAACGAAATGATCATGAGTCCGATGAGCGAAAAGGAAGGCGACAAGTTTTCCTATACGTTCACAGTACCTGGCACTTACAAATTCCACTGCCACCCGCATGAAGCGCTTGGCATGGAAGGCACACTGATCGTCGGACAAGCTTCGAAGCCGGGTGAAACTGTCAAAATGGATCACCACAATATGGGTAAGAAAACCGATACTGCTAAAACGGCCCCGGTTAAAGGCATCCCAGCAACGGGGATAGTCAATAGCATTGATGTGGCTGGCGGCACGCTCAATATCACACATGACCCAATCAAGGTGCTAAACTGGCCAAAAATGAAAATGGTTTTCACGGCAGAAAAAGGTGTCGACCTGTCTGCTATTAAAGCAGGTGACAGTGTTACTTTTACACTGAAAGATGTGGGTGGTGACGACTATACCGTTTCAAGCATTCAGAAAAAATAAGGCAACCCAGCGCCGCGCGTGAAAATCGTGCGGCGCTTTTTTCTCTAGGAGATCAATATGAAACAGTTCATGAAGTTATTGGCAGTGCTGGCCATCATCGTGCTGCCTTTTGGCGCAGCTCATGCTGAAAGCCCCGCGCTCAAGAAAGTCGAACCGCAATTTGTCTGCATGGTCAACAACGCCGTGTTCGACAAACCGCAAATCCCCGTCGAAGTCAGCGGCAAAACCTATTATGGCTGCTGCTCGATGTGCAAGGAGCGCCTTGCTAAAGACACCAGTGCCAGAATGGCGACAGACCCTGTCAGCGGAAAAAGCGTAGACAAGGCCAGTGCGGTGATCGGTGAAGACGCGGCTGGTGCTGTTTATTATTTTGAAAGCGAAGCCAACCTTAAAGCCTATACCCCAGCTCAGAAATAAATCTCCTGAGCAAGAAACTCCTGCGTCTACCCCGGCGCAGGAGTTTTTCTACACTCGAATTTATAATCAATGTTTCCTTGACATTTATGTCGATAATTATATATGAACATGTATCATATGTTGTTTTTAATAGCATTAATTGCGTAAACGTAGCTTCCAAGAAGGAGTAAGCCCCCATGTCAGATAATTATTATAACCTCGGTGATTTTCGCAGGGATGTCACCACGTCATCACCAGAGGCGCAACTCTGGTTTGATCGCGGCTTGGCTTGGGCATACTGCTTCAACCCCGAAGAGGCCGTCCGCTGTTTTGAAAAAGCGGCCAAGATTGATCCGGACTGCGCCATGGCGCATTGGGGTATCGCCTTCGGGTCAGGCCCGAATTACAACAAAGCATGGCGATTGTTCGACATAGCCGATATGGAGCAATCTATCGCCGTTGCAACTGCGGCACTTGATCGTGCGCGTGTTGCCGCAAACCGCAATGCTACGCCCTTTGAACGCGCATTGATTGGTGCGCTTGGCGCTCGCTTTCCCAAAGCCGTAACCCAAGACCCAATAGAATTCGATAGGCTTAACCGCGCTTATGCCGACGCGATGCGGATATTCTACAAACAGTTCTCAGACGACATCGATGCGGCGGCGCTATTTGCAGACTCCCTCATGTGCCTTAGCCCACGCGCATTGTGGGATTTGGATACGGGTGAGCCGATTGGCCCAGGTACAGTCGAGGCTCGGAGTGTTTTGGAAGATGCGCTGCCGCGCGAGGGCGGTGATAAACATCCGGTGCTTAATCACCTTTATATCCACCTCATGGAAATGTCGCCTTATCCGGAGATTGCCTTGCCAGCGGCTGACCGTTTACGCCGCCTCTCGGTTGATGGTGCGCATCTGGCGCATATGTCGACGCATATCGACAATGCCTGTGGCGACTGGAGGCGTGTGATTGACTCTAATCTCGATGCTGTTGCTGCAGATGAACGCTATTTCGGGCGAGAGAAGGACATTGGGGCTTGGTATAATGTCTACCGCGTACACAATCTCATGGTCGGTTCATACGGCGCGATGATGGCTGGGCGGTCACGCGAAGCACTGTTTATGGCCGGACGCCTCAAAGAAGTGCTAACCCCTGAGCTTCTCCAAATCCCAAGCCCGCCAATGGCAGATTTACTTGAAGCACATGGCACTACGCTTGCCCATGTCCTGATCCGCTTTGGTCGCTGGCACGACATCCTTAACCTCGAATTCCCAGAGGATCGTAAACTCTACTGTTCGACCACCGCGATGATCCATTATGCGCGCGGCATTGCGTTTGCCGCTTTACGTCGCATTCCAGAAGCAGAGCAAGAGCGAAAGGAATTCGCCATCGCCGTTGCGGCTGTGCCGGAATCGCGCTTCAACTCCATCCCGGTACCGGAAATTCAGGCTCTTAAAATTGCTGAAAAAATGCTGGATGGAGAAATCGAATATCGCAAGGGTAATTTCGATGTCGCCTTTACCCATCTGCGCGAAGCCATCGCGCTTGAAGATAAGCTTCCCTACAGCGATCCACCAGCATGGCTTCAACCTGTTCGCCACGCCTATTGCGCACTCATGACGGAGCAAGGTCAACTTGAAGAAGCCATCAAGCAATATCGCATCGAACTGGGGCTGGAAGGTAATCTAGGTCGCCGCCGAATTCGCCCCAACAACGTCTGGAGCTTGCACGGCCTGTATGAATGCCTGACCAAACTGGGCCGTCATGATGAGGCAAGGGAAATCAAATTGCAGCGTGATATCGCTGTTGCATCCGCTGATATCAAGATCGCTGCATCGTGTTTCTGTCGCCTAAGTGCCTTTGAAAGCACTTGTTCATCAAAGAAATAGAGTCTGAAGAAGCATTAATAGCCCCTGCGCTAGGGATGGCACAGGGGCTTTTCTCTGTATGAAGTGTTAAAAAGCCAGCCACTTAACTCATTATTTCCGTGATAAATCTATTTCTTGACCTTCCAATGATGGGAAGGTGTACTATATGAAGGATATGGAATTTAATTGAAGGAGTCGGCCATGACAGCCCATAACCCAAAAAATGCATCCAGCGCCTCGAATATCTCTCTGCCAATCGAAGGCATGACGTGCGCATCCTGCGTTTTCCACGTTGAGAAAGCACTTTCCAAGGTCGAAGGCGTGGGCAGCGTTGCTGTCAATCTTGCCACCGAAAAAGCGGAGATCAAACCATCCGGCCCAGTTGACCGTGCTGCGCTCGTCCAAGCGGTCAAAGATGCAGGCTATGATGTGCCGGAGCGCACCAGCGCGACCGAACTTGCTATTGGCGGCATGACTTGCGCCTCTTGCGTGGGCCGTGTTGAAAAAGCCCTTAAAGCTGTACCGGGCGTTACCGATGCGGTTGTAAACCTCGCCACCGAACGCGCCACCGTGCGCGGATCGGCCAGCAGCGATGCCTTGATTGCCGCCGTAGTCGGTGCAGGCTATGAAGCCCGCCTAATCGAAGCCACAGGTGAGATTGAAGATAATTCCGAACAAAAGGATGCGGAACGCAAAGCACTAAAAAGAGATTTGATCTTGGCTGCCGTTTTTGCCGCACCTGTGTTTGCATTGGAAATGGGATCGCACATGATCCCCGCCATGCATGAGTTCGTAATGAACACGATTGGCATGCAACTGAGCTGGTATCTGCAATTCGCACTGACGAGCTTTGTGCTGGCCGTGCCGGGCTGGCGTTTCTATAAAAAAGGTTTTCCCGCGCTCATGCGTCTTGCGCCCGATATGAATTCCCTCGTGTCGGTCGGGACGTTGGCAGCATACGGTTACTCTCTTGTGGCGACTTTCCTGCCGCATCTTTTACCGGCGAATACCGTGAATGTTTATTACGAAGCCGCCGCCGTGATCGTGGCGTTGGTGCTGCTCGGCAAATTCATGGAAGCCCGCGCCAAGGGCCGCACGTCCGAGGCCATCACGCGCCTGATCGGAATGCAGGCCAAGGTCGCACATGTCCAGCGCAACGGGCAATTTATCGATATTCCAATCAGCGAAGTAGCACTGGGCGATATTATCGAAGTGCGCCCAGGTGAGCGTATTCCGGTCGATGGCGAAGTGCTGGACGGCAAGAGCTTCGTGGATGAATCCATGATCACGGGCGAGCCGATTCCGGTCGAGAAAACCATCGGCAGCACGGTCGTGGGCGGTACGGTCAACCAGAAAGGCGCGTTTACGCTCAAAGCTACGGCTGTCGGCGGGCAAACCATGCTGGCGCAAATCATCCGTCTGGTCGAACAGGCGCAAGGCTCCAAACTGCCCATTCAGGCGGTGGTCGACCGCGTAACCATGTGGTTCGTCCCAGCGGTGCTGGCAGCGGCCACCGTAACCTTCCTTGTCTGGCTGGCTTACGGCCCATCGCCCGCACTGACCTTTGCGCTTGTGAATGCGGTGGCTGTCCTGATTATCGCCTGCCCATGCGCCATGGGTCTGGCCACGCCAACCTCCATTATGGTCGGCACTGGACGCGGTGCGGAACTCGGTGTGCTTTTCCGTAAGGGTGAAGCCCTGCAGCTTTTGAAAGATGCCAAGGTCGTGGCCGTCGATAAAACCGGAACGCTAACCGAAGGCCACCCCGCCCTGACCGATTTGGAAGTGACAGAAGGTTTTGAACGTAATCAGGTCTTGGGACAGATCGCGGCGGTGGAATCCCGCTCCGAACACCCGATTGCCCGCGCCATTGTCGATGCCGCAAAAGAAGAAGGCATTGCCATTCCGTCTTTGAGTGATTTTGATTCTGTAACAGGCATGGGCGTGAAGGCTGTGGTTAATGGCGTGAATATCGAGGTAGGTGCGGATCGCTATATGCGGGAGCTGGGCCTTGATACAGGCGTATTCGCCGCCACGGCGGAGCGTCTGGCCAGCGAAGGTAAATCCCCGCTCTATGCCGCCATCGGAGGCAAACTGGCCGCCATTGTGGCCGTGGCCGACCCGATCAAGGCATCCACACCTGCGGCGATCAAGGCCCTGCACGATCTGGGTCTGAAAGTAGCCATGATCACGGGCGACAACGCCCGCACGGCGCAGGCCATTGCCGCCAAGCTCGGCATTGACGAAGTGGTGGCCGAAGTGCTGCCGGAGGGCAAGGTTGAGGCTGTGAAGCGCCTCAAAGCCCAATACGGCCAGATCGCCTTTGTCGGTGACGGCATCAATGACGCGCCTGCCTTGGCGGAAGCCGATGTCGGGCTTGCCATCGGCACAGGCACGGATGTCGCGATGGAGTCCGCCGATGTCGTGTTGATGTCAGGCAATCTGCAGGGCGTGCCGAATGCCATCGCCCTATCCAAGGCGACCATCGGCAATATCCGCCAGAACCTGTTCTGGGCCTTTGCCTACAACACGGCCTTAATTCCGGTCGCGGCAGGTGTGCTTTATCCCACCTATGGCATCCTGCTTTCGCCGATCTTTGCGGCGGGTGCAATGGCCATGTCGAGCGTCTTTGTGCTGGGGAACGCGCTGCGTTTGCGGCGCTTTCAACCGCCTATGGGGCAAGAATAAAGGAGAGAAACTATGAATATCGGTGAAGCTGCCAAGGCATCCGGCGTATCGGCCAAGATGATCCGCTATTATGAAGAAATAAAACTGATCCCGCCGAGTGACCGCACGGCATCGGGTTATCGTTCCTATTCGCAAAGCGATATTCACCGTTTGCAGTTTGTAAGAAGGGCGCGTGATCTGGGCTTCCAGGTGGCGGAGATCAGCGAATTGCTGGCATTGTGGGGAGATCGTTCACGCAAAAGCTCGGACGTGAAGAAGGTGGCGCAAAAGCATATCGTCGATCTGCAGCAGCGCATTCAGGATATGCAGGAAATGGCGGATACATTGCAGACGCTCGTCAGCTGCTGCGCGGGCGACGGAAGGCCGGAATGTCCGATCCTGGAAGGCCTCGAAAAGTCTGCCAAGACCACCAGCCGTCCTGCCGCCCGTAAAGGTGCAGTTACTTCTATCAAAAAGAAGCGTTAGTCTTTCGTTGGCGGGAAGCCAACTTCGCAGAGCGCAGCTTCCACTTGTTCTTTGCTGGCCGAGGTAACGACTTCAACGCTGCGGCTTGGCGGATCGGCTTTGACATCCGCTTGCGGATCGAGCGATTTGATCGCTGCCGTCACGCCACGGGCGCAGCCGCCACAGGTCATGTTTTCAATATGCAGTTTCATGATAAAGCCTCCTTTTGTTGCTTATAGTTTAAGTATGGGGCTTCCCATCGTTGGAAGGTCAAGGGGTTTTTATCCGCGCGGCCATTGCTGGTGCAGATCATCGATCACAAAAGCATGTCCGTCCTTGGACGCATGCGCTTCTTTTAAATGCGGGTGATCCGGCGCAAGGTTTTCATGTCCGTGCGGCACAATGTCGGGATCATTGGCGGGCCATATCATGAAGCCTGTCAGTGTTCCGGCAAACGCAATGACGGCCATTGCGCCGAATGCAAACTCCTGTCCCATCTTCGCGCCCAGCCATCCGACCAGCGGATAGCAGATCAGCCAGCAGGCATGGCTTAGCGAGAATTGCGCGGCAAAAATCGCCGGACGATCATCGGCATTGGCCGAGCGTTTAAGCAAACGCCCCGATGGCGTAATGCTCATCGAATAGGCAAACCCCATCACAAACCATCCCGCCATGATCATGTACCAGAAAGACGGCAGGTCGCTGAAAGCGGCGGTCAGTCCGGTAAGAACAGCCAGCGCCACCGTCATCACGATGGCTGACAATATCATGATGCGCCTGTCGGAAATCCGGTCCAAAAGACGTGGCAACAAGAATGCGGCAATGATTGATCCGCCGCCGAACGCCGCCAGCGTGATCGCCACATCGGTTTGCGACAATCCCAGCGTGTCACGCACGATCACGACCGTATTGACGATGACCATGGAACTGGCGGCAGCGGCGGCCAGCGTAATCGCCAAAAGCCCGCGCAGGCGCGGTGTTTTCAAATAAAAGCGCATGCCGCGTGTTGTTTTCGCAATCACGCCTTCTTTGCGGATTGTCGTGGTGCTTGCCGCTTTAGGCAGGATGGTCGCCATCACCAGCAACGCCGAGAGGGCAAAACCAACCGCCGTACCGGAGAACAGCCAGTGAAAATCAATGATCGTCAAAAGTGCCGCCGCCAGCATCGGGCTGGTCAGACTTTCCATGTCGTAGGCCAGCCGCGAGAGCGACAGAGCGCGGGTGTAGTCTTTTTCTTTGGGCAGCACGTCCGGGATTGTTGCCTGGAATGTCGGGGTGAAAGCGGCTGACGCCGATTGCAAAAGGAAGATAAGAATATAAATCTGCCAGACTTGATCGACAAACGGCAGGCATATGGCCACGCCCGCACGCACCAGATCCATCGCCACAAGAAAAGCACGGCGCGGCAGGCGGTTGGCATAAGCCCCCACAATCGGGGCGATACCAATATAGGCGATCATCTTGATCGCCATCGCCGTCCCCAGAACGGTTCCGGCATCACCGCCCGCAATGTCATAGGCAAGAAGCCCCAGTGCGACTGTGGCAAGCCCTGTACCGATTAGCGCGATCACCTGTGCAAAGAATAGATTGCGGTAAGTTTTATTTGAAAGAATGTCGCTTGCAAAGAAATTCATGAGATCACCTTTAAACGTTGATCCAGCTTACACCTTCCTATAGCAGGAAGGTCAATAGCCTAAAGTATTGAGCCTAATATTCGATTATGAACTCGTTCATTAAAGAGCTTGACCTTCCAACGATGGGAAGGATTACACTCAAAATTACATTCAGTTATTTCAAGCAAGGAGCCAAGCTATGTCCCAAGTTAGAACCGTTTTAACCGCTGCTGCTGTTGCTGTTGCCTATGAGAAACCTGCCATGAGTGAATCCGGTCACGCTGGTCACAATATGAGCATGAACGAAAAATCCGACAATCAGGTGATCAGTGCTTATCAGGAAGCGAACAATAAAATGCATGCCAACATGGCGATAAACTTCACAGGGGATGCTGATATTGATTTCATGCGCGGTATGATCCCACACCACCAAGGCGCTATCGACATGGCCCACGTTGCTTTGAAGTATGGCAAAGATTCAGAGGTCCGCAAATTGGCAAAAGAAGTAATCACAGCTCAAGAAGCCGAGATAGAGATGATGCAGGAATGGTTGTCGAAACGCGGTAAGTAATCGATTTCCAGCAGGAGAGCATTAATGCCAATACGCGAGGCTGCAAGAAAACTTGACGAGCAGTGTCGCGCTTGGAGAGAGAAATTTCAAACAATAAAGCATCATCCATTCAGAGATGCTTTGGGTCAGTTGAGTGGTAAATGGAATGCTTTTATTATTATCGCGCTGGCCCAAAGCCCTTTACGTTTCGGTGAGTTAAAGCGAGAACTTCCTGAAATTTCACAACGAGTGCTAACCCAGATATTGCGTGATCTTGAAAGAGACGGCCTGATAAACAGAAAGGTTTTTCCAACAAAACCGCCGAGTGTGGAATACAGCTTAACGTTTCTTGGCAAATCTTTCCTGATCCCTTTGTGGGAAGTTTTCAACTGGGCGAACGACAATCACACAAAAATCCTAAAGGCGCGTAAACGCTTTATTGATGCCGGAAAGTAAAGCCGAACTGCTCGGCCTGCTTGTCCCAAAGCGGTGAGAAAGTCTTGTCGATATCTGTCAGGGCAAAGCCTTCGGGTTGCTCTCCATTCAAAATAGCCTCGATGATGCGTGGCGACAGCAACATCATCCGCATCACACGCTGCACATACGATCTGTTGATTTGCTCCACCATTTCAATATCGCCTGAGTTTTGATATTTCCCTATGGCGATCAGCTTCTGCCATTTGTATGCCCGCGCCAGAGCCTTGAGCAATTTCTCATCTTTGCGGATTTCTTTTTCCAAAAGCCGCAGATCTTCGCCCTGCGGGCCGATCAACACCTTTTTTCCGCCCCAGCGCCGAAAATTTATCGGTACATGGACGATGATTTTGCCTGTGTCGTTATCGAGTTGAAAATTCATGCGGCGATCCTTTCCTTGGTGTTCGCGTTAATGCTTTGCTGGAGCTGTATCACGATATTATCGAAGCCATTGGCAAAGTATTCGACATCGATGCCATCGGTACGAACCATCACCCGGTCGATTAGCAAATGCATGATACGTTTCTGTTCCGCTGGGAATAAGGCATCCCAAAGCGAACCGAGGTGCTGCAGGCTGTCATGCAAATCGCGTTCGCTGTAGCCGCTATCGTTTGCACGAATTTTCCGCCACACTTCAATGAGCAGCTGGGGAGCGGCAAAGATGGCCTTCAGCTGGCTGATAATAATGGCCTCGATTTCTCCGGCAGGGATACGATTTGTCGGACATTGCTCACAAAACTGCTTGCGGTATGAGTTGGCTTGGTAATAGTGATAATGCTTGTTTTTCTTGCGCGTGTGTGCCGGTGACATAGCTCCACCGCAAGCCGAGCAATAAAGGATGCCCTTCAGCAGAGCCTTTGACTTGATCTTCCAGGTACGCTTCCGCTTCTCATATCGGTTTTCGCTAAAACTGGCCTGTACCTTTTCAAAATCTTCACGCTTAACGATGGGCTTATGCTGTCCTGGATAATATTTGCCTTTGTGATGGACATCGCCAACCAATAGCCGGTTTCTCAGCAAGGTCAGTATTGTATTCATCGTGAAGGGCTTTCCGCCAACAGGGTTGTTGGTGCGGCTGATATAGGATTTCGTGGTGTATCCATCCCGGTTCAATTCCGAAATGAGCATCGTGACCGATCCCAGCGCCAAGAACCGTTCAAAAATATGGCCGACGAGTTTAGCCTCTTGCGAATTTATCACCAGCTTGCGGTCGACCACATCGTAGCCCAGCGGTGGCGGAAGGCACACGCCCAGCGTTTGATAACCGTGGAGCAAAATATTATAACTAAGGGCAGCTATTCCGAATTTGCATTCTGAGCAAGGCGTAATCTTGAACAGCGACCGGAAATGCCGCATCGGATGATGCAACTTCAATTTCATCGGCCAGCCTGTTTTGGAATTTGCGATCATATTCCTTGATTGGTGGACATGCCGTGGCAGGGTTAGAATTTACCCCTGCGCAGGCGGTCAACAAGCTCACCGCGAGTGCGGGGAGCATCCAGCGTGGCACGAAGTTGCGCATCTTTTACCTCTATGATTTTTTTGAGTTGATCGTTGCGTTCGGCATTGCGTCCCGCCTGGCGTGCGCCAAGCAGGACAGTCAGAACCGAAAGCCCTGCCACGCCCCATCCGATGAGACGCAGCACATGGCTGGAAAGCCAGCCTTTCAAAATGGCCAGCATCAGCGCAAGCCTTTCCGATGGTCATCGATCCGCGCCCACAGCATGACGCCGATGCCGACCAACGTGACGATCAGCAGCGCCCATTTGGCCACTTCCAAATACGGCGCGATGGCAAGCAGCGTTGTGGTGGCAGGCTCCAGCGTTTCCTGCAGAGCCTCGATGGTTCCAGCACCCAGCGTACCTGCCGTTGCGACCTGACCGCCTTTGACGGTACGGGAGGTCTGTAGACTTTGCTGTTTCGGTTCGACGCCCGCCAGCACCAGCGCCTTGGTGATTTCCACATCGCTGTAAGGCTGCTGGCCGTTTTCGTGCCGGATGATGGCTTCCACCACCGGCTTCAAATGTTCGAAGCGGTGCATGTCCAGCGTTTGCAGCGGGGAAAATCCCGTATGGCGCGCGACCGACTGGATGTAAGCCTTGGTGTCGTTTTCCACCGTAGGGGCCCAGCGTGCGATGATGGTTTCGATGGTGCAGAGGCCGTATTTGTCCTGATAGGTGATAAGCAGACGCGCCAGCGCACGGATGCCATAGACGGCGGACTTAAACGTGAAGAATTCACGGTCAGCTTGATCTTTTGCCAGCCCCTGCCAAGGGTCGCCATTGCGGCGGATATTGCCAGGGTTGTTGTTGCGGATGCCGCGAGGCTGTTTCGTGGTCATGGTCTTTCTCCTTTGTTGAAATGAAAAAAGCCGCCCGTTGCGGGGCGGCTGAAAAAGCGTGTCCGTGCGCTTATCTAGCGGTGGAAGATAATGCCTCCCTTGGCGGCAACGCCCGCCACCAGCAAGGCCAAAAGCCCGACCGTCACCCAGCGCACCAGCGTTTGCAGGAATGTCCGTTGCATGATTTTGATGGAACCCGCGAGATCGCGCAGCGTGCGGATATCGTTGGCGGCATCCTCATCGGCAAGGCCGACTTCGATCAGGGCTTTGCGTGCGCCACGGCAGGCCGCCTGTTCCAGCAGAGTTTCAAATTCGCTACGCGGAATGACGATCATGTCCTCCCGCTGCGGTGGTTTTGCAGCAGACATCACTTTTCTCCTTTTGACGGTTTACTGGTCGGCGGTGTGGACGAGTGGGTTTTCAACCACCGCTGATATTTCAATGATTTCCCCACGCGGGCGCACGGCCAAAACCCGCGCCAGCACGCCCCAATGCTCACCGACACCAAAGGAAAAATGCGTGCGCTCTTCTTCCGTGCCTGTGTAAGGCGTAAAATCGATTTCCTCCAAAAGCTGGAGCTGGTAGGCATTTCCCCCCGCAGAAACCATCCACGGGCCGCTGAGAGAGCCGTCCTTCCGGCGCAGTACCACATAATGCGTTCCGGTCTCGCCGAACGTCACAGGTTCGGACAGGGACAGCACGGGAGCGTTGTATGCCAGAATATCGCCAGCCTCGCCCCAGCGCGGCATGTCATGGGAAATGGCAATCAAATCGCCATAGGTCGGGATCATACCCTCCAGCTCCGTGCGGAAGGACACGATGCGCCGCCGATAACGGTTGGCCGCCGCCATATACATGCCCTCGCGGGTCGCCTGATTTTTGTCGGTACAGCCGAACAGCGACACGCTTGCGGGTTGTTCACCCGCGCTGTCGGGCAAACTGGCGATGATCTCGTCCTGCTTCCATGTGCGCTGATTGAAGAATTCGACCTTGACGCTGTCGGCGGTATCGTCGCCAGGCATCACAAAATCGATCTTGAAGCTGCCTTTGACGATATTGCGCGGCGAAAACATGGCCACAGGGAGCGTGCGCGGCTCGTCACGCACGAACCGCACCAGCCCGCCTTGCAAAAACGGAATGGCGCGGCCACAGCGTGCGACTTGCGTCAACGCGTCCCACACGGTCAGCTTGCGGTCAAACACACCGTTGAACGTATCGCCACGCGCCGTCCAGATCGTATCCAGCGCCACCAGCGCGGAAAGATCGACACGGGCATCGGCCAGTTTCGCGCCGTAATTGGCTTTCAAAATGTCTGCCATCGCCCAGGCAATTGAACGGGTCGGCTGCACGGCGCTCCAGCCTGTAATGGGATGCCAGACGCTCAATTTACGGGTCACCACGCAATTGACCATACGGGAAGAACGCTGCGACAGGTTATCGGTCGCCCGCATCTTCATGGCCAGCATCGTGATATTTCCGAAATCGGACTCTCCAACCAGATGAGCTTTCAGGGCGCTCCAGTTGACATCGTTCCCCGCGCGGGCGGAATTGTCCTTGGCATTGGTGCGCAGGAGCTGGACTTCGTATCGCCCCGCCGCGACCGGATATTTGTAGGTCTTGCGGATGGCCGTGTTGGTAGCCGCCGAATGCGTTTCCGTGGCCAAAGTCGTCCATGCGCCCAGCGCATTACCTTCATCGTCAATCTCGCGTGCCTGCACCTCCCAGGACGCGGTACGGCTGCTTAAACCGCCGCTATCATTGGCGTAATACAGCCCCTTGGGCATGATGATGTCCAGCGCCAGCAGATCTGTCGTGGTTTCGGTCGGATTGGCCACGAACGGGCCGACCCATTCCCCGCCATCGGCAATGGCCAGCAATTCTTGCCCCGCGATTTCAGGGGCGGTGACCACATCTGTGTCCAGCATCGTGACCGCGCCGCCAGGCGGGATGATTTCGTAAATGATCTCCTTGAACGAGGTAATCGGCGTGTCCTCGATGCAGATTTGCTCAACATCGTATTCGCCCTGGCCGATGACGTGGAGCTGATAGAGATACTGTTCGTTTCCCTCGAATTCCGAATAAGGCGCAGCCCCGAAATCTGGATAGATGATATGGCGGCCATAAACAACAGGGATCGGCTCTCCCAAGCGTGCCTGGTTGCCCTGCGCCTGAATGGAATAGGTCGGGCTGAGTGCGGTCGGGTTATAGCTGCTCATGCCGGAGCTGGGCGATGGTGGCGGAATCAGCGCGTTCACCAACACGGAGCCTGCCAACGCTACGCCCGCTGTCAGCAGGGATATGCCCACCGTGCTTGTCACACCCATGGCCGCTCCCAGCGCCGCGCCCGCATAAGGCGCGGCCACCATCACGGCAATGCTCAGGACGGCGCGGAAAATCTTACCGCCACCACCACCGCCTTGCGGCAGGGTGATAAAGGCGATCACGGTTTCCTTATGCACAATGACCAACGGCCAGTCCTTGCGCAGAACAGGCTCACCATCCACGATGCAGATGGTGGGCTTGGAAAACTCCACGATGCCGCGCTCGTCCAGCCAACCGCGAATGCTCTGCCCGATGCGGGGCGTGAACAGATCGACGTTCTTGTGCAGGTGGAACGGATTATGATGGATGGCGACTTGTGCCATAGATTATTCCTTGATGTGGCGGTAATAATTTTCGATCTTCCAGCCCGTCATGTTCAGATTGTTCAGGCTTTGAAACACGACCCCAGCGCCCTGGACGGCGTGCAAAATGCCGCCGCCGTCGACATCTAGCCAAACCCCGACATGGATAGGGTGGCGGGACTGGCGCAACAGCGCGACATCGCCTTCTTTCGGCGTTGCCACCGTGTGCCAGTTTTGCCGTTCAGGATGATCGCGCATGGTGCGGATCAAGGTTTTCATGTCGTTTTCCGCAACGGGGATGACGGACAAATCGTGGCCGTAAAGCCGTCTTTGCACCGCCACCACCAGCCCCCAGCAATCGTAAGCATCGGGGCCGTCTGAGGCGACGACCCACGGTTTTCCGATATAATCAAAAGCCCAATGTGTCATCGCGTTAATCCTGAAAACCGCAGAGAGTTATAGGTTTCAGACGGAAACGCCTTGTTGCCGACATCGAGCATGCGGGCGCGGCCTTTCACGCGGGATGTATCCGCGCTCACTTCCGTCAGCACCAGCGTGAACGGCGGCTCCATCTGCGGCCCTTCCAAATCGTCCGACAAATACGGGCGATAGGTGACCTCTATCTTGCTCTGGCTGTCCGATGCCGCATCCAGGTGCTTGACGATCTCGCGGCTGGCGTTATCCAGCGTGATCGAGATTTCCGGCACGGGTGCGGTGTCGATGGGTGGCAATTCCAGATCGAAGCCCATGGCGATAAACGTCACCATCGCGCCTGCATTCAAGGGTGCGCCAGCCTCCAGCCGCGCCGTCAAATCCTGATTATCCCGCACCACCCGAATGGCAATGGGCTGGCCGTCATCATCCAAAAAGGACGGATGGCGCAATTCCAGCGTATGCAGGATAACGACATCGCTGGGCGCAGAGGCGTAAGCCTCGCGCAGCGCCTCACTCAGCAAGGTATTAGGCATGGTCGGATTCCCATGCCTGGTCGGTCAGATATTCGACGGCAACACCCTTCAGGAACGAGGCCTCGATTTCATCGGAGCGTTGGCGGATATCCTGAATGCTTTGCAAAAGTGCCTCGGCTTCTTGCAGGCGTGCCTGCTGCTGTTCATCCAGCCTTTCCAGTTTGCCAAACAGATAGATGTCAATCAGTGCGTTCTGCTGTTTCCATTGCGGGGCAAGCAAAAGAATGCGGCGGGCAGCTTCTTCCTTGATTTGCTGAATAAGCAGGCTGGATTTAATAACGTCTTCCAGCTCACTATCCTCGACATTCTTACTACCTTTGACGGGTTTTACCCCTTTAGCAAAGGCGTAATAATGACGGCCATTTAAATCGCCTAAGTGAATGGGCGCGACTTCGCTTTCAGCAAAGCTGGGTGCTTTGCTGATTAAATATGATCTAATTTTCATGATTTTCTCCTTAAAAGATTACATTTTTGAGGGTTTTAACGTCGTGCAAATTGCCAGTTTGTGTACCGGTTTCTCCGTAGGAGTTATTATCTCCGCAGGCATCGACGCGCCCATCGTCATATAAAACACCCAGTCCCCAAGAGGCTGTGCCATGCCCATAACAATTCCAATCTTCAATAATGCCTGATTGGCCTAACACACGTTTGAACGTGTTATTCGTGCCTGCCGTTGAATCTATGCCAAGATTGCCATTGCCTGAATAACCAGCGGCCCAGAGTTCATCGCCAGATTGAATAATGCACCCGTCATAACTAGCCCCGCCGCCAATACGCACACGGGAAACATTGCCTTGAAAAGAGCCGTTAGGTTTAAAGGGTGAGAGCTGGTTCGTCGTGTTGCCGGTGCCAAGTTGTCCATAGCCATTATTACCCCATAGGTAGACTTCATCCTGATCGGTAATTCCACCTGATACGGGATAACGACCATCACCTGCAAAAATATCGATAAAGCTCTCGCTATGGATTATTTGTGAAAAGCTGGTGCGGTTGGTGGTATCGCCATGCCCCAGTTGGCCATAGCCATTATACCCAGCGCTCCATATTGAACCGTCGGAAAGAAGAACTAAGCCATGCCCAGTTGGACTTGCGCCATCGGTGCGATAACCGCATGAAGCGACGGCTTTGACAACGTTGCTGAGGCTGCTGTGCAAAATAGGCGTTTGACGATCTGTTGTATCACCAAGCCCTAATTGACCGTTCGAGTTTTCACCCCAGACCCAAAGCGATCCATCGTCTTGAACTGAAAATACACTATGAGGCAGTCCCGAAACACTCAGGTCTACGATATTGCTTAAAGAGCCACATCGAACAGGTGTGTACTGGTTAGCGGACGTACCATTACCAAGATTTCCACTTGAATTGATACCGCATGCATAGACCTTTCCATCTGTTGTAATGAAATACGCACAGGCATGATCATAATAATTAGGGCGACCTGTAATAATACGATCAATTTGAATATTGTTTTGAACAAAGAACTCTATCCGTTTGGCAACAGCTCTGTTGGCAGTATCACCATGCCCAAGCTGGCCATAGTTATTATACCCCCATGACCAGACCTCGCCATTAGCGGTTAAGCCGTAATGCTGCATCCCACCTGAAAACACATCGATAAAACGCACATCGGGATCTTCCGTCGCCACGCGATTTGGTAGATAAATATGCGATCCATTAGGGTCACCATTTGAATAGTTGCCGCCATACCCACAAGCCTTAATCGTGCCATCGGCCATGAGGTAAACACGTGTGTACCAACCGCCCATGCCATTAACTTTAGCGATCTTCCAAACACGGCGTGACGGATCAAGAGATTGATCGCGCCATGCAGGTTGATTGCCAACCATCTGCAAAACTTGTGCATTGCTGCCTCTAGCTAACCGCGCAGGAATAGTACCGTCGTGAATCAATAAATCACCTTCTTGGCTTAGCTGATCCGTACCAGCGGCAAGCACTCCCCAGTCGTTTCCTTCAACGGGAATTGAATTCAAAACTTCCTGTAACGCTATAAAGCTCGAGCCTTGATAAGATACGGCATCGTCTTTGACGTAGGTTGTCCCTGCATCATACGCACCGCGCCAATTAATACGAATATTTCCAAGATCAATAACAGCCATAATGTTCTCCTTTTAAATGTTAATAAGTAAATGGCCGTTTTCGCTAACGGCGTAATTCATTCCGGGTAATCCAATCATCCATACTGGGAATTCACTGGCATCAAATGTGCCTTCACCAGATACAGCAATCAGCTTCGCACCATCTTTTCTCAAGCCATAAAACACGGCCTTAGACTCAATCGGCTCATAACCATCTTCTGTTTCGTTAATGGCTAATAATTGGCCTGCACGGCCATTTAAATCCGTTGGCAGGTTTAAGCTATTTGCTAGGGTTTGCGCTGTTTGCGCATGTGTTTCAGCTTCATCGGCTTTTTGCGAAACGGTATCGACAGCATTGGCAAGTTGATCCGCCGTTGCCTCAAGATCTGTTAAGCCTGCTTGAATTGTGGCTTCAATATCTTTGATGGCTTTGGCAGGCGTTTTAACATTGCCACCCTCGGTAGGCACTTCTGTTTGGTCATCACCGTGAATAATATTATGCAGAATTTGACTGTCACTCTCCACGCGTGCAACAGCATCCTGCAGATCAGTCTGCAAGGTCATTTTAATCTCTCCTTTGTTTGTTTAATTCATTTGAATGGGCAGTGTTTGATGCACCAGCGTATGCAAGCCGTTCACCGCAAATATTATCCCTTGTGGGTCTTCACTAAGCAGAAGATTGAGCAAACCTTCATCAAGAACAGGGCGCTCCCGAATTTCTAACTCTGATGTAATCTCCCAAAGCGTTCCACCCGCGAGCAATCGCGATGCAAATTGCCTTGTAAATCTGGCTTCTTGATCTAAAAGCCCTAAGCCGCCCAACAAAGTAATAGCAAACCAATTCGCACCTTCTTTTGCATGCCAGCGATACCAGCCTTCAAAGATAGCGTATTGATCACGGCGCATGATCCAGCGTACAGATACTTTTGTGGGCGCATTTGTAAAACGCCTGCGTTGCCGTGCAAGCCCAGCTTCCATTTCAGTGCGCAAAATGGTATCGCCGGGTTGGATATTATATCCCTGTACCGTTGGCAAAGGCAGCGTATCTGGCCATGTAATATCAGACATTATCGATAGCTCCCTGCCGCAGGATTAAGGCCATAACGACGCTCCATCGTTGGCGCTAAACCTTCACCTCTTGAAACATTGCGCGACATTTTATTTTCAATCTCTTCAATGATAATATTCAAATCCATATTGCCGGCACCATCTCGGCTGACATCTGCACTGGCTTGAGCATTTGAGGCATTGTTCGTGACATTCACGGATACTTTGACCGCAGATTTAGAATGCAAAGCCCCACCGAGCATTTTCATTTGCCCGGGCGTAAAGACAGCTTCCCCTTGTTTGGCGATAATCGGCACTTCATTACCAACGATGCCACCCGTGTGAAAACGCGGCGCACCAGCAAAGACTGCTGGGTTGACTGCACGCATGCTCAAATGATCACTACCAATGACACCGCCAGTATGCGCCGAGGCTGTGGAGGCTGTTTCTGCACCTGACGGAGCGCCAAAGATTGAGCCTGCAACATCGCCTAAGAAACCACCCAGCGCACCGGCGAGTGGTTTTGTGATGCTGGATTGGATTTGCATCCGCACCATATCGGCGATGATAGAGTCAGCAAAAGATTTAAAATCTATTTTGCCTGTTGTTGCAAAACTCACCAGCGCATCTTCCATGCTTTTAAACATTGAGGTCACGCCACGTTCTGCCTTGCTCGCCATATCATCAGCTTCATCAATAACGCTTTGTAAACCGCGTTTGATGCCATCTTCCCAGCGCTTAGAATTTTGCAAATCCTCATCGCGGGCTTTAGCGATCATATCCTTATAAACAGCCTCAACCTGCGCACTGAATTCTTCATACCCAGCCGCCGTTTCATTCAAGCCAAGCATCGCCTCACTGCGCCATTCCTGCGCACGTTTTATGGCTCCGGCAAGTGTGGTGTCCAGCGCATTATATTTTTGGCGAACATCGTCGATCTTCCGCTCACGCTCTTGTTGCAGTTTATTGCTTTCACGAACTGAATTTTGATAGTTTTTCTCAGTTTCTTGTAAGGTGAAAACTTCTGATACCAGCGATTTAATCTGCGCTGCATATTCAGCTTGTTCCGCGCTTTGTCCTTGCGTGACTTCCAGTCCAAGACGGCGTAGTGCTTGATCCTGCTCATTGACAATCATCGCTCGACGCACGGCTGTTTCACCTTGCGCATGTGCATCGTTCAAACGGCTTAATGCCTGTTCCTCCGCCTGCAGTTCTTTAATCCGATCTGCAATACGCTTTCTCTCCGTATCAGATAATTCAGGAATAGTTGCTTTTGGCGCAACAGGTGTTTCAGGTGATGCAGGCGCATTCTGTGTTTTGGCTTTAGGGTTACGAAGCTCATCCAGCGCAATGCCTGCTTTCTTAGCGGCACGTTCAGCAGCGAGTAGAGCAAAGACTTGTTCTTGTATTTCTTCTGCTTGTTCACCAAAACTGGGATATTTTGTTGCCAGCTTAAATAAGGCCTCGGAATATTCCTGCGCCGATATCTTTCCGGCATTGAACTGGTTACGAATGCCGCGTAGTTCATGTTGTAGAGGTTTACCAAAACGTAAAAATTGATCCCAAAACCCACCGATACCACCAAACTTTAATTCTTTTTGTAGGTCGATAATGTTTTCGCGGGCTGTTTCTAATTGTTTGGTAAAACGATAAACACCCTCGCTCTCACTCAAAGCCTCGGTCATATCCGCCGCCGCTTTGGTTGTCTTACCCAATTCCTCCTTAATTTCTTTTAGCTCTACTGCATGATCTTTCGCTGCCTTTGCCGCCGCATCATGTCCTGACGCTAGTTTTAAGATGGCGATACCCGCCAAAACAGCCAAACCCACAGGACCGCCCACCAGCATGAGGGCTGTTCGAAAACCAACCATCGCCAATGTTGCCAGCTTTGTCGCAGCTTCTACCGCCACAAGTCGAAGAGCAAAGGCCGTGGATAGACTGGCCGCCATACGAAGCCCAAATATCATGCCCGCGTTGCCAATGATGGCAGCATTTAACATGGTAACTGCACCCGCAGCAGTGCGAGCAATAACAAGTCCACCAATAGCGGTGACAGCTAAATCTGCGTTTTCAATTAAAAAGGCCAGTCCATCTGATGCTGTGGCAATCGCGTTTCCTAATGTTGCGCCCAGCTCTTTGGCTGAATCTTGAACAGCCGGATTAGATAGTGTTTCCGTTAAGGTGCGATATCCATCGGTCACGCCAGATAAGAAGCCGCCCATTGCAACAGAGCGTTCAATTTCTAAAATCGCATTATTAAAGCGGTTCATTTCAGCGCGGGCATTTTGTGATGCCTCCGGCACACCATCAGAAAAGGTACGACGAATTTCAGCGGCAAAGCGCGGCAAAAACTCATCGGACACGAGCTTGCCTTGCTCCAGCATTTTATCCAGCTCAGCCGTCGTAATGCCCATACCACGCGCCGCCAATTGAAACGCGCCATATAACCGGTCACCTAATTGCCCACGCAATTCTTCTGCCTGCACTTTACCCTTGGACATGATTTGCCCGATTGCTCGTAACGAACCACTGGTTTGATCGACAGATAATTGCAAGACTGTTGATGCTTCTGCAATCGCTGTAAAGATATCGCGTGTGGGCTGACCTTCTAAATTGGTGTCTTTAGAGGCAGCGGCGATCTGCATATAGGACTTTGCTGTTTCCAGTAAGTTCAAACCTAACCGTTCGGATTCCGCTTCCAAAAAGGCCATTTCTGATGCCGCGCCTTGGCTTGATCCAGTAATAGCTTCCAGCGCAGTGCTTAACCCCTGAAAAGCAACACCTGTTTCATTGACAGAGCGAGCCGATCTTATAATGCCACCAACACCAGCGTAAACAGCCACGAGACCAGCAGCTTGACGAAAGACAGAATTAAGCGCACGCGCCGTTGTATCAACAGCCTTTAACCCAGCGCTTGCAGGTTTAGTGGAACGCTCAATCCGCTCAAAAGCCTTGCCACCACTATTGCCAATACGCTGAAAGGTTTGCTCAACCTTCTTGCCATCGACAACCGCTAAGCGGATGCTCATGTTTTTTTGCGATGAACGCATTTACTATTCCTTGTTTTTTATTATTGCTTTGGTTAGACCCGCGCTAATGGCTGGCAGAAGCTCTGCCATTGCAGGTGTTTCGTAGCCGAGGGCTTGCGCGAGAATGAAAGCCTCTTGCAGAGGAAAAGCCCCTCTGATTTGAGGGCTGATCTGGCAGGCAATATCCCATGCCTGCCAACCATCTATCGTTTGCGGGGCGTTTTCTTCGAACGGGCAGTCTTTGCAGGTTTGGGGGCAGTTTTTGCAATATTCTGCGCCGTCGCCGAAGTGCCATTCAGTGCGGCGCTCAAGTCTTTTTTTTCAGCATCAATCAGCTCTCGCACGCCAGTATATTGTTGAGAGAATGTAGCGGCAATAGACCAAAACCCAGTCATAAGCTCATCAATTTTTTCAGGGGTTACAGGCGCAGGATCATTGCCGTCGGCTTCTAGAATGCCTTCCCAATCAACAATGGCAGACCGCGCAAGACCACGTGCCAAATATTCTTCGGCAAGCGCTTCACGGATTTCAGGGTTTTCAACATCTGGTAAATCATCAAGCGATACGCCGATTTCTTTACGCTTGCGGTATTCCTCACCAATATCGGTGAGGCGCTTGTTCATAAAGGCTCGCGCTGCATAGAAAATCGGGCTTGTGCAAGGGCGTACTTTTACCCTGACACCAAGCCCTAAATCCAGCCAATAACATTCTGTTTGAATATTGAGTTTTAACATTAATAACTCTCCACATCGTTGATTAAGGTGATTGTGACCATGTTGCCCAGCAGAGCATCTTTTGCGCCCTGATAATCGTAAGAGGCTTCAATGCCGCCGGGGCCAGAGATGGATCGTTTTGGTTTTGGCAAATACACTTCATGGCATTCAATAACCAACTGATGATCCGCATCAATCGTATAAGCCAATTCCAAATCAATGGGCGTACCAGAACGCGCAGCATCCATCAGCGTTGTATCGGCATAGCGAACTGAGATATTTCCACTTAACGCGGCAACGCCGGGGTCAACCCCATCTATCTTGCCGTCATTACGAATTGTTTCGATACGCTCCAGATTGTTTGTGTAATTAAACGCAGCAGAACTCACATTCCCCAGCGCTTGCCCACCTTTTTTGACCGAGCCTTGGAATTGCGAAAATCGCGAATAATCCACCTCTTGTGGCGTCCCAGCGATTGTTGCCGTTTGCGCTGTTTCCCCCTGACCAATAAGTCCAATCGTTGCCTGCGCTTCACCTGATCGTGCAAAATTAAGCGCAAGAGAGTTGGCACGCACGCCAGCAAATAATGGGAAGTCAGGAATTTCAGGAAGACCAAGTTCAACAGCCAAGCTCGGCAGGCTAAGCCCGCCCGATTTAAACTCGTGACTATATGGCCCAGCGCCAGTTGTTGTCGGCGCACCAAAAACAGCTTTGAGCCAATGCCCCATATTACGCAGATCAACTGGTACAACGATATCACCATCAACATTAATGACATCTTGATATGGCTGGGTTGGATCGCGTCCAAGGCCCAAGATATTTGATTCAATAAGCCCTTGTGCAGAGTCCAAATCACTGGACACAAACGGCACTAAATGAAAAGCCCCCGAGGCTGGGGGCGTTCCGTAAGTGGTTTCAAAACCAATAAGCATGCGGGCATTCCACCCATAAGCACGTGACATAGCATTTCTCCTTTATATTAGTGGGTTGGTTGTTGTGTATTCTAAATAAACAGGCACGACCGCCGCTTTAATGGTTGGTGCGCCCGAGGTTGTTTCGCTTAAAAATTCAGGCGATCCGATATGCAGGTAATCAACTGCGCCATTTAAATTCAGATTAAGCGCAAGCGTTTCGCCAATAGACCGCAGCAAACTGTCCAAGGCTTCATCTCGCACTGGTTGTTCTGCTTCTTGAACCAGCGCTTCAATCTCTGCTTGGTGCATGTAATGATACCGCGTGGGGGAGAGCGTTACTTCTGGCTCGCCGACATCACCATCACGCACGATAATCAAACCCGCGTCAGGTACTTTTGTGGGCAATGGAGCATTCCGCAAAACTTCCGCATCTGGCACATTATCTTTCAGGCATAAAAAAAGGCCCGCTAAGGCCAATTCTCTTGTTGTTGTCATGATTTTATTTCTTCTTTAATGTTTAGCTATAACCTTGTTTGGAGCTGAGCATGAATATCGATTTTAAAACCTTAAATGATAACGAGTTAGCAGAAGCTTATATTTTTATAAGACAAGAACTTCGCGCTCGTAATATGAGTTTAAAGGAAAGTAAACTTAAAGATCGACTGACCAATAAATCTCATAATGTTCAATCTTCCATACAAACACTCTCTGCAAATAAAGCTCGACCAGTTAATCAACAAGCACGGTCTATTACTTCAAAAGCAAAAAACACAGATTAATCTGGCCAGTTCTTTAAAATCAATCGAGGCAATTTATCGAACCAGCGTTTTGCTTCCGCATCAAACTTAATCAGTTTTGGCAACTTTACTTGAGGCACAAGCCAAAACATCACAACAGTTGAGAGCTTATTGCCTGTTTTCAAATTGCGCTTGCCAGCTTTTCTAAATCCTCGAAGCTCACCTGTTTTTCGCGCATAAGACGCCTGCACATTTTCTGCGACTAGCAAAGACGGTCCATTGCGCCTGTAAACAAAACGCAGTTTCCCAAAACGATGTTCAGGAAAATTACTCGGGTTGATCCGCTTACCACCCATACCACGCTTCGGCGCATTTGGCGTTGGGATCGCCAACCACCAGCCATCTTTTGATTTAATGACTGTGCCTTCATCAAAACCCGCCATGATCTTGCTGGCTTTGGTATAAACCAGACCCGCCGCCCGAATGGAATTTTGCCCACGCGGATAAATGTCACCACGCCAGGTATTGGCCATACGCTGCCCTAAACCTGAGGAATGTACCTGCCTGCGCATAGCTAGTTTTAGGCCAGTTGTTGTCTCTTTGATGCCCATAGTGACGGCTTTTTCTGCTGTCGCAAACTCAGCCTTCATATGTTTTCTAAGGTTACCCTCAATAGCTGCTTTAAGACGCATATGCTTCCATCCTTAAAATAATACCATGTTGATCAAGCATAGGCTCGCCTTGCACCGTATAGGTTTTCTCATCAATTTTGATTTGATAGATCGCCTTGCCAACCTTAATATCCAATGCTTTCACTTCAAACAAATCTGTTTCCGTATGAACATGCGTGTCCATGACATCGATGACTTTGTCAGGAAAACGATGAATAACCAATCCTTCGCCAACCGTATTATCCTTAAAAGTGAAATGCGCCACTTGCCCAAATTTAGCAAACAGCGCATCCACAGCTTTTAGGGCATTAGCTTTGAACGTCATCGCCACTATCCTCATCAGTTTCATTGTCAGCATCCCCGGCGCCAGCATTCTGATCGGCTTCTTGTTCTTTCAAGAAAACCTCCCACGCGGCATCACGTTGCTGAGCAGAAATATTAGCGTCGAGCAATACTTCCAGTGCATCGACATTTGGCTTTCCACTTTTGCCGTAATCTTGAGATGGATCAAGGTCATGAATGACGTCAATAATATCTTCCAAAGTTGGGACAGGCTTGGTTGGAGCAGAGGGTTTTGCTGGCGCGGTTTTCGCCTCAGTTGATACTTTGTCATTAGAAGCAAAACCACGCTTTATAAGGCTTTTGGCTTCCTCTGTTTCAACATCCACAAACTTGCCAGGTAAGACTGATTTGCCATCTACATGCAATGTAATAAGAGCTTTAATTTTCATGATTAATCTCCCTTATCTTACTGTTGCACAAAATGATGCATTCGGGCGGTAAGGCACAATCAGCGGTGCAGATTGCAACAACAACCAGCGCACAGCAGGATCTTCTTCTAACCAAGATTTAGAGAAGTATCGTTGCGCACGATAACCAGCTTTTTCATCTTGAATAACACCGTAACAACGCGTGCCTTCCAACTGACGAGGCGAGCCAATAAGAACCGTGTAATCAGGCAGAAGTTTTTGCATCTGGTCGTTATCATCGACATAGCGATCATTATAAACCCAGAAATCAAGATCACCGATTGTACCGACATAACGTGCCAGCTCGTTCCCCTGACCAAAAGCAATGGGACCAAGACTGATATTGGCGCTATCACGCAAACGTCGAATATCTAAAAGCTTCTCAACTTTTGGATCAGTTTTGAAGACGCGCCATGCCAAGGTATCCATGATGACTGTGCGACCTGCCGCCCCAGATTTTTCCTGAATTTTGGCAACCCAATCTTCAAGATTATCAAGGGGACTGACATTGCTTTCACCCCAGCGCGAACTTCCAGCCAAAGCCACTGTTAATTCTGGATCGCGTCCAAAATCAACAACAACCGTTGGGTACTCTTCACCAGTCACTGTGATTTTACCTGTGCGCAAGGCTTCGGCGGCCATAACTTCTTCACGGCGCGTGAGGTTTTCAAGCTGCTTGTTGAGCGTACGGTTTAGATTGGCTTCCAAGCGTTGTCCCGCGCTAAGCGTTCCACCAATCTTTTCACCAATGGCACGCTTTAAAGGGCGTGATGGGTCAAAGCGGCGCTTATCTTTTGCGTAGGCAGGTCTGAAGCTCTTTGTACTAAACCCTGCATCGTCCACGACTTTACCAGCAACCAGTGGCGACACGAAAGGTGTCAGACGTGGCTTGGATTTGTCGATATCGAAATGAATTTCTTCAGACTCTTCGGTTTGAACTTGCCCAAAAAAGGAATCGAGCAAAAATGATGCGGGGCGATCCAAATGTTCGACCACTCGCGTGAGAATATGTGTATTAAAAATGTCGATAGACATGGCATTTACCTCCTTTAGGCTGATTGGTTTTTGGCTAAAAATATGCTTTTGGCGCGAAGCGGTATGCGGATACTATCCAGCGTATGTCCTGCGCCAAGTTCAAGAGCATGTTCATTGAACTCTCCTGAAAAATAGACAACGGCTTGAACATCGTTACTGCTGGCAAAGGCATCTTCTGCCAAAATAGCATCAGGCAATTCAGTGCCATCTGAGCTTGCGGATGCGCTTAAGGCGAATTTGCCACTTGCTGTGATCCGCCCAAGGACAGCGCCCTTGGTTAAGTCTGCGCCAGCGGCAATTGTTACAATACGCTCAATGCGGGGATATTCTCCCGCGACCAAGTTGCAAGGCTTATAACTGCCTTGGTCTTTAAATCCTTCTGCATGTGTCATGGTTGGTTTCTCCTTTTGGGTTTAAGTTGCGGAAGCGATGCGGCTGGCGACGGTTTCAATGTCACCGGTACTGTCATCTGCATCGGGGGTGATTTCAGGATTAGGAACGCCCGCCATTACACGCTCAAACGAGGTGGTAGCCGTTGTTTCTTCTTTTGGCGCATTGGCAAGCAGATGATTTGCATCAACAGCGCTGATTTCCGTTGAGAGCGCTATTTCTTGAGCCAACTGCTCACGGCCTTCGGCATGCTCACAGCTCAAAATATCTTTCAAGCGCTCACGTTCTTTCTTTGCACTATTGCTTTGGATTGTCGCGAGCAGATCAGGGTGATCTTTGCTGAACGATTCAAGCGTTAAGGTTTCTGTTGTCATGGGTGGTTTCTCCTTTTGAGGTTGATGGGTTTCGGATACTAAAAAGCCCTCGCTCGATTTATGGTCGGGAGGGCTTGTTTCTTCTTTTTGAGAAAGCTCAGCGATGAGCCTTTCCAAACTTCCTATGCGATCAGCAAGGCCAGCATTAACAGCCAGCCCTCCAATCATGACATCACCGCCGCCAAAATTGGCCTGCACATCGGTGGCAGTAATATTTCTGTTACGTGCAACTGAGCTGATGAACACATCGGCCATGCTATCAATGCGCGTTTGTAATCTGGCTTTGCCTTCATCAGTGGCTGGATCAAGACGCTTATGAGGACTTTGTGAAGATACGATCTCAACAGCTCCAGCAGATTCTTTATCTGATTTACCGCGATAAATACCCACTACGCCGATAGACCCCAGCGCAGATGTTTCTGAGACGACGATTTCATCAGCAGCAGAAGCCACCCAATATGCGCCAGATGCAGCATCACCTGATGCATAAGCAATAATTGGTTTTGTGCCACGCGCATCAAATATCATGCTGGCAAGCTCGGCAACGCCGTTCACTTCGCCGCCGGGAGAGTCAATATTCAGTATGATCGCTTTAATATGCGGGTTTTCAAGCGAGGCTATAAAATCCTTGGCAATCAGCTCATAACTTGAAGCGCCGCTAATCGAGGTAAAGATATTGGCATAGCGAAATAGAGGGCCAGTAACTGGGATAATAGCAACACCATCGCGCTCAGTGGCGTTATAGCTGTTTTGTAAATCGCGCCCTAATTTTGCCGCCACAGCTTCGGGGCTTTCATTCTCACGTGCGGCAACTTCCAAAATTGTGTGCAAAGCTGTTTCAGTGATGGCCCATGGGTCACCTGTTATCTTGTTCCAGATTCTCATCGTTTTCCTCCTTTGGATTGTCGTCTAAAGTGTTCAAAATGCTGTTTGCATCATTAATGGTTAGGCCAAGCTCGGTGATTTTTGCTTTCTCACGCGCAAGCTGTTCGAGAACTTCTTCCCAGTCCAATCCTTGAGAGGCACATTCATCTTCCAGCGTTGAAAGCCCAATCTGCATACGAAGATGCGCGGCTTTGGCTTCTTTGACAGGATCAACCCACCCGCGACCGGGACCAATCCATTTGCACCGCGTCCATGCTGCTTTGCGCTCATAAAAATCAGGCGCATCAATGCGGCCTTTGTTGATGGCTTCTTCAAGCCACAACTCATAAACAGGTCTTGCCCAATAGGTGGAGAGCCACTGCCGTTGAGCGTTGAAATAGCGCCATGCCTCTAACAGCGCGGCGCGTGCGCTTGAATAATTGGTTTTTGAAAAATCCTTCATCAATAATTCAAAAGGAATATTCAGCCCCGCGCCAATATGACGCAGGATATTTTCAACAAACTGGCCATATCCATTATTAGGACGGCTGGGCGTAAATGGCGCGACCTTATCACCCGGGAAAATCGGGATAATTGATCCACCTTGTAGCTTCACATCCCATTCATTACGCGCGGCGATATAATCATCGGTCGAGCCACCAAACATTTCACCAATAGATTCACCATCCAGCGGTGTTTCAATAAAGGCTGCGATCATTGCATTGACCACCGCCGCCTGAAGTTCTGAGCGTTCATAATGATCGAGCATTTTAAACATGGGCATGATACTGCTGAGCAGTGGTTTACCACGATGTTGGCCAGTGCGCTCTTTATCATGGATGTGCAGAACGCGTTTGCGACCAAAAGCTGTTCTGACAGGAATGCGTTGCCAATCTTGCTCACTCCCACCACCAGCGCCAAGATACGCATCACCGGGATGGTTTTTGCGAATATGATAGGCACGCGGTGCGCCGTAAGCATCAATTTCAATCCCAGCTCTAAGCGTTTTGTTATCTTGCTTTCCAATGGGATTGCTTAAACGATCAGCTTCTACAAGCTGGATGGTGGTCGCAAAATCATTCCCGCGTCTATCCAGCCATAGCGGCAATGCCAGCGCTTCACCGTTAATCAGGCTTGAGCGAAAAACGAGGCTTGTTAATCCAGCAAAGTTCAAGCTGTTTGCCGCATCACATGCCGTGCTTTCTGCCCATGCACGCCACTGAGATTCAACATCTCTTGCCCATTCATCTGCCCATGCTTTATCTTTTCCCAGCGCCTTATAATCTGGCGTTGCAGAAAGTCTTAAGCCTGTGCCAACGACGTTATCGCTGAGTGTTTGCATTGCCCCAGCCGCCACGCCGTGATTGCGCGTTAAATCACGCGAGCGCGATACAAGCGTTGGCAACTCACCCAGCAAATCACTATCGGCAGACCCAAGTGGCGGCAACCAACTGGAAAGCTCTCGAGAACGATGTGATGCCGCGCGGTGCGCCGTATCACTCGCCTTCAAAGGATTGCCCGAACTATCTAATAATTGAACCATATTTTATAACCCTTAAAAGCTGGTGCGGATAATGCCACGGCGTGATTTACCGCTTTTCTTGGCAATGTCCTGCTTCAGCTCATTGATGTAACGCTCAAGCCCAGCAATATTGGCTTGGCTGTATGTTGTTGCGCCGTAACCATGCAGGCTCACTGTTATTTCTTGCGTGCCGGTCAGTAATTTATGGCGAGCCTCTTTTGCCTGAAGCAATCGGGCTTCAAGCTCTAGCAATGTTTCAGACATGTTATGTTTCCTTATAAATACGGATCGTCAGATTTAACGGCTTTGCGCTGCGTAAACCGCGATTTAGGTTTCTCAGGCTCGCGTGGTGCGCTCCTTGTTTCAGTTGTCACTGGCATTTCAACGCCGCGTGCTGGGATGTTTGCTTTCATACCCAGCGCTTCTTCCAACCGTCTCCAGCGATAATCAGACATACGATCCAAGCCATAAATGCTTGCCGCCGCACGTGCGTAAACACGGCAATCCAAAGCCTCGTTGTTGCGGCTTGGGTCTTTCTCCCACGTGGCTTTTGGAAAGCCTTTGTGAATGCGAATAACGCGGCGCTCTGCCGTAAGTTGTTTAAAATACTCTTCGCCATATTGCGGGAAGTGACAACTTCCCGGTGGAAACGCTACACCATCCGCTTGTGCTTCTTGTGTTGGCCATTCCAATTTTAACCAGCGATAAAGCTCCATCTTGGCCACTGGCCCCGATACGTTCCAAACACGCAACCCCCGACGTTTACCGCCAGCATCTGCTTTTGAAACGCTTAAGATTAGCGCCGTATCCCGCGCTTGCCCTTTAACAGCCACCGCAGTGCGTGGTTGGCTGGCACGTGCGCCAGACCCGCCCCAGACTGCCTGCGGATGATTTTTGACAAAGGCATAAACATCTTGCGTCGCATACCCAGAATCAACCGCCATAACGCGGATCGGCATGCTATGCCCGCTGGCGTGTGGCCAGTCCTTTTGCAAAACCTCACTATCAAGGCGTTGCCATGTTTCTGGTCGCGCTGTATCACCATCTATGATGATATAATCAACAGACCAGCTTTCTTTACCGCGCCCCCATGCCACAACCTCACATTCAAGTCGGTCTTTTTGCACATCAACGCCAGCGGTTAAGAACAAACCTTCTTTCGGCACAATGCTTTGAGAAAAACTCTCTCGGCGTTCGTATAATCGTTGCCATTCTGGGGCTTCGGAGGATTCCTCGTAAGGCTCTCCTAAGACCGTATTTACAAACCCTTTCATGAGATCAGGGTTACGCTTTGCCTCCTCAAACAACACCGCAGCGTCAGACCAAGAAAACCAGCCAACAGGGCTGTAAAGTGATGATAAGTGAAAACCTACCGTACCATCGGCGCTTTCGGCAGTGGCCCGCCATTCACCTTTAGACAACATGTGTGTCTTATCCGAATTATGCATGAGATGACCACACTCAGCGCAGGCATATTGCGCCTCATGCGGTGATCCTTCTGGCCAACGCAGTTGCGTGAATTGCAACGGCTGGAAATGATCACATTTTGTGCATGGTACAAAGAAGTACCGCTGATCGCTTTTTTCAAACTCACGTTGCACCCGCGATATTCCTTTAATCGTTGGCGTACTCACCATAAAAATCTTTCGGCGATGTCTAAATGTTGCGGAGCGTCGCTCTGCCAATAAAATCGGATCTCCTTCATTGCCAACATCGCCGGGATACGCATCAATCTCATCCATAAACAAATATCGTGCAGGCATGGATCGTAATCCCGCCGCCGAATTCGCACCCGTCATAATCAAGACACCGCCTTGAAAATCCTTACTCAAAATAGTGTTGCCACTATCACGCTCGCGGGCAGGCCTAACACGTTCCAGCAATTCAGGAACATCGAGCAATAGAGGATCAATCCGTTGCTTTGAATTACGCTTTGCCAAATCCACTGTAGGGGAGACCGCCATCATCGGCCCCGGGGCGATATGAATGATATAGCCAATCCAATTATTGCCAGCCTCTGTACCGCCGATCTGCGCACCTTTCATAAATACAATGCGCTGCGCAGGATTACTGGTTGAAAGCTGATCCATGATCTCTTTCAAATATGGTGTACGCGACGTCTTCCAAAGCCCGGGTTCAGCCGATGATTTACCAGAGAGTAAGCGATATTTATCAGCCCATTCAGATACCAGGTAATATTCTTCAGGAACAAAACTCTTGAGATACGTATTTTGAACAAATGCGCCGTCATGTTTTATCAGGCCTGATTTAATCGAGTTTAAGTTTTCCCTCCCCAATGTCATTTAGATGCTCCCGCACATACTTTTCCAAAATTGTATGGAGAGCGTGTTCATCAACCTCCAACTCCTTTGCCATTAATGGTGAAATTCGTGCAGGCCAGTTCACCCAGCTATCTCGTACTTGCCTCCCTAATTTAAAGATTTGTGCTTTCACCATTTCCTTATTGATCAACTGTCCTTTTCTTTCCTGCAGGGCGAGCTGTGTAAGCTGGGCTTTGTAAAGCTCATGCGCTGTTTTAATTTTTATAAAGGACGGATGCCCTTGCGAACTGCCATCATCTATATCTTTCCCTGACTCTTTGAGGGCTTGATTCACATTTTGGGCGGCTTGTTCTGGGTCGTAATTTGGATCTTTGATAATGGGGCGCTGTTTTGATTTATCGGTGTTATCTTTCCATTCCTTATCAGCCTTTTTTGCGTTAATTGTGCCATCCTTATTCGGCGTGATACGACCAGCCGTGATGGCCTTTCTAACCGCCTTATCGGTAACGCCGCGATGGCGTGCATAGCCCCTAATTGAAAGCCCCATAATTCCTCACTTTTTTTGATCTATTCAACTTTACTTCGTCGTTTTTTGAAGCGTTCATGGTCCTGTTGATTAAGGATAATTTTTAACAAAAGGAGTAAAAACCATGACAACACCACAAACGCAAAAATCAGCGCCAAAAGTCCCAGAGACTGAGAAGGTGAAAGCCCCAGCGGAAGCGCCAAAAATCACCAAGAAAGCCTTGGTGCAAAACCTCTTGGAAGCCGAGAAAGGCACAACCATCGAAGAGATTGCCAAACAAACAGGCTGGCAAAATCATACCGTGCGCGGGCATTTATCAACGATGAAGAAAAACAACATCGTTATTACCAGCGAACGCATCGATGGAGAGCGCCGCTATTTCATCAAGAAGCAAGCCGATTAAACGCGTTCCTTTTCTAACTCTTCAAAACTCTGGCCGTTACTGGCCAGAGTTGCTTTTTTACCCGTAAATTCCTCCCAGCGTTTTACAATCACATCAACATATTTTGGATCAAGCTCAATAAGACGAGAGCGCCTGCCGGTTTTTTCACTGGCGATCATCGTTGAGCCAGAGCCACCAAAAGCGTCCAATACAATATCCTTTGTTTTGCTGGAATTTTGAATGGCACGCTCTACCAGCTCGATAGGCTTCATCGTGGGATGCAGGTCATTTTTAACGGGTTTATTTACAAACCACACATCGCTTTGGGAACGATCACCACACCAGAAATGTTTGTTTGTCTCTTTCCATCCATATAAAATAGGTTCGTATTGGCGCTGATAATCAGCACGCCCCAGCGTAAATGTATTTTTTGCCCAGATGATAAAAGTCGACCATTTACCGCCAGCGCCGACAAAAGCATCATAAAGCGTATGTAGCTCAGAAGAACTCATGCAAATATACATTGCGCCTTTGCAGGTCATCATCAAATTTGTGCAAACATCATATAAAAAACCACCAAAGTCATCGCCAAGATTATCATTCTTAATGGGTCGATCTTTACCGCGCATTTTATCTTTGGCGGAGTTGGCGTAATTTACATTATAAGGTGGGTCTGTAAAAACCATGTCCGCCAGCTCATCACCAAGCAGGTTATTGTAGCTATTAATTTGCGTTGAATCGCCGCACAAAACTTTATGATCTCCGCAAATCCAAATATCACCTACAACACTGACTGGTTTTTCTGGTACTTCTGGCGCGGCATCTTCATCCGTTAAGCCAGCGTCATTATCATCCAATAAAAACTCTTCCAATTCAGACGTATCAAAGCCCAAAATATCGAGATCAAAATCAAGATCATCCAGCGCCGTTAACTCTTGGCGCAGAAGTGTTTCATCCCAACCAGCATTCTCCGCGATCTTATTATCGGCAATTACCAAGGCGCGGCGTTGTGTCTCATTTAAATGCTTGAGATGAATAACAGGCACAGTTTTTACACCCAGCATTTTTGCCGCCATTAAACGACCATGCCCCGCAATAATGATATTATCTTTGCCCAGCAGAATAGGATTCACAAAGCCAAATTCGGTCATGGAGTTGGCGATTTGCGCCACTTGCTGCTCTGAATGCGTCCGAGCATTGCCGATATAGGGCGTAAGCTCGTTCACAGAAATATGCTCGATTTTAAGCTCAAGATTTTGATTATCTGTCATGAAAGTTATTCTCCATTTCTTGTAGTTGTAAGAGTTGCCCACGCATAAGCGGCAGCCAATGGGACGACACCGTTTCCACAGGCTCGAATTCTGTCCACCCGATTGGCCAGCCCATCAGCCATTCGACAAATTGCGGGTTTAAGACTGGTTGGGATTTCGTCCCAATCTCCGTTTGACCCGGGCGGGAAAGGTGCGATTGGATTACCGTCGATGTTAGGCCTTTGCTCTGTTGTGAATTGCCTTTTAGGCGATACTTCTGTTCCGACGCCATTGGTGTTGGCCAGTTGATCTGCTCTCTCAGATTGCTGGGGCGTGTTCTTCCTGCTCTCTGGCCATTCGGCCCCATCAGTTTCTTCATTGCTTCGGGACTGCGTGATGGCAGATGATCCAATGTATTCGGCGTTGCCCAATTCACAATCGAGACTTCCAGACGGCATTTGGGATTGTTTGCCAGAATTTCCTTCCTGCATGGGCCATTCGCCGAGGATACCCTGACTGTCGGCCACATATGCTTCACCTGATCCCGAAGGCTCAATGGCATGCCCGCATCCAATCGCTCTTTGAATTTCTTGTAAGTGAGACAACCACCCATCGGCTCTGTCGCTTTCACGGTACGCCAAAATGAACAGTCGCTCCCGTTTATGAGATGCACCGACTTCCGCCGCTGAGAACAAGCCTGCCTTAACGCTGTAACCCAAGCTGGATAAGTCATCATGGACTTGCTCAAACCCCAGTCGTAAATGTCCGGGTACGTTTTCAAAGAAACAGAGCCTTGGAGAGATTTCTTGAACCACGCGAAACACATCTGGCCAGAGATGTCTTGGGTCGTCTTTTCCTTTTTGTTTTCCAGCGACGCTGAAGGGTTGGCACGGATAACCCGCAGTGATGCAATCCACGAGGCCACGCCATGGCTTGCCATCGAAGGTGCGTAAATCCGTCCAAATAGGCGCTTCATCCATGGTTTTGTCTTCCATGCGCGTTGCCAAGATTTCGCACGCAAATGCTTCGATCTCGACAAAACAGACTGTTCGAGCATTTGGCTGCGCCATTCTAATGCCAAGGTCGAGTCCGCCAACGCCGGCGCACAGCGACAAAACTGAGAGGGAACGACTATCCACAAAACAACTTCCTTTGGTTTTCAAGTCAGCAGAATTCGAGTACGCACCCCATATTTTGGGTACGCACTAAAATAAAAACCTCGAAAGCGAGGTTTTCTGCTGGGTTAATAAGTATTTTTAGGTGCGGACTGCGGACTCAAATTTTTGAGGTGTGACTAAAGAAACACTGCGCCTAAGCCCGCCGCATAGGGAAAGATCGCCGGAAGTACCTTTTTGCATATCAGGGAAGGGAAAGCAAAAAGCCACGGGTGTCCGTGGCTTGAGAGGTCAATTCCTGCGATCTTATATAAAAGACTAAGAGATTTTGTTCGCCGTGTCCGCAACAATTATGTTCGCGAACATTTTTTATCCAAAGCTTAAGGATAAAGCTAAGCTTGATTTTTAACTCTACTAATACTATAATATTACTAACAGCCAATAAACAAAGGTTTACTAATAAAATGGTATCACTTACAACTCCAGCCAAAGCACAGAAAAAGCTTGCAGAGCATGCGCGTGCGCGTCGATTACAGATGGAATTAACGCAGGAAGGTCTTGCTGAACGCTCTGGTGTCCCCTTACCAACACTGCGTAAGTTTGAGCAGAAAGGGTCAATATCTCTAGAGTCATTCTTAAAGATCCAAATGGTGCTGGGTGGATTGGAAGACATCCTAAAAGCTACACAAATTAAAGACACGCTATTTTCATCCATAGATGACGTCTTGGAAGCAGATAGCACAACCACTCGTCAACGAGGAACACGCAAATGAAAAACTACTTATCTGCATCCGAAATCAAAGTTGGCATCAATTTCGGTGATGGCGTTAATCCAGTTGGTCGATTAGCCATGCGTGATCGCCACATCTATTTTGAATATGACAGCACCTTTATTGAGCGTGGCATTGAAATATCACCACTGCGATTACCATTACAATCAGGTGTTCAGCGCTTTGAGAATGACCTATTTGAAGGTTTGCCGGGTGTGTTTAACGATAGTCTTCCCGATGGTTGGGGGCGACTGCTTTTTGATCGTTTTATTAGATCACAAGGAATACTGCCTTCTGATATCACGCCCCTTGATCGCCTAGCGCATGTTGGATCAAACGGTCTTGGTGCGCTTGTATTTGAGCCAGATCACAGCGCAGAAGATACGCAAGATGAAATCAACCTCGATAAGCTTGCCTCGCAGGCACAAGAGGTTATGGAAGGCGCATCTGATGATGTATTGGAAGAGCTAATTTCTCTTAACGGATCTTCGGCAGGCGCACGACCAAAAGCACTGATTGGTGTAAACGAAAAGCAGGATCATATCATTCATGGTGTACATGATTTGCCCGCAGGCTACACACCATGGATGGTGAAATTCCCGAACAGTCAGGACGGTATTGACGCTGGTGCAATCGAATATGTGTATGCGCTGATGGCAAAAGAGGCTGGCATTACCATGCCTGATGTTCATCTTTTTCCAGCGCAGCGTGGCGCAGGTTATTTTGCTATTAAGCGTTTTGATCGCGATGGAGACAAACGATATCACATGCACACGGCTTGCGGGTTATTGCATTCAGATTTCCGTACACCTTCGCTTGATTACGAAGATTTAGTTGCACTGACGGGCATGCTGACCCGTGATGTGCGTGAGGTTGAAAAACTCTACCAACTGGCTGTGTTTAACGTGCTGGCACATAACCGCGACGATCATTCGAAGAACTTCAGCTATTTAATGGATAGCCAAGGTGAATGGAAACTCTCACCAGCTTATGATCTCACGTTCTCATCTGGTCCACGTGGCGAACAAAGCACGATGGTTATGGGTGAAGGTCGAAACCCGAATACAAGCCACCTGTTAAAACTTGCAGATGAAGCCAAAATCAAAAAAGATCGCGCCACCAAGATTATTGAGGCCACAAAATCCAGCCTGTCCAAATGGCCAACTCTTGCAAAGCAATATGGCGTAAGCGATGCGAATATAAAGCTGGTACAGAAAAAAGTGAATGAGAAAATAGAAGGAGAAAGTTAACGATGTTTCATTTGTTGGTAGCTCATGGTGGTTGGGATGAGCGCGGAGGGAATCTTTCCACAAGCAGAGTATATATTCGCAATGATGTTGAGCATGAACAACGTTTTTTAAGATCTGATGGAAGACGACTGAATGTTGAAACCATTAGAAGTATTCCAGCGCTTCTAATGGCTGAAACAGGGAGTGATGATATTCAGCAGGCTAGAGTGGCTCACATAACAAATATTCAGCAAAATGACAGAGAGACAGCGATACATTATTCTATCGATCCTGATATTCCTCCTATTAGTAATCAAGAGTTAGAGCAACATTACTCTCAATTTGGATCGGGTAACTTTGGATTCTCTCATACCTGCTGGAGGGTAATAGATGAGGATTTGTATAAGATTATACTATCCAGTATGCAACGTAATCCCCTTCAGCCCTCTGTTTTTTCTGTTAGCCGAACGCAAGCTAACCAACCTCGCTTTTTATCCGTTATGATGCCGTTCTCCTCAGATTTCAACAATGTGTATACGGCAATTCAAAATGCAACAGAACAAAATGGCATGACTTGCGCTAGAGCGGATAATATTTGGGAGGAGCATGCAATTATCCAAGACGTAGTAAATTTGATTGTAAAAGCAAAAGTCGTTGTATGCGATTGCACAGGGAAAAATCCTAATGTTTTTTATGAAATAGGAATTGCACATACACTAGGAAAAGAGGTTATTTTATTAACCCAAAACTCAGACGATGTGCCATTTGATTTACGACACTTAAGGTACATTCGGTATCTTAATAACGAACAAGGTTGTGAACAGCTATCTGAAGAAATATCTTCCAGATTACAAACAATCCTTAGCCGTTAGAGTATTCACCCTCCTTAAAAACGCGGTCGGTGATGTGTTCAAGGTCGCTGGCAATATCCGCTAAAAAGCCTGCGTCGCCCCAGCGTATCTCTTCGGGGTTGCTTTCAAAGTGATCCGCGCTTGCCGCCTGTAAGCGCTCCAGCATCGCGTCAATGCGGGTTTTGTGTTCGATAAAAGCGTCCAGCGCCGTTCTTTTTTCTTGTGGTTTTATCATTGTTTTTGCTCCTTTGTTAACACCAGTAACGCTTCATTCCCGAGGCTTATCAAGCTATTAATCAATCCTTTTTGCTATTGTTGCCAACGCGTGTTTGTACATCTCCCACGCCTTGGTGCGCCCCACGCCAAACCGCCCACAAATGAGCTTCCAGCGCACACGCTCGGCACGTAGCCAGACCAGCTTGCGCTGTTCCACATCCAGCCAGCGAAGCCATACAAAGATCACTTCTTCCATCTCGCTGATATCTTCACTGCTTGGACGAATACGCATGGGTTGTGCTTCCATCTGCAATATTTCCATTTCATCACGAACGATAGCTGGCCATGCGCTGATATAGCCTTGCACCTTTTTATCAGGCAGCCGTCTTAGTGTTCGCGCTGCTTCTCGTAGTCGTTCTTCAACATATTTTTCTCTCTCCGTGATGGTTTTGTTTTCTGCCATGGCTTTTTCATCTCCTTGTTGTGGTTAATTTTTGAAATTGTTTTTGAGGGGCTTGGATGCTGATCGCTTTTCCCCTGACTGGGAAAGCGTCAGCATTACTCCGTAGGAGTAAGGGAAATCTCGCCCACTGCCCACTGAACGAAACCGTTGCTGGTTCTAGCGTTTGAGCAGTAGGCAAGTGGGCAAAGACAGTGGGCAGTTGCCCACTAGAATTATTGCGACAATGCTTTTGTTTCTGCTGTTTTTGTTTCAATCCAGTGGGCAAACTGGTGACCAGCAGTGGGCAGTAGGCAATAAAATATAGTGCAGTGGGTATCATGATAGCCCTCCATCATTAAGAGCGACGATCCAGTTTTCAGGGTCATCAACTGGGAGGACTTCATTTGTTTTCGGGTGCTTGAAGTGCGTTGGCAAAATACGCGTGCCGTCACCCAGCGCCATACCCTCAACACAGATATATCCTTGGCGACTACGTTGCGCTTGAGGCAGGCCGTAAATATCAGCATTCTTAAAGAATTTGATATGACCTTTGGTGCTGAGCGCATTCAATCGGTTGCGCAAAGAACGAGAGCTACCCAAGCCTGACTTGTTTTCAAACGTATCCGAAAACTGCCGCGCGGTATAAACGCGCCCTTGCGAGGCTTCAGAGTAAATTAAACCAATGACGGCATCTTTTTTGCGCAGTTGTTGCGCATCAAGTTTTACTGCCTGTGAGCGCATAGCAAGTCGCTCAGCTTGACTGTCGACCTCACGCCAGCCCGAGGCATCTCGCAATATTGTTTTTTGCGCAATCTCTGGTCCATTGCGTAGCTCAAAGATAAGGTTGCGCTCGGGGCGCATTTCATCAAGGCGGTGAAGGATGATGCCCGATGTGTAATAAGACCGCAGCGAACCAGCGCCACTAAGCGCTTGGAACGGATCTTCCTCAACATATTTCTTGGAAACTTTCTTTGTGTGGTGCGCAAGAATTAACCCAGCGTTTGGATTAATCTGATTGCGTAATTCCTCCACCCGCCGGGAGAGAAAGAACATCATCGCGTCATTATCATTTTCTCCACCAATCCCACCGCCATCAAACACATTACGAATAGGATCAATGGCGATGATATCAGGGGGACGTTCACCAAAACGCGCCTTAACAGAGCGCACAATCTTGTCGATGCCACCGTCATTTAAGATCAGCCGTATTTGTGGCGTCATCACAAAGTTTTGGCTTAATTGCTCCAGCGTATCATCTGGCAAACGCAGCTTTTGAATGCGCTCTCGCAAATAATGATATTGAACCTCCGCCTGCAGATAAAAAACGCGCAAGGGACGCTTGCTGGATAATCCAAGAAAGCTCTGACCTGCGGCCATGTTGGCGAGCAGTGATATGAGAAAATCGCTCTTGCCAACTTTGGGTGCGCCGCCAAACACCAACATGCCACCCGGTGTTAGAACACGCGGAGATATTAAGTCTTTGGGCATAGGGCTGTGATCGGCCTGTAGATCTGCAACGCTATAAAGTGGAATCAGGTCGGGCTTTGCTGGCTTATCCTTCGCTACCACCCGATCCCAATTTTTTAGTATATCGTGGATATTCAAGCCTTCTGCGACAGCATCGGCGACATCCCATTTAGGGGGCTTCTCAGGCGGGACTTTAAGTATCTTGACCTGTAACGCCCCAGCGCGGGCAGAAGCGCTTGCTGCCCTGCGAGCATAGCTCAATCCAGCCTCATCATGGTCAGGCCAGATCAACACCTGTTTGCCTCTAAGAGGTGACCAGTCTGTTTTATCAATCGGCGCTTTTGCACCGTTCATGGCGGTGGTGGCGCAGATGCCTAAGCCGATTAATGCATCGGCGCATTTTTCACCTTCAACAAGAATAATTGTTTTGGCTTTGGCAATATTAGGCTGATTATACAAGGGGCGAATATCAGGAGCCTTCATTACGCCTTTAACAGCATCCCATGGACGGAATTGCTTTCGTTGGCCTTTGGGGTCATAGCGATACACACTGGCAATCAGCGCCCCATGGGCATCGGTATAATCCCATTTGGCTGTCGGCTCGCCTAATTTTTGAGATTGTTTATAGCTGTGTTGTTTGCATTGCCTTGGCTGAGATGTGGGGATGCCGCCGCCAATCCAGCTTTGAATATCGGTGATCAGCTCCTTGAATTGGCTTTTGCGATCAAAACCTTTTACACCAGCCCATAGATCAAGAATGTCACCACCATCGCCAGTGGCAAAGTCATGCCAAAGGCCAGCCTTTGAGCCATTCATTTCAACCACAAGGCTTTCGCCTTTACCGCCACTGATATCGCCAACAATAAACTTCCCAGCGCGAAGCACACCATTTGGCAACAAGGCGTGCAGCGTTGATGGAAGGCTCTGTATTAAGCGCTGTTTGATGTCTTTCGCGTCAGGTGGTTTTAACGCGATGACATTTGGATTGCTATGATCTGCCATGCATGATGCCCTCATGCATTCTTATTGCTCGTCTTATGACGCTCAATGTTTTTGAGTTTAATAATGCCGTCAACCCATTGCAGGGCGCGACCGACACTTCTGACCTCTTTAATCAGCTCCTCTCGCAATTCAGACAGCTTGCTATCCTCAAGCGTTTTTAATTGTCCTACAGGCGTGTGTTGCACCCACTTGAAAACAGCCTCGCCAGCATCAATGTGATCATCTATTGATTTGTTCATTTATCCTTTTCCTTATTAGAGTTTGTTGTCCCTAATAAGCAGGTACAGTTTTGGCCTTAGAAACGACGACGGCATCTGCAAAAAAAATCAATTATTTTTCAAATCATTCTCTAAGCCCCAGTTTTTCTAGATATTCGCGCAATCTTTTTGCTCTGCTGGATAATGTCGTGCGGGGAATTCCTGTAGAATGAGATGCCTCAGTGATGCTTTGATACTTCAATAGCTCATAGGTGCTTCGAATATCTTCAGGCATATCGGCAAGCACTTTGCTCATATCCATATTATACTCTGCCATCAGATAAGAATTTGAAGCAAAGCTATCTCCCCAGAGGGCTTGTTCACTGGCAATACTATCCAGCAACTCCATAGAACTTTCTTCATCACCGATAGTTGTGGAAAGTGACAGCTCCTTTTGACCGGTCCAGCGTTTTTGAGTTTCAGCCTCTGCAATGAGATTAATTGCATGGTTGTTAATCACGGATTTAATAAAGCTTCGACGATCACCTTTGCTTTCATCGAAACTGGGCCATGCATGAAGATATGCCAGCATCAATTCTTGCTGCAGATCTTCAAAATCATCTGCCGTAAAGAACGGCGATTTTGTAAGTGTTCTGGCTTTATAACCAATAAAAAAAGCGGCGTAGGAATCTACGCCGCCGTAACGATTGTTCGACATTTTTCTTTCCTCTTTTGTTCAGCGGAGAAAAGTCTCCGCAGAGGAAAGAATGCAAAATCTGAGTATTATTTCAGCCGCTTACAGGTCAAAGTTGGCATGCACAAATACGCACGTACTCAAAAACCCCAGCCAACAGCCATCTGCAACCGTTGCTAGAATGATATTTTTGAGGCATCTGGAAAGTGGTCATACAAAGGAATGATATAAAACGTCATTCCTATGATGTTTTGGGTGATTCTTTACTTGGTTATCAAAAACCAAATAGTTGTTCTTGCTCACTCCATAGAGCAGGAAAGCTTTTTTCAACTGAAGACAAACCAAATCCATCAGGTTGATTTCCATCGAGAATAGATTGAATGACCTTGGGAGACAGACGCATTAAGCGCATAACGCGCAACACGTATGATCGGTTAATATTCTCATTATCGCTGATTGCTTGAGCGTTTTTATAATGCCCAGTTTCAATTAATTTGTGCCATCTATAAGCACGCCCCAGCGCCTTGAGCAGTTTTTCGTCTTTACGAATATGACGATCCAATCTTTGTAAATCTTGGCCAACAGGACCAACTACGACTTTCTTTCCACCCCATTTTCTTAAATTTATCGGCACGTGAACAATAATTTTTTGCTCAGACTTATCTTGGCTTAAAGCCATATTATGCGCTCCTTTCATTCATATTTTTATTAATGGTTTGTTGTAGATCGTGAATGATGTTCTCTAACCCGCTGGCGCGATATTCAATATCAACACCTTGCGACTTCACGACCACTCTCTCAATTAACAAATGCGCAATACGTTTTTGCTCTGCTGGAAAAAGATGATCCCAAAATGAGCCAAGTTTTTGTAGAGCGTCATGCATTTCATATTCTTGAAAATTCTTATCGTGTTCGCGCATGGACCGCCAAACCTCGACCAATATTTTGGGGGAGGCAAAAATAGCTTTGAGCTGGCTTTTGATTAATTCTTCAATCTCTCCTGCAGGAATTCTGCTAACAGGGCATTCCCCACAAGTATGTTGGCGGTATGAGTTGGTGATATAATAACGATATTGTTTATTTTTCTTCTTTGTATAAGTGGGGGACATCGCTCCTTCGCAACCACCGCAAACAATAATGCCTTTAAGCAGAGCATCTGATTTTGCTGTATAGGTTCGCTTGCGTTTAGAACCGGCATTTTCCGCAAAAATATCTTGCGCTTGGTCAAACAAATTCTGGTCTATTAAAGCTTGATGCTGACCAGGGTAATGCTTTCCTTTGTGATGTACTTCCGCAAGATATAGACGGTTCTTTAAAATGGTGCGCAGAGCTTGCAAGCTAAAGACTTTTCCGCCTTGCTTATTGCCTGTCTGACTTACATATGATTTTGTGCGATAGCCTTGATTATTTAATTCCTTAGCCAGCATTGCGATAGATCCCAGCGCAATAAACCGCTCATAAATATACTTAACTTGTTTTGCTTCAGCGGGGTTCGTGAGCAGTTTTCGCTCTACGACATCATAGCCTAACGGCGGCGGCCCACCCATCCACATACCTTTTTTCTTTGATGCTGCAAATTTATCGCGGATGCGCTCGCCTGTGACCTCGCGTTCAAATTGGGCAAAGCTCAACAAAATATTGAGCGTTAATCTCCCCATGGAATCCTTGGTGTTAAAATGCTGGGTCACAGACACAAAGCTGGTGTCATGCTTATCAAATACTTCCACCATCTTCGCAAAATCTGCCAGCGAGCGTGATAAGCGGTCAATTTTGTAAACTACTACAATATCTATACGTCCTGCCTCGATATCTCGCAGCAATTTTTTTAAAGCTGGGCGTTCCATATTTCCACCCGAAAAACCACCGTCGTTATATTGCTCTGGTATGATGCGCCAACCTTCATGGCGCATGGCTTCGATGTATTTTTCACCTGCCTCGCGCTGTGCATCCAGCGTATTGTAATCCATATCCAGACCTTCTTCGGTGGATTTACGCGTATACACAGCGCAACGTAAAATCTTCTTTTCTGTCATTATTTGCGCCCCCTTGATTTATGATATGGGCGGGTGGCTTTATTTTTAAGCAGTCCAAAGAAGGCGTTGCCGTTCCAGCGCGTTCCGGTAATAGCAAAAGCCGCACCAGAAAGGCTTTTATATTTTGTTCCTTGGTACTCATAACCATCTTCTAAAACCGTAACGTGATGCTCCACGCCTTTGACCTCGCGAATAAGATGCGTGCCAATGGCAAGTCGTGTGTTGTCGTATTTTCGTTCGTTCAAGGATTTGCTTTCAGCCAGCGCCTCCAGCCGATCAATGGTCTTTTTGGTGAGGCCTCCATAAGCCAATTCTTGCACACGGTAGATCAGCTCATTAACCAGATATTTTTTATTCGATTTTGTTTTTGGTGGCGTATCAAAATAGCGTGGCCATTCTTTGAGAAGCTCTTTAACGCTCATTTCCTCAAGGCTCGTATATTCTTGTAGTATGTTAATTTCCATCTCATATCCTCTTTTTTTAACGGTTCTTTTTAAGAGCTTTTTTGCTCATCGCATGAATGCTTCGAAGAGGCGTGAAGTCCAGCGGAACTTCTCTCAATACGTTGCTTTTGCTGGTTATTTTTAAATCGGGAGAGACCTCGGGCTAGGATACTGGCAATTTCAACCATGCGCTCTTTGCTCGTCATTTCAGATGGGTTTTTCGTACTTGTACGCATAATTTTCTCCTTATTAATTGTTCCTAATAAGGCTGGTACAGGATTGGCTTGAAAAACGACGACGAGATCACAAAATTTTTTGATTAGTTCGAAAAGCGGTATGAAACCAACCATTTATAGGATGCGAAATTAGATTTTCAGAAATCGTTATAAAACAAGGTGTTATATTGAGTACGAAAAAATCGTTTAGTGCTCAAAAGCGTGAGAGAATGTGAGAATTGAGAGGAAATTTAATGATTTTTACGCTCTAACAGTACTCAAAGAATAGTGCTAAACCGCCTAAACACTGGGGGATTTAGGCACAAAAAAACACCCATAAAGGGCGTTTGTTAAATTAAATGGTGGAGGGGGTAGGATTCGAACCTACGTAGTCGTGAGACGACGGAGTTACAGTCCGTTGCATTTGACCGCTCTGCCACCCCTCCATTTTAGAGAATTGTTTTATATACGCATCACACAGAATTAGCAAGTGATGTTATATATTTTTTTTAGCAGAACTCATAATTATTTTCTTGATGCCTAAATAAAAAGATTTCAATTCCTTTGTCAATATGCAATTGATACTTTATGAAGAAAAATGAATATAAATCGAATAAGTCTCGTAAAACAGATCACCAACAGTCTAATAAGGCGCAAAAGGGTGATCCGGATAAACGCTCCCATAAAAAACCTGTGCGAAATGCACGCGGTGAACATGCTGATTCGTTTGCGAATCCCGCAGGCCAGAATTCTGCTCAGGGCGGCGATAGACGTCCAGCCCGTGCATCATCTGGCGCGCGTGGTAAATCGGCGAAATCTGAGGCTCGTAAAATTGACCGCTTGAGCCTGTTTGGTATGCATGCCGTGCGCGAAGCGTGGTTAAACCCATTGCGTCAAATTGATGGCCTGTATATTACCGAGTCCATGATGAAGGATTTTGAGCCACATATACACGCGGCAAAAAAAGCCGGTTTAAAGCGCCCTGAGGCCGTTCTGGTCGAACGCGCGCGCCTGAATGTGTCATTCCCCGAAAACACCGTCCATCAGGGCATAGCGCTCCGTACGGTACCATTGGAAGAGCATACGACCTTCGATGTGATCAATACAGGCGAAGAACGGATAAAATCATCACCGGACGGCAAGGGTCGCAGTTTGATTATGATTCTCGACCAAGTCACAGACCCGCATAATATTGGCGCTGTCATTCGCTCGGCTTCGGCTTTTGGTATTACAGGGATGATCGTTCAGAAAAAACACACGCCTTTATTACAGGGCATTGTTGGTAAAACCGCTTGTGGCGGGCTGGATCATTTATTAATTGGTCATGAAACAAATTTATCACGCAGCATCGACCAGCTTAAAGGTCATGGCTATTACGTTATTGGCCTTGATGAGCGCGGCGAAGAAAGCCTTGAAGATTTTGTGCCACCGCAACGCTGTGCCTTTGTGCTCGGTGCAGAAGGGCCTGGTATGCGCCGTTTGACGAAGGAAAGCTGTGACCAGATGCTCAAACTGCCAACAGGCGGGGCTGTCGGCAGTGTGAATGTGTCTAATGCGGCGGCGATTTGTCTTTATGCGCTCAGTACTCATAAAGGTTCATAAGCTAAGAAGGTTCATAAGCTAAGATTTTGCTTAATTATCAAAACCAATTTTTTGGACGCCGACTTTTGCATCATCATCCATGCGCTGTATTTGTTGACTGAGTGGGTTATTGCCACCAAAGTTATTGTTGCGATTGCCCATTTGAATGCCGCGGCCATCGTTACCAATGTTAATCGTCGCACCATTTCTAAGAATAGCATCGCCTACATTGGTGATGGCTGTGCCGACCGCGTTACCAATATCTTTACCTGTCTGGGCTGTTTGTTGATCTTGCAGAAGTTTTTCTTGGACGGGGTCTTTGCCATGAGCATAGTAATCAAAGCCGGGCTCATCGCGCCCAATCATTGCATGTGTTTGGCCTTTAGCGCCCTCAAGGACAGGGCCGTTTTTACTGCGGTAATCATCGTTGATAACGGATAGATTATAAACCCCATTCGAACCAACCTGCGCGTGGAATTGCAGCGTTTCATTCTTAATATCTTTACCGTCAAAAAAGCCATCTTCAAATTCAACCGTTTTAACGATACCGGTTCCCGCATTAAAGCCGGGTGTTTGGCGGTCATTAGCTTGTAGGGCGCCGGCAAAACCGTCAACGCTATAGCTTGAAAGCGGTAATGAATTTAAGTTAGGAATATCATTAATATGGTCATTAACGATATGGGCTTGGACATCGCCATTGGCATCTTTGCTGATATAAACAAGGCCTTCATTTTCGTCGACATGTAATACGCCGCCTGTGCCGCCATCGAATTTATTGGCGATATTGTCTTCTAATATGCGCTCATAATCGGCATTACCTGTAATAATTTCATCTTTATCCCAATTGACAGATGCAAGATCTAATGTGTCTGCAGAAATAGCACCAGATTGAATGGCCGCAATAGTGTTTTGACCATAGCCACTATGGCGTGAGAGCAAGGCATTTTCTGCTTGCTGCTCAGGGGAGAGCTTTGGTTGTGCTTGCGGTGTTGGCGCAGGCGTATTTTGTGGTGTATTGGTTGTGTTTGCATTAGAATTTGGATTGCTTGCAGCATGGGCTTTGTTACCAAAGCTCAGATTGCCAAACATACCGCCTCCACCGCCAAGCATTTTGATGAAGCCTTGGATCATCTCCATAATTTCTTGGAAAAAGCCCATTATGCCTTCTGGTTTAGCGGCTTCTGCGGCGTCTTCGGCCTCTTTAAGAGCAAGAGCTTTTTCAACCGCGCCATTATCGGCTGCGGGGGTTTCTTTATTATAGAGCTTTCTGGCGGCTAATATTTTCTCTTGGTTGAGGGCGAAGCCACCTGCGGCATCAACTTCACCAAGTCCTGCATCAGCTTGTGCTTGCATGCGTTGCCCGATTAATTCGCCCATATCATAATTGGGGTCATGTATAGCTTGGTGCTGTGAATATTCACGAAATTCTTCGTCGGTCATTAAGTGTAGGGGAATAGCAGGCCCATCGCCCGCGTCACCTTTAGCGTCAGGATTTTGAGCTTGGTCTCCTCTAAGCATGGCTATACCAGCGACGCCGCCAATGACCGTATTGCGTTTCCAGTTACTTTTCTTGCCGGCCTCAACAGCCGCATCCTCAGCAACATTGGCGCCTGTTTTTGTGCCCGCTTCCGCCGCCGTTTGTTTGGCGAGGGCTTCGGCGCTTTCAGCCGCCGCTTTTTCCGCGGCTTCTTGTGCGAGTTTTTCCGCAGCTTCTTGCGCAAGCTTTTCAGCCGCTTCTTGGGACGCTTGTTCGGCAGCGTCTTTTGATGCTTGCTCAGCCGCTTCACGTGCTGCGCGACGTTGCTGTGCTTTCATCTGTGCTTCGGCGCCTTCACGCGAAAGCCCCTCCATTAAACCATCTGTGGTTTTAAAGCTTTGTGTTGCAACATGTTCTAAGCCTGACAAACGCTGTCCTAAATCATCAGAAGCATCAATACCAAGTTTCTGTAATATGCTATCTGAATTTGCAGCCCCTGAACGCAGTCCTCGCTCTAAGCCTTCCAGTTCATCTAAATTATTGCCGATTTTACCCATGACACGCATAAAGCCTGGGTCATTAAGAAGATCAGGGCCATTCTTTGCGAGAAATTCTTGTGTGTTGCCATTTTTAATCGCATCAACAAGGCCATCGCCTGTTTTGGCCATAACGGAACCGAGTGAAGTTGTCGTTTCCGACATGGCTTTCAAAATGACTTGTGCAACGCTCATGTTTTATATCCTTTAAACTTTTAACATTGTGTTTGTATTATCGATATTCATATTCGGCGCAGAGTTGTTCTCAGCTTTAAGCTCTACGTAATTTATATCACCTTTTTGCCCGATAATCGAGTTTTCTAGCAAAGCAGCGACTTCTAAGCCGTCCATATCTTCGGAAAAATCTTCGGAAAAGAATGCATCGTTTTCTTCAGACTGTATTACAGCGGCGCTATTTGTATTTTCAGCGTCTTCTGGCGCAGAGGGCAGGTTGGGCTGAATGACATCAAGCTGCTTATGAAGCTCTTCGCGACGCTCTTCGGGAATATCCGTGCGTAGCTCTTTTATAATAATTTGCGCTTCATTAATCTCATCTAAGCGATTAAGGAGTTGATCTTCTTCCTCAATGGATAAATTCGGATCATCAAAACGCGCATTAATATGGGCTGTTTGTTCGGTTAAAATTTGCAGCGTTTCTTGTAAATCTTGCTGCTCATTTAAAATGCTGTCGCTTAGTCCATCGACGACATCTTCATATATATCATCAACGGCGGCTTCGGCGGCTTGATCGGTTGTGTATAAATCGTGACCTCTATATACGCCAAATCCGCCTTCGATGACGGCTGCCGTCTTACTGGCAAGGGGATTTAAGAATCGAGCTGTTGCGGTTGCGGCTTGTGACCCTGTGCTAACGGCGCGCGCAGCGACCGTACCGCCACGTGCAACGGCGGCTGTTGCGCCAACGGCAGCGCCACCGACGCCGGCTGTGGCAACCGTGATTGCAACAAAAGCACCGACTTCACCAACAACTTGTCCGCCAGCCATAACGGCGCGTTCATAATCATTCTTAGGTTCAGTCCATGTAAGGGCTTCTGCGGCGTGACCAGCAAGGTTGGGATTATATGATTCTAGTTTGTTCTCATCATCTTTAAAGGCGTTTATAGCGTGGCGCGTGGTTAAGTTATAACCGACATTAACAGCAAGGTCACCAAGACTAGCAGCGCCCGCGCCAAGGCCTTTAACGACGCCCTGTGTGGCGACCTCGACCGTTCTGGCTGCATCTGTGGCAAATTCTTTTACGCTATTTAGCCAACCCATAATTTACTCTGTTCCACCTTTAGTTTTTAATATTCTCTATATGATATAGGCATAAGTTTAATATTCGGTTACCGTTTTATGCATATGTACATATAATGCTATATATCAGGGGGCTTTTGCAAATTTGAGAGCGTTTCTCTAGTGTTTGCGCGGCATTAAGAGGGGATGCGTAAGTCGCGTTTATCATGGTTTTGGGCGGTCTACGCGATTTTATTCGTTATAAATCGGCCATAAAAAAGGCGTATATACACGTAAAATCAATGATTTTATACGCGATTATACGCCTTATTATCGTGTTGTTTATGTGCCGTTTATTTTCTTGGCTTTAATGTAGGGAATAACAATACATCACGAATTGTGTGGCTGTCTGTCAGGACCATAACCATGCGGTCAATGCCTAAACCCCAACCGGCTGTTGGCGGTAGGCCGTATTCTAGGGCCGTTACAAAATCTTCATCAAGCATTTGCGCTTCTTCATCGCCCGCTTCGCCTTCTTTGACTTGCTCTAGGAAGCGTGCATGTTGAATGACCGGATCATTAAGCTCTGTAAACGCATTGGCGATTTCCCAGCCATTAATATAGCTTTCAAAACGCTCGACCAAACGTGGGTCATCGCGATGTTGTTTAGCCAAAGGCGATACTTCGACAGGGAAGTCCGTGACATGGGTTGGCTGAATAAGTAAATGTTCAACTTTTTCTTCAAAGACAAAGGCCATAATGTGACCCCATTTCATATTCGGTTCAATATGAAGACCTAGGCCTTCAGCAGCTTTTTTGGCTTCGGCATCGCTTGTGATGCTCATAAAGTCCACGCCAGTTTCATCAAGAACAAACTGCGCCATTGATTTGCGCACCCAAGGCTTATCAACGGTGATTTCGATATCGCCAAAGGCGAAGCTGCCTGAACCATGTATGGCTTTGGCCAAATGGGTAAGCAGACCTTCGGTTAAATCCATCATATCTGTATAGTCCGTATAGGCTTTATAAAGCTCGACAGCTGTAAATTCAGGGTTATGACGTGGTGATAGGCCTTCATTACGGAAGTTACGGCCGATTTCAAAAATACAATCTGATAAGCCGCCAACAATTAAGCGCTTCAAGTAAAGCTCAGGCGCCACGCGCAGATAGAAATTTGTATCTAATGCATTGTGGTAGGTGGTGAACGGTTTAGCTGTCGCGCCGCCCATAATGGGGTTAAGCAAGGGGGTTTCAACTTCCATGCCGCCCCATGTATCCGTTAAATAAGCGCGCGTTTCGCTGAGAATTTTTGAGCGCGTGCGTAAAACTTCACGCGATTCAGGGTTAACGATTAAATCAACATAACGCTGACGATAGCGCATCTCAACGTCGCTCAGGCCTGCATGTTTATCAGGTAAAGGCTGAGTAGACTTTGTAAGCATTGTAATTTCAAAGCTGCGCACAGATAATTCACCACGTGGCGTGCGGCGCATTGTACCTTTAGCGCCAATAATGTCACCAAGGTCACAGAGCTTTAATAGCTCCAATGTGCCTTCGCTGAGATTAGCGTTTTTCTTATGTGAGAATATTTGGATTTTGCCGCTATTATCTTGCAGATCAATAAACATACCATCATTACGTAGTGCCATGACACGACCAGCAACGCAAACTTCGTCTTCTGTTTCGCTATCGGCTTCTAGATCCGCATATTTGGCTTGAAGTTCACCGGCCAAATGTGTGGGGCGATATTCATGCGGGTAAGGGTTAATGCCTGCGGCGACTAATGCATCACGTTTTGCTTCTTTGGCTGCCTTTGGATTGCCCGCTGTTTCATTGACTACGGCATTATTATTTTCTTTATTTTGCGCTGCATCCGCCATTTTATTACCTTTTCTAAGCTATTATGATCGTGAGTTTTAAACGTGAGTTCTCAAGATTAAGGGATATTAAATTAATCAGACATAGATATGCGGATTTTTTACACAAAATTCAAGTAAAACCTGTGCAGCAGGGCTGTATTTCAGTGTATCCGTTGGTTTAACGATTTTTGTATTTTCGTTTGTATTTATTGATTTTTGCGCATTTGGCACTGACTCCATCATATTCTGAGACGCTATCAATTTTTTGCTGCTCAATTCTGCGCTCAATTTGTAGCTCGTCTATATATTCACGAATAATATCATTAATGCTCTGCATCATTTGCGCTTGCTGCGCCGCATCTTGCGCCGTGGGGATGGGGCCATATACGGTTTCCCGAGTGAGTTTATCGTTGATTTTATAGCCAATGATATTGGCGTATTTATTAACGATTTTTCGGTCGACCTCTATATGCTTCATTTCATGTTCCATGATGGCGTTATGCATACATGTCCCTTTATTATGTTCTTTGGCGATATAGATAGTTGGCTTAATGCCGATGTCTATATTCAGCGTATCAAACCATAGACAGCTTAACTTGTAATTTGGGTTGGATATATAGCCTATACTGGCGCTATGCTTTAATTCTATGCCGCCAAGCATCAGGCCGCCAACATCAACAATGACGTCTTTGCCATAGGGGTTAACGGTATCTATGTGGAAGTTATTGAGTTCTTTTTCTGATTTTGTGAAGTTGAAAAATATGTCTTCAGTGGTTGGAATGATATTAATGCGCGGAGCTGATCTGGGGTAGCACCATGTGCTGTGGTCTTGCGCAGAAGCGCGCTTAATGTCCACGCTGAATGAACTACTTAAGGATAAGATTATAACGGCGCAACGCAGTAAAATCGGTATAGAAAAAACTCTTAGATTAAAAATGATTCTGCTCCGTATAGTTTTGATTGTTATTTGAGTGAGTTTACCTTAAAATACTTAAAAATTAATAATCCCTATATATTTTAATGCATTATCTTTAATAACATAGCGTTAATATGTTTGAAAATAGGGCTTAATCGTTGCGTTTTTATTTTTCTCTTATCCTCTGTTAAGGAGCTTATAATGTTATTGCTATCTGGTTTAGTTCATATAATTAATTCTGTCATCGGTATTTACATCACAATTATCGTTGTAGAAATTGTCATCCATTGGTTGATCGCTTTTGAAGTTATCAAAGCACGTTCACCACAAGCGCAAAACTTTATTGCTCTATTGTCGCGTCTAACTTCACCAGTTATGGATCGCGTTCGTAAATTTGTGCCCCCAATTGGCGGCATGGACATTACACCGATTGTTGTGATTATCGGCTTGCAAATTATTGGTTATATATTGACCAGCGTTGTTGTTGGCGCTCTTATGCCTGCCAAATTGTTCTAAACTCGATGTATCAACAAAGTTAGAATGCAGCATATATGGCTAAAATTATAGATGGTAAGCACATAGCGCAACAATTACGCGCCGTTCTTAAGGATGAAATTGATCAACTCTCCTTCACCCCTGGCTTGGCGGTGATTTTGGTTGGCGATAATCCTGCTTCTCAAGTTTATGTCCGTAGTAAAAGCAATGCGTGTAAAGCGCTGGGCATGAAAAGCTTTCAGCATAAATTGCCAGAAAACAGCACTGCAGCTGATATCGCCAAGTTGATTGATACGCTTAATCAAGATGATGCGGCGCATGGTATTTTGCTGCAATTACCTTTGCCAGACGGCCTTGATACCGATGCGCTTATTCAGCGCATTCACCCTGATAAGGACGTCGATGGCTTGACCCATTATAATATGGGCAAGCTAATGGCAGGCGAAGACGGACTACGTCCTTGCACGCCAAGTGGCTGTGAAATCTTACTTAAGCAAGAATTTGATAGCCTTAGTGGTAAGCTTGCTGTCGTGATTGGCCGTTCAATACTTTTTGGCAAGCCCATGGCGCAAATATTACTGCACAATGATTGCACGGTTATTCAGTGCCATTCAAAAACAGATAACCTCCCTGAATTATGCCGCCAAGCCGATATTGTGATCGCCGCCGTTGGCCGTCCTGAAATGGTTAAAGCGGATTGGATCAAACAGGGCGCTTGCGTGATTGATGTCGGCATTAACCGCACAGCTGAAGGTAAGCTTGTCGGCGATGTTGATTTTAATGCCGTTGCGGCTAAAGCGGGCGCTATAACTCCAGTACCGGGCGGCGTGGGTCCGATGACGATTACGCAGTTGCTGCGCAATACTGTTGAGGCCGCAAAAAAACAGCAGCACAATAAAGCTCCACAGGGTAATGCGCCGAAATAGGGTGGTTATTCTATAATCGCTCTGCCGCGTAGAATGTCATCCGCGCGCTGTGTATATTCACCATTATCTTCATGAACAATAATGCCCGGTAATATCTTACACGGGGCTTTGCGATCTTTACGGGCGCGAATAATCACGCGTTTGGCTTCACCGCCTTGTTTTGACCAGAGCGGAATAATTTCAACCGCGCCGAAACGATGGCCGAGGGCTTTGATGATTTGATCTGTGTAATCAGCGCGGTGAATAATTGTGACGCTGCCTTTGGGCTTAACAAGGCGATGCAGCGCTTTTATCCATTTTTCCAAGGTTAGCCCATCATCTTGATGACCAATCGCAATGGCTTTTTTGGCATGAGGGGAGGTCATATATTCCCCCGCATTCATATAAGGTGGGTTTGAAATGACGTGGTCATATATTGGTTTGTCATGGCGGCGATAGAGATCAATATCTTCGCAGGAAAATTCAACCTGCTGAGAATCAAAATTATTCAGCGCTATATTTTTGCGTGCCATCTCAATAAAATCAGCGTCAACATCCACGCCTGATAGGGATGTGCCTTTTAAGCGTTCCAATACACAGAATCCAGCCGCGCCAACGCCACACCCCGCATCTAAGACATGGTCGCCGTCTTTTGCGGGGCAAGCCGCCGCGAGCATTATCGTATCCAAAGAGGTGCGAAATCCGTGTTCGGGCTGCAATAAGCGCAGTTTTTTGTCCAATACATGTATTTCTGTCATCTTCGCTCTTGCTGCTCACTGTAAACTGGTTTAATCATGACATGTTATGAGTGATAGAGTAAGCCAAGTGCAAGAAAAAAATGACAATTTAATGGCGACCTTACCCGATAAGGCTTCGCCTATTCAGCAACTCTCCGATTTACTGCGCAGCGATATGGATCGCGTGAATAGTGAAATCATGACGCGTATGCATTCTGATGTTGCGATGATTCCTCAGCTCGCGGGCTATCTTATTGCCTCTGGTGGCAAGCGCATTCGTCCCTTACTGACTTTAGCCGCAACACGCCTTTTTGATACAGAAACTGAGCGCCCTTATGCTTTGGCCGCTGCTGTCGAATTTATCCATACAGCAACGTTGCTGCATGATGATGTCGTCGATGGCTCAGAAGAGCGCCGCGGTAAAGCGCCTGCAAATTTAGTCTTTGGTAATCAGGCCAGTGTTTTGGTTGGGGATTTCTTATTCTCCCGCGCATTTCAGCAAATGGTCAGTGATGGTTCTCTTGATATTTTAAGAATTTTATCTGCCGCCTCGGCGATTATCGCTGAAGGTGAAGTGCTGCAGCTTGCCGCGCAAGGCGATATTGAGCTGAGCTTAGAGCATTATTACAAAGTTATATCATCCAAAACAGCCGCATTATTTGCCGCCGCTTGTGAGATTGGCCCAATCATTGCGGGCGCGCCAGCGGAGCATGCCGAATCTTTGCGCTTATATGGGTATAATTTAGGTATGGCGTTTCAAATCGCCGATGATATTTTGGATTACAGCGCTGAACGCCAAAAACTCGGTAAAGCCATTGGTGATGATTTCCGCGAAGGCAAGTTAACCGCGCCGGTTATTATCGCGCTTGAAAAAGCAACGCCAGAGGAAAAAGCCTTTTGGTCAAAAACCATGAAAGATCAAAACCAAGATGAGGGTGATTTAGAGAAGGCCTTGTCTATTTTACGCAAGCATGATGCGTTGAACCAAGGCTTAGAGCTCGCGCGTGGTTTTGCACAAGATGCCGTTAAAGCGTTGGATGCCTGCCCGGACAGCCCACTTAAATCAATGATGGCTGAATTGTCACTCTATACAGTTTATCGCGAAACTTAATCCGCGGCCTTATCGGGCCGCCTGTAAATTAAGGTGAATTACGATGAAATCTAGATTTTTTTACTCAACAATGCTTATTGGCACTTATGCAAGCGCGAGCTTGCTCTCTTACGCCGCGCCTGCATACGCACAGAGCATGAGCGAGGCGATAAAGCAATATGATCAACCTGCGCGCATACAACACATGACAATTGAATCTCAGGCCGAATCTGCTGCGCCGAATGCAGCAAGCACCGCGCCCGCATCTGCGCCAAAGCCAAACATGCATTCTTATCAAGTCGAAGATGTGTCTAATGCTGCTGCCGCTGCTGTTGCCGTCGAGGCTGCGCCAGAAGGGGAAACTGGATCACCCTATATACGCAATCCACAATCTGCTATAGAGGCAGTCAAGAGCGCCACAGATCAAGAGCCACAGGATGAAATGGCTTCCCCTTTAACCGCGTATAAAAGCAGCGGCGTGACCTTAACGGATATTGAGCGTTTCCCTGACCTTGGTGAATTAACGCAATGGCCTTGGCTGCGTGAGTTAACCTATGGGCCTGAAAATCCAGCAACGCAAAATGCGATGGTTATTTTGGATCGCGATTTGGCGAAGGCTTCACCATTGGCGATGATTTGGGCAGCGCAGCATTATTATGATTCTGATATGCCTGATAAAGCGCTGTTTTTATACTTGGTCTCAAGGTTACGCTCCGCTGTTGATCAGGCGCGTTTTGAACAAATAACAGCGTCTGATTTGTCGGCATCAGAAGAAAATATGGACGTTGAACGCAGTGCGGGGCTGGAATCAGCAGGATCAGGCATTAAAAGCCTTTCAAGCTACAAGACTATTGCGGGATCAATAGGGCGCCCCATTATAAAATTTGGCTTAAAACACCCACAGCGTTATGAAACGCAACTCAACGCAGCAATGCTTTGGGATCGTGAAACGCCATACGAGTATCTGCCTTCGGTTAATGATCTGCTTATTAATGAGAGCAAACGCGAACAATGGGGGCGTGATTATCAGAAGATTGCAGAATCCTATCAGCAGCAAATGTCGAAATTAATTACACTCACCACACAGTAACGATTTTTAGGAAGGTTTTTTGCTGTTATCGGGCGCTAATCGACGCTAAAAAAGGCAGGAAACTTTATAATAAGCTATCCACAGAGCGCTGTTTCTATGGTAGAATTAAAAGCTTATGTGTTAACGAAACGAGATAAAAAGTCTAAGGGGACCTTATTCGTGGATTTTAGTGGGTCACTCGTCAGAGAAAAATTCGAAATATATGAAGACCAAAGCGGCAGCGATGATGCAACGCCGCTGACGGTTCTGGGTAACCGTATGGTTGTTCCGTTGCTTGACGATGCAGGGAATATTGCAGAACGCTTTGTTGTGCGCGGTAAATATATGCATAGCTGTATCCGCATGGCCGCGCGCATTATCCAAACCTATCAAGATCAAGGCCCCATTCTGGTGCGGGATAACGACCCGTTTGATTGGGACGGTGCCTGGCTGCGTTTGATTGAAGATCATGACATAAAATATCACCCTGATTTATGGATGTCGGTTTATGCGAAAGGTAAGCTGGTCTATGAATTTGGCACGCATCATATGTTTTTTGATGTATTGGAACAATGTGACCGTAAGCAATCAGATAATTATGACGCGGCGATCACTTATACAGAACAGATTTTTGAACAATACGGCAAAAAAATCTCAATAAAACATGATACGGGCGTGGCCTTGGTTGTGAACCTTAAGGGTGATGAAGGGCGCTGCGGCGTTGTTTTACGCGGCGCAGAAAAAACCACGACATTTAATTACCGCGTGGCTAAAAAAGCCAAAAATGGACATGAGATTTCCTTGCCGCAATTAATGGCCTCCTGTGCGAGTTTTCTGGAAGGTATCCAGCTGGCCTTTTCAATTGGTATGACCAATGAAAAGCTACGCCAAGAAATTATAACCCGCGCATCCGAAGAAGCGCGCGAGGCGGATTCAGCCCGTCGACGCCTTGCTAAACTCAACGCACAAATCACTTCATTAGAACAAAATTCAGATGTGCGTTACCGTCCCGAAAAACCTGTATTTAGTGAAATGGTGATCGCTGCAGAAGCTTTAATGACAAAAATTATAGAGGTTAAACGCGAAGAGGAAGCGGCAGCTGCCGCGGCGGAAGAAGATGCCGAAGAAGAGTGGATCACTTAAGCCTTCTTGTCGCGTTGAGCGAATATTTTAAGAATAAAGACATGAAAAAAGGCGTGAATCTAGTTGAGATTCACGCCTTTTATAATTCTGTAAGGGGGAACTTTACGCTTCAGTTTCTTGTGCTGGCGGATCTGGAATAACGCCCATAGGGTCGTTTTCAATAAGATTAGCCGCTTGCATGTAAATTTCTGCATTCTCAGTCATTTGCGGTGCAATAGTCGGGTTTTGCTCAGCGACGCTTTTGAAAAAATTAGCAGCTTCTCTCAGTAGGTCACCGGCGATTTTGGCATGTGATGGCATTTTAGATCCTTATATTATAAGCGAGTGTGTCATTTAGTTATTGATAAAAATTCTAACATGCTGCCTTTAGCTTGAACAGGTTTGTCTTGGATTTTTTTATACGTTAAGCCAAAGCCGCGAGGATTTCTTTTAAAATATAGCGCAGGCCTTGAATGCGTTTATTCAAGTTTGGCCAGTCTTGCAGCGCACTGATTTTTTGATCTGGGCGCAATTTCACCGCGCCGCGGCGCTTTTGTAGCCATGCGAATAACTTGTCGACATTTGGCGGTTGATCATTACGGAAGCCAATTAATACGCCTTTTGGCCCAGCATCAACGCGGTCAATATTGGCCTGTTTACACATGATTTTTAAGCGCACGGTATCAAGTAAGTTATCAACTTCTTTTGGCAGATCGCCAAAACGGTCAATCATCTCTGCTGCGAAATTCTCAATATCATCATCGGTGAGCAAGTCAGCCAAGCGGCGATACAGGCTCATGCGCAAGCTTAAATCCTCAACATAAGTTTCAGGGATTAACACGGCAGCGCCCATATTGATATTCGGCACCCAGTTTTCATTATTTTGGTCTAAATCATCAATATCGATGCCTGCGCGCGCGGCTGCGACGGCTTCTTCGAGCATTTGTTGATAGAGTTCAACGCCGACTTCCCGAATATGACCAGATTGCTGATCGCCCAATAAGTTACCAGAGCCGCGAATATCCATGTCATGACTGGCGAGTTGAAAGCCTGCGCCGAGGGAATCAAGGGTTTCGAGTACATCTAGGCGCTTGGTCGCTTGTGGCGTCAGCGTTTTGCCGAGTGGATGGGTCAAATAGCAATAAGCCCGTAATTTAGAGCGACCAATGCGCCCCCTAATCTGATAAAGCTGTGAGAGGCCAAACATTTCCGCATGATGAACAATCATCGTATTCGCGCGCGGAATATCTATACCGCTTTCAATGATGTTGGTGGCGAGTAATATATCATATTGCCCGTCATAAAACGCCGTCATGCGGTCTTCAAGGTCGGTTGGTGGCATTTGACCATGCGCGGTAATGCAGCGCAGCTCAGGGGCGATATCGCGCAGCATATCTTCTATTTCTTGTAAATGCGCAATGCGCGGCACAACATAAAAGCTTTGACCGCCGCGATAATGCTCACGCATTAAAGCTTCACGAATAACCATTTGATCAACGGGCAAGACAAAGCTGCGTGTGGCTAGGCGATCGACGGGCGGCGTCGCGATAATACTTAGCTGCTTAACGCCGGTTAGCGACATTTGCAATGTACGCGGAATAGGCGTGGCGGTTAAGGTCAGGACATTTACATCTTCTTTGATCTCTTTAAGGCGTTCTTTTTGCTTCACGCCAAAGCGTTGTTCTTCATCAACAACCAACAGGCCAAGATTACAGAATTTCAGGGATTTAGCGAAGAGAGCATGCGTACCGATAACGATATTAACGCTGCCATCGGTAATGCCTTCTTTAATGGCTTTTGCACTTTTCCCTGTCACGAGGCGGGAAAGCTGATCAATACGGATATTCGTACCAGCAAAACGCTTCACGAAATTTTGGTAATGCTGACGGACAAGTAAAGTTGTCGGCGCGACAATCGCCACTTGCATACCGCACATGGCGGCAATATAAGCCGCGCGCAGCGCAATTTCAGTTTTACCAAAGCCAACATCACCGCAAATCAGGCGATCCATTGGGCGTTCAATGGCGAGGTCAGCAATAACGTCATTAATAGCGTTTAATTGATCTTCAGTTTCATGGTAAGGGAAGGTCGCAGCAAATTCATTATAGACTTCTTCGCTGACTTCAAGTTTTTCAGCTCGTTTTAGCTCACGTGCCGCCGCTGTTTTTAGCAGGTGGTCGGCTATTTCCATTAAGTTCTTTTTGGCTTTGGCTTTGCGGGCTTGCCAGCCAGCGCCGCCTAATTTATCAAGCTGTAATGTGCCCTCATCGCTACCAAAGCGTGAGAGTAATTCTATGTTCTCAACGGGCAAGAATAACTTGTCATCATTGGCATAAATTAGTTTTAAACAATCATGCTTTGCGCCGCCAATATCAAGCGTTTCAAGGCCAACAAAGCGCCCAATGCCATGATCTAAATGAACAACCAAATCGCCAAGTTCTAAGGATGAGGCCTCCGTTAAGAAGTTATCGGCTTTGCGTTTGCGCGCGGCGGATTTACGGGTTAAGCGATCCCCCAGAATATCGCGCTCAGTACAAATCGCCAAATCAGGGGCAATAAAGCCATGCTCAAGCGGCAATATGATTAAGCCTATCGCGCCTATCGGTAACTTTTTTGTGTCCTTAAAGCTGTCGCATTTCACTAAATTAGTGAAATCAGCGGCTTCCATCATCGATTGGATACGATCACGTGCGCCTTTTGAATAACCCGCAATTAAAATAGGGCCATTAACTTCGCTACGAATCTCTTTTATATGTAGCGCCAATGCGCCAAATACATCGCCATTAGGAATTGCCCGCACATCAGAGAAATTACGCCCACTGCGTGCGCCAATATGTTCAGGGTCATGCGGGTTTGAAAATGGGTTGAGCTCTACGGGGTGATACGGGGCCATAAGCGCTTCGCGCTCGGCGCGTTCTATATACAGACTGCTTACAGGTAGAGGGTGATAAGCATCGCCAACATAAGCGTTCGGGTTAGAATTTTTCTTTTGTAAGGCTTGTAAAAGCGTTTTACGCGTATTGTAAAAATCATCAACCTGCGTGATACGGTCACCCCAAACGATTGTGGCGTCGTGATCAAGGCTTACGGCGCAGTCAGGGGCATAATCAAATAAGGTCTGCATCTTGCCGCCATAGAATAAAGGCAGCCAATGATCACAGCCATTCATTTTACGGCCAACGGATATGGCTTCGTAAATCGGGTCTTTTGTACCTGCTATGCCAAAATGCTCACGAAAGCCTTGGCGGAAATTCTCAATACTTTCTTTATTCAAAAAGAATTCACTGGCGGGCAGTAAGGCAAGGCTCGGTATTTTTTTTATGCTGCGTTGAGAGGCGGGATCAAACAGCTTGAGGCTTTCGACATCATCGCCAAATAAGTCAATACGCACAGGCGTTTCAAAGCCAGAAGGGAATAAATCTATAATGCCGCCACGCACGGCAAATTCGCCTGCATCCCGTACAGTATCTGTACGGTTATAGCCGTTTTGCACTAAATAATCTTGCAGTTCTTCACTGTTTAAGCTGTCATTTTTTTGAATATAAAATTGCGCTTGATCCAAAGCGGCGGCGGGGGTGACGCGCTGCGATATTGCGCCGATGGTCGTCAGTAAAATACGCGGCTTACGCTGTTTTTCTTTTTGCCAATTAATCAGGCCGCATAGGGCCGTGACGCGATGGGAAACGATATCAGGGCGCGGTGATATACGGTCATAAGGCAGGCAATCCCAAGCAGGGAAACTTATTAAGTCAACGTCAGGGGCAAAAAAAGCAAAAAGCTCTTCTAGCGTTGCAAGGCGCTGATCATCACTCGCTATATGAATAAGGACACGGTCTTCAGGCATAAGGGCGCGTGCTTTATCCGCCAGAATGCGAACATCCTGCCCCGCAGGCGCATGATAAAATTGCGGTATTTGCCATGCGTCGTGATCAGTATTTATTTTTTTCGCGAGATCTACCATGCAGATTTATATAGTGGGGAATGGGGCAATAATAAAGCTTTTTTATTGTAAAAAATATGAAACTCTATACTTTGGACGGCGATAGGGAGCGTATTATGACACAAGCTTATGACATTATTGGCGATATACACGGCTTTACACAGCCCTTAGAAGTTTTGCTAGCAAAGCTTGGCTACAGTGAAGAAGATGGCGTGTATCAACACTCTCAAGGCAATAAGATCTGTTTTCTTGGCGATTTTATTGATCGTGGGCCAGAACAAAAGCGCGTGATCGAGATTGTCCGTAATATGATGGATAATGGCCATGCCATGAGCGTAATGGGCAATCATGAATTTAACGCGATTTGTTATGCGACCCAGCTAGATGACGGCACATATTTACGCAAACATAACGCGCGCAATAACAATTCTCATAAAGCTTTTCTAGACGCTTATCCTTTTGGCTCAGCCGAGCACGCCGATGTGATTGAATGGTTCAAAACCCTGCCCGTCTATATTGATAATGATGATTTTGCCGCTGTGCATGCGTGTTGGGATGAGCGTTATCTTAAAGTGGTTCAGCCGCTCTTAGATGATAATAACTGCCTGACACCAGATGCTTATTTCGGCTATGCAATAAAAGGGTCACCGATATATAAATCTATTGAGTGTTTGATGAAAGGCCCTGAGTTTACTTTGCCGGGCGGAGCGACCTTTCAAACGCATGAAGGTACGAGCCGTAGTGAATCACGCATTAAGTGGTGGAAAGACCCCGCTGGGGCTATTACCGATCGTTTATTCTTGCCACAAGATCAAATTGACGCGCAGAGTAAGGCTATTATTAATGCCGGAAGTCTAACAGAGACGTTTAATGGTCACGCAGAAGATAAACCCGTCTTTATTGGCCATTATTGGCTGACGGGTACGCCTAAGCTTTTAGCGGAGAATATTGCTTGCCTTGATTACAGCGTGCCACAATCTGGCCATCAAGTTGCTTACAGCTATCGCGGTGAAGGTAAACTTACAGCCAAAAACTTTATAGTCTAAGCACAGGTTTCAATTCAAAGAGTCTTGTTTAGCTATGCTTACAGAGTTTGGCCATAATCGGGCAGTTTTTGCGTGTTAACATCTCAATGACATCGGCCGCTTTTAAATCATCTGACAGTAAATCATATAATTCAGGGCGCGTCTTTGCGATGCGGCTGGTGACATGGGCAAAAATCTCAACCAGTTCAAACATATTGCGTTGATAGCGTGGGTCACTTTCAACAATATCAAGGAAGTTAACCAAATCAACGCCTGTGCGACCGCTTTCATTAAACAGTCTAAGGAGTTGGTTTTTCTTTGATGTCAGGAAAACGTAATTGCGGTTTTGTGCCGCGCGATCAGCCGCAGCTTCTTCTGGAGTTAAGGCTGCTTCATAGGCCTCTTTAAAGCCAGTTTGTGCAAAAACCGCTTTTGAGAAATGGCCGCATAATATGACGACATCTATTTCTGATTTTTGTTTGACTGGCTGTTCTGAAGCAAGATCAGCTTTGCGTGCATCTTTCATGATGGTCGTACCCTGTATATTTTTTTATTATTTATTTTTATAGAAGGGGACAGTATCACTCGCCGAAAAGTTTATCAAATAATTTATGCCACAGCTTACTGCGCTTATCCTCGTCAGCCTTTATCGCCTGCGCAATAGCCTCTCGCTTGGATAATGTATCGTTGCGCGCATAGCTTTTTGCCAAAATCAGCGCGGCGCTATCTTCTAAGTGAGGGCCAATAAGCAAAGCCCGCCCTTTACCCTGACGGCAGAGAATAATAGCGGCAGGGTGATGTGGTATGTCGGTGTATTGGGCAAGGACTTCTACGGTCTCTGAATTGGCGTGTTCAGCGCTATTAGAAAAATATGGGCCGCCATTATAATGGGCTTTTAATGTGATCTCTTCGCTTTTATCTGTATCGGTGTAAGACAGGGTGCAAACACTATCATAGCAGCTCGGTATACGCTGGGCGGGGTCGCTATATTCACGAATCGGGCCAATGGCGCGGCCTGTATAAAAGCTGAGCTCACGGGGGCCTGAGATTTCAAATTCATTCGGCCAGCCTTTGGCAAATTCAAGATGGGCACAGCCATAATAAGCGCCAGCACAGATACCTAAATATTTACCGCCTTGTTCAACATAGGTTTTGATTTTTGTATTGCCCAGGCCATTGAGCTTTTCGACGTAATACAAATCGGCGCCGCCGGGCATGACGAATAAATCAGGGATGCTATCAAGAATACCCTGCGTAATATCACGATGGTCGCATTGTTGAATTTTCGCGTGCGGGAAAAAATTAGCCAGAAAGCGTATAGCGTCGTAGTTATTGTGAATATAGTCGTTGTAAATGAGTATGTTCATCGTGAAGAGGTACTATTCTTCGTCAACATGTTTACGAAAGGCTGCGCGGCTGGCTTCTGACATCTCACGTAACTTCTTAGTTTTACTTTTTATTAAATCGATGTCACTTTCACTCGAATCTGAATTTTCCATGATTTCACGGCAGTAAAGCGAAAGCTTCACCATGCCGAGATTGCCGGATGTGGAGGCTAGTGCATGAGTCTCGAATTTTATGACTTTCACATCAAAGTCACTCTTTTCCATGGAGGCTATACGTAGCTCTAAATCAGTTTCGAAAGATTTAAATACATCGGTAATTTTGTCTTTTCCGATAAATTGGATGAATTGCGTAATCATCTCAATATCAATGAGAGGGCTAGTCTCTGAGGTCATGCCTGAAAATGGATTGATAATAAATGTGTCTTCTTCTTCATATGTTTCAATATGCGGTTTCTTAACGGCGGATTCAGTTTTTTCTTCCTTGGTCGGAGTAGCTTGAGCTTGTGTATTGATCATGGGTGTTTTACTTATCTCGCTGGTTGAAGTCGCGGGTGAGGCATTAAGCAGGGAATCAAAAGAATCAACGCCGAGTGGTTTAGCCCAACTCGAAACCTTCTCAACGAGGACGGCCGCCTTTATTGGCTTTGAAAGGTAGTCATCCATACCAGCTTGTACGCAGTCTTGTATTTCATCTCCCATGACATGTGCTGTAAGGGCAATGATGGGGAGGTCTTCACTTTTCAGTTTAAGTGTCTCACGAATATAGTTCGTTGCATCAATACCGTTCATTTCAGGCATATTAATATCCATGAGAACCAAATGGAACGGGCCGTTATTTTTTACAGCTTCTATAGCCTCAAGGCCGTTATTGGCCACATGCACTTGAAAGCCGTGCTGAATAAGTATTGACGCTGTGAGTTCTTGGTTCATTTTAACGTCTTCGGCCAAGAGGATAAAACGATTATCGCCGATAACAGGGTCTATATCTAAAAGCGTTGTTTTTGCTGGTTGCCCCGTCAATATGCGTTGGTCTGATGAATTCATGTTGGGAGCCGTAAAATCTTCTGGGGGCGTAAAGTAAGGGAGGTTTATTGTGAAGGCTGTACCTTCCCCTACACGGCTGTATATTTCAATGTCACCGCCCATTAATGTGACTAAAGATTTAACGATGGCAAGCCCTAGGCCTGAACCGCCATATGTATGGGGGATGGTCGAGTTTTCTTGTTCGAACATTGAAAAGATGATGCTTTGTTTTTTGGGCGCAATGCCGATTCCTGTGTCGCTGATAACAATAGAGATCGTGCCTTTGCACGGGATTTGCGTTGTTAGGGATGATCCGGGTCTCTCTTGGTTTGGGGGGGCAGTATCAGGCGTGAAACTCGCATGAAGATCTATTGTGCCTTGATCTGTAAACTTAATCGCATTGCCTAATATGTTACAGATGATTTGTTTAAGGCGGTGTATGTCACCCAAGATATATTGCGGAACATCTTCATCAATAGTGATCGACATTTTGTTGTTATTGCTGTGCTGCTCAGTTTGCATCATTTCAAAAGAGGCGCGTAGAGTTTCTTTTAGATCCACGGTGTCCTGAGATAATGAAAACTTGCGTGATTCAATGCGCGAGAAATCTAAGATGTCATCAAGCAAGCGCATCATTGTTGAGCCAGCTGTTTTGACTTGCTCAACGCAGTGTCTTTGATATTCATCTAAATCTGTTTGCTCAAGTATTTCAGTGAAGCCTAATACGCCACTCATTGGCGTTCTTATTTCGTGGCTCATCATGCCGATAAATTCTGTTTTTTCGCTGCTTGCTGTTGTGGCAAGTGTGGCGGCTTTATCGAGATTGTTTTCTAATGTAATATTTTTACTATTGACGCTGAGCAAGGTGCCCAGAGTAAACATTGCGATGAAGTTTTCTATTATAAAGGCCGGCGCATATGTTGTGGCTATTTGGACGAAATAACGGACCTCTATAAAGGCCAGAGCGACGCCGACAATAATCAAAGGCATAACAAGGGCAAAAAGAGCTATTTGCTTAAGATTTGCTGTGGTCTTATATGTTTTATATAGGACGCTTCGTAACAAAACCCCACAAAGTGCCGAGGTGATGATGACCATGATACCAAGGGCGACTTCCCCATCAATAGTGAGGCGCATTAAAATGGCCGGTATAATTGTGACTAAAGCTGTTAGCGGGCCAAAAAACAAGCCGGCCATGCTGATTATAGCCACGCGTGAGTCGATATGGACGCCGGTTATGATCTCAACGTTGTAGTGGATAGAGAGGGCGGCAGCTGCGCCAAAGATCAGGCCAATAATGATCTGCTGAGTACGAGCAGGAAGGTTCCTTGAGCAATTGGGCAATATGGTGAGTAATGTAAATAACCCAGCGAACATGCCAAAATTGATGAACAAGCTCTCTAGTAATGTTTGAATGTTTAAACTTATATCCATTGCGGAACACCTAAAGAAACTATAATTATAATCAAGATTATTTTTATGAACGATACTAATTATATAGATTTATAGTTAAAAAAGAAAGTCCTTATATGCTAAGTTACCGTCACGCCTTTCATGCTGGTAATCACGCCGATGTGCTTAAGCATATTATTTGGTGCGAGATTTTAGGCTACCTAAAACGCAAAGAGGCGCCCTTTTATATCCATGACACACATGCGGGGGCAGGGCTTTACGATGTGGACTCCGATATGATGCAGAAAACGCAGGAATATCAATCAGGTATCGCCGCCTTTTATGATTTTGAAACCGGTAATGAGGCGATTGATAGCTATTGCACGCAGATCAAAAAATTCAATACAGAACAGGCTGGTTTACAAAAATACCCCGGCTCGCCCGCGCTCTCGCAGCGTTTATTGCGCCCACAAGACCGCATGGTCGTGACTGATTTACACAGTACTGAATATCCTGTTCTGCAAGGCCTGTTTAAGCATGATCGACGTGTTCAGGTTCGTAAAATCGATGGCTATGAAGGCTTGCTCGCGCAAATGCCGCCAAAAGAGCGCCGCGGCGCGGTTTTGATTGACCCTTCATATGAAATAAAAAATGAATATACTATCTTGCCGCAAAAGCTTGGCAAGGCATTGACCAAATTTCCTACAGGCACCTATGCAATTTGGTATCCTGTGCTTAAGCGAACGGATACAGAGCATTTTATCAAGCACTTAATCAGCGCCTTAAATGCAAAGAATCACAAAACGCCAATTCCTTATTTACGTGCGGAGCTAAATGTTAGCGCCGATCGTGAAGATGGCTTTGGTATGGTGGGATCAGGTATGTTTGTTATTAATCCACCTTATATTCTGAAAGGTGTTTTGGATGCGCTCATGCCGATTTTAAAAGAGCGTATGGCCGATAAAGATGGTGGATTTATATTGTCGGAGATATAAGTAATTGTAAGCAGCAGTAACAATGTATTTATCTTTTTAGGCTATTATATGGTACTATTTAAGAATAATAACATTTGAAATTTTAAGATATTAAACAGACAGTTAAGGTGATGATTTGAACAAAATTATTAAAACTAAAGACGTAGAGAAAGCCTTCGCCGCGGCAGAGAAAATCTACAATGAATCGATTGCGCATTTAACCGAGAATTTTATTGAGTTTTCTAAAGGGAAAACTCTTAAGAATAAAGTAAAAGCCTATTATCCTTATGTGCGCATAGAAGCCGCATCGGCAAATCGCCGTGATACACGCTTTTCTTATGGCTTTGTCTCAAAGCCCGGTTCATACCAAGCGACTCTCACACGCCCCGATTTATTTGACCATTACTACCGCGAACAATTTAAGCAGCTGATTAAAAATCATGATACGCCCCTTGAAATTGGTGTGTCTGATGTTGAAATTCCGCTGCATTTTGCTTTGGGCGAAAATTTCCATTTGGAAGATTCATTAAGTGATGAGCAAATGCACGATCTACCGCAGCTTTTTACCCAGCCTAATTTGGATAATATGGATGATAGCATTGCGAATGGTACTTATTTGAAGAAAGAAGAAGATCCTAGCCCGCTGGCTTTATTTGAGGCACCGCGTGTTGATTTAAGCTTGTTACGCTTGAAGCATTACACGGCCACCTTGGCCAAGCATTTTCAAAATTATGTGATTTTCACGAATTACCAATTCTATATTGATGAGTTTATTAAAATTGGTCACGAAAACATGCAGCAGACTGATGACCCACTGTTAAAAGCGCAGCGCGAAGTTTATTGCAGCTTTGTGGAGCCTGGTAATAAAGTGACGGGTAATAAGAATATTGAAATTGATCGCGTTCAAGATGAAGAGGGCACAGCCCTTGCACGTCTACCGCAAATGCCGACTTATCATTTAAAGCGCTCGGATGGTTCGGGCATTACAATGGTGAATATTGGCGTTGGCCCATCAAACGCCAAAACTATTACAGATCACATCGCCGTATTGAGGCCGCATGCATGGTTAATGCTTGGACATTGTGCGGGCTTGCGTAACTCTCAGACTTTGGGCGATTATGTGTTGGCGCATGGTTATTTACGTGAAGACCATGTTCTCGATAAGGATTTGGACCCAACTATTCCTATTCCTGCGCTCTCTGAAGTGCAACAAGCTTTGGAACAAGCCGTGGCTGAAATTACAGGTCATCAAGGCTATGATCTGAAAAAACTCATGCGCACAGGGACGGTCGCGACAATTGATGACCGTAACTGGGAATTGCGTCCATCTTTAAAGCAAAATTTGAAGCTCTCACAAAGCCGTGCTATCGCGCTTGATATGGAATCAGGCACAATTGCCGCTAATGGTTTCCGCTTTCGTGTCCCCTATGGCACGCTGCTTTGTGTGTCCGATAAGCCTTTGCACGGACAGTTAAAACTGCCCGGCATGGCAGAGAGCTTTTATCGCAACCGCGTTGAGCAGCATTTACAAATAGGTTTGCTGACTATGTCGTTATTACGGGAGACAGGACCAGAGCGCCTGCATAGCCGCAAATTACGCTCTTTCCACGAGGTGGCCTTCCAGTAAGGCGTTCTTTTTGCCATGACTGCGTAGCGTAAAAACAACAATAAATACAAAAAAGGCCAGATAGAATTTATCTGGCCTTTTTATGTGTCTAATTATCTATCGAAACCTAGCGAATAGGGTTTGGTGTATAGACGCTAATATTTTGTTGGTGGGCTAAGTCTTGCTGTATCTGCATCAGGCTTTCAACGGGCGCAACTTCGGTTAGGGCGTGTAAATCGTCTAACTGCGTGGCGACTTTGACCATTTTGCCTGCGGATACACCAAGCAGCGATAATATCGCATCAAGACCAGCGCGTGGACTTGGGACAATAACAACGCCGGCGCTTTTTATATCTTCGTGACCAAGGTCTTTGGCGGCCCATAATAGCGCATCATTTAACCCGCCAAGTGAATCAATAAGCTTGATATCTAAAGCGCGTTTTCCGCTCCAAACGCGACCGCGTGCGATTTCATCAACGCTGCTATAGCTCAAGTTACGACCTTCAGCAACGCGGTTTAAGAAGGCGTCATAAATTGAATCCATCATCGTGTTGTAACGCGCCTTTGCAGAGTCGCTAAGCGGTTTGCTCATCGAGTTAAGGTCAGCGTTTTCGGCTGTGCTGATGCTATCCCAATTAACGAGAAGCTTGCTCCATAAGCCGCTTAAGTCAAATTGTGCGCCAATCACGCCGATCGAACCAGTAATCGTCATTTCATTGGCGAAAATATGATCCGCTACGCAGGCTATCCAATAACCGCCAGAAGCCGCCATGCTGCCCATGGACACAATAACGCGTTTGCCTTCATCCTTAGCGCGCTCTAAGGCGCGACGAATGGTCTCAGAGGCTTGCGGCGACCCGCCAGGGCTGTCAATACGCAGCACAATGGTTTTTATGTTGTCGTTAAAGGTCGCATCATAAATCCATTTAGCGACTTCATCGGCAGCAATCGCGTTTGAACCCATATCAAATTTATGTGTTTCTGGGGCGTATTGTACAATTGTCCCTTGTGCAAAAATAAGGGCTATTTCGCCTTTGTTTTCTTGCTTATAACCCAAATGTTTTTTAGTCATTTTTGAAATGATATATAAAGGGTTGATTGACCCGTGGGTTAGGTAGGTAATGTAATGGTCAAGGCTGATATAAGGAATCTTTTCTTCTTTAGTGCCGCCAAGGCGTTCATTAAATTCTGTGACGAGCTCATCGCCATAACCAAGGCGGTCAACCAATTGAGCGTCCATCGCTTCTTGGTCGGTCAACGTGCCTTTATTAATGTAGCCTTCTAATGTATTGGCAGGAATGTCGCGGCTGTCGCTGATTGCTTTGGTTAATGTGTCATGGAAGTCACCAAGCAAAGCGCTCATCGCTTCTCTGCTTTCTGGAGTCATATGTTCTTTATTCATGCTATCCATTGCACTTTTATATTCTTTGCGCTGGAAGACCTGTGGGTTAACGCCGAGCCAATCGAGGGTTTTGCGGAAATAAGGCTGTTCAGAGTAATAGCCCGACATGGATACCATGCCAATAGGCTGCATCCAAATTTCGTCAAAAACAGAAGCGAGGAAATAACTGCTAATCCCTGTGCTCATAATATCGTATGAAGGGGCAAATACAATTGTTGGCTTGCCGCTGGTTTTGAAATCAGCAATGGCCTCGCGGAGTTCAGCCAGTTGTGATGGTGGATATCCACCAGCTTTAAATTCTAAAATAAAGGCGGCGATCTGGTCGTCAGTTTTTGCCGTCTTTAACGCGTTGATGATCTCATAGAGGGATGCTTTTGAAATGCCGAGTGCAGCTAAAACAGGGTCTTTTTGCGGCGTTTCTGGTATTGAGCCCTTTAAGGTCATTTGCAGAACCATCTTAGGCGGCAAGTCGACAGGGCCAGAAGGTGTAAGACTGTTCATAACAAGGGTTGAGATGACTGTGCTTAAAATAATCATAAACCCTAAAAATGTGCAGACTTTTAAGTAGTTGCGCCAAATCCAGCGTAAAGGTTTTAAGCTTCTCGGTTTTTTAGGCGTGGAAACATTCTTGCGTGTCGAAGGGGTGTAAAATAAATTCTTCTTAGAGAGGCGTGTGCTGCGAAATTTCATAATAGACCCTTTGCAAAAACGTAATAAAACTTTAATCTTATATATGATAAAAAGGGTAAGCTGTCTAGAGTCAGCATAGCCAGAGTGTCTAAACTCTGGTATAAATAAGAGTATACAAGACAACACTAATAGGATGGGTGTCAAAGTTATCGACATTGCAAATCAAACAATTCAAGAAAATTCAGACTTGCAGGCCTTAATCGTCCAGCTGGAAGAAAACTGCCATTCGGGCTTTGCGCTGGCGGTTATTCAAGATGGTTATGTGCAGGCTAAACATTATTATGGCTTGGCGGATGTTACGCATCATGTCCCTGTAACGGCGCAGACAAAATTCCCTATCGCCTCTATCAGTAAAATATATACATCTTTGCTTGTTTTGAAATTAGCATCTGACGGTCTTGTTGATCTTAACAAACCGATTAATCATTATGTGCCAGATCTCGCCGAAGCAGGGCAGGCCACAGTCGAATCTGTCTTGTCGATGACGGCAGGGTTTTGTGATGCGTTTGAAATGTTTTTAATCGCAGGTTCAGGTAATTTAGTCACACATTCAAATCAAGAGCATTATTTAGCGCAAGATATTATCGCCAAAGAGAATAAAAGTTTCAAAGGTGATTTTGTCTATAGTAATTCAGGCTATATCTTCTTGGCACAGCTTATTGAAAAAGTGACAGGAAAGACATATGAAGCCGTATTAAAGGACGTGATCCTTGATCCGCTCGGCCTGAAAAATACCGATTATTTTGATGGCAATTGGCGCGTCGTTGATAATCTCGCTGTGCCTAATGTTCATGATGGCGATAATTATGTCGGACGTTTTTATCGTAATATGGCCGGTGCAGGACATTTGGCGGCAACGCTTGATGATATGGTTGATTTTGCCAGCGCTTTAAGCAAATCTGAAATTGCGGGTATTGATATAAAAACTCTGATGCAGCGCCCCAAGCTCTTAAATGGCAAACCGAGTTTTTACGGCTTAGGCCTGCAAGTCCTGCCTGTTAATGGTCGCCGTGACATAGTGGGGCATAACGGCTCTTATTACGGTATTCGCACCGCCTTGTTTATTGAGCCAAAATCCAACTCGATTGTTGTTATTCTGTCGAATAGTAATGATATAGATACGGTGGAACTCAGTGTTGATTTGCTTTCTGCAGTAAATGAGACATCCCTATCTTTAGTGCAAAAAGGCGCAGCAACAGATATTGAAGAGGAATGGCTTTGTACAGATACAGGCCTGCAGGTTGATATAATCAAATCTCAGCAGCGCATTAGTAAAATTCGTTTTTATGGTGATGTTAGGGATTTGGTTCAGATCGGCGACAATAAATATATGGTGCCTTATGCGCTAAGTCCGATTTTCTTGACCGTTATGAGTGAGGATGTTTGTGCCTTATCGATTGGCGGCATGGATTATAATTTAAAACCAGCCAGTGATTATGATGCTGCGCCGCGTAATTTGATGGAATATGTAGGGCGCTATAAAAACCCAGATTCAGATATAGAGAACTTCATTAAGTCAGATTTAAAATCAGGGTTGTTTGTGCAATTTGGCGGTGCGTTTAGCACGGTGCGTGATGCACCATTAGAACCACTAGCCAAAGATTATTTTAAATGCACAATAAAAGAAAGCAATGGCGCGCCGAGTACGCTTTACGTGAAGTTTGAGCGTGAGCAGTTCTCGCAGATGATTTCAGGCTATAGCATTCATATGATGCGTGTGCCGCAATTAACGTTCAGGCGCTTAAAGACGGTTTGATGTCGGCCTGCGTTAAATTAAATAAGCCCCGCAGGGCTTATCTAAACAAAATTAATCTCTATTCTATATCTATTGGAATGCCCGGCAGGTCTTTTGTGCTGCGCATTACCATGGATGAACGTACGGAATCGACATTTGGTGTCGCGGTTAACTCATCAGCAATAAAACTTTGGTAATGTTCCCATTCCTTGGCAACGATTTTCAAAAGGAAATCAGTCTCGCCTGAAACAAGATGGCATTCACGGACAAGCGCCCAATCTTTGGCGCGCTCTTCAAAGGCTTTTAAATCTTTATCGGTTTGTGAGGCTAGTTTGACACTAGCGAAAACAGCAATTCCAAAGCCTAATGCGTTACGATCAATCACAGCATTATAACCTTTAATGATACCTGCACCTTCCAAAGCATTGACGCGACGTAAGCATGGTGGGGCAGAAATGCCTGCTTTTTTGGCGAGGTCAACATTGGTTATGCGGCCGCGGTCTTGGAGTGTACTTAATATCGTGCGGTCTATTTTATCTAATTTTTTGCGGCTCATTATGTCTGGCTTCCAGTTTTATGTATATTTTGTTTTATTGTTTTAAATCTCAATAGCATTTTGAATTATTATTATTGCTTATAAATATAAATATATCTATAACGTTGCAGCGCAAAAAACACAATATAGAATTTTTTTTTTTGCTTTTCAGGGTGCATAGAAACACGTAAGCTTATGGCCGCTATAACTTAGCTATAACTTATAAGAGTAAAGGTTGATTGTAGATTTGGAACATACTTTAAATATATGGGTGCTGACAGAAGGTATCGCAGGGACAGAAAATCAATGTCTTGGCGTGGCTGAGCGCCTTGGCGGCGTTATTGGTCAAAATATTAAAGTCCTCCGCACAAAGCTCAAACAGCCTTGGCGTATGTTGAGCCCTTATTTAGGGGGCGGTGCGCCTTTCGTTTATACCAGTGATAGTGATATTCCTGCGCCGCCATGGCCTGATGTTGTGATTGCCTCAGGACGAAAATCTATTGCATCGGCTTTATATATTAAGCGCCAATCTGCGGGGAAGACCTTAATTGTGCAGCTACAAGACCCTCGCTGGGCAGCCAGTAAGTTTGATTTGGTCGCTGTGCCGTTTCATGATGGCTATCGCGGCGAGAATGCGCAGGTTACACATGGCGCACCTAATCGTGTTGACGCGCAGAAACTCAATGCAGAGAAAGGCATATGGAGCCCCCCTGCATCATGGGACAATAAACGCGAGAATATTGCGTTGCTCATTGGTGGTAAAAGCCGCGCTTATGATTTTTCGGATGAGGCTATTGCACGCATGGTCTTTATGACGCTGAGCTTAGCCCAGAAAAATTATAACGTAATGGTTACAGCGTCTCGACGTACGGGGGCAAAAAATTACGACTTCATAAGTAAAGTTCTCTCGCAGCATGAGCATATTTATTTTTGGCATGGTGATGGTGAAAATCCGTATTTCTCATTTCTTGCCCATGCAGACCACATTATCGTTACGCCAGATAGCGCCTCGATGTTGTCAGAGGCGGCGAGCACAGGAAAATCAACATATTGCTTAGATATCCCCGGCGGGAATGAAAAATTCAGCCGCTTTCATAAGCATATGGAAGAAATTGGCGCAGTAAAGCCCTTGAAGATGGAGGCACCGCAATTGAATTTTAAACCGCAAATCGTTTTAAATGATGCGGCGCTCGTTGCTGAAAAAATCAGCGCATTAATCGCAGAAAAGCGCGCTTGACCTCTTGCGTAAGCGCCTCTTGCGCAGTAAGAATGTGTATATTAGCATTGAAAATTAAATAGAAAAACGCATATCTTTTAAAGTATGGGCTGCCAGTGTCGGCCTTATCTGTAAAAGCCTATAAAGCGTTGAAGAGAGAATAATAAATGTCGAACAAGCATTATACAAAAGTTTTGATTATTGGTTCAGGCCCTGCGGGCTATACAGCTGCGATTTACGCCGCGCGTGCCAATTTAGAACCTATATTGGTTGCGGGCGATCAGCCCGGTGGTCAATTAACGATCACAACGGATGTTGAAAATTACCCTGGTTTTGCTGACCCGATCCAAGGCCCATGGCTTATGGAGCAAATGAAAGCGCAAGCGCTTAATGTTGGCACAAAATGTATTACCGGTATGATTAAAGATGTTGATTTCTCATCACGTCCTTTCAAAGCAACAGCTGATAATGGCGATGAGTTTGAAGCTGAAACGGTTATTATCAGTACAGGCGCAACGGCGCGCTGGCTTGGTACTAAAGGTGAAAAAGAATATCGTGGCTTTGGCGTCTCAGCCTGTGCGACCTGTGATGGATTCTTCTATCGTGGTAAAGAAATTGCCGTTATTGGCGGCGGTAACTCGGCCGTTGAAGAAGCGCTTTTCCTAACGAATTTTGCCAGCAAAGTAACGCTTATTCACCGCCGCGATAGCTTGCGCGCTGAGCGCATCATGCAAGAGCGTTTATTCGCACATGAAAAAATAGAAGTGATTTGGGATAGCGCTGTAGAAGAATTTATTGGTGAGCAGCCAGAAGGTATGCCTATGCCCGGCCTGACGGGCCTTAAGTTGCGCAATACAAAAGATGACAGTATCAGTGAACTAAAAGTTGACGGCGCATTCGTGGCCATTGGTCATGACCCTGCAACGGGCATATTTAAAGGTCATTTAGATATGGATGATGAGGGCTATATTCTGGCCGCGCCTAACAGCACTGCGACAAATATAGAAGGCGTTTATGCTGCGGGTGACGTTACTGATAAAATCTATCGTCAGGCCGTGACAGCGGCTGGTATGGGCTGTATGTCTGCCTTAGAAGCTGATAAATTTATTGCTGAGCACGGATTGTCTGTGGCGAGTAAAAAAACAGCCGCCGCTTAAATTAAGTCTTAAATAGATAAGCGAAGCTAAAGGGGCTAATTAATATGGCGATGGATTGGGATAAATTACGGATTTTTCATGCGGTTGCCCTTGCGGGTAGTTTTACCCATGCGGGCGAGGCGCTTAATTTAAGCCAATCTGCGATTTCACGTCAAATTTCAACACTTGAAGATTCTATTGGCGTGCCGCTATTCCATCGTCATGCGCGCGGTCTGATTTTGACCGAGCAGGGCGAGCTTTTATATAATGCGGCGAAAGATATATTCACCCGCCTTGCGATGATTGAAGGCCAGTTGGGCGATAGTAAAGAGCTCTCAGAAGGGCCGTTAACCATTACTGTGGCTGAGTTTTTTGGCACAACATGGCTCGCGCCGATTATCAAAGAATTTCATGATGCTCACCCCGAAATAGATTTAACCATTTTATTAGAAGATCGCGTCCTTAACCTTGGTATGCGCGAAGCCGATGCAGCCATACGTCTGTATGAGCCATTACAACAGGACTTAGTGCAGCGCCATTTAACCAGTATTAAGCTGAATATTTGCGCAAGTCGCGCCTATTTAGAGGAGCACGGCTCTCCCGAAACGGGGGAAGATCTTAAGTCTCATACGCTTATTGCTTACCCAGAAGATGCTGTCGTCACCCCTTATGATAATGCAAATTGGCATTTGGATTGCGCAGGCTTTAATACGCGCCGTCCAAAAGATAGCGCTTATAAAGATATTGATATCGTTTGGATTAATTCACTCTCGGCTGTTTATGAGGCCGCAAAAACAGGGCTTGGCATTGCCGCTTTACCTGATTATTTAGTGCGCGCTGCCCCTGATTTAGTGCCAATATTAACCGATATTGAAGCTCCCTCAGTCGATGTTTATTTCGTTTTTCCTGAGGAACGCCGCCATTCTGGGCGCATAGTTAGCTTCCGTAATTTTCTGTTAAAGCATATCTCTATGATTAACAGCTAGGCGTTAAAAAAAGAGTTGAGCTTTATGGGAAACCCTGTTAAGGGTGTTTATAACGTTTTATAATTTTTAACGCTATTGTGTTATACTTCTAAAGACATGGTAGAGTGAAGACGATCGATAGGAATCGATTGAGCAGCTAAGGCTGCACCCCCTAGAAAAGGATAAAGACCATGACTGGTTCAGTTGTTATATCATCAGTAATACGCACGAATCTTCTGCAAACGCAGCGCGAGTCTGAGAGCTTGGGTAATAGCGATGCGAAGAAAACGCTTGTGTCACCAGCCGTTCAAGAAAAAACTAGAATAATTGAAGATAGCTTCGCAGCGTCCGTTCTTAATGCACAAGCCGGAGAGCTCAGCCAATCTTTAGATACAATCAACCAAGGTTTACGTATCCTAGAAAACACCGATAGCGCTTTGTCAAAATTATCAGCTCTGTTACGCCAATCATCAAATCTGGCAGATACGGTTTTGGATGATATCAGAAGCGATACGAGTAAAGCGCCTGAAAAACTTGGTGCTTTTGAAATTGACTTTAATAAAAATACGCAGGCGATTAGCCAATTTGTAAATGAATTCTCAGAAAAGGGGATTAACCTTTTACAAGGTGATGAAATGAGCATCACCGTTAATCAAGAAGCGCGTCCTTTTATTGTTGAAGGCCGTCATTATGACTCTCAAGCTTTGGGACTGGGCAGCGAAGGCATTAAAACAGGGGAAGACCTGCATGCGATTAAAAACAATTTGCGCTCAGCTTTAGATTCTGTTCAAAATTTCAGCGTAACATTGCGTGACAACATCTCGACGTTTCAAACGCGCCAAGGCTTTACAGCACAATCTATTGAGGCCTTAAAAGAAGGCGCAAAAGGTTTTGAAGTTAAGGATTTAAGCGAAGAGGGCATTAATTTACTGGCCTTACAAACGCGCCAACAGCTTAGCGACAGTAATGTTTCTTTGGCCTCGGCTGAACAAAGCTCTATTCTGCGTCTCTTTTAAGCAGCTTATCTAGAACAGATAAGTGCTCAGCCTCTATTATTTATTGGGGCGGGTATTCCAGCACTCAGAGTGCCAAGCATCACCATCATGGCTTAAAATACCATAAGCACCCGTTTTCAATTTAATGTCATTATCGGCGCGAAATCTGTCATAATCACCTGTTAAATGCGGGGCGAAACGCGCTGTGCCGTTTGATGTCACCAATAATATGGTTTGATCCTTAAAATGTTCCTTGGCGTATTCGCCAAAAGATAACCAGTCACCAATCATAAATTCCGTATCAACAATCCAGCCTTCAGGCGCGATGGCGCTTTCATCCCATTGTGTGAGGGCGTCTTGACCTATGCGCGCGATAACGTCGGATTCAGGTTTGTTTTCATCAGGGCCATAATCAATTTCACCAAGGAAATTAAGAACATCGACATTTTGCGTTAGTCCCATTGATTCAAGCGCTGTTTCGGCCGTTTGGCGCGTGCGCAATAAAGGCGAGCAAAAGACGCGATTAAATTCAAAGTTATTGGCTTTAAAATGCACACCGAGGGCTTCGGCTTGTGCGCGGCCTGTGTCGACCAAGGCCAAGTCTGTGCGCGCGCCTACGCGCGTTGGTGTGTCATTAGGGCCAAATGTATTACCGTGGCGGCAGATGACAAGGCGGGTACTCATAAAACTTCTCCATATTGGGCGAGGGCGGCTTCAGCGCGCGTGACGTCTTCAGGGCTATCAACGCCCGCTTGCACAAGGCCGAGCGGGACATCTAATGTGAAGGTTTTAATGGATACACCATTTTCAAGTAAGCGTAGCTGCTCTAAACCTTCAAGCTGTTCATAATGGCCTTGTGGCCATGTGACAAATTTTTCTAATATATCGCGGCGAAAACCATAAAGGCCGAGATGCTGGTAAACGGGAGAAAAGCCGTCATCACGATCACTATCACGCATGGCTTCTTCTTTGCGTATGGCGGGTAGAATGTTTTTTGAAAACCATAAAGCTTGGCCTGTGCGGTCAATAATCGCTGTGGTGCCAGAAAAAGGCGTGATGGTTTTACTCGCGCGCAGAGCGTCAAGCTCAGTCCATCTTAAGCGAATAACCGGGGTCAGCACTTCAGTGTCTTGTGGTGCGGCTTGATATAGGGCGATCATTTTTTCAATTGCGGCAAACGGCGTAAACGGCGCGTCGCCCTGTAAGCCTATGGTGAATTTAATATGATCACCAAGCTTGGCCGCCGCCTCTAACACACGGTCACTGCCTGTGGGGCAGTCTTCCGAAGTTAGAATACACATCACACCAATTTCATCTGCATGGGCTTTGATGCGGGCATCTTCGGTTGCCACGGCAACGCTAATGGCGGGATAACGCTGCTGCGCTTTTTGTGCGATTTCAACAACGCGGCGAAGCATTGTTTTACCAGCGATTTTAGCCAGTGGCTTACCGGGAAAACGCGTAGAAGCGTAACGTGCGGGAATAATCAGCGCAATATCTGAGCCGTCTTTATGAATGCTCATGACTTATTTTTCACCTTCAGCTTTGTACCACCACAAATCGCTAAACCCTGGTGTGATGGGCGAAAGGCCTTCAGGCTGTCCTAGTTTTGACCAATAGGCAATGCGCCATTTATCAAAATACCATTGTGGAATTACATAGTAGTTCGCCAGTAAAATGCGGTCTAACGCACGCGTGCGAACAACAAGGTCTTCACGGCTTGGCGCTTGAATGATTTGTTCAATGATTTCGTCAATCACAGGATTTTTCACGCCCATATAATTACGTGAGCCCATCATGTCGGCTTTGGCTGAATTCCAAAAGTCACGCTGTTCATTGCCGGGGGATGAAGATTGTGCAATCGTGCCCATAATCATATCGTAATCAAAGCCACTAACACGGTTTTGATATTGGGCGGAATCAATAACGCGAAAGCTCGCCTCAACGCCAATGCGTTTTAAGTTCTGAATAAAAGGCAAAGTCCAGCGTTCCATTAAGGGCGATACAGCGAGGATTTCAAATTTCATTTTAACGCCCGTTTCGGGGTTATGCAGAATTTTATCATCCCCTAAGACAAAGCCAGCTTTGGCGAGCATGTTTTTTGCCACGCGTAAATTATCACGATTTTGACCGCTGCCATCTGACTTTGGTGCTTGGTATATTTCGCTAAATACTTCAGCGGGAATACGCGCGCGATATGTTTCTAAAAAAGCCAATTCTTTTTCATCGGGCAGGGCATGTGCGGCTAGGGCAGAGTTTTCAAAATAGCTTTGATTGCGCTTATAGCTGCCATAAGCATATTGCTTGTTCGACCATTCAAAATCAAAGGCATAAGCAAGGGCTTTACGCACGGCCTTGTCTTTAAATACATCGCGTCGCGTATTGTAAAGGTAACCCTGCATGCCTGCTGGGCGCTCATGGGTAAATTCTGTCTTGGTTATCTTGCCGCTATTCAGTGCAGGAGACTTATATCCTGTTTCCCATTGCAAGGATGAATTTTCTAAACGAATATCATATTCACCCGATAAAAACGCTTCTAAGGCAACATTTGAATCTTTGTAAAAATCATATTTAATCGTATCAAAATTATAGCGACCTTTATTCAAAGCAAGGTCTTTCCCCCACCAATTATCGACATGTTCAAAGGTGATTGAGCGACCCGCATCAACGTCTTTTACATGATAAGCGCCGCTGCCTAAAGGGGCGTCTAATGATGTTTTGCTAATGTCATTTTCAGGGCGTTCCCAATAATGTTTTGGCAAGACGGTAAGCTGTGAGAGGATCAAAGGCAGCTCGGCATTTAAGGTGTCTTTGAACGTAAATTTGATTTCACGATCAGATAAAATATCGACGGTCTCAACATCGCCATAATAGGCTTTGAAAAATGGCATACCATGTTCGATCATTTGTTCAAATGTGAATTTAACATCGGCGGCCGTGATCGGAACGCCATCTTGCCAGCGCGCCTCTGGGCGTAATGTGAACTTAACCCATGAACGGTCATCAGGCATTTGAATGCTCTCAGCGATATAGCCATACATGGTAAAAGGCTCATCATAGCTTTGCGTCATCAACGAAGCGTAAAGCAGGCTGCTGCCAAGGAAGTTTGTGCCTGGTGCTTTGCTGCCCTTTACAATGAAGGGGTTAAGGCTATCAAAACTGCCAATTTCATGCATAGTCACTGCGCCGCCTTTAGGGGCGTTCGGGTTCACATAGTCAAAATGGCTAAAATCTGCGGGATATTTAACATCGCCATGCATGGCAATGGCCGCTTGTGGGGCAGGGTGTTCACTCTGCGCCTGTTGTTGTGCTTGAGCCTGTTCTTGCGCTAGCGCGAAGCTCGGCGCGGCGCTTATCAGGCTAACAACGCCCAAAGCCAGTGATTTTTTAAGCCAGTTTTTCATGTTCCAGTTTCTCATGTTCCAGTTTCTCATGTTCTGGGGGTCCCTTTATGATCGGCGCCAATCGCGTCGCTTATATGTGTATAGCCATCAGCCGCTAGTAAATCTAACAGGCCTTGATTAATCTGCATGGGTAAGTCGGGCCCTTCAAAGACAAGGGCAGAGTAAAGCTGCACAAGTGATGCGCCCGCTTTTATTTTATCATAGGCGTCTTGGGCGTTTTCAATGCCGCCAACACCAATAATAGGCAATTGACCTTTGGTTAAACGGTAGAAGTTATGAATGACTTGCGTGGCTTTATCTTTAACAGGGCGGCCAGATAAACCGCCTTTCTCTGCGGCGAATTGTGCGGGCAAATATCCCGGGCGATCCAATGTTGTATTGGTCAGGATTAGGCCATCTATACCACTTTCAAGGGCGGCAATGGCCAGTTCTTCTTGTGCGGCTTCATCTAAATCAGGGGCAAGTTTAACCAAAATTGGCGGCGGGGCTTCATCGCCGCAATATTTCCCACGCGCTTCTAATACGCCTGCGCATAGCGCTAAAAACGGTTCGCGCTTTTGTAAGTCACGCAAGCCCGGTGTATTGGGTGATGAAATGTTAATCGTGATGTAATCACCCATTGCGCCAATATGCTGCATTAGGAATTTATAGTCAGTGATCGGTTCGGTTTGTTCTTTATTCATGCCAATATTTAGGCCGATTATGCCTTCTATTCTTGGGCGGCTTTCTAAGAATTTGCGTAAATTATCTTTAAAACGATACATGCCACGCCCCGGAAAGCCCATACGATTTATTACGGCATTATGTGTTGTATCTCTGAATATGCGTGGCTTTGGATTGCCCGGTTGTGGGCGCAGGGTCACTGTACCGCATTCAACAAAACCAAAACCAAGCTTTAAAAGCGGCGCAATAACTTCGGCATTTTTATCAAAGCCTGCGGCTAAGCCAACGGGGTTAGGGAAGTTTAAGTGCCATAATTGCGTTTTTAACTGCGCTTGGCTTTGGGCGGCCAAGGCTTTGGATGACGGTTTATAACGCGATGACGGGCGCATTAGGCCAGATTTAAGCGCTTTAATCGCTAAGCCATGTGCGGTTTCAGCCGATAAGGTAAATAATAATGGTCGGATTGTTTTATAATTCATGCCCAGAAGCCTATCACAGAATAAGCATTTATTTGATGTTTAATTTATGATGTGTTTGATCTTTTTTACACGCCAGATAATCATGGTTTTCAATCGTTTCAAATGTTGGCGTATTGACCATTCTTTCAATGGAAATACCATGTTCGATGATTTGCGACACTTTATCAGGGTTATTGGTCATTAAATCAATCTGGCTAACGCCAAGGGCGGCAAGCATTTGCGCGGCGGCGGTATAATCGCGTAAATCATCAGGGAAGTTTAAGTGACGATTAGCTTCATAAGTGTCGAGACCCTTTGTCGCTTTGAGGAAGTAGCATTTTAATTTGTTGTACAGGCCAATGCCGCGGCCTTCTTGATCCATATAGAGCAATACGCCGCCATGTTCAGATATTTCATCTTGTGCGTAGTTAAGTTGCGGACCGCAATCACATAAGCGCGAGCCAAAAGTATCGCCCGTTAGGCACTTAGAGTGAATGCGTACAAGCGGGGTCGCGCTTTGTTTTTGATCGCTAAAGGCCGTCCATTGGCTGCCACTATAGACAAGAGCAATATGTTCTTTGTGGTCGGACAAATTGTTGAACGTCACAAATAGCGGCTCTGAGCGCATTTTTCCATGACTACACGGCACGCCGATTTTTGTATCAATAGACGCAATTTCAGCAGGATTCTCATCCGCTTTGGTTTTGATTTTTCTGACTATACTCATTGTTCATCAAGCCCCTTCATTGCTTTAAGGCCGCTCGCTAAATATTGCATGCCTGTTATTAATGTAATGATGGCCGCGGCGATTAAAGTGATTTTTCCCGCGAATAGAGCAAGGGGAAAGGCTGGCGCTAATATAAGCAAGGCCAAAGCCAGCATTTGTATTGTTGTTTTCCATTTGGCTAATTGCGTTACAGGTAATTTTATATTATGCGGGCCTAAAAATTCACGCAGGCCAGAAACCAGAAGCTCACGAATAACAATGATCAGCACGGCAATTAACCACAGGCCGCTTAATACATGTAAATCAATCATCACCAATAATACGCCAAGGACAAAGATCTTGTCGGCAATCGGGTCAATAAATGTGCCAAAAGCTGATGTTTGATTAAGCTTGCGCGCTAAATATCCGTCCAAATAATCGGTAAAAGCGCTTAAGGCATAAACCACAAAGGCGCCATAAGCCCATAAAGCGCTATCTTGATAGATCATCCAAAGCAGAAAAGGCAGGATAAATATCCGTGCAAGGGTCAGTATATTGGGTATATTTAAGGGCATAAGCCAATCCTGTAAATCAAAACGATTCTTTATAATGTTTATATGGTTGAACTATAGTCTAATATCCGCATATAAGCAACACAAAAACAGGTTATGTTAATTGGCGATTGAAAGTCTGGCTTGTAAGGCTAAGTGGTCAGATCCAAAGGCTTGTAAGGTCTGAACGGATTGGCTTGTTACGCCCTCACTATATAGGATGTGATCGATCTGAAAACGTATAAACCACGGTGCAAAGCTCGGCCAGCTATGAATGGGTAAGCGATCAGGGCGAGGCATAATAAGGGCGCCATTGGTCAGTAATTGTTTGAAATGTGGATTATAAGGGGTGATGTTGAAATCCCCTAATGCGATTTGTGGTAAACGCAAATCTTGGCGGTCTTTTTTAATAAGCGCAGCGAGCGTTTCTAATTCATGGTTACGGGCGCTAATGCGCCGTAAGGGAAGGGGCGATTTTGTGTGCAGGGCATAAATCAGGGCAGGGCGCTTTGCGCCTTCAGCCTGTATTTTAAAACGCAGAATGACGTTTTGTTCAGCCGTGTTTTCAGCTGTATCTATACGCTTAGCCTCTATTATGGGCCAGCGACTTAAAGCAATTACGGACTTGGTCTGCATGTTAAGTACAGAATACTGATAGGGGAAACGCGCCTTTACAGTATTCGCCGCGCGCGCCGCCGCATCATTCGCTTCAAATATAGCGACAAAATCAGCTTTTTTCACTTGAGGGCTGCTTATGAATTCAGCGCTGTGTTGATTAATATAGAGTTGATTATAGCTGATGATATTCAGGTCGTAACCTGCCTCAAAATATGAATGAATAGGCTGAAAGAGTTTATTGGCGCTTATATATTCTGTGCAGAACAGCAGGGTTAGAATAACGTTAGCGATAATCCAGTATTTTTGTTTGAAAAAGACAAACATCGCCACAAGAACAAGGCTGCAAAGCAAATATTGGAACATAAAAGGCGTAAGGATGTTGAAGATATCAACCCATGCCGCAGTGAAAAGCGTGCAATAACAAAAAACCAAGGCTACAAAAGCAGCCTTGGTTAAATTCTTAATAAGTCCTAGCGTCATATTCGTCACGAATTATGCGCTGGCTTTTTGTGGGCTTTCTTGTGGGTCGCGCAATACATAACCGCGTCCCCAAACTGTTTCAATATAGTTTTCGCCACCAGAAGCTTTTTCGATTTTCTTACGCAATTTGCAAATAAACACGTCAATAATCTTAACTTCAGGTTCGTCCATGCCGCCATAAAGGTGGTTCAAGAACATTTCTTTGGTCAAGGTCGTGCCTTTACGCAGCGAGAGCAGCTCAATAATGCCGTATTCTTTACCTGTAAGATGTAGCGGTTGGCTGTCAATATTTACAGTACGCGCATCAAGGTTGACGCTGATTTTGCCGGTTTTGATTTCGCTTTGCGCGTGGCCTTGTGAGCGACGAACAATCGCTTGAATACGGGCAACAAGCTCACGTTTGTCAAATGGCTTGGTCAGATAATCATCTGCGCCGAAACCAAGACCTTTAATTTTATTTTCCATCTCAGCAAGGCCAGAAAGAATAAGAATAGGGGTTTCAACTTTAGCCGCACGTAGCGCTTTCAAAACATCGTAACCATCCATATCAGGAAGCATCAGATCAAGTATGATAATGTCATAGTCGTATATTTTGCCGATTTCGAGGCCGTCTTCACCAAGGTCAGTTGTATCAACAACATAGCCCTCAGATTTTAGCATTAACTCAATGCTTTTTGCGGTTGAAGTGTCGTCTTCTACTAATAAAACGCGCATGTATATAATCCCTTGCTGAGTAATATCTACGCGGCTATAGCAGCGACATAAATATAAAATAAAATTAGGTTGTGTTTTTTCTTTTGCCTGTCGGCTCTTATCTTATTTAAGGCCTTTATCTATCAGGCTTACTTAATATATTAACAAAGATTAACAAAGTTAACAAATTATTTTAATATTTTTACAAAATGATTAAGGAAGTGTTGTATAATGAGGTCTGTACAATATTGTACGTATCGCTAGTCCTGATTAAAGTTTGCTCGAAACTCAATCTACGTTAATTTCATATGAATGTGTGCTATGGATCGTTTATACCAAAAAGCCGAAGCGGCAATACAGCTTTTACCTGATCACGAATTTCACGGTAAAGTCACAAAGATTCTTGGCTTGTTGGTTGAGATCGCTGGTTTTGGTAATGAGCTATCGATTGGCTCAATTGTTCATCTGCGTCCCAAACCAAATAAAAACATTCCCTGTGAAGTTGTCGGTTTTCGTGAGCATCGCGCCTTGCTTATGCCATTTGGTACTTTAGAAGGGGTTGGCCTTGGTTGTCGCGCCGTTATTCAAGACACGCTGCCCGTTATTTTGCCTGATGAATCATGGCTAGGCCGCGTCATTAATGCATTAGGCGAACCTGTTGATGGCAAAGGCCCACTGAAATTGGGCGGCCATCCTATACCACTGAAAAATAAAGCCCCTAATGCGCATGAGCGCACACGGGTTGGACGAAAAATTGACCTTGGGGTGCGCTCCGTCAATAGCTTTACGCCGATTTGCCAAGGCCAGCGTATGGGCATTTTTGCAGGTTCTGGTGTTGGTAAATCAGTTTTGCTCTCTATGATGGCGCGCTATATGGAATCCGATGTTGCGGTCATTGGTCTGGTTGGCGAACGTGGACGCGAAGTACAAGAATTTTTAGAAGATGATTTGGGGCCTGAAGGTCTTGCACGCTCGGTTGTCGTCGTCGCCACAGGTGATGAGCCTGCGCTGATGCGCCGGCAAGCGGCTTATATGACGATGGCGGTCGCCGAATATTTCCGCGAACAAAATAAACAAGTACTCTGCTTGATCGATTCAATTACACGTTTTGCCATGGCGCAGCGTGAAATAGGTTTATCAGCAGGGGAGCCGCCAACGACCAAAGGCTATCCCCCAACAACATTTGGTGAGCTTGCTCGCTTGCTTGAGCGCGCGGGGCCAGGATTAAAAGGAGAGGGCGCTATTACGGGCGTATTCTCTGTTCTGGTTGAAGGGGATGATCACAATGAGCCCGTTGCCGATGCTGTGCGTGGTATTGTTGATGGCCATATTGTGATGGAACGTGCCATTGCCGATCGTGGGCGCTACCCAGCGATTAACGTCACAAAATCAGTCTCACGGTCTTTGCCGCATTGTTTTGATGAGATGCAAAATGATACATTGCGCCGCTCTAAACAAGTTTTGACCGCTTATGAAGATATGGCTGAACTTATTCGCCTTGGCGCTTACCGCAAAGGCACAGACCCCGCGGTGGATGAAGCGATCAGGCTTTATCCTGATATTGAAGAGTTTTTACGCCAGAATAAGGATGAGAAAACCTCAATTGATGAAGGTTTTATACGGTTAAATAAAATATTGGGTGGCCCAAGTAATGGCGGCGATGCAAACCCAGAAGGTGCAGCCGCGCCAAACGCTTCTAATCAAACCGCGCCCAATAGAACGCCTAATAATAGCCCGAATAAAGCCGGCGTGAATAATCCGCCGCCGAACCGTATACGCACCACAACAACGAAGCGTTAGGGAGGTTATGGGCGAATAAATGGCTGATCTTGACCCCCTTATACGACTATATCAAAAACGTGTTGATGATAAGCAGCGCGTCTTGGCTGATCTGTATCGCGAGGTTGAGATATTAGAGACCCTTAAAAGCAATATTATTGATGAAATAGAGAGCGAAACCAAAGTTATTGAGAGTATGGAAGGTATGGCGGCGCTGGATACGCAGAGTTATTTCGGCGCATATTTACAAGCCATGCAAAAGAAAATTGCTGTGGTGGATGACGGACTCAAACAAATAGAGCGCCGCGTTAACCTTGCCCGCGAAGATGTTCGCCGCGGTTTTGCTGAACTTAAAAAAGTTGAGATCACAGCGGAAAGCCGTGCCGCGGAAGAGGGGCGTAAGCAGGCTAAAAAAGAGAGCGATCTGATGGATGAGATCGGTCTAGATGCTTTTCGTCGCGCGCAAGACGCCGATAGTGAAGACGAATAGTCGCGTAATCGATCACTTCAAAACAGCTTCTTTTATATCTTATTTTGTAAAAATGGTGCGCTCGTGCTTTTGAAATAAGGCGTGCCTGTGCTGTCCATTAAGGCATTGAGAAGTGCATCAGGTTTAGAGACGGAGTGTCGGCCTTCAGGGTTTTCTTGGCACTGAGTGAAGGCGCTAACCAGTTTTTTATTTACGGCTATATAGGCGGGCAGCAAATTAGCTGTGTTGTAAATCTCAGCTAAAGCGGTTTCAAATTGTTGCGCTGTTTTTTTATGGTCTTCGGCTGATGTGTTATCAGGCAATTTTTGTTCTAAAAACTGTAAATAGGCAAGCTCTGTGACTTCTTTTAATTCGCTTAAATAACCCTCGCCACCGCTATCTTCTATTTGTTCAAAATGGGCAATAAATTTTTTGACTTCGGCGATTTGTTCTTCACATCCAATATTCATATTGGTACGAAGATGCGCAATTCTAATTTCATGACTTAAGCTGTTATGCAGAGATTCCGCAGCGCCAACCCAGCTATAAGCCGTGTTATTATAAGCCCTTAAGCAGTGGGTCATATTCAGAATTGACTGCGTATATGTATCAAGATTTTGATTGCTCTCGTCACTCATCTTATTTGCGCCTCACTTTCCTTATAAATTAATACTAACCGCATTGAGCAATTATGTCAATGCGGTTAGGGTGTTTTATAAGGATCACTTAGGGGTAAAAAGATGCGTAAGCCTATTTTTTACAAGCTAAGGCCGTTCACGTAAGTGCTAAGCGCGTCGCGCTGTGCTGTGAGCTTTTCTTGTACGGTTTCTTCATTGCTTAGAATGTTTTCAAGCTGGGTTTCTTGCTTGTCTAAATTAGCCAAATAGCGCTTACCAATAGCGGAGTCTTGTGAGATTGTCCGTAAATTCTCACGCACGCGATTTTGATCTTGTGTGATGCGGTTACGCTCAGCGCGCAATTGGTTGAGCTTGCTTTCATTACTGCTGATACTTTGACGCATTTTGCTGATCTGGCTTAAGGCCTCTTTGATCTTGTTTGGTATGTTTTCACCGCTGACTTTTAAGCGCGCGGTAATTTCATTTGAACTGATATTAACCAGTGAAACGGTTTCATGGCCTTTTCTGCGTAAAGTTACAGGGATTTTTTTGCTTTCACCCGGTTTCACATTTACGCGAATACGGTAATGGGTGAGGGTCGTATCAACTTTATCTTTTAACTCACCAAGCATTTCCCATGAGGGGCGTAATGGATGCTCTAACAACACAGTGCGGCTGTCTTCGGCGGGGGCTTTGATTGTGTAAGTCGTGGTGTTGTCGTATACGACTTCCTGCGTTAATACGCCTCTATTCAGCTTGATGAGGCCTAAGCGGCGATTTTCTTGCTGGACTTGGCTGATTTTGGTTTGCGTATCAAGGGCAAAATTAATCAAGCGGTCTTCGCTTTTCGGGATTAACGGCATTTCTGCATCACCAATATGCAGCATTTCACCGCTATTCGCGCGATCATAAAGCGTTAAAATTCCAGGCGGCAGGGCGCTGTTTGAGTTATTGGTGACGAGCATGGAAGCAAAAGGATGGGTGCTGTGTGTATCGGGTTGATAAACATAGAGCTCCTCTGTCGGCAAAGTAAGCTGAGCGTAAGGCAGCATCAAGCTGTGACTGGCTTTTAAGTCAACGCCATGGGGGAATTTAAAGACCATTTGTGAGGCTGTCTCACTGGCCGCGGCACTGATTGTTTGCGCCATATTGGATGGTGCAAAACTGGGGGCTTGTGCCGGTGTCATGGAGAAGACTTCAGAAGGCATGATGTCTGATTCCATATAGTCGTTACTCTCATCAAACATCATCTGGGTTTTTTGCATCATGCTGCTTCTTTTTGTCCTATTCATTGAACTGCCCATGCCGCCAGCGTTGCTAGCGCTTTGCATGACGCCTTGATCTGTGCGCGGCATAACGCGGTCCATAATTTTTACAGGCAATTCAGGGCGATCAACATGGTAGCTTTCGTAAAGGGCTTGGTGGTATGTAACAGGCGAGCCTGACATAAGTGTGACTTTGACGTCATTCCAGTCCTGACCTGTTGTGTTTTCTAAAACAGCCCAACCTTGTAATATAGCTTCGCTTTTGCTCGCGCCTTTTTTCGGCGCAATTAAACGGTAAGAGCTTTTCCACAAAGGCGCTTCTTGAATATAGGCAAAGGATACATCACGTTTGCCTGTGCCTTTTAAAGAGATATCAAGGTTGCGTCGATCTTGAATGCGGTTGTCATATAGCGCTTCTAAGCCATATTGTAGTTGCGCGTTAATTTCAGGATCTGTGAATTTTAAATGACCAAGATCTTCAATGATCGCCGTTTTAATGCCGTCTTTTGTCAGAACGCTTAAGCGGTGGCGTGTAATTATACCGTCGCTCGTGGATTCATTTTCAGCCGAGACGCTCATTAAATTACCGCTGATTTTTTCAATATCAAGTTCGACGGCTGCGCCGCGTAGGGCGTTTAACAACCCGACAAGGGATTGTAAGTCGTTTTTTGAAAAGGGAAGATCGCGAAAAAGCTGCGATAAAGGGCTGCGACCGGGCAGTGATACGCCGCCTAATGTACCTGTGCTATCCAAAACAACTAAGCTTTTTAAAACATCATCAACCCCATCAAGACGCACGGAGAGTTTAAGGTCTTCATTGCCGTTCACAGTGCCTTGATGTTGATAGAGCGCAAGGCCGCTGGTCGTGATAACCACGCTTTTTAAGGGGAGCTCGTTATTTGCAGAGGCTGTGGCGACATTAACGCTGCAAAATGCTGAAGATGTAATCAGTGCTGCCGCAATATAAGGTTTAAGCGCAGTAATCATATGAAGTCCCCTTGATTGTAAAATGCATTTATATTAAGGGGTGAATTTTAACACAAAATTGAAGGGATATATATAGCCCCATATACAAAAAAGCCCGCAATATATTTGCGGGCTTTTTATAAGATTTGTGTTTGTATCGCTGTCTTAGTGGATATAGATATGAACTTCACTACCTGATGTATCGGCGCTGGCGAATTGGCCAAGCTCAACACGATCCATAGGCATACCCATTTCAGTCATGTTGCGTAAGACGTCTTCTGCATTGCGACGCGCAACCGTAGAGCTTAATGCGGCTTGTGCTGCATTTGGTGTCTCAGGGTACACGGCGACAAGTTTAAACATCGCGCTTGGGTAATCTTGTAACGCTTTATGCATCGCGCCATAAACGGATTGTTGGTAATTGACGTTGTCACCATCAAAGCGAATTTTAGCGAGGAGCTGATTATTTGGTACAGCAGGGGCTGCGTGTGTACTTCTGTAGTCATGTGGGTTTACGCCACCAGACAATGAAGGGTCGCTAGCGTAATTGGTTGAACGTGAGAACGGATGACGTGAAAGGCTTTTGCCCATAAGGTCGCCTGTTGTGATCGCCAATGCGAGGGTACGAAGATTGCTACGCTCTGAGCTTAGGTAAGTCGCTGTGCGTGATACGTCATCACTTACATTGTTTAGAAGGCGACGAATAAGAACGCTCATGTGATCAATTTCATCTTCAAGCTGTGCGAGTAAGACGTGATCTTCTTCGATGGCGCCCGATATGCCGTAAGCTTGTTTAGATGTTTCAAGTAAATAGTTTGAAACTGAATAGCTGTTTTTGATCTCTACAGTAAGTTCGTTTAAATGTGAAATATTGTTTGATAGGCGCTCTAGGCTGTCTTGTGCGTTCGCTAATTTTTGTACAAGGCGTGGATTACCCGGTGTTGTACCTGATTGTAGCTGCGTGTTGATGGTCGCGACATTCGCGTAATAATCAGCTGATATGTCTTGGCTCGTGCGTTGAAGGTTAACAAGGCGCGATGACAGAGATTTTGTTTCTTGGCGTAAGTTACTAAGATCAACATTCAGGTCATTTATTTTGCGGCCGACCAATGTGGCTTGATCGCTATAATACCCACCGAGCACTTGATGCTTAGAAATGTCTGAGCCACGCATCGGTTGTGTGTACACTTTTTTTGTAAGCGCAACAGGTAGAGGGTCTGTTGTTACAAGCAAAGCGGGCTTCTGTGCGTAAGGATATTGCTGAGCCTGTGCGTTTGTCGGAACGCTAAGGCTTAAAACAAGTGGGCTCAAAGCGGTAAGTAATAATAATTTTTTCATGACCAAGCAGCTGCCTTCAATATTTAAATTTTTATTGTGTACGAGTATGTTTAAGATACACAACTCGTATATTATACAAGTAATTTTTAAGCGAATGTTGTGATAAGGTCAATGACCCCAATGAAGATAACTTCCAGATATACAGAAGTTTATATGTTTATTCTAGGCTGATTTGGGTAATGGGGCAAGCCAAATCTGAGGAAAAATAGGGCCTAATTTAATCAGAATAAAAAAAACTGAAAAAAACTGAAAAAAAGCCTTGCATTTATTTTTGCCTACAGTTAGTTTCACGCATCTTTGAGGCGCCCGTAGCTCAACTGGATAGAGCATCGCACTACGAATGCGAAGGTTCGGGGTTCGAATCCCTGCGGGCGCACCATTTTCTCCCATTACATTACTAATACTATTCTTTAAGTCGCGCTTTTTAGCGCTGCTTAAGCATATCTATTTGGCATGTCTTAATTGTATGTATGAGGCCTCGTGCATGGTTTAGGTTTCTCTAGATCCAAAAAGCTTTACATAACTCGACAGCTTGTGTTAATATTACTCCGGTTTTATAAACGGGGTTTGTTGTGGCTAAAAAAGAAAACAGCATAGAAAATGCAATAGCGCAGAGCGCTGCACTCACAAAGTATAGCGATCAGCCTGTACTCTTGGTTAATGTTGGGCAGGACGATCCCTCGCGCGGTGATGCTGCGGGCTGGAAAGGTATGGCGCGCGCTATTAGTGATAAAATAGGCGGTCATGTCATTTATGCAGATGATAAAACTGTGCGTGCGGCATTCCCGGATGCAGCGCAGAATGAAAGTTACGAATATTTATTAGCGCAATATTTGGCAGATTATCCCCCACCGCAATATGTACTGGGTCAAGAATGCCCGCAGGCTATGAAATTAATTGGCCATGACTATCAGGATGTTTTTCCTGTTACAGGCTTTAATGAAAGCTTGTCTTCTGGTTTGGTTGGTGAGCGTGAACTGGTCTCCCATCACCTTACGCAGGATATATTAGACCAAGAAGGGGCTATATTCGATGCGCGTCATCCTGATATAAAAGGCCCTATTATGGCAGCCATGTTAGTACGGGCTGAGAGCTTTGATCGTGAGGATTTTAACCGAAAAATGGTTAAAGTGATGGCGCATTATAAGGAAGCCACGATTTATATTTGTGGAAGTCGCCGTACGGGAGAAAGCAGCTATGAGAATTTGATGACCAGCTTGAAAAAAGCGGTCGAGGATGCGGGGCATAAAGATAGATTAAGCGTCGTGGGGCATAAGTTTAATCCAGATGATTCTGTTTACAACCCCTATAAAGGCCTTATTGCCCGCGCAAAGCATTTTGTTGTTTGGGGGGATTCTCAATCAATGGTGTCTGAGGCCTTATTTTCAGGTAAACTTGTCTGTACGCATCAAGCAGGCGCCCTTAGAAAACTGATTAGTAAAGGATTCGTGCATGAGTTCCTTAAACTTGATGATAGTAAACCGCCATTATACCGTGAATTTGAACCTGTTAATTTAACGACGCAAGTCGCAGAGAAGCTAATGGGGCAGTCAGATGATTATCAAACATCAGAGGCTCGTAAGATTAAGGGTAAGGTTTGGTTCTATGATGATGCGTGGTCAGGCTACCTTAATAAAATACGTCTTAATTTTCACTGCATAAAAGATTTTCCTGTCGAGCTTAAAGAGACGGCCGAATTTGTAGAATCTGTACTGACTATACGTGGCAGCGCCCTAAAGTACCTGCCACATTTTCAAAACGCTCGTAATATGGCGGGGCTTGCTATAGCCGAGAATAAATATGCAGCCCAATATATAGGCGAGAAACTCTGTGAGGATCAGCTTTTTATAGAAGAACAGTTAAATAAACTGAGTGAGATATATCAGTGGTTACCGGCTAAAGCGCAAAATAATTTGGACGTCGCTAAACATGCGCTAATGGCTGATTTTAGCCATGGTCACAATATAATCAGGCATATTCCCGCGCATGTAGTGAATCAACTTGATGCTTTTTTTATGAGTGTCCCTTATAAAAACAGACTATTAGCGTCTTTAAAAAGAGGGGCGCAGCCATATGGGGATCAGCCTGTCGTAATAAGAGAAGATTATGACTTTGCAATGAAGGCTTTGGATGTTGACCCATATGTTTACAGCGCTTTTTCCGATGAATTCAAATTAGACTTAACACTGATTAAAAAGGCCTTACATAACAATAAGGATGAAGGCTATTCTATAGGAAGCTCAATACCAAAGGCAGCCATTAAGAAAATTAAGAATACGCCGCTTTATCGGGATTACTTACTGTCTAAATTAAAGGGGGATTCATTATCTTATAAAAAGCTGCCGCGCGAATATAAGTATGACCCAAGCTTCGCAATGGAAGCGCTGGATGATAGCGTCACGATATATACGGCATTTCCAAAAGAAGTGAAGACGAATTTAGACGTTGCGAAAAAAGCTCTATTGCGTGATTTGGATTGTAAGCAGGGTGTTTTTAGAGATTTACCGAGAGCCACTTTAGAGGCATTAAGCCCCGTTTTAGAAAACTTCACATATAAGAATTATTTAGGTTTATTTCTGCAGCATTATCCTTCTGATTATGCTCATCTGCCTAAGGGCTTACGGCAGGATCGTAAATTCAGCCTTCAGCTGGTCGCGGCGACTTCGGGTGTCGTATATAAATATTTACCGTTTAAGCTGCGTGCAGACCCACAAATTGCGAGAGTGAATATCCTGCGCTCTATGGAGGGTGATGCAAATCCTTTAAAATATATCCCTAAAAAGACTTTGAGCAAATTAGAGAACACTTTACTGGGGAAGAAGGGGCAAGAGATTATGGCGCGCGGTGTGCAGCGCTGCATGAATCGCGGGGAAATGGATTTTGAGGCGCTTCCTGATTGTCTGCAGCGCTCAACCGCATTCGCCTTAAAATTACTAGCATATGATGAGGTGATGTATGCGCAGTTTTCGACCAAAATGAAGAATAACAAATCTGCTGCGAAAAAAGCATTACAATCTTGTCTGGGGCAAGGGACAGCGTTACTGACTAAAAAAATAGTAAAAGCGATTCCTAAATCAATATTGAGTAAGGTCTTGGGTGATATGAAACGCTCTGAAGTTTTAGAAATAATGAAAAGCGGCGCAAATATATATCAAGATTTACCCAAGGGCTATAGGCTCGATACTGAATCAGCACTGAGTGTGATAAAAATACACCCATCATCTTATAAGCACTTTTCTGAGGATATTAGAAAAAATCCGTGCGTAGCCAGATATGCGTTAGAGCAGATGGATGAGTTTGAAGAAGGGCTGATGGCCGCCGTGCCTGAGGCGACCGCTTTAGAATTAAAAGATTTTCTATTAAGTGAAAAATACAGATCATATCTTTTACCTGTATTGTATAGTAACCCTGACCTTTATAAAGAGTTGCCCGCTATATTGAAATATGACGAACGCTTTGCCCTGCAAACTTTGGATAAAGATACTGATATTTATAAATGTTTTCCTGATAAAATTAAGAGCATCGCCACCGTAGCGAAGAGAGCTCTTATCAAGGATGTTAAAAAAGGGCATGGCGTTATTGCTGAGCTGCCTGACCTTCTCATACAGGATAAAGGCTTCTTAAAAGATGTTCGCGCGACCTGTTTTGATGTGTGTAAAAATCAAGAGTTTAAGAATGCCTATAAGCGCGCAGTTTGTCCGCATGTTTTGCCTGCGCAGCCAACGCTAGATTTAGATCCATTATATCTGAGCTGCGCGTCTATTTTTAACGGTGGCGCTGGGGTGGGGGCTGTATTTGATTCATCATTAGATAATCAGCAAAAGGCTTCAGACGAAGTTTTATTAACGGCAGCGTCAAGCGGTCTTAAACCAGTATAACATCTTATAATTTAAGGTTGCGGCTTTTTCGGCTGTGGTGGTGTCGCGGCTGTGGCATTTTGCTGCTTAACAAAAGCGTCAACTTCCTGCGCATAGAGCTTTTTATTCCTCCAATAAATATCAGCAAAAACTTCTGCTTCTTTAGGGAAGGGAATATCTGTGCCATTTGTGATCTCATCCGATGTCAGCCAAGTCATGAAATTCTTCATTGCTTGATCGCGGCCAATATTGCTGTCTATGGATTCCACGCGCAGCTGCCACATGGCTGTTTCTATCTTATTATAGCTATCAGTCCACACTGTGCCAGATTCTTTGTTTTGGGAGGAGAAGAGGTTAATCCATTTCTCAGGCATGTCCTGCGGCTGATATGTCGAGTGCATGACATTACGGCGCTTAATAATCATCATCTCTTCAAACTCACGGCGGTTATTCTGCCAGAGAGCTTGATAGGTAGGATCTTTTAAGAAGCGGTCTGCATAAATCTCAAAGCCAAACGTTTCTTTACGAAGCTCAGGCATTTCAAAATAAGCTGAAATCTCAGAACAAACGCTCGCATCACTTTCATTATTGCCAAGCTTTTGTAAAAACGCGCCATAAATCAAATCAGGGCAGCAGGGCATAGTCGCTGCGTGGTACATTTCATGTAGATAATAGACATCATGCACGCCATCTTGTTTATAATCGTTTGGGCGAAGCTGTATGCCGCCCCACCATGATGTGAAATGCCCCGTCTCGAGGCGGTCATCACTGCGCTCGTAAAAATAGCGCGGTAGAGAGGCCAGCTTATCAACCACCTCAAACACCAAGCCGCCCGTATCATAAGATTTCTTAAAGGCATCTGTGCGCCAGAGCTTTTGGCAATAAGCGTGGATTTCATCGGCTTGCGTTACAACTTCTAAATTTTTCATAGCTTTAAACCTTCATGTGGGCGCGCACGGACGACGCTGTTTGTATTGGGATCAATAAGGGACGACATAGTCGGCGTTAAACACACGCGCACTAATTCTTCACCATCTGAACCACGGGTTAAATAGCGTTCTAAGTCGCTAGGCTCTTTACTCGGGGGCGTAGTACCCAATAGATAAACATCACTGGCCTTTAAATTCAGGCCAAGTGTCTTATTCGTCTGCGCCAAAGCTTGCTGCTGAGTGGCGCTATATTTGCGCGGTAAGTCGTGCACGCCATTATTCTTCATTATCTCAGTACCGATATTCAAGGCCAATAAATTCTTGAACCATTTATTGCCAAATAAACCTGGATACTCCTCTTTACTTAACATGCCACCAATACGGTGGTAATAAGCACCGCAAGGCTTACTTAAAGAGAAAAATACGGCGGGGATATTGCTATGCGTGGCATTAACGCTAAATTCGCGACCAACACAGCCTACATAAGTGACATCAAGCATGATCTCGGCGCTGGGTTGCTGCGTGTTCAAAGCATTCGCAAAGTCATCAAAATCATCCCAAACATTGCCATCAATGGCTGAGGGCTGAGAGATATAAAATTGTTCATTCGGGCCAATTTTACTCATCGCATCTTTCCAATCAGCACGGCTATGGGTTTGCACTTCTATACCGGCGGCATCGGCATAGGCGCTAAAGCCTTCATATTCGCCGATGAATACGTGTATGACAGGTTTTTCTGCGCGTGCATGTGATGTTGTGGCGTAGCTGTTAATGGCTTCACGTAGCGCTTCGCTAGCGCCCGCTGTGGGGTACATATAAGGGAAGTCATCCCATTGCGCGTTTATAATCGGGCTTGTCCAATTTTTCCATGTCGTAAAAAAGTCTTCATGCATGACGTCTTGTTTTTGTGTCCATGCTTCACGATACATATCACGAAAGATCTCGCGCTGGGTGGATAGCGCTTGCGTGAGTTGCTGGGCGAGGGCGATAGGGTCGCTTGGCGCGCCAGCATTAAAAATATCTTGAAGCTTATGCGCAAGAATATCACGCTGCACGCCACCATCTAAGATGCGGTCAATCGTCGCTTCGGTTTCTGGTAAAACCAGTGAGTATATAGTCTTGGAAACGCCTGCATTTTCAAGAACGCTATTTAAAATCTTATATGGATCGGTCATTAATCTCAGCTCAATATGTTTAGGTTTATTTTTCATAGCACGGGGCATAAAAGGAGATCAAGTGTTTTCATATTAATTGACACAAAGGGCTTGGTTATGTTAATTAATATGCCGTGTGTGAATATAATGATGAATAGAGGGATTTTAAGATGACGGATGAGCTCGATAAAATAATGGACGATCTGAATAAAAATCAGGAAAAATCTCAAGCAAAACAAAATAATCCGTGCCGTAAATATATAAAGAAAGCGCATCAGGCTTTAGACAGCGCCAGCCAAACATACGACAAATATAGTCGCTGGGTTACGTGGCCGTTAGCCGCTGCATTCATTAGCGTGGCTTCGGTAAGCCATGGCTTATATGAGGCCAACCCAGAAAGTTTCAAAGAATTTGTAAAGCATAAAGCTAATGACCGGTTGAAGGATTATCTACCAAGTTGGTATGAAGAAAAAACATATACTTATCCTAAAGTGTCTTTGGATCAAGCCAGTTTAAATTCTATGGTTGTGCCTAAATATGTAGATAAGAGAATGAAATTTGCCGTAGAGAGTACAGGGCTTGAATATGATATGCTGCGCGTAATCGGTGCGCAAGAAAGCTCTTTTAAAGCAACGGTCGTTAATCAGTTTACGAAAGCCTGCGGCATTATGCAGCTTGTCCCTTCAACGCAGTTAGACCTGATGTATAATTACGGTGAAGAATATGGCTATGAGCGTTTATCAAAGCATATTAAGCGCGTAGGCGGTAAGACCAGCATTAAAAACCCTAAATTAAAACAAACTATTTTGAATATATGTACAGATGCATTTTTCTCTTTAGAGATGGGCGCCGAATATGCGCGTGAGAATATTGATAAACTGCATAAAGACTTTCCTGATCGTTATGTAAGCTATACAGACATTTATATGTACCACTTCCTCGGCGGGAATGGCGGGCGGAAATTTATTGCTAATTTAGAAGACACGCCCAATCGCTTAGCCGTTGAAGACTATTCGAGCCGCGTGTTAAAGGGCAATAAAGCCACATTCTATAAAGAAGACGGCAAGCCGCGCAGTTATGCTGAAATATACAAATTTTATGCAGAAAAACTCAGCACGACGATTATCGCGCCAGATCAACAGCGCTTTGAGACTCACTATAGTTGGGATGCATTTTTAGGACGTGCGAATTTTAATTTAGGGTAAGATATTGTCTATCGATAATAAAATACAGAAATTTTTTGTAGTATGAAATTTGTACCACCTTTAATTTTAAAAAAGTTAATGTTAAGAATTCGTTAAGTTTAAAGGGCAGAGAAGGTGTTTAGAGGATAAGTTATATTAGCGTGTTGAAAAATATACTTGCCATATTAAATATTCTGTTCTAATGTGTCTTTCTAACAATAAACATAATACTTATATAAAAAACAGCGGGAGTATGTTATGAGCCAAATTATTTTTCCAGATGATGTTGTATGGATGAAAGGTAAACTTTTAAATACCTTCAATCAAATGGCTATGGGTGGCGCGATGCCAACACAGTCAATGGCAGCGCAGGCATCTTATATGCCACAGCTTAAAATCAAAACAGCCAACGGTATTGAAATGCAAGACCCGATTAGTGCTCTCTATCAAGAAGGTCGGACTGTTTTTCTTAATGGCCAAGTTGAAGATAATATGGCGCAATTAATTGTTGCACAGCTTTTACAGCTCGAAGCGCATGCTCCAGGCACAGATATTACATTGCTTATCAACTCACCAGGTGGGGTGGTAACAGCAGGCATGGCGATTTATGATACTATGAATGATATATCATCTGATGTTTCGACTATCTGCATGGGCCAAGCGGCCTCTATGGGCGCATTCTTGCTTTCAGCAGGCGCGCCAGGCAAGCGTATGGCGCTTCCATCAGCACGCATCATGATTCACCAACCGCTTGGTGGTTTCCAAGGTCAAGCGACCGATTGTGATATTCACAACAAAGAAATGCAGCGTATTAAGAAAGAGCTGAACACATTACTCGCAAAACATGCTGGTAAGACCGTTGAAGAGCTTACTGCAGATACTGAACGTGATAACTTTATGGGTGCAGCTGAGGCGGCTAAATATGGTTTGATTGATAAGGTAAGAATGCCGGCCGTCGCGCAAGCCGCCGCGCCTAAGGCAGCAGCACCAAAACAGCCATAATCAATACGATTACAGCATAAAAGATATTCAAAACGCTGCCCGTATAATTCAGGCAGCGTTTTTTTGTGCGTGAACGGCACTGATTATCCAAAGGATATTCACATCGGCTTGTCTGTGGTCTATATAGGACAGATGCAAAATAAGCTTCGGGACATATATGGTTTTTTAATCAGCGCGCGCATGGTGTTTTACATCATGCCGCCGCTTATGGTTTTGTTGATTGCGGGCACATTGGCGCAAAAGGATATGGGTTTATATCAAGCAACGAAACTATTCTTTGCAGGGCCTATATGCTGGGCTTTGCTTGGGCTTTTAACTTTTTGCTTAACGCTTAAATTTTTGTTTGCCAGTGTTTGGTCATGGCAAAAAGCCGGCATTATACTTTCGCATCTAGGGGTGTTGATCTTACTTTATGGTGGTGGGTTAACCGCGCTGAATAATAAAGAAGGCTATTTGATTATTCCCGAAGGCGGGCGGGCGAGCACCGTATTGGATTATCATGACCGCGCCTTGGTGCTTTTAAAAGACGGCTATGTTGCCACAAAATGGTTCCATAATCAGTTAAAAGCAGGGCAAGTCTTAACCGTGCCCGATGGTGCATTTGACATTACTATTAAAGATTTTTGTTTGAACTGCACAATTACGGCGCGCGATACGGTTGATGAAAACAGCTTTGGTATGGCCAGTAAAGTGCAGCTAAGCGCCAAAGGCCTTGAAAAAGAAGATGAAGCGAATCTCTCTGGCGTCACTTTTGCGGTGGACGGGCTAAGCTATATCTTATTTGAGGGCTATACTAAGCCTTTGGAATTTGAAGGCTATGAGCTTATCTACGGTAAAGCGCAGCGCCCTTTACCGTTTGCCATAGAGCTTAAAGACTTTAAGCTGGATCGTTATAGCGGCACGGCAATGGCGCAATCCTATAGCTCAGATATTATTGTTCATGATGGTGACGTTGCTTGGCCTGTGACCATTAAAATGAACACGCCGCTGCGTTATAAAGGCTACACATTTTTCCAATCCAGCTTTGTTGAACGCCCAGATGAACCTGATTCAACGATTTTAAGTGTTGTAGAAAATAAAGGCTGGTTATTCCCTTATATTGGTACAGCGATTATGGCTTTTGGTTTGTTGTTTCATATGTTTATGCGTTTTTCTTTTCGCATTAAACGAGCTTTGCCTGTGCTTGTCACGGCGCTGATTTTCTCCTTTAGCTATAATGGTTTAGGGCATAATGCGCATGCCGCATCTTTGGATTATCAAAGATTTTCTGTCTTACCCGTAATGCATGAGGGGCGCTTGCAGCCACTTGATAGCTTTGCGCGGCTTTATTTAAAGCGCTTTTCAGGTTATGACCAGATCGCAGGGCAATCGGCTATTGTTTGGCTCTCTGAAATGTTATTTGATCCGGCGCGCGCTATGCAGCGTCCTGTTTTTAAAGTCATACATCCCGAAATTCGCGATCAATTGGCCTTAAGTGATGAAGATGGCCGCTTAGTGAGCCTTGAAAGGCTCAGTCCATTCCTTGGGCAGACCGCGCCGCAAATGAATGCTTTAATGGCGACAGACTCAGCGGATCGCTCATCAGGGCAGCAGGCCTTATTAAGCTTGCATGAAAATGCTTTGGCTTATGTTCAGATTTTGCGCAGCTTTTCGACATTTTTACCGTTAAATATCGACCTGCCTGAACAATACGTACAATTATTCGCTGCGCAGCCATTGGCTGCGGGGCAATGGTCTCAAAAAGGCATTTACCGCTATATTGATCTGTTGCCCATACTGCCCGCTATCTATGATGAGATTGCCAAGATAACAACAGAGAAAGGCCTCGATATCGAAGCCTTTAGCGCAGAAGAAGCCCGCATCATTACTTTGGGCTACACGGTTGAAACGATCGGGCGTAATTCTCAAGATAATAGCTTATTGCGGATTATACCATATGAGAATGAAGGCCGCTTTGATTGGTTGTCGCCTTGGGCGATGATTAATGCGGGGGCCAGTGACCCGCGCAACACAATAATTCTATCGGAATGGCAGGCGTTGATACAAGCTTATCACGCGCAGGATAGCGATGCTTGGCAAGTGAGTAACTTTTCACTTTCTAAGGCTTATACACAAGGCGGTACGGTCGCGCAAAGGCGTTTAAGCGCTGAGAAGCTTTATAATACTTGGCCATTAGGCGGCATATTAATTGGGCTTTATAGCTTAAGTTTATTGGCGCTTTTCCTTTTTGTAATAAAAAGCGGCATGATCAAACCTTTATTCACGACCGGCTTTATGACGGCGAGTGCGGGGGTGGTTTTACACGCAGGCCTGATGGCTTTACGGGTGTATATATTAGATCGGCCTCCCGTTGGCACGCTGTATGAATCAATGCTGTTCGTTGCGCTTATTGCCAGTTTCACCGCTTTGATGATTGAGCGAAAACACCATAATGGCTTTGCCTTGCTCGGCGGGGTAATGACGGCTTTGATCTTAATGCTGATTTCCCCTTATTTTATTCATGAAGGCGGCACAAGCTTTGGCGTGTTAGTCGCCGTTCTAAATACATCTTTTTGGCTGACCACGCATGTGCTGTGTATTACGGCGGGGTATGGATTGTGTATTTTGGCGGCAATTTGCGCGCATATTTACCTTATTCGCCAAGCCCTAAATATAACGCAAGGGGATAAGCTGTTTATGAGCGCCTTCCGTTTATCCATAGCGGCCTTGTTCTTTACGGCATTTGGCACGGTACTTGGCGGTATTTGGGCTGATCAAAGCTGGGGGCGTTTTTGGGGCTGGGATCCAAAAGAAAACGGCGCTTTGCTGATTGTGCTTTGGTTGATTTGGGCATTGCATGGTCGCCAATCGGGCATAATGGATACAACGCGTTATGCTGCGGCGGTGGCTTATTTGGTGGTGATTGTAACTTTATCGTGGTTCGGGGTGAATTTACTGAGTGTCGGTCTACATGCTTATGGCTTTATTAGTGGTATTGCTTATGGCATAGCAGGGGTAACGTTTGTTGAAACGCTGCTTATTCTGGCGTTAATGCGGCGTATTAAACAGATTAAGCGTCAGAAAAACACGGAAAAAAAGGTAAGTCATGCGTCCTAATTTTATTATATTAATTGTGGTTATTACCCTAGGCCTTGGCAGCGCTTATTATCTGCGCAATATTGAAGCCGATGAATCCATGCGTTATGCGCCAGTGAATACGGATTTGCCTGAGTTTAAACGCCAGCGTCTTTCTGATTTTTCGATTAGACGTTTATCGGATAATAAATTGTTGAATATGCCCGATGACAGCCAAGGCAAAGTCTTATTGCTTAACTTTTGGGCTTCATGGTGCGCGCCTTGTGTGGCTGAATTTCCTTTATTGATTGATATAGCAGAGCGCTTTAGCGACGATCTTATTTTCTTGGGCTTATCAAGTGATATGAATGTGACGGCAATAGATAGGTTTTTCAAAAAAATTAGCTATGTACCACAGCCTAATGAGTGGATAGCCCATGATGCTATGGGCAGTGTAACCAGCGGTCGCTTTAAAGTGTTTATGTTGCCAGAGACGATGTTGATTGATCAAGAGGGGCTTTTGATTAGAAAATATGTTGGCTTTGATTGGTCTGAGGATGAGATGGTCGCTGACATAGAAAACTTGCTGCAAAAATAATCCTTTGCTGTATGATGCTTTCATCATGTTTAAACAGAATAAAAATAAGCACAAAATCACTGAGGCCGCGGATGATATTCGCCTTAGCGCCTTACCGCAAAATAAATGGGCTTTTATCTGGCTGTTTATTTTACAGGATAAGTGGAAATATTTAAGCGTAGGTCTGTTATTTATGATCTCTAGTGCGCTGGATTCTCTGCCGCCTGTTTTCGTGAAATATATTTTAGATGCGATGACAACGCTGGATAATAAGGCCGAGATTTGGGATGCCTTAGCCTTGCCCATCGTACTTTTTGTCGTGCTGTGTTTATTTATGCAGCCTTTTTTTGCACAAGTCGGTGAATATCTAAACGCGCTATATCGCCCTTTAGTCACCAATAAAATCCGTCGGCGTTTGGCTGTGTTTTTACAAGGGCATAGCTATGACTTCTTCCAAAATGATTTTGCTGGAAGATTATCGAGTAAGATCATTGAAACCCCGCAAGCCATCGTCGAAACCATCCATATTGTTATGGGGAGCCTGCTTTATGGCGCGATGGGGCTTATGGTTACGGCCTTTTTCTTCGCGCAAGTTGGTTGGATTATCCCGTATATATTATTAATTTGGTTGATTGCTTATATCATCCTCGTGACGCATTTCGTGCCTAAGATCTTAAAGCTCTCGACCATCGCGTATGAAGCGTTGAGTAAAGTGCGGGGGCGCTCTGTGGATACGATTACTAATATTTATACGGTGAAATTATTTTCACGCTGGCGCAAAGAGGATTCTTATCTTTGTGAGGCGATGAATGATTTAGTGGGCAAAGCCCAAAAAGAAAACCTACTGAACGTTAAAATGCGCCTGATTTTAGAAATTATTTCGGCGTTGTTCATTGGCGGTATGTTCTTTGCGGCGATATATGGTTGGATTGAAGGGCATTTAAGTCCCGGTGACGTGGCTATGGTGCTACCTATGTCTATTCGTATGATGCAAATGTCATGGTGGATGCAGGAAGTGTCTGTATTCCTGTTCCAAAATCTGGGGCAAGTTGAAGAAGGCCTCGTTGCGATTAATATGCGCCAAAAAGTCAAAGATGATAAAGGCGCCGCGACGCTTAAGGTTGGCGAAGGCGCTATTGATTTTGATAAGGTTTCGTTTAATTACGGCAGCGCTCCGATTTTTAAGGCGCTTGATATCCAGATTAAACCAGGCGAAAAAATTGGGCTTGTTGGCACCAGTGGCGCGGGTAAGAGTACGCTAACGCAAATTTTGCTGCGTTTTTATGATATTCAAAGCGGCGCTATTCGTATTGATGGCCAAGATATAGCCCATGTCAGTCAGGAAAGCTTGCGCAAAAATATTGCGATGATCCCGCAAGCGAATGATTTAATGCATCGGAGCGTCGCGGATAATATCCGTTATGGTCGCCTTGATGCCAGTGATGCCGAAATTATGGCGGCGGCTAAAGATGCCTATGCAGATGAGTTTATTTTAGACCTTGTCGATAAAGACGGTAATACAGGACTGGATGCTTTGGTCGGGGAGCGCGGCGTGCGTCTGTCTGGCGGCCAACGCCAACGGATTGCCATTGCGCGCGCGATATTAAAAAATGCGCCGATATTAATCCTTGATGAGGCAACATCGGCGCTGGATAGTGAATCCGAACAGCTTATACAAGAAGCAATGCTGCGGCTGATGCGCGGTAAAACAGTTATTGCTATTGCACATCGTCTTTCGACCATTTCGCATATGGATCGCTTATTAGTGATGGAAGATGGGGAGATAATCGAGCAAGGCACGCATCAAGAATTAATCGACCAAAAAGGCCAATACGCCAAATTATGGGCGATGCAATCTGGTGGTTTTATCTAGCTTGATTGATTTAGCTTAACGCTAATGCGGGGGTGTTTTGCGCTGCAGCTGCTGCGACAACAGGGGCTTTATTATCTTCGCTGCTATAGATAGAGCGAACGGCATCACGTAAATGGTCAATACGATTATTCCAACCGTTTAAGAACACGCTTTGTGATGAATCGCGATCGACAATATTATCATAGAAGTCTAAACGCCAATTAAGCATAGCGCCAACATCACCATTGGTTTCAGCAACCATGCGTTTGGCTGTACCAACGCCATGATTAACAGATGCGTCAAAAGCAACAAGCGCGGTCGCCATATCCATTTTATCCGCGCCGACACTATCCCAGTAACGTTCTTTATAGATAGAAATCGCATCTTCACGCGTTAAATTAAGAACATCGACATCAGGGTTAGCTTTTTGTGAAATGCCATATTTGGTTAAACCGCCACGGTCACTGCTGTGATTACTAAGCAGGCCTTCGCGTTCAAGTACAAATTCTACAGCTTTATCAAAATCAGCATCGCCGCCAAAGTCAACTTTGCTCAGCTCTTCATAGCTTGGCGTGTTATAAGTTTTCGATGCAAGCTCGAAGCTTTCCTCAATGGATTTACCACTAAAGAGCTGCTCGATAAATGTACCTGCAGCATCAAAGAAGTTATCAATGTCGTTGTTTTTATAAGCGGCATCAAGAACCATGCTCGATAATATAGTGAGCATAAGTTTGTCTTGATTATATTTCTCACGCTGTTTAGTGCGTGCGCCTGCTTTTTGAAATGGCTCAGTTGGGTTTGGTATAGCACTCGCAGAAACGTCTAACCCATGCCCAAGGGGCATGCGTGGGGTAGTGCTTCCTGTTATGTTTGTGCTTGTATGTATCAACTAAACCTCACTTATATATCTTTATATATAATAGTATATATCAGAGGCGTTAATTATTCAATAAAGTAGTGTTAAGCTACTGATTTTAAATGATCTCTATCGTCAAGCGCTGCGACATTAACAGGGCGATTGCCTTTGAAATCACGATCAAACTTATCATAAACATCATCAAAAGACAGCGCTTTGCCTGTTGAACTATAGAAAACCCATTTGTTTGAATTGGCAGCAGAGCTAAATTCGCTAGCGGCCACATTATTAGGATTCTCTTCAACTTGTCTGATGAATTTAACGGCAGCGCCCGCGCCAAGGAAATGCGCCATATATAAATCAGTATTACTAATATCACGATCAGGGAAGGCGCGCTCTAACGATGCTTTATTATCGAGGCTGAAACGTGCAGCCATATGTGCAGATACGTCATGATTAAAGCGCAAATCGAGAATTTTTTGTTTAAATTCATCATTTTCAACTTGGGCATATTTGCCAGATGTATCGATTAAGTCCGCATAATTGCCAAGGCCAATTTCATGGCCGTGTTCTTTGAGGGTGCGTAGCCATGTTTGGTCGATAAATTGATAAGCACCGCGCGCACTACTGGTCGTCGCGGTCATATTCGTGCCAAAGCTGCTTTCTTTAAAGGCCAGATCAACCAGATAAGATTGGCTAATGCCCGTCTTGCCTTCAGCATCTTTAATGGCGCCGAGCAAATCTTGCGCATCTGTGTCAAAATCTTCAATGTTGAGAGCGGGCTTCGTTGAGGGCGTTTTATAATTGTTGTCAGTGGATTGAGACGGCGAATCTTCAGTGCCATAATTGCGCTGCCCAATCACACGGTCAGATAAAAAATCTTCAATTAAATTACGGTCAGATGTATCCAGTTTATCATAGACGCTTGAACCATCTTCTGTTAGCGCCATTAAAGCGGCGGCATTCATCTGGTATTGCCCCTTAGAGAGCAACATCTGGCGACGGTAAAATAAACGCTGCAATTGTGCTTGCGAAAGTGAACCATTATTCACAAACTCATTCGTTGGTTTTTCATCTGGATCTAAATCTTTTTTACGTTTGTCTTTGCGATCAGTTTTATCTGCAACAACACGATCAAATTCCAGCCGATGTGGCGAGGTATGCCTCATAATTCTACTCCACTAATTTTATGCTCACATATTAGCATTTTTATCATTAATATGCAAAATTTTTCGGGCGGTGCTGTTGAATAATATAAATGATTATGGGCCTGAAAAGCCTTCATATTTGGCGATAGCCTCTGGCGGCGTTACGGTTGCGGCAACATTAATAGTGTCACTTGCGCTCGCAGGGGCCGTCATATCATCTTTGATCAGCGGTGCTGATAATTTATCGAGGTTGTTCGCCTCGAATGCTTTTATGCCGCCTTTGAGTTTTTCAAGCTTATCTGTATCGACGCTGAATTGTGGAATGTAATTGCCACCATTTTGCGCGATTGTATCTAACGTGCCATCTAAAGCGGTTTGAGCATGGGCTTCTAAATTAGAATCCCACTCTGCATCAAAGTCACTTTCAAGCGCATTATTTATAGATATAATACCCTCATTCATTTTAGTAACAGTATCTAAATCAACAGAGCCTAATTGTTGACTGTACACTTGATAGGCCGTTAAATCATCCGTGGCTTCAAATCCCATAGATTCAGCGAGTTTATCGAAAGCTTCATAACGTTCACCTTCTGATGTTGCCCAAAATTCACTTTTTCGCTCATCACGAATGCCGTTAAGTAAAGAAAGAGGGACATCGCTAGCTGTAAGCGCTGCGCGCTGTGCAGGGTCAGCAAGTTTTTGTTCAAATGCAATCATCTCAGCGGCCTCATTATAGACGCCAGCTTGTTCTTCGACGAGAGGCGCTAAGCAAATGCTGTGTTCTTCTTCATAGGCAGGCTTTTCCGCGCTTGTAATATAACGGCCGTCAGCGTGTTGTGGCGCTCTTAAATTGCCTTCAGCGGCACCGTTTTCAAGGCTGTAATCAAGGTCATTGCTCATCGTTGATGCGACCGTAGCTGAAGCTAAATCTATCTCTGCGCTGTTGATCTTGCCGCCTGTATAGCTTTTAATTGAATCTGTAAGGCCAGAGAAATCAAAATCAATGGCATTGCTGATGGTGTATAATTCAGGAAAGTTCCGGAGTAAGTCAGTGCCTTGTCTGAGTATGGCCAGATTAACGGAACCGTTATCATAGGCGCGCGTGCTTGTTTGGAAGCTGCCACCCATGGCGCTAACATTGCTTTGTTTGCGTGCAGCTGCACTTTCCCCGTGTTGAATTAACACATGTGAAAGATCGCTCTCATCTAATTCATCACGCAAAAAGTCAAAGTCATGAAGTGCTGTTCCCGCATGAGTGAACGCTGTCCTCAAACTTGAAGACGCGGTATTTTTGATTATATCGTTTACGTGACTATTACTCATGCGCTAATTGTAATACGTAAACATTAATATGGTGTTAAAAACTCCCTATCATGTTGAAATAAATAGAAAATAAGACTGTTTTTAAATAAAAAAACACCCGATAAAATATCGGATGTTTTTAGGTAGGTAGAGTAGAAAAATCTTATCGTTTTTCTTTAAGCTGCCGCTAATCTTGGGGCAGGTATAAAGGCCAATGTTGGCTTGTAAGCAGGGTTGATTTTTTCATCATTACTGGCTTCTTGCGCGAGATTGCCAATGATGCTTACCCCAGCGAGAAGCTCAAAGCTTTCGCCCGTTTTCAAAGCGGCCATATTATTGCCTAAAGCAGAAGGGCTTTTATTAAAGTTCGCAGCAATGGCGGAAAAGCCTTGCGCTTCACTTGATAAAGCTTTGTAGCTTGTAAAGTTGTGGCCTAACAAACCCATAACTTGACGTGATGTATCTTTAACCCAGCTAACCGCATCTGAGAAGCTCCACTGTTTATCCGTCGAGGCATTCCATGCTTGTGTAAGCATTGTTTTTTGTGCGCTTAGCATTGCGGCGTGGCTCATGCGTCTAATGTCATGGGCGCTTGTATGGTAAGAACCGCTAACGCCTTGCATCGCTAAAGTCATCTTGTTCGCTGCTTGCTTGCCTTCGGTTTTATCTGCACCGAAAAACAAATTATCTTTAAATGCAGAGTTTAAATCTACATTGGTCGTTATCCCTGATCTTGCGTTTTTAATGCTCATTTTTTGAACTTTCTTATGTTTATCTAGCCTTAATGTATAACATAAACACAAGTTATGCAAGAAAAAACATTCATGCATAACATTTTTATTTGATGTGCTCAGCCTGTGTAATCCTATGTTTTGAAAAAAACAGATGAATAATCACGCTTTATGGGGTTTTTCTTTGTGGCAAATAGTGTTAAATTCTTTATCGTTAATGTCACAGAGTGCAATAGGCACTAATTATAAAGGTAAAACAGATATGAATATCCATGAATATCAAGCAAAAGACCTCCTAGAGAAATATGGGGTTAGCGTACCAAAAGGTATAGCTGCGATGAGTGTCGCCGAAGCGGTGGCTGCCGTTGATTCGCTTCCTGGTCCACTTTATGTACTGAAATCACAAATTCATGCTGGTGGCCGTGGCGCAGGACATTTTACGGATAAGCCAGAAGGTAAGGGCGGTGTTCGTCTGTGTAAAAGCAAAGAAGCTGTTGAAGAAGCGGCTTTGGACATGATGAATAAAGTTTTGGTCACAAAACAAACAGGCCCAGAGGGCAAAGAAGTACAGCGCCTTTATGTCACTGACGGCGTTGATATTGATAAAGAATATTATTGTTCTGTCGTGCTTGACCGCGAAAGCGGCCGCGTAACATTCATGGTTTCTACCGAAGGCGGTATGGATATTGAAGAAGTTGCTGAGCACTCACCAGAGAAAATCGTTAAAGCAGCGATTGACCCTGCAACAGGCATGTCACCTTTCCACGCACGTAAATTGGCGTTTGCACTGGGCCTTGAAGGCGCAGCTGTAAAAAGCGCCGTTAAATTCTTTATGAATTTATACACCTGCTTTGTTGAGCTTGATGCCGCTATCGTTGAAATTAACCCAATGATTTTGGTTAATAACGAAGTTATGGCGCTTGATGCGAAAATGAACTTTGATGATAACGCGCTATTCCGTCACAAAGACATTGCCGCTTTGCGTGATGAAACAGAAGAAGACCCAAATGAGAAGCTTGCCACAGATGCTGAGCTTTCTTATGTACGTCTAGACGGTAATATTGGCTGTATGGTTAATGGCGCTGGCCTTGCCATGTCGACTATGGACATTATCAAGATTTACGGTGGTGACCCTGCAAACTTCCTAGACGTTGGAGGCGGCGCAACAAAAGAGCGCGTAACAACGGCGTTTAAAATTATTCTGTCTGATCCAAATGTTGAAGGCATTTTGGTTAATATCTTTGGTGGCATCATGCGTTGCGATGTTATCGCAGAAGGGGTTATTGCCGCCGCTAAAGAAGTGAACTTAAATGTTCCGCTTGTTGTGCGCCTAGAAGGCACGAATGTTGACCAAGGTAAGAAACTTATCGCAGAAAGTGGCCTAGACGTTATTACAGCCAACGACCTTGACGATGCTGCACGCAAAGTCGTCGCAGCAACTAAAGCCGTTAAAGCAGCTTAATAAGCGTTTATTACCTTAATTAGTATTTTGTTAAAAGCATCCATGCATTATAGCGTGGATGCTTTTTTTTTTATATCTGAGAGTAATGCGCCTATGGTCGATGACTTAGCACAATTAAAAAATATGGATGACGAATCCCTTGCCGCGCAGGTAAAGCCTGAGCTTGAAGCTTTGGAACTTGTGCGTCATGCCAAGTTGAAAGTTATGGCACTGCGTAAGAAGGCGGTAAGGCCTATTATCTTGATCGGCCTGCCGTTTACGGGATTGATTGATTTTATGCTACTCTTTGGTCGTTGGTTTGATGGCGATAATTTTGGCGGATTGAGCATTATTTTCCTCGGCGGGCTTTGGTATTGGGTTACCGAACCTAAACGCCAATATACGAAGAATTATAAGGAAGAAATACTGCCGCAAATAGCCCAGAGCTTGGGCAATTTAAAGTATTTGGCGAAAGGGAAATTAATTGTCGATAGCTTAAAGAGCTCAAAAATTGTACCTCATTACAACCGCCAAAAATGTGAAGATTATTTCTATGGTGAATATAAAGGGGCGAAGATTGAGCTGTCTGAAATTAAGTTAGAATATGAAAGCGGTTCAAGTGACGACAGGACTGTTGATGTTGTTTTCGATGGTTTGGTATTTTTGATTGATGTCCCAAAGGATGTGCACGGCCATACAGTCTTGCTGCCTAATAAAAATGGTTTCTTTGAGTGGTTCAATAAAAAATCTCTGGGGCTTGAACGCGCAGATCTCGTCTCCCTTGAATTTGAAGATATATATGACGTCTATACTAATGACCAAGTCGAAGCGCGCTATTTAGTGCATCCAAAAATGATTGAAAGCTTTACCGCTTTGTCCAAGGAGTATGAGGGCGGCAAGCTTTGCGCCGAATATTATAATGGGCGATTACTGTTATTACTGCCGACGAAAGAGAACCATTTTGAGCCCGCTGATATTCATATAGAGGCCACAAATATAGCCACTTTGATTGAAATGAAACATGAGCTGGTCACGGTTCTCTCTATTGTCGATGAGTTAGAGCTCGCTGTGAGGCGCCATAAACAGGCTGTTTAGCATCATAAGCTATGGGCGTTGTAATCTGTGAATTTTACAGCAAAATGATAGCGTGGTTTTGTGTGCTTACTGGCTGTATTGCTTTCGACGATGTCCAGTTTAATATCCATATGTGCGATATTTAAAGCGGCTTGGAATTGTTCAAAAGCTTTTGATTTATTCTGTAATTCTTCACAAGCTATTTTTGTCGGAATCCAAGGTGTCGGCTCGTTTTCATGGAGAGGGAATAGGCGCGTTATATTTCTTATGCACGGTGTTTGTGTATAGAAATGTTGTACAATGTCGGCTTCGCTTAGAGAGTTGAAAAGGCGGGATAATACGCGATCGCCAGTGTCGATGAAATTTTCTAAATGTTCTGTATAGTGTTCTTTATAGGTTTCTTGTCTGTTTGAAATAATTGCGGCGAAAAGTTTCTTGCCCAATAAATGGGAATTCTTGGAAGACATAATATTGCGTTTAACCTCATAGTGTTTGTGTTTGCTATAAAGTACGGCACCCTATCACGGGGTCAAGAATATGTCAAATTAACGGTTGAGCATAAAGAAAAGCCGCCTGATAATAGGGCGGCTTTCCTTATTTATATGTCTGATATCAGTGCTTTAAAAAACGCTTAATCACGTCTTTCAACAGCAAGGGGGCCAAAGCTTTGGCGCTGGCTCATAATTTCTAAGGTGTTAATATTCACATGCTCAGGCATGGTTGCACACCAAAAGACCGTCTCGCAAATATCATCAGCTTGCAGCGGATTGGCATTAGCATAGACTTTATTGGCCTTTTCTTCATCGCCCTTAAAGCGGTTTAGGGCGAAAGACGTTTCTGTCATGCCAGGCTCTATATTCGTGACGCGGATGTTTGTACCATCTAAATCAGCACGCAGGGCGAGTGAGAATTGGCGTGTGAACGCTTTGCTCGCGCAATAGACATGTCCACCAGGATAAGGCCAGTTACCAGCGACAGAGCCGATATTAATGATATGGCCTGATTTGTTTTTAACCATGTTTTGCATAGCTTTATGGGAGATAGAGATGAGTGACGTGATGTTCGCGCCGACCATATTTATGCTGTCATCAATATCACTTTCATGGAATTTTTCACCACCAAGCGCGCCGCCTGCATTATTGATCAGTAAATCAATATTTTCAAATTCTGCCGGTAATGTATCAAATGCATGCGCAATGCTGGCTTCATCATTGCAATCAAACACCATAAGGTGGTGGGGCGTATCGAGTTCTTCGGATAGAGCATTGAGCTTATCGCGATTGCGTCCGTGTAAGATAAGTTTGATGTTATGGGCGGCAAATTTATGGGCAAACGCTTTGCCAAAATCGCTTGTCGCGCCAGTGATTAATACGCATTTCGGGGTGTGGGCAAGTATGCTCATAGCGGTCTTTACTCTCTTGTAATAGGTTGGTTGATGTAACGATTTATGTCGGGTTAAACTAAACCCAATTCTTTTTCAAGTAAGCCGCAAAACATGTGGCCTAATGTGATATGCATTTCTTGGATGCGGGCCGTGTCTTTATCAGCGACAAGCAAGCTGACATCGACAAGATTATGGAGCTCGCCGCCATCTTTTCCTGTAAGGGCGGCGGTTTTAATGCCCATGTCTTTAGCGACATTTATGGCTTTTAACACATTAGGGCTGTGACCCGATGTGCTGATGCCGATCAGTAAATCGCCAGCACGCCCTAAGGCTTGTACTTGGCGAGAAAATATATAATCAAAGCCATAATCATTACCGCATGCCGTAATCGCCGATGTATCAAGCGATAAACAAATACCTGCAATGGGGGCGCGGTCTTGGAAAAGCTTCACAGAAAGCTCGGCGGCGATATGCTGCGCATCAGCGGCGCTACCACCATTGCCACAAAACATGATTTTATTGCCAGACCTTATTGTGTCAACGGCAAGCGCCAAAAGCGCTTCAAAGTCATTTTGTAGGCTTGAGAAAACGGTCTCCACAACGGCCAAATGGGCGCTTTTTGTATCTTGCCAAAAGCCATCAATATCAGATGCGAACTGGCTTGAAGTCATGTTTTCTTGTGTGTTCATGCTGTGTTTCTTTCTTAAAATTGGTAATCGCGGCGATTATTTTCAATTTGTGTCTTGGTAAGAATAAAGCCCATGACTACGCGGTAATCTTTGGCGTCATAGTTGCTATCAAACGGCATTACATAGCTGATTTTTTCTAGTTTAGTCAGCTCTTTTTCACCGGCGCTATAATCCATAGTCAGTGTTTCTACCTGTTTGTTGACAATGTTGTTGTCCTTATCAAGCGTTGCGATGAAGTAAGGGTGCGATACGCTAACCTTATCCTTCGGCTTTAAACGTCCAGCATCGCCGAGCTCAGCATAAAAACGTATATAGATTTCTATGTCAGCTTGCTGTGCATCAGGTAATACGCGGCAAGAGCTTTCAAAATGTGCGATGTTGGCTGAATATTCAAGGCCATCAGGGTGTGGTTGCGCGTTGTTTTTATATTTATCAACAATGCTGAGCTCTTCAATATATTCAATGCGTGGGCATTCAAGCAAAGCGTTTTGGTTCTCTGTTGAAGAATCGATATCTTCTTGTTTTTTCTTAGTTTCTTTTACATCTTTGCTCTGTGATTGCGTGAATATCGAGCCCATAGAAAATAAGCTCTCTTTAACATTGCCGAAATTATGACTGATATCAGCGCTTGTACAGCCGTTAAGGGTTAGGCCAACAAGAGTGACTAAGCTAAGAAGCTTTAAAATATGCATGCGCTTTATCTCTTCTCTAAATATCTTTTTATAAAATGAATGTGACATGACCATATAAGCAAATAAAAAACATGGCAAGTTTTCCCCATATACACTATATAAAACGTGATGGATAAATAGTTGAAGCAAGACGCGGTAGCGATTATGAACCAAGATTTAAAAATATTATTAGCGGCGCCACGGGGCTTTTGCGCAGGGGTTGACCGCGCAATTCAAATTGTTGAGCTTGCCCTTAAAAAATATGGCGCGCCCGTTTATGTCCGCCATGAAATTGTGCATAACAAATATGTCGTAGAATCGCTAAAGGCGCAGGGCGCTATTTTTGTCGATGAATTAAGCGAGATTCCTGATGATGGCCAGCCTGTGATTTTCTCAGCGCATGGCGTTCCTAAAAAAGTTCCCGAAGCCGCTGCCGCGCGGAATATGTTTTATATTGATGCAACATGCCCTTTGGTCAGTAAAGTTCATAAGGAGGCTGAAAAACACCACCGCGCAGGCCGCCAAGTCGTTTTGATCGGCCATACAGGTCATCCTGAAGTTATTGGCACTATGGGGCAGTTACCTGAAGGTGCCGTGCAGCTGGTCGAGACGATTGATGATGTGAAGGCGCTTACCCTTGATGGCGATACGGCGCTGGCTTATTGCACGCAAACGACCTTGTCGATTGATGACACAGCGGATGTGGTTGAGGCTTTAAAGCATAAATACCCCAATATAGAAGGCCCATTTAAAGAAGATATTTGTTACGCGACGACGAACCGACAAGAAGCGGTAAAGGAAATCGCCGCGCGTACAGATGCTGTTTTTGTTCTTGGCGCGCCTAATTCATCCAACTCAAATCGTTTGGTTGAGGTGGCCAAAGTCTATGGCGCGAAAAAATCTATGCTTATTCAGCGCGCCGCTGATCTTGATTTTGCGTGGCTAGATGACGTGCAGGTTTTGGGCATTACAGCCGGTGCCTCCGCACCAGAGATATTAGTGCGCGAAGTCGTGGATGCTATTTCAGCTAAGCGTAATGTTTCGGTCGAGGAAATTACCATACGTGAAGAAAATGTTACCTTTAATGTCCCGCGCATTTTAAGGGATAAGGCAGACGCTGTAGCTTGACGGGGCGGGGCGGCTTGTGCAAGCTTGGCGTCATGGCTGTATTTACCACATTAGATTCGCATGATATTGACGCTTTTTTGCAAGATTACGATCTTGGCAAACTCGAGCGCTTTGAAGGTATCCTATCAGGCGTTGAAAACACTAATTATCACATATTCACTGATAAAGGCCGCTATGTCTTAACGGTTCATGAGGGCAAAGTTGCTGAAGCCGACTTACCGTTTTTCTTAGGTTATATTCAGCATTTAAGCGATCGCCATATCCCCACATGCACAACAATCGCCAATAAAAGCGGCGCGTTATATGGATTTGTAAAATCAAAAACAGCGACGATTAGTGCGTTTTTGGAAGGGGCAGGCACAACGCTTGATGATATTACGCCTGATCAGTGCATACAGCTTGGGCGTATGCTCGGTAAAATGCATGTTGAGGGTCGTAGTTTTCCGCTTAAACGCCCGAATCAAATGGGGCTTGATCAATGGCGCGCTTTATGGCTAAAAACCCATGCGCAGGCTGATCGTGTTTTGACAGGACAGAGTGCTTTTGTGAATGAGGAGCTTGAACTTATCGCCGCCCATTTTGCAACGTTAAATCTACGCGATTTACCCGCAGGGCCAACACATTGCGATTTATTCCCTGATAATGTGTTTTTTGACGGCGGCCAACTCAGCGGCATTATTGATTTCTATTATGCGTGTAACGAATATTTTATCTATGATTTGGCGTTGAGCGTTAATGCATGGTGCTTTGATGGAGACACAAATTATGTGGAAGCGCGTTTCCAAGCTTTAATTACAGGCTATAGCGCAATTCGAGCTTTAACGGCTGATGAAGTCAGCGTCTTTAATATTATGCTGCGTGCCAGTGCTTTGCGCATTCAAATGACGCGGCTTTATGATTATTTAAACCACAGCGATGATCACCATGTCAGCCCCCATGATCCCACCGCTTTTATTAAACGCATCATGCTTTGGAAGGAACCGGTTTAATGCGCGTAGTTATTCACACAGATGGCGCTTGTAGCGGCAATCCTGGCCCCGGTGGTTGGGGCGCGATTTTGCGTTACGGCGATAAAGAAAAAGAATTATCAGGCGCGGAGCATGAAACGACCAATAACCGTATGGAGTTAATGGCCGCGATCAGAGCTTTAGAGAGCTTGAGTCGGCCTTGTGATGTTGATTTATATACAGACAGCACATATGTGCGCGATGGCATCATGAAGTGGCTAGAGGGCTGGAAGGCACGTGGCTGGAAAACCGCTAATCGTAAGCCTGTTAAGAATAAAGATTTATGGCTGATGCTCGAAGACGCCGAGGCGCGCCATAATGTAACGTTTCATTGGGTGAGAGGTCACTCTGGTGATCCCGGTAATGAACGCGCCGATGCACTGGCCGTTGATGCGATTAGCACGCTGTAGCTTAGCGTAAGCTCTTTATCTATGGCGATGTTCATGTATACGCTAAAGCCTACACATGGCACGGGCCTAAATATACATTAAACGCCCATTGCTTTCTTAAAAAAAGGGCCTTCATCATTGAAGATGAAGGCCGAGGCTTTGGGTGGGTCGAAACTTGGGGCGTTCTGTTTAGAACGGGAAGAGGACATCAAAGACTTGCTGGCCGTAACGAGGCTGCTGAACGTCAGTGATTTGACCTTTACCACCATATGAAATACGCGCTTCGGCAATCTTGTCATAGGTGATTGTGTTATCTACCGTGATATCTTCCTTGCGAATAACGCCAGCGAGCTCAAGAACGCGTTTCTCAAAGTTTACGCGAATTTCTTGGCGGCCTTGAATAACCAGATTACCATTAGGCAATTCTTGCGTGATTAACGCGGCAAGGCTCATTGTTATTTGTTCTTCACGGTCAATTGTACCTGTGCCTGTGGTTGATGAGTTTGATCCCATATCAATTAGACTGCTGTTATCTATGGCTTCAGGCAGAAGGCGACTAAGGCTTTGTTCGTAACCAAGCAAGCTGCCAAGGGCTGCGCCCTCGCTACTGCTACGCGCTCGCGCTGTAGAGTTATCCATTTGTGCTTCGTCATCAACTTCAATCATTACGGTTAAAATATCGCCGACAGCATGGGCGCGTTGATCTTTGAAAAAGCCGCTTTTATTGGTGGTTGACCATAGTGAGTTGGATTGACGCAATACAGGCTCTGGCATTGGCATAGGTAGGCTGACAGGTACATAGCCGCTTTGTGTTGTTGGGTTTTCAATTTTTGTCATATCAGGGGCTTTACCGATATTCGCGAGGCGGTCGGCTGTGCCACATGCTGAAAGCATGGTTAATGTTGCTCCAAGGCAAAGTGTTTTTATAACTATATTTTTCATGACCCGTTTCCTTTTTTTTGTTTTTTTTACGTATTGATATCAAGCTCTTATCGGCTTTTGTTAATTGTAAACTGTAACCATTCGTGAATCTGTAACCATGGCTTCTATGGGGCGTGCGCTAGCTGTATTCATGACGCGAATAATTTCGCCTTTGCTGCCGCTTTGTAAGGCTTTACCGCGCGCTGTTAAATTCATACCGCCGCTTTGGTAAACCATAGTGACTTCGCTGCCGCGCTCGACGAGGCGTGGTGCCATTACATCGCTCGCTGAGATTGGCTTGCCGCTAAATAAAACACGCTTAGGCGTCATATTGTGTAGATCGGCAAAGTTTGTCACTGTATCTGATTGTAATTGACGTTCTTCAATTTCCACCCAGCTAATCATGTTTTTGTTAATTAAATCACCGTTTTGCACTGTGTTTGTGGCAACGGGGATTGAGACGGTTTTAACGATCTCACCAGATAATTCTAATGTCTGTATTGGGTTTTCTGCATTTGGGGCAGCCAATAGAACGCTGAAATTATTTTTATGCGGGTCAAAATTCATAGATTTGACCGCGACATTCGCGCCCACGCTACCAGGCAGAATGATTTTTGGGTAAGCTTGGTAGAAGCTAACTTTAAAGCTGCCATTAACGCCGTCTTCTTTAAGTTTGCTTCTTACTACGCGCTCAATTTCTGTACCGCCAATAATTGTTGCATCACGGTTTAGTGTGATTTGATCGTAAGATGTTTTTGGGCGCCACGATAAATTAAAGGCACTGGCTACGCGCATTAATGTGCGCGCGTTTAAGACCATTTCTTTACCAGGTTGCGGGGCAGGGCCTAGAACGCGATCATTATCCTGCGTTAAACCTTCAAATAAATCACCCAATGTGATCATATTGCCCGTGATTAGGGCTTGTGACTTAAGGGTTTGCGCATGTGCTGTTTGTGCGTGGCCCATGTTGAGTGTCAAAATGCTCAAGGCTGTGATGAGCAGTGCTTTGGTCAAGCGCTTATGTGTGTAAGCGGAGGCAGAGTTTTGCTGTTTATCTATGCTCGCCCCTATGCTCGTCATTATGTCTGTCATCATTTTTCTCCTTCATTTAAACCTTATGCAGGTCGCCCAATTTTATGTTTAGCGTAGCTGTGATGTTGTGCTCATCATTTCATCAGATGTTGTGATGACTTTTGAGTTCATTTCATAAGCACGCTGCGCTGTGATTAGGCTGGTGATTTCCGTTACAGAATCAACGTTTGATCCCTCAAGGAAGCCTTGTAAAATGCTGCCATATTGTTCGCTGCCTGGATTGCCTTCAATCGGTGATCCTGATGCTGCGGTTTCAATAAACAGGTTGTTGCCAGTGGCTTCTAGCCCGCCCGGATTAGCAAAATCGGTAAGAGTCATTTGGCCGAGGCTTGTTAAAGCAGGGTTGTTTGGTGTTTTAACGAAAACCTCACCATCTTCGGCTATATCTATGCTGACCGCATCGGTTGGTATAGTGAAGCCAGGCTGTACAGGGTAGCCCTGAATTGTGACAAGTTCACCATTCTCATTAAGTTGAAAGCTGCCTGAGCGTGTGTAACCGCTATCGCCGCTTGGTAATTCAACTTCGAAGAAGCCGTCGCCAGATATAGCAAGATCAAGCACGTTATTTGTTGTCTGTAGCGAGCCTTGCTCATGAATTCTATATGTTGCCGCGGCGCGAACACCAAGACCGAATTGCAAGCCGGCAGGTGTTGTATTGCCAGATTCGGCAGAGACTTGGCCGGGGCGCTGTGATGATTGATACATCAAGTCAGAAAACTCAACGCGTTGGCGCTTAAAGCCTGTTGTGTTCATGTTGGCGATGTTGTTCGAAATAGCATCAACATTAAGTTGTTGTGCTAACATGCCTGAGGCACCGATATCGAGTGAGCGTGACATATATTTTCTCCGTCTGTTAAATCTGTATTACGTTGTGCTTGTGATTCTGGTTACCCTTAACCTATAAGGGCGAGCCTAATTATTGTACTTTCGAGAGTGTCTTGATTGAGTCACGCTGTAAGTCGTGCTCATTTTGTATGAAACGCTGAGAGCTTTGATAGTTTCTAGAAATCTCAATCATACGGGTCATTTCGAGTATCGGGTTAACGTTTGATCCTTCAATAGCGCCTTGCATAATTGAGGTTGTGGCAGCAGGAAGGGCTTCTTCTGATGTTTTGTACAGGCCGTTACCTTGCGGCGTTAGCAATTGGTAATTGTCAAATTCTGCGATCATTAAATCATCAATAACACCGTTTCCGGCTGAAATGCTGCCGTCACTGCCTATTGTAATGTTGCCTTCATTGTCAGGTATGTTAATCGGTGCGCCGCCAGCATTGGCCACTTGATAGCCTGATGCGGTGATAAGCTCACCCGCTGAGTTCACGGATAAATTGCCAGCGCGTGTATATTCAACGCCATTTGGTGTAACAACGCCTAGAAAACCAGGGCCATTTAAGGCGATGTCGAGGGGGTTGCCAGTGACTTTTACAGGGCCTGGCGCGTGGTCGTCATATTGACCGTAGTTCTGCACGAGCGACAAGTCATCGTTAATGTCTGCAATAGAACTTTGCTGCGCAAGATGTTCTTGAAATAAAACATTTTGTGAGCGGTAGCCCGCTGTATTCATGTTGGCGATATTATTCGCGACAAGACTCATTTGGTCTTTAAGTGCTGATTGTCTCGATATCGCTATATATAAACTATTGTCCATGCGTAAACCCTATCTTGCCTGTTTTAATGCGTGTCGTAAAAATTCTTATTCGTCAGGGTTATCAATGCGAAATATGTGCCAGACTCTAAGCCCTTGTATTTGCTTTGTTTTGTTCGTTTCCTGTGCGGCGGTGCGAAGATTTACGGCGTTCTGAGTGTAAAACTTTCTTAGTGATCGGCAAAAATTGCCACAAGCTAGACGCTATAGAGGTGTAGTATTAAGTGTTGCAAGCGATTTATATCAGGGTGTTTCGTCCCTCTGGAGCATTTCTTTGTGGGCAACATATAGGATGGGGCTGTTAAATATGCTATTATATCTTAGAATATGCACGAGCGCGCTTTGCATTGAGGCACACAGAGATGGGCCCCAATTACGTTTTTAAAGAAATAGGACTAATCATGTCGGACGATAAGTTGGAAGAACCGAAATTAGATGAAGATGCTCTCGCTGGCGAAGAAGGCGAAGAGGGTAGTGAAGACAGCAAAAGTAAAAAGAAGCTGATCTTAATCATTGCTGTACCTATAGTCTTGTTATTAGGGGGCGGCGCTGCGGCTTTTTTCACAGGCGCGTTAGATGGTCTTTTGGGGCGCGATGCTGCGGTTGAGGGTGCAATGGAGGGTGATCATAGCTCTGGCAACGATGACGGACACGGCGCAGTTGAAGATGACGGCCATGGGAATAAAAAAGCCGATAAGAAAAAAGCAAAAGGTGGTCATGGTGAAGAAGACGCGCATGGCGAGAGCTCCGGTGAGCATAGAGAAGGCAGCGTTGTCTTTTTAGAAATACCTAAAATGATTGTGTCTTTGAGCTCTGATGATGATCAACCGCGTTACTTAAGTCTATCCGTTCAGCTTGAATTGAAATCAACCGATGACAGAGAAGCGATTGAAGATGTTATGCCGCGCGTTGTTGATCAGTTTCAATCCTTCTTGCGTGAGTTGCGCGTTCAAGATCTGCGTGGAACAAAAGGTTTATATCGTTTAAGGCTCGAGCTTCTCGGGCGTGTTAACGCAGCGGCATATCCCGTTGAAGTGAAAAATATCTTATTGCAGGATATGATTGTTCAATAGCGCATGATGATTGGTTGATTTATGGAAGGACTAAATTAGCAATCTAAGTGAGGAATATAATGACGGACTAAGATTTATAAGGACTGGTACGGAATTTGCACTGTTATATTCACTATTCTTTATAAGATGTGTTAAAATGGTAATGATTAAGTAAGACTAAGGCGTGTTAGCGCAAAACATTTAAGTCGGTGGACAGCTTTAGATTCATAATAGGCTCTACGGAGTTTTACAAATTGGTTTTTGAGTATGAGTGATACAGAGAGCGAAGAGCTCGAGGAAATGAGCGAAGAAGAAGCGGCTATGGCGTCCGAATGGGAAGCCATGGCGGAAGATGGCGATTCTGACGCTGATATGGGCATCACAGAGGATGAACTCGACTCTATGTTCGATGAGGACGAGGGCGGCGATTCTAGCGCGCGCATATTAAACCAAGAAGAAATTGACTCGCTACTGGGCTTTGATGATGACTTAGAAGGCGTTAATGAACAATCTGGCGTAATGGCGCTCGTTAATTCAGCTTTGGTTAATTATGAACGTCTACCGATGCTCGATATTGTTTTTGATCGCTTGGTGCGTTTAATGTCGACATCACTTCGTAATTTGACCTCTGATAATGTCGAGGTCTCGCTGGATCAAGTGTCCACTGTGCGTTTTGGCGATTATATGAACTCTATCCCGCTGCCAGCGATGCTCTCGGTGTTTAAAGCCGAAGAGTGGGATAATAACGGCTTGCTTGTTGTTGATTCCGCATTAATTTACTCTGTTGTGGATGTCCTGCTTGGTGGACGTAAAGGCAGCTCTGCTATTCGCGTCGAAGGGCGCCCTTATACAACAATCGAATCCAAACTGGTTGAGCGGATGATTCAGGTAAGCTTATCTGATTTGTCTTCTGCTTTTGACCCACTCTCTCCTGTAAGTTTTGCGCTTGATCGCATGGAAACAAACCCACGTTTTGCAACAATTACGCAAGGTGGTAATGCCTGCGTATTGGCGCGTTTGCGTGTCGATATGGGCGAGCGTGGCGGACGCGTCGAAATTCTTATTCCTTATGCAACGTTAGAGCCTATTCGCGAATTATTGCTTCAAATGTTTATGGGCGAAAAATTTGGTCGTGATTCTATCTGGGAATCGCACCTGACCGCAGAGCTATATAAAACAGAAATACAGCTACAAGCCATCTTAGATGAAGTTACTCTGCCTCTTGGTGAAATGCTGGAGTGGAAAGTCGGTACGCAAATCATGCTCAACACGAAACCTGATGATGAGGTTGAATTGCGCTGTGGTGACTTCCCTATGTTTAAAGGGCCAGTAGGGCAGAAACTAGAACAATTAGCCGTTCGCATTGAACGCTACCTTGAAAAAGAGCCGGGGGATGACCAATGAACCTGACCATAATTAGCGCCTTAATGGATATCCTTATTGTCATTTTATTGGTGGGGACGATTTACTATGCTTATTCTTTGTCACGCCAGTTGAAAATATTTCGCCAGAGCCGCCAAGAATTTGAATCGTTGCTCATGCAGTTAACCAGCCAAATTGGCGCGGCGAATGAATCGATTGATCATATGCAAGAAGCGGCGGACACGAACGGTCAAGTGCTTAATAAGCTTATCCGTGATGGTAAATTACTGGCTGATGAGCTTGATATGGTCAACGAGGCCAGTAATAACTTGGCCAACAGGTTAGAGCGTGCAGCATCAATGGAACGCCCCGATGCACATAATATGGCGCAATATACAAACGAATCCGAAGCGGATTCTGAGGGCGCTACTAAAGTGGGGGCTGATAAGCCGTCTCAGCAATCCTCGACACATGGAGGCTTCGCCATACAAGATCGCGAGGCCGAGAGTGAAGATGATGATATGTCTATGGGCTTTGATGAAGGCGAAGACGATGTTGGGCATTTCCATTCACAGGCGGAACGTGAGTTATTTACCGCTTTGAAACGTAAAAGTTAGAAAATAAAATGAAAAGACGTAAGCTTACATTGCTATCTGTTCTTATTATTGTCGCCAGCGTTATGATGGTTGTGCGTTTAGGTGATATGTTCAACACGCTGACTTCTTATAATACTGAGGGCGCAATAACAACAGGGCGTGCTTTTGCAGAAGATAAGGCGAAAAAACAAACCGATAAACCATCTGAAAAATCTATGGCGTCATCAGAAGATGGCATGGATTTGGATGATCAGAAAAAAGCCATCGAGGATGTTGATGGCGATGTATCGCGCTGGACCGATGCGGATGATACGGATTTAGAATTGCCTGTATTGCGCGTCGAGATGTTTAAAGAGCTTATCGCGCGCCGCGAGAACCTTAATAAACGTCAACGTATCTTACAGCAACGCGAAGCCTTACTTATGGCAGCGGAGCAAGAACTTGAACGTAAATATGATGAATTAACGAAACTGCGTGCAGAAATTGCTGAGTTACTCGAAACGCAATCAGTCGAAGAGCAAGAGCGCATTCGCTCACTTGTAAAAACATATGAGGGAATGAAAGCGAAAGATGCCGCGCGTATCTTTAATACATTATCCATTGATGTATTACTTGAAGTCCTTTCTGGAATGTCTGAACGTAAAACCGCGCCAATCCTAGCGAGTATGGAGACGGAGCGAGCGCGGCAAGTGACCATTTTGTTATCAGAACAAAAAAAACTACCCTCATTACCTGTGCAGTAATCTTTGCATAAATCTAATTTTTTATTAATTCACTTTTTTTAATTACATTAGCGATCTCTTAATGAATGTGTAGGACTATAGAAGAGGAATGTTTACCAATTTTTTTAAATATATTGAAATATCAGGAGAATTTATATGGCCGTAGACCTTAATATGAACGTGCTCATCGTCGATGATTACAAAACTATGCTGCGCATTATCAAAAACTTATTAAAACAACTTGGGTTTAATAACGTTGATGAAGCTATGGACGGCACTCAGGCGCTAGAGGCTTTTCAAAATAAAGAATATGGCCTGGTCATTTCTGATTGGAACATGGAGCCTATGTCAGGTTTTGATTTCTTGAAGGGCGTTCGTGGTGGCACTAAAAATAAAGATGTGCCCTTTATTATGATTACAGCGGAAAGTAAGACTGAAAATGTTATTGCAGCCAAGCAAGCGGGCGTCAGCAATTATATTGTTAAGCCTTTTAATGCAGAAACATTAAAAAATAAAATAGCCACAGTCATTGGCGAATTCTAAATTTTGAATAAAGCGTGATAGGTTATCCGCATAAATAGGAAAAATAAATATGAATGATGATCAGTCATCAGGTGGTTATGGGCGCGATAAAGTTGTCAAGATTATAACATCTGTAATGGACAAGGTGAATGAGGCTGAAGGCATGTCGCGTGAGGCTTTATACAGTGATTTAAAAGGGTTACGACAGATTCTCGATGATGCACGCGAAGAGCTTCTTTTTGTTCGACCTGGCGATATTCAAGATGAGCATATTCCCAATGCGACTGGTGAGTTGGATGAGATTATTAAGTCAACTGAAGTGGCCACATCCTCAATTATGGATGCATGTGAAGTGCTTGAAACTGTAGCCGATAAACAAGATGATGCTGTGCAATCTGCTATGACGGATGAAATCACAAAGATTTATGAGGCGTGTTCTTTTCAGGATTTAACAGGACAGCGCGTTTCAAAAATCGTAAAAAGCCTTGTTCTTATTGATGAAAAAGTAACCCATATGCTGGATGTTATTGGTGCACGCCTATCGGATGTCGATGATGAGGTGGCACAAGAGCCTCAATGTGGTAATATAAAAGATGTAGGCGATATTAATAATGTAAGTAACATTGATGATGAGAGCCTAATGAACGGCCCACAAAGCGCAGAGCAGGCTATATCACAAGATGAAATTGATAAATTACTCGCCGATTTTGATTAAAGAAAACATAAAGAAATCCAGGTTAACGGGCCGGGATTTACACGGGCATTTTAAACCAATGACACATCAGAGCCATCTGAATAATTCAAATAATACCGCGAATGCAGGTTCGGGCTCACAGCTTTTGGCATTGGGCCTATTTATTATGTTGCTGGCTTTTTTTATTGTCCTGACGACCTTATCTACATTTGATGATGAACAGGCCGCGCCAGTTTTGGCGTCGCTTGAAAAGGCCTTTGCGCCACGAGTTTACCGTCAAGATGTCGCACAAACAACCATCGCCGCTCCTGCTGAAAGCAATAATCAAGGCACGTCGCTTGAGCGTATTGCGGGGCTTTTTCGCACGCGTATACCGGGTACGGAATTCCACATGGAACGCTCAGGGATTTTGCACGTAGCAGTAAAAACGGCCGATTTACTCGACGCTATTGAAAACCCGCCGACAAGTAATGACTCGAATAACGCTAAAAATTTGGGGTTTCGGGATATTTTTGTTGCGGTGTTAATGTCACAAAAAACAGCGGCGCCTTTGCGTCTGGATGTTCTGATTAACCTGCCAAAGAACCCCGCAGATAAAAAAGATGCTCAAAAGAACTTAACAGCGAAACAAATCCAAAAAACCGCGAAGATTGCAGGCATGTTACAGCGCCAAGGCTTGCCCCTATATTTATATTCCTTTTCTTACGGCAAAGGCCCCAAAGGCATGACGGATATTACGTTTAGACCCTATGAGCCTTATAGTCCGAGTAAGCCAAGTAACGTTGTTAACGAAATGGTTGGCCCATGATTACGTTGACCACAGAAGAGATCGCCATAGAGCGCGACCGCATAAAAGAAGAGACACGCAAGCGCGAAAAGAAATCAGCTGAGTTTAGCAGCAGTGATCCTGATTTGGTGGTCAAGTCGCCAACATATAAAACGCACGAGGCCGGCTCGGAAGCGTGGTTGGTGACGTTTACGGATATTATTGCGTTGATGCTGACTTTCTTTGTATTGTTATTTTCGATGTCTGTACCTGATGAAGGGGTCTTTGATGAGGTCGCAGAAGTCAGGCTCGATGCCAATAAATTTATGGGACATCAAAATTTCGCAGGCGATAAAGATGCCGTTGCGATGTCGACCAAAACACAAATGGTTGGATTGGACCTTGGGTATTTATCAACATTGATTGAGCAAGCGGGCGCGGCCAACCCTTTGATGCGCAAAGCTGAAATCATCCGTAATGCGGATCGTCTTGTGATAATTTTGCCCGAGAGTGTTAAGTTTGAATCTGGCAGCACAACATTATCTTCTGATGCGAATGATTTATTGCGTGATTTAGCGGGAACATTATCCAATATTACCAACCAAATCGTTGTTGTTGGACATGCTGATCCCGCGGGTGCTGAAGCGCCTGAAGATTATTGGGTGAATTGGGCTATATCACTTGAGCGCGCTCAACAAGTGGCGATGGTTTTGGCGCGGCATGGCGTTAGTCAAAATCTGGTTATTCGTGGTATTTCTAATGCGCGTTTCAATGAATTACCCGCAGATCTTTCCTATGAAGAGCGCTTACAGATTGCGCGCCGTGTGGATATTATAATTCAACCAAACCAAGCACAATAAAACCGACATAGTGTGGTGCTCGATTTAATATGTTGATGATGTTATATCGTGGGCAACCGCCTCTTGTTCCTCGTGGTACTAAATGTAAGAATTACAGAGCTATAATCGTTATTTGTCGCTGTTGGCAGGTAAGAAAAGCTAAGTGAAAAAATGGTCGGTATGAATAACAAATTGGCATCATTACAAAAGCTCTGTCGCGCGCGTGCCGGCCGAGCTTTTGTAATGCTGCGCAGCTTGGCGCTCTATGCGCTGTTCTCACTATGTTTGCTTGGTTTTAATAATGCTGCATTCTCGCAACAAAACTCTAATTTAAATATACGTTCTGGATTACATGAAGAATACACACGCATTGTTTTTGACTGGCCAAGTGGTGGCACAAATTACGAGGTTATTAAAGCATCGCCAACGCGTAGTGAGATTCTTTTTAACAAGGCAGCAACAAATACCGATTTATCCGCTTTAGAGCTTAGTGAAAGCCAACATGTTTCAGCGTTGGATATTATTGCTCAGTCACCTTTACGCGTCGGAGTAAGCCATGTTCGTAATGCGGATTTACGCGTATTTTCGATTTTGAATCGTATTGTTGTTGATGTTAAGGCCGATGGCGTTCGGAACACTATTGATAAGCAAGCGGATAAAAAAGCGGTTAAGCCAGCTAAGCCAGTTGCGCAATCCAGTTCCCCTAAAGTTACGCCGCCTAAAGCCAGCACAAAAAAGGCGGATGGCCCGACAGATGAGCAAAAAAATCAGTTAGAGGCGGTGCGAAAAAAAGCACAACAAGCGCATGTTCGTGTGGATCTTGATGATGACATGTCTGTGAAAGCTGTTAAGGATGCGCCGCCAAGCCTAGATGATGTACAAACGGTTAAATCTGTTGAAAAAGACCACAAATCACCAAGCGGTAATGTGAGTGAAGAAACATCTTATTTTGAACGCATAGCGGCTGAAAAAGAGCGCAGCAGCCAAAATAAAGTCGTGGTGTCGAGTACGACAGCTTTAAATATGGCCGCGTTTATACGCGGTGATCATTTATGGTTGGTTGTCGATAAGCCTGACTACTACGTGTTACCACAAATCCGTGGCCAAAATACGAAGATTCTAGGCCGCTTTAAACGTCTTGATATACAAGAGGGCTCTGCATTTTATATGAGCTTACCTAAAGATAGAGAGATTTTTGCAACGGGCGAAGGCGGGGGCCTTGATTGGGGCGTGTTGCTCAGTGAAACGCCACGCAAGCTTAAATCCAACTGGCCTGTGCGTGACGTCGATGGTCACGATTTACGAGGTGGTGGCTCTATGAAATGGACGCTCCCTAAAGTCAGTCATATTCTTAAATTTACGGACCCATTTTTAGGCGATACCATCCATGCCGCGGTTGTTGAGCAGGCCGATAGTTATTCGGGCGTTTATAAGTCCTATGTTGATTTTACAGTATTAGATTCTATCATTGGCATGGCCTATGTACCAAAATCGGGCAATATAGAAGCACAATATGATGAAGAAGGCATCAGCCTTTCACGTGAGGGGGGCTTGGCTTTAATGCCGCCAAGTGATGTGCTTTCTTTCGAACTTCGGGATAGCGCGCACTCTACGCCGCAACAAGATCAAAGCGGTGAGGCAACGAAAATAGTTAGCCGTATTTTCAAATTTGACCAGTGGCGCCTTGGTGGTCGGGAGACCTTAAGACAAAACCAAGAAGTTATGATGCAAGGCCTGTATGAGCGCAACACGCAAGGTCGAGCGCAAGATTTAATTGGCCTCGCGAAGTTAGAGATTTCTAATGCGCGCGGCGCAGAAGCTGTCGGCTATTTAAAACTTGCCGGCCAAGAATATAGACCATTTCGCGAGAGCCCTGAATATTTGGCATTGCTGGGCGCGGCCTATGCATTGAATAATCAATTCGATATTGCTTTTCGTGTTTTGATGGTTCCGCAATTGGATGATTTTGATGAAATTAAATATTGGCGTGCTTATGCATTAGCCGAGCTTGATGATTGGGTGCAGGCCGGTGATGTTCTGCCCAGTAACGCCCGTTTCCTTCGAAGCTATCCACGCGAATTAAGATTGCCTTTATCGATTAAGCTCGCGGAAGTATTCCTCAGAAAAGGCGATGTTGAGCATGCCTCACAAATTCTAAAATTTATCGAGGAGGAGCGCGATACGCTTCGCCCTGAACATGCCGCCGCGTTAGCCTATTTAAATGGCGAACTGAAACGTCAAAAGTCTGATATTCAGGGCGCTCTTGATGATTGGCGCTCTTTAACAAAGCACAAGGATGATTTCTATCGCACGCGCGCACGTTTGGCGCTAAGCGATTTGCGTTATAGCTTAAAAGAAATCACGATTGATAAAGCTATTGATGATTTGGAGCGGCTGAGATTTGCGTGGCGCGGCGATGAAATAGAAACCACCGTGAACTTCAAATTAGGCCGTCTATATTTTGAGAAGGGCTCTTATATTAAGGGGCTTTCTGTCTTGCGCCAAGCCGTGGCGTTAAGTGAAAATACGACTATGGGCGGGCAAATGGCGGCTTATATGCAGGCGCAATATAAAGACTTATTCTTGGGTGAGAAATCTAATACGCTTACGCCCCTTCAATTGGTTATGATCTATGAAGAATTTTCAGAGCTTACGCCTGCAGGGCCAGATGCTGATCGTTTATTGCAGTCCTTAGCTGAGCGCCTTGTGGATGTTGATTTACTTGGCCGCGCCATTGATATTTTGAATGACCAAGTTGAAAACCGCAGCACTGGCGTTGAGCAAATCAAGCTGGCTTTGCGTTTGGCGGGAATTCAGGTGATTAATAATGCGAATGCTGATGCGTTAGAAACACTCAAAATTGCAGAGCGCGCAATTAATAAAGTTCCGATATTGGATTCTGTACCTTATCGCCGTGAAATGAATTTATTGCGGGCCCGTGCACTGTCGCGTGACAATCGTGCGCGTGACGCTTTATTTCTTTTAAGTAATATGAAACAAGATGACGATGTTATCCGCCTGAAAGCGGATGTCGCATGGACAGCAGGGCATTGGAATGATGCCGCCGAAGCGCTAGAAGAGCTTGTCTCACGCTATGATATAGGGCCAAAAGAACCGATTAATGCTCAGCAAGCGAATATGATTTTAAATTGGGCTGTAACGCTGAGTTTGTCGGGTAATCGCCATGTTATATCTAATGTGCGCGCGGCTTATGGCGCTGAAATGAAAAAAACGGCTAAGGGTGATTTATTTGAAGTTGTCACGCGCCCGCGTCAAAACGCCATTCTGGCTGATCGCGATACAATCCAACAAATCGTCTCAGAGGTTGATATTTTTGGTGACTTCTTAGATGTCTATCGCGCGCCTAAAGGCCAATAAAATATCTCTAAAGCGCATTGCGCGGAATGTCTACTTTGTATTGGCTCTCTCTGGCATCGCTATAGGCGCAGGATTCTTGAAGTTCGGCCATTTGGTCTTTCGCCGCATATTCAAAGTTTAAAGCTGGCGTTTTACCGCCGCAGCCAATATGAATGGCAGGAATATCTCGCAGCTCATCACGCTTCGCAATTTCTTGTGCAAAGACAGAGCAGAGCTTTTGCCAGTTATTGGCGTTAAATGTGCCATTAACAAATTCAAGCGAGTCGAGCGTGAGTTCATTTTCCTTACCGCGCCATGCCCAGCTTTGGGCGATGATTGCGCTGGTTTGTTTATTTTCAATTACATAGAATCCGGATGTTTCGTTCATAAAGCCATGCTCCGCACAGCTATGCCCATGCGGGTTGGCGACATGTTGGCAACATTCTGTGAATGCCCCCAATAAAAGCCCCCTGACATCACCGTCGTCTAATTTGCGGAATATATAGTCAGGTTTTTCAAATTCACCACCATCAATTTCAATCGAGGGAATAGAGTGCTGTGTTTTCTGATAATCAGAGCCTTTATATTGTTCTTGATAGAGCGCCCAGAATTCTAAGGCTTTTTCAAAATCGGCCTCGCTATATAGGATGTTCGCGCAGAGTTCAGCGAGCTTTGTATGCTCCTTTGCACGGCTATATAAATCACCGCCAATGGCATCTAATGTGTTTTTATAAGACCATGTTGTGCCGGCATTGTTTTTCAAGGGCTCCGCTAGGCGGTCAGCAAAACGTATTAAATTCGCCATGCGTGGCCCATGTTTTAATACAGCATCGCCCCAAGATTTTGCATTAAATTGACCTTGCTTCGGAACCGAAATCATTTGGCTGATGTCGTGTAATGTATGACCTGTTTTCCCCCATTTTTCCAAATAATTAAGGATGCGGTCTTTCGTTTGGAATAGTGTCGATATTTGATAGGCTGTTATTTCTTTTGCAGTCTGTTCATTAAAGCCGCGTTCATATCCAAATAAATTTTTTACAAACTCATAGGTTTTGGGTTTGAAATAATGTGGAGAATATTCAGTTAAATGCAGCGGGATATCCTCAATGGTGTCGCCATGCATATTCATCCATTCAGCATATTTCTTATATTGAGAACGATAAGATTCAGGAAGGTTTTCAATGAGAAGCCCATTTTCAATTAAGCTATGTAGTTTTTGCGAGGCATATTTTAGCTGTTCTTTCTCGGACTCAGAATCAGTGTTTTCACTTTGCGTACAAAGATCCATAATCGTTCCTGTGCTGACTTCATTTATATTCTCAAGGTTTTGGGCTAAATATTTGCAGTTTGAAGGGGAGCCATAGTTCAGCGCATAGTCCAGAAATCTATCTATGGCTTTTTCTTCATACTTATATCTGGTTAGGAATAGCTCAATGCAATTATCGCCCTTTAATGCAGCTTGTAGGGATGGTGGGCTTTTTAATAAGCTGGGTTTTTTATCCAAAATCAGGCTAATTATCTCTGTTTGGTTATGGGCACAGGCAAATATTAGGCATTCCTCAAGTTGACTTTTTTTCTTTATGTCCAAAGCTTTGAAAGCATCTATTTGTGTATGCTTTATACAAGACTTAGCCATAGGAATAATGAATAGATTGGACCAAGCCGCATGGTTGAGGCGCTGCTCTAAATAAGAAAAATTATCAGGATTTAGAAACCATTCTATTTTTTCGATATCGCCAGTCTCACCGATATGTTTAGCTATAAACTCTAAATCAGGGTTTTCGGTCTTGGAATCGAATGAAAATATATCATTATTGCCGCCGCTGATATCAAGCTGATAAAACTGAATAAGCGTGTGTAATGTATCAATATCAAGATGTGCCACAGCATCTTGGAGCATATTGCGGAGGCCATAACCTGCATAATTTGAGCTAAATTGAGGTGTGTATTTTGGTAGTAAATCGTCTATTGCGGCTATGTCATTAGTTTTAATGCTATGTTCAAAGGCCACAAGATAAAGTGCAGCTTCGCAGTCTTCAGCGGTTTTATGCTGAAATGTATAGGCATTTATATTTCCATGACGCAGGACTATAGCTAAAGGCGCTTTCTTAAGTTCAAGGCCTTTGTGATTAGGTTCGAATTTGCTGATGATGTCGTTTTCTTCAAAATAGTTTAGCATGTCATCGTAATCACGGGCAGCTGCATATAAAGTGATGTAATCGGCATAAAGCGGTAATATTTCGTGGCCATGCAGCGTTAGAATGTTAATGCATAAGGCTGTGAGCCCATCATTAAGGCTTTGGAAGAAAAGATCTTTAATTGGGTGTATATGAGTGTCGAAATGTTCATAAACAAAGTTAAATAGAGCAGGGTTGTCGAGTTTTATTGCCGCATTAAAGATATCTTCATCGTGCCTAATCTGTGTGGTGACTCTACGACCAGCCCATTCTTCGGCGGGATATTTATTCACGATCAAGGCGAACATCTCAACTGAACAATCTTTAAGGCAGTGCTGTAAAATGTCGCAATGATGGTTGATATCATCATGCGTGCTGATTATTTCTTGTGCTGCACTTAAGTCATTGGCGCGAATAGCTAGGCTTAAGGCTTCGCCGCCGAGTAGGTTTTCTATAGTTTTATCGTAGATATCGTTTTTTATATCGTGGTAGGTCTTCGGCTTTTGACGTTTGTTCTGATCAAGGCGTTTGCGCGTTGTTTTTATGTGATCTGCGCCTTCGTCAATGTGACTTTGTAGAATCTTGGCGTCAATATTCTCACCGCTTGCGGCTAAAGCTTTTGTGAAGCCAGGCAAGATTGGGCGCATGGTTTGATATAATGGCGCATTTACGGCCTTTATGTCTTCCAATAGGTCTAAAGCTATTTTTATAGCGCTAGAGATTGTTGTGTCGCCGCTCATAATCTGGTCCAGTTTTTTTAAGAAGGGGGCTAAAAATAGTTTTTCATAATACTACAGAGTGTGTATTGAGGCAAGAAAAAACACCAGCCTGTAACAAGCTGGTGTTTTGTAAAAATATTCTATGTAGGTTTGGCTTAAAGCGCTTTCTTGACGCTTAAGCTGATTTTTTCACGTGAGTCCATAAGCACGGCCATGTCTTCTAGGGAACCGCTAAGTTTATAGACTTCTAAGTAGTTACCGTTTTTGGTAAAGACAATTGATGACGTGGTGCCATAACTACCGCTTACGCAGGCTGTATCATTAGCTGATATAGTCATGTTTGATTTCTTGGACGGCATAACCGCAAAGTCGCCACTACATTGACCGGATAAAACATTATTATAAGATTTTGACCAGTTTTGAAGTGAGCCGCCATTAACCGAGAAGCGCTCATAGCTGCCTGTGATTTTGCCTGATTGCCAGCTATAGCCCTGATCAAAACTTGCATTATCAAGGCCTATTGTTGATGTGTATTCGCTGAGCTCTTGGTTCATGTGAACATTCGCGTCATTTAGAACGCTGATAAGGGCGATGCTACGATCTTCTTTTTGCGGTATGTTTGCCGCGTGTGTCACAGCGGGCATAACCGCGCCAGCAGCGGGTTGGATATCCGCTATCTGTGTGGCTTCTATTTGTTGTGCACGGCTTAACGCAGCGCTTTCTTGTGCAAGGTTTTCAACCTCTATAGCAACGAGTTTTTCGACTTCACTAGCATAACCTGATTCAAGGTCTGCAACTTTTTGTTCGCAAGATTGTTGCGCTTTTGATAAATCATGTACTTTGCCTTCAAGGGCAGAGAGTTTGTTTTGTTGCTTCTTGTCTGTAATTTTTGGATCAAAAAGCATGGCTTCAATATGTTGTTTTTCAGCGTCACATTGTTTTTGGTTCTGTTCAATATGCATGGCAAGGCGGCGAATTTCACGTTGAGCTTCGTCCAAACGGTTCGTCGCTTTTTTCATGTCCCAGTTGGTCTCACCAACGCTAGCTTGTTTCGCTTTGGTGAGCTCATTTTCTAAGGCAACGAATTTTTGATATAAGGCTGCGTTTTCTTTGCCTGCTTTGTCTAAAGATTGATTGGATTGATCAATGGCTTTTTGGAGGCGTGCAATCGTTGTCGATGATTGGTCCGTCTCAAGTTGACGCTTTAACGTTGAAAGCTCAGCTTGAAGATTTTGTTTTTCCATCTCAACGGCTTTAAGCTGGCTATCAAGAATAGAGAAATCTTCCAAATCAACGCTATTATCAGCCGCGCTACCTGCTGCGGATTGAATAGATGCGATGCCTTGTTCTAGGCTCTTAATTGTTGATTGTGCGTTTTGAAGCGCCATTTGCAGGTTTTGTACTTCTAGATCTTTTTGCGATAAAGACGCGCTAACTTTTTGTTCTGAAATTAAGCTTTGTTGCTCAATTTGCTGCTGCATTTGGCTTTGATTTTGTGCAGAAGCTTGACGTAAGCTGCTTATTTCCTGCGTTAAGCTAGCATTCGCTGTTTTTAAACCAGCAAGCTCGGCGTTTAGGGCGCTGACAAGATTGGCTTGCTCAGAGGCACGAGCGCCATTTGCTTGAAGCGTGGCGATTTGGGCGCTAAGCGCATTGCTGCGCTCCATTGACTGTGCCAGATTGCTTTCAGCGGCGCTAAGCTTACTTTGAACGTCTTGGTACTGGCTTTCCATGCCTTGATAATAAGCAATCTTCTCATTATTAGCGGCGATTTGTGATTTGAACTGTTCAACTTCGGCGCTTTGTGCCTCAACCGTGTTTCTCAAGCTGAGCAACTCGCCTGTCATGTTTGTTTTGCTCACTTTTAAAGCGCTCTCTTTTGTGCTTAGAGCATTTTCTAAAGCGACAATTTTAGCTTCTGTATTTTTCAGGTTTTCTTTTAAAGAAGCGTTGCTGCTTTCGAGTTCATTAATTTTTGCATTAGCGCTCGTGCTATATAAGCTATGCGCTGCAGTTGACTTTTCTTGCACGTCACCAGAAGCGGGCATCACGTCATTAAGGCGTTCAGCCACCGAGCCTGATGCATCAGCGCTACGAAGGTCAGCGCCAGTATAGCAGCTTTCTAATGTTTCAAGGCCCTGTTGTAAATCAGCGACATTAAAGGTCGAGACTACGCCAGCTATATTTACATTAAGATCGCCATTTTTAGAAATGTGTTCAAGGATAGGGTCGCGGCTGTTCAGTTTCACAACAACAGCAGAGCTAGAAGCGGGTTTAACTTCAAAGCGACGTGAAAAGCCAGTGCTGTCAGAAAGGGTGATGCTGTAAGCGCGGCCTTTATCTAGAAATTTATCGCCAAAATCGATGGCTGCAGATATTTGTGCGCTGTCACGTTGTGCAAAAGAAATAACGCGGTTATTGCTGTAGCGTTTGATCATAGCGCAATAGGGTGTAGATGACTTGCTAACTTTTTTAACCATCCATGAACTGGCCTCTGCTTGGGTAGTGCCAGTAAAGCTTGCTCCTATAAGAATAGAACTCGCAAAAAGAATTGATGTTAAATTTTTATTCAAAGTCATGATCGTTAAACCCCATAATAGTCTGTGTATACTATAGCTATATTAGTCTTTTTTGGGGATATTATTGTGAATGCATCCCAGACAAAAAAGTCATATTTGTAATTATTCCTGCATATTATGTATATGATATGACAATAGAATGCAAGCTTAGAATTCTGTTTTACAAAACAAATAGGTATTAATGCGCCGCGCTAAGCTTAGGTCGCGCGGCGCGTTTTATTGGTTTTATTGGCTGATAACGATAAGGCGTGGCTTGTTATGCTCTGTGCTCATGCTGAGTATACCGTTTAGATTATATGGTGGCTCAGCGTATTGCGAGAGTAATTGTTCCATGACATTGGCAAAAGGTTCTCTTTCGCTAATGGTTTGTTTTAAAGCCATGCCGCGTGGCGCGTGCCAAATAAGTGAAACGCCAGCTTCTTCACACCAAACGCTAGCAACTTCATAAAGGGACGCGCCTTTATAAGCAAGCCATAGGCGCGTGCGAAAAGCGGGGTGGTCATGAGTGCTTACGGACGGTGCTTGTTTAATAGAGGTGTAGCCGTTCTGTTGAGGCTGGCTGTTTTTGCTGCGAACAGACGGGTCTTCATAACGCGGTGGAATAGCGGTGACACTGGCAATAGATTGCGTCGCTAAAGGTGCCACGCTTTCGGCTGAGCTGTGCTCAGCTTTGACATCAGCTTTAGCTTTAACGTCAACTAAAGGCGCGTCTATGTGCCTAACAGGCTGCGTAATGGCTCGGTTTTTACTTGTTTGCTGAGCTGTATCCGTAATTAGTTGTTTTTTTTTACGGCGTGGCTAGTAACGGGTTGATGGATCTTCATTGTATGCTCTTGAATATATGTACGTGGTTTATTCTCGCGAACCAGCAATTTATAGATAGCTTCTTCATAAGAGCCAAAATCAGAATAAGAGTTATGAATGGTTGAGTTGTCTGAGGTTGTCCATGTGTATGTCATGCCAATGCGCTCCCCCCAACGTGTAATGATATCTTGCAGATTTTCACCGTTACGTGCACGCCAAGAGGCAACCGTATTCACCGCAGGGGCATTGTTTGTTGTTTTGAGTATATTTATTGTTTGTGGCGCTTTCTGCGCTGTAGGCACCATAGACTCAGGCTCTGCCGTTGCAACGGCAGGGGCGTGAGGGGCGTTAGTGAGCGCATCTTGTATAGTTCTATAAGGCGCCTCTTCAGTGATCGGCATTGAATCGGTCTCAGACATCATTTTTTTCTCGACCTTTGTTTTTGTGGTCGGTATGTAAATATCATTGCTTATGGTTAGGCTTGATGTCGCGCTAGCGGCTAGGGCTTGCGGCGCAATTGGCGCTAAGGCTAAGGTTGCAGCCAGAATTGAAAAACCAGTAAGAAGTGTTTTTGTCGTGATCATTATATGTCGCTCTTTTTTGCAAGTTAAATCTTGTTTACGTTCTAAACATAAGCAAGGCATTAGTCAACTTTAGATGCTAAGGAAGCCTCTAAAAACCGGTCGATATCCCCATCTAAAACAGATTGCGCATTTGTGTTCTCGGCATTGGTGCGCAGATCCTTAACCATTTGATAGGGCTGTAATACGTAAGAGCGGATTTGGTGCCCCCAGCCAATATCGGTTTTCTCGCCATGCGCGGCATTTTTTTCATCGGCGCGGCGTTGTAATTCGCGCTCATATATACGAGCGCGCAACATATCCATCGCTTGCGCGCGGTTTTTATGTTGGGAGCGCTCATTCTGACACGCCACAACAATGCCTGTTGGGCGGTGAGTAATACGAATGGCGCTATCGGTGGTGTTAACGTGCTGACCGCCCGCACCACTGGATCTATATGTGTCGATTTTTAAATCTTTTTCGTCAATATCAACGTCAATACTGTCATCAATCACGGGGGAGACAGAGACCGATGTAAAGCTTGTGTGGCGCTTATCATTAGAATCAAACGGCGATATGCGCACAAGGCGATGGACGCCATTTTCTGATTTTAGCCAACCATAGGCTTGTTCGCCTTCAATTTTAATGGTTGCTGATTTAAGGCCCGCTTCTTCGCCGTCACTTTTACTCATGAGTGAGACTTTATAGCCATGCTGTTCGGCCCAGCGTGTGTACATGCGCAAAAGCATTGAAGCCCAATCGCAAGCCTCTGTACCACCAGCGCCTGAGTTGACGTCTAAATAAGCGTCAAAAATGTCAGCTTCATCGGAAAGTAGGGCACTGAGTTGAAGCTTTTCGGCTTGAACTTGCAGGGCATTGAGTTCTTGTTCAGCTTCGTGCACGATGGAATTGTCGCCTTCCGCTTCACCAAGCTCTATCATGTCAATATTATCTGTAGCGGCTTGAGAAATCGTTTTAACATTACTGATTTGTTTATCAAGCAATGTGCGCTCACGCATGATTTTTTGTGCTTTGGCTGCGTTATCCCATAGGTCAGGATCTTCAACGAGGGTGTTGAGTTCTTCTAGGCGGAGAAGGGCACTATCCCAGTCAAAGATGCCTCCTCAGCAAAGCTAATGCGCTGTTAATCGCATTAAGGGTCGCTTGGTGTTCTGCGTTCATTGGTCGTTTTCCTATAAACAAATAAAAGGTGAGTCAGTGCTAAAGCAAATCTAGCTATTCAGCAAGCGCCGTATGTCTTTCGCGAGGGATTTTACACGGTTTAATATGTCAGTGAGATATAAAAAATCCAGAACTTACTGTATAAGCTCTGGATTCTTAAAATTGAATAATCGTGTATTTAAGCGGCTTGCGTCATATCCATTTCAGAATCGATAACCGCCTGACAGGCCATTTTATAAACATCTAATTGGTTCTCACCGCTAAGTGATGTTGTGATGAGGTGATCATCGGCGCAAATAACGTCAGCCGATATTGTTGCGCCTTCACCAGACATATCTGATACGAGATGTTCAGGAGCGGCAACTTCATAACCGCGGAGCATGCCTGTTTCAACGAGGACTTTAAGGCCATCAGAAAAAGCCACAATAACTTTTTGAGCGCGCATGAAGCTATTGATGAAGCGTTTTGTGTGTTCTGTCTTAAGCAGTTTTTCTACATGTGCAGCGCCGCCTGGAATGATAACCATATCAAAATCAGCTGCAAGCGCTTTGCTTAGTGGCAGATCAGCCGCGAAATGATGACCCCAGCTTTTGCCTTCCCAGCCATTAACAAGACCGTTTTCAGAGCTGATAAGCTTAACGCTGGCTTTTTCTTCTTGAAACATACGTTGTGCGGCGACAACGTCGCTTTGGACAAAGCCGTTAGCGATTAAAATTGCAATATTTTTTCCAGATAGGTTGTGAGTCATTATGGGGCATCTCCTTAAAAGAGTGTAAGTTACGCGGTTACGCTATGGTTTCTTATTTATTTTTAGTTCTTGTTATTTCGTATAAGCGATTTTATCAATCGTGGACATTGTTTTAAACAGTGTTACTTATGTATTCAAGTCTTAGACCTAATTTAAATTCAATCTTCAAACATTAACAAAATCTACTTTACCATTACCTAACATATGATTTTGTAGCAGGGGGCTGAATTTATAGCGCCTAAATCGTGTGGCGAATAAAAGCATGATGTGGTCAGCCAGTGCTATGTAAATATATTAGGAGATGGCTTTATGCCTTTTTTAAGTGCTATATGTCAAGAAGAATATGTAGGCTTTTGTGAACATCCTTGAAAATAATATATTTTTTATCTTTACTTTATTGCTTATATATTTATAAATCGCTTTGATTACGAATGAAAATTTAGTATTTTATATGTGGTTTAGATTCAACTTAGGTTGATTTGGATTAAATCAAGACATTACAAATTTAAAATTAGCAAAGTTGGGAGCTAACAATGAAAAAGTTTAGTGCGATGATCGCAGCCTCTGGTCTGATATTCCTATCAGCATGTACAGGCGTGGATAGTTACAAAGAAGTAGAGGCTCTAAACGAAGCACAATTCGTTGGTAGCCCGTTTACTCAAACACTGGCCGGTGAATATCGCAGCTTTGCGAACACTGAACAGGAAGTTATGTTTGATTACCCAGATGCGATGCATTTTGCTCGTAAGGGTTTATCAGCAGCAACAGGCGTGACTGTATTGCCTGAGCCTGTAAGTGACTGGAATTTAAATGAACAGCATGTTGGTGAACTTACAATGGCACGTGGCCGTTTAGTTCGTGCTTTCGATATTGGCGCACGTGAAATTGCTCCAAGCGAATCAGCTGTAGCTCAAGCCCGTTTTGATTGCTGGATTGAACAACAAGAAGAAAATTGGCAGCTCGATGATATTGTTGCTTGTAAGAGCGACTTTGAAAGCGCGATGAATAACTTAGAAGCGTTGCTTGCTCAACAAGTTATCAAACCTGCAGATACTATGGCGCCGATTGCCGCTATCGCAGCTGAGCCTTCTGAGCCAATGAAGCCTAAAGATGCAATGTATCTTGTGTTCTTCGACTTTGACAAATCATCTATTGCTGCTTCTGGCGCAAGCGTTATTGACGCTGTTGCAGACGAAGTTAAAGCTCGTAGCCTTTCTGGCGTAACTATTGTTGGTCACACAGATACATCTGGTGCGCGCGCTTATAACAAGAAGCTTTCTTTGAAACGTGCTTCTGCTGTTAAAAACGCTTTGGTTAAAAGCGGCGTTGATGCGTCACTTATCTCTATCGATTCACGCGGTGAAGGCGAGTTACTCGTTGAAACAGCGGATGGCGTTCGTGAGCCAGCTAACCGTCGTGTAACAATTACATTTCAGTAAGCGTTAGTGTCAACGAAGTCATAAATTAAAATTTAAGCAGGGCAATCTATTCAGATTGCCCTGTTTTTTTATACGCAATCGCTTATCAATAGAGCTTATCGCTTTAAGAATATTGTTAATAAGGCGCAGAGTTGCTTGGCGTGGCTTGTTTGAAAAAATCTTAAGGCTTATACTTTTTTATCATTGGGAATATAGGGCACGTATTAATTATTAAGATTATTCAGTTTGTTTATAATCAGTGTGCCCATCACAAATGCGTTAATTAGGGAATAGGCCTTCAATGGATTTTCGTCCAATTTTATATGTTATCGGCTTGTTATTGTTTATCCTCGCGATAAGCATGAACTTTCCCATGATGGTTGATCTCTATTACGGCAATGATGATTGGGTTGTATTCTTGATCTGCATTATCATCACGGCTTTCTTCGGTGGAGCGCTGGCCTTCACAAATGCGCCGTCTGGCCGCTTCAACATGAATATTCGCCAAGGCTTTATGCTGACGGTTACATCTTGGCTATCTTTGTGTGTTTTTGGTGCGGTGCCTTTTTGGTTATCTGGGCTGGATATGTCTTTGACAGATTCCATTTTTGAAGCAACATCAGGCATTACCACAACAGGCGCAACAGTTTTGACGGGGCTTGATTATGCGCCGCCGGGGATACTGATCTGGCGCGCGATTTTACAGTGGCTCGGGGGCATTGGTATCATCGTCATGGCGCTCTCTGTTTTGCCTTTCTTGAAGGTTGGCGGTATGCAACTTTTCCGTACTGAATCATCGGAAAATGAAAAGGTTTCTCCACGTGCGGGGCAGGTGGCGAGTTCAATCGCGGTTATTTACTTGGTTCTGACGATACTCTGCGCAATTTGTTATAATATTGCGGGCATGTCCGTCTTTGATGCTGTTGCACATGCAATGACTACAATCGCAACGGGCGGATTTTCAACCTATGACGCTTCTTTTGGCGACCATAGCGGCTCATCGAAAGAGCTTGTGGCTATCTTCTTTATGTTGATGGGGGGCTTGCCGTTTGTACTTTATTTAAAAGCCGTACAAGGCAATATACGCGCTTTATTTGTTGATTCTCAGGTGCGTTGGTTCCTGTCTATTATTGCGTTAAGTACAACCATCTTTGTCATTTATTTGATTAATAATACGGATATGCATATTGGTGAGGCCTTGCGGCGCTCAGCTTTTAACGTGGTGTCGATCATCACAGGTACAGGGTATAGCTCGGGTGATTATGGTGTTTGGGGTGGCTTTGCTGTCGCTTTATTCTTTTTCTTAATGGTCGTTGGCGGCTGTGCGGGGTCAACAGCCTGCGGCATTAAAATATTCCGTTTTCAGGTTTTGCACGCCGTAACCGCAACGCAGCTTAAACAGTTAATCCATCCTAATGGTGTTTTTCGCCCGCGCTATAACGGTAAACCAATCCCCGTTGGGGTGCCGACTTCCGTGATGAGTTTCTTCTTCCTCTATGCGCTGAGCTTCTCTTTCCTCACAATAGCACTCTCTTTTACCGGCTTAGACTTCCTCACAGCCATGTCAGGGGCTGCGACATCAATTTCTAATGTTGGGCCAGGGCTCGGTCAAATGATTGGCCCTAGCGGCACGTTTGCGCCGTTACCCGATAGCGCTAAATGGCTTTTATGTGCGGGGATGATACTTGGACGCCTAGAGCTCTTTACACTGCTGGTGCTCTTTGTGCCGCAATTTTGGCGCAAATAAGTTATTTGGGACGCGGCGTTTCGTGGCTTCCCAAATTATGCGCTCACCATTAATGCAAATTAATTAATATAGTTTTTGTGGCAGGCCAAGAGGCTGGTCTGATGCGTGGTTTTTTGATGGTGTTAGGCTGAGCCAGCTTTCAATGCGCTCTGTGAGGATATGATCAAGGTCATTGATAAAGCTTTCAAGGAAAACTTGTAAGTGCTGCTCTTTTTTTGCAAGAGAGAAATGCGAGGGCATAATTATAGACTTACCAATATCAAAGGCCGTCGCGGCGCGCTCTTCGCCATATTGATTTTTTGATTTTAGGTCAATACTGGCCGTGAGCTTGTATTCATAAGTGTCATTAAATTCCATCAAGCTACCGAGCAAGCTTGGTTTACCACCAGATACACGCAGCCTTGTGAAGTGAATATCGCTCATATTAATGCTCAATGCGCCGTCGCCATAAGCGGTGCTTTTGAAATGTGCATGTAAATATTTATTAAAAGTCTCTTGCGGGTTTTTTTGGAATAAAGAAACAAGGCTATCATTTCCAATAACAGGATCAACGTTAATGTTGAGCTGGGAAACATTCAGCGTAAGGGGCACTAAATGCGCATAGCTTTGACTGGCTATAGGAACAGCATTGGGTGTCATATGCGTCGAACAACTGGTTAAGGCTAATACAGCGAAGCCACTTAAAAATGTTGTTTTTAAAAGCTGTGCGGATTGCATGGTCATCGTCATAATAGAATCCTTAATTGTTGTGGTGTGCTATTTATAGAGCCAAGAAGAAGAGAGGGGCTTGGCTTATTAGAGGGCGGTATCTGTGGTAGGCTTAAAGCTCGTCATGTTTGATCGTGTAATCTTTACTGCAAAACTCGCACTTAACTATGGCTGTGTCCCCTTTGAAAATATGGTCACGATCTTCCTGTGGCATCATTCTAATTGTACTTACAAGGCGATCACGCTCACAGCGGCATTGCTTTTCTACGAATTTAGGTTCGAAAACACGTAAAAGCTCTTCATGGAAGAGGCGGTAGAGAAGTTCTTGCGAATCGAGCTGCGCGGATATGAGCTCTTCATTCTTACAACTGCCGAGTAAAATCATTGTACGGCGCCAGTCATCTTCAATGAAATTACCACTGCCTGAGTCTATATCTATTTCATCTTCAGGCATGTGCTGAAGCATAATCACGCCGGCACGCCAAGCCCCGTCGACTTTACCGCAGGCCATTTTTATGCCGCTGCCAATTTGTTCTGATTGGTTAAAGTAATGTTGAACACTTTCAACGAGGCTATCGCCCTTTAATTCAACTATACCTTGATAACGTTCCGTGTCGGGGCCTTGATCGACAGTAAAAGCCATATAGCCTGTACCCAATACATCAGATAAGGGCAATTTAAGAGGATCGCGCTTTTGGGCGATAGTCTTTTTCAACAGAGTTTCTAGGGCGTCGCTATCATAGGTCGCGCAGGCACGGATATGGCCATCAGAAGTTTTATCAGCCACCAACATTGAAATGGGGCCTTTGGTTTGTATTTGTAAGGTAAAGATACCGTCATATTTTAGCATTGAAGCTAAGGTCACGGCTAAGGCTAAGGTTTCACTCAGCAGCTGATTCACAATTTCAGGGTAATTATGGGCCTTGATAATATCATCAAGTTCGCTGCCTAAGCGCACCATACGCCCCCGCAGGGATGAATGATCCAGCTGGAAGTTCTGTATAACGTTATCTGTGTTTGTACCGACGGTTAAGGTCGTTTCTGGAATTTCGTTCATGATGTAATCAGCGCTATGGTTCTCTTATGATTTAATTTTATAACCCGAACGGATCATCTTCCATGTTACACCAAAAAGCCCAATATTGACAATCAACATTATAATAGCGCCATGAAGAATTGATCCCTCGCTCTGCCCAAGCAAGCCATAACGAAAACCGTCAATGACAAAGAATATAGGATTGCAGAGCGCTATATGATACCAGATAGAGGGTAATTCAGATACGGCGTAAAATGTTCCCGAGAGGAAAGTTAGCGGCATGATGACAAAATTGGTGATAGTGGCCAGATGGTCAAATTTTTCAGCCCATATGCCCCCCATGACGCCAATTAAGGCAAGGAAAAGACAGCCTGATATTGAGAAGTAAATCACCGCCCATATATGTTCAACGCCAAAGCTTGCAAAATAAGCGAGCGGAAAAGCGCCAATAAGCCCGACCAGTAAGCCACGAGATAGACCGCCAATTAAGAAACCAATAAGCAGTTCAATCGGTGCGAGAGGGGGCAGTAAAATATCAACGATATTGCCTTGAATTTTTGAAATCATTAAAGAAGAAGAGGTGTTGGCAAAGGCATTTTGGATCATGGCCATCATGATTAAGCCAGGCGCTAAAAACGTCATATAAGGGACATCGCCAATATTGCGACCATAACCGCCAAAGGCAAGCGCAAAAACAGCAAAGAACATCAGGCTGGAAATAACAGGCGCTAAAATAGTTTGGCCAGCCACTTTAAGAAAACGCCCGCATTCTTTTTTGATTAAAGAGTGTAGGCCGATCCAGTTTACGGCGCCCATTTGTATTGGTTCTATTGCGTTCATCTTATGCTATTCTCATTTCTGGTCTTTTTAAAAGCTTAGGCATTGAGTATAGTGTAAATGTGAAATTATCAAGTGCTTTGCACGGGTATTTAAAGATTTAATTTTAGAAATTTAATATGGCAGATAAGTTTATGCAATCCGAGGATGGCTTCAAAAAAAAAGAGCAGAAAAAGCGTGTGGCACGGAAAATAACCCAGAGCTATTTGCAAAATTCAGGCTTGTATTATTTACAGCGTTACGCAGCCAGTGAATCGCATTTTAAAAGCGTCATGGCGCGTAAAATTGACCGCTCCCTTACCGATCACCCCAGCTTAGATAAAAACCAATGCTTGGAATGGCTAGATGAGGTTGCAGAAAAATTTGTTAAGGCGGGCTATTTGAATGATGAGCGTTATGCAACAGGCTTATTACAGTCCTTACAAATAAAAGGCCGTTCGCAAAAGCAAATACAAGGCCGTATGCGCCATGCTGGCGTAGCGGCAGATATTATTGAGCGCGTTATGCAGGCGCGCTTCGCAGAAATGGCTGAGCGTATCGATACTTCAGAACTGCCCAGTAACTGGCCGCTGAACACGGCAAACTTATCTGAGTACATAGCGGCGCTTAAATGCGCGCGCAAGCGCCGTGTAGGTCCGTTTGAGCATTTAAGCGCACAATCAAAACCACATGATAAGGCGCTGGCCATGATGGCGCGTAATGGATTTTCTTATGATATAGCACAAACGATCTTGGCGACGGATAAGAATGAAGCTGAGGATATTATGATTTTGGCACGTTCTTTATTCTGAATTCTAAGGTGCGCTGACGCTTAAGTGTTTTCGTCTTGCTTTTCTTCTTTTTTATTTTCGTTTGAATTCTCGTTTGAATTGGTGTTTTGCGCTTGCTTTTCCGCCTCTGTAATTTTTCCGCTTGGTACTTGGCTGTAATCAGGCTGTTCGTAAGCGGGGCCGCCCATCATTTCTAAGTCAGCTTTATCGATGTTTTTTGGTAGAACACGGTCAAGCGGGAAGATCAGTGTTGCTGTCGTGCCAATGCCCTTTTGCGAGACAAGCTCAAGGCGGCCATCATGCATTTTAATCAAGGCATTAACGAGCGTTAGGCCAAGTCCAGTACCTGAGTTCTTACGTGACAAATCGGCGCCATCAAGCTGAGTGAACGGGGATAAGGCGCTTTCAATTTCAGTCTCGTTAATACCAATGCCAGTATCGGTTATGGCGAAACGTAAGCTGCCTTTATCTTCAACTTCTGCTGATATGGTTATCTTGCCTTTATTCGCTGTAAATTTAATCGCGTTGGACAAAATATTCATGAGCATTTGTTTTATAGCAAGTTCTTCGCCCAGTATATTGGGGGTGTTATCGGGGATATCAATATCCAAGGTCAAATCAGCGCTTTGAATTTTTCCACCTAAAATATCCAAGCATTTTTCAGAGAGTTTTTTGAGGTCGACTATACTGTCATTAAGCTCACGGTCACCAGTTTCAATGCGTGATATATCCAGTATTTCATTAATGATACGCAGCAAGCGCAGGCCACTATTATTAATATCACGTGCATATTCCCAATAGGCTTTCTGACCAATAGGGCCCATAACTTCATCACGAATAATTTCAGAGAAACCAATAATGGCGTTAAGTGGGGTGCGTAATTCGTGGCTCATATTGGCAAGGAATTCTGATTTTGCTCTGTTGGCCATATCAGAATCCATCTTGGCAGATTCTAAGCTGCTTGATGTTTCAAGGCGCTCGGTGATATCCTCAATACTGCCTTCAATATGTAGCGGTGTGCCTTCAGCATCGCGTACAAGACGTGAATTTTCATTAATCCAAATGAGCGTACCATCTTGGCGGCGGATTTGGGTTTCCCAGTTTTTGATTTCTTCATTCTGCTCGAGCGCTCTTAAGAATTTCATGCGCTCACGATAATTAACGTAGATTTGCTGATTGGCATTATCGATCTTGCTTTGCATTTCTTCTAGGGATCTATAGCCCAGAATTTTATATAATGCAGGATTGGCACTAATATACTTACCGTTGACATCAAGCTGAAATAGGCCGAAAGCAGCGCGTTCCCATATGGTTTTGTAGCGCGCTTCGACTTCACTTAAGGCTTTTTGCGCTTGATTGCGCTCTTGCATATTGGTGATGGTTCCGACAATGCGCGTATCTGAATTGAGCTCGTTAACCTGTACGGGGGTCAATACAATATCGACATCCTTAACTTCCCCGCCATTACAGATGAGTTTGCTGGTGAAGCTGTATTTGTCCTTGTGGCCACGTATAAGCATTAGGAATTCTTTTTTATGAATTTCTACGTCATCATCTTCGAGTAAGGAGAATAATTTTTTATCTAGGCAAGCGGCATTACCAAGGTTTGTGATGCGATTCCATGAGCCGTTAACAAAAACAATCACGCCATTCATATCGGCTTCTATAATAATGTCATTAATTGAATTAAGCAGGGCAATATTTTTTTGCTCGACATTATCAACGCGTGATTTGAGGTCTTTATTTTCAGACGCTTCATGGCCTAGGGATATGGTGCGTTTGATGAGCTCGTCTTTTTCGCGCGAGGCACGAATGTGTTTAATGCGGTTGTTACGCACAACAGAGAATAGGAAAGTCGCGTAGATGCCGCCGAGAAGTAAGAAGCCGTAAAGTGCATATTCTAGCATCTTATTGCCAGCATGGCTTATGCTCTCAATGCGATAATGGAAGTCGTAATCCCCCCATTTTTTCAAAGATGTATCGCGCCCGTTTACTTTTCCAAGAAGTTTGAACAAGCTGTCGATTTTGCTGGAATAAGCAATTAACGTCACGCCTGTGTTAACTTCATTAATGGTCAAGTAAGACAGGCTAGGGAAGGCACGTAGCCCCTCAAGCTTAAAGGCTTTATCGCTGCGCGTCAGTCCGATTAAAACGCCGTGGAATTTGTTATCTGCACTATAGACTTTTTGCGAGATAACAAAGGGCTGAATAAGCATAGTGCGCTTTTCGTCTATGTTCTTTGTCAACATGGTCGTCTTGCTTGGCGTTAAATTCGCATGTATTTCATTGGGGCCCACGTCTTTCAGCGTTTTAATGATTTCAGAAATTATAGCTTTATTCGGGGCGTTTAGGTCAAAGTTATAGGTCTCGTTTTGATCAGCTTTATTAATATTAATAAGCGGGAATACTTTGTAGCGGGAATCTTGGTTTTTTATCCAGTAAAATTGATCAAATGTCTTTGCGGGCATCTCATCGCTTATCAGCTGTTGATAGGCGTCGAGTGTTGTTAATACATTATTATCGCTAAGCAGTTTGGCTGTTTGACGGATTTCATTCTCCACGAGGTCAAAATCAAGGTCAATACGGCGATCAATTTGTGTGATATATGAAGATTCTTGTGCTGTGTTGGGGGATTGCTGTGTAACCAGCGGCTGCATCCATAAATATATGGCGACAATAATCACAACGGCGTTGAGTAAGACAGCGACTTCACCAAGGCTCACCGAAGCTATGCGCCTCGGCTTTACGCTAGCTTCTAAGCTTAGCGCTTCCTCTTCTTCTTGAACATCAATGTCTGCGTTTAGATTTTTAATGTTGTTACCATCGTTTAAGTGAATTTGAAATCGATTGACCTATTATTCTAGGCTAAGGAATATACTGCGTGAGAGAAGTTAAGTAATAATGAATATCACCGCAGTTAAGTGAAGTATAATAAAAATTAATTAGACAGGCAAATGAATAGACACAGATAAGCCACCATAAGTGCTTTTACTTAATGCAATCGTTCCGCCATGGCTGTTTATAATATCCTTGGCGATAGAGAGACCAAGACCAACACCACCTGTTTCCGTGTTTCGAGAATCATCAACACGGAAAAAGGGCTTAAAGACATCGTCATAATGCTGTGCCTCTATGCCGGGGCCGTTATCTTCAATGTTGATTTCAATATAGGGGCTGGTGCTGTCTTGCGTCTTTGTGGCGCTTACCCATATATTATCGGCATATTTATGCGCATTATTAATGATGTTTACAATCGCGCGTTCAATTGATTTAGGGCGTATCGTGGCGTTTAAACCCTCGGCGTAAGTGAACTCAGCCTCGATGGCGCTGCGCTTGGTGCTGTCCTCTATGGCCGATATAAGCGCGGTGATGTCGGTGCTTATGGCAGGGTCTTGTTCATCTGTGCCGCGCGCAAAATCAAGATAACCATCAATCATCTTCTCCATATCGGTGATATCTGTTTTCATGTCGCTCACATCTTTTGACGGCGGCAGCATAGACAGGCCCAGCTTTAAGCGCGTTAAGGGGGTTCTTAAATCATGGGACACGCCCGCGAGCATAACCGTGCGCTGAGAGATTTGACGGCTTATACGGTCTTTCATTTCAAGGAAAGCGCGCGCCGCTTGGCGGACTTCTAACGCACCATAGGCTTTAAAGTTACCTGTATCACGACCCTTGCCGTAATTTTCAGTTGCTTTGGCCAATGCACGAATCGGTCTGATTTGATTGCGCATAAAGATTGCGGCAATAGAGATAAGAAAAAATGCAGAGATCGTAATCCAGAGTAAGAATATATAAGCCGATGAAGAAAAAACGCGGCGCACGGGAATTGTAAACTCTAAAACGCCTTGTTCGAGCTGTACCTTTAAGAAAATGTCATCTTTGAAGCTGGAAATCGCAATGCGGTATTCTCGCTCGGTTTTGTTATCCATAGCCCGTGATAACGATTTACGAATGATGCGCTCCCAGCTGCCGTGATCTTTATAAGGGGCAGGTAGGGTTTCCTTATCTTTGTAATTTAAGCCAAGCTCTAGGTGAGTGCGGCCATAACCTTGAATGTCTGTGTATTCCCAGCGCGAGCTTTCAACCATATCAGACAGCCAAGCCACTTCACCGACAACAGATTCAGCAAGGCGGTTGGACATGCGATTCCAGTGGTTATCTATAAAAACAAAGGATGTAATCATTAAAGTTAGGATGATCGGCGTAATTAAGATCATCAAAGAGCGCACGAACAAGCCGCGGGGCATAAAGCTTTTTAGAAATTTTTTACAAGTACAGAGCATGAAGCCGTTTTAACTCGTTTTTAAAGCTGGAGCAAGGAAGAAGCGTAAGTTTAAGTTACCCTTTTAAGTTAAGGGCGTGGCATTTAAGACGTAGCCTTGACCGCGAATGGTTTGGATGCTTTTCGGATCTTTAGGGTTTTCTTCTATTTTTCTGCGCAAGCGGGTTATTTGTACGTCAATTGTACGCTCGCCTGAATCAATATTACACAAGGCCGCTAATTGATCACGATCCAATACTTGGCCGTAATTCTTGGCGAGCGCTGATAATAGGGCGTTCTCACCTGTGGTTAACGTTGTGCTGATATCGCCTGTTTCATGCTCTTGGCGCAAAGTACTGTTTTTCGGCACGTAAATCCATGCCCCAATGCGGTAGTCACTATATTGGTTGTTTGCGCGCGCTATGGCCGCGCGACGGGTGATGGCTTTTAAACGCAGAGCAAGCTCTTGTGGTTCAAAGGGTTTGGGCAGGTAATCATCCGCGCCATTTTCAAGGCCTTTTATACGGTCTTCGACTTCACCAAGTGCCGTGAGCAGTATAATGGGCGTTGCACTTTGTGCTTTGAGTTCAGCTGTCAGGCTTATGCCATCCTGCCCAGGCATCATAACATCCAAGATTAAGGCATCAAAGGTGCAGCGCTCTAAAACATCTTTGGCCGCTTGGGCGTCACCCGCGCCGCTCACAACAAAGCCTTGCTGTGTTAAGTAGCGCTGAATAAGGCTGCGTATACGTTCATCGTCATCAACAACCAATATATGCGTTTTGTTTTCAAAAAAATCAGGAGGATTTGTCATTATTTCAGGGCTATTCTCATCATTATTTTGCATTTTTAAAAAGAATTAAATACACTCACTATCAACATAATATCCGATTAAATATTATTCCACCATATAAAAGAAATAGTTAGAGCTAGAGGAACAAGGCGCTATGAGTTTACTTCCCTATGATGATCGTGACGGCGTAATTTGGTTTAATGGTGCGTTTGTACCGTGGCGCGAGGCACAGGTACATGTTATCTGCCATGGCCTGCATTATGGTAGCGCTGTGTTTGAAGGGGAGCGCATGTATCAGGGCAAAATTTTTAAGCTTGAAGATCACACCACGCGCTTATTTAAATCCGCTGAGTATCTGGGCATGGATATTCCTTACAGCGCCGATGAAATTAACGAGGCTTGTATAAAGGCTTGTGCCTTAAATGGTTTAAGCGAAGGTTATATACGTCCCATAGCTTGGCGGGGTAGTGAACAAATGGGTATATCTGCCCAAGCGACCAAAACGCATTTAGCTATCGCGGCATGGGAATGGCCAAGTTACTTCCCCCCAGAGATACGTGAAAAGGGTATTGCCTTAAAAACCACGCATTGGAAAAAACCTGCGCCAGATACCGCGCCATGCTTTAGTAAGGCATCGGGCCTGTACATGCTCAATACAATAGCTAAGCACGAGGCAGAAGCGGAAGGCTACCAAGATATATTAATGCATTGCTATCGTGGCTATGTTGCAGAATCATCAGGCGCAAATATCTTTATGGTCAAAGATGGGGTTATATCAACGCCGATTGCAGATTGTTTCCTTAACGGCATTACCCGCGCGACTGTAATGGATATGGCTAAAGAGATGGGCTATACAATGGATGAGGTGCGTATAATGCCTGAAACTTTATTAGAGGCTGATGAAATCTTTATTACAGGTACAGCCGTAGAGGTAACACCCATTGGTCGTATAGATAATACACTATTTAATGTAGGGCCAGTAACCCGCGCTTTGATGGATGGCTATAAAGTGCTAACCCATGGGCACGTCGCACAAAAATAGTCGATGATATACGGGGACTCGTTCGCGCTGAAGAGTAGAAAATACAAGCAGTGGCCCCTTGATATTTAAGGGTTTTTTAAGTTTTTTTTGCTTTTATAGAGTGGGGTGCGCTATAATTGCGCATATACTATGAAAACAGATAAATCAGTTAAAACTGAACAAAACGACTTAAAATAAGCGGGTTGAACGTATTATGGCGAAATTACTATCATCATTTGCAGCGGCGGCGATGTTGGCAACGAGCGTTGCAGCAACAGAGCTCGACAGCACTATTCCTGATGGTACGACTTACAAGTCAGATAACCCACAAAGCCAGCAAATGCATGATCGTGTTGAAAATCTACCTGATGGCGCAACGCATATCTATGTGCCTGAACAGCAATATCACGATAAACTCGGCGAGCGCCAATGGATCACTGAAAATCAATTTGAACGCGCAGCGGCTTATTTGCAGTATTTAGGGCTTTATAATGGTGAGATTGAGTATTCACACGCGGCTGTCCCTGCTTTTGAACGTGTAATGGATAAGTTCATTGGGGCGCATGTTGTTACGGATGCGCAGCCTGATGAGTATAAAAATGATCTCTATGCTAAATATGACATGCTTCGTGTCCACGCATTAGAGAATGAAGTTTTTGTAGAACAGGTCTTACAACAAGGGCAGGAATATAAAGCACTGCCTAAAAAAACAGATTACGTTGGTGATATAAAAGTTTTGGATGGTTATCTTGGTCTGATGGGGCAAGATTATAATGTCGGCACATCTAATGATGGTTTACGCATTCAAGCGATACAAGAATTCAGCGAAGGGCGCACGGCCTTAAACTTCTTACAGCAAGAACAATGGGATAAAGACCAAACGTTAAGCAATGCGCAAGCCGCCTTAATGGATGGCGGGCTTTCTTTATTGGGCTATGGCGCTGCTTCAAAAGATACACCAGAAGCGGCGCTTGCTGCTTTTTACAAAGACCAAAATATCGCCATTGACCCACCAACTTATAATTTGGAATCTCTCGCACTGCTCCATGCGCATATCACCAAAGATGGCGCGGCATTTGATCGCGTAGAAGAGGTTCTTTATAATTTTGATACTGTTGAAGAAAAAGTCGGTTATGCCCAAGCGGCCTTAACGTTTTACGGTGAACATACAGAGCTTGATGATAAGCGCTGGGCACATACTATGCTGAATATGGCGCAAGTAAGCCGCCATATGGGGGACGCTTTAGAGATTGTCAAAGAAGAAGCGCCACGCCGTATATTTGCTGATTCATCACAAGTTTTATGGGATTCTGTGCGCTGGGCGAATTATGAAGCCAGCGCGGCTTATACGTTACCTGATATTAGTGATGTTTTAGAGCAAACGGATTTAAAAAACATAGAGAGCCAAGACAGAGAAGCCTATGTCGGCGGCGAAGACATGCGTTGGTCTAACTTAAGTGATGCGCAAAAAGAACAATTTGAATCGCGTTATATGTCTGTTCCTCTTGCTGATTTTGAACAGTTCTTACCCGAGGGTTTCGAGGATTTAAAGAAAACGGTCGAAGGCCGCAATCAGATCATTGACCATTTATTGGATTTTGACGCACAGGGCAAAGCGCATTTCGCCGCGCCAGAGATCCGTCAGGCTTTCAATGAAATTGAGGCTTTTTTCAAAGAAGATATTCGAGGCCGCGCAGGCGCACAGCATTATTCGGAAGCGCAGCTCTCCGTTGAGGCGCATGAGACCGCTAAAATAGCGATGAAACAAGTTATTGGTTATTTGAAAGATGAAAGTCGCGCGGAATATAGCGCTGATGAAACATCAACCTTATATTTCTATATGGAAGACCGCGCGGGCGGGCGTAATGCTTTGAAAGATTCAGGAAATGTATATAGTCGTACAGAGCATTATAACTCTGTCGTGCATTGCATTAATGAGCGTAATTACCTTAATTACCGCGCGAATAGCGATGACCCCAATGCGCCGATACCGTTCACGGAAGAAAAAATCACGGATAAATTACCTGATTTAGCGCAATCTGTTGAAGCGAGAGCTGAACAGCAAGGGGCGCTGCTTGTTAGTCCTGATAGCGTGAAGCTTGCGAGCTCTGCGCAAGAGAAAACGGCGCAAAATACACTCAATCCTCTTTCTAATTAATCTTATTTAAGTTTATGTTATAAAAGTAAAAAACGAGACTTGGAGTTCTTCCCAGTCTCGCTTTTCATTCGGCCTCGCCATTTCTTTGGCTTAGCGCCATCCTTTTCGTTAACGACCCGTATATGTAACAAGTTGGGTCTATACTAGTGTGAGTAGCATGTGTGTGAGTAGTGTGTGTGTCTTGCCGCTACGCGCCGTTAACTTAAGTTCGTTTGTTACGTCATCATATCTAATCGTAATGTGCCGCTATTATCTGTATACCAGTCCATTTTACTGGTTGTGATTTCAATGTCTTCGCCATCGGCCATATTGCCTTCTAACCCATCAAAGTCACGACCAAATGAATCGTTTTTATCGTGACCATCGCCGGTGTTCTCACCGCTATTATCACTAGAGAGGGAGAATTCTATGCCGCCATCGCTCATATCAAGGCCAGCTTCGGCTAATGATTTTTCAAGCTGAGAGGCATCGCGCTGCATCATTAAGAATGTTTCTGGCTTGTCGAAGTTAAGATGCGCTTTAATACCGCCATCTTTACCCACGAGCATAACAATTTTAACGCGGCCTAGCTCTGGTGGGTCAAGTTGTAATTTAAGCTCTTGTTCGCCTTTTTGGTTCGCATATTGTGTTAACTTCGCTGCAATAGCCTGCGTCGCTTGATGCGGCATGGCTGCATGGGAATGCATTAAAGTCGGTGATGTATGCGCGGTGTTGTGCAATACCTGCCCAAGGCTTAGGCCTTCAGGTGAAACACCTAAAGCGCCAATTTCATCAAGGCTATCCCAAGGCACCATTCCTGTTGATGTCCCCACTAATTGTGTTGTGGCGGCTTCTTGGTTTTTTGCATGTTGTGCGGCGTTAGCGTTTGGCGTGTTTGCAGAAGCTGCACCCGTGCCCGTTTGTCCATCAGCGCCTGTGCGTCCATTAATAAATGGCAAATCACGATTTGATGTTGTCGCTGTATTTCTTTTATTAAATTCGGTTAAGTCTTGTTCACCAAATAAGCCTTCTTCAACAAGAGCGCTGAAAGGAAGTTCAATGCCTGGGGCTTGTGCGGCAAGGTCAATTTGACCGTCAGATTGAGCGCTGACTTGGTTGCCTGTTTGGGCGTTATCAAGGGGGGCAAGTTGATTGATGCTGTCTTTCAAAGCTTTTAAGTCTGATGATGATATTTGTCCATTTTGGCCAATTTGACCATGCTCAGATTTAAAGCGTTTTAGGGTGTCTGATGTGTCCCCCGTGTTTAAAGCGGCGCTCGCTGGCGTAAGGGCAGGCAAAACAGAAATCAATGTAACGTCAAGGCTTTCAATCTGTTCGACATTCTCATCGCTTTGCGCGGCCGTCAATTCAGTGATCTGACTTGGCGTTAAACCCGTGGCGATAAGCGCAGGGGAGGCTTGATCAGCAGCATTACTTGCCGCCGAAGCGTTTGGTGCTGGCGTTGTTACGGGCGGCGTGATTTGACCGCGCAGCGCCTTAAGGGGCTGAATAGGTGGCTGTATTAAAGATACGATCTCAGCATCTGGGCTCAAATTTGTTGGAAGAATATCGTAATTCTCTATGCCTGCGGGAACGCTAAATTGTTCGAAACCTGTATTGATAACTTCAGCGGGCAGGGCGCCAATTAACTGACCAATAAGTTCGGCTTGGCCGGCTTGGTCAAGCGAATTTAATATGGCTTGATCCGTGGCTTGCGTGGCTAAGTTAAGTATAGGGTCAAAGTTAAACGCTTTACCAAAATCATTAAGGTTGTTTGGTGCTTGCGTGTTTTGACCAGCCGTCATTTCAACGACTAATATTTTAGGCATATTTGTTTGCGTTTGCTGCGGGGCGTAATAAACATCAATGGCCGCAGGGTTTGGCTCATCAGTGCGCGCAAAAGCTATATCGAAGAAGTTAAGGTCTTTACCTGTGGTCATTTCGCTCTGATCGTAAGCGCTAAACTTATTGCTCACCCGATCGCTTGACCGATCATTGGCCCGATCCGCGGATTGATCAGACGATCTTTCAGCGCGTCTTTCAGCGGCGCGCTCTGCGGCTCTATCGGCGCGAAGCTGCTCACCGGCGTTATGTTTTGCATCATAAGCGGCTGATGTAGGGGCGGTTGTCGGTGTGTGTATAGCGGTCATATTGAAATCCTTTTACCCATTATGGGTGATATGTTTTCATCCGTGTTTATCTGTATTCTCAGTCGTAACTGATAATGCCCTGTAAAAAATGGCTTTAGGCGTCCTCACCAATACCAATCGATTGCGCGGAGCCTTGGCTGCTATAAAGTGCGCCGCTCGCGCTATATAGATTGGTGTTATGTTGTGATTGGTTGCGTACCAGTTTCATGATGCGTTCACTTAAACGGTTCAAGCTTTTCTTGGTGCGCTCCATAGCGGCAAAGTTTTCGATGCTCGCATCGGTCATCTTCTTGCGCGCTTGGGTTAGGCGTGCCAAATCTTCAGGGGCGAGCGCTTTAAGCTCTTCCTTATTGGCGATTAATTTTTGAAACTGCGCTTCATAGCGATGGGCGAAGTCTTCTTTTTGCGCGTGAAGGTCTTTGAACCCATTGGAATCGGCCGCACGTAAGCAAGCGGTTTCTTGCTGAATGATCTCGGTCAAGTTTTCTGCTGATGAGATTATGCCATTAATTGCAGCAGGGCTTGTGCCTGACGGGGCGGGGAGTGCTGGTGGTGGGGTTTGTTGGTTCATAATCGTCTTCTCCTTGAATTAGCTGTGTCGCTTGGTCTTATTCTGGTCTTATTGCGGGCTCATTAGATTTGGGATTCTTCTTGCATGCGGATCATTTCTTGTCTGACGTTATCGGCAAGGCCTATGCCGCCAGCTTTACTGAGTGATTTGCCGTATTCTTCAACAAGGAAGCCTTTAAAGACTTCTTCCCCTTTACCGCCGCCAAAAACAGGGTTGGCTTCTATGCTTTCAAACATGGGTTTGAGCATTTGGGTAATAAACATGGCTTCAAATTCTTTCGACGCCGCTTCAAAATTATCTTCGCTTTTATTACCCGCGAGATTATTTGCGCTCTTGATGCTTTGCGCGGCATCGAGTTGCTGTTTAGCGTTGTTTATGGTGCTGTCTATATTCATGGTCTCTATCTCTTCTTTTTTATCTCAAATCATCACAGTAACTATTGGGGCTTTACTTACATGGTTTGTATTTCAGCCTGTAGAGCGCCAGCCGCTTTGATGGCTTGTAATATTGTAATAATGTCCCGTGGCCCGACGCCTAATTTGTTTAGACCTGTGACGAGGTCTTGTAGGGAGACGCCCGTATCAAGCTCAGTCAAACGCACATCTTCGCCGCGATTGACGTCAATATCTGTGCGGGGGACAACCACGGTCTCGCCGCTTTCAGAAAAAGGACTCGGCTGTGATACTTGTGGGGTTTCAGTCACTTTGATAGTCAAACTGCCCTGCGCAATGGCGACATTGTTAATGCGCACATTTGATCCAATAACGATAACGCCTGAATTCTCATCAATAACGATGCGGGCAAGTTGATCGGGTTGGATAGGAAGTTGTTCAATATCTGTGATCAAATCAACGATAGTGCCGTTATAATTAGCCGGACGAATGATTTTTACGCTGGCAGAATTTTCCGCATGGGATAGGTCTGTACCTATAAAGCCATTAATAGCGCGCGATATGCGGCGTGCGGTTGTGAAATCAGGGTTACGTAAGGCTAAACGGATGCTGGTTTGTTTTGCAAAATCATAATCAACTTCGCGCTCAATAATCGCGCCTTCAGATACGCGCCCTGTTGTTGGGATATTTCTGGTGACGCTGCCTGCATCGCCTTGCGCAGCATAGCCGCCTGTTATAATTGTACCTTGACCAACGGCATAAACTTCACCATCTGCGCCTTTAAGGGGGGTGACAAGAAGCGTGCCGCCTTGCAGGCTGCCGGCATCACCCATGGCAGATACATTAACGTCAATGCGTGCGCCTTGGTTACTAAAGGCCGGCAGGGTTGCTGTGACCATTACGGCTGCAACATTATTTGTCTTAATCTTGGCACCACGAATATTAACGCCAAGACGCTCTAACATTGCAGTTAAGCTTTGCTGTGTGAACGGAGAGTTTCTCAAAGAATCGCCCGTACCATTTAAACCAACGACGAGGCCGTAGCCAATCAGCAGATTGTCACGCACACCTTCGATATCGACAATGTCTTTGATGCGCGTTGATTTTGCTTCGGCACGGACGGAAAAACCAAAGACAAAGAAACTGCCAATTAGGACGAGATATATAAGAACCAAATAGCCTGCTTCTTTAAATAGTCTCTCAAATGTGTTTTCATATGCTTTCATAACGTGCCTCATTTAATTAATGGATCAGCACCTACGTATGTGCGAATACCGTGCCAAAGTGCATTCGCCGTTTAAGTGATTGTTTTAGCTTGATTTAATTGTTGGTAATCTTTGCCTGTCTTTGGGCGAGGGCAATATCGACAGTGTTAAAAGTGCTTATTTAGGCAAAAAATGCCCTATCTGCTTTTTTTAACTACGGCAAATATGGTATAGTGAAACTACGAACCGTTTTTCATTCCCATTCTTTTTGAACATGAGTTGAATTTATGAAAATTAGAGGCCCCGGCCCATCACGCCCAACTACAGGCAAAAGCAAAGTTGGCGACAAAAGCAAAGATAAAGGCGGGCAGAGCTTTGAAATCTCTGCTGGTGAAGATTCTGCGCCTGCGGAAACCGCTGCGCCATTAAATGCGACCGGTCAGATCGCCTATGTTGATGCTTTGCTGGCGATGCAGGGCGCAGAAGACCCTGGCGCGCGTGCCTCACGCGGACGTATGCGCCGCCGCGCCTTAGATGTGCTCGATGAGCTTGAGCGCATACGCACATCTTTAATGCTTGGTACGTTAACTATTGGGCATTTGTTGAATATAGCGGATGTTGTTACCTCACATCGCGAACGTATTGACGATCCACAAATGACATCTATATTGGATGAAATAGACCTGCGCGCTCAAATAGAAATCGCTAAGATGCGCTATGCGTTAGATCAATCCGCTTTAGAAAACAATCCTGAAAATACTGAAGGCGATAACCAAAGCGTTTAGTAATATAAGGGTAACCTAAGGCTATAATACTATTAACTATTGCTTTATATGAGTTTATTGATATTTTAGTAACGAATTTATGTCATTCTAATGAGCGGTTAGAGTTGAAATCGCTACATAGATGTTGAGTAAGACTGGTTAAGGCCAGTTAAACGAGAACCGAATTTAGGTTAGAATCAAACTAAGAATAAGAGGTCCTGAAATGGCGAAAGAAAATAGCGTTATTTTACCAGAAGATTATAAGCCGGGTAATGACGAAGAGTTTATGAACCCCACTATGCTAGAGTATTTCCGCCAGAAATTAATTCGTTGGCGCGAAGACCTTATAAAAGGGTCATCTGAAACTATTCAGAACACGCTACAAAGCACAGAATTGCAAAAGCCTGACATGGCTGACCGTGCATCTGCAGAAACAGATCACGCGCTTGAGCTGCGTACACGTGACCGTGAGCGCAAATTGATTAACAAGATCAATCAAGCCCTGCGCCGCATTGAAACTGATGAATACGGCTATTGCGAAGAGACTGGCGAGAATATTTCTGTTGGCCGTCTTGATGCACGTCCAATCGCAACGCTAACTTTGGACGCGCAAGAACGCCATGAGCGTTTGGAAAAAACACATCGCGATGATTAATCGTCTCTAAGATGTTTTGTAAAAAGAATTTGAAAAAGCGCTCTAGTTAGTTAGGGCGCTTTTTTTGATTTTAGCTTATAAAGATGCTGTGTTTTTGCAGGTCTTTTATATGCTGGATTTGTGCTTTTCTTATAAGGTCTTTGATCTCAGTGGTTGTCTCCTTAACGTTGAGGTAAGTGTGCGCGTCACTATAACCTCCTTTGTAGAAGCTGTATTTTAAATCAATGCGTGTTAATGGATTGTCGGCATCTTCTCTCTTTTTTTGATCCTCTTCATCCTTGGACAAGGCTACTCTGCCACCAATATTGCTATATTCAAGCTCATAAGGGTGAAATCCATCATGCTCGTTGACGTTTCTTGCGTGGACTACAATACTAAAACTTTCTGATAGGCTCATCTTTTAAATCTTTCTAAATAATAAACGCTCGATTACTTTTTAAAAACTCGAGATGCTTTTTTTGCGCTTCAGTTTTTAACGCTGCGATTTCTTCTGTGGTCTCTTGTGTCATCAGGCTGGATTGAACGGTGTGCTCTTTGGTTTCGTAGCAGTTCTGTGCCACTCTATCGGCGGTGGTAATGCGGCCGGAACAATTAAAGGGGTGGGTTAAGTCTAAACGTGTGTATGCATTGCGACGGTCCGTAATTTCGGGAGCTTTGTTAGGGCTTCTTAATGCGGTAGACATAAAAATATGCTGTACGTTAATACTACACGGGGCATATTCGCTACCATTAGCGACGCCTTTTGCATGAACGGTTATTTCATAGTCATTAAGTATGCTCATAATATTTCTCCTGTTTACATGACCAAAACTACGCCATTTTTCTTGGCACGTTTCATGAATAAATCTTGGGCTTCTTCGATAAGATGTCTAATTTCAGCGGGGGATTCTTTGGTGAATAAGCTGCTATATACGGTGCATTGGCTGCCAGTGCTCTGCTGGCCCTCGGGGAGGAAGGCTGCATTTAAATCAATGCGTGTTTTTGCTTTTTCATGTTGGTCATTGTTATTTGGAGGGTATGCGAGTATGTTGCTCACATTCACGGGATATTCTATATAGTCGCCCATATCTTTTGTGTCTCTTGCGTGAACCGTAATAAATATCGTAGATAGTCCCATAATTAAGTATCCTAATATATGTTTTTAATGTTGTATAAGTTATATACAAAATAATTATGGTAAAGTCAATATTTTTATGAAAACTATAGGCTGGCGCTAAGTTTAGAAAAACAGCTCTGCAGCTTGCGCTTTAATGTGTCAAATTTGCGGGGCTCAATTTTATGTGTTTTCTCATTCATATACAGGGCGCGATTAATTTCTATTTGAATGCTGTGTATTTGGTTGTGCGGCGCGCCATTGGCGGCGATAAGCTCATCGCCCTGAAACGGATCATTGCTAAGGACTTTGTAGCCTTGCGCGGTTAAAAGCTGTCGGAGCTTTTGGCCGATTTTTGCGTCAGCAGTTTGTCCGAATTGGTCGCTTATTACAATATCTGCCGTATAATTAAGGCGTGGGTTTATTTTAGGCTTCATAATGGCTTTGGGCGCAGAGTGGCAGCTTATGTGGATGGCTTGACCATGAATGTCTTTAAGGCGCAAAAGCTCGCTTTGTATGAGGCTGTGATAGGGGCGGTAATAGCCATCAATGCGGGCGGTAATATCCGCAGGGGTAAAAAGATCCCCATTCACATCAGGCCAAACAAGGCCAAGGCCGTTATCGCTTTTATTTGTGGGGGTAAGTGGCTCTGGCCATGGCGCGCAGAACCAATCAGGGCGCATATCGCTCAAGGCGCGGTTCGTATCAATATAGCAGCGGCAAAACTGAGCATTGATTAAGGGCGCGCCAATGGCGCTCGCGAAATCAAAAATTTGATCAATATAGCGGTCGACTCCGGGGTATATTTTTCCCGCACTTATATTTTCATCACCTTTAATCGGGTGAAACGTGCCGCTATGGGGGGATTCAAAAAGAAACGGGATGGTTTCTTGGTCTTTTGGCTGTATGAGTTGATAGATTTGCTTGTCTGAAACCATATTTGTCGTTATTTTCTTCATAGGTAAAACCAACACTAGATATAGAAGATAGACATGTTTGATATAAGAGCAATAAGAAAAGACCCCGCATTTTTTGATACAGCATGGGCGCGCCGTGGATTAGAGCCGCAAACCCCAGCTATATTGGCCCTTGATACGCAGTGGCGTGATGGGCAAACAAAATTGCAGTTATTGCAACAGCAACGCAAAGAGCTATCAAAAAGCATTGGCCAGATAAAATCACAAGGCGGCGATGCGGATGCTGTAATGGCTGAAGTAAATGATATTAAAGAAGCGATGACCGCATTAGAAGAGAGCGACCGCGATTTAGCACAGCAAATTGAGACTATCTTGCTCAGTCTACCGAATATTATGGCTGATAATGTGCCTGATGGCGCTGATGAAGATGAAAACATCGAAATCCGCAAATGGGGTGAGCCCAAACATGTCGGCGAAAAAGATTACCCTGACCATGTCGCCATTGGCGAAAAGCTTGGCATGATTGATTTTGACACAGCGGCTAAAATTTCAGGGGCACGTTTTGTTATGTTGCATTCTGGTATTGCGCGTTTAGAGCGCGCTCTGGCACAGTTCATGCTTGATACCCACACACAAGAGCATGGCTGTGTTGAAGTCTCTCCACCGCTGCTTGTACGCGAAGAGGCCATGTATGGCACAGGGCAGTTGCCTAAATTTGGCGAAGATAGCTTTGTCACCAAGCAAGGCCATTGGCTTATTGCGACTTCGGAAATTGCTTTGACGAATATTGTGGCCGATATGATCGTTGATGAAGAGGCTCTGCCGCGCCGTTATACAGCCTTTACACCGTGTTTCCGCTCAGAAGCCGGATCAGCAGGCAGAGATACCCGCGGTATGCTTCGCCAGCACCAGTTCTACAAAGTTGAAATGGTCTCGATTACTTCACCGGAAGAAAGCTGGGCAGAGCATGAACGTATGACAACATGCGCTGAAAATATATTGAAAAAATTAGAACTCCCATTCCGCACAGTTTTGCTATGTTCTGGCGATACAGGCTTTGGCGCTTTGAAAACGCATGATTTGGAGGTTTGGCTACCCGGTCAGCAGCTTTATCGTGAGGTATCTTCTGTCTCGAATACCGGTGATTTCCAAGCGCGCCGTATGAAAGCACGCTGCCGTAAAAACACTGAGCGCGATACACGTTTTGTCCATACGCTTAATGGATCAGGCGTTGCGGTTGGTCGTGCCTTAATCGCAGTGATTGAAAATTACTATGATGCGGCTGATGGTGGGGTTTTTGTCCCTGAAGTCTTAAAGCCATATATGGGCGGCTTAGAAAAAATTGTCGCTGAAAATGGCCAAGCCGAAAAGCTTGTTAAAGCAGGGTAGTACGAATTTAAATGAATACTGAAAACACGCGTAAAATTCGCCTTATTATGCTTTTACGCAATATGGGCATTCATGATACTCAAGTCCTCTCTGCGATAGAAACGACGCCGCGCGAGAATTTTATTCCCAAAGCTTTGCATGATAAAGCCTATGAAGATATGGCACTGCCCATTGGTCTTGGGCAAACTATATCACAGCCTTTTGTCGTGGCGATTATGAGCCAAGCCTTGAACTTAAATGACCGTGATAAGGTTTTAGAAGTCGGGACGGGCTCAGGCTATCAAGCTGTGGTCTTAGCAAAAATATGTCGCCGACTTTATACAATAGAGCGCCATAAGCCGCTTTTGGAGTTAGCACAGAAGCATTTTGATGATTTAAGCATCCGTAATATCACAGCTATGGCGGCCGATGGTATGAAAGGCTGGCCACAGCAAAAACCTTTTGATAAGATTATCGTTACCGCTGCGGCATTTGAACGCCCGCCAGATGCTTTATTTGAACAGCTTAAAGTGGGTGGTATATTAATTGTTCCAGTCGGTGATCGCGTTAATCAAGTCTTGAAACGCTATGAGAAACTGGACGAAGATACGTATTCGACGACAGATATTTTACCGGTTAAATTTGTTCCTCTTTTACCCGACGTTCCAAAATCAACGGATTATGCACCTCATGAATTACCCAGCACGGCATAAAAATAAACTAAAAATATTGCGCTTCGCTGGTCTTTGCGGCGCGTCTTTGCTTGGTTTAAGTGCATGCTTATTGGGCGGTGCGCCTAATCGTGCGCCAGTGGTCCATTATGGAGCGCAGCAAGGCGCGGGCAGCGCGGGCATACATACGGTTGTTGAGAGTGAAAATATTTGGCGCATTTCAAAAAACTATGCCATCCCCATGCAAGAGCTGATTATTCGTAACCGTTTAGCCGCGCCTTATGTCTTGAAAGTAGGGCAGCGCCTTGATGTGCCCCCGCCGCGTCAATATACGGTGAAATCAGGCGATACTATTTATGAAATTGCACGTCTGTTTTCTTTAAGCATGAGCCGTCTTGTGCGCCTGAATAACTTATCTGCGCCCTATAATATTCGTGTCGGACAGGTTTTAAAATTGCCGATGTCTTATGATTTACCTGAGGCTAGAAAAGCCTCACCGAATGCGGCGGGTAAGGCTGAAGAGCAATATGTGCACATGAGTGTGCCAGCTTCACGTCCGCAAAACACGACAGCGTCGAAACAATCTTCTGGCCAAACAGCGCAAGGGCAGACGAAAAAACAGGGCAGTAAATCGATCACGACAAAAATACCGCCACGGTCTTCGAAAAGTTTTGCATGGCCACTTAAGGGCAAGGTTTTGTCGTCTTACGGCTCTAAAAATAACGGCCTGTATAATGATGGTATTAATATCGCAGCGTCACGCGGTAGTGCGGTTAAGGCGTCAGAAAATGGCGTTGTTGTGTATACGGGTGATGAAATAAGCGGCTATGGTAACCTTGTGCTTATTAAGCATGTGAATGGCTGGATATCCGCTTATGCGCATTTAGACCGTATTATGGCGGTACGTGGTAACACAATAAAACGTGGCGTGACTTTAGGCACTGTAGGATCAACGGGGAATGTTGACACACCGCAGCTGCATTTTGAACTACGCCAAGGCGCGCAGACGAAAAACCCTCTTGGCTTATTGGCTAAAAGCTAAAGCTCGAGTTTTCTTTAATAGGTTATTCTGTAACGGTAGGCTCAATAACAGCTTCTTCAACGACAGACTCTTTAGCGGCGGTCTCTTCGGCGCTTTGAGGCGCAAGTTCTTCGGTTTGTGCTGCTAAGAGCTGTTCAAAATAATCCGAGAAAAAACGATAGTAATTATGTGTATCTGGTGTGATCCGTGTGTAAGAAGATCGTGAGATAGCAAAACTACCTAACGGGTCAACGCAGATTTTATAGGGCATCGATGGATCATCTAAGTTGATGTAGATTTGGAATGTGTCGAGCTCATTGGTCAAATATGAATCAATCGTATCAATGCTCGCTTTGTACACATAGGTGATGTCGTAATATTCAGGGCCATTAGCATCGAAATAATCGGCAAGCTCAAGCATTTCTTCCGTATCTTTAACACGCCAAATTGGTGTGCGTAAAATATTCGATAGCGGGTAGCGTATAACAATACCCGGGTCTGTGTATTTTATGCTTTGGTCTATGGGGGTTTCATAGGAAGCCCTGTTCATTTGCATTTCAAGCAAGTCCAAGAAAAATGACCGTGAATCTTTCGAGCGCAACTTGAAGGTCAAGTCGATAATTTTTTGTTGGATAAGGCCGGGAGAAAAAACAGTCTCCCCTGTGACAAAGCCATCTTTGTCGAGTTCTTTTATTAGAATAAAGTTTTGCTTTGTGAAGTCATTAACATCAATGTTTTCTTTTAGGATGGGGAGGTCTTTAATATTTTCAGCAAATTTCCGCCAATTACCTATGTCGTCAATCTCTATGGGGGCGCTTAATTTATGTGTCTGCGTAGCGGCATCATAGGTGCCTGACATCATTGTTATTTTTTTAGATATCAGTGATGCGGGGTAGATGCTTCTAGATTCAGCAACGGCTTGATAGCGATGCGGGGCGAGCAGAGTCGCACTTAAAATCAAACATATAAATAGTGGTAATCTGATCACTTTGAAAATCCTATAAAACTTCTTTAGTTAGTTTGTAATGAAACTGTATTTAAATCTACAGCTAAATGAGAGGAAACGGACAAGTCCTCTTGCTATTCCCAATAATATAATTATAGTCCTGTTTCTTAAAACATGCAAAATTATTGAAGGATATTTGAGTAATGCTCATAAAGTTCGCACATGCAGCTGAAGATGCTGTAACAGATTTAGCGCCAGATTTAGCCGCTAATATTCCAACCGCAGGCGATGCGATGATGGCCAATATGGCCTTGGTTTTGGTTTTCGTCTTTATGTTCTATCTTTTGCTTTTCCGCCCACAACAAAAGCGCTTTAAAGAACATGCAAATATGCTGAGTGGCCTTAAAAAAGGCGCTAAAGTCGTAACGCAAGGCGGCTTGATTGGTAAAATTGAGAAAATCACAGAGCAAGATGAAGTTGTTTTGGATCTTGGTCATGACCAAAAAGTCACAGTTGTACGCTCGGCTATTTCATCTGTATATGAATCAAAGCCCGGCAATGATAACGTTGCTAAAAGCAAAGCTAAAGAAGCTGCTAAGCCTGCAAAAGCGAAAACAGATAACGCTAAAAAAGAAAAAGCGTCATCGAAAAAATAAGACGGGATCAATATTCCGGGTCAATTTTCAAATCATTTTGAAAGCTTAAACCATGCTACAATTTACGCGTCTAAAAATTTATCTTATTACGATTGCTTGCGTGCTGGGGCTGCTTTATGCCTCACCGAATTTAATGAGCGGCAATCAACGGGCTTGGGTCAGCGATAATATGCCGTCTTGGGTACCGAGTAAGACTATTAACTTAGGTTTGGACCTGCGCGGTGGTGTTCACCGTGTTATGGAAGCGGATATTGATAGCGTGGTTCTTGAGCGCGCAGATGACTTGGTTTCCCTTATTCGCACAGACTTACGTGAAGAAAAAATCACCACCTTACGCCCTGTGACATCAACATCGGGTGTGCGTATTACATTACGTGAAGGCCATTCGGTTGAGCAGGCACGTAAAATCATGTTTAAGGCCGCGCCTGACCTGATTTTAAGTGCCGAGGGTAATACGCTGATTGGTGTGTTTAGCGAATCGTATATTAAAGACATTACCGATAAAACATTAGAACAGTCGATTGAAATTGTTCGCCGCCGTATTGATGAAACAGGTACGAGAGAGCCGATCATCCAACGCCAAGGTGATCGTCGTATTTTAATCCAAATTCCAGGCCTTGAAGACACTTCAGAGCTTGATGCTATATTGGGTAAAACAGCGAAACTAAGCTTCCATTTAGTGAATAGTGGAGCGCGTCATGCCACGGGCTCTAAATTATTACCGATGCAAGAAAACCCCGGTGAAGAAATTAGCGTTAATCGCCGTGCTATATTGACGGGTGAAATGCTCACCAACGCACAAGCTGCGATGCAAGATGGTCAGAATATTGTGACGTTCCGTCTAAACGGTTTGGGCGCTCGTAAATTCTGTAAGGTAACAAGCGACCATAGCGGTCAGCTTTTTGCCATTGTTTTGGATGATATTGTCTTGAGTGCGCCGCGTATTAACGAACCTATTTGCGGCGGCAGCGCGCAAATATCAGGAACATTTAGTATTCAAGAATCAACACAGCTGGCTTTGCTTTTGCGTGCGGGTGCTTTGCCGACGGAGCTTTATGTTGTTGAAGAGCGTAGCATTGGCCCATCACTTGGTGCTGATTCCGTGGCTGCGGGTAAAAATGCGTCTATGGTTGGATTGCTGCTTATTTTGGTCTTTATGATTATTTGCTATGGCACATTTGGCTTTTTTGCTGATATTGCTTTGGTTGTGAATATGGCCCTTATTTTCGCGCTGCTTTCTGGCTTGCAAGCGACTTTAACGCTACCAGGTATTGCGGGGATCGTCCTGACCATTGGTATGGCGGTTGATGCGAATGTCTTGATCTTTGAGCGTATTCGCGAAGAGTTACGCCATGGTAAGTCGATTATGGCCGCTGTTGATGCGGGGTATAGCCGCGCTATGACCACCATTGTTGATTCGAACGTCACAACGTTAATTGCGGCTATATTGCTCTTTGCATTTGGCACGGGGCCAGTTAAAGGCTTTGCGGTGACTTTGGCGATTGGTATCATGACGTCATTCTTCTCGGCCACTATGGTTACACGTTTACTCGTTGTTCTATGGCTTAAGAATAAAAAGAATAGTAAACGCAAAGAACTGCCGATTTAAGTTGTCTGCGCTATTATGTAAGAAAGATAATTAGGATAAAAACATGTTTCTCAAAGGTTTTCATATCGTTCCAGAAAATACTAAATTTGACATTATAGGTAAGCGCTTTATTGCTTTTGCTTTGTCATCTTTAGTGCTTATCGCCTCTATATTTTGCATTGCTTATAATGGTCTTAATTTCGGTGTTGATTTCACAGGCGGTACAGTCATTGAAATTCAAACGGAGCAATCTGAGGATCTATCAGCTTTACGTGTGGCATTGAATGAACTGGATTTAGGTAATATTTCCTTACAAACTTTCGGGGCAGATACAGAGTTATTGATTCGATTGCCTGAGCAAGAAGGTGGCCCTGAAGCTCAAGAATTAGCAATCAGCACTGTGAAAACGATGCTCGACACAGCGGTCGCCAGTGGTTTTGAACTGCGCCGTACAGAATTTGTTGGCCCACAAGTCGGTAAAGAGCTTAAAAAAGCTGGCCTAATGGCGATTATATTCTCACTTGCGGGTATCTTGATTTATATCTGGGTGCGCTTTGAATGGCAGTTTGGTGTTGCCGCGATTGCGGCGCTTGCGCATGATGCGATCGCAACAATTGGTTTATTTGCTTTGTTTCAAATGGAGTTTAACCTTTCAACGGTGGCGGCTTTGTTGATGATTGCTGGTTATTCGATCAATGATACGGTTGTTGTGTTTGACCGCGTTCGTGAATCGCTTCGTAAATTCAAAAAAACGCCCATTGCAGAAGTTTTCAACATGGCTATTAACGATACATTGTCGCGTACTGTTATGACATCATTCACAACACTGCTCGCTCTTATCGCGCTTTGGTTCTTTGGCGGCGAAGTTGTTCGTGGTTTTGTTAACGCGTTGATTTTCGGCATTGTGATTGGTACATATTCGTCCATATTCGTCGCTTCACCTGTATTGATGTTCTTCAATGTGCGTGCCGGTGATGATAAAGACCACCAAGCCGCCGCTATGGATGCGCGTGCTTAAATGGATATTACGCCGCGCATTGCCAGTGACCGCATGGTTATTCAGTCTTATAAAGACGGCCAGTTTAAGGTCAGCGGACAGTTCTTTGATAGCAGTGTTTTAGTTTATGGCGGCGAAGCTTTGCCGTGGTGTACAGCTAAAGATATTGAATCGCTCACAGAAGATGACTTAGCACCGATTATTGCCTCTAAACAGCGCGGCGAATTTGAAGTTTTGTTGATTGGTACGGGGCAAGATTTCAAATTTCTAAACCCTGCGCTTAAAGCCCATCTACAAAAAAATGGTATCACGCCTGAAATGATGAACACAGGGGCGGCTTGCCGGACGTTTAATGTGTTACTAGCAGAGAGCCGCGCAGTTTGCGCAGCGATGCTGACGGCCTAAAGATAACGGCGCCTGTTGTTTATTCACAAAATTATATATTAAATTTCAGCGGAGATTCTGGCGCAAAATTTTTGCGCGCTTTGCGTTCGCTATGGATGCGTGTTGTGCCATCGGCATTTAAAATCATGCGTTTGCGGTCAACTTGCACTGTCATATCAACCAAATTCAAAGCGACTTCTTGAAAATAGCCTGTTGGTTGTTTTAGACCCTTTTTATCTTCGCTTTTCACATAGGATGGAATGTGATGGAAAGATGGTGTGGTCAAATAATTCACGCCATCAATTCGGTCAAACATCACTTTGTGAATATGACCGGATGTAACAAGAGCAACATTGCCCGCTTTGCTAAGGGCTTTGCGAATTTGCGCCGCTTCTTTATAGGTGCGTGAAATTGAATAAGGGTCATTTTTCGGATCTTGTTCAAAGGAAATCGGGAAATGCATATTCACTATGGCGTGACCCGTCGTATCCGCCAATGTATCTTTAAGCCATTCTAAATCATGTTGGTTCAGGACTAGGCCGCCTTTGGCGTGGTTGTGAACATTGGGATTATAAAATATTTCGCGCGCTGAAATAGGGGCGCGATCTGTATTTTCAAGCGTGATTTCTTTATAGAACGAATAAGCATGCGCCGTGCGTATGATATCTGCGTGACCACTGGCTTGCTGAAATAATCCCGCAATTTCACTTTCTGAAAGTGTGATGCATTCATGGTTGCCGTGAAGGACAAAAAACGGTTTACCGCTCTGATTTTGGCGCTTAACCAGATAATCAATCATCGCTTTATCGTTATCACGAATATGCACTAATTCTTTTTCAATGTCTGCACGTGTGGGAAGGGCGCTATAGCCTGAAGCCTTGGCGAATTTTTCAATCAAATAAGACATGGACTGGAAACTTTCAGGCAATGAAGAATCAGGGCGCAAGCGTCTATAAGTTAAATCGTCCAGGGCTTTTTTTTGTTTCTTTAAATCGATACCGCTTGGCGTGCCATTACGGGTGAAGTCTTGCAAATAATCTAAATAAGATGAAGTCAGCATATCGCCGTAATTAAGAATATAATGCGCATCAGTTTTCGCTGCATATTTAGTGAAGCCAGAATAAAGCGTCGCGAGCTCACTGCGCGGATCCATGAAATTATCATAGGTGAAATGCATGTCACTCAGACATAATTTTCGTATTTCGTCACCTTGAATGGTTAGCATGATCGTCTCTGTGTAATTAAATATTGTGTCTTTATACAGTAAAGGACAGGAAAAATCAACCAATTATGTATATTAAAGATTCATGGCTTGGGCTAGATCAGCGCTTATTCATAGACTTTATTCGCCATAATTTCAGCGAGCAAATCGAGATAGGGGGCATTAGCGGGCGGCTGCGTTTTGCCTATAATCCAATTATAGATGTCCGGGTCTTCTTCTTCTAACAAAGCTTCAAAATGATCAAGGTTTTCATCGCTTAAAGTCTCAACATATTTCTGCGCGAATTTGCCCAAAATAAGATCCATTTCTTTACCGCCGCGATGTGCAGCACGGAAAAGTATTTTTTTACATCGATTATTCATTGTTTCGCGCTTGTTTTTGAGTATTGTTGATATATGCAGAATACAAAGCTTAAAACCCAAGCGCAAGAGCGCCCGTTTATTTTGGACCCGTTATACAAATCGGTTACGTCTTTGGCCGGTGTTGGGCCGCGTAATGCAAAATTATTCGAACGGCTTTGCGGTGGGGAGCGTATTTGGGATTTGTTATGCCACTTACCTGTTGATGTTATTGAACGCAAGCACATAACCGCGCCCGCTGAGGCCGATAGCGGCAAAGTGGTTATTGTCGATGTGCAGATACAAAAATATAGCATTGCCCGCAAACGCGCTGCGCCGACCTATATTCATTGCATGGCGGGCGGTGTGGCGCTTGACTTGGTATTTTTTCATGCGCGTGAAGATTATTTAAAAAAGAACTTCCCGATTGGGGGGAGTAAAGAGATTAGCGGTAGTTTGGTTTTTTACCGTGGTCGCGCGCAAATAACCCATCCTGATTTCGTCCTTGTGGGGGAACGCCCCAGTGATTTTGATAAGGTCGAGCCTATTTATCCTATGACACAGGGACTTGGCCATAAAATCTTACGCAAAGCGATTAAAACATCTTTGCAAAATGTTCCCGCATTACCTGAATGGCTCGATGAAACAGTGCTGAGCGCGCGTGGCTGGAGTGGTTGGAACGAGGCGCTTAAGACTATTCACAACCCACTAAGCGCAGAGATGGTTGCGCATGACTATAAAGCGCGCTTACGTCTGGCTTATGATGAGTTATTGGCGCATCAATTAGCACTGACCTTAATTCGTCGCTCGCAGCAAAAAGCCAAAGGGCGTGCCTTTACAGGCATTACGGGGGATTTACGCTCGCGGTTATTGCAGAATATTCCCTTCACGTTGACAGGTGCGCAATTGCGTGTGATTGCTGAAATTGACGAAGATATGATCTCGCCTTTAGCCATGATCCGCCTTGTACAAGGTGATGTCGGCTCTGGTAAGACTATGGTGGCCTGTGCGGCGATGCTCAATGCTGTTGAATGTGGCGCGCAAGCGGCGTTAATGGCGCCAACTGAGATTCTCGCGCGTCAGCATGCCCAAAGCTTGGGCCCTTTATTTGAAAAATTAGGTCTGCGCTATATCGTGCTGACGGGGCGTGATACAGGCAAAGCCAAAGAGCTGCTTATTCAGCAAATTGAAAATGGCGCCGCGCAAATTGTGATTGGCACGCATTCATTATTCCAAGATAAGATTAAATTCAAAGATTTGGGGCTCGCGGTGATTGATGAGCAGCATAGATTTGGTGTGCAGCAACGCTTACAGCTCTCACAAAAGGGCGATACAGATGTTTTGGTCATGACCGCAACGCCGATTCCCCGCACTTTGGCACTGACCGCTTATGGTGATATGGAGATTAGCCGTATTGATGAAAAACCTGCAGGGCGTAAACCTATTGAGACGATTCTCGTGCCGAAAAATAAGATCGAAGATATGGTTGCTGGCCTCATACGCAAAATTCGTGATGAGCATGCGCAAATTTATTGGGTCTGTCCTTTGGTCGAAGAATCGGAAATGCTTGACCTTGCCGCGGCTGAAGAGCGCTATGATGTTCTTAAAAGCATCGTTGGTGATCGCGTCGGCCTTGTGCATGGACGCATGAAGGCTGCTGATAAAGATATCGTGATGCAAAAATTTGCAGCGGGCGATTTGGATATATTGGTCGCCACAACCGTGATTGAAGTCGGGGTGAATGTCCCTAATGCGACGATTATGGTGATTGAACATGCCGAGCGCTTTGGTTTAGCGCAGCTGCATCAGTTACGTGGCCGTGTCGGGCGGAGTGATCTGCAATCTCATTGTATCTTGCTTTACGGTAATCCGTTATCGGTAACGGGTAAGGCGCGCTTAAAAATTATGCGTGATACGGAAGATGGTTTTGTTATTGCTGAAGAAGATATGCGTCTGCGTGGTGTTGGTGATATATTAGGGACGCGCCAAAGCGGTATGGCTGATTATATGCTGGCTGATTTATCCGTACATGGTGATCTGGTGGCTATGGCACGGAGTGAAGCGCAATTAATTGTCCAAAAAGATCCGCGCTTAACGTCAGAGCGCGGCGCTGCGATTAAAAATCTGCTGCATTTATTTAATTTGAAAGAAGCTTTGGCGAATTTAAAGTCGGGCTGATCTACCTACTTATCTATGTATGTCTGATCTTTATTTGGTTTATTCGCCAAATAAGTGAAACAAACGCCCGCGTTTACGTTTTTTTAGGCGCGCTTCACCGTTTTCAGACAGAATATGACATATTTTATTAAAGTCTCGTTCATTCTCACTCATAATATCATAAGCAAAATGGCGTAATTTTTGAATATTCTCAGGTGAGCTGTCATCGGGTGCGGTGCTTGGTAAGCGCGCGGGATCTTTATTGCTGAGCAAAGATTTGTTTAGGACATACATGTCTTCGCCTAGCTCATCTTTAAATGCGCCTAATAAAGCAGATTCAGGGGCGTGGAAGAAAATATTAATAAGCGGGAAGTCATTACTGGGGTCGACAACGCCCAAAGCGCCATATTTATTCCAGTCTTTATGCGATACAGATTTGTTGGTAAAGCCTGTGCCGAGGCAAATCATCACGACTTCAGCATCTTTGGGGACATGCTGGCGTATGGCGCCCATATAACTAATGCACGGATTGTCAAATAAGCTGCCATCGACGAGGGATACGGGGTAAGAGCGCTCTTCGCCAGCTTGTTTATGAATGAAACGATGGCACGGGAATAAAGTCGGCGCTGCCGTACTGCCCATGACGGCGTCATAAAGTTCAATGTCAGGGACGGGGTGTAAGTTGCGAGCGTTTTCGATGCGCATGTTTTTAAACCACATCGCATAGCCGCCCTTATCTATAATGTTATTCTTGGTGTGCGCAGGGTCGTTGGCGCTTTCTTCCAATTCTTGAATAGTCTCTAATGCATTGCCCTCAATATTATAAGCGGGAATGATTAGGGAGGAGAGTGAATCAGCAAGCTTCTGGCGGCCATATAAGGCGCGCAGGGCTCGTCCTAGTCGCGCCGGGTCATAATGACCGTGCTTAAGCAGGCGATCAAGCTGACCGATCTTCATCATGCGATTGTTAAAATCATGAATTAGGCCACGAAATGCGCGCGTTGAATCGGTGGGGAATAAATAATGGCCCTCGCGTTCATAAAAACGCACCATCTGCCGCGCAGAAAAACGTGGGCGGTCAGGAACGCGCGGATGCGGAATCGTTAGTGCGGCATTTAATATAGATGCTGTCGATGGGCCGCAAAAGACATCAACCATATCAGACATAGCCATGCCTGTTACCGATTCAATGCGTGCCATAATATGTGCTGGTATAAGGCCGCGTAAGCCACCGCCATATGTGAAAAGAACAACTATTTTTTTATTTTGTTTACTCATTAACTCTAATTATATCTTAAATAACAGGTGGTTGTCATTAAAAGGATTGTATATTACCAAAATAAAATTTAGGCAAAAAAATACCGGGCACAAAGGCCCGGCGAGTTGAACAGGGAGTTTCACGTCTGGGAAGACGCTAGATCTCTGGGAGGAGAGATCTCACGACGCCTCAGCGCCGTTGAAGAGGTTTATATAATGATTTGACTCACCGCGTCCAGAAAAAAGACAGCATTGCTGCTATGTAATTTATGCATGGCTATAGATGCAGCGCAATATACCCGCATAGGGTGTAAGGAAAATGCACTTTTAAAAGAGTGGAAGTTATACATAATATATGTTTTTATATTAACAAACAAACCGTTAAGGTAAGGGGAGGTTTAAGCCTAATGCTTATTGCACCTTGCTTGACTTGATATTGGACACCTCGCCGTTTCTAGATTCTCTGTGTGTATATAGAATGAACAATAGCTGAGGGAGAAGGGAGGGAATCAAATCCAGCTATAGACTCATATGTTTAGTTAGCTCTTTGTAATATGCGTCTCATGCGGCAGCGCAATATGTGAAGTGTGAATGTAATTTTTACGATGTGCATAAAAAACGAATCAAAGCGATTTTTTACGATTCGTGATTAGCTCAAAGCTGCACTGCAAAAATAAATGTTATATTTCCTCTTGAACTCTATGAATTAAGATCGTATATAAGTCTCGGAAGATTGGCACGGGCGAAGCCTTTGTGAATCCGGTCAGGTCCGAAAGGAAGCAGCCGCAGCGATGTGTTTTGGGTCGTGTTCAATCTTCTACTTTTATTTCCCTTTTTCTTTCCCGTTATTCTCCATAATATTTATATTGCACTGCGCTATAGAGCTGTGTATAAGCGTCCTCATATTTACTTGGTGAGTTTTGCTTTGGTTGTTACCGCTGCTCTTCAGCTGTTAAAAAGTACAATATCGCCTTGTAGGACCCATTTATATTTGGAGGTGCTATGAGTTTTGAGCTTGATATCCGTAAGGATGCACAAGGGGCGATCAAATTTAATTTTGAAGCGATCTTTATTTCGGATGTGCATTGGGGGACCAAGCACTGCAAAGCGAAGATGCTCTACCAATTTCTCAATCATATAAATGTGCCTCAAATGCACCTTGTTGGCGATATGGTCGATGGCTGGTATATGAGTAAAAAAGAAAGCTATAATCTGGGGCCCTATCATCGTCAGAGCATGGCGCAGATATTGCGCTTAGCGCAAGACGGTGTGAAAGTGACCTATGAGCCAGGTAATCATGACGAGACATTGCGCGGTAAAACACTCAAAAACGGCAAAATGCATCGCAAGATGACGGATAAAAGCCTATTTGGTATTGAGTTCAAAGACACTGATATATTCATTGATGCCACAGGGCGACGCTTTTACGTTGCTCATGGTGATCAATTTGATCCTGATATTTATAAATCTGATAAGGGGTTGGCTTATAAAGCAGGGGATTTGATTATTACAAAGCTAGGCGATTTTGATTGCTGGGCAAGCGATAAATTTAGCCGAGAATTCACAGTGGCCGCCGGCACTAAAAAGGCCTTTAAAGTTATTGAAGAGCGCGTCATGCCGAATTTAAAAAATGCGGAAAAAGCCGCGTTAAAAGAACAATTTGATGGCGTGATTTTTGGGCATTCGCATTTGCGCGGATTTAAGAAAATGCCTAGCGGTATTACATTAATTAATGATGGCTGTAGTACAGATGATGGCGTTGAGTTTGCCGCTGTTAATAAGTTAGGGCAATGGGCGATTGCAAAATGGACAAAAACTGGTTTGCGCGTAAAGCCAGAAAATGAAAAACAGCGCCTTTACAGTTGGGCGGACCTTAATCTGGAAGGTGAAATACATACCCCCGAAATAACCGAAGATGAAGCCAGCTATAATATTGACCGTATCCAGCGACTATTATACCGCTTATGGCCACCATTAGAACGCAAAGAAGCGCTTGTGTCGCGCAGTGATGAACGGCCGCTAGCAATACCTTTACCAAATCCAAAGTTGCTTTAAGGTCGAGCTGTCGGCGTTTGTAGAAATTCTACACAGTATTATCAGTCTAAAACGGTGCTTTATATTGTGATTTACCGCGAATCTGTTTACTACAAAACTATGTCAGAAAACACAGCAGAAACCGAAATTGAAACTAAAGAAGAGTATCGCGTGCTTGCACGTAAATACCGCCCGCAAAACTTTGATGATTTGCGTGGACAGGATGTTTTGGTTAAAACGCTTAAAAACGCCATTGATTCTGGGCGTATTGCCCATGCCTTTATGCTTACTGGCGTGCGCGGCGTTGGTAAAACAACGACAGCGCGGATTATTGCCAAAGCTTTGAATTATACGGGCGCTGACGGTACAGCAGGGCCGACGACAGGGCCGACAGATGATTGTAGCGCTTGCCAATCCATTGCCGAAGACCGCCACCCCGATGTCATTGAAATGGATGCGGCGTCCAATACAGGCGTTGAGAGTATTCGTGAAATTCTTGATGGCGTTCGCTATGCCCCAAGCTCGGCACGCTATAAAATTTATATTATAGATGAAGTGCACATGCTTTCGAAATCAGCATTTAATGCGCTTTTGAAGACACTGGAAGAGCCGCCAGAGCATGTGAAATTTATTTTTGCGACAACGGAAATTCGCAAAGTCCCTGTAACGGTACTTTCCCGTTGTCAGCGTTTTGACTTACGCCGCATTGAACCTGATACATTGATTTCTCTGTTTAGCGATATTTGCGCATCAGAAAAAGCTGAAATTGAAGAAGGCGCATTATCGATGATTGCTCGCGCTGCTGATGGTTCAGCGCGTGATGGCTTAAGCATATTGGATCAAGCGATCTCCATGGCCGAAGGTGCCGTAACGGCTGATCAAGTTAAGTCTATGCTTGGTCTTGCGGATCAAGGCCTTATATTAGATTTATTCGAAGCCGCTGTGTCTGGTAAGACAGAAGAAGCGCTTGATATATTGGATGACCTGTATAATGCAGGGGCGGAGCCAATGGTTGTCATGCAAGATATGCTCGATATGAGCCATGTATTAACGCGCTTACATACGGCAAAAACGCCCGAGACCCTAAAAGGGCGCTTTCCTGATTCGGAATTAAAACGCGCCAGTGAAATCGCCAAAAGCCTGTCTTTGCCAGCTTTGGCTAAATCATGGCAAATATTACTATCTGGGCATCAAGATGTTATGCAAGCGCCGCGCCCACAGGCCGCCCTTGAAATGATTATTATTCGCCTTGTCTATGCCGCGAACTTACCAGACCCTGAGCGCCTGCTAAAACAGCTCAAAGACTTACAAGAAAGCGGCGCGACTATGGCTTCCGTTGGTCTTGCTAATCAAAGCGCGGCGGCTGGTGGTTCTACGCAGGCTCAAAAAAAAACTGAAAATTTAGGCCACGGTAATAATAGTGGCGGTAATGGCGGCGGTCATGCCCCCGTACATAGTCACGTGCAGGGCGTCGCGCAGGCCTCGACCCAAACTAAATTGGCTGAGCAAACTCAAATGATTGCGAATGGCAATTTGGAGACATTAGAAGATATCGTTGCTTTATTTGAACAAAATAAAAAAATGATCCTCGCTTCGCAGATGTTTCATGGTCTGCGCCTTATTTCGTTAAAAGGCCGCCGACTTGAAGTCGCTTTGAATGAAGATGTGCCGCAAAAGATGCTTGGCGATATGACCACTGAAATTCGTAAGCTTACAGGGCATCGTGACTGGGTGATTAGCATTGGTGATGCGACAAAGGCCGGTAAAACCCTTGGCGAGATTGCTGCCGAAAAAGTTAAAGCGCGTATGGAGGAGGTTATTAATGACCCGTTTATAGCGCAAATATTAACGGCCTTTCCGCAGACAGAAATTAGAGATATTATTGAACCTATAGAAAAATCAGAGGATGAAGCCCCATGATGAATATTCAAAAAATGATGAAACAAGCCCAAGAGATGCAGGGTAAAATGCAGGAAGTTCAAGAACGCGTTGGCGAAATGTCCGCCGAAGGCAGCGCCGGTGGCGGCCTTGTTAAAGTGGTTATGAGCTGCCGCGGTGTTGTGCAAAGCTTGAATGTCGATTCATCGCTTATCAAAGAAGATGAAGCGGAAATAATGGAAGATTTAATCGTTGCAGCACTCAATGATGCGCGCGTTAAATCTGATGCGATTATGGCTGAAGAAACACAAAATGCCATGCAAGAAATGGGCTTGCCAGCGGGCATGCAATTGCCGTTTTAATCTAGCTTGCGGGATTGTTTATGGGCGTTTTTGGCCCGTATCCTCACAATATAAGCCTGATGAGGCTCCTAATTATAAAACACAGCTTTCAAAGGCTGTGTTTTTTTACAATTTTGTGAGCGTAATATGTTGGTCTTGGTAAACACTTTCAAGCTTTTTGACATAGATACCTTGCCGCGCCGCTAATATATAGCGGGCAATGGTGTTTATATTGGTTTGCATGTTTACAGGCAGCGCCGCTTTTATCTTATTGGCTAACAGCGCTTGGCGATTAGCAATGGCGTTTTGGTCTGCTGCCGTGCTTCCGCTCTGTTTGAACTGCGTTACTTTGCTCATAATATCATTGAGGTAAGCCGCATCATCTTTGGGCGGGTTGGGTAGATTATATAATTCAATGAACAGAGCTTTGTTGATTTTATCGAGCGTCGTGAGCATTTCAACCGTGCTCATTTTCGTGGCGGTCGCATTAATTAAGGCATTGAAATGTTGCGCCAGGCGATCCCCATGTTTATAGGCGTGACGTTCACGAAACTGGTCTTTATAGAGGTCGCCATATTTTTTCAAATTTAAATATATACCGCTATTATCGATCGGCGCGGCACGATTAAATTGGGCAATTAAAGCGCTGCCCATAAAGGCATCCTTATTCTGTTCAATATAAGGGTTATAAATAGCCTGCTTTAATGCCGTGCGCGCGGGGCTCTCAGGATTAAGCAAATGTATGCTTAACGCATATTCTATGGCGTGGCAAAATTCATGGCTGAGAATGTTAAGGAAAGTCTTCGCGCCAATTTTATCAATATGAGAGTTGCATTTAGGGTTATCGCTTAAGAAGACGGTGCCAAAGGATTGCTCTGGTTTTGTTTGATGGCTATGAGGCTCTTGATACTGGCCTGCAGTGTTCTCGTTTAATTTTTTCACAATAACGCGCGGAGCGGTGGAGAATCCGTAAGATCGAGCAAGGAAATTTAAGTAATGCTTCGCGTAAAATTGGCGGCCATCTCTGTTTAAATGCGCGAAAAACTTGGTGCTATGGGCAAAATAATTAAGCAGTTTTTTATTCTGGGTTGTCTTTAAAAGAGCGTTGCTTTTATAAGCGGCACTATAATGCCAGTCTTCTAAGCTTTTTGGTATGGGGTGGTTCAGTACTATGGACTTGGCTTGATCAGGTGACAGAGCAAGGCCTTGTAAGCTCAGCAGAAATTGCTGTGCGTCGTCGTCAGATAGGCCTTTTAAACCTTTATCCATCGTCTCAATCCCCATTGAATATTTTTTTATTATTCACGCAGAGTAGCATTTGAAATATGAAAATTCAAGCGAGAAAGTGATGCGGTGGAATGTTTGTTTTAAAGGCCAGCTAGAGCGCAAAATCGCTCAATAAAAGAAGGGGGAAATGCGCATCTAGCGTTTCTTCGGTGCGACCACGAGGCAATCATTAAAATAGCGACAAGCATTTTGCGCTTCGTCCTGTGTGAGGCCAGCAAGGCGCGCGCGGAACATCCAACCACTTGATGCTGTACGCAAGGGCGCAATGATTGGGTAAGCGCCTTGAAGCGTGGCAGGAAGAACTTTAACCGCGTCTTGTAATAAGTTATCCGTCTTTACGCGGCTTTTAAAAGCGCCAATTTGTACGGACCAAAGCGATACGTTTTGCTCTGCGCTGCTCGCCGTGGCGACTTTATATGTCGTGCCAGAAGAAGGCTCGATTTTAGGTGATGATGCCGAGGCCATTAAAACTTGTGGCCTGCGAACGGGATGCGGCATATTACGAAGACTGGCTAATTGCAGCCTATCCATTTTATTAAAGCCATTATCTAAAATAACTTTCATATGGTCATTACGGCTATTCCCCGTACGGCCGCCGAAAACAACGCCGATAAGACGATTGCCATCTCGTTTGGCTGAGGCCACTAAGTTAAAGCCTGATTTCGAGGTGTAACCAGTTTTTAAACCATCCATACCCTTATATGTTCTCATAAGCTTATTGTGGTTATTATAGGTGGTTCCCTGATAGCGAAATGATCTGCGTGAGAAGTAGGGGTAATATTCACTGTAATTATTAATTAAGACGCGGCCCATGCGTGACATGTCGGATGCCGTACTGATTTGACGGTCATGATGCAGGCCGGATGCATTTTTAAATGTGGTATGCACCATGCCTATACTGCGCGCTTTCGCTGTCATCATTTTGGCGAATTGGTACTCACTGCCGCCAACATGTTCAGCTAAGGCGACGGCAACGTCATTGGCTGATTTTGTAACCAGAATGAGTATAGCATCCTTAACACGTATAGTTTCCCCTGGTTTTAGTCCAAGTTTGCTCGGCACCATAGATGCGGCATAGGGGGACATACGGACCTTATCATAGAGGCTGACTTTGCCCGCGCGTATAGCATCAAAAGTCAGTATTAATGTCATGACTTTGGTCAGAGATGCGGGGTGGAGTTTTTTATGCGCATAACGCTGTGATAAAACTGCGCCAGTATCCGCGTCAATAACAATAGATGCATATTTAGGGTTGGAAGCAGCGTTTGCTGTAGAGCTGGAAAAAACCAGGGCAAAGCCCAGCGTAACCAAAAGGGCGGGCATTAAAATAAGATAGGTGCTGAGTGGTCGCAATAGAGCCATAAACAGACAGTCTTCCTTTGGATAGTGTGAGTTTCCAGTTCGCTTAGTCTAATTAGAGTTGTTTCATCGGGCAATTAACGTCTGTTTTTTTCGTGTTGTTATACACAACGGCGCATGGTCTGAAGTAACCACATCCAATAGTATATCATATTTACTACGGATTATTCAAACATAAGAAAAGCGTGTAAATGCTGATAAATCAGAGTTTTGTGCGTTGCAACAAAATAAATTGACTCGCCTTATGATATGTGCGATCATAATTATGTTGCAATGCAGAAAAGAACTGCTATGATAGCCGCATAGTTAAAGTATTAAAGAACGATGCGTTGTCTGTTTATAATTTAAACATGGAATTAGGAGAAATGCGATGAGCAATTCTGATAATGAAGTAAAAGGTTTAACTGACGGTAAAAGTGCAAAAATTGAATCTGTACCCAATACAGGTAAAGCTATTGCAGGGAAAACAACGAAGCCTACATTGGTAGAAAACACAACCGCCTCTAAACCCAAAGCGGTTAAAGCTTCCAAAGCAAAGACTTCTAAAACAGTTAAGTCGAAAGCTACCCCAAAAGCAGCAAGTAAAGCGAAAGCAAAACCTGCGCACGTTAAGGCTAAATCACAAGATAATACAAAGAAAACAACATTTAACTTTATGGAGAATATTATGACTGCAAAACCATATGACTTTGACAAATACACAAAAGACGCAACAGCGGGTGGTAAAGAATTTTACGACGCTATGCAGAAATCAATGAATATCTGGGCTAAAGGCGTTGAGAAAATCAACCAAGAAGCGATGAGCTTTGCCCAAGATGTTGCAGCGAAAAACCAAGAAGCATTTAAAACGCTGACCGAATGTAAAGATGTTAATGAGCTTACTGAAGTTCAAACAAAACTGACACAAAAACATTTTGATTCACTGGTTGCGAATGCGACAAAACTTTCAGAAATCAGCGTAAAAGTTGCAACGGATAGCTTCGCGCCAATTAATGACCAAGTGAACAAAGCTGTTAAAAAAGCAAATGTAGCGGCTTAATGCTGATGCGTTAAATTGGCTTCTATATGGAGCTGATATAAGAATAAGAAAAACCGCCAAGCTTTAATGTTTGGCGGTTTTTTAGTGAATAGAGGAGGGATGTTTGTTTAAGCGGCGGCCTTAAACTTGTTTTCTTCAGCCCATAATTTCAAATCATCTATGGCGCGGCCTGCCATAACTTTTTTCTTCTCACGGCCCTTAACGTATTTGCCGCGCTCATTGCGCACTTCCATGGGGGTCATCAAGCCAAAGTTAATATTCATTGGTTGGAATGTTTTGGCGTTGGCGCCGCCTGTAATGTGGTGGATAAGCGCGCCATGTGCGGTGGTCTGTGATGGTGTCTCAAGGGCAATGCCCAATTGTTCCGCGGCAGCAAGACGCCCCGCGATAAGGCCAATAGACGCGCTTTCAATATAGCCTTCGCAGCCCGTAATCTGACCTGCAAAACGAATATTCGGGCGCGACTTCATACGCAGCTGATTGTCCAAAATAAGCGGTGAGTTGATAAAGGTATTACGATGCAAGCCGCCTAGACGGGCGAAAGCGGCATTTTCTAAACCGGGAATAGTTTTCAGTACGCGTACTTGCTCGGCATATTTCATCTTGGTTTGGAAACCCACCATATTATATAAAGTGCCTAGTTCATTATCTTGGCGAAGCTGTACAACAGCATAAGGTTCAAAATCACCCTCTTTTTTATGCGGGTTGTTTAGTCCGACGGGTTTCATTGGGCCAAAACGCAGGGTCTCTACGCCGCGTGAAGCCATAACTTCCACAGGCATGCAGCCTTCAAAATAGGGTGTGTCTTTTTCCCATTGTTTGAAATCAAGATATTCAGCCGTGCAGAGCGCTTCGATAAAGTCAAAATATTGCTGCTTATTCATGGGGCAGTTAATATAGTCTTTTCCTGTGCCTGCAGGGCCTTCTTTATCATAGCGTGATTGATACCAAGCGATATCCATATCAATGCTATCCGTTTCGATGATAGGGGCTATCGCATCAAAAAAGGCGAGGGAGTCTTCACCCGTCTCAGCGCGAATAGATTCAGCCAAGTCACCAGAAGTCAGCGGCCCAGTCGCGATAATAACGCGGCCAAAATCAGCATCAGGTAGTGACGTTATTTCTTCGCGAGAAATCGTAATTAACGGATGACCTTCAAGCGCAGCTGTAACGCGCTGCGAGAATATATCACGATCAACCGCCAATGCGCCGCCCGCAGGAACGGCAGAGCGATCACCTTCACGCATAATCAATGAATCAAGCGCGCGCATTTCAGCATGTAAAACGCCCACGGCATTATATTCCGCATCATCAGAACGGAATGAGTTAGAACAGACAAGTTCAGCGAGACCATCAGTTTTATGCGCATCTGTGCCGCGTACAGGACGCATCTCATGCAATACAACCGGAATCCCCATCTCTGCAATCTGCCAAGATGCTTCACTACCCGCTAATCCGCCACCAATAACATGAATAGGTTTTTGTTGTTCGCTCATTTGTCTAAATATCCTTGTATATGCTGTATCTACTGTCTCATTCTATTATAGAAACACGCCCTGAAATGCAAATTTTTAATAATACGAATTATTTATTTGACATAACTATACAGTTGATGTATCTTACGTCAAATCAAATTAACAGTATTGAATATTACAGAGGAAAACAAAATGAATTCATTAACAAAAATTGGCGGTTATGCAGTAGCGGGATTTATGGCAGTATCTGCATTAACTTACGCAATATCACCACGTATTACAGAACGTGAAGCCGGCTTAAAGGTCGTTCGTGGTAAGTTAGTTGATGATCAGGTTCCAGAAGGTGTCTATCCGAGTTCGCTTTTGCCTCATGTCGAGTTTATTCAGTTACCAAAATTCGTGCAAAGTTCTGATGTTGGCGCTACGGAAGCGGATGAAGTAACTATTCGTACGAAAGAAAAAGCAAGAATTTATGGTAACTTCACTGTTATGTGGCACGTAGATAACGAAGTTGAAGACTTTGGCCGTATCTATAAAAAATGGAAAATTGATGAGATCGAAGATCTTGCGCCATATATTGAAAAATATACAGTGCCTGCTGCTATTGATGTTTATAAGACTGTTGAAACATCAAAAATTAACGAAAATGTAACAGGTCTTGGCGCTAAAATTGCAGAGCGCTTGCGCGCAATCCTTGTTGAACGTGGCCATGATTATATTGTTATTGATGATGTCTTACCTTCAGGTGTCGGTCTTTCCAATAACGCAAATAATGATTTAGAAAAAATTGTGTCTGAAGAACGCAAGCTAGATCTTTTGAAGGTTCAAGGTCAAGTTGCTGATCAGTCTGTTGCAATCGCAAAGAAGCAATCAGCCGTTACTGCCTCAGCTTTGGCGGGTCTTAAAAAGGCTGGCGTACCAGAAGGTCAACTTGTACAGGCTTACTACCTACAGCTTATGCGTGATAACGATAAGATTGGCGAGCCTTTTGTTCCTGGTCCAATTCCAGGTACGGGTGTCGGCGCTGTTTCTCCCAAGTAAAGATACAAATATATGAATATAAAAAGCCAGCATTCATAGCTGGCTTTTTTTTGTTTAATGCGGGCAGCTTTCAACCATGCGCTCTTTTTGTTTATTGGTGGTCGGAAACACGTATAATGCGCCTTTAATGCCCTTTGTGTTTGACATAACTGCAGGTTGTTTGCTATAGTCTTTTATGACAGAAAAATGGCGCATAGTTTTAGCAGAACAAAATATGGATTTAGGATCTGTAGATAGAGCTGTGTTTGGCAAAGATGCATGCCATTCTTTCTTGGCTTTGGTTAACCATCAAAATGATGTGATCTCGGGGCGTCAGAACTGTAATGCCGTTACGCGCTCTATGCTTCATGCCATGGATATTGATTTATCACATGATGATTTTGACTTAATGCCGCATGGTTATAAGAATAAATTATGGGAGAAATCCCTCGTTGGCGAATTTAATACACGAGGCGCATATAGCGTAGAGACGATTGAAGCTTATTTAGCGCATGTACAAAATAGCATTACACGCGACATGCCGAAAATTGTTAATGATGAGTTAGATATGCGCAGTAGTGACCTTAAGCGCAGCCCCGTTATTAAAGCACAAATAAGCCACCCTTAAATCTATCTTAAACCGATCTTGAATAAGCTAGTATAGCGCGGCTTTTAGCAATTCCTGCGTATAACCTTCTTGCGGATTCGTGAAGACATCTTCTGCTTTACCGCTTTCAACGACTTTACCATTTTTCATGACAATTATGCGGTGTGACAGTGCGCGGACAACGCGAAGGTCATGGCTGATGAATAAATAAGACAGATTGTGATTGCGCTGTAATTTGCGCAGTAAGTCGATAATCTGCGCTTGGATAGAGACATCAAGCGCTGAAGTTGGCTCATCGAGGACCAATAATTTTGGTTTTAAGACAAGGGCGCGGGCAATGGATATACGCTGGCGCTGACCGCCTGAAAACTCATGCGGAAAACGATGGCGCGTTTCGGGATCAAGCTCTACTTCATTCAGCGCGGCAATGACGGCTTTATCGCGTTCAATTTTACTCATTTTTGGCGAGTGGACATTAAGTCCTTCGGCGATAATCTGGCCAACGCTCATACGCGGGGACAATGCGCCAAACGGGTCTTGAAAGACGACCTGCATGTCTTTTCGAATGTGACGCAGGGCTTTGGTGTCTAATTGTCCAATATCTTTACCGCAAAAGACAATCTGCCCTTCGGCTTTGATTAGTCTTAAAACGCTTAAGCCTAATGTGGTTTTACCTGATCCGGATTCGCCAACTATACCAAGGGTTTCGCCTTCTTCTAGCGAGAAGGAAATATCATCAACCGCCTTCACAAAGCTTTTTGGTTTCCCCAATAAGGTCTTTTTCATAGGGAAATAGACTTTAACATTTTTCGCTTCAGTTAAAACAGCGTGCTTTTTCGTTGGGTCACGCGGCTCCGCGCCGCCAGTTGGCACAGAATTAATCAGTTTTTGTGTGTATTCATGTTTAGGCGCGTTAAATAGCGCCGCGGTTGCGCCATGTTCAACGATAACGCCTTGCTGCATGACGCTGACATGTTCGGTGTATTTTTGCACGACAGGCAAGTCATGGGTGATCATCAGCATTGCCATGCCGAGTTCTTTTTGCAGTTCAGACAGCAAATCAAGAATTTGTGCCTGTACGGTGACATCCAAAGCGGTAGTCGGTTCATCAGCGATTAATAAGTCAGGCTTATTGGCCAAAGCAATCGCAATCATAATGCGTTGGCGCTGACCGCCGGAGAGCTCATGCGGATAGGCGCCCATGCGTTCTTTAAGGTGGGGCAGGCGCACCATATCGAGCAAGTCTTTAACGCGCTGATTTAAGGTGGAGCCATCAACATTGTCATGCAGGCGCACAACTTCAGCAATTTGCTTTTCTATTGTATGTAATGGGTTAAGCGAAGTGAGCGGTTCTTGGAAAATCATACCGATTTCATCACCGCGCAATTTGCGCATGTTTTTTTCGCTCAACGTTAAAACGTCGCGGCCATTATAGAATATTTCGCCATTCGGGAAATGAGCGGATTTAGGCAATAAGCGCATGGCAGCCATGGCAGTGACGGACTTACCAGAACCTGATTCGCCAACCAACGCATGAGTCTCACCCTTATTAATCGATAAAGAAAGATTCTTAACCGCATCAAAGGCTTGCTTGCCGTTTGTAAACTGTACGGAAAGGTTTTTGATCTCTAATAAAGGCGCCTGTGGGCTCGACTGTGTATTTTTTTCACTCATAGCTAAGATAATAGAAACTTTACCGCCTTTGCACAAGCAAGCTTAGCAGCAAAGCCCGTTTACTCCGCAGTTTTATTGCTAGAAGTTCTTGGATGGGAAAGCTCTATATCAGCGGTAAGCGATGATCTTTGACATGGATTGTGTTGCATATCATGCTTTGGCCATCGTCTGAAGGTATTGCGGCGACGTTGGGTACCCAATCAGGAATGCCCGAACATGGGTTTTGTGATGCGGGCAGGGCATGGTTTTCGCTTTGCATATTAAATCGGCCTATATTTGCAGGCAGAATAAGAGCCGCGCAAAGGGCGAAGGCTGTAGAGGCTCTTTTTATCAATGGGTTTTTTATCATGTCCATGCAGGACAGTATTAAACACTAATCGTATTATGTCAACATGTTTGGCTTATTCGGCGTTTTTACGTGGGTCAAAAGCATCACGTATGGCCTCGCCAATAAAAGTCAGGGTCGTGAGCATAATAGCCAAGGAAGCAAAGGCCGTGATACCAATCCAAGGGGCGTCTTTAACGTAGTTTTTGCCCTGTTTCAAAAGCTCACCAATTGAGGCGGAGCCGGGCGGCATTCCAAGACCAAGAAAGTCGAGGCTGGTGAGGGCGACGATGGAATCGGTTAAGATAAAGGGCATAAAGGTCAGGGTGGCGACCATGGCATTGGGCAGGACGTGGCGATACATAATCACTAAATTTGAAACGCCAAGCGCTTTGGCGGCGCGGACATATTCAAAATTACGTGCGCGTAAAAACTCCGCGCGGACAAGGTCAACAAGCCGCACCCATGAAAACAGCAGCAAGATCGCCAATAAAGTCCAAAAACCTGGAATAAACATTGCTGAGAAGATGATCAATATATACAGGCTCGGCAAGGAGGCCCAAACTTCGATGACGCGCTGCATAATTAAATCGAGCTTACCGCCATAATAGCCCTGAAAAGCACCAGCAATAACGCCAATAATCGAGCTTAATATTGTTAGGATAAGGCCAAATAAAATCGAGACTCGAAAGCCATAAAGCACGCGCGCAAAAACGTCGCGGCCTTGATCATCTGTGCCTAGAATATTGACGCTGTCTGGCGGCGCCGGCGCTGTTTGTGTTAGGTCGTAATTAATCGTGTCATAAGAAAAACGCACAAGCGGCCAAATCATATAGCCTTTTTCTTCAATCAACTGAATGGCATAAGGGTCGCGATAATCAGTTTCCGTTTCAAAATCGCCACCAAATTCTGTTTCGGGGTAGCTTTTGAAAATCGGGAAATAATAACTGCTATCATAGCTGACCATTAAGGGCTTATCATTGGCAATAAATTCAGAGCCAAGGCACAGCGTGAACAAAGTGATAAACAGCCAAAAGCTATAAAGTCCACGTTTGTTTGCTTTAAAAAGGGTTAAGCGACGCTGTGTAATTGGTGATAAAATCATATCTGGATTTTATGAAGTTCGCGCCATCAATACAAGCGCTTATCAGCTTTCATGCAGAATTTATTTTGCTTGATCGCTATGGAGTGCTAGTTTGTTAAAAAAGAATAGGGAGGCTATAGGGACATTATGCCAGATAATGCGAAGCCAGAGATCAGAAAAAATAGCATACCCAAAGGTTTTGATCGGCTGAAAAGCGACTTTGCGCGCGCAGCGTTGAATTTGCCTGTGCCTGATGATCTCTCTAACCATAAAAATCAGAAACGTTGGGCGCTTTATGTAGGCGCATTGTCGCTGCGCCAATTGGTTGATCAATTTGCGCAAGGTCTAGACGGGCTTGATGCGTGCATTGAGCATGCGCCTTATGTCTTTGACTTTACCGCTTGTCCCGAAGGGCAAAAGGCTAAAGCTTATTCGTATATACTGGGCTGCAGCGTGTTAGCACAGCAAATCTCACAGCGTCTAGCGCATATATATGGCGCTGATGATACACATGGTAAGGCGCGACCAAGCGCATTTATGCACAAAGCTTGCGCAATCTTAATTGATTTTGATGATGATGACGCAGCCGCGCGAGAGCGGTGGGTTAATCGTTACGCCAAAGCCGGTTTACTTGACCAGAATACGTCACTACAAAGCCTAGAAAGCGCATTAGGCGCATTGCCTAAGCTTTTCAAATTAATGGCAAAATTCATATAGTCGATTCTTGTGCCTAGCGCGCTTCAAAGTCAATGCGTGGGTCAACATAGACATAGACGATATCCCGAATAAGCGTCATGATTAGGCCGATAAGCGCATAAAAATAAAGCGTACCGAGCACGACGGGGTAATCACGATTGATAATGGCTTCATAGCCAAGCAGGCCAAGCCCATCAAGCGAGAATATAACTTCAATAAGCAGTGATCCTGTAAAAAATATCGAGACAAAAGCCGCAGGGAATCCCGCAATAACAATCAACATCGCATTACGAAAGACGTGACCATAAAGGACGTCTTTTTCCTTTAAGCCTTTGGCGCGGGCGGTTAATACATATTGCTTATTAATTTCATCCATAAATGAATTTTTCGTCAGCATGGTTAGGCTGGCAAAGCCGCTAATCACCATCGCCGCTGTTGGCAAGACCATATGCCATGCATAATCCAGCGCGAGTTGAATGAAATTCATATCATCCGCATTGTCGGAGATCAGACCACGCAGTGGGAACCAGTCCAAATACCGCCCACCTGCAAACAAAATAATCAGTAAAATCGCGAACATGAAAGAGGGGATCGCATAGCCGATGAAAATAAACGCGCTGCTCCACATATCAAAAGCCTGCCCATCTTTGACGGCTTTTCTTATGCCAAGGGGAATAGACACCATATAAATAATTAATGTCGACCACAGGCCAAGCGAGATGGATACGGGCATTTTTTCCCAAATAAGCTCCATAACGTCAATATCACGATAATAGCTTGTGCCCAGATCAAAACGTAAATAATTGCCAACCATTAAAAGGAAGCGCTGATAGGCAGGCTTATCAAAACCATACATGACTTCTAATTCTTTGATGAAATCAGGATCAAGCCCCTGTGCACCACGATACGTTGAGGTACTGCCTGTCGCATTATTTTGCGGTGACATATTCGCATCGCCCCCACCGCCGCCTGAGAAACTGGCCGTTGCGCTTGTGTTATGGCCTTGTAATTCGGCGATCATCCGTTCAATCGGGCCGCCAGGGACAAACTGAACAATAACAAAACTGACAAACATAATGCCAAGCAATGTAGGGAATAAAAGCAGTAATCGTTTTAAAATATAGTTAGCCATTGGGCTTGGGTCCTAGTTTGTTTTGAGCGCTTGATTGTTTGTTGATTAATACGACAAAGGGGCAAGCGTCATTTATTCTGCCTTTAAAACAAAGCGAAATGTCTAATGCTCTATTATTAAACGCTTCAGCTAAATATCCAAGCGATGGATCGTATTTATCCATTATATTTATCTAACAATGTGCAAGCTCATGCATTTGAGGATTGCAAAATCACTATTTGCCCCGTATCTTTAATAGCTTAAGATTTAATATCTAATAATGGAGTATTATTGTGTTTTGGCTTCTTCTTTGGCTTCTTTTAGCCGCAGCGATTTTATTACTGACGTTTTGGACCTTTGCTATTTTGCTTAAGCAAAAAAGCGTATGGGCGGCTTATGCTGAACAGAATAATCTGAAGCTGATCAAAACAGGCTTGCTGAGCTCTCCGCAAATTGAAGGGCCCTATAAAGATCTCATATTGCAAATTTTCTCTGAACGTCAAGCCATGGCTGATGGGCGCGGTCAGCAATATAGAACCATTATCCAATTTCCGCTTTTGCCAAATATGCCCACAGATGGCGTTGTGGCCAGTCGCTACTTCACGCCTTTTGTTGAAGGTTTAGGTCTGCCAAAAAAATGGGTTATGCCCAAAACGATTAAATGGGAAGAAGAGCCTATCGCGCGCGCTGCGATTTCATCACGCCTCAAGACCTACTTAACTGAAGACCGTATAAAGTCATTGGAAGTCCTCTCAGGCTTTAAGCGTGCAAGCTTTGTCTTTATCTTTGACGAAAGCGAAGCCTTTCTACGCGTAGAATCCGCTGACCCGCTCGATGATATTAAACGCATGGAAAACATCGTGCGTAAAGTTTATGCTATCGCAAATATCTTATGCGTTAAAGAAGAAGAAGTTGAGCCGTTTAATGTTATCGCCAAACGTGAAGAGCGTATGGACCGAGTTGGCGTTGATAATGACGAAGATGAAGATGAGGATGATGAGGCATAATAATGTTTCATGATTCCATCGTTATTGAGCTCATTAAACGGGCTTATATATGGCGCAATGAAAAATCGAACGGGGCGAGCTTTAAAGGCTCGCTTTTTTCTTTTGTGCTTTCTATTTCAAAAACTTGGTCTTCATTCGATACGTTAAACACGCATAAAATCGTCTCGGTTCCATTATGGCGTTTAAAGACAATCAGCTTGTCGCTTGATGTCTGCACAAATTCAATATCACCATCAATTAAGGCTGGCATAGTTTTGCGGTGTTTTAAAAAATCGCGAGTGAAGTTTAAGACGGAGTTTTTGTCTTCATCTTGGGTCGCGGCATTTTTACTGATATGCGTTTGCGAAATGGGCAGCCAAGGGGCTACAGGCTTTGATGAGAAGCCGTAATTCGTTGCTTGGTTATTGTCCCACACCATAGGCGTGCGGCAGCCATCACGGCCTTGCCATAGCGGATAGAGATATATACCCCATGGGTCGCGCAAATCATCAAAATCAAGCGTGGCCTCATCAAGGCCAAGCTCTTCGCCTTGATATATGAAGACTGAGCCGCGTAAACAGGTCAGCAGGGCAATCAACATTTTGGCAAAGTCAGGGTTATCAACGCCGCCATTTTGTGTGCCCCAGCGAGACGCGACGCGCACAACATCATGGTTACAAAACGCCCAAGCCGGCCAGCCTGCCGTATCAAGCTTGTGATAGGCTTCCAGTGGTTCTTGGATAAGCTCGGCGCTCAGCGCCTTATTCTGGCCGCCCATAAGGGAGAAATTGTAACATGTGTGCAAAAGCTTATCGCCGGCGCTATAGCGGCCCGCGGCCTCTAAGGGGTTGTCTTCACCAACTTCACCAACAGCCATTCGTGCGTCATAGCGGTCTAAAAGGGCGCGTATGCGGGCTAAAAAATCGGTTGTTTCTGGCTGAGCTTTATCATAGAGGTGGCGCTGCATGTTATACGGATCAACATGCTCTAATTGCGTGCTGCCTAAATTGCCATCAGCAGCAGGGTTATCTTTTAAATTCTGATTGTGGAAGTAATGCGATAGCGCGTCGAGACGGAAACCATCAACCCCGCGCTTAAGCCAAAATTCGCAAGCATCGAGCAGGGCATCTTGAACATCCGTGTTATGCAGGTTTAAATCAGGCTGCGAGACCAAGAAATTATGCAGGTAATATTGCCCGCGCCGCGTTTCATATTGCCAAGCGCTGCCACCAAAGACCGAAAGCCAATTATTCGGTGGACTGCCATCTTTTTTCGGATCAGCCCAGACATACCAATCGGCTTTATCATTATCGCGATTTTCGCGGCTTTCTTTATACCATTCATGCAAATCGGATGTGTGCGAAAGCACCATATCAATAATCACTTTAAGGCCGTGATCATGCGCTGATTTTAAAAAGGCATCAAAGTCATTCATTTCACCAAAAAGAGGGTCAACGGCGCAATAATCAGAAACATCATAACCAAAGTCGCGCATGGGGGATTGTTGAAAAGGTGAAAGCCAGATAGCATCAACCCCCAAAGACGCGATATAGTCCATTTTACTGGTAATCCCCGCAAGGTCACCTGTGCCATTACCTGTGGAATCGCAATAGCTGCGTGGGTAGACTTGGTAAATAACCGCGCCTTTCCACCAATTATCATGGCTTTGATTTTCTATATGTATCTTGTCAGCCATGATGGGGTGTTCCTGTTCATTATAAACTTATAAAAATAGAGCAGATAAAAGAAAAGCAGCCTCAAATTAAAGAAGGCTGCTTTTCATGGAATGTTTAATTTTATTTGGCGCTTGCTGCGGCCTTATCATCTTTTTCTTCTGCAACATCAGCAGCAATAGAAACTTTGATCATTTTATCAGGGTTAGCCGGTGGCTCACCTTTTTCGATCATGTCTACATATTTCATGCCATCAACAACTTTACCCCATACGGTGTATTGACCGTTTAGGAACGTTGCATCATCTAGGCAGATAAAGAATTGTGAGTTTGCTGAATTCGGGCTTGCTGAACGTGCTGCGCCGACAACGCCACGCTCAAAGCTGTAATCATTAAATTCAGCGTTTACATTGCCAAGTTTTGAACCGCCTGTGCCAGTGCCTGTTGGGTCACCGGTTTGTGCCATGAAGCCTTCAATGACGCGGTGCCAAATAATGCCATCATAAAAACCTTCGCGAGCCAGCGTTTTGATTTGCTGAACATGAAGGGGGGCGATTTCAGGGAATAATTCAATTGTTACACGACCATAATCAAGGTCAATATATAATAGGTTCTCTTTATCAGTATCGGCCATCGCGGCGCTGCTTACGGTCATCATCAGACTCCAGATTAGTAAAAGAAATTTGCGCATAGTTTTTCCAAATAATTAGTTATGCTTGAACATTGTGCTTTATTCCTGCCATAGCTTGCCTTAACATGCAAGCAATGGCACAAATTTTTTGTGTAATAATGTGGAGTACTATAAATATGCGAAATACGCGAAATATAATAAATTTTATCATAGCCTCAGCCGCTTTGCTTTTCTCTTCAGCTGCCCATGCGCAGGACACAGGCTTATTGGAAAAAATGATCAAAGACAACGAGCAGGCCGTCATTGAGAAGTCTTATACGCGCAGCTCAGAGATTATCCCAGAGCTTGAAATTGTAGCAGAGCTTGATTTCCGTCCAGGCAATATTGCCGTGTCGCAAGATAGCCGTATATTGATAACATCACATCCTTTTGAAAATTATAAATATGCAGTGCTCGAGCTCCTTGCTGACGGCACAACGAAGCCTTACCCCAATGAAGACTGGTCAAGTAAACCTGATATACAAGGCAAGGGAATTAATTCAGCTATTGGTATTTCGATTACATTTGAAGATGAATTATTCGTCCTTGATATGGGCAGCCCAGACCATCAAGCCAAAATATTCGCTTGGGACATGAAGAATAATATATTGGCGGACACATATTACATTCCTAACCACGTCACAACGCCGCAAAGCTTTTTCCAAGATATAGGCGTTGACTGGACTAAACGCAGCTTTTTTATTGCTGATATGGGGCAAGCTGATTTAGCCAAGCCAGCACGTCCAGCTTTGATTACGCTTCACCAGCAAACAGGCTATGCCCGCCGCTTATTTGATTCACACCCAAATATAATGCCACCAGAAACACCTGTAAATGTGGATGGTAAAATCTTGAAACTGGCTGATGGAACACCTGTTCGTGGGGCGCTTAACCCAATTACTATTTTGCCTATGCGTAGCTGGGTATATTTTGCGCCTATGGGGCGTGGTATGGTGTATAAAATCCGCACCTATCATGTTCTCGATGAGGAAATGAGCGCAGAAGAGCTCGCAAGCAAAATGATCCCGATTGGTGAGAAGCCTGCCAGTGATGGCATGACCATTGATGCTGCAGGCAATATCTATATTACCGATTTAGAAAGCAATGCGATTGGCGTAATGGACCGTAAAGGTAATTACCGTATTTACCTTGATGATGACCGCATTGATTGGGCGGATGGTTTAGCATTTGGCGCGGATGGTTTTCTTTATGTGACGATTAATCAGCTGCATAAATCCGCCGCTTTAAATGGTGGTAAAGAACAAGGCAAGCCGCCTTATTATATAGCGCGCTTTAAGCCGTTAGCCGCGGGCGCCGTTGGCCGTTAATTTGGTCTTTTGCTATTCTGGGTTCTCTGGAGAGTTATAGAGCGGGCTTCGCCGCCGATTATGGTTTGCGGCGATCTCTGCGTATAGTTGCAGCATCTGTTACATCTTTGGGCGGTGTCGTGCTGCGTAATTCTGTGAATTGGCTTTCATCAATATCGTTACCAGCATTGTCGATGATATACAGCAAGGTATTGGTGCAAACACGCGCGCAGCCTGGCGCAATATCAAATAATTTGGTGAAGAGTATTTCATACGCCTTTGCGCCGTCAGCCAAAAGGGCTTCGCGTAGGTCTTGGTCTGCAGGGCGGGGTTGATTTAGGGAATCGAAAGCAAAATCTATGGCTTCGTTAATCCGTTGATGCGATTGTGCGGCATCAGAAAATTCTTTTTGGAAGTTAAGGCCTTTGCAATTGCAGTCGAACATTATATATCTCCCCAGATAATATTGTATAAGATAATATTTTTTATAATTGATCGAATGATAATCATTCTCAATGGTTTTGTCAAGCTTGACAGGGGCGGGGTCTGCCGTTATGTTAATAAAAATAAGCGCTATATAGTTAAGTACTGAAGCGACAAAGCCATAGGCCGCTGTTACTTTTAGAAGGGTATTGGAGATTAAAAATATGGGACGTAATTCACACCATAACGATTACGATGATATTGAAAGTGAAGAAAAGCCTGTGGGGCGCCGGTCGTCTTCAGTCGGCAATGTTTATCTGGACATGACAGATATGATGCACCAAGAATTAGCTAAATTGAGCAAAGGTGAGGAGTCTGATTATATAGGGCTTAATGGAAAAAATAAGCTAGAGCGGGCTTTTGGGCTTGTGAGCTTGCCTGTCGTACTGCCATTGCTTTATATTGCAGCATTACCTGCGGCGATGAATATCGCGTCTATCATTGATCAGCCCATAGAAAAAAATCCAGAGACCAACAAAAAACCAACTAGACCCAATCGCGACATTATGTGAACTATTCTACAGTTAACTGTTCACTGTTAATCCTTGCGGCCAAGTTCTATACCGCGCTGTAAGGCCGCTTGCGTGGTCGCTTTAATCAGCTCTTTTAAATTAGCGCCATCTTCATTCATAAGAATATTTAAGCCTGCCTCTGTTGTACCCGCAGGGCTGGTAACATTTTCGCGCAATGTGCGGGCGGGGGTGTCGCCCTCAGCCTCAGCAAGATAGGCCGCGCCAATAACAGTCTGACGGGAAAGGCGACTGGCTATATCAGTGCTAAAGCCTAATTCTTCGGCGGCGTTTGTTAAGGCTTCGATAAAATGAAAGATATAAGCGGGGCCGCTGCCTGATATGGCGGTGAGCGCATTCATTTGCGCTTCATCGTCTAGCCAAATAGCATCGCCCAAAGCTAGAAATAAATTTTCGACTTTTGATTTAATCGCTAAGGATACGTGTTCATTGGCGTATAAGCCACACATGCCTTTGCCTATGGCGCAAGGCGTGTTGGGCATAACGCGAATAAAAGGCTGGTTGGCGCCCATTATATCAGCAAAAAAACGACTCTCTAAGCCTGCGGCGATACTCAGTAATGCTGTGTTTTGTGGGATATCAGCTTTATAAGTGCTGAGGGCTTTGGCCATGACTTGCGGCTTAACGCCGAATATAATGACATCGCTTGCACGTAAAGCGTCACTTAAGTTGTCTTGACCGCTATAGGCTGTGACATTGATGTGATCTTTAAGGTCTTGATCTATCGTACGGGGGCTAAATAGATAGGCGTGTTCGATAATATCTGTTTTAAGCCAGCCGCGCATCATAGCGCCGCCCATTTTACCGCAGCCAATCATAGTTAATGTGATTTTATCGGCCTGTAGCGTCATGGGTGCATTCATATAAAGATCAATATCCGTTAAGCGGTTTTAATGATTCTTGTCGAGGCTTATGCGTTACCTGCAGCGGCAAGGTAAGCTAAGTTGTAATGGTCTTCGCCGTAAATATGCAGCGCTTTTTCATCTTCACTACGCAGAAGATTAAGCAGCTCGCTGTGATGTTTTTCGCTTTCACAAAGGGCAACTTCAATGATTTCCGCGAGGTAATCACTGCCGTTAAATGATGTTAGGCCACGCAAGAAGCACGTATAGCGGAATGTCGGGCTGAGCTGTTCGGCAGAAAGTTCAAAGTGACCCATCCAAAGCTTGCTGTTAATACCGGCAATTATGCTGGCGGCTTCTGTGTATTGGTAGCTGCTATAGCAAATATCAGTTTGCACTGTAATTTGTAGAGCGCTCATTTTTTCTTGCCAGTTAAGCTGTAATTTATATTCGCCATTTTGACCCGATACTTCAACGAGGATTTGATCTTCGCTTAAGCGTTCAAATTGCCATTCTTGTGCTTCAAGAATCGTTTCAACAGTTTCTAATGGGTTTTGGGCGTCTAAAATATCCATGGCTATACTTCTCTTTACTCAAACTCTTAAATTACGGTTATTTCTTAACTTTTAGGGCTTTTTCTAAAGCCTCTATACGCTCAATGAGAGCGTCTTGCTCGCTGCGTGCTTTAACCAGCATCGCTTCGACGCGGTCAAATTCTTCGCGGTGGACAAGATCCATTCTGGTGATGCGCTCTTCAAGCCACATCTTCATGTCATCGCGGATTTGTTGACGTAGGCTATTGGCCATACCTGCTGCATTACCAGCGGCTTTAGCTATGCCATCTAAGAACTTTGAATCTGTATTCAACATGTTCATTTGTCCCACTTGTATTTTTGAATGAATGGATTTTTAGCACTCCTTGCGCACGATTTGCAAGGTGAGTCTGGCAATTAAATCTGTGGATAGTGCAGATAAATATTTAGGGGTCTGTTTAGCTTGTGTGTAACTGGTTTTTTTCAAATCGCTTCCAAGGCTTTAATGGCTTATACTTATGCGGATTCGTTTGGAAGTATGTCGAAAACAAATAGGCTTTAGGAGATTTATTCATGATTATCGTAACGGGCGGCGCAGGCTTTATTGGCTCTGTTTTAGTATCAGCACTAGAGAAAAAAGGCGTCGGCGATATTGTGGTCTGTGATTGGCTCGGTACTGAAGATAAATGGCGCAACCTGGCCAAACGTGGCTTGCGTGATGTTGTGAAGCCTGAGAATCTGTTTGAGTATTTAAAAAAGCACAAAGATGAAGTTGAAGCGATATTCCACATGGGCGCGATTTCATCAACGACAGAGACTGATTCTGATTTAATCATTGAAACCAACTTCACATTACCGCGCCGTTTGTGGAAGTGGTGTGGTAAGAACGATGTGCGCTTTATCTATGCATCATCAGCGGCGACGTATGGCGGCGGTGAATATGGCTTTAAAGACGATGAGCGCCCAGAAGAATTAGAGCGCCTTCGTCCCTTAAATCCTTATGGCTGGTCTAAGCATTTATTTGACCGCCGCGTGGCACGCTTAATGTATGACAAAGACAATGTTGGCGCAGAAGTATCTCCACCACAATGGGTCGGTTTGAAGTTCTTTAATGTCTATGGCCCGAATGAATATCATAAAGATGATCAAATGTCTGTGGCTTGCAAATTATATGAACCTGTTATGGCCGGGGCGACAGCGCGCTTGTTTAAATCCGATCATCCAGATTACGCCGATGGTGGTCAATTGCGCGACTTCGTCTATGTTAAAGATTGCGTCGATGTCATGCTTTGGATGTTTGATCATAAAGAAATTAGCGGCTTGTTTAACGTAGGCACAGGTAAAGCGCGTAGTTTTAAGGACCTCGCCGTCAGCGTGTTTAAAGCGGCAAATAAAGAAGAAAAAATAACCTATACGGATATGCCCGATCAGCTTAAAGGGAAATACCAATATTTCACTGAGGCCGATATGACGAAATTACGCCAAGTCGGCTATGATAAGCCATTTACTGAACTTGAAGACGGCATTTTGGACTATGTACAAAATTATTTATCCTCGAAAGACCGCCATGAATAGGCGTTTACTTAAACGTTTAAGTTTCTCAAGTTAAGTTTAAGGTTAAGGTTCTGATTTATGATTATTGAATACCCAACGATTGACCCTGTCGCCATAAGCATATTTGGTTTGGCCATTCGGTGGTACGCTTTGGCTTATCTGGCGGGGTTTATTGGTGGCTGGTATTATGTACGGCATTTAACCCAGTCTTGGCATTTAAGTGTCGTATTCACAAAGGATATTATCGATGACTTCCTTGTTTGGGCGGTTCTTGGTGCTGTTCTTGGCGGCCGCATGGGCTATGTGCTGTTTTATAATTTACCTTATTATGCTGATAACCCAGTTAATGCCCTTAAAATATGGGAAGGCGGTATGTCTTTCCATGGTGGCTTGCTCGGGGTGAGCGCCTCTATGCTTCTTTTTGCACGCCTCAAGCGTGTTTCCTTTCTAAGGCTCGCCGATTTCATTGCTTGCGCTGCGCCAATAGGTTTGTTCTTTGGTCGTCTATCGAACTTTATTAATGGGGAGCTGTTTGGCCGTCCAACCAATGCTGATTGGGGCGTTATTTTCCGCTTTGTCGACGATCAACCGCGCCACCCTTCACAGCTTTATGAGGCGGCTTTAGAAGGCGGGGGTTTATTCCTTATTTTACTATTGCTCTCACGCGTGAATTTTATACGTTCAGCCCCAGGTCTATTGGCGTCAATCTTCCTTGGCGGCTATGGTGTTTTCCGTTTCGCAATCGAATATACGCGCCAGCCCGATAGTCAAATTGGTTTATATTGGGATTTGTTCTCGATGGGACAGATATTAAGCGCAGTGATGATTGCTGCGGCGTTAATTGCCGCATTTATATGTAAGTATCGTTCATGTCGAGATTAGAAAATAGTCTACAGCGCCAGATACAATCTGACGGGCCGATGGATTTGGCGCGTTACATGGATATATGCTTACTGCACCCTGATTACGGCTATTACGTGACGCGCGATCCCTTAGGTGAAAAAGGGGACTTCACCACAGCGCCTGAAATTTCACAAATGTTTGGTGAGATGATTGGTATATGGAGCGCTATTCTATGGAATAATATCAATATGCCCGCTGCGCTGAATTTAATTGAAATCGGCCCCGGGCGCGGCACATTAATGGCTGATTTATTACGCGGTAGTCAGCATGTACCGGGTTTTCATGACGCGTTAACAATTAGCTTTGTGGAAAAAAGCCCTGTACTCAAGAAAAAACAGCAAGAAGCCATGGATGCGAGCGGGTTTGCAGGCAAAGTCACGTGGTATGATGATATATCAGATTATCATGCGCGCGGGCCAGCCCTCGTTATCGCCAATGAGTTTTTGGATGCACTGCCTATACGTCAGCTTGAATTCACTGATAATGGCTGGATGGAGCGCCGCGTTGGCTATGCGCATCTTGAAGGATTCTTTTTGGGTTTATCACCAGCGAATACTGAGCATACGGATATGATGCCCAAACACCCTAAAATCGGCGATATATATGAATTTTCACCGGCGCGTGATGCTTATCTGTCCCGTATAATAGATGTACTGGCTGTGCATGGCGGGGCGGCTTTATTGGTTGATTATGGTCATGATCAGAAATTTGCACAGGGCGATACCTTCCAAGCGATGCGCAATCATGACTATATTGATCCTTTTGAAAATCCGGGCTGTGCGGATTTAACCTCTCATGTAGATTTTTACCGCATCAGACAAGTGGCAGAAAGTAAGCATTGTCATGTTTATGGCTCGGTAGAGCAGGGCGACCTATTGCATAAGCTTGGTATAGGACAGCGCGCACAGATGCTCTGCGATAAGTCACCAGAGCAAAAAGACGCGATTATTGCGGCCTATAAACGCCTGACGGATAAAGATAAAATGGGACAATTATTCCGCGCCATGGCGATTACGAGAAAATTAGCAGGAGAGCCTTTATTATGAGTGGATTTGCACGCATAGAATTATCTGATTTTAAAGCCATTAATAATGATTTCGTTTACGGCTTTTTTGGTAAAAATGGCGGGGTAAGCACGGGCGATTATAAAAGCTTGAATGTGAGCTATCAATCGCGAGATGAGGCCGTTTCAATTCAAGAAAACCGCCGCCGCATAGCCTCGCAACTCTCAATAGAATGTATGGATATCCAGACTGTTAAGCAGGTTCACGGTAAAACGTGTCTTGTCGTCGAAGATTTATATGATTGCGCCACAGAAGCGCCTGATGCAGATGCTTTGGTTACCGATAAGGCCGGCATACCCATAGCGGTGATGAGCGCGGATTGCGTACCGATTCTTTTCTCAGCACAAAAAGATAATGGCCGCCCTATTATCGGCGCGGCTCATGCCGGGTGGGGCGGAGCGCTGCAGGGGGTTATTGAATCAACCCTTAACGCAATTCGTCACCTTGGCGGTGATATGGCGAGCGTTAGAGCTTGTATAGGGCCTGCTATTCAGCGTAAAAATTATGAAGTTGATTTGGCTTTTTCTATGCCTTTTTTAGAGGATGATGAGTTAGCGGAGCGTTATTTCTCTGCAGGCCAGCATGAGGATAAACTGCAATTCGATTTACCCGGTTATGTAACAGGCCGCTTAGCGCGTAGCGGCGTTAAATTTATCTGTGATAGTGGGCTTGATACTTACGGATTGAACCAAGATTTCTTCTCTTACCGCCGCAGCCAACATCAAGGTGAAAATGATTACGGCCGCCAAGCCAGCGCTATTATGATTAAATAATTGCCATATTAATCCTCTGTTAAGGTTTTTCTACTAAGATAATTTTAGTTAAGCAACACAGACACTAAATAAGGGATTTAAAAATGGTAGCATTATCAGCAGGATGGGAAACAAAAGGCACGGAAGCCACAGTAGGGCAGAAATATGATGATCCCTTTGCGGCAACGCCAGATGTTAATGGACACATAAGCGCGTCAGATGCTGTGATCTTTGATGGTCCAGATCCGACAATTTCGAAGCAGGTGTTTAACCCGCCTTTACCTCTACACTAAGAGGTCGACTTCAAGATCATAATTTTATTAAAATAAGCCCTGTACACAGCAGGGCTTTTTTATTTGATTCTTTTGTTGAATTTTTTGACCATCTGGGTAATATCAGCGCATATCATTTTATCTCGCGTATCAATGAAAACCATAGGTCAAAAATCATGAAGCTGATTGCCGGAAACTCGAATCTTAGTTTAGCCCAAGCCATCGCCGATGAAATTGGTATCCCGCTCACAAATTCCACAATCAAAAAATTCTCCGATAAAGAAGTATTTGTTGAGATTAATGAAAATATTCGCGGCGAGGATGCTTTTGTTATTCAATCAACATCCTATCCGACCAATGACAATTTAATGGAACTTTTGGTTATTATTGACGCGCTTCGCCGCAGCTCAGCCAAACGTATTACCGCCGTCATGCCATATTACGGTTATGCTCGCCAAGATCGTAAGTCATCAGCGCGCTCACCAATTTCTGCTAAACTTGTCGCAAATCTAATCACTTGTGCTGGCGCGAGTCGCGTTTTGGCGATGGACTTACACGCCGGACAAATTCAGGGCTTTTTCGATATCCCAACCGATAACCTTGTGTGTTCGCCTGTATTTGTTCCTGATATTGAAGAACATCACGGACGCGGCGAAGAGATTTGTATTGTTAGCCCTGATGTTGGCGGCGTGGTGCGTGCGCGTGCTTATGCGAAACGTTTGGGGGCGTCACTTGCCATTATTGATAAGCGCCGCGAAAAAGCCAATGAAAGCCAAGTTATGAATGTTATTGGCGATGTGCGCGGTAAAAAATGTGTGATGGTTGATGATATTATTGATACAGCAGGCACGCTTTGTAATGCATCTGGCGCGTTAATGGCGCAAGGCGCATCAGAAGTACATGCTTATGTTGTTCATGGTGTTTTATCTGGCCCCGCTGTTGAGCGTATTACCAATTCATCAATGTCTTCTTTAGTGCTGAGTAACAGTATTGAGCCCACGGCTGTTGTTAGTGCAGCGCCAAATATTCGCCATATCTCACTCGCGCCGTTATTGGGCGAGGCGATTAAACGTATTCATGAAGATCGTTCAATTTCTGTCTTGTTTAATTAAGCACGCTCAGAATCTCTGTAAAATAGGCCTTAAATACATTTAATGCTTGCGCTGACGGGCTAAATAATGTTTTATCGCGAAGCCTTGATGACTTCTAATCCCCCCCTGGAGGTATAGAATAGAGGCTAAATTAGACTATTAAACTCAAATTAAGTAAGAGGAAAAGACTATGGCAATACAAAGCTATGTACTTACTGCTGAAGTAAGGGAACGTGCCGGTAAGGGGGTCGCTCGTGCTCTACGTCGTGAAGACAAGATTCCTGCCGTTATATACGGTGGCAAGAAAGAGCCTGCGCCGATCGCTATACCAAACCATGTAATGACGCTTGAATATCAAAAAGGCGGCATCATGACTAAGATTTGCGAAATTGAGGTCGCAGGTAAAAAAGAACTCGTATTGGCACGTGATGTACAAATTCACCCTGTTAATGACCGTGTTCTTCACGTGGATTTCCTTCGCGTTACAGATAAAACGAAAATCGTTGTATCTATTCCGGTTAACTTCATTGATGAAGATAAATCTGAAGGCATGGAACAAAAAGCTGTCTTGAACATTGTTCGTCACACTGTTGACCTACTTTGCTCAGCTAAAAACATTCCTTCTGTTCTTGATGTGAGCCTTGCAGGTCTTTGCATTGGTGATACAGCGCGTTATTCACACGCTGTTCTTCCAGAAGGCGCTGAGTTTGCGGATACAGATCGCGATTACACAATCGTTACACTTGTACCTTCACGCGCAGCAGCATCAGAAGCTGGTGATGAAGGCGAAGAAGCTGAAGATGGCGAAGAAGGCGAAACAGCTGAGGGCGAAGCAGCCGAAGGCGAAGACGCATCTGCTTAATCAGACAAGTAATATTAAATTATTTGTAATATTAGAATTTAGAAAGCAGGGCTGTTATTATAGTCCTGCTTTTTTATAAACGATTAGATTTCAAACACTCGATATAGACGAAGTTAGGCTGAGCCAAATGTGGTTAATTGTTGGACTGGGCAATCCCGGACAAAAATATGAGAAGAACCGTCATAATATTGGATTTATGGCCGTTGATGCTCTCGCCTATGATTACAGTTTCTCGCCTTGGAAGAAAAAATACCAAGGCCAAGTATGCGAAGGCACGATTGATGGGCAAAAGGCGTTATTGTTAAAGCCAGAGACCTATATGAATGAATCTGGCCGCAGCGTACAAGACGCAGCGCGTTTTTATAAAATAGCCCCCGACCATGTCTGCGTTATTCATGATGAACTTGATTTAGAACCTGGTAGACTGCGCGTTAAAAAAGGCGGCGGCGCGGGCGGTCATAACGGCCTTAAATCCATTGATAGCTGCTTGCCGAATAAAGATTATTGGCGCGTGCGCTTAGGCATTGGCCACCCCGGTCATAAAGACCGCGTTCACGGTTACGTATTAAGCGATTTCCCTAAAGTTGAACGTAAAAATTGGGTCGATAAAATGATCGCCATACAAAGCGATCATATGGGCTTAATTATCAAGGGCGAGCATGAAAAGTTTATGAGTAATGTCGCACAAGATATGCGCGGCGCTTAGCGCTCTAAAAGAGTGGAGCTATGCAGCATCGAGTCGTATATCTGCCTGATGCGTTCAGGGCTTGCGTTCGAGGCAAAAACTATTTAGAACAGTGAATTAGAAATAACAAATAATATATAAGGTGTCTCATGGGTTTTAATTGCGGTATTGTCGGTCTTCCAAATGTTGGTAAATCAACATTATTTAATGCATTAACAGCAACGGCTGCTGCGCAAGCGGCTAATTACCCGTTTTGCACGATTGAGCCAAATGTTGGCCGTGTAGGCATTCCCGACCCACGCCTCGCTAAGCTGGCTGCTGCCGGTGGTTCAGCGTCTATTATTCCCGCACAGCTTGAATTTGTTGATATTGCTGGCCTTGTTAAAGGCGCGAGCAAAGGCGAGGGGCTTGGTAACCAGTTCCTAGCGAATATCCGCGAGACTGATGCCATCATCTATGTTCTGCGTTGTTTTGAAGATGGCGATATTGTCCATGTTGAAGGCTCTGTAGATCCTATTCGTGACAGTGAAATCATTGAAACAGAATTACTCCTTGCTGATTTTGAAAGCATTGATAAACAAATCACTAGTGCTTCGCGTAAAGCCAAATCAGGCGATGCAGAGCTTAATGCACAGCTTGCTTTAATGAATGAAATTAAAACCTTACTCGATTCTGGTGAGCCCGCGCGTAAAGCCGTCGTGCCAGAAGACTTACAAAGCTTCGCTGATCAGCTGGGCTTAATGACTTTGAAGCCTGTGCTTTATGTCTGTAACGTCAATGAAGATGACGCCGCTGAGGGCAATGAATGGACACAGCAAGTTATAGAAATGGCCAAATCTAAGGATGCCAATGTCGTTGTTATTTGCGCGGCAATTGAATCTGAAATTGCGCAGCTTGAAAGCGAAGAAGAAAAAACTGAATTCCTCTCTGCCATTGGCCTTGATGAGCCGGGTTTGAACAAAATTATTCGCTCTGGCTTTGATTTGCTAAGCTTGCAAACTTATTTCACAGTAGGACCAAAAGAAACGCGCGCGTGGACGATCCATAAAGGCGACAGCGCGCCACAAGCAGCGGGCGTTATTCATACTGACTTTGAACGCGGCTTTATTAAAGCTGAAGTTATTGCTTTTGAAGATTACGTCGCTTGCGAAGGCGAACAAAAAGCCAAAGAAACCGGAAAAATGCGCCAAGAGGGCAAAGAATATATCGTTAAAGATGGCGATGTTATCTTGTTCCGCTTTAATGTTTAATCACTCTGACTTATGGATTAACAACGTATATAAATAAAGTCTTGCCAAGCGCGGCGGATTTATGGTTTTATCAATTTATGGATATTGAACTTAAAATACACAGCAGCACATCTCAGGCGGATATTTTGAATATCATAGCGCCGAGCTCTGCCGTATTAAACCGACGAATCAGCTGCTGACTCATCGGTTTGCTTGGCATTCGTAGGAATTATAAATTCACGACATATTTAGTAAAAACGATGAGATCAGCGCCCGCTGAGGGTTTTATTGCCCTTATGGTTCGCGCTTAATGATCACCACATATTTTTACGAGAACACACATGAAAAACAAAATTACATTAGATGCTGACACAGCCAAGATTATTGGCATGGGCTTATTCTCGACGCAGCTTGAATATAAAGTTGTTGAGCTGAGCGAAGATCATATCAAAACAATGCTCGCCTTCCAAAAACTTATCGTAAGTAATCTTAAACCAGATGAAGAAGCCTATTATCTTGAAAAATCAGAGAGCGCTTTAACCGCACATTTTAATGCGGGCAGTAAAGCGATTGGTATTGTTTGTAATGATGCGCTGCTTGGGCAAGCTTTAGTGGTTCATCCAACCGCCCAATTCCCCAAAACAGGTATGACCGATATGGCACCGATTAATCCGATTGAGAGCGTTAGCGTTATTCAAGGTCTCGGTGTGCATCCTTATGCGCGTGGTATGAGCATTGGCAATAAGCTTATTGATGCGTGGATCAGTGTTGCGAAGGCGGATAGCCGTGTAAATGTCATCGCGGAAACAGAACAGCATAATCAATATAGCTGGCAGTTGTTTTTAGATCACGACATTGCGATTATTGGTCAAGCCATAGACCCGAATGACGGCGCGAAGCTTTATAACCACCACAAAGTTTTAACGCTTTAAAACGCGCAGTATATTGATAAATGGACAGCAAAATGACTCTTAATGTACAAAGTTATAATTTTACAGGCGCCGAGCAGGGGCCAAATATTCTTATTCTAGGCGCTATTCACGGTAATGAAAAATGCGGCACGAAGGCCATAAAGGCAATTATGGCGCGCCTGAATTCAGGTGATCTTTCGTTAAAATCAGGGCGTATCACTTTTGTTCCAATATGTAACCCGCGCGCTTATGCTGAAAATAAACGTTATATTGATGTGAACTTAAATCGCGTTATTGGTCATCATGATGGGGCTGTGCATTATGAACAGCATTTAGCCAATGAAATTGCGGCGTTAATCGACGCACATGACTTTGTTTTGGATTTGCACTCAATACACTCTCAAAGCGCCGCCTTTGCATTTCTTGATGATCCTCACCCTGATGCGCAAGCTTTATGTGCGCATTTGGATGTCGAAGTGATTTTGACAGGATGGCCTGAAATGTATGAGGCGAGTGAAGATTGTACGACGCAAGAATATGCAGGGCGCCTTGGTAAAGGGGCGGTTACGGTTGAATGTGGTCAGCATGATGACCCTGCCGCGATTGATGCCGCGCTGGATGCGATAATCAAAACATGTGCGTTCTTTGATATGATTGATCAAAAGATTACTCCGAATGCACAATCCATGTTTATTCAGGCCAAGCATAAGATTGTTAAAAATGCAGCAGGCCAGTTGATTGAGCCTATGGAGCATTTATCAATTGTGCGTAAAGGCGATGTTCTGGCCAATTACGAAGATGGATCGAGCGTAAATGCCGATGAAGATGGTTATATTTTACTGCCCTTCAAAGAGGCCAATATTGGCGATGAATGGTTTTATATAGGCAGCGCCGCTTAATGGTAAAAAAGGGCTGCGCCGTTTATGGTTATAGCCCTTTTGGGAATATATGAGAATCTTTACGAGGTTTTGTACCTAGCCGAATACATATTTAAATGGGTCTTCTAAGAAACTAGGTTGCTTTGGCTGTGCAGGTTTAACTTGAGGGGCGAGGTCTGGTACAAGATACTCAACGCCTTCTACATAAAGCTCTGCCGCTCGATGCGTTGCTCTTGTGACATCAAGGTTTTTATCATTCAAAATGTCGAATTTAATAACAATGTAAGTGGCGAGCCAATAAGGGATCTCATCGTCGGCAAGTGGCTTGTAGTTAAGCGTTCTTGCTTTTACGAGTTCATTGAGGTGTATGTAAGCAGCATAGACATCTTCACGACTAAATTTTTCGCCATCATTAAGAGGGGAATCAATCAGTGGCGCTGTGGCGTGTGATGCACCCACACTATATGGGCTACGAAGTGGTGCAACAGCACGTATATTATAAAAAATCTCAGGCATGATAGAGTCTTTGAAATGTTCATTAATCATTTCGGCGGCATCGCTATCTGCGCGGGCTTCTCCTTGTAAAGTATAAGAAGCCATAAATGAATCCATAAAGCTTATTGGTGGGTTGCTTGAGCAATGCGAAGCTTCATGGATCATTACAGGTATTTTGGGGTTAATTTCCTTCAGGCTCTCTAGGTCTAATAAGTTGTCGGGATGTATGCTTGTGAACTGGCTAACAAATTCAGGCAGAGTCATGTCGTCAGGTGGGTTTAAATAGCATGTATCACTGCCTGGAAGGGTTAATGAATAAGCGCCTAATGGGTGTTGATTCTTAACCGTTATAGACGCCATGTTGTCTGCCCAGTTTGTTATGCCGTAATAGGCTGTGCGCCATGCGCGGCCAAAGCTTGCGCCTTCTTCAATTTCTTCTTTCGATTCATCAACGGCAAGTTGGTAGCTTGTTTCATAAGCGGTCATTTGACCGACTTTATAGAAATAGGTACTGATGTCATTTTTATAGACACGTATTTTATCTTTTACAGGGGAGTGATCGACAATGGCTTGGGGAATGCCGTTGGCATTGGCGTAATCTTGATATGAATCGGTCGCAAGGTCTTGACCTAAACCGTAGACGCTTGCTGTGGCAAGCCCCAATACGGCTGTTGCCGCAATCGCTGTCGTCGCTGTCCATTTGGCGGCTTTATTGAATGTTTTTTTAACGCCTTTTAAGGCATTTTTTGCTGTTGATTCTTTCAATGCAAGTCTCCCAACCTGTTTATTTTTTTCTAAACTAGCACAGCGTTTTCCATAGATCAACGATTTAGATTCGTTTTAGTCTATAAGTCTAGGTGAGGCCTTTATATAGCCTGTTCGTGACGAATAAAAAATTTCATTTTTTACGGATAACCATACAATATTCACCTAAACAAGCTGCGTGTTAGTTTGTATTTTCGCAATTTAAGCGTATGGGCTTACCCAAAAGCGCGCTCGAAAATATAGTCGATATTTTTAGTGTAATAATTGTAATCAAAAATTGCTTTTAAATCATCAGGGTCAAGCTTTGCCATGACTTCTGGATCATCTTTGAGGTAATCAAGGAAGCTTCTTTCCGCGTCGTTTTTCCATACCTTGGTCGCATTGCGCTGAACAATGGAGTAAGCATTCTCGCGTGAGATTCCTGCTTGCGTAAGGGCGAGCAGGGTGCGCTGTGAAAATACAAGACCGCCAAGGCTTTCCATGTTCTTCTTCATGCGATCAGGGTGGATGATGAGGTTTTTTACGAGGCCCGTTAGGCGGTGTAGAGCGAAATCAAGTGTCACGCAGCTATTCGGGGCAATAAGGCGCTCCGTTGATGAATGTGATATGTCGCGCTCATGCCAAAGGGCGACATTTTCAAGCGCTGGTGTGACTGATGAGCGTATATTACGGGCAAGGCCTGTTAAGTTCTCTGATAAGATAGGGTTACGTTTATGCGGCATAGCTGATGAGCCTTTTTGCCCTTCAGAGAAATATTCTTCCGCTTCGCGCACTTCTGAGCGTTGTAAATGGCGGATTTCTACGGCGAGATTTTCAATCGAACTCGCGATCACGCCAAGGGTAACAAAGAACATCGCATGACGATCACGTGGTATGATTTGGGTCGAAATTGTCTCAGGGGTTAGGTCGAGTTTTTCGGCGACATATTCTTCAATGCGTGGATCAAGCGTTGCAAAAGTCCCCACAGCGCCAGACATAGCGCATACAGATATTTCATCGCGTGCTTGGATTAAGCGGGCTTTGGCGCGTTTAAAGGCCGCATAATGCCCCGCAAGCTTTAGACCGAATGTTGTTGGCTCCGCATGAATACCGTGACTGCGTCCAATACAGAGCGTCATTTTATGTTCCATAGCGCGCTGCTTTAACGCAAGGATCAGCTCATCAAGGTCTTTGATCATAATATCAGCTGATTGCGCTAATTGTACGCTAAAGGCTGTATCAATAATATCTGATGACGTCATGCCTTGATGTATGAAACGAGAATCTTCGCCGACATGTTCAGCCACTGACGTTAAAAAGGCGATGACGTCATGCTTAACTTCTTTTTCAATTGTGTTAATACGATCAACGTTAAAATCACCATGGTTGCGAATATTTTTAGCGGCGCTTTCTGGGATAAGCCCTAAATCAGCCATTTTTTCAGAGGCGAGCATTTCAATCTCAAGCCAGATACTAAATTTATTTTCTGTTTCCCAAATTTGGGCCATTTCAGGGCGTGAATAACGTGGAATCATATAAGCCTCAGTTTTTGTACTCTATAATGCATATTAGGCACAGAGTGTTTTTTGAATTAGCAGTAGTTGTTGTACCAAGATAATTAGATCAAGTCCATATTACGCATTGATGTACAGCCAGACTTAGACACAATAATATGGTCATGGACGATAATGTTAAAAGGGCGGCCAGCTTCGATGATCTGATTGGTCATCTCAACATCGCTTTTTGATGGTGTGGGGTCACCGCTTGGGTGATTATGGCACAGAATAATCGCTGTGGCACCAATTTCTAAGGCGCGCTTCATCACCTCACGTGGGTAAATTGGCGTATGATCAACGGTGCCGCTTTGCTGAATTTCATCCGCCATGACTTCATTTTTCTTATTCAGGAAGAATATTCGAAAATGCTCTTTTTTCTCATGGGCAAGGCTTGCTTTGGCGTAATCCATGACCTGCGTCCAATTGTTCAAGACATCTTTGCCGGTTAAATCATCTTGTAATAAATGCAAGGCTGAGGCTTTAACGCTGATTAAACCTATAGATGCATTTTCACTTAGGCCAAAGGCCATTAATTCAGAAAGTGGGGCGTTCAAAACAGCTGAGAATGAGCCAAAATGTGTAAGCAGTGATTTAGCCAGTGGTTTTACATCACGGCGCGGAATCGCCATAAATAAAAGCAGCTCAAGTAGCTCATAATCAGCCAGTGCATCGGCGCCGCCCTTAACAAAACGTTGGCGCAACCGATCACGATGCCCTACATGATGGGGCTTTTTAGCTTTGTTTGCTGCGGCGTTTTCAGTCATTAAGATATATAATCGCTGTGAGTATTTTCCTATATTTTATATCATACAAAAACGTGTGGTAATTACAAGATCACATTTATTTGACATAACAGTCTTTGCGTGCTAGTGTGTTGCCAGAATTTAAAACAAATATATATGGAGCTGCTGGCTATGACTGATGATGCAAATAACAAAGATCAAACATCGATAAAGTCACTTATGGGCCATCCACCGGGATTCTCGGGCTATGGGGATAGTAAGCTTTTAGATTTTGGAGTACGTCGTCATGAACCGTCCTCACCATATAGCAAAGTGGTTAACCTCTCTAATCAAGCTTTGGTGCAAGAGTTAATGAGCGACACAGAATTTTTTGATAAATTTCAATTAGAGCAAATGCAGGACAATGAAGAGTGCTTTAAAATTACAGCCCGTCAATTTGATGAAAAAGGTGTGAATGATATAGCTGTGCTCTCAGGTATCGTTAAACTCTTTGGACAGCCAGATGTGCTTTCAACCGCGGAGCAAAACTCTATTCAAAAATCCATTGAAGAATGCCCAAGAGTAGCCGAAGATAAACAAGCTTTCTTGAAGAGCTTTAAGCCATAATAATCAGGCTTAGAACGGAATAAATAAAAAGGCTGGCGCTTAATAATAAGCATCAGCCTTTTTTATGTTTTTTAATTTATATCGCGCCGCTTATAGGAAAGGCGGTTTTGTCCAGCCTGTCGGTGACAAAGTAAATATTTCAAAGCCGTCATCAGTGACCGCAAGGGAGTGTTCGTACTGGGCGGATAAGCCGCGGTCTTTTGTCACGGCTGTCCAGCCATCAGCTAAAATCTTGCTCTCTTTCTTGCCTGTGTTAATCATCGGCTCAATAGTGAAGAACATGCCGGGCTCTAAAACAAGGCCAGTATTCGGCTCGCCGTAATGTAAAACAGATGGGGGCATGTGGAAGACTTGACCAAGGCCGTGGCCGCAGAAATCTTCAATTACAGAAAAACGGTTTGCATGGGCTATTTCTTGAATGGCATAGCCAATATCGCCCAGCGTATTACCGGGTTTAACTTGTTCGATGCCCGCCATCATGCATTCATATGTCACGTCACAAAGTTTTTTCGCTTTGACGGATATTTTATCACCGACGAAGAACATGCGCGATGTATCACCATGCCAGCCATCAATAATGACGGTCACATCAATATTCACAATATCGCCATTGCTCAATTTTTTCGGACCCGGTATGCCGTGGCAAACGACGTGGTTAATCGATGTGCAAATCGACTTAGGAAAGCCCTTATAATTAAGTGGAGCAGGGATGGAATCATGTGCGATAATAAATTCATAACACAGACGGTCCAGTTCTTCTGTTGTTACGCCCGGCACAACATGGGGCGTTATCATATCTAGCGTTTGTGCGGCGAGTAAGCCTGCGCGGCGCATGCCTTCATAATCCGAGGCTTCGTGAATAACAATACCGCTTGGGTTTTTTTTACGTTGTGAGTAGAGCATGTTTTTTATTCCTATAAATTAGACCTTGTTTATAAAATATATTTAAGCGTAGTACAAGGGCAGGCGCTATTTTATGGCGCGCAGAGGAATGCTTGATGTTTGCAGGGCGCAGTCTGATGTCAGGATGGTTAAGGCTTGTAACTCTATGCGGTCAAGGCAAGTCATGGTGAGTACTGTTTTGAGGCGCATTGTTTTATATTTACCATTGGGCAAAACGGTAACGCCTTGCGCGGAATATTTAACATTTACAGCGGCAATTTCAGGGGACGGCGCGCCGTCCAGTGAGGCTTCCTCAGCATTATCTATTGCGGCGCTAATTATATCAGCGCTTATTTGGCTATGTTTATGAATGTTTAGCCATTGTATTAAATGCTGCTCAGTCTGTTGAGCGTTAATATGCAATGTTTTGCGAAAGTCGTAATCAAGCAAAGCGGGGATTTGTGCAGTGACTTTAATGCTCAACGCGCTTTGTTCATTTAAGTGCTGTGCCGCCCAATTTTGTAGGGCGGGAATGTTCGATTGCTGAACGCTGACCCAATCAGCATAAAACTGTTTGATGCGTGGATCTATTCTCTCGGGGCGCGCAATCGGTAATGTTTGGCTTGCGGCTTGTACATTATTAGATAGCGGCCAAGCAACAATCAACACAGCAAGCCATAAGAAAAAGGGCTTGCACATTTGTCGTACGGGCATATGTTTAAAAACTTGACGTTGCATATCATCCATGTAGCATGTGGCGCAGAGTATGACAAACAATAAAACAACAAGAAAAATGGAATATAAAGCGATGAGCACGGCGCAAAAAACCGCATCAATATTGATTATTGGCAATGAAATCTTATCAGGCCGCACGGCTGACCGTAACATACAGCATATAGCGCAAAACATGACCGATATTGGCATCGTTATGCGTGAAGTGCGCGTTATCCCTGATGTTCCCGAAGCCATTATTGATGCTGTGCGTTCTATGAGCAAAGCCCATGATTACGTCTTCACAACGGGTGGCATTGGCCCCACTCACGATGATATTACAGCCGTGAATATTGCCGCTGCCTTTAATGTTGAAATTGAAGAAAATGTCGAAGCCAAGGCCATGTTACAGGCTTATTATGAGGCCGATGGTCTAACCAAATCACGTTTACGTATGGCGCAAATCCCTGTCGGCGCAAAACTTATTCCTAATCAAGTGACCAGTGCCCCTGGTTTTATCATGGATAATGTCTATGTCATGGCGGGCGTACCACGTATCATGCAAGATATGCTGACCCATATATTACCAAGCCTGCATGGCGGCGCTCCGATATTATCAAATACCGTGACCTGCAAACTGACAGAAAGCATCATTGCTGAGAAGTTATCAGCGCTACAAGAGGCGAATATGGATGTTGAAATTGGCAGCTACCCGTATTATAGCGCCGGTGATTTAGGGGTGAGCCTTGTTGTTCGTACAACAGACGCAGCCCGCCTTGAGGCTGTAACGGCAGAATTAGAAAGCTTAGTGTCAAGCTGTGGGGCAGAACCACGTCGTTTAGAGCTTGCTAAACAAGTCAGCTAAATTAAAAAGGCGCAAGCACGCCAGTTTCCTGCATGAATTTTTGTATATCAAAATGGCTGCTATTGGCCAGTAGGATAAACATGTCTTGATTTTCAGGATTGAAAAAAGCCGCTGATCTATACCCTAAATAGCGCCCCAAATGCCCATAAAGCCATGGGGCGTTGTGGCTTTTATCATGGCGATTAATAACCATCAAACCGCGCCCACCTTCGGAATATAGCGGTAGGGGCTCTAATTTACCCATCATATAATCAAGGCTGCGCTGCGAGATAAGGCTATTATCAATAAATAATGCGGTGAAGAAGTTTTTAAGGTCACTGGCTGTGGAGACTAAACCACCATCAGTTAAATATTCACCCCATTGAATGTCACTGACATCATGTAGACCGCCGCTCGGCGTTAATTGGCTGTAACCGCGTGCTAATTCATCAGTGCGGGGGCGGGCGCCTTTGGGGAAGTAAGTATCATGCATTGAGGCTTTTGCAAAAATGGCTTCATTATAGAGAGCATTTAAGTCTTCATTATCCGTGATCTTTTTAATAATTTCACCGAGCAAAACATAGCCGCTACTATTATAAACATAGGCCGTGCCGGCTTTATGCGTAGGGGGCTGACCCGCGGCAAATTCTAGCGCTTCATAGGGTGTCCAGCGATGGTTATGTCTTGCGCGTGCGGCGGCATCAAAGCCATAGCCTAAAAAATCAGCCATGCCGCTACTATGTTCTAAAGCCATTTTTATGGTGGTTTGTTTATAATTTTCTAACCGTCCGTCAAAAGGATCACCCAGAATATCTATAAATTTGTCATCCAGTGATAAACGCCCTTGCTCAACCAGTTGATAGATCATCACAGCGGTAAACATTTTAGTGAGGGAGGCAATATGGAATCGGGAGTTTTTCTGAATAAGCGCCTTGTTTTCACTATTGGCGATCCCTGATGTGATGAGTATATCGGCATTATTCTGATGAATAAGAATAAGCGCACCAACATTATTCTCTTGCGCTGTATAGCGGTCTAATCGTTCTTGTATTTCAGCGGCATCTAGCGCAAATACAGGACTTGTGCAAGAAATGACATTGACTATGGCAATAACCAGAGCTGTCATAATGTAGGAAGAATATTTCATTACAATAGTTTAGCGCAATTATCCTTTGACATGAAAGTTAAATTAGTGAAAATGGCATTCTGTTTTAATATTATTTACTGGAGATATTTCTATGAATTCTAAAATAATGAACAAAATTGTATCTAAAAAAACATTCATGCTTGGCGCAGCAGCAATTGCTGTTGTTGCTGTAAGCCCTGCAATGGCTGAACACCATGAAGCTGTAGCGCCTTGTGCTGCTGCTGTTCACGCTGAAATGTGTGCTGCTGTTGATTGTGCTGCACATCCTTGTGCGGCTCACCCATGTGAAGCAGAGCACCCATGTGGCGCTGCGCATCCATGTGATGCAGAGCACCCATGCGAAGCCATGAGCCCATGTAAAGCTGCACATCCATGTGAAGCAGAGCACCCATGTGAAGCACATCCTTGCGCTGCACATTAAGAAAATAATGCGGTCATAGTTTACTCTATGCCGCTTTTGTTATAGAAAAGAGGGCGTTTATATGCCCTCTTTTTTTTGCACTTTTTTTGCTCTTTTTATGGATCATGCTTATGGAAGCCACACAAACTCAAGATTTACCGCCAAAACTCAATGATGCCCTACCACTTGATATCGATTTTGATGCTGTATTTGCGCAAATTAGCCCCGAAGAAAAAGAGCAAATGTTCGACGCACTCATGATTATGAATGAATGCCAGCGCGTATTATCCGCCACTAATCATAGTGTCGTGACAGAGCTCTTAAGATTTACTGATAAGTTCAAATATTGGGCGCATGTGCCGCCTAAAGATGTTCTTGATGGCCATTCAAGCTCGCAATATTATTACCATGCGCATACAGCATCGAGTGAGAAAAACGCGACAATTCGCCATGACGGCGAACATGGCCACTTCCACAGCTTTATGCGCCGCGCAGGTATGCGCGAAGAAGAGCAACCTTACCCCGCATTAGACGTTGAAAAATCTACAGCAGATATAAAAAAGCACCTTAGCCATATATTGGGTATATCTATGGATAAGACGGGCAATATCACGGGGCTATTTACCACTAATCGCTGGGTGACGGGTGAGGTTTGGTATAAAGCCGAAGACGTTATTGCAATGGCGCGGCGCTATGAAATTGACCACGCCCAACCAAGCTGGCCCGTGAATTTGTGGATGTCTCAATGTTTTGCGGCATTTATGCCCGTTATTGAGCGGCTGTTAATCAAACGCGATGAAATGGTCGCGCATTGGGCCGCTGAACATGCACAAGACGAAGGCGCGGAAGCGGCATATAATGTGTTTGAAGATCGTCGCCTTGAGCTGACATCCTATTGTGCGATAGATTTAGTGAAGATTACGCAATATTTTAGCGACGACGCTGCGCCAGTATAATAAACCATAATTCAGTTGACATAACACGAATTTTCGTGCATTTTAGGGCGATCCTAATCTGATGAAAGAGTTATCTATGTCAAAAAAGAAGCGCAATAAAACGTTCTATAATAAGTCAGCAAAAGGCGCATCTAAGCCTTTAAGCATTACACCAGACTTTGATAAAATCACTGTGCCGCCTAACTCTATAGGCCTGTTTATTTTAGATTTAGACAATACCCTGACAGATACAATGGATTTCTGGGGCGAGGCGACGGAGCAGATGCTGCGCGCCATTCACGACATGCGCGGCGTGCCGATGGATGAACTGCATGACATGGTTAAAAACGCCAATGCACAATATTTATTTGGTAATGGTAATGGTCTCATACGCCAATTATCAAAAAAGCCTGCAATGAAACCCTATTTGCCAGAGTCCGTATATGTTACGCGCTATCAGGATAATATAGCCGGTGATGTTTGGGCTAAGGTTCAAAAAACCAAAGCGCATTTTTTCCCCGGTGTGTCCGATTTTTTACTTGAAGCGCGCGCTCGCGATATTCCTTTGATTATAGATACTGACGCAGAACAATCTTCCGTTATCTTGCGCATGTGGCATTTATGCAATAATGCCGTTAAAGAAGATCCTGCTTTTGCGGGGTGGAGGCCTGATGAGGTTCTTGGTCTGTTTTCTGCCTTTTATACGCAGCAAAATGATAAGAAAAATAAAGATGATGCGCGCGTGCTTTATTACGTTGATCCGTGTTTTATAAGCCAGTTCAAACATCACGCGCAAACTTGGCCAAAGGGCAATTACAAGCCAAGCAATGACCACGCCAAAAAGATCATTGCAGATTTAGGCGTGAATAAAGACCAAGTCATGATGATAGGCGACACGCATAAAGATGCAGGCACAGTACGCCCTGAAAATGGCGATGGCTTCAGTGCTTATTTTGGCTTGGCGCATTACGGTATGCATATTGATGACCGTACGCAAGATTTACAAAATATATTGGGTAGTGCCAGTTTTAAATACGGTCCAAAGGCTGTGTTTAATGAAATGTCAAAAATGGGTATTGAGGCGGATATTATACTGCAAGAGAGTATTGCAGGCACAATCCCATATATGAAGCCGGGGTCGCAGAAATTAGAAGAAAAGCCAAAAGCGCCGTAATCGGTGAAAAGAGAGTAAAGCCATGAAATTACCTTTATTAGGCGATAAAACGGATCGTGTCTGGTCTTCGGTCAACAAGGTTATAAAGAAGCATTTAAAGGATAAGAATCAAGGCTTTGTCTATAGAGATTTGTGTGGTGCTGTGGGTGATTCATACCCAGCCATTAAGGATGAATTTCTTAAGCGCCACGCTTTGGATTTTTTAGACGGGTTAGAACAGCTTTTTGAAGCTGAAAAAATTAGTGTTTTTAATCTTACATATACTATTGAGAAATTTATGGCTGTTGGTCATGAAGAAGTCGTTAGTGATGCGTTGGCTGATAAATATAGTGAGCTGGCCTTATTAATAGCAGGCGCCCTAGAGGTTGGTTCGCATGATCACACATATCTCACTAAATATGTGAACTCGCTAATACCGAATGACAGATCGTTATGCAAGTTAACGAAATCAGCGACTAATAATATATTGCGCAGTGAGCTTTATGGTTTCGCGCGTCTTATGGATCTATCCGAGTCTTCATTCATGGACATAGAGGGGCTTGTGACACGTTTAGATGAATATAAAGATATCTTAGGGGGGGATTATTGTGATTATGCCCAGTGCATCGTTCATAACCTTGATGCTGAACCGAACCAATTACCTTTGTTTCTTTTGGTGGCGCGCGTAAGCAAAGCGCTTCCTGCTGACAGAGCGGCGCAAATGCGTGACGTTTTAAACGAAAAATTCTCTTTAACTTTAGAGGCGGCCCTATCTATTGATGATAAGCCTGCATTGGTGATGTTGGCGGAGTATGTTCAACGTTTAGCTGATTACGGCGTAGCTGTTGATGTTGATGCGATCTCTATTTTAGATACGGAAACAGTACGTACAGCTGAAGGCGCGGAATTATCGGCTATGGTCGTATGTTTTAATCGGGTAGCGAAAAACGCCACTAAAACAGAATATGTGACATTGTCGCGCTTAAGTAAACGCAGTGGTTATGACCGACTAAATGAAAATGATAAATTCTTTTCAATCAGTCATGATTTTAAAGCGGCACTTACAGAGAAGTATCAAGAATCAGGGGCTGCGTTAGCAAAAAAATTAATGGTGAATGCCCCACATATTGGATTTATATCCTAACCGCGAACTAAAGCATGAACAATATAAAGGGATGAACATGGCTATTTTTTCGCGTAAGAGCAAATCAGATGCGGCTTGGGAGACGTTTCAAAAGCTATTGCCTAAATATTTGAAAAATTCTGGTGTCGATTGGTCGCGTAAATTAGATGATGAACTGCCGCGCTTAAAGCGTGACGAGGCACATGATTTTCTGTCTCATTACGGTGATAAGTTTTTTGCACATATCATGAATGCCAGTGCGCATGATGAGCGGCGCTTAAATTACCTGCCGGAACTTGTACAAATGATGACCGGTTATCAGGATGAAAAAGATCTAGTGACCAAGCGTATATTTGCCGAAGATATGCTCTCTATCATCTCGCAAATTGGTCTGCGGGGCTATGCGAGCGACCATGCTAAGGTTTCAATATTAATGCTTGCGAGAGATGCTCAGGAAATAGATCTTAAAGCCGGTAGAAAATGTGGGTTTTTAAACCAAAATCAACGTGAACGCCTTGTCTTTGGCCTGTTGGATCGAATGACTGAGGAGTATCTAAAAAATAGTAAGTGTAGCTATATTGTTAATATTGAGGGGCTCTTACCCGTTCTTGGGCATATATATTCTGACGAAGGGGCGGATTTTTCACGTAAGGTCACAGAAAAAATCACAGCGCATTCAGAGCTTTTTGACAGTAAGCGTTATTTTGAATTTGTAATAAATGTCTTGGCTGCACAAAGCCCAGAAGTTTGCGCCGAGGGCCTCAGCACTTTACAAAGCTATATTGAGGACACCATAGATAAGCATAAAGCCAAAAATGACGTGCAAGGCTACGCGGTTATCGCTGATAAAATTAGAGCTATAGCGGATACAGGATATACGCAGGACTATAAAAACGCAGTCACTAAACCCCGTGTGTTTATACGCCATAAAAATAAAGTTGATTGCTCGGCTTTGGTGGTGCGCTTTAATGATGTTGCCAATGATAATGCTGATTATGCGCTCTTTGTTGAGCACACTCTGATAGGGGGTGATCATGTAGACGGGACGGTCACTATCGATGGCCAAGATTATACAAAAATACCACGGCAAGAGGCTACGCATCTTACATCCGATATACGCGCAAGCTTACTCGAACATTACGGCGCAGCGGGTGAGGCTCTGGCTGATAAGCTAGAGGAGCAGGAGTCAACCAAGCCCCTGAACACCCCCAAAATACAGCTTATTTATTGATTGATAGGTTTACTTCAGACTCACGGATTAAACATAATAACATTGACCTTGCCTGCGCTATATGTTAAATAAAAATGTTGGTTTATAAACCCCAAGGAGTATGGCTGTGTTTTCAAAGTTCCAAAGTGATGAAAAGCAATTAGAAAAAGCCGTGGATTTCTATAATAAAGAGATAAGCGAACACTTATCGGATCATATGCCGCTTATCTATGGTAGTTGGGTGGCCATAAAGCACAACCCTAAATGGACGAATGATGATGTGTTGGCTAAATTCTATAGTAAATATGGTGCGACGAATGTTGAAATTTTAGTGCAAGCCCTGCAGGCGGGCAAGGTTGACATTGATTATGTGTCTAAGGTTTATCTCACATACTTAACCCCCAAAGAACAAACGCTAGAGAATACAGGCTGTAAGCCTCGATTTATCGATCATGCAAAAGATTTAACAAGGGCAATGGTAAGCTACGCGGCTATAGACGGCAAATATTGGCACTCAAGCTATATAGTGCGTTTTGTTGGTGAGTTTATAAAGACTAAATTACACGATGATGACTTAGCGCTCTATGCTGATGAAATACAATCTATGTGTTTTATGACGATGAAAGCGAATGCATATAGCGTCCCAAGGCTCAGTAAAAGTGCAAGCGATCTCTCCGGAGCGCTGAAGTCTTACCCTGAACAGCAAGAATTTATAAACGCGCTCTACATTTCATGTTTAAAAGAGCCTGAATGTCTGCTGGGCAATTATGGCATGGACGATATTGAAGCCATTTTTGAATTATTGCCAGAACAGGATAAAGCATCCGTAAAAGCCATTCTTGGCGACAAACTGGAAGCACTCGTCACGGCCTTACCTGATGATAAGAACGATAATTTCAGTGACGATTATCGCGAAGAGGCCCGCCAAGAAATTAAAAACACAGCAGGATTTTCACGGCGTTTAGTGCAGTTATTAACTGACGAATGTCAAGACGTTAACGCTCAGGATGGCAGCCTGTCTAAAAGCTTTAATAAGCTGGTTGAGATCTCAGGAATGCATATGGTATCAAGGCGTAATCAGGTGTTGATTGGACAGCTTATAACCTTAAACTGTGAGAGCGGCAGCCTGCAAGTCTTGGATACTGATCTACGTAAGGCTTTCTTGGATAAAGATACAAAAACTGCGCGTTGGGTGTCTGTAGATTACAAAGCAGAACTAGAAGATCGTTATGGTGAAATGGGCAAGGTCTTGGCGCGCAAATTAGCGATGCAGACGCATATAATTAAATAAATAATAAACGGATGAATGAGTGCTGACTCATGAGGAGTAATGGCTTTGGGGCTATTTAGTAAAAAAGATCAAATTGATAAATATTGGGATAAGTTCAGTAAGGTATTGAGCAACCCTACGACTACGGCTAAAAATGTATTTATACGCCTGCATAATACAACTTTATTGCCGGGCGGCATGCCTTTGGAATTTGAACACGAAGAACAAGCCGAGTTTGCGGCGCGCTATGGCGTAGAATTTTGTGATTTGCTGACGGATGCAATAACGCAAGGTAAGATTAGCATCGATTTTGTTGATGTGCTGCTCCATGATTATATGAATATCGAAGAAATGGGCTATGTACCCCTTGAGCAAGAAGCTTTCCGCCGTGCTTATACGAATTTTGTCCATGTCGGCTTAGAGCGCTACTTTTCTTCTGTTGAGGATGATAAGGCAGCGGGGGAGTGTTTTGCCGCTCAGAATAAAGTGCTTTATGATTGCATGATGGATGATAGCGGCGATTTGACCGCGGACGAGGTCGAGCAGTTTATACTCAAGCAGCAAGACTTGGCTTATCAGGCTAAAGGTAAAGATGATGCCTATAGTGAGTTATTGTTTTATTATGTTGAGAATTTAATGGAAGACCGCGAGGAGACAGGCTTGTCTGAGCGTTGTCTGTATGAGCTGATATACAAAGCGCTCTTCAACAGCGATGTCTATGGTAATGGCCTGTTGCTTAAAGCCTTAAACGAGGCCTCACCAAAAGAACAGAGCCTTTCATCTGAGCCGAGTGCAAGACCACTAATCGCCACACTGATTAAGCATATCGTTGAAAGCTCTGAAATGGCACATGCTGATAAGGCGTGGCTCGCTTATGTGTTGAGAGTTTACTGTGATGTCGAGTGTGAAAATATCGATGTTATTAAAGGGCGCTATAACCTTGTGGATCATAACGTTGACCCAGAGACAGAAGAGAGCAAGTTAAGTGCTGTCTGTGTATGTTTTAACGCAGGGGCGAGTAAGAACCCTCAACAGTTAGATGGCAAAGAAAAAACATATGTTTTCTTTACCAAGAACACAACGCCCCCCTGTGAGGTCTTGCAACATTTGCAGGATATACGCGGAGAGGAACAGGGCGAGAGGCTCTTCCTTATTGAGGCCTTTAATAAGTCGTCTTCTGAATGTGGTGTATATGAATACTCAGATTACAAAAAATCTCTGCCACAAGCCTTTGGAGAAAGCGGAGCTTTGTTGCTTGAGCGCATTAAGGACGAACAACATTTAAAGAAACTTCAAAAATTGACTATTCACTAGCTAGAGTTCACGAGACACTTGGAATTTTAGCCTAATCCGTCTATATAAATCAGATGGATACAAAACAGCAGCTACATGACCCGTTAATTATTGCACCCGCGGAAGATTCACCGCCTTTTAAGGTGCATTCAGATTTTACACCGGCTGGCGATCAGCCAACGGCGATTAAAGCGCTGTGTGAGGGGCTGGAGGCCGGTCTGACCGATCAGGTGTTACTTGGTGCGACAGGGACGGGTAAGACCTTCACCATGGCGCATGTCATCCAAAAGCTTCAACGCCCAGCATTAATCCTTGCGCCGAATAAAACACTCGCCGCGCAGCTCTTTGGAGAAATGCGCAGTTTCTTTCCTGATAACGCGGTAGAGTATTTTGTATCTTACTATGATTATTATCAACCCGAAGCCTATGTAGCGCGGAGTGATACCTTCATAGAGAAGGATGCATCGATTAATGATCAGATAGATAGACTACGCCACGCCGCCACACGTTCACTGTTTGAGCGCAAAGACTTGATTATTGTTGCCTCTGTTTCTTGTATATACGGTATAGGGTCTAAAGAAGACTATCAGGGGATGACCCTTGATATTACGCCAGAGACTATAATGGAGCGTGATGCCTTTATTAAAAGCTTAATTGCTTTGCAATATACACGCAATGATATGGCCTTTCAGCGGGGGACGTTTCGCGTCAGGGGGGATACAGTAGAGCTCTTCCCTGTACATGCTGAAAACCGTGCATGGCGCTTTTCCTTTTTTGGCGATGAGATAGAGGAGATTAGTGAGTTTGATCCCCTAACCGGACAGCGCTTTGATAAATTGCCTAAAGTGCGTATATACGCGAACTCCCATTACATTACCCGCGGCCCGACCATTAAGCAGGCTATCAAGAGTATTAAGAGCGAATTGAAAGATCGCCTTGATGTGTTTGAGGGAGAAGGCAAGCTCGTTGAGTTACAGCGCCTAGACCAGCGCACTAAATTCGACCTCGAAATGCTCGAAGCCACTAATATGTGCCAAGGCATTGAAAACTATTCACGTTACTTAACGGGACGTGGCGCTGGGGAAGCGCCCCCAACCTTATTTGAATATCTGCCTGATGATGCTTTGCTGTTTGTTGATGAAAGCCACGGTATGATCCCGCAGTTAAAAGCCATGTTTAATGGCGATAGATCACGTAAAACAAATTTGGCTGAGTATGGCTTTCGCTTGCCGAGCTGCCTTGATAACCGCCCTCTTAAATTTGAAGAATGGAACAGCCTACGCCCGCAAACGGTTTTTGTCTCAGCCACGCCAGGGCCGTGGGAGCTTGAACAGACGAATGATAAGTTCGTTGAACAGCTTATCCGCCCAACTGGCTTGATTGATCCACCGGTCGAAATTCGCCCAACGGAGAACCAAGTTGATGATTTGATGGAAGAATGCCGTAAAACCATTGGCGCTGGGGGGCGCATTTTGGTGACGACGTTAACCAAGAAAATGGCGGAAGACCTGACTGAATACCTTAATGAAAATGGGTTGAAAGTGCGCTATATGCACTCTGACACGGACACGATTGAGCGCATTGAGATTATTCGTGATTTGCGCCTTGGTGAATTTGACGTCTTGGTGGGCATTAACTTGCTGCGTGAGGGGCTCGATATTCCCGAATGTATGCGTGTGTGTATTCTTGATGCTGATAAAGAGGGCTATTTACGCTCGCGCACTTCGCTTATTCAAACCATTGGCCGTGCGGCGCGTAATTCAGAGGCGCGGGTTATACTCTATGCCGACCGTGAGACCAAAAGCATGAAAGAGGCTATGGATGAAACGGCACGCCGCCGCGAAAAACAAATGCTGCATAATATTGAAAACGGCATCACACCATTCACGGTCAAAAAAGAGATTAGCGATATATTGGGCGATGTGTTCGGCAATGGCGAAAGCTCTAAGACTCGCAAATTGGGTCGCAACATAAAAAGCCTTACCGAGGATCTCGATTTACTGCGTAGCCCAGATAAGCTGAAAAAGCATTTAGGGAAACTCGAAAAAGATATGCTCTCTGCCGCGGCTAATTTGGAATTTGAAGAAGCGGGGCGCTTGCGTGATGAAATATCACGTCTCAAAAATGCAGCTTTATCAGTTTAAGTTCTAATTTAATTAATGCTAGTTTTGTCGCCTGCTTTGGGCGGGGCGGCTTTGCTCATCACCAAATATTGTTTGGCGTAATTCGCGTAATGATAAGCCAGCGCCGTAAAGCCGTAGATCATAATCAGCGGCACAGCCAAATATTTGACGGGCGCAATAAGGATCATGGTTATCAGCTTTGGATTGATATCGGTGAAGAACTGCTCGACCATCCACGGCATGATAAATAATCCATAAATTAAAGAGAATATGATCAGCGGCAGCGCGGCCTTAATGATTGTCGCGACAAGAATAAGTATTTTTCCACGCATGGCGCTAAAGGCTTGACCAGATTTCAAGGTAAGACCGCTATTATAAAGCGGAATGATAAAGCTGAACCGCAAAATAAGCGCTGTAAATAGGATATAGAGTAATACCGCTAGATAATCAGAGCTGTAATCAAACGTCTGTATTGTTAAGCTATTTGTCATGTTCGCCATGGCGGGGATATAGCTATAAGCAATAGGAATTAAAATGAGGATCAAGGCGGTTAAATAGGTGCGGGGACTGCCTAGATAAGAAATGAAATCGCGCTCAGGGTTTTGGCTTTCGACCGTGGAGCGCATCCATAAGGTCGGGATAAGCGCAAAAAAGCCAATATAAGCAAGGGTCATGATTGTCCAAAAAAGACCACCCGTAGTGAAGAGCTGACGTAAGACGTCAAGTGCAATAATGGGGGTGAGTAAAAACAGCAACAAATCAAGCAGGCTACCGCTATTGTCATTAATATATTGATTGGTTTTGAGCGTCGCACGCTGAACTTCTTTGAAAAACCGCATATATAAACCTAGGTGAATTAATAAGGTGTTGGCTGAGGATTGAACGGGCGTCAATCATGATAATATTGAGTATAGCGTATATAAGTTAATATTTACACGCGAAATAAAGCTTGAAACATATGACAAATGCTATATAAATCTCGCCATGAGAAAATTGAATATTGAGTTTTATAAATCGGTCATTCCTGATCTGGATCACCCAGCCCTTAATTCGTTGCGTAATGCATCCAATTCCTCCGCGCCTATTCACGTGCCTGTAACCCTCTATAGCGAGGGAGAGAAGGTCTTAAGCGCTGATGTCAGCATGATCGGGACAGCTATTGCGCAATATAAAGCTGCGTTGTGGCTAACTTTGCGCGCGCTTGAGCGTGCCGATATTACTGTTGAGTGGGATGAATGCAGCTTTTTAAGCGCGCAAACAAAATTCGCCCGGGCATCATGTGCTGATTTTGATGATGACGCGCTCGTCCCTCATATGCGCGCAGATGCAGCCTTATCTTTTAAAGATGTTTTCATCAAAGCCAGTGAATCGTTGTTATCGGTTGATGATGCTGCAGATTCTCAAGAGAGTTTGGATAATTTCGCATACCGCATCACAGCATCTGTCATACTCCATAGCGCGGCTGTGGACTCGGCTGATATTAATGCTCTAAAAGGGCAGAAAAGTTATTTTACCCGCGCTAAAAATATCTTCAAATCACGCCTCCTGTTTTAATCCATAAAATTAAGAGTACGCATTAAATGACTGATCTTTATATAATAATTGCCTGCTGCTTGCCTTTAGGGGTTGTGGCGGGGTTCCTTGCTGGTTTGTTTGGTATTGGCGGCGGCGCGATTATTGTGCCTGCTCTCTATTACCTATTTACAGTGCTTGATTTTGATTCCTCATCGACGATGCATTTGGCGATTGGTACGTCTTTGGCGACGATCATTCCTACAGCGATGTCATCTTCATATGTGCATTACCGCCATGGCGCGATTGATATGGCGTGGCTGCGCTTATTGGCGTTTGGCGTTGTTGCAGGGGCTTTTATTGGTGGCGCTGTAGCGCTTGCGCTGTCTACTGATACATTACGTCGTATCTTTGCCGTTTTATTATTTTTAATGGCTATTCTTACTGTTAAGAAAAAGATTGAAGTTCAAGGGCAAGATCCTGTGATTAAAAGAAAAATTGGTGTTTTTGGCTATGGTATTTTTAGCGGAACAATATCATCGCTAATCGGTATTGGCGGGGCGACTTTAAATGTGCCTTTTATGGCGCATAATGGCCTACCGCTTAATAAGGCGATTGCTACAGCATCATTATTGGGCTTATTCGTCGCCGTACCCGCAACGCTTGTTTTACTTTTTGGGCCTTGTGAAGGCTGTAGTGATGGGGCAGGCCTTCCTTATAGTTGGGGGCGCGTTAATATTTTGGCGGCGGGCGTTCTGGTCTCGGTTAGTGTGTTTAGCGCACGTTTTGGCGCGCGCTTAACTCACCGTATGAACACCGCCAAGCTTAAATACGCTTTTGCTGCTCTGATGATTGCCGTTTCGATTAACATGATGCTTTAATCTTAAATTAGATTTAGAGTTGTAGAGCGTATGGCTTAATGGAATAGTTCATAAACTATATTCGTCCTTATTTCTTATCTTGCCACGATGTTTATCGTGTGGCGATCTTATATATTCTAGTGGTTGTGGGAATTAATATTTAGAATGTTTTTTCTTTTATTGGTTTAGGGGGGGGTGTTCATCGCACAGTATCTGCTTCATATGTATCCTGAGATAGTATATAATAATCTTGTTTGCTTAACATGTAATTGTCTTCAATTCATAATTCAGCAGTATAATTCTTAGCTTGCAGTTATTAATATAATATATTTTAAGGCTTTATTTTGCATAGTCCACAAAATTCAAAAAGCACGACCTTGGCGCTGCTTGTAACGACAATCATGGTCTGTATTAGTATTACTATTGGAGCGTGCGCTTTACATTACATGAAGAGAAATGAACTGTTGCGGATTAACGGCACTTTAAAAATTGCCATACAGCAAGTAGATTCCTTGTTCCGACAATGGGCTACGCTTAATGAGCGAAACCTACAAACGATTACAAAAGACGATAAATTTATAACGTTAGTACAGCAGCAGTTACGCAACTATGAAGCTGATGTAAGTGTTAAAGGTAGTCTTCCTTTAACTGCTTTGCGTGAGTTTTTTCTAAATCATGAAGACCGTTGGGGTAATGCTGGATTTTTTGTTATTGCTCCAGATTATACGAATATAGCCTCAATGCGTGACAGTAATATTGGTGTGCAAAACTTGATCGTGGATTACCGCCCAGCTTTGATTGAGCGTGCTTTTGCCGGTGAAACAGTGTTTGTACCGCCCATACCATCTGATGTCCCTTTAGAGGGGCAAAAAAACATCGCCGGCATGAATGTCCCGCCAACGTTATTCTTCGTCGCGCCCATTATTGTCGATGGTAATGTTATTGCGCTATTGGCTCAGCGTCATGATATTCGTAATGAATATATGAAGATTTTCACGGTCACTCGACCAAGTAAAACTGGAGAAACTTACGCATTTGACCAAGAAGGGCGTCTTTTATCAGACAGCCGCTTCGAAGAACAATTATCCCAAATAGGCCTCACTCAGGCTCATGAACAAGCAATCTGGTCTATGTCGATTAAAGATCCATTGCAAGACCTGACTCACCACCCTGTTGCAGGGTACACGCAGGATGATAAGCCTTTTACCTTTATGGTCTCGCAAGCATTAAAGGCAAAAGATGGAGTTAATGTTACGGGCTATAGAGGCTATCGCGGCGTTGAGGTTATCGGAGCTTGGCGGTGGAATGAAGATGCGAATGTTGGCGTTGCTCTTGAGATTGATACAGATGACATAATGGCATCATATAACTTTATCAAGCTTATGATGATTATAATCGTATCTTCACAAATATTATTAATTCTGTGTATGATTGTTGTAATGACACGTTCGAATGCGCGAGCCATGGAGTTACTACACCTTTCAAAAGAGGAGCTTGAAGGGCTAATCCAGGAGCGCACAGATAGCCTAGAACAAGCACAAAGTGAGTTGCTTCTGGCCAATGAAGAACTTGAAGAGTTTGCGTATAGAACATCACATGACCTTCGTTCTCCTTTGGTGTCCTCTGTGAAGTTGTTGTCTATGGCGCAAGATGCTTTGGATAAAGGGAATATCTCACAGAGCAAAACTTGCATTAGTCATGTTCATTTATCATTGGAGAAATTAGAAAACCTCGTCAGGGATATATTATCGTTAACTAAGACGAAGAATCTTAATGAAGGATTACAAGAAGTCGTCGTTTCTAAAGTTGTTAATGATGCCTTGGCTAAGATATCACAGATGGATGGGTTTTCGTACTTAGATGTTCGCGTTAATTTATCTTATGATGTGCCTTTGAAATTGCTCGCTCACCGTTTTGTTTTGATTGTAGAAAACCTTATTTCAAACGCTGTTAAATATCAAGATCGTGAAGTAGAGGTCCCCTTTATTGCAGTGTCTTGCCGCAAAGATGGTGATAATTTTATTTTTGAGGTTCGTGACAATGGTCTCGGCATCCCTGAAGACCAACGGGAACGTATGTTTACTATGTTTAAGCGTTTTCACCCCAAGGTATCGTACGGGTCAGGGTTGGGTATGTATATGATTAAAAAAAGCGCTGAAATTCTTGGGGGGGAAGTTATTTATGAAGCGCCTGAAAAGGGGAGTATATTTAAACTCATACTCCCTTTAATGGAGTGTAATGAATCAGAGCTTTGACGTTACTGTAATCCATAAATCCCGTATTTTTAGATCGCGCCCCTTCATGCTACTTGACATATAGTATCTTTATATTTAGTAATAACATAATACTTGAAAAATAAGGGAGTTTATCATGTCGTATAAAGCGGGTGAGTTAGTTGAAGATAAGGGCATTTATATGGGCACTGCGCCTATATTTAAAAACCTTGGGTTATCGCAGTGTTTTGCTGTATTCGCACAGCATGGTGACTTTATGGTCATGGGCGGCCCAGAGCGCGCGGCCTTAGAATTTAAAGATGCGGTGGATTGTGTCGCACAACAAAATACACATCAGGGTTATGATGCGCTAATCATTGAAGATGAAGAATCCCTTGTTGAAGCGATAAAATCGGGCCGCTATCAAGGCCAATGGGTTTTACCAAGCTACGGCATAATGAAAAATGTAATCGTGCCGCAAAAAGATAAAGGCGCGTTTAAAGACAGCTTCCAAAAATCAGCGGTAAATTCATTTACGGGACCAGAACATTATTGGGTCTTATCTGACGGGCCTGATATGCCAGAAAGCGCTAATCGCTTCTGCATTGATAATAACCGTTTCCTCACATGTCTTAAAGCTGATGAAATAGAAGGCTCTGTGCGGTCTGTCCGCCTAGAACCTGTCGCACCATAACGCTAAAGCAGAATTTTTATCTAGATATTAGAAAAGCCTGAATACATTAAAGTGTATTCAGGCTTTTCTAATATTTTGGTGTGCAATGAGAAGGGCTTTCTAAGCGGCTTCTGCAAAGGCGAACATATGCGTGTTTTGCCACATATCTTCAAGAACGCCGGCAATATAATCTATATCCGCTTTGCTATGTGATGCTGTCGCGGTTAAGCGTAAGCGCTCCGTGCCTTTAGGCACCGTCGGGTAATTAATCGGCTGCACATAAAGGCCGTATTTATTAATCATGATGTCTGTGACTTGTTTACAGCATTTTGCATCGCCAACAACAAGGGGGACAATATGGCTTTCGCCCTGCATATAAGGCAGCTCGGCTTTATCAAACAAGCCTTTCATATAAGCGACATTCTCCAGTTGGCGGTTACGTTCAACTTTGGATGTTTTTAAATGCTCAATGCTGGCAAGTGCGCCCGCCAAAATGGCTGGGGGCAGGGATGTTGTGAAGATGAACCCTGAAGCAAAGCTGCGCACGGCATCAATAATGCAGGCTTTACCTGTGATAAAGCCGCCCATTAAGCCATAAGCTTTGCCAAATGTGCCTTCGATAATATCAATGCGATCCATCAAGCCACGTTCTTCAGCGACGCCGCCGCCGCGTGGGCCGTACATGCCAACGGCGTGTACTTCATCAAGGTAAGTCATCGCGTTATATTTATCAGCAAGGTCGCAAATTTCTTTGATGGGCGCGATATCGCCTTCCATTGAATATACAGATTCAAAGGCAATAATTTTAGGCGCGGAAACAGGCGCTTCTTTGAGTAATTTTTCAAGGTGATCGAGGTCATTATGCTGATAAACAAACTTTTTACAGCCCGATGATTTCATGCCGTGGATCATTGAGGCGTGGTTAAGGGCGTCTGAAAAGACAATGCACTCAGGCAATATTTTGGCAATTGTGCCAAGCGCGCCTTCATTGGCGACATAGCCCGATGAGAAAACAAGCGCCGCTTCTTTATTGTGCAAATCCATCAGCGAGTCTTCAACGCGCTTGTGGTAAATTGTTGTGCCTGAAATATTACGCGTGCCACCGGCGCCAACGCCATTAAGTTCAACCGCTTCTTTAACGGCTTTAATAACAACGGGGTGATGCCCCATACCTAAATAATCATTACTACACCAGATGGTGACGTCTTTTTCTGTGCCGTCATCTTGGTGCCAAACAGCTTTTGGGAACTGGCCGACAATTCGTTCCATTGTCGTAAATACGCGATAGCGTCCATCTTGTTTCAACTCTTCAACTCTTTTTGAAAAGAAGCTGTCGTAATCTATCATTGGCATGGCGTGTACTCTGTTTATTGAACGGAATAATAGTCTTTAAATTATCGTATAAACTTATGCATCATTTTAAATGGCAAGGCAAGGTGCTATAGTTTAGTGTAATATACTTATTAAAACAAACTTGAAAATGGTGTAAATGCTTATAGTTTTTGGTTCTTTATGTATGGATTTCTTTATGACTGTGGACGCACATCCCGCAGATAGGCATCCTGTATCTGCAGATTCGTATAATATGTGTCCTGGTGGGCGCGGTGGAAATCAGGCGTTAGCTTCTGCGCGCATGGGCGTAAAAACAGCGATTGTCGGTATGGTCGGTGAAGACCCTATGGGACAAAAACTTTTAGATAAGTTGCGCTCTGAGGGCGTTTTGACTTCAGGCGTTGGCCGTTCAGAAAAGAATACGGGCTGTAATTGTATACCAATTGATCAAGATGATGAGCCGCGCATATACCAAGCCATGGGGGCGAATGGTGATTCTTCGGCGGATCAGATCCCAGATGAAATTCTAAATGATGCGACAATGCTTGTTTTGCAAATGGAGCTTCCTGAAGAGGAAAACTATAAATTAATGCAGCGCGCCAAAGAACGCGGCGCTAAAATATTGCTGAACCTCGCCCCGATGAAGATGATTCCACGCAAGTTTTTAACCATGATTGATTATTTGGTTATTAATCAGCTTGAGGCGCGTGAAATCGCACGCACAACAGAAATGGTGCGCGATAATAATGCGGTGATGATCGCGCAAGGCCTGTCAAAAGAAGGGGACTTAACCTGTATCGTTACGCTTGGTGGTAAGGGCTCTATTGCGGTTGAGCCAAATGGTAAAGTTTGGACGGTGGGTGCTTTGCTTATTAGTGAAGAAGTCAGCGTTGAAGACCGTTGGGGGGCGAGTGACGCATATTGTGGAACTCTGGCCGCTTGTCTATATCAGGACATGTCTATGGGGGATTCTTTAGCGCGTGCTAGTGTCGCTGCCTCTTTATCTTGTCGCGCCGCTGGTGGACAGCCGTCATTTGCTTATTCTGATGACGTTGATAAGGCATTGGTGGATTTCCCGCCAGCGAGTTTGGTGGATGTAGCAGCGAGCTAATCTCACTAATCCAACACGTCTTTGCGGGATCGTGAAATTAGGTGTGATTACAAATACGTGGGATTAATTGTCTAAATTAATCGTCTAGATGTGTTTGAATCATTTCAGCGATTTCATCGCCTGTATAGTCATGTTCCGCGGCGATTTCTTCAAAAATGACGCGCGTGAGCAAATCAGCTAAATCATCCTCAGTTTCAGCCCAATAATCAATAATGGCACGGCGATATAATGTCAGTTTGTCTTTTTCGTCGGAGTTTTTAACTTCGATACCGGGGGATATTTCACGCCCAGATTTCAAGAAAACAAGAACCTCATAAGGATCATCGCTTTCTAATTGGGCTTCTAAATGTTCATCAATAAAATCTTCAATGACGCATTCAAGGTTTTTGCAATAATCCGCAAATATATCAGGCAAAGTCTCAATGCAATTATTGGCTAAGACCAGTATATCTTCCGCGCTCGGCGGCGTTGAAAAATTCATAATGATTTCTTGGCGACTCGTTTGCATGAACAAACCCTTTAAATATAAAAATACTGAAGAATGTAATTTAAATGTTTTCTTATGGTTTGCCAATAAGAAGAATTAAGTTGTAAGACATATTTTGCGGCAGCCTTTGTCATATTTGTTTGCTTTTCTGCATGATAAGGTTTACACATATGTATTCAGATGGGTAGTAAATGACAAAATATACACGGTCGAGGAAATCTAAGCGTACGACTAAGCCGAGCTTAACGCAAACCGAAAGCATGATGCTTTTTGCTTTGTCAGCTTTTCCGGCAGTGCCGCGCTGTGCAGATGAGTGGGCGAAGCTTGTCGCTGATGACGCACAAAGTCAGGGCTTTACGCGCGCTGTTGGCCGCCTTGCTCAAAAAGGCTTAATACGCGAGATAGAAGACGATAACGGCGTAAGTCGATATAAGATCGTCAAAAATACAGCGCAGCCAAATTTCTTTATTGCTAAGATTTCAAGTGAGATTAACGAGACAGATGAAAAATTCATCCGTTTAGAGCCGCAAAATGGCGTCGAGCATCTAAATTTTAATTTTATTATCCCGAGCAAAGACTTTCATAAATTTGATTTTAGCCCTGGCCAAATGGGCGTTTTTCGTTTTCCTAAATTTAAACGTGCTGATCCTAAAGCTGCGGCGGGGCAAGCTACACATAAAAATTCAGCAACAATTGATAACGTGCCGGATGTTTGCCCTGATGTGTGCGTAGAGCCGTATTTCTCTTTCACCAAAAAACGCGATGCTTGTTACGTTATTGGCAACGCAATCCGTGGTGATAAGAACAAAATCTGTATAGCGGGCGGCGAACTCACCGCAACCCTTGCTGTAAGCGCAGGGAAAAGTAAGCATTTAAAACATGATTGCCTTTATCGTATAAAAGTTACGCCTGACTTTAGCCCGTTTAAGCCATGCGCGACTTTGGCTAAAGGCCAAGAAATCTATAATCCTCATGCGCAAGAAAACGACTTCTCACATTTGATGAAGCGTTTTGATTTGTCGCGCGATCATGATAAAAAGATCAATGATTTAGCCGCAAAAACCCAGAAACAAGCGGGGCCATTTATTGCCTCTAGCGCTAATGACAATAAATTTATTATCAGTATCGATCAGCCGGGCACACAATGCATTGATGATGCGTTTTCATTACTAAAACACAGTAATGGTTATACGCAGGAAACTTACTTAATCGCTGTACCGTTATTTTTTGATATAAACTCCGATCTTTATAAAGCCTCTCTTGATAAGGGGCAGTCTTTATATGCAGGTAAGCGTACGGTTAGCTCGACTATCCCAAGTGTTCTTAGCCATGGCAAAGCATCTTTGCATGAAGGGCAAGATTGCCCCGTCGTCGTTGTCCGTACAGAATATGATTTAAACGGCCGTATAATTGAGCAAGATTTTAAAGACAGCTTTCGAAAAGATTTTATTCGCGTTACACGCAATATTTCAGACCGTCAATTTAATGCAGGCATACAGGCTGGCGATCCTAAATTTACAGTCTATAAAGAATTTATGGATGCGCGCAGAGATACATTGCGCCATAAAAAAACGCAGCCTTTGCATAGCCTGTTTAATCAATGTAGTGATGTCGGCATTATTGATAGTAATATAGTGGCGGATCGTATGTTAAACGCGAATGCTCTAGCGGGACGTTTCCTTCATGAGAAGGGAATAGCTGCGGGGTTTCGTAATTTTGGTTTAAGTGCTTCACCATCTTATTACGACCATACGCGCTATAAGCTTGGATTAATTTCTAGCGTTTATGCCGATATATTGCCAGTTTCTGGGGCTGAATTTAGTTCAAGCCACTTAAAAACTCTATTGGATGCTTCTGCTAAAGCGGGACATTTAGACATTGTCAGTGCCCTTATAAAAGAGCGTAGCCTTGATCAATCGCAATATAATGCCGTTAATCGTGGTCATACAGATATTGGTATTGATGCTTATGCGACGATTTCCTCAGCGGCGCGCCGTCATGTTGACTATGTGAACCAGTCGCTGATTTTATCAGAGCTTGGCCATACAATAGCTGGTGTTGAGTATCTCTATCATCCTGAGAAAATGCAGAAAATATGTGATCATTTGAATGATGTACAAATACGTCACGATACTTTGTTCCAAGCGAGTAAACAGCGCCATAATCGTGCGATCATGCATGAGCTATCGGTTCGCGTTGAGCCTGCCGTCATTACAAATATGAGCGGTTCGTCTTTATTGGTAAAATACGAGAACTATAATGTGAGCGAATATTTCAATGCGCAGGCTTTGGCCGTTTCAGGTTTTGAAATTGATTCGGTGAATCAAGAATTAGTTTTGCCCTCATATTACTCAGGTAAGCCAGCAGAGCGCTATGCCATGGGCTGCCGCGTGAATATTCAAATTGATAAAGAAACAGGTATAGACCAAGGCCCGAGCGCCTTTAAAGTTAAAATCCTTCCACGTTAAGACAGTATTCTACGCAAATAACTTACATACATAAGTACAACAGCATATAATAATGTTACATTACGCAGGATGTTTTATTCCTCGTAATGTTTTAGTAACTTTTTTACGTTATGCTTTACTATTAAATTATAATATTAGACATATTGGGTTGGGTAGTTTTACTTATGGGTTATGCTTTAGACAAAGCTTCTGTATTAATTGTTGAGGACATGGTTCCCTTGGCTCTTGTGACAGAGAAAATGCTTAAAACCTTTGGTTTTGAGACTGTTTATGTTGCTCATAATGTGAATGATGCTTTTAAGCTTTTTCAAAAACATTCCCCTGATATTATTCTAACCGATTGGATTTTTGAGGAACATAGCGGCTTGGAGCTAACCAAGCTTATACGCCGTGACCCTTTAACTAAAAATCCTTATGTGCCGATCATTTTAATGAGCGGTTTCACACATAAACTGCATGTGACGCAAGCAAGAGATATCGGGGTAAGCGAATTCCTTGTTAAGCCATTTAACGCACAGGATTTATATTCGCACATCGTCCAAGCTATTGAAAAACCAAGGCAATTTGTCGATGATGGCGAAAGGTTCTTTGGCCCAGATCGTAGACGTAACCGCGCAGAGTCTAGCTATGATGGCCCAGCAAGACGTTACAATGACGCACACGGTGCTTCCGCCTGAGATAGACTGCAAGGCAGGCTACGGGGATATACGGTTTTGAACTTTAAAACGTAGAGGATAGCTCTATATGCGTATTTTTAACGCCCCTAATTATTTGAAAAATAAAGTGGGTTCGGGCGGTATACCTCAAAATTTAATTGATGACGCTGAAAAACACATAGCGACGGCTTATGATGAATTTGAAGATTATGTGCGCGATCAACTTGAGAATCTTCGCCTATCTTGCTTGGCCATCAGCAGCAAAAAAGCCCTAGGAAAAGAAGAACAATTTGCCCTTGTCACACCCATAGTGATGTTAAAGGCGCATGGTACGATGTTTGGTTATGCGCTTATTTCAGATATGTCATGCATTGTTGTAGATTTTTTAGAACGCATAGATTTTTTTGACGAAGATGCTGGTATTATTATTGATGTATATCAGCAATCCGCTTTAGTAATTATAGACAGAAAGCTACAGGCAGGCGGCGGACGTATAGGACTTGATTTTAGTATGGAGTTGACCAAAGCTTGTGAGCGTTATTACAAAAAGCATTCATGCTAACGTTATTGCGCGGCTGATTTTAAATGTTGTCTGATTTCCTTATCAGTAGGATAAGAAGATTGCGCGCCAAGCTTTAAACAGGCGAGACTGCCTGCAATTGCCGCAAAATTCAAAGCTTCCTCTAATTGGTCTCCCCGATCTAAGGCGGCTGCAAATACGCCAGTAAAAGAATCTCCCGCACCTGTTGTATCGATAATATCCTTCGTGCTTATTGGTAAGGCGGGCGCGGCATAGATTTCCTCATCTGGCGTACAAGCGATAGCTCCTTTATCACCACATGTTATGATGCAGTTTAGTTGTAAATTAGTGGCGATTATCTGCGCTTGCTCCTGTGCACTTATGGTGGCGTCAGGCGTGGTCTTTTTTTCTTGTGCGAGCATGTACTGACACACGGCGTGGGCTTCAAGCTCATTGACGATCAGGTAATCAACAGTATTAAACAAGCCATCCGTAAATTCATCCGGTATTGGCGCCAGATTTAAAATTGTGCGTGCCCCTGTATTTTTAGCATAGTTAAGGGCTTTAATCGTTTCTGCTTGGTTAATCTCCATTTGGCACACAAGGCTATCATCTGCTTTTATGGGGTATGCTTGCAGTTGGGCTGCGCTTGTTTCCTCATTAGCGCCGGCATTGAGGATGATTGTATTTTCACCAGATTGTTCAATATAGATAACCGCGCTGCCTGTCGGTTGGACGCTGCGTTGGATATGTTGAGTGCTCAGAGCTTCTAAGCCCATAGCATCAATATGGCTTTGCCCGTAATCATCGCGACCAACGCAGCCTATCATAGCAGTGTCAGCACCGGCGCGCTTGGCCGCGAGGGCTTGGTTAGCGCCTTTACCACCATTGAGAACTTTAAAACTCAAAGCGTGGAGCGTTTCCCCTGGACGCGGTAGGGCTTTTAGCTGGTAACATAAATCTGTGTTGAGAGAACCTAAAACAATGACACTCATAATTGTTATCCATTTCAATTGGCCTATAGCCAAAACATTGTTAATACAGGGAAGAGGTCTTGCATTGAATAGGGCATCATAATTACGCGAAGGCTTGGCGTCAATGCCAGTAATATGGAGGTGGATTTAATATAGAGTTGAATTTGCTATCTAAGCGAATTTTATGATATACTGGATCATAACCTTTTTTAAATGGGAATTTTGATAATGAATATATCATCTGGTGTGTCAGCAAATACAGTGCAAACAAATCCACTTCAAGTTCAACAGAACCTTGTTAAAGGCAATGTAGAACAGGACGTTAAGGCGATTAATACGCAATTAACTGAAGCCGATCAACAGCCAAAAAATGCTGTGCGTGGTGGAATACTCGATATTGTTGTTTAAGCAACTAAGTTTAAGCAACTAAGCCGAATCATGAGCTTGTAAAAGTACAATGAAGAAATTAAAAAAGCGCCCAATAGGGCGCTTTTTCTATGCGTATACTCTGAATATTTAGCCGCTAAATGCTTTTTTGGATAAACTCAGACATGTTTTGTGCGAAGCTTGTCGGATTGCTAATGGGCTCGCCTTGAATAATGCGGGCTTGATCAAGCAATAGATGCGTTGCCTTTTCAAGGCTGTCCCCATCATCATTCGCCGCGATTTCTGCCATGCGTAAGATAAGCGGGTGCTTAGCATTGATTTCTAAAACACGTTTAGATTCACCTTCGTATTTTTGCTGAATACGGAGCATTTTTTCAAGGTTCAAATCGGCTTCTTTGTCACCGGCGACAAGACATACAGGTGAAGTTGTGAGGCGGCTTGATGTACGTACATCGCCAATTTCTTCACCTAATATAATTTTCATCCGATCAATCAGCTTAATGACGGTCTCATCATCTTTTGAGTCTTCTTTTGCGTCTTCTTCAGCTTTTTTCTCAGTCTTGTTTTCATCCGTATCATTAATGGTATCAAGATTAAGGTCGCCTTTTGTTGCGCTAACGAATGGATGTTCGCCAAAGCCCATAGCGCTTTGGATCCAGAACTCATCAATCGTATCTTCAAACAGAAGAACTTCAATGCCGCGTGATTTAAAGCCTTCAATTTGTGGGCTGTTTTTAAGCGAAGATGCCTTGTCGCCACTAATATAGAAGATCGATCTTTGGCCGTCTTTCATGCGTGAGACATAATCTTCAAGGCTGGTTAATTTGCCATCTTCAAAAGTTGAGCTAAAGCGACAGATTTTGAATAATTCTTCACGATGCTGAACTGCGTCATAAAGGCCTTCTTTAACCACAGGGCCAAACTGGCGCCAAAAGGCTTCAAAGGCCACTTCATCATTGCGCGAAAGGGCATCAAGCTCTTTCAAAATACGGCGCGTAATCGCGGTGCGAATTTTTTGTAGAACCGCATTATTTTGCAACATTTCGCGTGAAATATTCAATGGCAGGTCTTGGCAATCAACAATACCTTGCACAAAGCGCAGCCATGGATGTAAAAGCTCTTCACATTTATCCGTAATAAATACGCGCTTCACATAGAGCTGTAAGCCCGCTTTGCGTGAAGGGTCATATAAATCCCATGCGCGCATTGAAGGGACAAACAGCAAGGCTGTAAATTCGATAGTGCCTTCAGCCTTCCAGTGTAGGGTTGATAGAGGCGTATCAACGCCAAAGCTGTTGGTGAGGTGAGAGAAGAAAGCATTATATTGCTCTTCAGTGATTTCTGATTTTGGGCGAAGCCATAAAGCCGATGCTGTATTAACCGCTTTCCATTCAACGCCTTCTTCTAATTCTTCCTTATTGCCAACATAGATTGGAATATCAATATGGTCTGAATAGGTCAGGATGATTTGCTTGAGCTTTTCTTCCATTAAATAGTCGCTGCTATCATCTTTGATGTTCAAGATGATTGTCGTGCCGCGTGGGCCGATTAACAGCTTTTCTTGTTCTTTGCTGGCGCTGTCTATGGCGTAACCTGTTTTGCCGTCAGATGTCCACGCCCAAGCTTCTTTTTCTCCTGCTTTGCGCGATATAACTTCAACGCTTTCTGACACCATAAAGCTGGCATAAAAACCAACGCCAAATTGACCGATTAGGTTCAAATCACCTTTGCCGTCTTGCTTGTGTTTTAGTGCTTCCATGATTTGGCCTGTACCAGAGCTGGCAATTGTACCAAGATTCGCAATTAAATCAGCATGGTCCATGCCAACGCCATTATCACAGATATAAACTTTGCGCGCGGCGCTATCTTTACGTATTTCAATGCGGAGGTCGCTATCGCCTTTGATTAATTTGTCGTTGCTTAGCGCATCATAGCGTAAACGGTCACAGGCATCAGCGCTGTTTGAGATCAGCTCACGTAAGAAAACGTCTGTATTAGAGTATAGGGCGTTAGCCACAAGGTCTAAAAGGCGCGAAACATCAGCGCTAAAATTCAAATTTTCTGTTGTCATGATATATACCTTATTTAATTTAATAGAGATTCATTTACTGGGCTGTGTTGTGTTAGGCGCCCCTTTATGGATAGAGTAAACCGACATCCCACGGTGTATCTATGTCTGTTCTAGTAAAGAGCTGACGCGTATGCAAGCGATATTCTTTTTCTTCCCAGAACTCTATGGATAAAGGAGTCAGCAAATAGCCGCCCCAATGGGGTGGGCGTGGTATAGGCTCGCCGTTTTTAAACCGCTCAGCAGCGCTTTCAAGGTCATGTTCAAACAAAGCGCGTGAGGCCAAAGGCTGAGATTGTTGTGATGCCCATGCCCCGATTTGACTGGTTGGGTGACGTGAAGCGAAATATGCATCTGATTTTTCAGCGGATGCAGGGCTTATTGTACCGCGCACTCTGACCTGACGGCGTAGTGACTTCCAGTGTATGCAAATGGCGGCTTGGCTGTTTTCAGCAAGCTCACGTGCTTTTTGACTGGTCTGATTTGTATAGAAATAAAGCCCTTCAGCGGCAATTTCTTTTAAAAGAACGATGCGCACATTAGGCATCATGTCTTTGCCGACCGTTGCCAGTGAAATGGCATTGGCATCATTGATTTCTGTCTGTTCAGCTTTGGTGAGCCAATCTTGTATCATGACGATGGGATTTGTCTGTGTATCCATTGAAATTATGCCTTAAATAAATTTATGTATTGCTTTTCTAACGTAATGCGCCATTTATAAATAGAGTTTTATTTGTAATTTAGGAGATCAACTATGAAAAAATTTATGTCTGTACTGTCTATCCTGAGTATTTTAGCACTTGGTGCATGCGAACAATCATCTGTAAATAAAAAACAAATGGGATCATTAGGCGGCGCAGTGCTTGGTGGTTTGGCTGGATCGCAAATGGGCAGTGGCTCTGGTACATTATGGGCTGTCGGTGCGGGCACATTGCTTGGTGCATTTATCGGTAGCGAAATTGGTACGTCTTTAGATAAAGCGGATCTGGTTTATGCTGAACGCGCCGCTGAAAAAGCGCATACTGCACCAGTAGGCGAAACAATTTCATGGAACAACCCAGAAACAGGTAATGCGGGTGATGTTACAGCCGTGAAAGATGGTTATGCGGCAAGTGGCCGTTATTGCCGTGAGTATAAGCAAACAATCTATATTGATGGCAAAGCTGAAACAGCTTACGGCACAGCATGTCAAGATAGCGCCGGTATCTGGCAGGTTATTTAAGTCTCATAAATTAATATAAGCCTTTAAATGTGTTTATAAGGTGATATTAAAAAGCGTGCCGATTTAATTCGGTACGCTTTTTTTTATTGAGGCTCTTAACTTTGCGTGAGGTTGTGATTATTCATTCTCGGTTTTCTTATCCGTGGCTTTCTTATCCGTGGCTTCTGTATTATCCTCTGTATTGCTTGGCGGCGTATTCACTTTATTGTTACCGCCCAATGGCTTAATCGCGCGTAATGGTGGTGGGGTGCCGCCCATACCCATGGATGGTGCAGAAATCGCCGCGGCGGGCGTGGCGGGGGCATTGGCAAGCTCTAGGGCGGGGGCTTGTGGTTTAGGTTCTTGACCAAGCGCCGGACCTGAGGGGGCAGGGTCAATGGAGAGCTTATTTGTATAAGCAGGATCGTTAAGTGTCTGCTTAAAAGATTCTAGAATATTGTAATAATCTTGATCATCGGCATAGGTTTCAATGATGCTCTCAAGCATCGTGGTCTCGCCTTCTTGGCGGGCTTCTAATATTTTTAGACTGAGTGATTCGAGGCTTTCCCAGTTGCTTTTTGATTTAACGCCTTCATATTCGAGGCGTGCGGCTTGTTCAGGCGTGCGGCCTGATTGTAGTGCTTTGTCAAAAGCGCGCGCTGAGGCTTGTAATGCGCTGGCTGTCCAACCAATGGCTTTTCCTTGGCTTAGACGTTCATTCTGAAACAGGGCTTCATCAAGGAAGGGGCGGTTACTTTCAAGCTTAAGGCCTTGTACAAGTGCATCTTCAAAAGACTCATCACTCTTATGGTGGTGGAGTTCCTCGATCTGCTCTTTACCGCCAAAGCTATTATAGACGGAGAGAAGCTCTTTGGGAGGCAGCAACTCTATGCCGAGAATTTCTTGTAGCAGTAGGCCGTTGGCACGCACGAGCGGGTCAACGCCACTATTAACGCAAGCGCTGAGGATTTGCTGTGGTGTGTAATCAAGCCAAGCCATGGTTGCGGCAGGCTCAGCGAACATCCACCAGCTTTCGAGGCTATCATCGTTGATATTGTCAGCAATATCTTCGCATAATTTTTGCGCTAAGAGTATTTGCGCTTGCTGGTGATGGGGAATGCGCTGAAGATCGTTCAAAAGAAATTGGCAGGATTCCATGGCTAAGGGGAAAATATAATATAAAGTTTTATGGGTGGCTTCTGCATGTACAGCTTGCTGCGCTCGCGTCGTGGCTAGCGTCAAGGCTGCGTCAGGAATGTTTTCAAAAGACTGCATAAGTACTGAGAAAACATCCGCTTTTAGGTTTCTAAAGGTGATATCTCTTTTATCGGCTTTGATAGGATATTTATGGTGTTCATGCTGGCCGCCATGATCTGTTTTTTTGATTTTTTCGTCTTTATCAAGGGCGATCCATAAATGATGATAAAGGTCAGCCTTTAGTTCGTTCATATCTTCGTATTGATCGATGTTTACGGTGATGATCGAGATGCGGTGGGGTTTATAGCGCAGGCCAAAAAAACTTTGCTCAAAGGCTATCGCGGTGCCCAAAAAGCAAGTGCTATCTTCTTGGCGTGCTTTGTTGCTAATGATACGGCGCATAAACTGTTCGGCTTTGTGGCCAGAAAATTCTGAAGCTTCAATGGTCAAAGCGTCATTGCGCTGTCCGCCGTGATGGGGGATGACATAAAAATTCAGGCCATTCGTCATGTCGTTTACGGTTTTCGTAAGGTGCTGACAGACTTGTTTTGCTGTTTTGTATAATATGGCCATGGTTTTGCACTTTTTAAATGTTAGAAATAGATAGGCGCTGATATGCGCAAGAAAACCCAGAAAAGGGTTAAATCCAACTTATAATAGCATGATCCTTTGTTAAACGACAGAGTCAGAGATGAAAAAACGAAAAAGTGAGGATTAAAGTGCTGTTTTTATAAATATACTGCATTTGTTTATTTGACGGCGCTATTTTTAAGTGTAGGATGCAGCCTTATTATAGTATTGGTGTGTATTATGCCCAATACAGATTACAGAACATGAAATAAGAAGGTTTAAGAGATATGTCAGGATTTATGACGGGTAAGCGCGGCTTAATAATGGGCGTGGCCAATGAACGCTCAATAGCGTGGGGCATTGCAAAAGCATTGCATGAAAACGGCGCAGAGCTCGCTTTTACTTACCAAGGCGACGCCTTAGAAAAACGTGTTCGTCCATTAGCCGCTAAAATTGGCGCAGAAATTTTGCTGCCTTGTGATGTGACTGATGATGCGAGCATTGATAATTTATTCGATACGCTTGGCGAAAAATGGGGCAAGTTTGACTTCATCGTTCACGCGATTGCTTTCTCTGATAAGAATGAGCTTGATGGTTTGTATCTAAACACCACCCGCGATAACTTCCTTAAGACCATGGATATTTCTGTGTTCTCATTCACGAAAATTGCACAAAAAGCCGCGCCTTTGCTTAATGAAGGTGGCTCGCTTGTGACGCTGACTTATTACGGCGCTGAGCGTGTTATGCCCCATTACAATGTTATGGGCGTTGCCAAAGCGGCGCTTGAAGCCTCTGTGCGTTATTTGGCTTCAGATCTGGGTAAAGACGGTGTGCGCGTTAATGCCATTTCCGCTGGCCCAATCAAAACCTTGGCTGCAAGCGGTATTGGTGATTTCCGTTATATCCTTAAATGGAATGAGTTAAACTCACCGCTAAAACGCAATGTTACAATTGATGAAGTTGGTAACAGTGCATTATATCTATTATCTGACCTCGGTTCAGGCGTTACAGGTGAAGTACTTCACGTTGATTCTGGTTATCATACGGTTGGTATGGTCTCTATTGATTCAGCCGCTGAGACAGCTGAATTACTGAGCAGCATTGCGCCGAAAGTTGCGACAGAAGCCGCTGAATAGGAATAGACAACTATGCTTTGGTTTAAGCCCTATAGCGTAAGCGATTTAGAAGGTTTTCGGAATGCCAATATGGGGGTCCATATTGGCATTCAGTTTGAAGACGTTGGTGATGATTATCTTAGAGCCTCAATGCCCGTGGATGAGCGCACGGTCCAGCCCTTTGGTATTTTACATGGCGGCGCATCATGCGTGCTTTCTGAAACATTAGGCTCTGTTGCCGCATGGATGTGCGTTAACCCAGAAGAGCAAATGATTGTTGGCATAGAGATTAACGCTAACCATATAAGATCCGTCCGCGAAGGGCGCGTAATCGGCACGTGTAAGCCGTTCCAAACGGGCCGCAAACTTCATGTGTGGCAAACCGAAATTCACGAAGAAGCTACAGGCAAGCTTGTCTGCGTTAGTCGTTTATCTGTGATGATATTGGATAAGAAACCCGTCGCTTAAATATGTTAGCAGGCTTTTAAGGCAAGAAAACGCTCATGGTAGTCTTTTGATTTTGCGACAAAGTCTTCCTTGTAAAAATTTTCTTTATTGAGGATAGGGTTGTTTTCTTCTAGCCAGCCCGCGTGCAGGCGCTCCCCTTGTTTGTGTGTCTTGTGTACACCTTCCCAAAATTTGTTCATTGCAGAAGGCTTATCGCTTGTCCATGCTTTGTAGAAGTTCTCTTGTAGGTCGGAAACGAAATTAGAACGCTCAACGATGCGCTCGTTGTTATATTTTAAATATAGTTCATAGCTGTCTTCTATCTCTTCAAATGACTGAACAGTATCAAGCAGGACAACGGAACTATGATCGCGCTTATTAGGGTGGAGATGCCCCAAATTAGCCGCGCCAGTATCACAGACGCTATTCAGCCCTAGTATAAAGGTGGCTTGTACTGATTTTTTGAACCGAACATTATCAACGGGTATAACGCCAGGCATAATTTGCATGTTGAATTTACCAAAGCGTACATGGCCGATAAACGGTAAGCTTAAATGATGACAAAAATGCTCATTAGCTGTTTTTATATCTGTATCAGGAATTGTATATTCACGCTCATAAAATCTGACTACGCAGCCATAATGATTTAGGAATAAATTAAAGCCCTTTTCGCGTGTGACCTGAACTTCATCGTCATCAGGTAAGGGCAGGCATAGTTTATTGAAAATTGCGCCCAGATGCTGAATGCCGCGCTCATTTTCCATGTCCTCGAACACATCACCTTTAAAGTCTTTATCCAAAATCGATGTAATCATAACGAACCTCGTAAATCATAGGCACAAAAGTCCCTGCGCATTACACGGCTTCGCGTATAATCGCTGAGTAAATCCTGTACTAAATTTGTAATTCGTTTTAAAATCATATCAGATTTATACTATTTATTTTATGGAAAGTCAAGAAATGAGCGGCAATCTCTTCGGTACCATGTTTAACTATATTAGCTGGGGTGAAAGCCATGGCCCAGCCATAGGCTGCGTCGTTGATGGCGTACCGCCGCGCATAGCATTAACAGAAGCCGACATCCAGCCATTTCTAGATCGCCGCGCACCGGGGCAGTCTAAGTTTACGACGCAGCGTAAAGAGCCTGATCAGGTTAAAATTATGTCGGGCGTTTTTGAGGGGCAAACAACCGGTACGCCGATTAGTTTAATCATTGAAAATCAAGATCAACGCTCAAAAGATTATTCAGGGATCAAAGACAAATTCAGACCCGGCCATGCCGATTTTACTTATAATCAAAAATACGGCATTCGTGATTACCGCGGCGGCGGTCGATCCTCTGCACGTGAGACAGCCATGCGCGTAGCGGCAGGCGCCGTTGCACGTAAAGTTTTGCAAAGCCAGATATCATCTGATATTTCAATCAGGGCAGGTGTTGTACAAATTGGTGATCAGATTATAAATTCTGAGAATTGGAATGATAACGAAATTGATAATAATCCATTCTTCACCCCAGATGCCGATGCTGTTGAGCGTTTTGCCACTTATCTGGATGCCAAGCGCAAATCAGGCAGCTCAGCGGGGGCCGTCATCGAAATTCGTGCCCGTAATGTACCAGCAGGCCTTGGCGCGCCCGTATATGATAAATTGAGTGCGGATATTGCTAAAGCGATGATGTCGATTAATGCGGTTAAAGCCGTTGAAATAGGCGAGGGCTTTGGCGCTGCGTTACTGGGCGGGGAAGACAATGCCGATGAGATCTTTATCAATAAAGAAACAGGTGAGGCTGAGTTCAGTTCAAACCATGCCGGCGGCGTGCTTGGCGGCATAAGTTCTGGGCAAGATATAATCGTGCGCGTGGCTTTTAAGCCAACCAGTTCAATTTTAACGCCGCGCCAAACGATAACGGCGCAAGGTGAAGAGACTGAAATCATCACTAAAGGCCGCCATGATCCTTGCGTGGGGCTGCGTGGCGCGCCTGTTTGCGAAGCGATGTTGGCTTGCGTGCTGGCAGATCATTGGCTTCGTCACAAAGCGCAGTGTTTATAGCTAGCTTTAAACATTTTTCTCGGATTCATTACACATAATTAAATTGACATAACTTTCCCGTTGTGCTAATAAAGCGCCATGATAATGGAGCAAGATGTGTAATGGCCGATATAGATAAATTAATGGACGGATATGATAAGAAGCTAAAGGCTTTAGATGCGTCTAAGTCTCAAAATTCTGAATATCTAGGATTCACGAAAAACTTAACGGTCACAGGGGTTGCTTTGGGGGCTGTGTGTTTTGCGGTTCATTTCGGGCTTGCAGCCTTGCATGACCCCGAGCCTTACAATCAAGTTAAAGCTGAAATAAAGACCGGTAATTTTGTCGTGCCGATGGATTATTATAAAAATGATCGTGAAGCCTGTATACGCGGTCGGCTTTCACGTTTTGAAGATTTGGACTTGGATAGTTTGGGGCAATCCGAAGTTCTAAGCTTAGCGACGCAATTCCCCGAGCATATGACGGGCTGTGTTGAAGAAGACTCGCGCGATAATCTAAACTATCAAAATGATTACCTACAAACATTAGCGCAGCCATCATGGGCGCTCTCTTTAGGAGGGAACTTCATTGGAGGATCTTGTGTTTATTTAGGCGCCATGGCTTATTTGCGCCGTCGGAAATCAAAAACTGAAGCGGCGATTAAGAACGTCAAAGAGAGTAAAATATTGTTGGATTAAGCTTGCTAAACGCTTTGACATTAAGGTTTTACGCCGTAAAAGGAAGAAGAGAAAAAAATGAAAAATTACGATAAAGATATTAACGATCTGCTCAGTAAACAAGAAAAATCAAACAGCCGCTTTGAGTCTGTTAAAAAAGTCGGCGGGCAGTCGATTGGGCTGGCGGGCTGCTTACTTGCGGTGAATATGATATTTAATATCAACGCCGATCCTGAAAAATATGAAGCTTTAAGTGAAGAGCTTGATAAAGGGACGTTAACGGTACCTAGATCGTTCTATATTGAATCTGATTTAACAACATGCGTACGAGATAAGACATGGTCTAATGTTGAGGGCGCAGATCCTCAATCATTTCGAATGAGTGATAAACAAGCCGAAGATTTACTGAAACAGTTCCCTGGGCATTTTGCGCATTGCGTCGGTGGAGATTTACCGCCAACGGAAGAAATTAAAGAAAATTACGTCAATCAATATAAGGCAGATAATACACTTATGTATCTGGCCTTTGGAAGTATTTTTGCTGGCGCAATGTTTATTCTTTCTGGCGCGACAGGTGGGGCGGTGAGTGTTTTGTCTACGCGACGCTCAATTAAAGAAAAACAAGACATGAAAAATTTGTTGAAATAATAAAAATATAGAAATAAAGAGAGCTGCAAGATGGTCGATATAAGCGGATTACAAGAAAAAATACAAAAGAGCACAGAGAAAAGCCAAGAATTTGAAGGTAAGAAGCGCAAATCTTTTGGCGAGGCCCGTTTCTATGGTGTTTTGGGGGCGTTGCTTTTGGCAGTGGATCTTGCCGATTTACATTTTCATGATGAGGAGGCTTATTTAAAGCTGGAAGCTGACTATGTGGCGGGACAGCTTGTTATCCCTGAAGACTATATGGATAAAAAGGTTATAGAATGCGTTGAGGACGTCTATGAAGATCAGTTTGAAGAAGATATGGGCGTTGATTTGGATGATTTAAGCGTAAGCCAAGCTGAGGAGCTAGGAAAAAATCAAGCCGCTTTTGCTGGCTGTGCTTCTGATGTATTTGCGCAAAGTGACGAGATTCAAAAGGACTATGTCTACTCTCAAGGCTTCCATTGGAATCCTGCATTATTTGTATGGGGCGGCATAGGGGGCTTATATGCATTAGGCGGCTTGAGCTCTTGGAATCGTCAACGCAAATATGGCAATGAAGCGAAAAGCAAAGCGGAAGAATTAAAGCTTTTTGACTAAATAAACTCATCTATCTAGAGGGCGTGTTGCTTATGGTCGATACAAGCGGATTACAAGAAAAAATACAAAAGAGCGCAGAAAAAAGCCTAGAGTTTGAAAAAATCAGGCGTCTTTCTTTTTATAATGCCCGTATCTTTGGTGTATTGGGGGCGTTTCTTTTGGCGGTGGACCTTGCTCTCTTACAGTTCCATGACGAGGAGGCTTATTTAAAACTGGAAGCTGACTATGCGGCAGGACAGCTTGTTATTCCAGAAGACTATTTGGTTCAAAAGACCATTGATTGCTTTGAGGAGGTCTATGAAGATCAGTTTGAAGAAGATATGGGCGTTGATTTTGATGAATTAAGCGCAAGCCAAGCGACTGAACTTGGGAAAAATCAAGAAGCTTTTGCGCGTTGTGCTGCTAATGTGCTGGCGCAAAGTGACGATATTCAAAAAGACTATGTCTCGAGCCAAGGCTTCCATTGGAATCCTGCATTATTTGTATGGGGCGGCATAGGGGGCTTATATGCATTAGGTGGCTTGAGTTCTTGGAACCGTCAACGTAAATACGGTAATGAAGCGAAAAGCAAAGCGGAAGAATTAAAGCTTTTTGATTAGAATGAATTCTTAGAAAACGAATGATGAACATGGCTGATCTCGATAAATTAAAAGAAGAAATAGCAGAAAGCTCTAAAAAAAGCGCAGAGTTCCGAAGTGCTAAACGTGAGACTTTTACAGCCGCGTTTAAATATGGGGTATTCGCTGCGTTAATATTCGCGGGCGAGTTGTTTCGTTTAGACTTGACCCATGATGAACCGCTTTTTCAACAGGCTAGCGCAGATTATGAATCAGGACAGCTTGTTGTCCCTGATGATTTTGTGCAGGACAAGGTGCTTACTTGTACGGAAGATGTATATGAAGATGAGTTTGAAGATCAAACGGGCATTGATTATGACGATTTAAGCCGTGAATCTTTAGAAGAGATTGTTATGGACAATTATTCATCCTTCGCATCATGTCGCTTTAATAAATTAGCGGCGAGTGATGAAGTCAAAGAAGATTACGTTGATTCACTAGACTATAAATGGAGTGGTTTCTTGTATTTCTGGGGCGGCGGGGCTGGTTTCTTTACAGCTCTGGGGGTGACCGCATGGAATAGGCAGCGTAAATATGATGCTGTAGCCAAAAACAAAACTCTAGATTTAAAGTTGCTTGAATAGATATAAAGGATTTCATCATGGATGATTTCGATAGTTTCATAAAAAACAAAGAAAATACGATTAAGCGGCAAGACGCGAAGATTGAGCGTATCGCACGCAGTGGCAAAGATGCCAATTTCATGTGGAGAGCTTATTTTGTGGCGATTGCCTGCTGTGTTTCCGTTGATGTTGGTCGGTTTGCTGTATATAGCGATGATGCTTATAAAGAGGCTTCACAGAACCTTGTGGAGAATAATCTTATTCTACCAGATAGCTATATTGAATCGCGTAGTCTTGCTTGTGTCGAAGATGTTTATGAAGCTGAATTTGAACAGGGTATGGGCAAGACGTTCGATGACCTCTCAACATATGAATTAACAACTGTAAAATCACAAAATAGAGAGTCTTTTGAACGCTGCGCTTATTCTAAAATTTATAGCAGCGAAGAAGAAAAAGAGCATTATGTGCGCTCATTAGATTATTCACTCGGCATGTTTACAGTACCATTTATTGGTGGTGGTTTGGCTTTCTTTGGGTTGTCGAGTTATTACGGCTTTCGCCGCCGTAGCGTTGAAGCACAAAAGGCTGCGAATATTCAAGAAATGAGCTTATATAAATAAGGGGCATAAACGCCATATTGATATCCCTTGATATAAGGCGCTTTGATGTCTTTACAAAAACTATAAGCATCGCTACTCTACAGCCATAATAAACAGAAATTAACGTGTGAGAACACGCAGCATTTAACGAAAATAATCAGATAAGGATTACATCGAATGTCAGTACAAACTATACCAAAAGCCGAACTCCATATGCATATTGATGGTGCTATTGAGGTGTCTGTTGCCTATGACGTTGTCAAAAAAGCTTGCCCAGAGCGCCTGGATGAATTATTCCGCACGAATGCAGATAATGTGCTTGAGTATAATTATGATGATTTTATTGGTTTTCTAAATTGTATTGATACGGTTGCGCCTTTGGTTTTACAAACGCCAGATGATTACGAAGCCCTAACTTATGGCTATTTAAAAAGCGCCGCGGCTGAAGGTCTTGTTTATTGCGAAATGATTGTTTGCCCGGGCATGTGGCATACATCAGCTGATTATGATTTTTCTGACATGATGGCGGCGTTTAAACGCGGTATAGACCGCGCCGAGCAAGATTTTGGTGTATATGCGCGTTGCAAAGCGACTCTTGAGCGTGGAGACAGCCCTGAGGCCGTTGATAAAAACTGGTGGGCGGTTAAACAAATTGTTGAAAATTCTGCTGATCCGTATTTAGTTGGGCTTGACCTTGCCAATTACGAACAGCTTGGTGACATTCCTGGGCATCAAGAATTATTTGATTACATTGCTGAAAATCAGAAAAAAGAACTGCATATTTCTATGCATGCTGGTGAAAATGCAGGCCCTCAAAATATCATTGATGCAATGGCTGCTGGCGCCAAGCGCGGCGGGCATATTACCTGCATTATGGACGATCCAGAGCTTGTTAAAAAAGTTGTTGCCGCAAAATTTCACGGTGAAATATGCTTATCAAGTAACGCGTTTTCTAAAGCTGTGCCAAGCTTAGAAGCGCACCGCATTACTGAAATTTATAATGCAGGCGTTCGTATATCTTTAAACACTGATGACCCAACATTTTTCCGCACAACAATTGGTCAAGAATACGAAATCGCACAAGATGTCTTTGGTTTAACAGATTTGCAGCTTATTGATATTACGATGATGGCGATTGAAGATTCATTTGCTGATGATGCGTTAAAAGCCGCATGTATCGAAAGCGTTTATAAGAAAATCGAAGGCGCTTATAACTGTAGCCGCAATGACATCGCAAAACATCGTGGGTCAGGTCAAAAGCAAGACCAACCAGCTATGTTGAAGTCAGCATAAGGTTTAATTGCTTGTTATACTCGCGGCTGTTAAGCGGCGGGGGCAAAATAAGAATTACCAATTAAGGGGACATTTCTATACTGCGTAATCTGCGGTACAAGATGTTCCCTTTTTTCTGCGCCGATTAAGCCAAGTTCAGCGGCGGCATCAAATATACGGTTAAAAAAGTGACGTTGTAATAGGCGCCCTGTAACGCTGCCATTAAATACTTGTGAATCCTGCGCGTGGATTGATTTATAGCTCGTCAGAACCGCCGCCATATCAGCGGATACATTCATAATTTGAAAGCGCCCTAAATCGTGATGCTCGTCATTGCTGGCTTTGTAATGTGTTGTCTCGTTACCAAAGACATATTCGCGCATCACATCAAGCTCAAGATTGTTATCCTGTAAAATGGGCTGAATTAAGGCAAGGCGGGCTTGGCCGTAGTTTAGATATTCATCCGTGTCCAATAAACGCAAATATTGTATTTGCCGCGCCAATTTTAACGCATCAGAAAAATTGCCAGCTTGCGTGTCTGAATTCTCGTTAATGATGCTGTAAGCGCCATTTGTGACTTCTAAACGGCTATTTTCAGCACCCGCTTCGGATAAAACGAGTAAAAATTCACGGTTAAGCTCCGTAAAGGCGTGTTTAAGCGATTCTAAGCTGTCATATTGGCCAATTTGTAGCGATGAAGCACGTTTTTGATTGAATTCTTCGCTTAGGCTGCGCTCTTTTTCTGATTTGAAAGGCGCTGCTTTGTGTAGCTCGTATAAGTCATGATAGCAAACCTCGACCGAGAGCGCATATGAGGTGGTTTTTGATTTTTTCGTGTGTTTTTCGCTTTGAGTAATGCCCGCGCGCAGGCCGATGCCATCCATTTTGAATTGCTCGACAATGCGTGTGTCGCAGATTTTGAAGCGTGCTTGTCCATGCCACGCGGCCATGATCTTGTCTTCAAGGGCGGCGTTCTTATCGGCCTGTGCGTTGGCTTGTTTGCGATCAAATTCCTGCTTAAGCCTTTTTTCATCATCCGCTGTGAAGTTAGTATCAATAATGGGTTTGTTATTTTTATCGACCATTTTAATGCTCCATACGCGTTTGATTGAAAAAAGGACTCAAGTGTAGAATTTAGCTATATGTGATTGTTACGATTTCGTAGTCTTTTTTGCCTTTTGGTGTAACAACAGAAATGCTATCGCCTTCGCTTTTGCCAATCATGGCGCGGCAAATAGGGGCGGTAACGGATAATTTTTTACTATCCGCATTGGCTTCGTGTTCACCAACGATTTGATATTCTGTTTCTTCGTCAGTGGCTTCATCAGCCACCAAAACAGTTGCACCAAATTTAATGGTCTTGTCACCAATCATAAGCGAAGGGTCAATGATTTGTGCGCGCGAAACCACGGCCTCAAGCTCTAATATACGGCCTTCAATAAAGCTTTGCTGTTCACGCGCTGCGTGATATTCAGCATTTTCTTTTAAATCGCCATGTTCGCGTGCGACGGCAATAGCCTCAATCACGGTTGGGCGTGCGGTTGTTTTTAGGTGCTTTAATTCTGCTTCTAAAACAACAAATCCTTTTTTTGTAACGGGTATTTTATCCATTTTATATCCTAGCGAGTCTTGGCTTACATAAAGCTTTTATAAATTGACCCGTCCAATAGAGACGGGTTGAAACGATTTGAGATTAGCTGTGAAGTTGATACTATTAAATATAGGGGCTTCGTCAAGGTAATTATACGGCCTATGGGCGGTTAATCAACTTCTTCCATTCAGGGGTAACACGACCATTTTCTATTAAGTCTTCTGTTAGGCGCTGAATGGTATAAACATGGAAACCCATATCAATGATTTCTTGCAAACATGTTGCACCTTCATAGGGTAATCCCGATTGTTTAAGCTGGGTAAATGCTTTTAGGTAATCCGTTTTCCAAACGCTGTTTACAGTATCAACAAATAAGCGATTGCCTTCTAGCAGTAAATCATAAAACCCGGTGGCTTGTTCCCCGCGCAGGGCGATATATTCTTCGGGGTGGTTATTTAGATTTGCCGTATAGCGAATACCATAAAAGCTGGCTGTGTGATTTTTGAGGCGGTCATAAAATTTTTCAATGCGCTGTATGAATATCGTCTCATCAGGCATGTTGTTGAAATATTTGCGGCCTGTTGACATGGCGTGTTTATGATCGGCATCAGCCACAGTTTCCTGCGCGCGTTGGCTCGCGGTGCGCGCTAATCTATAAAAATGTAAATAGGCATCGTAAAGCTCACGCGGCAAGAGTACGAAGCTTGCGCGCAGTGGTTGTGAATTAAAGTCACGTGAGAGTGCGTTATTTTCTCCCATTATCCCTGCTCATTTTTATTCTTATTATTATTTATATCTTTATTTAGCATGATTATTCATATGCAGCAACTCATATATGAAAAGCACATAGCGGCGCTTGGCCTGCAACTATATCGTTAGCCGTTTAAAACAGGGCGACGTGCAGCAAGTACTTCATCTAAACGCTTACGGGGCGTGCATGTTGGGTAGCTGTGGAAAACATCGCCTTTGCCATCTTTGGCCATCGCGGCAATATGTTTCATTACAGCTATAAAGCGATCCATAGACTCTTTTGTTTCCGTCTCTGTTGGCTCAATCAGCATCGCGCCGCTGACCACGAGAGGGAAATAAACCGTCATCGGATGCATACCAAATTCGATCAGCGCCTTGGCGACATCAAGCGTTGTAACGCCGTGTTCTTTTAACCATTTTTCAGACAGTAGCGCTTCATGCATGCAAGGCCCTTCAAAGGGGACATGGTAATCATCTTTAAGTTGGCTCAGAATGTAATTCGCGGCCAATACAGCATCACCAGAGACTTGACGCAGGCCGTCATTGCCGTGAGAGAGCATATAGCTCAGCGCGCGCACATGCATGCCGAACTGACCATTAAAGCCACGCAGACGGCCAAGGGTTTTGGGGCACTCAGCCTTATCTAATAAGCTATAGTTACCATCATCCGATTGACCAATTAAAGGGACGGGCAGATAAGGGCGCAATTCTTCTGTACAGCATATCGGGCCAGATCCTGGGCCGCCGCCGCCATGTGGGGTCGAAAAGGTTTTGTGCAAATTGATATGCATAACATCCACGCCGAAATCAGCGGGTTTAATGCGGCCAACCAATGCGTTGAAATTTGCACCATCGCAATAAAAATAGCCGCCAGCGTCATGCAGTAATTTAGAGATCTCGACAATATCCGTTTCAAATAAACCGCATGTGTTTGGATTTGTGACCATCATACCGGCGATGTTTTTACCGTCACCAAGGGCGTCCTTAAACGCCGCAAGAGATAAACGTCCAGTGCCTTTTGTCGAGATTGTTTTGACTTTAAAGCCACACATAGACGCGGTCGCAGGGTTGGTGCCATGCGCAGAATCGGGAATGAGTAATGTATCTTTATGGAACTCGCCCGCATCGCGTAGCTTAGCGCGAATGGTCATTATACCAGCATATTCGCCATGCGCCCCTGCCGCAGGGGATAACGCAACGCCCGGCAAACCCGTTAATGTGGCCAGCCAATTTTGCAAATCATGCATAAGCGCCAAAGCGCCCTGTACTGTTTTTTGTGGCTGTAGTGGATGAATATGCGCAAGGCCTGCTATGCGTACGACTTTTTCATTTAGGCGCGGATTATGCTTCATTGTGCATGAGCCGAGCGGGAAGAAGCCGTGGTCGATAGAATAGTTATGTGTCGACATGCGCACAAAATGACGCATGATTTGTGGTTCTGTTATGTTGGGCAGTCCAGTGCTTTCGCGTATATCTTGGCCTGTACGGTTCAGGCCAGTTAGAGGCACGTCAAAATCAACGCCGCTATGATCGCTTTGTGGTAAATCCCATAAAAAAGGCTCTTCATAATGAAGGCCACGATTGTGATCATTTGTAAGATCAAATTCTTGCGTGGTATTGGCCGCTATAGGCTCTTTCGGGGCTGTATTTGCACTCATAAGACTCACCGCTATATTGATTATTACTATATGATTAAAATATAAAGCGCTGCGTTCGGTTTGCCTATAGAAGACTGGCTTTAATTCACCGTATATGTAGCGCTGCTTTGTGGAGCTGTATATTGAGCGCTGCCTGTGGCCGATTGCGCTTGCAGGGCGCTTAAGTCATACATATAGCCACAATAAGTGAACCACTCAAGGCTTTGTATGGCGGCGCGCTCAATGCTATTGGCGTTATTAAAGTGATGGTCAGCGCCTTTAATTGTGAGGCTCTGTGCGTGAGTATAAAGATGCGCCTTATACAGCGCAGAAATATTAGAGCCAAGGCCGTTTTCAGCCCAAACAAACTGCGTAGGGCGGTCAATGCTTTGAATCATTGAACGGCAGCTTTCAAGGTCAAATAATTTGCAGCTTTCAACAAGGCGCGGATTTAAATAATCAACCGGGTTGCTTAAGCTTTGATAGATATCAAGCGCACGGTTATAGCCATAGCCTGATTCTACGAAATTCTCATAAGGGGTAAAGCAAGGCTCTGAGAGGGACTGTCCATCTGTATCAGCATTGGCAAGCGCCGTTGCAAAAGCGGCAAAACCATGCGCGGCTATATAAATATGACCATAATCAGCGCGTAAGACATCACAAGCGCGGCGTATATCGGCAGCCATGTGACCCAGCGTTATATCTTTGAAGTCGCGGGCTTTATGGTCTGAATGAGAAAGGGCTAAACGTAAAACATCATAGCCGTTTTGGTTGTAAAATTTACGTTGGCTCTGCGTTGAATGTATATAAAGGTCGCTCTCTTTGAGTACGGGAATAATAATCAACTTGCTCTGCGCCTTAACGGTCGGTAGCTCAGCGGATGGAGCATTTAATATGCCGCATATCTGATAGTTTTGGCTTGTCGGGATGCTAAAGGCGTGGTCAGAGCTGCTTGTTTCAGTATACATAGGGCGCGAATTTCATATAAGTGTGATGCTCGAGTGAGCTTTGAAGAATCATAGAAAGAACATCTATGACTGCCTAAAGCTTAGCACGCACAAGCTTTGGCCTCAATTTAAGCGGCGGAGTTATCAACGGGTTATAATTGCTTGCATAAATACTCGCGTATGATACAACTATGCGTTTACTAAATTAAAGTATATGTATTAATCAATTGTTTAGGTTTGTTGTTAGTTTTGAAGGCCGTGGTTGTTCTGGGAATTTGAAGTGCGCAAATATCTTTAAGCAAGAATTTAGCATAGGGGTTTTATGTTATGAGGAATGTAATAATAAGTGTTGTAATCGTTCTATTGGGCGGCTGCCAGTCAGTTTCAGGGCATCGTGAGGCGGTCTCAGATACTAGCGTGAATAATTTGACTGTTGGGGTTGTGCAAAAAGAAGTTCGCGTGGGTATGAGTAGCGCCAGTGTTGTTGAAATATTGGGCTCTCCTAATATTGTATCCACGGATGAGCAAAGAAGAGAGGTGTGGGTCTATGATAAAATTTCAACAGATACAGCCTATTCGACGAGTTCTGGTGGGGTATCTGCGTTAATTTTAGGAGGTCTTACAGGTGTTCCCTTAGGCGCTGGAGTTGGCGGTGGATATAATAAGAATACGGGGGCTTCAAGTAAAAGCCAAAAGACTTTAACTGTCATAATCAAGTTTGATAAAGCTAGCAAAGTTAGAGACTTCGCTTATCACACATCAAGATTTTAGAAAGCTTAGAAATGTATAAATTAAAAACTATTACGATGCTGTGTATGGCTTTGGTTTTGTGTGGCTGCGTACAGACGATCCCTAAGGATGCTTTACAGCTATCACCAGAAAGTCTTGCACTGAAGCAGCTTCAGACTCGTGGGTTTAATACGCGCACGGAGAAAAAAATCATTGTTTCAGGGGCCTCTGTTTTGCAAGACTTGGGCTATACTATTGACGAAAGTGAGACAAAGCTCGGTGTCGTTGTAGGCTCTAAAGATAAGAGTGCTGTTAATGGAGGACAGATCGCTGCTTCTATATTAGTTGCGGCTCTTGGCGGGGGAGTAATGCCCACGGATAAGCAACAAAAAATACGTGTATCTCTTGTTACGCATAAAAGTCAGAATAAAGTTTTCATGAGAGCAACATTCCAAAGGGTTGTCTGGAATACACAGGGTAATGTAACACGTTCAGAAAGCTTAGAGGCTCCTGAGTTGTACCAAGAGTTTTTTGAAAGACTGTCTAAGGCTGTTTTTTTGGAAGCGCATGAAATTTAAAATATAGAAAAGAGTGTTTGTAATGAAAAAATCAGTATTAATATTAATGGTTCTGTTTTGTGGTGTGTCGTTGTCGGGCTGTGTAACAACAGGCACGGATGCGGCTTTGTCTTCTTCTGAATCGCAAGTTGCTTTGCGTCAAATGCAATCAAGAAGCTTTGAAACATCTGACAGAACAAAGACATTAAGAACTATAATCACAACTATGCAGGATTTAGGTTTCGTAATTGATAAGGCAGATCAGGAGTTGGGGTCAATTAGTGGAACAAAGCTAGATGGCTACCAACTTAGAATGACTGTTCTTGTGCGTCCAAAAGGTAAGGAAATTATAGTGAGAGCGAATGCCCAGTATAATATTCAAGCGGTAGAAGATCCAGAGCCTTATCAGCAGTTCTTTTCTGCTTTATCTAAGGCAATGTTTTTAGAGGCGAATAATGTAGGGTAATCTAAAGTCCTTGCAGGGCGCTAACAAGCTCTGCTATGTCTTCATCTGTTGTCACTTCGGTGGCGCAGATAAGAAGGCGGTTGTTATCTAAGGCAAGGCCAGCGATGATGTGTTGATCGGCGAGACGCTCAACGACTTCAGATGCTGGCTTTGGCAGTTTTACAACAAATTCATTGAAGAAAAATTCGTTTTCGGTGCTGACGCCGTCAATGGCTTCTAAGGCATCGGCGAGGTTGCAGGCCATTTCATGGTTTGTTTGTGCAAGCTGCTTAAAGCCTAAATCACCCAATAAGCTTAAATGCGCACTAAAAGCCAAAGCGCACAGGCCTTGATTGGTACAGATGTTCGATGTGGCTTTGTCGCGGCGTATATGTTGTTCACGCGTGGATAAGGTCAGGACATAGCCGTCTTTACCATCCGCATCTTTGGTGCGCCCACACAGGCGGCCTGGGACTTGTCTTAAATAAGCTTGTTTACAGGCGAAAAATCCAAGATGCGGGCCGCCAAAGCTCATGGGCAGGCCAATGCTTTGACCTTCGCCGCAGACTATATCAGCCTCAGCGGGGGTGGGGAGCATGCCGAGTGAAACGATTTCAGTGATAACTATAATTAATAATGCGCCAATTTCATCAGCTTTTTGGCGCCATGGCGCGTATTTTTCAGGGCGTCCGAAGAAATCGGGGGATTGCACGATAAGCGTGGCAATGTCAGCGCTGTCCCCTTGGTCGAGCGCCACAACGGCGTCATCAGCAAGATATGTATCAAGGGTGGCTTTGTAATCTGGGTGTAGCTCATTGGCAATAACAACTTTGCTGCGTTTTGTAACGCGCATGGCCATAAGCACAGATTCGGCCGTGGCCGTTGCGCCATCATAAAGCGAAGCATTGGCAATGTCTTGCCCTGTGAGCTTGGCGATCATGGTTTGAAATTCATAAATGACCTGTAATGTCCCTTGGGCGATTTCAGGTTGATAGGGTGTGTAAGCGGTTAAAAATTCGCTGCGCTGAATTATATGGTCAACGCTGGCGGGGATATGGTGGTGATAAACGCCGCCGCCCAAGAAGAAGGCGCTATTTTGTGCGCTAATATTTTGATTAGCATAGCCATTCATAATGCGTTCAACCGCCATTTCGCTTTTATGTGCGGGTAGATCAAGCAGAGAATCATTATAAGCGCTGTCAGGAACGTCATTATACAAGGCGCGCATGTCTTTGGCGCCTGTGGCGGCCATCATGTCTTTTCGATTTTGTTCTGATAGGGGCAAATAGCGCATAATCGTCAACCTCGCATTAATTTATAACTACATGCTTACTATAATTTATATTGAGCCAAGAGCAAGTTTAGCGATATGGCGCGGAGAAAACTATGCACATGGGCGTGTTGAAGAATATTGAGAAATACGCATAAGAATCGGTATAACTGAGCCGCTTTCATACGATGGGGAATAATAGTGCAATCTGATCGCGGGTATTAAGAATCGATGATGACGAAGCTTTACAAAAGTATAGATCGAAAAAAGCCGCTCATAAGAGCGGCTTTTAAGAATTCTTTAATAATTGCGCTTTATATTAAGCGTGGCGTGGTGCTGGGCCTTTTGGCGCATGCATGCTGTGACCAGTATCACCGAGTTGAGATACGCCTTTAGCTGCATGACGGATCGCTGAAGGCGAAGCCATTTTGATTGCTGCTAAATTATGTGTCATGTGTCCAGTTTTATTCATAGTACACCTCTTTCTACTTTACTCTACGTTACCTGTATTACCGTTTTCATATGCTTCTATATCTTTTTCTACAAATATATCGACAAATTCGTCATATGAAACTTTATTTTTGTATGCCTGATATACCTCACCATGTCCTAATTCTATAACCTTGTCAAGTGGCTTATGGTTATCATAGTTGCTGTGGTATTCATCTGCTATTCTACACATATATGTGGTTATGTCAACACTTTTTGTTAATGTTCTTTGACAAAAGGCTATGTCATCCATCGATGAATCAGCTCTTGGGTAGCCCATAAGCACTTGTTCTAGCTCACGAATACCTAATCCTAGGGCCATAGCCATAATGCTGTCTAGCCCCTCATATTGTGGAGGGATGAAAAGGGTGATGCTCTTCTCATCAGGGGCTATATAAGTGATTTCTTTGCCTTTTAAGATATGCACAGGATATTTATATTTATCAAGAACGGCTAATAATGCTTTGCCTGTCTCAATCTTGGACAATGCTGTGCGCGCTTTTTTTAGAACAACATCATGGTGATCATGACGTAATGCATCCAAAGCGCCAGGCCGACCCATTTGTGAGAAGGGACCTTGCAGCTCGCTGTCATTATTTTTGTTATTCTCTGTAGTCATTAACGTCGGTCTTTCATTAAGCTAAATGCGAAACTGTTTTTTTTCTTATTACTTCTTACTTCTTACTTCTTAATTATCCACGCGATGATAAGCAGGGGTGGATTGGATCATCATAGCGACGGATGATATATGCACCGCCCCATCACCAAGCACAGCGATAGTCGCCGTGACGAGGCTGCCTTGATTAACCATGCAGGCTTTAATCTGATAGCGCCCATCTTCTAACTGTTCAACAACAGGTGGTTCAAAATTTTTGGTTAGGCGGTCTTGCTGATCTTGCCCAAGCAGATCAAAAAACACCAATGATTCGAGGTCATCAATAATATAGATGTCACCATCAGGATCAGGGGCATTTTTAAAGTAAAAATTCACATAGCCAATAACGTTATCGACATCGAGAGAGAAATTATCATTGCGAATAGCTTTGAGAATCGGGGCTGTTGAGCCGTCGAGATACAAAACGCCATTCGGATCGCCATTGCTTTCATTGACAAGGTAATCAAGGGATATAAGCGGCAAAGACGCATAATTGGTCAGGCGATATAAGGCGAAATTATCTAAAAAAGGCAGGGCTGATCGGCGCGCTTCGCTTGTTTGCGGCGAGAATAATACAGATGCAGACCCTGATTTTTGAATAAGGTCTTCAGTTGCTTTTCGATCTAAACGTTGCCAATCCATATAGTGTGTAACCTGACTTCGAGCTTTCGCCTAAGGCTTAAATAATGTGAACTTTATCATATGCATCTTAATGCAGACACATGACAATATAGTTAATAATTACAATGTATCAAGCCGCTATGCAAGTGTTGGGGTCTTTGCTGTGCATATTATCCAACGCCTCTTTTATAATATCGAAATGATCGGCGGGGTGTTTATGCGCCTGTGAAAGCGTGCGGCGCCAGCGTTTAGAGCGTGGGAGGCCTTGGTATAGACCTAAAATATGGCGGGTGATGGACTTAATGGGGGTTTGGTATTGTTCGTGCTGGCGCTGTGCATAATCAATCATTTTTAACGCAATCTCATCGCGCGTTAATAAAGATTCGGTTTTGAAAATGGCGTGCTCAAGCGTTGAGAGGAAATAAGGATTCTGATAAGCTTCGCGTCCGATCATTACGCCGTCGAGCTTTGAGAGCTGTTCACTTGTTTGCTCTAATGTTGTGATTCCACCATTAAGGATAAATTTTATATGCGGGTAATCAGCTTTTAATTGATGAACAATATCATAGCGTAATGGTGGCACTTCGCGATTCTCTTTTGGGCTAAGGCCATTAAGCCATGCTTTGCGCGCATGAATAATAAACTCAGTGCAGCCTGCTTGTGCGGTTTTCTCAATAAATTGTGTTAAAAAGTCATAGCTATCGTAATCATCGACGCCAATACGGCACTTTATAGTCACGGGCTTATCTGTGGATTCGCTCATCGCGCTCATGCAATCAGCAACGCGCTCAGGGTCTTTCATAAGACATGCGCCAAAAGCGCCGCTTTGGACGCGATTGCTTGGGCAGCCGCAATTGAGGTTTATTTCATCATAGCCATAATCTGTACCCATTTTCGTGCAAGTGGCTAAATCTTCAGAGCTTGCGCCGCCAAGCTGTAGGGCTATGGGGTGTTCTTCATTATTAAAGCGTAAATGACGCTCAGCATCACCATGCAGCAGCGCGCCGCAAGTGATCATCTCGGTATAGAGCTTTACATTAGGGGAGATTAACCGCAGGAAATAGCGCGCATGGCGATCTGTCCAGTCAATCATCGGCGCAATTCTTATATCGGGCGTTTGATCTGGGTTTATAATAGAGGGCGTTATATCAGAGCTCTGTGCGGCGTTTGATATGTTATTCTGCTTTTTTTCTTCGCTAATCATGTTTACTCTTGACCCTAAGGGCCATATTCTGGCTATTCTGATAACAGAGTTATATTTTCTATAAGACGGTAAAGTCAAGGAATGTTTGCAAATATGTTATATCTACGCCTCTTCACTATTACGTTTTTGGCCTTTTGTTTGTTTGGGGGGAACTCAAATGGATTTGTTACGCCCGCCAATGCAGGAAAAAATATAGCAAAAAACAACGCAAAGAAATTGGGGCCTGTTACAGGGCTGCCATTACCGCGTTTTGTATCTCTACGCTCTAGTAAGGTTAATGCCCGCACTGGGCCGGCGCTGCGCTATCCTATTCAATGGATTTATAAACGCGCTCATCTTCCTGTTGAAGTGACAGCTGAATTTGAGGCCTGGCGTCAAATCCGCGATAAAGAAGGCTCGATAAGCTGGGTACATAGTACTTTGCTCAGTGGTCAGCGCTCTGCACTTATACAGTTTAATGCACAAGCCGCTAGCACAGATACACATACAGGCGTAATCAGCGCCTATAAGAAGCCTAATGCCCAGAGCCGCGTGGTTTTACAGGTCGAAGCGGGCGCTATTGGTGAAATTAAGCAGTGTAAACAAGATTTCTGCCTTGTTGATTTTAAAGCTTATCGGGGATGGGTTGCAAAAAACACTATATGGGGCATTTACCCCGATGAAGTAATTGAGTAAGTTTTAAATATGATTCTGGTTTGACGGAATCATGTTATCGAAATCTTCTGTTGTTTAGGCGTTCGCCATTTCAAATTCAGCAGTGTTTCACTTTTTAAAGTTCTTTTAGGGCGCATTCGCGCAAGTATAACGCTATGTCTGTAGCATATGAGCTAAGCAGTAATAAGACCAACACGGCATTGGAAATGACGCGCCACGTCGCGTCTTTGTCACACGTTCGTGGTAAGGGTATTGATGTCTTTATGGCTGTGCAGCTTTATGCGGGCATTATGGTTGAAACCGCCTTGTATTTTGAATCGCCGATTGACGCTTTATCCTCTATCTTAGAAAAACTCACCACTTCAATGGATGAAAAGCCTTATGAAGGGGAGCTACCTTTATTTGTTTGTCCGCCTGGTTATATTGTAGAAGATAATGCAGAGCGTGGCCGCGAACTTGCCCGTCAATTAATTTGCGATTGGGAGCAGGACATTTATGGCTTTGTTGATCTGATCGTTTATCTGGCTTATCACAATCTGTCTGAGTGGGATAATCAAGATATTCCTTTAGATGAAAGCAGCCGTCTTGTTATTGAATGTGCTTGGCGCGCCATGGCGTATGAAATCGCCGCACAAGAATTATGTGATGCATCGCTTGACCATATGATGGTGCAAGACAAATGGAGCCTTGCTGATTGCTTGGTTGCCCTAAGTGGTAGCGCGGGACAGTTGGTCCGTGCAGAGCAGGGCATAGATCAAGGGCCTTTTCACCCAGATCAAAATTATGTCGGTGAATTTTCAGGTGTTAATTTACCCGTTCAGTTTGATGAGATCGCTTATGTGATGACGCGCGAAGCGGCGCGCCACGGCGTATCGAATACAGTTGATTGGCGTGCAGGCCTTGCGGCAAATGATTGCCCCGCTGATGCGCCGACAAGTATCGTCCAGTCATTTGAGCCGTATTATAAAAGTTTACTGCCTATATTACGCCTAGAGAATAATTATGATTGCGCCGTGGCCTGTGCCAAAGCCGCAGGACGGATGATCGCGGTGGTATCTGGCGGCGAAGAGCCTGAAATAGCATCCGTCATTGCAAAGCCATTGGCTTTAGCGGCGATGATCGAAATGTATAAAAAATCTTAAAACGATAGCGTTAATGTTAAGGATGAAAGAAGCGGTTAGAGCCTAGTGCCTCTCGCTTGGGTTCATTAGGAACCTCTAAATAAAAACAGAGCCTCATGATATTTCCCCTGTTTATTTTGGCCTTTTTCAGAGAAAATGTTTGCGCCGCACTGTTTCTAACAGTATAAAAACCTCTTATATTGAACAACAAAAAAATTGATGACATGACATTTGAACAAAAATCTTCCTATTCTTACGAAGACATAATTACATGTGGCAATGGCGACATGTTTGGCCCTGGCAATGCACAGCTTCCGCTTCCTCCTATGTTAATGTTTGATCGCATTACGCATGTGTCAGAAGATGGTGGCGATCACGGCAAAGGCCAGATTATCGCTGAATTTGATATCAAGCCTGATTTATGGTTTTTTGATTGTCACTTTAAAGGTGACCCTGTTATGCCGGGCTGTCTTGGTCTTGATGCCTTATGGCAGCTTGTTGGATTTTATCTTGGTTGGCTTGGCGGCAAGGGCTCTGGCCGTGCAATTGGTTTGGGCGAATTAAAATTGTCAGATCAAATTTTGCCAACAACCAAATTGGTCACATATGAAATTAACTTTAAGCGCGTTATTAACCGCCGCCTTGTGCTTGGTATAGCGGATGGTAAAGTTATCGCTGATGGCAAAGTTATCTATGAAGCAACAGACTTAAAAGTCGGCTTGTTTGATAATTCTAAAGCCAAAGCATAGCCTTATAATTGCAGTATAAGTAATTCAAAACTATCGTTTAATTTAGCAAAGAGTAAGAAAATGATGAAATCAATTACGCCAAGACGTGTTGTTGTAACAGGCATTGGTATCGTATCGTGTATCGGTAATTCACAAGATGAGGTTGTGGCCTCTTTGAAAGCGGGTAAATCAGGCATTACTTTCTCGCAAGAATATGCTGACCTTGGTTTCCGCTCACAAGTCTATGGCAAGCCTGATATTGATTTGGAAAGCTTAATTGATCGTCGTCACCGTCGCTTCATGGGCGATGGCGCACAATATTGCTATGTCGCTTTAAAGCAAGCTATTGAAGATTCTGGCCTTAATGAAGACCAAGTTTCAAACCCACGCACGGGTATTGTTGTTGGCTCTGGCGGTCCATCGGCGGCGAACCAAGTTTTGGCGGCGAATACAGCTAAAGAAAGAACACCTAAGCGCGTTGGCCCATATCAAGTGCCACGCTGCATGTCTTCGACAACAAGTGCGACTTTATCGACTTATATGAAGATTAAGGGCGTTAACTACTCAATTTCATCAGCTTGTTCTACATCAGGCCACTGCATTGGTAATGCTTTCGAACAAATTATGTTTGATAAGCAAGATATCGTCTTTGCAGGCGGCGGCGAAGAGCTAAGCTGGGAACTTTCATGCCTATTTGATGGTATGGGCGCAATGTCGTCTAAATATAATGACACGCCTGAAAAAGCATCACGTGCTTATGATTCAGGTCGTGATGGCTTTGTTATTGGCGGCGGCGCAGGCATGTTAGTGCTTGAAGAATACGAACACGCAAAAGCACGTGGCGCGACAATTTACGCTGAGCTTACAGGCTATGGCGCGACATCAGACGGTCATGATATGGTTGCCCCAAGCGGTGAGGGCGCGGTGCGCTGCATGAAACAAGCGTTAAGCACAACTGAAGGCGAAGTGAGCTATATCAACACACACGGCACCTCAACGCCTGTTGGTGATATCACAGAGCTTAATGGCATTAGACAGGTTTTTGAAGATCTTGAAACTCCTGTGCCACCATTTAGCTCAACCAAATCAATGACAGGCCACTCATTAGGGGCAACGTCAGCGCAAGAAGCAATTTACAGCATCTTAATGATGAAGCATGATTTTATCTGCCCAAGCATTAATGTTGAGAATAAAGATGACGGCGCGGTTGATATGCCGCTAGTCACGGAGCTTCAAGAAAATGTGAAGCACACAACAATTCTGTCAAATAGCTTTGGTTTTGGCGGCACGAATTGCTGTCTGGCTTTTTCTAAAATTGATTAATATTTCTGGCTGTGAAAACAGCTGTAACGAACATAAATAGATATAAAATAATGAGCGATTCAAAATTATTCTCTGGTAAACGTGGCCTTATAATGGGCGTTGCGAACGACAAGTCCATTGCTTGGGGCATGGCGCAAGCTTTGTATGAACAGGGTGCTGAAATTGCTTATACTTATCAAGGCGATGCATTTAAAAAGCGTGTGGAAAATCTTGTCGAGCCTTATGGGTCAAGCATCATTATGCCATGCGATGTCAGCAAAGACGAAGATATTGCCGCTGTGTTCGAAACGCTAAAATCTGAATGGGGCAGTATTGATTTTATTATTCATGCCGTGGCTTATTCAAACAAAGAAGAACTTAAAGGGCGTTATGTTGATACCACTTTAGAAAACTTCCTCAACACAATGCATATATCTTGCTACTCCTTTACATCGGTTATGCGCTACGCAGAGCCTTTAATGGAAAAGGGCGGCTCGGCCGTTACGCTCAGCTATTACGGCGCTGAGAAAGTTATGCCGAATTACAATGTTATGGGCGTTGCAAAAGCCGCTCTTGAGGCCTCAACGCGTTACCTTGCTGCTGATTTAGGCCGCAAAGATATTCGTGTTAACGCCATTTCAGCTGGTCCTATGCGTACATTGGCTGGCTCGGCGATTGGCAGCGCCCGCAAAATTTACAAATATAGTGAATTAACTTCACCACTTCACCGCAGCGTTAAGCTTAAAGAAATTGGTGGCACGGGCGTTTACTTGCTCAGTGAACTCTCCGGCGCTGTTACAGGCGAAGTGCATTATGTAGATTGCGGCTTTAATGCCGTCGGCATGTGCCCATCTGAATATTGGGATGAGCTTACTGCTTAGTTTGCTCCCGATCCCTATTGATAAATCGTACAGGTTTAATCTGTAATAAAAAAAGCGCCTTAATGATAAGGTGCTTTTTTGTTTGTTGTCCATGAAGCGTGTTTTATGGGTTTATTTTTGTATGTGAATAGTTCCAACCGCCGAAACAGACACGTTGTGTCTCTTTTGTGGTCTCTGATGCAGGGCTATCTTTTGCCGCAACGAGATAATCACGACTAAGTCCACGGCCACAACCATTCCAAAAATCCCATTCTTCGCCGCCCTTTACTTGGGTGAAGCCTTGTTCTTTTAGGTAATTGCTACCTTCTTCTTGTGTTGACATAAACTTACCATCACAGCTTGATATTCCAAAGCTTAGAGCTAATGAGAGGCCCAGCGGAATAAGTACTTGCTTGGCTACGGTTTGGTTGGTCATTTTAGGGCTCCTGTGGTTTCTTTTAGTTATTGATCTTGTTAACTCTAACACTAAAGGGGGCGGTGGCGCAAGGAAAATGCATAACGTTATGCAGTGCTGTGTACGATTAGGTGTTGCTGTGTAATGTTTGCGCGTGCAAAAAAGGCGCAGTAAATAAATACTGCGCCTTTTGTCGTGTTCATGATGCTTACTTACTCAGTAACCAACTTCATTCATTTTCGCGGCGGTATCAAGCATGCGGTTTGAAAAGCCCCATTCGTTGTCATACCAGCTCATAACGCGGACGAAATTGCCATCCATAACGCGCGTTCCGGCGAGGGAGAATATTGAAGAATGCGGGTTATGATTAAAATCAGTTGAAACCAAAGGCAGATCATAAACATCTAAAACGCCTTTTAATGGGCCATGCGCAGCGGCGCTAACGGCGGCGTTGATTTCTTCAACGGTTGTATCGCGGCTCGCTGTGAAGGTTAAATCAACCAATGATACATTCGGAGTAGGCACGCGTATAGCCACGCCATCAAGCTTGCCATTTAGGGCAGGCAGGACTTTACCAACGGCTTTTGCCGCGCCTGTTGATGTTGGGATCATGTTAACGGCCGCAGCGCGTGCGCGGTGTAAATCGCTATGCATTGTATCAACAGTGCGTTGGTCACCAGTATAAGCGTGGATCGTTGTCATGAAGCCAGTCTCTATGCCAATTGCATTGTGAATAGCATGTGCAAATGGCGCAAGGCAGTTGGTTGTGCATGATGCATTAGAGACAAGCTTATGGGCTGCGGTTAAATCATCTGAGTTAACGCCATAAACAACAGTTAAGTCTTCACCGCTTGCAGGGGCTGAGATCAGCACTTTTTTCGCGCCTGCTTGTAAATGCTTGCCCGCTGTTTCGCGCGATGTGAATATACCAGAACATTCAAAGACAATATCGATATCCAAATCACCCCACGGAAGGGCGGCAGGATCGCGTTCTTGGAAGGCTTTGATTGTGTGGCCATTCACAACAATATCGCTGCCTGATGCAGAGATGTCAGCGGTTGAGACGCCGTGCACTGAATCATATTTCAACAAATGAGCATTGGTTTTTGAATCAGCAAGGTCGTTAATGGCAATAAGCTGCATATCGGTACGGCCTGATTCAAGAAGGGCTCTGTAGACAAGGCGGCCAATACGGCCAAATCCATTAATTGCTACTTTTATAGTCATGATATTCTCCACTCTAATATATGTTATGTGTTCACTTATTGGTTTAAACTAATTGGTCTTTAACCGCTTGGACGGTTGCTTCGGCTGTTATACCGAAATGTTTATAAAGCTCTTCGGCAGGGGCCGATGCGCCAAAGCCTTTCATGCCAATAAACTTACCTTTGCGGCCTATAAATTCATTCCAGCCCATTTGACAGGCCGCTTCAATCGCGACATGTGCGGGTGTATCATCACGATAGATACTGGCTTTATAAGCGTCGTCTTGCTTGGCAAAGTTTTCAAAGCACGGTACAGAGACGACTTGCGTTGGAATGCCTTCTTGTTCGAGCATTTCTTGCGCTTGAACGGCGATTTCAACTTCGGAGCCTGTCGCGTAAAGAACCGCTTTAGGCTCAGCGCTTGCCGCGCGTAAAATATAAGCGCCACGTTCAGTCAGGTTGTCATCGCCATTTTCACGCAATGTCGGCAAGCCTTGGCGCGTTAGGACAATAACCGAAGGCCCATATTGATTGTTCAGAGCCATTTCCCATGCTTCTGCTGTTTCAATGCCATCGCATGGACGGAAGACAGAGAGATTTGGTATCGCGCGGAGCGAGGCGACATGCTCAACAGGTTGATGGGTTGGGCCATCTTCACCCAGACCAATAGAATCATGCGTCATAACATAAATACTGCGTGTTTCCATTAATGCGGCAAGGCGAATAGCCGGGCGGCAATAATCGGCGAAACATAAGAATGTGCCACCATAAGGGACAAGGCCGCCATGCAGCGCCATACCGTTCATAATCGCGCCCATGCCATGTTCGCGCACACCATAATTAACATACTGACCGGCGTAATCATTGGCGGGGCTAATAAAGTCTTTTTGAACGGATGTCTTGGTGTTGACTGAGCCTGTTAAGTCGGCTGACCCACCAATCATTATTGGTAATTCGGGGACTAAATGTTCCAGCACCATGCCCGATGCCTTGCGCGTCGCAACTTTTGGTCGGCTTTTTAAAAACTCAGCCTTCGCCTTTTTAATTGCATTGTTCACCGTGTCGCTTATGTCTGCGGTCAAGGCGACTTCAAAGTTACCAATGTCTTTTTGGCTATACCATTCTTTGCAAGCCGTGCTGTGCTTAGAGCCAACAGCGCGCCAGTCATTTAAAATATCAGCAGGAATTTCAAAAGCAGGGGCGGTCCAACCTAAGTTCTTGCGTGCGCCGGCGATTTCTTCATCACCCAGTGGTGAGCCATGCGCAGAAGATGTGTTTTCTTTTGTTGGTGCGCCAAAACCAATTTTGGTTTTACAGCAGATTAAGCTTGGCGTTCCTGATTTTTGCGCTTTGGCAATCGCGGCTTCAATTTCGCCGTAATCATGACCGTTGATCTTTTGAACATCCCAGCCATAAGCCTCATAGCGCATAGCGACATTCTCCGTGAAGGATAAATCGGTTTTGCCATCAATGGTGATACCGTTATCATCATAAAGAACAATAAGCTTGGAGAGATTCTGCGTACCAGCAAATGAACAGGCTTCGTGGCTGATGCCTTCCATTAAGTCACCATCAGAAGCCATGACATATGTGTAGTGGTCTATATATTTGCCGTCATGCATTTTGTTTAAAACACGCTCAGCCAATGCAAAGCCAACCGCATGTGATATGCCTTGCCCCAATGGGCCTGTTGTCATTTCAATGCCTGCGCCAGGATAATATTCAGGGTGACCATCGGTAAGGGCGGTTAATTGACGGAAGTTTTTGATCTCTTCTAAAGTGATTTTTTCATAGCCACAAAGGTAATTAATCGCGTAAAGCAGCATAGAGCCATGGCCCGCCGACAAAATGAAGCGGTCACGATTAGGCCAAACAGGAGCCGCGGCATCAAATTGCATGAACTTGCTATACAGCACTGTGGCGACATCAGCCATGCCCATGGGCATTCCAGGGTGTCCAGAATTGGCTGCTTGTACAGCATCCATAGCGAGCGCGCGAATGGCGTTGGACATGTTTTTGAGTTGTTCTTGGCTCAGAGTCATGAGAGGCGGTATCCTTTTCAGCATATTAAACAGATAGTTTATGTGTCGGGGCTTGTGAGTAGGGGCTTAGTTTAAGTGTAGTTTATATAGCCCCTATAATCAGGCCTTATAATTAAGTCTATATTTATAGCTTATATATATAAATTCGACCACTAAAATGCGGTGTTTTCAACAATTGGTCAACAGCGAATGGGGATATTTAAATGCATTTATATTGACCTCTGGGTGGATTCATGGATATTTGGACTTATTCATTTCTATATTCTATTTGATTGAGGGCATTATGAGTCGTGAAGTCTTAAAAAACGCTTTAATAAATTTAGACAACGCCGTTGCGGGTCTGGAAGATGTTATACCGACTGTTGAAGGTAAACTTCGAGGCGCTCAGCGTGATCTTTTTGCAGGGGACATGCCGCCTGTAGAGATAAGCAATGATTCATCTCTCGATGCCGGTGTTATCGCAGGCCGTCTTGACGCGGCGATAGAAAAAGTTGAAACTTTATTGGCTGAAGGACAGTAACTATGGCTGAAGTATCACTGAAAATTAATGGTAAAGATTACAGCCTTGCTTGTGATGAAGGCCAGCAGCAGCGCATTATTGATTTAGGTAACTATATTGATGAAAAAGCAACCGATCTTGGCGCTGGCGGCATGAGCGAAACGCATCGTTTAATGTTAACGTCGTTAATGTTGGCTGATGAGCTTTTTGAAACAAAAGATCGCCTAAATGCCGCGGATAAATCCAGCGCAAAAAAAGACAGCGCTCCTAAGAATAATGATGGCGTAAGCATAGAAGAAACAGCCGCGCTCGCAGATGCGATTAATCAAATGGCGCTACGCATTGAAAGCCTTTCTATGCGCCTATCCAAAGCTTAATATTTATTATATTCGTACTGATTCCTTATGTATGCAAAACCTCACACATCGATATTTTGACATAACATCGATGCGTGTGCTATTATACGCTTTACTTAAACGACTTAAAAGGCGGCACGATTATGGCTCTGACATTTATTAAAGGTATGCTTGAGAATTTCTTTGCGGAAAAAGCGCTCGGGGCAGAGCAGCAAGTCGAGCTTGAAAATGAAATTAAAATGACATCAGAGCGCCTCGGTTTTGATTATTTAGGTATACGTAACGATATGCGTATTTTTCACCGTGAAATGGACGGCGCGCAGGCGACCATTAACCAAGTTGGCAAGCTGACAACAGCCGATCAGCTTCGCATGCACGAATTTGATGGTGGTTTATAGCTTTCATCAAAGATATATCTTGATATTGCTGCCCTAAACCATGCTATAATAAAAACAGATTAAATGGAAGATTGGCTGCGGCTCGCGTGATGCAACTTTAATCTCGGAGGCCGATATTTTTTCGTAAGGGAGCTGTCCCTGCCTTTATTCGCGGATATAGGCATTCACGGCGCCCACCTAGTTTACTGGGCCACACGAAGATTCTAACGCACACGGCTCTTGCGGCCAATCTTTTCTCTTTTTTCTTATCTCTTTTCCCCCTCATAATAGTTACGCGTGATATCACATTTTAAGCTTTTGGGCTCGTTGCTGATCAGATATCTGTGTGGTATGACCTCAATAGGGTTGATCACGGACCGCTGTGCGGTTATTTTACCTTTATGACTTCAAATGCAGAAAATAAACAATTAATCCGAGAACACGCAAAGAAAACACGCGCTATGTTACCGTTAAACGGCAATGATGGTGATGATCTTTCACGCAAATTCTTTGAAATCTTTGATCGCTGGTTAGATGCGACAAGTGTTGTCGCGGTATATTGGCCTTTAAATAAGGAATGCGATACGCTGCCATTAATTGATGATCTGCTGGGTAAAAATATAACAGTGGCTCTGCCGCATATTAACGGCACGGATACAGGCCTTGATTTTTATGCGTGGACGCAAGATTTGCCATTAATCGAAAGTGATTTCGGAGCTATGCATCCTGATATAGCGGCGGGGAAATATGGCGAAGCTATTCAACCAAATATTATATTACTGCCTATGCTTGCTTATGATCGTAAGGGCGCGCGTCTTGGTTACGGGGCGGGGCATTATGATCGCGCCATTGACGCTTTAAAGGCAGAGGGCACAGACCCATTATTAGTCGGCATTGCTTATATGGAGCAAATATGTCTTTATCCATTACCAGCGGAAGATCACGATCAACCGCTTGATTGCGTGTTAAACCCCAATGGCTATACACGTTTTTCACCAAGAGCCCCAATGGGGTGAGCTATGCAGGCTCATAATATAATAATTTAGTTTAGATAAAAGTTAGGTAGACGGCACCATGAAGATAGTATTCTTAGGCGATGTATTCGGTAAAACAGGACGCCGCGCAGTTAGTCGCGAATTACCTTATTTGCGTCAGCATTATAAGGCTGATGTTATTATCGTAAACGGCGAAAATGCTGCACATGGTATGGGGATTACAACGAATATTGCTCAGGAATTTTTTGCTTTAGGGGTTGATGTGATTACAACGGGTAATCATATTTGGGATCAACGCGAAATCATTCCTTATTTGGAAAAAGAAAATCGCGTTTTGCGTCCAATTAACTTCCCAGAAGGGGCACCAGGCACGGGCGTAATTGATTACCGCCTTGATGATGGTCGCATAGTGCGCGTAGTTAATGTGATGGCACGCCTGTTTATGGATGCATTGGATGATCCTTTTGCTGCCATGAACGAAGTATTGAAAGATAGGCCGCTTGTGACAAAACACGCCCATGCGGTTGTTGTTGATTTTCACGGTGAGACAACCAGTGAAAAAATGGTCATGGGTATGATGCTTGATGGCCGAGTGAGTTTTGTTGTTGGCACGCACACGCATATACCAACGGCCGATACGCGCATATTGGCGGGCGGTACAGCCTATCAAACAGATGCAGGCATGTGTGGTGATTACAATAGTGTAATTGGCGTCACTTATGAAACCGCAGCGCCGCGCTTTATTAAAAAATATGCTAACCCGCGCATGGCCGCTAAAGAAGGTGGCACAGGCACAGTTTGTGGAAGTTTCGTTGAGACGGATGATAAAACAGGCCTTGCGATACATATTGAGCCTATCCGCCTTGGCCCTGAACTGCTTGAAACGCGTAAAGCATCAAAAAAATGATCGAGTGAGAGATGGATCTCTATGAATCAAAAAGCCCTCAGTGTTGAGGGCTTTTTTATGTTTGTTCGCTGTTTTTTTTACGGTCTTTTGGTGGGGCTTATTATTGAAGTTTAGCCTTTTTTCTGCGGGTCTATATTCTCAGGAAATTTTGTGAAATATCTATGACAGGCATCGTCAAGGGCTTGAACAAGCTCAGCGCCGTAACGTCCGCCATCCCCTTTTATTTGTCCCAATAAAACCGCGCGCATAGTTGTGTGGAAGGCTTGCACAATTTCGAGTGCTTCAATATCTGGGATTTCAATGACTTCTAAGAATTGAACAAGTTTGTCACCAATTGTGGTTATCAAAGGGTAGTGAAACATGCCGCCATTGGCTTTTAATTGCATGCTCGGGTAAAGCATAATGCGAATAAATCGTTCGCTTGCTCGTTCTTCTTGCGGGCTTTTTAAGTCCAAAACACCTTGCTCGACACCATCTTGCAATTGGTCGAGATACATCTCACCTAAAGGACGGAAATCTACAGTGTTATTTTCTAATAACGTTTGAGCCTTAGCTAATATTGATTGGCTAAGGCCACCAGACCCTACTTTTGATTTAAGTATATTAGGAGGCTTAATAAATTCAGCCTTACGTCGAGGTTCTTGATTATAATGTGTACCAGTATCTGTGTCTTTTGTCATTTTGAACATTCTTGAATTTAGTTTGAACAGGAAGCTATGCGCTTATTATTTTTATTTGTTAGTCTCGCTATCTGTCTGCCTTGTGGGAAGGGGATGATTTTCTCGTCCTATTTATCTACAAAGTCGATCTCGATCTCAATTTTATGATCATTTACTTCTATTTCACCATTTTCAGCAATACCTGCTTTGTTTCTTATCGTGTCTAAATGAAGTGTTGCCAATTCTAAATCTTTCTTTGTTGCTTGTGAAAGTTCTGCGTTGCTGGCGGGGAACATCTTTTTAACATCCTCGCCTCTGCGACGGGCTCCGCTATAATCTTCCTGCTCGCGGCGGCGACGGTCAGGGCCGAAAAACTCATCAGATTTAACAAATTGACGGGGCTTTTCTATTATTTGAAACAGGCGTTTATATAAGTCTCTGGCTTTAAAGGGTTTAACCAATATCTCCGTAATACCTTGGTCGCGTGCTTCGAAAATGCGATGTTTTTCTGTGAATCCCGTCATGAGTATAAGTGGAACATAAGGGTTCACAGATTCTTTGTCGCGGCGAATTTTCTTTGCCAAGGTGATGCCATCCATAGGGCGCATCATCCAGTCTGTGATTATAAGGTCAGGATTATATTGCAAATACAGTTCAAATGCACGCTCGCCATCCTTCGCTGTAAGAATTTGGCCAACACCAAAAGTCAAAAGCAGGGATTTTGTAATTTCCAGCATGGGGTGGTTGTCATCAACCACGAGCACTGTTACGGATTTGAAATCATAAGACATTATTAAATACGACTATTTGTGTAATCTGAGACGTAATGATTACTAGGTTTAGGTGTACACTTATTATTATGCCATAGTTTTGGCTTAAGTGAAAAAAAAATATCTGCTAATTAAACCTTTTTTTCTCTCTGCCTTCCTTGTATCTCCATCTAACCAGTATTATAAAGGGATTAGAGCATTTTTGATGCATCTTCACGGCATCAAAGTAAATACAAATAAAATACGTTAAGGGGCTTTAAACTATGGCAGGTCATTCCAAATTCAGTAATATTCAACACCGTAAAGGCGCACAGGATAAAAAACGCTCTAAGCTGTTTTCAAAACTTGGCCGCGAAATCACTGTATCCGCAAAAATGAGCGGCGGTGACCCCGATATGAATCCGCGCTTACGTTTGGCAATGGCCACAGCGCGTGGACAATCTATGCCTAAAGACGCGATTGACCGCGCAATACAAAAAGGTGTGGGCTCGACAGAAGGCGAGGATTATTTTGAAATCCGCTACGAAGGTTACGGCCCTGCGGGCGTGGCGATTATTGTTGAGTGTTTATCTGATAATAAAAACCGCACAGCCTCAGAAGTGCGCGCAGCCTTTACAAAATCGGGCGGCAATTTGGGCGAGACAGGCTCCGTTGGCTTTATGTTTGATCAAAAAGGCGAAATTATTTACCCACTAGCCATTGGTGATAACGATACCGTATTTGAAGCTGGCCTAGAGGCGGGGGCAGATGACGTTGAAACCGATGAAGAATATCATATCATTTCGACTGAGCCGAATGATTTTGCCGCTGTGCGTGACGTGCTTGAAAAGAAATTTGGCGAGCCTGAAAAGCAAGGCCTTGTCTGGCGTCCAAATATTAGCGCTGAAGTGACGCCTGATCAGGCTGTCTCTATTATGAAGCTCATCGATACACTAGAAGATAGTGACGATGTGCAAAATGTAACCAGTAATCTTGAATTGACTGATGAGATTATGGCCGCGTTGATGGAGGCGTAATCATTTGACCATTACGCGCGTATTGGGTGTTGACCCAGGACTGCATAAAACGGGCTGGGGCGTGGTTGAATTCCGCTCTGGCTTGTTGCGTTTTTTGGGGTGTGGCTTAATTAAGACAAAGCCAATTGAAGCAACGGCGCGGCGTTTGGTGGTTATTGATGCGGGCTTAAGCCAAATTATGCGTGATTTTGATATTGACGAAGCGGCGGTGGAAGAAACATTCGTAAACCAAAACCCCGCTTCTGCACTGAAATTAGGTCAAGCGCGCGGCGTATGTTTAATGGCTGTGGCGCGCACAGGGCTAGATGTCGGTGAATATGCACCAACCGTCATAAAGAAATCCGTTGTGGGCACGGGCCGCGCCAGTAAAGATCAGGTCGGCATGATGATTAAAACCTTACTGCCCAGTAGCGGTAAAATCAGCGAAGATGAAGCGGATGCATTAGCGGTCGCTATTTGTCATGGCCATCATGTTGAATCACGATTAATGCAGCATAAAAAGCAAATTTTTTGAATGGACTAGCGATAAGATGATTGCAAAATTAACCGGTAAAATTGACACATTAGGCGCTGATTATCTGATTATAGATGTTAGCGGCGTTGGCTATATGGTTAGCGCTTCGGCGAAAACATTATCTGTGATTGGTGATGTTGGCTCAAATGTGTCTTTGCTGATTGAAATGCAAGTGCGTGAAGATAGCATGACATTATTCGGCTTTGCTTCTGTGGAAGAACAAGCGTGGTTTAAATTACTAACATCCGTTCAAGGCGTTGGCGCGAAAGTCGGTATTGCGATTCTGAGCGCTTGCCCAGCCGAACAATTGGTTATGGCTGTGATGTCAGGTGATAAAGAAATCATCCGCCAAGCGGATGGCGTTGGCCCCAAACTGGCTGTGCGTATTATCACCGAGCTGAAAGATAAAGTTTCAAAAATGGATATTGGTGCAGGCGCCTTTATCCCTGCGGGCGGCGCACAAGAGGGCGGCTCTGCTACGCTGGATGCAGGACAAGATAGCGCCGCTACGGGCGGTGGTGATACTCAACTTAATCAAGATGCGCTGTCTGCTTTGGTGAATTTGGGCTATGCCCGCGCTGATGCTTATAAGGCCGTTATGGTTGCACGTTCTAAATTCAAAAAAGAACCTGATTTAGGACTGTTAATCAGCGCCGGTCTGAAGGAGCTTTCTGCATGAGCCACGATAATTATAATGCAACAGATAACGAAATAGATAACGATTTGGGCTATGATAGCAAAGCGATGCGCGCGCCTGAATTTGACCCAGAGGTCGAGGGCTTTGAGGCCAGCGAAGAAACAACATTACGCCCTGTCACAATTGATGAGTTTATCGGGCAGGAAAAAGCCCGCGAAAATTTACGTGTTTTTGTCAGTGCCGCGCGTCAGCGTAAAGATGCGATGGATCATGTTTTACTCTTTGGCCCACCGGGGCTTGGTAAAACCACTTTGGCGCAAATTATTGCCCGCGAATTAGGCGTAGGCTTTCGTACGACATCAGGCCCTGTAATCGCAAAATCTGGAGATTTGGCGGCGATATTAACGAATTTGCAACCGCATGACGTTTTGTTTATTGACGAAATTCACCGCTTGAACCCTGCTGTTGAAGAAATTCTCTATCCTGCGATGGAAGATGGCCGTCTTGATTTGATTATTGGTGATGGGCCTTCAGCGCGCTCCGTTCAAATTGAATTGCCGCCCTTTACTTTGGTTGGTGCAACAACGCGTAGTGGCCTGCTGACCAATCCTTTGCGTGATCGTTTTGGTATTCCTGTGCGTTTAGAATTTTATACGCCGCAGGAATTAATGCGCATCGTTCTACGGCTTGCGGCGAAACTTGATATGGGTATAGATGAGGCAGGCGCACTTGAAATTGCTAACCGCTCACGCGGTACGCCGCGTATAGCAGGGCGCTTAACGCGCCGTGTGCGTGACTTTGCTGCAGTGTCGGAAACCGCTATTGTAACGGCTGTAGTCGCGGATAATGCGCTACGACGTTTAGAGGTTGATGCTGACGGCCTCGATTCTATGGATCACTTATATTTGAATTGTATTGCCCTTAATTATGGCGGCGGTCCAGTTGGCGTGGATACAATTGCCGCTGCTTTATCAGAAGAGCGCGATGTCATTGAAGATGTGATTGAGCCTTATTTACTGCAAAAAGGCTTTATCCAAAGAACGCCGCGTGGGCGTATGCTGTCGCAAGCGGCTTATGCGCATATGGGCTTGCCTGTGCCGCGCCGTATGGCTCAAGAACAACCGAGCTTATTAGATGAGAGTTTATTATGAAGTCACATAGCATCGACATACGCGTTTATTTCGAAGATACAGATGCCGGCGGCGTGGTTTTCTATGCCAATTACTTAAAATTTGCAGAGCGCGGCCGCACAGAATATCTGCGCGCGATCGGTCTTGAAAATAGTACTATACACGCCGATCACGGCCTGCTATTTGTCGTGCGGAAATTAACCGCGGATTATTTACTCCCCTCGCGGCTTGATGACCAATTATGCCTGACCACATCGGTTGAGCGTATTGGCGGCGCATCGCTAGCGATGAGGCAAGTTATAACAAAAGATAACGTAACAATATTTGAAATGGACGTGACTTTGGTTTGTGTTGATACCAATGCTAAACCAAAGAAATTACCTGATTTTATCAAGGAGAAAATGAATGGCGAATGAAATTGATACCGCAATTGGTGCCGTCGATGGTACAGCAATTGGGGATAGCGTCTCTAGTGACTTAACTATGATCGGTCTGTTTTTAGAAGCGGATATGATTGTTAAAATCGTTATCTTAATGTTGGTTGTGGCCTCATTTTGGTGTTGGTCGATTATTATCACCAAGCGCAGCCGTTTAAAGTCCTTGAATAAGCGCGCAGATCGTTTTGAAGATGCGTTTTGGTCAGGTGAGGCGCTTGATAAATTATATGATCGCGTTAAATCACGTAGTGGTGATCCGCTTTTGGCGACATTCACAGCCGGTATGGAAGAATGGCAAAATGGCGTGTCGGCAGGTATCCCGTCTTCGGCGACGATGCAAGCCAGTTTAAAACAACGTGTTGAGCGGGCCATGGGTTTGGCGATTAATCGTGAAATGCAATGGCTTGAACGCGGTATGACTTTCTTGGCGTCTGTTGGGTCAACGGCGACGTTTATTGGTCTGTTCGGTACGGTTTGGGGGATCATGAATAGTTTCTCGGCTATTGCTGCGACTAAAGACACATCACTGGCTGTTGTTGCCCCTGGTATTGCTGAGGCGTTATTTGCGACAGCTCTTGGCCTTGTGGCCGCTATTCCGGCTGTGATTTCGTTTAACGTGTTCTCGACAAGCTTGAACCGTTATGCCGATCGCCTTGATGCGTTTACGACTGAGTTTATCGCGATATTATCGCGCCATCTTGACCAAAGTGATGTTGCACATGTTTCAACGTCAGCTACTCCGACAAATGAACAGGCGGCATAAATCATGGGAATGAGTTCAGGAAATATGTCATGGAAACGTAGCCCCGGTTCAGGCCGTCGCGGTTATAGTCCAATGTCTGAAATCAACGTCACGCCTTTTGTTGATGTCATGTTGGTTTTGCTTATTGTTTTTATGGTCTCCGCGCCGCTTTTGACGGCAGGTGTGGCTGTGGACTTGCCGCAATCTGATGCTTCGACGCTTAAAAGTGAAGATGAAAGCCCGATAGAAATCACCTTGAATAAAGACGGTAAACTCTTTGTTGGTGAGCAGGAAATCCTGCGCGCACGGCTTTTGCCTTTCTTGCGTTCGGTGACGGGTCGTAATCTTGACCGCCGCATTTATATACGCGCGGATCAAAGCTTAGAATACGGCAAGGTGATGGAGGTTCTGGGCGGTATTAACCGTGAAGGCTTTAATAAAGTGGCTTTAATTTCGACCAAGGATAGTTCTAAATAATAATGCTCTATGCTGACCCACAACATGATTTTCGCGCAAATAATAACAGCGCAGGGACGTCGTCGCTTTCATGGCATGACGGGGTTGGCCCCATTGCGATTTTTTTCGCATTGTTGCTGCATGTTAGCGTTGTTGTGATTATGACGGTTGGTATTCCTTTCCTGCCAGAGCCAAAAATGACTGAGATCACGAATATCGTGGCTGTTGAGTTTGTTGAGATTGCTGAAAATACAGAATCTGACCGCGAAGTTAGTCGTGCCAAGAATGAAGACGAGAAAACCAGCGCAGCTGTTAAGAAACCTGATGTCAAACCTAATGTAGAAGCTAAAGCTGAAAAGCCAAAGCCGCGTTCTGCGCCAACTGTTGATGCCAAAAGCCAGCCGCTGACGGTAAGCAAAGATAAGAATAATGAGTCAGATGCGCCGCCGCCTACAGATGTTGTGCCTTTGCCTGAAGAGCTTAAAATAGAAAAACCTGAGAAGAATTTAGCGCCCATAAAGCCTAAAAAGCCTAATAAGCGTCCTAAAAAACCTGAACCGAAAGCGGTAAAGGAAGAAAAGAGTTTTGATTCTGTTCTAAAAAACTTGCAAGAAACAGAAAATACACAAGCCGCGGCTGAAGAAGGTGAGCAAGCACAAAGCGCCGCGCCGAAGACACCAACGCTAGGTCAGCGCATTACCGTATCTGAACTTGATGCCTTGCGTGGGCAGCTCGCTGAATGTTGGAATGTCTTGGCCGGCGCTAATTTTGATCATGCTTTGGTTGTTTATATAAAACTGTATATGAACCCCGATCGCACGGTACGTCGTTACGAAATTAAAGACCAATTACGTTATACTACTGATTCATTTTTCAGAGCGGCCGCAGATGCAGCAGCCAGAGCTGTGAACAACCCATCATGTTCCCCTTTAAAATTACCGGCAGGGAAGTATGATCAATGGAAAGTCATTACGGTCAAATTTGATCCGCGTGAAATGCTATAAAAAGGATAAAATCAATGCCTATCTTACGCCGCCTATGGATACTTAATTTATTAGTTTTATTGCTTGTAACAACGCTTAATGGCCATGCTAATGCACAGCTAGAGCTTGATATTACGCGCGGTACAGTCAAAAAAATCCCACTCGCTGTATCAAACTTCCATTACGATAATGAACGTCTGTATTCCATTGGTAATGGCATGGGCAATATTATCCGTGATAATTTGGAACGCACAGGCTTGTTTGATATTCCAGACCATAAAGCTTATATCCAAGATCCTGCCTCAACGGCTGAGCAGCCGCGTTTCCCTGAGTGGAAAGCCTTGGGCGTTGAAGGGCTTGTTTCTGGTAAAGTTACTGAAATGAGTGATGGCCGTGCACGCGTTGAATTTCGCCTATGGGATGTTTATGGACAGAAGCAGCTTACCGGCATGGCTTACACGACAACAAAAGATAACTGGCGCCGCATTGCGCATATTATATCGGATGCCATTTATAAACGCCTAACAGGCGAAGAGGGCTATTTCGATAGTCGCATTGTTTATATTGCTGAAAAAGGCCTGCCGACGGCACGTATTAAACGCCTAGCCATTATGGATCAAGACGGCGCGAACCACCAATATTTAACAGATGGTAGCCATTTAGTGCTAACGCCGCGCTTCTCACCGAATATGCAGATGATTACGTATCTGTCTTATTACCGCAACAAGCCGCGCGTTTATATCTATGACTTAAATACAGGCCGCCAAGAAGTGCTTGGTGATTTCCCTGGTATGACGTTCTCGCCACGATTCTCTCCTGATGGTAAGAGCGTAATCATGTCGCTCGCGAAGAACGGTAATACTGATATTTATGTGTTGAATATCGCCAGCAAAAAAGCCAAGAAAATTACGGGGCAGCCTTCAATTGAGACATCACCGTCTTATGCGCCTGATGGTAAGCAAATTGTCTTTGAATCAGACCGCAGTGGATCGCAGCAAATTTATGTGATGAAAGCTGATGGCAGCGATGCAAAGCGTATTACCTTTGAAAAGGGCCGCTATGCTAACCCTGTTTGGTCGCCGCGTGGTGACTTAATCGCCTTTACCAAGATGCTTAAAGGTAAGTTCTATATTGGCGTTATTCGCCCTGATGGCAGCGGCGAGCGTTTGATTACCAGCGCTTATCACGTTGAAGGCCCAAGCTGGTCACCCAACGGCCGCGTTTTGACCTATTTCAAAGAGCGCCCACAAGGTGATAACCGCGTCGCTAAGCTCTATACGATTGATTTGACGGGCTATAATGAGCGTTTATTACTCACGCCAATGGATGGCTCTGACCCTGCATGGTCGCCAACCAACGCGCAGTAATTTTTTAGCACCGTTTAAGTAAAGGGGGCTGTTTAGATGAAGTGTTTACGGGGCGCTATTGCCATGTTTATTTTGGGAAGTGCCTTGATGGGCACTTCTTCATGGGCGGCGTCTGATCAAACAACAAACACACGCTCCGTCTTTGAACTTTTTACAGCGGAAGGCTGCCCGTATTGTCCCCCTGCAGATAAAGCTTTGAATGGATTTGCACAAAATCCGCAGATTATTGCCTTGAGCTGCCATGTGACATATTGGGATCATTTATCATCGGACAGCTTGGCGCGTCAATTTTGCACAGATAGGCAGCTTCATTATAGCGTTAATGGGGGTGATAAGCGCCGTGTGTACACTCCAGAGCTTGTTATTAACGGGAAGCTGAGCTTGGTCGGCTCAGAGACACAGAGCATTCAAGAGGCGCTTAAAGGCAGCATCACTATCCCTGAGAATATCGACCTTAAACTATGGGGCGATAATCGGCTTGATATTATGCTACCCAATATAAGCGGTTTATCTGAAAATAATGTCGTTACCCTTATTACTTATGGTGATGATTTAGAAACGAAAATTGCACGCGGTAAAAATAAAGGCCAGACGAACCATTACACAAATCCCATTATCGCGATTGATTACCTGAGTAATGATTGGGACGGGGCGGCACATAGTTTGGCTGTGCGTGTGAACAATAAATCATATAACCACCCTGTAAAAGGCTACGTAGTCTTTGTGCATAAAGGGCCTAGTCATGTGGGGCCCATTATCGCGGTGGGTAAGTTAGAGCTATAAGGCTTATAAATACTGACAATACTAAAACAGACAAAATAAACAAAAGCCCCAAACTCATCAGAGCAGGGGCTTTTTTTAATTCTGTAATAATCACAGACGTAAACTTATTTACGAATGCCAAGGCTTGTAATCAAGCTCTTGTAACGGTCTTCGCTTTTGCCACGTAAGTAATCAAGCAATTTACGACGACGAGCAACCATAGCCAAAAGGCCACGACGGCTGTGAAGATCTTTTTTATGAGTTTGCATATGGCCTGAAAGGGCTGTAATGCGCTCTGATAATATAGCAACTTGAACTTCTGGTGAACCAGTATCGTTCTTTGTTGTTGCGTATTCAGTCATAACTTCAGCTTTACGTTCGTTAGTAATCGACATCATTTTCTCCTTTTTAAAATCGGTTTAATCGTTAAATATTAAAGACGCGATAAGGCTTTAATGTTGCTTTGCTTACGCTTAGCATGGCAAGGGCTCTATCTTCATACATGGCCACGGCGTCCTGCGGATCACTTGTGGTCAAATCAATACCTGCTGCGGTTAAACGCAATATGTCAGGTTTGGCTATAAAAGATACAGCTTGTCCCATTTTCAGTCTCACAGCTTCCTGATCAGTTATATTTACGGCCGGGATGTCGTCTAGCGCGTAATGTACAGGAAGCAACGCTTCTTCAAGGGCTGCACTATCAGCCATTTCTTTAAAGAAGTCCAGCGAAAAAGCATTATCCATAGTGAAACAACCCACTTTTTCACGACTAAGCTTAGATACATAGCCAAAGCAGCCCAGATCAAGCCCTAAATCACGAGCAATCGCCCGTATATAAGTGCCTTTACCACAGCTAATTTCAAAGCTAGTGCTGTCATCATCGTGGTCTGTAATGCGTAAACTATAAACTTCGACTTCACGGGAGGGCATTTCAAAATCCTCACCGCTACGCGCTAAATCATAAGCGCGCTCACCATCAATTTTTATAGCTGAAAATTTAGGCGGTGTTTGCGTGATCACCCCTGTGTATTTTTCGATTAGGGCTTCAACTTGGCTAAGGCTCGGGCGATAAGCATGGCGCTCTATGATATCACCTTCAAGGTCATCCGTGCTGCGCTGTTCACCCCAAGTCGCGGTGAAGTGGTATATTTTCTCAGCGTCTTGAACGAAAGGAATCGTCTTGGTCGCTTCGCCAAGGGCAATGGGTAATATGCCGCTCGCTAACGGGTCAAGCGTACCGGCATGGCCTATTTTCTGTGGTTTTAATGTATATTTTAAAAAGCGGACAGCATCTGTTGATGTCATGTCATAGGGTTTGTTAAAGCAAATCCAGCCGTCAATTTTATTGCCTTTTTTTATGCGCGCCATTATATCGTCTTTTTATGAAATGTTGTGTGGTGTCGGGATTTTCAAAGCAGGGCTTATTCGCTCGCTTGTGTATCCTCGTCTTCATCATCTATATATTTCGGTATAGATTTCAATATATCTTCAATCTTGGCCGCTTCGCCAAAAGTTTCGTCCATTTTGAAACTCACGCGCGGGGTGAATTTAAGATTACTGGTGCGGTTAATTTCCTTTTGGAAATAATAAGCTGACTTATTCAGTGCGACTAAAACCTCTTCAACATTATGTTCGCCCAAAGGCATGATATAGGCCGTGGCTGTACGGAAATCTGGCGATGTGCGCACTTCCGCTACGGTGACTAATGGTGCAGAATCAATAAGGGCAGGTTCTTTAAATGTGCCGCGTTGTAATGTTTCCACCAAGGCGTGACGGATTTGTTCGGCAACGCGTAATTGGCGCTGAGATGGGCCTGATGTTTTCTTTTTCATGATCTTATCTTCATTCTTAACAGGTGAATTCAAAATGGATTTTAAGCCCCTCATACAATAAGCGTGCATAATAAATTATGAGCACGCTTAGAGTTTAAGTTGGCTTTAAATATCCAGCCTAATATGAGCCTAGTCTAAGACGCGGGCTTCTTCTGTAACATCGTAACATTCGATAATATCGCCTGCTTTCATGTCATCATAGTTTTCAAAGGCCATACCACATTCCATACCTTCGCGCACTTCTTTCACTTCATCTTTAAAGCGTTTCAGTGTTTTCAGTGTACCTTCATGGATAACAACATCATCACGTAACAAGCGTACTGATGAGCCACGTCTTACAACGCCTGTTGAAACCATACAACCAGCAACTTTACCAACTTTAGTAATGTTGAAGACTTCACGGATTTCAGCTTGGCCAAGATATTCTTCGCGTTTATTCGGCGCGAGCATACCAGCGAGAAGGGCTTTAACATCATCAACAATGTTATAGATGACGTTGAAGTAACGCATATCTACGCCGTCACGATGTGCAAGGTCACGGGCTTGTGCGTTCGCACGAACATTAAAGCCGATGATTAACGCGTTTGAAGCGTGTGCAAGCGTAATATCAGATTCGGATATACCGCCAACACCATGATGAAGCACTTTAACGTCAACATCAGGATTGTCTTTAGATATCTTATCAAGTGAACCCATAATCGCTTCGACAGAACCGTGAACATCACCTTTAATAAGAACAGGCAAGATTGTTTTAGAGCCGTCTTCAATTGATTTAGCAAGCAAGGCTTCAAAGCCTGTTTTACCAGAGCTAACCATATTCGCATTGTCACGTTTTTTGTGTATACGATAATGTTGAATTTCACGGGCACGGGCTTCGTCTTTGACAACAACCATTTTTTCACCTGAATCAGGTGTACCATTTAGGCCAAGGACTTCGACAGGCATACCAGGAATAGCTTCTTTAATGCGTGCGCCTTTATCGCTAAGGATCGCTCTTACGCGGCCCCATTCAGTACCTGCGACAAAAATATCACCAATGTGTAATGTACCTTTTTCGATCAAGACTGTCGCAACAGAGCCGCGACCTTGTTCTTGTTTCGATTCAACAACAACCGCAACCGCATTACGCTTAGGGTTGGCTTTAAGGTCAAGAAGTTCAGATTGCAGAAGAATAGCATCTTCAAGCAGGTCAAGATTTAAGCGTTTTTTAGCTGAAATTTCAACGCATTGCACTTCACCACTAAGCTCTTCGACAATCACTTCATGTTGAAGAAGGTCTTGTTGAACTTTCTTAGGGTTTGCATCAGGCAAATCAATTTTGTTAATCGCAACAATCAAAGGAACGCCCGCGGCTTTCGCATGGTTAATCGCTTCGACAGTTTGCGGCATGATTGAATCGTTTGCCGCCACAACTAAGACAACAATATCCGTTACATTCGCACCACGAGCACGCATATCAGAGAATGCCGCGTGACCCGGAGTATCAAGGAAAGTGATTTTCTGACCCGTGGATGATTCAATTTGGTAAGCACCAATATGCTGTGTAATACCGCCAGCTTCGCCAGAAACAACATTGGCTTCGCGCATCGCATCAAGCAGTGATGTTTTACCATGGTCAACGTGACCCATAATAGTCACAACGGGTGGGCGTGATTCTAATGTTTCTTCAGCGTCATCTGGGCCTTCAATACCCACTTCAACATCAGCTTCGGTAACACGTGATATTTTGTGGCCAAACTCATCAACAATCAGTTCCGCTGTATCGGCATCAATAACTTGATTGATCGTGGCCATAACGCCCATTTTCATCAAGGATTTTACAACATCAGCTGAGCGCTCTGACATACGGTTAGCGAGCTCTTGCACTGTGATCGCTTCAGGAACAACAACTTCACGCATAACCTTAGTCGGCGCTGTTTTGCCCATTTGTGCACTAATGCGTGCTTTTTCACGCGCACGTTTACGGGCCGCCATAGACATGTTCTTTTCGCGGTTATAATCTTCGTTAAGCGCTTGCGTGACGGTGATTTTACCTGCGCCACGACGTCTGTCGGTCGTTGGTTTTGGTTTTGTTAGGTTGTTTTTAATGCGATCACGATAGCTAAGTTTGCTATCATCTTCTTCGCCAGCAGGGCGTGCAGGAATTGAAGCCATGCGTGCTTTTTGATCAGAAAGTTCTTTCTGACGTTTATTGCGGTCTTCATCAACTTTTGACTGTTCTTCAGACTGGATACGTTCCATCTCTTCAATTTCGAGGCGGCGTAATTCATCAGCAGAAAGCTTTTTGCGTCTCTTGCGGCTATCGGCAGCGGCTTCGCTATCAGCTGCGTCGGCCGTGATTTTCTCTTCTGCTTTTTTAAGTTTGTCTTTTTCAGCATCAAGGGCTTTTAGCGCTTCGGCTTCAATCTCTTTTTGCTTTTGGTCAATAATAGACTGTTTAAGAACCGCTTGACGTGTTTCGCGTTCTTCTTGTGTAAGTCCATCATCGCTTTGTTGGTTTACGACAGATACGTCTTTGGCCGCTGCGCCACCAATTGTAATTTGACGCTTGCGCTTAACTTCGACAGTACCTTTCTTGCCTGCGGCAGGAGTACTCGCAGCAGGTGTTCCCGCGCCAGTTTTTGATTTTAGGCTTAATGTACCACCTAAACTTAAAGTCTTTTTTTCGTTATTCTCACTCATAGCTTTGAACAGCCTTCCTTAATTTATGGGGGTACTATACGACAACTGCGCATAATTTCCTATATTGTTTTATAAATTTCTTTGCAATGCCGCAGGGTTTAACCACTGCATGGTTTGTGTTTGCTGTACCAAAGTTATTTGAAAGCGCCTCAGCGTTCCAAAAAGTTATGATTTCGGCGTTTTCACTCAGCGCATGTTCCATTTTTCGGCGCGAGTCCGATTGTGGCTGTGCGGCTGTGATATAAAGAGCCATCGGCAGTTTTCGTGCAGCGTTGTAAGACTTATCAAAGCCAAGAACGCATGCGCCACTGCGTCGTGCTAAATTGAGTAAGTCGAGGCATTTTTTGTTTAATAAAGCACCGACACGCAAAAGAAGGTCATCAGCTATGATGACTTTTGTCTTAAAGCTCTTAGAAAATAGATTGTTCGTAATGGCGGTTTGTAAAGAGGCATGATCAGCTTTGACCCATGCACCGCGGCCAGGTAGCGCTTCATCCAAATCTGGTGTCACAATATTATCAGGGCTAAGGACGAAGCGAAGAAGTTTATCCGTTTCAAAGATTTCTTTTGAAACGATGCAGCGCCGCGCGGGTCTTTTTTCGGCAGCTTTGATCTTTGCAGGGTCCGTTTCTTCTGTGCTGTCTTTTAGTTCTGGCCTTATATATTCAGCGGCTTCTTCGAGAGTCTCATCGCGACCATCATGCTCACGGTCTAAATTTCTGTCTAGGTCTGCGGGCGAAAGAAGAGGAGCGGGGCATGCATTATCTTCAGGCATAGACGCGTTAACTGAATCATTCTCATGATCAGTTTGGGCGTTGTCACGCTCTGAAGTTTCGCCGTTTATATGCATGTGTGTGTTCGCTCCTCATCGTCTTAATTTAAGCGACGTTTTCTGATTTAACATCAGAATCGTCAGCGGCTTTCGTTTCAGCTTCAACTTCAGGCTCAGCTTCGGCTGCTACGGCTTCTGTTGTTGCTTCTGTCGCTTCAGTTTCTGTAGCGGCTTCTTCTTCAGCAAACCAGTGCTCACGTGCTTTCATGATCAATGCATTCGCATCGACTTCAGTCATTACGTCAGCGCCAAGCATTTCAACCAGCTCGTCACCAGCCAAATCGGCTAGGTCATCACGTGTTTTAACGCCAAGTTCACCAAGTTTAAGAGCAACGCTTGCGGCTAAGCCTTCAAGGCCAACAAGGTCGTCATTAATACCAAGTTCAGATTGCTTGCTTTTCAGTTCGTTTTCGATGCCGTCTAACCAAACGCGCGCACGGTTTTGTAGCTCAGCTGCGATGTCTTCATCAAAGCCTTCGATTTCTACAAGTTCGCTTAATTCGATATAAGCAATTTCTTCGATTTGTGTGAAGCCTTCAGCAACAAGAAGATGTGCGATAACATCATCAACATCAAGCGCTTCAATGAACAAGCTAGAGCGTGTTTCAAATTCAGACGCACGACGCTCTGATTCTTGAGCTTCGGTAAGAATGTCAATATCCCAGCCCACAAGGCCAGAAGCCAAGCGAACGTTTTGACCACGACGGCCAATTGCTAAAGAGAGCTGATCATCAGGAACAACCACTTCGATGCGGTTTGTTTCTTCATCAAGAACAACTTTAGAGACTTCAGCCGGTTGAAGCGCGCTGACAACAAGGCCACCAAGATCTTCAGTCCATGGGATAATATCGATTTTTTCGCCGCCAAGTTCGTTGACAACAGCTTGAACACGGCTACCGCGCATACCAACACAAGCACCAACTGGGTCAATGCCGCTATCGTTAGACATTACAGCGATTTTCGCGCGGCTACCCGGATCACGAGAAACAGCTTTAATTTCAATAACGCCATCATAGATTTCAGGTACTTCTTGTTTGAACAAGTGCGCCATCATTTCAGGGCGTGAGCGTGACAAGAATATTTGTGGGCCACGAGTTTCGCGGCGTACGTCATATATAATCGCACGAATACGGTCACCATTTTTAAGGTGCTCACGTGGTAAGCACTCATCACGGCGAAGGAGGGCTTCTGATTTACCAAGATCGACTGTAACATTGCCGTACTCAACACGTTTAATAACGCCATTAAGTACTTCACCAATGCGGTCTTTATATTCTTCAAACTGTTTCTCACGCTCAGCTTCACGCACTTTTTGCATGATAACTTGTTTCGCTGTTTGTGCAGCAATGCGCCCATAATCAAGTGGCGGTAGAGAATCAACAAGGAAGTCACCAATTTCGGCATCAGGCTTTTCGCGCTGTGCAGAAGATAGCGGGATTTGCGCTGCTTCGTTTTCAATTTCTTCTTCTTCGCAAACTTCACGGTAACGTTTCAACGTCAACTCACCACTTACGCGGTCAATATTTGCACGAATATCATGGTCGTAACCATATTTAGTACGGCCTGCCTTTTGAATGGCTTCTTCCATAGCTTCGATAACGATTTCGCTGCCAATATTTTTTTCGCGTGCAACTGTTTGTGCGACTTGTAGTAGTTCCATTTGACTTCCTTCATTCTTAAACTGAATTTGAACTAAGTTTGATTATAGTATTTACGCTTCTGGTATTTCTTCAGCCGGCTCTTGTGGAATTTCTTGTTTTCCATCAGGCAGGCCATCTTTAGTGCCTTTAATTAAATCATCGGTTAAAACCAATTTTGCTTTGGCAATGCTATCAACATCAAATTGAACCGTGCCTGTATCGATTTTAAGGCCAATTATATCGTCTACACAGCCAAGGATAAACCCACGAAAGCGTTTCTGTCCTGTTTCTAACGGCATGACCAGCTCAATTTTACATTCAAAGCCCTTATAGCGGCGGAAATCATTCGCGCTTGTTAAGGGGCGATCAATACCCGGAGAGCTGACTTCAAGGCTGTAATGACCATTAATCGGGTCTTCAACATCAAGAATATCTGAGATGTTATGAGAAAGTTTTTTACAATCATCAATGCCCAGACGACCCGTCTTTGGGTCCTCAGCCATAATTTGCAACGTATAGCCTGTGTCTTTACCAGAAAGACTGACTTGCACGAGCGCGAGGCCTTGTTCTTCAACGAGAGGCGTGACGAGATCAACGATCTTTTTTTCTTGTGGTGTTAACTTCATATATCTATCTGTAGCCTAAATTTAAGTAATAAAAAAGGCGGGTCTTTTTACAGACCCACCCATTTTAATGGATGTTATGCAGTGTTTATACTGAGAACACTGCGTAAATGCAAGCTTTATTTTGCTGCATTTCTTTCTTTTTTGCTTAGGCGTTTTTCGATGTCATGGCCTGATGTTCTTTCAGAAATACGGGCCGCTTTACCGCGAAGTTCGCGTAAGTAATATAGTTTTGCGCGACGGACTGAACCGCGGCGAATTAATTCAATTTTTTCAATGCGTGGGCTTAACAGTGGAAATACACGTTCAACGCCTTCACCTTGGCTGATTTTACGAACAGTGAAGCTGCCTTCAACGCCGCTGCCTTTTTTAGCAATACATAGACCTTCGAAGACCTGAACACGCTCGCGTGTGCCTTCAGTGATTTTAACGTGTACTTTTAATGTGTCGCCAGGGCCGAACTTAACTTGTTCTTTGCCTTCGCTGAGTTTAGCTGCTTCTTTCGCATTAATGCGATCTACTAGATTTGTCATGTCGTTTCCTTTTAATGTGACTCTTATTCAAAGCCCGTAATAGTACAAAAATTAAGCACCATGCGGCTTTTTTATATTTTTTCGAGTTTTACCGGAGCATTCTTACCGAATATACGGGGATTATGCAAGCTTAAACTAGCATTTAATATGTATTTTTTCCACGCTTTTATAAGAAATTTATAATAAAGCTTTAATTAGTGTGTTCATAACAACGGGTTTTGTTACAAAATCATCCATACCGGCAGCAATGCACCTGTCTTGATCGGCTTCATAAGCGTTTGCCGTTAGGGCAATGATGCGGGGCTGCTTTATATTTAAACGTCGAATAGCTCTCGTGGCCTCATAGCCATCCATTATAGGCATTTGGCAGTCCATAAACACGGCATCATATGCATTGGCTTTGATCTTTTCAACGGCGATGGCGCCATCTTCAGCCAGTTCAACGCTACAGCCAATGCTTTCAAGCATCTCGGAAATGATGAATTGGTTGGTGACAACGTCTTCGACCAATAATATGCGGGCATTAATTTTCTTGGAGCTAAGAACTTTAATCGCATCTTCTTCTTCAAGGTAGAGATCAATGTCTTTAGCGCTGCTTTCGACCAGAGGCAAAGTGAACCAAAATGTCGAGCCTTCGCCTTCAACGCTATCAACGCCAATTGTACCCTTCATATATTTAATAATGTAACTACAAATAGCGAGGCCAAGTCCTGTGCCTGCGTGCTTAACTTGTTTTCTTTTCTCTAATACTTGTTCATAAGCGACAAAAACGCCTGCTAGGTCATTTTTAGCAATGCCAATGCCCGTGTCCTTTACATGAAAGTACAATGTATTATCGTCTTTAATCTTTACTTTTATATCTATTGCACCGTCTGGGTTTGTGAACTTTATAGCGTTACTAGAAAAATTCAAAAGCAGTTGGCGTATTTTCGTTTCATCAGTATTTATGTACTCAGGAATATCATCATCATAATCCAGAGTGCATTTTATAGACTTTTTATGTGACAAAGTTTCGAGTAGTAGGGCTTGTTCTTTTACCAGCTCTTTAATATTGCAGGCTGCTATGTTGACTGCAACATTCCCACTTTCCATTTTGGCGTAATCGAGTATGTCGTCTATGATTTCAAGAAGAGTGCGCCCAGAGCCCAAAATCGTATCAATATATTTGCCTTGCTTGTCATCGAGCTCTGTTTGTTTTAACAGTGCTGCCGCGCCAAGAATACCGTTCATTGGCGTTCTTATTTCATGGCTCATGCCTGCAAAAAATTCAGATTGTGTTCGTAATACGCGTTTAATGCGTTTGTTACTTACTCGAAGCTCTAGCTGGCTCACCACAAGCTCGGCCATTGTTGTTAACATCAGGATTTGATCATCTGTAATGTCGTGACGGGGCTTTGTGTCGATGACACAGAGCGAGCCGAGTATATAGCCGTCTTTGTTCTTGAGCGGCGCGCCAGCATAAAAGCGAATATTCGGCGTTTCGGAAACAAGCGGATTGCTTCTAAAGCGATCATCACTCAGTGCATCCGGTACAAGGAGGAATTCGGATGAGGCCACAGCGTGGGCACAAAAAGACATGCTGCGATCGGTTTGCTTTGCATTTAAGCCGTAACATGATTTAAACCATTGTCTATCTTTATCAATTAAAGACACGAGCGCTATTGGCAGATTGAATGTTTTGGCAATGGTTTTCGTGACATTGTCAAAAACTTCTTCGGCATCGCTATCTAAAATATCGAGCTTATCCAGCGCCTTGAGGCGCTCTGGTTCATCCGTTGTAGGCTTGGGCGTTTTCCAGCCATCAGCTAAAGTCGTATATTCCATTCAAGTTCCAATTTCAAAATTAGTAACCATAGAACGCTATGCTTATGGTCTGTATTAAGTTAAGTATATGCACGAAAACTTAATTTTAAGTTGCTTTTTTATAGCTATTCCATAAGTCGGGACGGCGCGCTTTTGTGAGTTCTTCTGCTTGAACTTCGCGCCATGCTTTTATATGGGCGTGATTACCAGAGCGTAATATGTCGGGTACTATATGGGATTGATTAAAGCAATCGGTCCATTCGGCAGGGCGCGTGTAATGTGGGTATTCAAGCAAGCCGTTGCTATGGCTCTCTTCGCCTGCGGTCTCTGTATTACCCATTACGCCGGGCAGTAAGCGTATGCAGGCATCCATGAGGATTTGAGCGGCAGGTTCACCGCCGGATAACACGTAATCTCCAATGGAAATTTCTTCAAAGCCATGTGCATCTAAAAAACGTTGATCGACTCCCTCGTAGCGACCGCAAAGTAAGGTGATGGGCTCCTCACGCAGGGCTAAATCTTGAGTGAGCTTTTGGTTAAGCACTTGGCCGCGTGGGCTAAGATATATTTTGCGGCCCGGGTTTTCTAAGCTCAGCAGGGCTTTTTCAAGTATATCCGCGCGCATGACCATGCCTGCGCCGCCGCCAAAAGGTGTGTCATCCACTGATTTATGTTTGTCTTCGGCAAAATCGCGTGGGTTAATTAGCGTATAAGACCAATCACCGCGCTCAAGTGCTTTACCCGCTAATGATTGCCCAAGCATAGCGGGGAACATTTCAGGGAATAAGCTTATTATATTGACATGCCAAGCCATTAACAGGGGCCTCCTAATCTAGGTAGTCTTCAAAATTTTGAACAATGACGTGTTGTTCTTCAAGGTCAATATTCACAATATAGTCTTTGTTAAAAGGCAAATAAAAGCTATTACCCGAAAGGGGGGCTATTTCAAGCAAATCACCTGCGCCAAAATTTTGCATGAGCTTAACTGTACCGAGTTTATTTTTCTCACCATCAATAACGCTTAAGCCAACAAGGTCGCGATGATAAATTTCATCATCATCAAGTGTCGGCAGCTTTTCTTCATCCATGAAAATTTCTAAATGACGTAATTCTTCGGCAGCGTTGCGATCATCAACGCCTTCAACCGAGGCAAGGTAATCACCCTTAATAGCATTTTTAAGTGTGATTTTTATTTGCTCAGAGCCTTCTGCGTCGCGGTAAAGCACAGCATCAGGGCCTTTAACTAAGCTAATGTCATCAGCATAGATACGAACTTTAACAAGGCCTCGAATGCCATGGGCATTGAGGATTTTTGCAATACATAAACGTGACATATTTTAAGCGGCCTTTGCGTTATTTTGAAGCGCGGCTATGCCGGGCAATGTTTTGCCTTCAAGCCATTCTAGGAATGCGCCGCCAGCCGTTGAAATATAAGTAAAGTCTTTGGAGCTATCTGTGCCGTCTAATGCAGCCACAGTATCGCCGCCACCAGCAACGGATTTGATTTGGCCTTTTCGAGTAAGCTGAGCGACGACTTTAGCGAGCTCATTCGTGCCTATATCAAAAGGTTTAATTTCAAAAGCGCCCATAGGGCCATTCCAAATAACTGTTTTACAACCCAACATAATTTCTTTGACGTTGTCTATGCTTTCAGGGCCAATGTCAAGCACCATAAGGTCTTCTGGAATGGTACTTGTCGTGTGAATGGCGCGTGGTGCATCGGCTGAAAATGCCGTGGCGCAATTTACATCAATGGGCAATATGATTTGACATTCATGTTCATCGGCCACATCCATAATGCTTAGGGCTTGGGCAATCATGCCTGGTTCAGCCAAGGATTTCCCAATCTCAATGCCGCGCGCTAATAAAAAAGTATTCGCCATGCCGCCACCAAGAATAAGATAGTCAACTTGCGTTACGAGGCTTTTTAATAAGCTCAGTTTCGTTGAGACTTTCGCGCCGCCAACCACGGCAGCGACGGGTTTTTCGGGTGATTTTAAGATCGTTTCTAGGGCGCCAAGTTCTTCTTGGACAAGCAAGCCTGCGCCTGAGGGTAAAAGGGTGGTGATGCCCGCAATAGACGCGTGAGCGCGATGCGCCGCTGAAAAAGCATCATTAATGTAAATATCGCCAAGCTGCGCGAGGGCGGCAGAAAATTCGGTGTCGTTGGCTTCTTCGCCCGCATGGAAGCGTAAGTTCTCAAGTAATATAATATCGCCATTGCCCATCGCGTTTATTGCGGTTTTGGCCGTATCGCCAATACACTCCGCGGCAAATCCAACAGCACAGCCCCAACGTTGATTTAAAACATCAGGCAGAAAAGCCAGTGAGTATTCAGCATTAACTTGACCTTTAGGGCGGCCAAAATGTGACAAAACAACAATTTTTGCATTTTGAGCACGTAAATAATCAATAGTCGGCTTTAAACGATCTATACGCGTGAAATCACTGACGGCATCATTTAAAACAGGGACGTTTAAATCAGCACGTAATAAAACAATTTTTCCATTAAAATCAAAATCTGTAAGTGTTTGATAAGCCATTATTGAGGTCTTTCTAAGCTGTGATTATTGTCTTCTATCGGGGCTGTATTGCTGGCCGCTATGCGTTGTTTTTCTTTGTAATGTTCAGCTAATTCATAGGTGACCATTAATAGGCGTGTGCGTATCGCAGGGTCCATCATCGAGTGCCCCGCGCAATCGACCAAATAATACGCAGCATTGGGGCAAATATCAATAAGTGATTCTGCGCTAATTGGTGGGCAAATAATGTCGTAGCGGCCTTGCACAACCGTTAGTGGGATTTCTTTGACAGCCTTTAAACGGCGGAGGATTGAACGCTTGCCTGTTAAGCTGTGTTTCATAAAATAATGTGCTTCTATGCGCGCCAAGGCCAAGGCTTGTGCGCGAAGCTCTTTACTTAGCTCAGGCATATGTGTGGGGATAATCGTCGCGCAGTGACTCTCATAAGTGAACCACTCAATAGCGGCTTCTTGCTGACTGGGCAGGTCGCCTTGCGTTAGGCGCTTGTAATAGGCTTTGAGTAGATTGGAGCGCTTATTTTTAGGAATATAATTAACAAAGCGCTGCCAAGCTTTGGGCGCTAAGCTTTTGCTACCGTTAAGAAACCAGTCAATCTCGCTTGGCTGTAATAAAAATATGCCGCGCAGAATCATGCTGTCAACGCGATGAGAATGTTCAATAGCATAGAGAAGGGCAAGAGTGCTGCCCCAAGACCCACCAAAGACATGCCATGTATCAATAGCTAAATGCTGACGCAGTTTTTCAATGTCTTGGACGAGCGCATCAGGGGTATTCTCTTTCAACTCACCATGCGGGGAAGAACGTCCACAGCCGCGTTGATCGAATAAAATAATGCGGAAAATATCTGGGTCAAAAAAGCGGCGATGGGTTGGCGCGCAACCTTCGCCAGGGCCGCCATGTAAAATAATGACTGGAACGCCGTTTGGGTTACCGCATTGCTCCCAATAGAGGCTATGCAATTCACTTACCTCTAAAAAGCCTGAGGCATAGGGATCAATCGATGGATAAAGTTCAAGTAATTCAGCCATGCACATAGTGTATCATTATTCGCTTTGAGAGGAAGCTATAATTTTTAAGCTATATACACCCTTATGGTGTAGGAACTTCTGGCGTAGGTGTTTTATGTGTCGGTGTTTGTAGGCTAGGCTCTAGCCATTCAATTTGCTCTGGGTGGTCAACATCTATGAATGGCCCATTATAACCATCAATCCAGCCGCGAACCCGCAGGGTTTTACCGCCAGAATCCATGATGTCGATATTTTGTTTTGAAAACAAGCGTCGTAAATTGGACGGAATAATCACGGTAAAGTCTTTACGCCAATCTTGCCCGAAATTAAGATAGATTTTATTGTTATTCATCGCAACGCTACGCACCACGCCTTCAACAATGAAGAAGCCGCGTAACGATTCGGCAATGTTTAAAGCGTCTTTTGGTGTGAAGTTTTCATCTTGCCAGAGGCCTATACCCTCGGTTCGGGCGAATGTTTCAATTTTGCGCATTTGATCAATCAAGTAAGGCCAATCATTGCGGGTGCGGATCTGCGCATAGCCACTGGCGAGCAGCGCACCTTGAACCCATAAATTATCCGCTTTTGTAAACGCATGGGCGCGAGTGTGACCATAGCGGTCTTTATCTTTGCATTTATTATCTTTGCAACTATATAGATTAATAGGCTGGTTTAAAAAGTTCTCTTCCAGAAAGGCTTTGGTTGTGAGGTCGTTCTCATTATCTTTAGGAATATATAATGCTTCCAAATAAACAATTTCACCTTCACTGGTCAAAACAGTTTGGGAATTAATAATGGTTTTAAACTCAACAGTCTTGATAAGTTTTAGATTGGCTAAATCGGTTTTAGGGTCAAGGTGAAGGCCGCTTTCTAGTGCGCTATTGATGTCTGATATTTTACTGGGCGCAGCTTTAAAGGCTGTATCATCCTCGGTTTTATCAACGTTGTAATGATGGAGGCCTTGTGCATAAAGATTCTTTTTTAATGACAAGCGGCCTATATCATTTACAAATAGGGTCTGAGTTAGCCCCAGTGCGAAGAACAAAATAAAAATAAGGAACAATACTATGCGCGGCATTTCAATTAAATCTTCCTTGAGAGTAATCAGTCCATTGGTGCTGTTAAGCTTTAGCATGATTTTAAGCGCCTGTTCAACTAATCCCGCTACGGGTGAGCGTCAATTCACAAGTTTAATGTCTCCAGAAAAAGAAAAGCAGATTGGTGCGCAAGAGCACGAAAAAGCGTTAAAACAATTTGGCGGTATTTATAAGAATAAGGAATTAACGGATTATGTAAGCCGTATTGGCCAAGCGCTCGCGAAAAATACTGAACGCAATGATGTTGAGTATAAGTTCTTTTTACTCGATTCACCTGAAGCCAATGCTTTTGCGATTCCGGGTGGTTATATTTACATTACGCGTGGGATTCTCGCTTTGGCGAATAATGAAGCCGAACTCGCTGCTGTCATTGGTCACGAAATAGGCCATATAACGGGGCGTCACAGCGCAGAGCGTTATTCGCATACGGTTGTGACCTCTTTGGGCGCGGCTATTTTGGGTGCGGCTGTGAATGATAAAAACGTTAGTGATGCTGCCAATTATGGCGCAGGGCTATATTTAAATAGTTACTCACGCAGTCAAGAAAATGAAGCTGATATGCTTGGCGTACGCTATCTGCACCGCGCGGGTTATGATGTGACCGCAATGACTGGATTTTTAACAAGTCTTGGGGCGTTTTCAAAGCTTGAAGCACAAGTAAATGGGGATGATACAGGGCCGCGCGTTGAGTATTTATCGACGCATCCATTAACGGAAAAACGTATTGTAAACACAGTAAAAGAATCTGGGCGTTATCCAGCGAATGCAAAAAATATGCATAAGAAAAGCTATTTGAAAATGATTAATGGCGTGGCATGGGGCAGTTCAAAAGCGCAAGGCTTTGTTCGTAACCACGATTTTGTGCACCCTGAAATGGGCTTTAAATTTACTGTACCTGATTTCGCCAAAATGGTTAATCGCCCAAGCGAGGTTTTAATTACCGCCAATGATCAAGCCCATAAAGGCGTTGCTGTTTTTGATATGGGGACAGCACGCCAAGAGCTTAGCCCGACGGCCTATATTGAATATGAATGGATGAAAAAAGAACCATTACAAGGCGTTGAAGCGATTAAAATTAACGGCCTAGACGCAGCAACAGCAGTGTTCCCAGGGCATATAAATGGCAATGCGGCGCAAATCCGCTTGGTGGCGATTGCATGGGCGCCTAAAAAATTCATTCGTTTCCAAATTGCGCTGCCGGCTGGCTTAAGTGCAGCGGATAATGAGGCCTATAAGAAAATGACTTATAGCTTTAAACGTATAGATAAAAACTCTGTAGGGGGTGGTGATATGATTGCGCTGACCTTGGCGCGTCAGGGTGATAGTGTTGATGTCTTATCTCAATTGCAGACCAGTGTGTTTAACGAATATAGCAGCGCGTATTTCCGCGTTCTCAATGGTTTGCCAGCACAGCAAAACAACGTTGTCGCGGGTGATCTATACAAGATTATCAAACGTGATTAAAGGTTATTTAGGTAGATTTAGGCGCTTCATGGCTCAGATCTTCGTCGTTTTTTTGGAGTATAGGCAGGCAAAAAAAAGGGGGGGGTAGTAAGGCTTTTAGAGTCTTACATTCTTACATCCCATTGGCGCCCCATTGGCGCCGTTTCCCTATTTAAAGGGATAGTTTGTGTTCACAAATGGCGGCCAAGTTATGTGCGCCATGTTCTTTTAAAGCGTTAATGGCATGAGGCGTAAGAAGCTCATCGGGAACGCTAACGCTGAGAGTGCCTATATCGAGAACTCTTTGTGCAAACAGGACTGTCAGGTCACAGACTTCAAGCTCAAGCTTGAAAAACTCATCGGTTGTGCCTGTAGCCACGGTATTAAAAGTCTCTGCAGCATAGCGCATTTCTTTGTCTTGTATTTGTGCAAGCTCACGGGTTGTTAAAGAGTTAAGCGCATTGTTTTTGTTCTCAGAGCTCGCATCGAGCTGCTTATCAAGGGCTTCTCTGAATGTGAGAGAGAGTTCGCAGAGTCGTTCTAAGCTTATGCCAGACATTTTAAATTTCCTAAAATTATGCGCGTGAATTATTTATAATATATTTTAATATGTAACAAAGTTAAGCAATATTTAGCCATAGATACATAAATCATATGGCGCTTGATCTTTTTATCCACATAAACACCTTAATAAAAAGCCCCCATATGCGTTAAACATGTGAGGGCTTCTTAATGTATCTGTGCTTGAAACACTATGTGCTGTTAATCAGCCGTTTCTAGTCAGGCATAACTTCATTCATAACCTGTAAGCGCGCTATAGCTTCAAATTCTGTTAATTTTTCATTTAAAACATGGTCTGTAAGCTCAAGGCCTTTGGCTTCAATGTCAGGGCGCACTTTACGGATAACATCGTCGTAACCGGCTTCTTCAAGGTTAGCGGCAATGACATCGCCCGCGTAGCTTAGCGACATATCAGCATCTAAACCGATTTGCTCACCGATCCATAGGCCGAAAAGCTTGCATGTGCGTGCTTCTATTTTGAAGTTGATTTCTTCGTCATGTGCAAACTTGTTCTCAAACGTTTTCTGGCGATCTTCCATACTGCTCATTATAGAGGTCCTTTCGACTTATATTATTGTTAAAACTGTAGTTAAATGTTCATGGTTTCGCTGTTTATAGCGGTGTATTATTTCCATTAATATGAATACATGTTTATATGTATAGATAATAGTACAAAATTTGAAAATGAGAATAAAATTATGGCACGCAGAGTTTTAATAAGTGACGGTTTAACCAAAACACTTTACGAGGGCGACGATGCAAATAGCGCAATTGTCCATTTTAAAGATGATGTTGTGCGCAGTCCAGGTGGCGCAGTTCATAGCGTTGCAGGTAAGGGCGTCTTAGCGAACCGTATATCAGCGCATATAATGACCCGTATTGAGGCTGTTGGCGTACCAACCCATTTTGTTAAGCAAATTAACATGCGTGAACAATTGGTTCGCCGTGTGGATATGATTGGCATTGATGTCATGGTCCGTAACGCCGCTGCGGGTAATTTATGTGAGCGCCTTGATGTAAAAGAAGGCACAGCGCTAAATCAGCCTATTTTTGAACTTTACGCTAAGCATGAAAATGGCACGCGCAGTTTTATTAATGACTATCATGCAATAGAGCGCGGCATTGTTGATCCATTTGAATTAGAAGACATTATCTACATGTCGATGCGGGTGAATGACTTCCTTAATGGTATGTTCTCTGGCGTTAATTTACGCCTTGTTGATTTCAATATCTCTTTTGGCCGTATCTATGGCGAATATGGCGAAGTCTATTTGCTTTTGGCCGATGAAATTTCACCAGATAATTGCCGTATTTGGGATATTAATAGCGATGACCGTTTAGGGCGTGACCGCATTGACGTTAAAGATTCCGTCTTGATTGAAGGTTATCAAGAAGTCGCTCAACGTTTGGGGATTGTACCCGATATGAGCATTTTCCAAGGCGGTAATATCGATGAAGAAATGGCTGGCTTAGAAGGCATTGAAAATGAACTTTCACGCGCTCGTCGCCTCAGAAGCGTTGGCCGTAACAGCCAGCCCAGAAAATTATAAGCGTAAATAATAAGCAAGTTAGGGGAAGAATACGATGGATAAGCAAACCGCTTTACATAGCTATCACGCCGCTCATGCAAAAAAAATGGGTGAGTTTGCAGGCTATGATATGCCGTTTTATTATGAAGCAGGCGTTATGGCTGAACATAATGCTGTGCGTGATAAGCTTGGTTTATTTGATGTGTCTCATATGGGGCAAATACAATTAAGCGGCGAGGGGGTTGCGGCTTTTTTTGAAAGTATTACCCCTTCGGCATTTAGCGCCGCCAAAGATGGCATGGCTAAATACACAATGATGACCAATGAAGATGGCGGCATGATTGATGATTTGATAGTAACGCGCTTAAATGAAGATGTCTTTTTTGCCGTAATTAATGCGGGCTGTAAAGATAAGGATATTGCATGGATACGATCCAATTTGCCCGCGGATATTACATTAGAAATTTTTGAAGACCGCGCATTGATCGCAGTACAAGGCCCTGAAGCTGAGAAAGCCTTGTCATTATGCATAGGGGAAGATTTATCACAACTGGGCTATATGCGTATGGCGAAATATGGCGATGTTTGGGTCTCACGCCTTGGTTATACAGGGGAAGATGGCTTTGAAGTAAGCGTGACTAATCAAGACGCCTTAGGGCTGTGGAATGCGCTGATTGATCAAGGTGGCGCCTTGCCTTGCGGCCTTGCCGCGCGCGATTCCTTGCGCCTTGAAATGGGCTATCCCTTATATGGACATGACATTGACGCGATGACTTCACCTATTGAGGCTGATTTGTCATGGGTCGTGCGCAAGAAAGATAGTGACTTTATAGGCGGCGCGATTATCGCAGCGCATCGTGAAAATGGCGCGGCGCGTAAGCGTGTTGGCCTTGCCCTTATAGACAAAGGCATTGCGCGTGAGGGCGTTAAAATTCTTAATGCGGATGGTGAAGAGGTTGGCATTGTGACGAGTGGGGGGCATAGCCCCACATTAAATAAAGCCATTGCAATGGGCTATGTTTTATCTGAATATAGTGCCCCAGAGACGATCTTGTTTTTAGAGGTAAGGGGCCGGAAGTTAAAAGCTGCGATTACGCCATTACCATTTGTTAAAGCAAGTACGAAGAGTAACAAAGCGCAAAGCGCTAATTCAGGAAAGGCCGCATAAAATGAGTGAGCTAAAATACACAAAAGACCATGAACATATTCTCATTGACGGCGATGTCGTGTGGGTGGGGATTACCACTCATGCAGGTGACGCGCTTGGCGATTTAGTTTTTATTGAATTACCAGAAGTTGGCACAAGCTATGATAAAGGCGCTGATTTCGCCGTGATTGAATCTGTCAAAGCGGCGGCAGAAGTCTATACGCCTGTTGGCGGCGAAGTCATTGCCGTGAATGATGCACTAACCGACAACCCTGAGCAGGTTAAAGAAGACATCGATACTGGCTGGATTGCTAAAATCAAGCTGAGTGATGTTGATGACCTTGACGATGTTATGGATGAAGCGGCCTATAAGGCGTTTTGTGAATCTGAAGCTTAAGCTTAAGTCATAATCATAGTTTATAAATTATAAAAAATGCGCTTAGATTTTAAGCGCATTTTTTTTATGAGTAGAAAGACTTAATGCTCTGTTTGTTTGGATGCTTTCCAGCGTTTATGAACCCAAAGCCACTCGGCGGGACGCTTGGTTATCCATCCCTCAATCATTTTATGGGTATCCGCCACAGCTTGCGCAGGATCATCTAAATTGAGTTTAAGCGCGGGATGAATGGTCATTTTAAAATAACATTTATTAATGCGCTGCATTTCTACGGGAATGAGCGGGCATTTGAATTTTTTGGCCAATTCAATATAAGCGGTGCTTGTCATAGCAGGGTGGCCAAAGAAATCAGCCTCTATACCTTCATTATATTTTTGATCGACTAAAATGCCGACTTGGCCGTTATTTTTCAAATGACCAATCATTTCGCGTACGCCTTGTTTGGACTTGGCAAAATACTTCTCGCCTTTTTTGTAATCCCGCAGGCTTTGCAATATAGCAGCAGACCATTTGTTATTTGGGGCGCGATAAACACTGCCGACATTTAAGCCCGGCTGCTCACGTAATCTCATCGCGGCGACTTCCCAATTGGCTTGGTGCATACCAATAAATATACATGGGGTTTGATTTTTGGCTATATCCTGCAAAATTTCAATATTTTCAACTTCGCAATATACGCTCGTAAGGCAGCGTAAATGCGGGTATTCACCTATAACGCGGCCTAGGTTTTCCCACATATCTGTATTGATCTTTTCAATATCAGTATCGCTGGCTTTGGGATAAGCGCGGCGAATGTTTTTTGATGAATTGCGTGATGCACCTGTTTTTGGTCCAATTTTCCGACCAAGCGCACCACATAGATTACTGGCCATCATTGGTGGCATAAGTTTTAGGCTGAGAATAAGAATGCTCAACAAAAAGGCTTCAATGGCGTGTTTAATCAATTTCATAATGGTCCTGCAAGCGCGCGCTCTAATAAGATTTTTAATTTACTCTCAGCTTTAAACTTAAGTCTAATTGGTAAAACGTCAATATGCGTCATCCACGGGCCGTCAGGAATCTTGACGATATCTTTTTCGGTGGTGATTAAACGGCATGAAGCGCTTAGCGCATAATCCATTAAAATGCGGAGCTCTTTGACGCTATAGGCATGATGATCAGCGAAATGGCTGGATTTTATAAGCTGCGCGCCAATGTCTTTGAGGGTGTTTTCGAATTTTGTGGGATGTGCAATGCCGCTAAAAGCAACATATTTTTGGTCTTTATAATCTTCAGGAAGCGCTGAAATATCGGCTTCTATTGTCGCTTCAAAAACAGGGGTTGCTTTGGGCAGTAGTCTTTTTACGTCATCGCTTAGCGTGCCTATAGTCACAAAAATATCCGCATGAACAAGGCCAAGGGCGAGGGGCTGACGTAAAGGGCCTGCGGGAATGCATTTCATATTACCAAAAGCGCTGCCGCCATCAATAACGCAGATACGTATATCTTTAAACAGGCTTGGGTTTTGAAAGCCATCATCCATGATAATTAAGGCGGCGTGATGATCTTCAGCGAGTTTTGCGCCTTTAATGCGGTCTTTAGAAACGATTGTCGGTGCGGCGCGGGCGAGTAACATGGGTTCATCACCAACTTGATCGGCACGATGATCAATGCTGACTAATGTCGGGCCTTTTAATGATCCGCCATAACCGCGCGATAGGTAGATAGGCGATTGGGCGCTTAAAAGCTGTTTTAACGCGAGAGCAACAGGGGTTTTGCCGCTGCCGCCTGCTGTTAAATTACCAATACAGATAACTTTAGCCTTAGAGACATAACGGGGGCGCTTTTTCATACGCTGCGCGCTCACCGCGCCATAAAGCGCAGAAAAGGGCGCAAGCCATTGTGATTGCCAGCTGTTTTTTTGATACCAAAATGTCGGGGTTTTAAAGCTCATATGATTAAGCCTTATCTTGCGCTGAGGCAGAGCTGCCGTCATCGACAGATACAGGGGCGGGTAATATTTTTATGATATGCGCAAAAGCTTGATCGAGTATGTGGTCTTTGGATTGCGTATAGGCCAGCGCATTTTTCTGCAAAGATTCACGCTGTGGATCATCATTAAACAGCATAAGCAGCTTATTATAAAGCGCTTCAGCGGTTTCAGCCATTAACGCGGCATTATGCGTATGCATCTCGTCAAAGATTTCTTGTAAATTCTGGTATAACGGGCCGTGTAGTATCGCACAGTTTAATTGAGCGGCCTCGATAGGATTATGACCGCCGCCGCCATCTGCGCTGAATGTGCGACCAATCACCGTAATTTCAGCCATATGATAAAATAGCCCAAGCTCGCCTAACGTATCAACGACATATATATCAAGATCAGCAGGGGGCGCAGACATAGCGGAGCGTAGAATAAGATTATACTCTTCACTGTCGCAGCTTTTGGCAATATCAGCGCGGCGCTCAGGGTGGCGCGGCACGATAATCGTGAGCAGCTCTGGTATATGCGCTTTGAGCTTTTGATGGATGGAGCACGCCAAAAGCTCTTCGCCTTCATGGCTGCTTGCATAAACCCATAAGCGACGATTTTTAAATTTATGGCTGAGGCTGCTTAAGGAGGCTGCACTCACACGCAAAGGTGCGGCGCTATATTTAATATTGCCGCAGGCTACGACATTTTTATGACCTAAATCTTCAAACCGTAATTTATCGGCCGGTGTTTGGGTCAGAATAACGTCAAAGCTGCTTAAGAGCTTTGAAATTATGCCGCGTAATTTACGCCAGCCTTTATATGATTTTTCAGATAGGCGTGCATTTATTAATAATGCCGCTATTTTGCGTTGGCCAATTTCCATCATTAAATTGGGCCATATTTCAGATTCGGCTATAATGGCGGCATTGGGCGCCCAGTGATTGAGAAAGCGCGCAACCCAACTTGGGTGATCAAGGGGGATATATTGGTGAATAACACCATCAAGCCCGCGCTGCTTAATAAGTGCGGCTGATGTTAATGTGCCTGATGTTAACAAGACATTGAGGCTTGGGTCATGGGCGCGTAATTTGGTGATAAGGGTCAATAGGGAGACGACCTCACCGACGCTTGCGCCATGCATCCATATTAAGTTACCTTCAGGGCGTTTAATGCTGGCTTCGCCGCGACGCTCAGCAATGCGCCCGGCATCTTCTTTACCCTTAGCAAGGCGGTTCTTTAACAGCCAATCGGCGCTAAGATATGTAGCAATGCGGTATAAATGATACATAAAACGAGGTTTGACCCTATGTGTTAATATTTTGTTCAGCTCTTTGCTGCAGGATATATATAGTAGATTTAAAGAAGTTAGGGCGCAATGGCAAGACGTGTATATAATCCAGGCGATAAAAACTCAGAGAATAAGAGTGATAAAGCGCCAGAACCACAAAAAACAAAAACACAAACGGCAGCCGTAAGGGCTGCTGCGATGGCAATTGTTCGGCGCACGCGCAAAACAATTGATCCAAAAATATTAGAAGTAGCACGCAAAGCGCTGCCTGAGAGTGAAGAAGACATTAATAAAATGTTCTTCGGTAGCCAAGATTTGCTCAAAGACGAGACTGTTCCCATAGACCGTAAGAAGAATATCGAAACCGTTTTCTCTCTGCTTGAAAATGATACGCTTAGTGCTGGGATGAAAGAGAAAGTCGCTGCGGCCATGAAAGACCTTGTGGTTTAAGCGCCTTCATCTTTTTTCTTTGCGAAGAGAGACAAATATTTCTCCCCCTTATCACATAAGAAAGTCAGCACGGTTTTAACCTCAGGGTGACGGCGTTTGATTTCTAAGGCTGCAAGGTAATTAGCGCCAGAGCTTGGGCCAACCATCAGGCCGCGCTGTGAGGCAAAATCCATCGCTGTTCTTATCGCTTCCTCACTATCAATATTGATAAGCTCGTCCACTATATCGCCGTGGCGTTCATAAATTGTTGGAATAAACCCGTCTGAGATGCCTTCAATATTGTGGCAAGCGGTCATACAGCATTCAATCGTGCGCGATTCACTCGGCTCCATCGCAAAGACTTTTAAGTCTGGATTGTGCCATTCTTTAAGCGCCATGGCGTTACCAATTAATGTGCCGCCTGTGCCAACGCCCTGAACGATGGCATCAATTTTTATGCCTTGTTCGTCTAGTTGTGCGATAATTTCTTTACCCAGCCAGTTTTTGTTTTCTTCAACATTTAATTCATTGTCAAATTGCTGTGGGCAGAAAAAACCGTCTTTTTGCCCCATTTCAATGGCGTCAGCGCGCGCTTGGTTCACATGGAAATCACCAACAAGGCGTAAATCCGCGCCATAAAGCTTGGATATATTACTGCGCTCATGCGTGTAACCATTGGGCATCAACACAATCATCTTGTAGCCTTTGGCGGCCGCAATCATCGACAAAGCATTGCCTGTATTGCCGCTGGTCGATTCAACAATCGTATCACCGGGCTTAAGCAGGCCGTCTTGTTCAGCTTTTTCGATTATATAGAGAGCCATGCGGTCTTTAACGGAGCCGCTTGGGTTTAAAAATTCAGCTTTTGCAAAGATGCCATCTTCTAAATCAAGAAGCGGGGTATTGCCAATGGCGTTTAACGCATTTTTTAAATCATAATTTATCATGCGCGGATAATAGCATGAGATTTTAGGCTGGTCATGACGCGCTGCGGTAGATTTGAACGAATTTTTTACGGCCTAAATGCGCTTTAATTTTTTAGCTGTGATTTAAGCTGATACAGTGCGTCGAGCGCTTCTCGTGGCGTTAGCGTATCAGGGTCAACATTACGCAACTCATCAATAAGGTCGGTATATTCATGCGTCGCATTCTTGGCCTCGCTTTTGCCTGTGGGCTGCGCGATAAATAGCGGTAAGTCATTGGTCAGCGCGGCGAGTGAGCCACTTTGGTCGCTTTGTTCTAATTTAGACAGCACATCTTTGGCGCGCGCAATAACGCCTTTGGGCAAGCCAGCGATTTTCGCGACATGGATACCGTAAGATCGATCAGCGGCGCCTTGCACGACTTCATGCATAAACACAATGTCACCTTTCCATTCCTTCACGGCCATTGAATAGCAGCGCATATAAGGCAGGGAGGCCTGTAAATGGGTTAGCTCATGGTAATGGGTGGCAAAAAAGGCGCGGCATTTATTGTGTTCATGCAGATATTCAACGCAGGCCCAAGCGATAGACAGGCCATCAAATGTCGCCGTGCCACGGCCAATCTCATCAAGAATAACAAGCGATCGGTCAGTAGCTTGATTAAGGATAGCGGCGGTTTCAACCATTTCAACCATAAAGGTAGATCGGCCGCGCGCAAGATCATCAGCCGCGCCAACGCGGCTAAAGACCTTATCAACAAGGCCGATTATCGCCGATTTAACCGGAACAAATAAACCAGCTTGTGCCATGATCGCAATTACAGCATTTTGGCGTAAGAATGTCGATTTACCAGCCATGTTAGGGCCAGTCAGCAGCCATAAAGTGCTGTCTTGGTTAAGGTCGCAATCATTGGGGATGAAGTCTTTGCCTTCATTCTTCTTGAGGGCGTCCTCAACAACAGGGTGGCGCGCGCCTTTTAAAATAAAGCTGCGATCTTCGGTGATGGTTGGGCGAGCGTAGTTTTTATCAAGCGCGAGGCGCGCAGCGGCTGAGGCGACATCACATGTTGCCAAAGCATTGGCAATGACCCGAATATTGGCGGCGTTATCGCTTATATCTTCAATAAGTTGATTAAAAAGCTCTATTTCAAGCGCTTGTAATTTCTCACTGGCGCTTGATATATCGCGTTCAAGCTCAGAGAGCTCGACAGTAGTAAAGCGCACAGCGCTGGCTAATGTTTGGCGATGAATAAAGCTCAGTGTATTAGCGCCCTCAGTGCCGTTTACTTCGTCATTGCTTGGCATGAGCGCGTTAGCGCGCTTGGGCGGGACTTCAATGAAATAGCCTAACACATTGTTATAGTTTATTTTTAATGTGTTTACGCCTGTCTTATCTGCGTAACTGGCCTGTAAGCCTGCAATCAGCTTTTTGCTGTCTTTCTTTAAAGCGCGCAGCTGATCTATTTTCGGGGAATAGCCGTCTTGGATAAAGCCGCCATCCCGTGCAAATAAAGGCACATTATCGAGCATGGCTGATTTTAGGCGCGTTTTTAATTGGTTGCATGTGTTTGTTAATGTTGATCCCACGTAAACAGCTTCAAGGCTTTGAGTTTCAAATATTTTACTGCGTAACTCTTCGGCTTTATCAAGGCCATCGCGTATGGTTATTAAATCTTTCGGGCCGCCGCGGCCAATGGTGATGCGCGATAAAGCGCGTTCAATATCAGGTACGGCTTTCATGATGAGCTCGACGTCATCAAGCAGGCGTGGCGTGTTGATAAAGATACTGACTTCATCAAGGCGCTGTTCAATAGCGTCTTTATCGCATAGAGGCGCGGAAAGGCGGCGCTGTAAGAGGCGTCCACCCATAGAGCTTTTTGTGTAATCGATAATACTGATCAGCGCGCCCTTACGCGTGCCGCGCATGGTTTTAAGCAGTTCTAAATTCTGACGTGTTGCGCCGTCAATTTCCATCACATCTTTGGATGATATTTCAACGGGCGGCATAATATAGGGTAAATTGCCTTTTTGCGTACGGGTCACATAATCAAGCAATGCCCCCGCCGCGGAGATCTCAATGCGGTTAAATGTGCCAAAGCCATCAAGCGCTTCAACACCAAAGGCTTTTTCCATTTTTTTATAGGCGTTGTCGCTGTTGAAAAAAGCAGGGGCTTGCGGCGTAATGAGGTTTTTATAGGGAGCGAATTTCTCAAACAAACTCGGCATTTTGATAAGCGCGTCTGATAAAAGAAGTTCTTTACAGTCAATGCGGGCGAGCGCGGCGAATATATCTGATTCCGTGCCGCGCTGAGTCCAAAACTCACCCGTAGAGAGTTCTAGCCATGCCACGGCGAAGTCATCACGAATGGCGGCGAGGGATGCTATATAGTTGCTTTCTTTGGCGCTAAGCAAGTGGTCTTCGGTGAGCGTACCTTGCGTAACAACGCGGCGCACTTCACGATTAACCAGTATTTTTGATGTTGATCGGCCTTCGGCTTTGGCGCGGGCTTTGGCTTGGTCAGGCGTTTCGGTTTGCTCGCAAATGGCGACTTTGTGGCCTGCGCGGATTAATTTGGCTAAATAAGGCTCATAAGAGTGAAAAGGCACGCCGCACATAGCGATATCAGCGCCATTGGCTTTGCCGCGCTTAGTGAGCGTAATGCCAAGTATTTCAGAGGCGGTAATCGCATCATCAAAGAACAGTTCGTAAAAATCACCCATGCGATAAAATAAGATACAATCAGGGTGCTCTTCTTTTATCATATGGAACTGTGCCATCATCGGCGTGTGTCCCGATGCGAGTAACTGCTCGAATTGATCGTTTTTTGCTGATTGTGCTGTCATAAACATAGTCATAGCCTGTTTTTTTTAAATCGCTTAGTGATTTCAGATATGATAGAATAAATATCTGTGATTATTTTGATTTTGTAAGGACGTTTTTGAACAATATGACGTTATTTTTTCGAGTATTACTGTCTTTTCTCTGTGTTTTTGCCGTTGTGACCTATGCCGATTTGGCGCATGCGCAGGCACAAAAAGAAATAGACCCCAATTTCATACCGCGCTCTTTATATTTGGAGCAGGCCTATACCCACTTCAAAGTTGAAAATAGCCGTGCAGAATTTTTATCCAAGCGCGGTGTAGAGCTTTATGTGAAAAATCGTTTCATTAATGAGGCCTATGAGTTTTTGCAAGAGCGTGGACGTGATATAAATATTGATGAGATTAATGGCATCGTTGTGGATTTACGCCACAATACGAACCTTGTGCATTTCCTTGGCCCTGATGTTACGGGCGGCATTAAAGGAATTTTTGCTGTTGAGTTTAAAGGCGATAAAGCTGTTTATGTGCATTTTCCTAAAGTACCTAAATATATTGAAAATATGTACGAGGTTTATGTACTTGCACAGAAATCAGTGAAGGGGCCGTGTAAGCTGCCTTATAATACAATCGTTATCCGTGAGAAAGATCAGTATTTAGCTTATAGCGTTGTCTCAGAGCCTCATGAGAAAAGCATCATAATGGGCGGGCATTTCCTTTTGAAGATATCAAAAAAGGATCAGAAGTGGGAAATCACTGAATATAAACCGTTTGATACTTTATGTGTGCCCGTCAGCAAAAATTTAATAGATAAATATGGCCGCCTTGCCATTAATTACGGCGCAATGCCCAATGAAATCCATTCGTTTTTATCCCTGCAATACAATCAAGAACTGTATATAAAAACAGGAACAGAGAATTGGTCTGTTGATAATTCTATCATCGATATTTCTACAAAAAAGTAGCGGCCGCTATGACCGCTACTTTTAGAAAAAAATCACTCATGAAAGAGATTATTCGTGGCTGTTTAGCTGTGTTGTGTGCCTGTCGAGCCAAAGCCGCCACTGCCGCGCTCTGTTTCGTCAAGGTCTTCGACAACGCGCCAGCTTACATTGGCGTGGCGGGCAATAACCATTTGGGCAATGCGCATGCCGCGCTCAATTGTGAAGTCTTCTTGGCCAAGGTTAACAATAAGAACTTTAATCTCACCGCGATAATCCGCGTCAATTGTACCGGGGCTGTTAAGAACCGTGACGCCATATTTCATGGCAAGGCCTGAACGCGGACGTATTTGCGCTTCATAACCGGCCGGTAGGGCGATTGTCAGGCCGGTCGGCACCAAGGCGCGCTCCCCAGGGGCGAGCTCAATGGCTTCTTCTATCGCAGCAGATAAATCCATGCCAGCTGATTGTTCAGTCGCGTAAGTCGGCAGATTTAGGCCAACGGCGTGGTCATGAGGCTTGAGAGCAATTTCCACTTTCTCAAGATCCTCTTTTATATTTAATGTGGCGGCGTTTAGCTCACTCATTTTGTAGCCTTTAATTTGGGTGTTGAACATTGAGTATGGGGTATGGTTTTTGTCTTTTCAAGCTGTTGAATTATTTTGCTCACAAGCATGTTGGCGAGTTCCGCCTTGCTCATATAAGGCCATGCATCTGTGTTTATTTCTTTGTTTTCTGGGCTCTGCGTTAAATAATCAACGCGATTGTGATCGGCGCCAAATACAGCATTTTTCGCGCTTATTTCATTGACGAGTAGCGCATCACAGCCTTTGCGTTTAAATTTATCACGGCCGTTTTTATCGACATTATTCGTTTCAGCGGCAAAGCCAATCAATAGAGTCGGGCGCAGTGTTTTATGTTCCGCGAGGGTCTTTAATATATCGGGGGTTTGTGCAAATTCTAATATAGGCGCCAAGCCATCATCGCATTTTTTCAATTTCTGATCAGCGGCATTTTCAACGCGCCAGTCACTAACGGCGGCTGTGCATATTGCAATATCAGCCGGTAGAGCTTTAAGGCTCGCATCAAGCATTTCATCAGCAGATTCGACATTATATATATGAACGCCTTTAGGGGGCGTTAGCGCTGTTGGCCCAGATATCAGGTGAACTTCCGCGCCTTGTTTGTATAAAGCCTGCGCAATGGCATAGCCTTGCTTGCCTGAAGATCGATTGCCGATAAAACGCACAGGGTCAATTTTCTCGTAAGTCGGACCAGCGGTTACTAACGCTGTATAGCCTGTTAAAGGCTTTGCTTGACCAGATAGGCGGCTGAGTATTTCAGCGCAAATATGTTCAGGATCGGGTAGGCGTCCTGCGCCAATTTCACCGCAGGCCATTTCGCCGCTATCGGGCATGAGTATGTCTATGTCGCGGCTTTGTAGTGTTTCGATATTATGCTGCGTGGCTTTGTTTTCCCACATTTGTGGGTTCATAGCAGGGCAGATTAGAATATCTTTGTTCGCGGCAAGTAAAACAGCGCAGGCGAGGTCGTCGGCCATGCCGTTTGCAGCGCGGGCAATTATATTAGCGCTTGCGGGAACCACGACAATTAAATCTGCTTGACGTGAAAGCTGAATATGCCCCATTTCGCTTTCGTCTTTTAACGAGAATAAATCAGTGTAAACGGCCTCGCCGCTTAATGCGCTAACGCTTAATGGAGTAATGAATTGCTGACCGCCTGCGGTCAAAATAGCCGGCGTTTTTATGCCGAATTTCTTTAGGAGGCGGATTAATTCGAGGGATTTATAAGCTGATATACCACCAGCAATGATAAGCAGTACGTTTTTGTCCGCAAAATCACAATGGCCTTTGCGAGCACTTTCATCGGCTCCCATTATCTCATGAGAAGCCGCTGAGCTGCGTTTATCTATTAAGGTATATTCTTTTGTCATCTAATCTGTTCAAAGCAGGGTTATATCCAATATTTTCTACTTTGTAGCTTATTCCTGCAGCGGGATCAAGTTTATCAAGCTCTAGAGCGCTAACATAAGTGCTATCTGGCGAAAAACGCGCGGCTTTATATTGGGTTTGATGCATGAAGACACCAAAACTTAAAAAGACGACAAGGACGCTTAATAATACATAGATTTGACGCATGTTTACTACTCACGATTAGATACAAATACATAGTGACAAATTCATATGATTACACAAGTCTAAATGCAGTGCTATGAATGCAATGTGTAAAATCAATATACTTTAAACTTAGCAAATAAGAATAATTTTGTCACTTAATTTATTTACAAGTTTTACCAATAAAGGCTTGGGTATTTCTAAAGTTTCCAGCCCCAGTGAATTGCGGCAACGCCGCAGCTGAGGTTTTTATAACCCGCTTGATCGAATCCAGCAGCTTTTATACGTTGGACAAGATCAGCTTGTTTAGGGAACTTACGAATACTTTCGACTAAATATTGGTAACTTGCCGCATCTTTTGCCACGATTTGGCCCATCTTGGGAATAACATTGTATGAATAGCTGTCATACAGTTTCTGCATGGCTGGATCGCTCATATGAGAAAACTCTAGACAATAGAATCGCCCCCCCGGTTTTAAGACGCGATGCGCTTCTTTAAGGGCTCTGTCTATATGAGTGACATTACGTAGGCCAAAGGCAATTGTGTACACATCTTTACTGTTGCTAGGCAGAGGCAAACTCTCTGCATTACCAGTAACCCAATCAATGCCTTCAAGGTATCCTTTGTCGATGGCGTTATCGCGCCCGACGCTTAACATTGATGTGTTAATGTCGCAGACGGTTATATCTGGGTTGTCTTGGGTGCGTTTATAAATGCGGAAGGCAATATCACCTGTACCGCCAGCAACATCGAGGAAGCTTTGCCCAGAGCGCGGCTTAATCAGTTCAACAAGGCGGTTTTTCCACATGCGGTGTATACCGCCTGACATTACATCATTCATAATGTTGTAATTATCGGCAACGCTGTGAAAGACGCCTAAAACTTTTTCAGTCTTCTGCGCGGGGGATACGGCTTCTTCCCCGAACCAAGTGCTTTCAGGGTTTTGTTCTAAATCTGCTTTATTATTCATAGGGTGATGCCTAACTATCTTGTTCGCTCTCACGTAAATTTAATAATGATAGTTAGGCTGTTCGCTTTTAGTTTACAAGCCTTAACGTTGGCCCAGCTTGATCATTTTGTGCATTAAATTCTATTGCAGACCATTGGCGGTCGGCTCGAGTAAAGGCACTAATCGCTTGATAAATTGTAGGGGCACGCAAATGCTTGAGCATTTCAGGGTTTTGCTCTTGATAAAATCGATCAAGATAAAGCGCTGATTTGTCACTATCAGAATAATATTTAAGTGTTAAAAGTGGAACATTATAGTCCTTATGTAATGCATCGTCATGATATAAGCCGTTAAACACAAGAGTGATTGGCGATTCAATATTTGATTTTATGGCATAAGGCTGCAGAAGGCTGCTTTTGGTTTTTCCCGTTAAGTGGCGCAAATATTCAGCGGCAGCTTGTGGTGTATAAGGTTTTATTGTGATTTCAGCATCTTTACACGTTTCAATATGTATAAAAATTTCTTCTGAGTTTATTAAGCGCGTTTTGCTTTCGCGGTTAAATAAATCTGATAGTAAATTAGCTGTGATGCGGTTCATAATATTCATCCCTGATCGTCTTTTTTTATTTTTTATACTTTCTTTATAGGTTTAGGCGTGTTTTTTGTCAATGTAATAATATGTTAATAGCAAGCAAGGCTTTGATATAAGTTTATCTTGTTTATAAGCAAGGCTAAACCAGCCCAATCAGGGTGACAGCGATTGAAAAAATGGCCATAAATAATTTATGAATTTTTTCAAAGCGATGGCCACTGTTGCGGGCCTGACATTTATAAGCCGTATTGCCGGTTTTCTACGCGATATACTCACCGCCGCTTTGCTTGGCGCAGGGCCGCTTGCTGATGCATTTTTTGTTGCCTTGAAACTGCCCAATTTTTTCCGTCGAATAAGTGCAGAGGGCGCTTTTACCGTCGCTTTCGTACCTATTTACACGTCAATAAAGCAAGAACGCGGTGATAAAGAAGCCGCATTATTCGCCGCGCATATCGTCATGCTTATGACGGCTATTCTCGGGGCGTTTATCGCTCTATGTATGATGCTTATGCCTTTTGTCATCATGTTGATTGCCCCCGGTTTTGAGGTGGGCAGCGAGCGATATATCGCAGCGATAGACTATGCGCGGATTACCTTTCCTTATTTATTGCTCATTTCAATCACAGCAATGTTTGGCGCTATGCTTAATGCCAATGGTAAGTTCGCCCCCTTTGCCGCCGCGCCGATATTGTTTAACCTGACACTTATTGCGGCGATGGTTTTTGCCCATCATAACGGCTATGAAGTCGCCAAGGCTTTATCTATGGGTATTACGGTTTCGGGCTTTGTTCAGCTTGGCTTTATGGCGCTGATGGTGTTTAGAAACAAAATCCAGCCAAAATTCAAGTCTTTCTCATTTGATAATGATGTTAAAAAAGTCTTCTCCCTAATGGGCCCGGGCGTGCTTGGGGCAGGGGTGATGCATATCAATCTATTTGCGGATCTGATTATTGCATCTTTCCTTCCTGTTGGGGCTATTTCGGCGCTGTATTATGCTGATAGGCTCAATCAATTGCCGCTTGGCGTTGTCGGCATTGCGATGGGCACGGCATTGCTGCCCATGTTATCTTTGGCGATTGCTAAGGCCAATTCAGCACGCGCTAAAGAATTATTTAACCAAGCGCTTGAAGCCTGCGTGTTTTTTGCTTTGCCTGCAGCGCTGGCTTTATTCTTATTGTCAGACTTTATAATCTCTGTTCTGTTTGAACGCGGCGCATTTGATGGGGAAAGCACAAGGCGCTCTGCTTTTGCTTTGATGGGCTATTGTGTGGGCTTGACGCCTTATGTTGCCAGTAAGGTTTTATCGACGGTGTTTTGGGCGAATAAAGATACATGGACGCCTGTTAAAATCTCTATACGGATCACTGTGCTGAATATCATTTTATCACTGATATTAATTATACCGTTCCAAGAAGCGGGCATTGCACTATCTACGGGGCTTGTTGGCTGGTTACAGTTCTTTTTATTAAAGCGGGCTTCGCGCGGTTATGATGAAGCGCAGCTGACATCTGGTTTTTATAAGCGGATTATTAAATTATTCGCTTCTGCACTGATTATGGGCGCGATTGTTTTTAGCGCAGCGCTGGCCTTACGGCCTTTATTTACTGATGGTCTCTCAGAATTTATTTTGCTGGGCTTTATTGTTTTTCTGGGCATTGCGGCCTATATTTCAAGCGTCTTTTTGTTGCGCATTTATAGATTAAGTGATATCAAAAATTTATTCGTCAAACCACAAAGTTAATTTAAGAATAGAGCATAATAATGACTAAGCGTATTTTATCAGGCATGCAGCCGACCAATCAATTGCACCTTGGAAATTATCTCGGCGCTTTGCGTAATTGGGTAAAAATGCAGGATGCTGGCGAATATGAAACATTATTCTGCGTGGTTGATCTGCACGCGATTACTGCGACTTATGATCCCGCTAAACTCCGTCAAAGCACGCGCGAAATTGCCGCGGCCTATATTGCTGCGGGCGTGGATCCTGAAAAATCTATTCTGTTCCCCCAATCTGCCGTGCCCGCGCATTCGCAGCTTATGTGGTTGCTTGCGACCATGACGCAAATGGGTAAGCTTAACCGTATGACGCAGTTTAAAGATAAAGCGGGTAAGAACAAAGAAAAAGCCGGACTCGGCCTGTATTCCTATCCAGTGCTGATGGCGGCGGATATTCTCATCTATAAAGCCACTCATGTTCCCGTTGGTGATGATCAGCGCCAACATTTAGAGCTCGCGCGAGAAATTGCCGGTACATTTAACCATCGCTATGGGCAAGATTATTTCCCTGAGCCTGAATCAGTGATTATGGGTGAGGGCGCACGCATTATGTCGCTACGTAATGGCGGCGAAAAAATGAGCAAATCAGCGCCCAGTGATATGACGCGGATTAATTTGACCGATGATGCCGATTTAATCGCCCAGAAAATCAGAAAAGCCAAAACCGACCCTGAACCACTGCCTGAGACCTTCGCAGAATTGGAAGAGCGCCCAGAGGCTAAAAACCTTGTCACTATTTATGCCGCTCTGGCTGATATAACCGGTGATGCGGTTATGGCTGAATTTGCAGGTAAGACATTCTCAGAATTTAAACCCGCTTTATGCGACCTAGCGGTGGGTCACCTCGCGCCAATCTCCGCGCGTATGAACGAGCTGCTCGCCGATACCGCACAAATTGATGCCTATCTACAACGCGGTGCAGATCGCGCCAATGAAATAGCTAAGCCGCATATAGATGAGGTTCTGGATCTTATGGGTTTTTGGCGGTAACATGAGTTACGCGCCGGTCTATTTACATAACACTTGACGTTGAGTGATATCTATGTTACCATCCCTTCTAACTTCAATAATTATAGTTTTAAAGAGGATAAAATGAGTAACATTCAAAAGCCATTAAAAGAGTTGGACAAACTGGCCGATGTGTCAGCAATGTTTTGTAACCTAGCATTTGCTAATTCAAAAATCCTCGCAGCGCTTAATAAGAATGCTTCAGAAGAAGAGGCGGATAATTTTCGGTCTTTATCTGATGAGCTCGTAGCTCTGCAAGGTCCGCGAAGCTTAAGTGTTTTTGTCCCTTTGGACGCCCTGAACCTCAAGGCAAAAACGGAAGATGATCGTAAAGCAGAGGCGCTAAAAGAAATTGAGTTCGTTGAGCTCTTTACGGAGATTGTTTCTAGAACAACTCCTCTGGAAGCCTTAAGCGCATTGGTAGTTGATAAAAGCGAAGAGCTGAGCCAAGGTTTTATATCGGTGCAGGCGCCAAACCTAGCAAAGCTATGTATTTAAGATTATTATGAGGCATAGATTAACTCGGCAGTGATTTAAGTATAAAAAAGGCGTGTGGTATCTCTCGCCTTTTTGCTTGGCTAGCTTTGTTCGTTGCAGCAGCGTTTACTGAATACGGTTCAGCATACCATGCCAGCGCCAGCGTTGGCGGTCGGTTTTTTCATCATAGCCTGCATTAATGGTGCAGTTAATCCGCAGGCGACCTGTGTCAGCGCCAAGATCAGGTAAGGGGATCTGGATGCGATCTTCACCGATTTTTTCTATCTCTATTTGTCCAATGCCTGAGTGAAAACATTGCAATGTTTTTAGATTGTTTCTTAAGGCGCTTGGTACTGAAAAGCTTAAGCTTGTAGGCACTTCAGTTAAAAAGCTGCTTTGCGGTATGCTGTCAAAATGTGGTAAAGGCAGATTATAGGCTGTATCAATAAAGCGTTGATTGCCCCCTAAATTATCACTCATGGTAAAGCGTGGAAGTCTGAGTGGTTCGCTTTGTGCATAAATCACCCCTGAGTGAAGACCGAAAGCGCCTTTAATGCCATTATTTTTTAATAGAGATTCAATCTTCGTGTTGTAATCGCCATAAGGATATGCGTAATAAAGCGGCGCCTCACCGAATATTTCCTTATAGCGCGATAAAGCGCTGAGCACAGCTTGTTCTGCTGCGCCTTGGTCTGAGTAATCAGCAAGAGATTTATAACTCGCGCTGTGTACACCAATACTCACCAGTGGGTTTTTGCGTAATTTTTTCAAATCAGCCCAATTGATAATATAGGGCTGTTTTTGGTCTATTTCGGCAGGGCTAATGAAAATGGTGAACGGAATTTTTTGCTTAAGCAGTAAAGGCACGGCCTCGGCCATTATGGATTGATGCCCTGTTTCGAAAGTAATTAAGATGGACTGTCTGTTTACATCATCGCCTGATTTTTCAGATAGGGGGGTGGTTGAAGGCTCAGCGAATAAATCATCAGGAGAAAGCGCTAAAAAGTTTTCATTTTTAATGGTTTCAACATGCTGTCTGAATGTATCAAAACGCAAGCTCATATCAGGGTAGGCATCTTCATCAATTTGAAAATAACTATAAGCAACGACCGCTGAATTATCTTGTTTGATCGGGTGGTAATCTATAGGCGCGGCGTTGACCGGCGCCGAAAAAAAGCCGAGCGCAAGCATTATGGCGATTAATCCATAGCGATAAAATACAAAATTTACGGCTACAAAAGTGTGTGACACAATGATCCTAAAAGTAATATTTGATATAGTTTTAACCTATGCTTTCTGGACGAAGTGTCAACTATAAAGGCCTATTAAAATCATTTTAAAAGAAGATAATTATGTTTTTGATGCTTTAGTATATGGGGCTATTCCCTGAGGTGGGTCAGCCTTTCATTTGACGTGGCCTGTCAGATTGTTTAAATAAACCCAGTATAAATACCCCTGTAAATATCGGTTAATAGAAAACGCTATGAAAATATTATCAATTGATACCGCTTTATCAGGCTGTTCTGTCAGTATCTATCAGCCAAACAAAGATGTGGCTCGTCGTTGCGTGACCTTAACGGAAGAGATGAGCCGCGGACAAGCTGAACGGCTTGTGCCCATGATTAATGACCTGCTTGAACAAAGCGGCGTGTCTTACGCACAAATCGATGCGATTGCGGTTAGTAATGGCCCCGGTGCGTTTACGGGGCTGCGTATAGGCTTATCAACGGCGCGTGCTTTGGCGCTGGCCTTAGATGTTCCTGTGATCGGTTTTTCGACATTAGATATTTTATATCAAGAATATTCCACGCGCGTTCAAGCAGCGAACAGAGAAACGCTGCTCGCGCTGATAGAAACCAAGCGTAGCGATTATTATGCCGCTATGTGGGATGCGCAAGGCTTGTGCTTAATACAGGCGCAGGCCATCAGCCTAGAGGCATTAATGCCTTTATTAAACGTGCATGAGGCGGGATTGATTATTGGCGACGCAACATCGCGCTTTTTAAGTGAAGCGGGGGAGAATATGCATCTATGGCGTAGTGATGAAGGCTTTGCAAAAATCTCAACGCAGGCTTTGGCGGAGATGGCTGAGGCTTATTTGAGCGAAAATCTCGAACTCACGGGGCATAAAGTCATTAATGCCGCCCCACAATATTTGCGCGGCGCTGATGTTTCAATCAGCAAGAAAAGCTATAAAACAATAGAACAGTAATTATCCGCGTATATAATGGGCTTGCTGCATATTTGGGCTTGCCAAGGCGTGCGTATTACCATATTGATGGTGCAATTAAAAAAACGCTATTTAAGGGAGATTTCTATGAGACGCCAATTACGGGCTACGCGCCGTGCATTAACAGCTTTGGTCGCTGCGCCATTACTTATTGGGGCCGTTGCCTTGCAAGGCTTAGTCGTCGGACCGATCTTAAGAAACAGAACCGCTATTCCCAATTTGATATTTAACACTATGCGCAAGCTGATTGGCCTTAAAGTCGAATTTAATGAAAACTCAGCCAAGCTTGAAACAAAAAAGCCAACATGGTTTGTCGCCAATCATATGTCGATGGCAGATTTCGTTGTTGCGGGCAGTGCGCTTAATGGTAATTTTGTCGGTAAGGGCGAAATCATGAAATGGCCGATCATTGGTCAATTGGCCTCGGCCATGAAAATGATTGGCGTACGCCGCTCTCGTGAATTTAACAAAGAATCGATTGGTAAAATAACCACCGCCTTTAACAAAGGGCAAAATGTTATTATGTTCCCTGAGGGTACGACCAATGACGGTTCACGCGTTGATCGTTTTCGTGCTGGCTTAATTAGCATGTTATTTGGTGAAACGGGTGTCGATAAAAAAGGCCGCGATATTCCTTTATCTAAAGATGTCGTCGTGCAACCTATATCAATACGCGTTAAAGAGGTTGAAGGTAAAAATGCGCTGAACGATCCAGAGCTTCGTGCGTTTTACAGCCGTTTTGAAGAAAACGATATGCTGAGCCGAATTTGGAACCGTATGGGCACAAAGACAATGACGATTGAAGTGCAGTCTTTCCCGACGATGGACCCCAAAGCGTATAAAGATCAGTTTGAGTTGATTAATGCAGCTCATAAGCAAGTGCAACAAGTCGTAGCACCGGATCAAAAAGACGTTGAAACAAGCGCAATACCGGTTTTAGCTCAAGCTTAAGCTTCGGTACTTATTTATTTTTTTCTAAAACGCATTGTGGCTGATAGGCACAATGCGTTTTTTATATATAGGGCGCTTTTTATATACAGGCTTTGCGCCCTTATTAATTTATTCACTTTTTGAGTGTTTAATACTATAATAATTTATCCTTTACTTAAAAGAAGTGGTTTTTATTATGGCTGATACAGTATCCAACGAAGAATTACTGTCTTGTACGACACAAATAGTTTCTTCGCATCTTGCGCATAACGTGACCGCGGCGAGTGAGATCCCCGATGTTATTAAATTGGTGCATAAAACACTGGCTCAGCTTTCCGTTGATGGTGGCGGGCAAAAAGCGCGCCCACAACCCGCCGTGCCGATTAAAAAATCAATATTGCCTGATTATATTATTTGTTTAGAGGATGGTAAGCACCTTAAGATGCTCAAGCGTCACCTGAAATCAGTATATAGCATGACACCAGAAGAGTATCGTGAGCGCTGGAACTTACCGGCTGATTACCCGATGGTCGCGCCTAATTACGCCGAAAAGCGTAGTCAATTGGCTAAAGATATCGGCCTTGGCACCAAGAATAACGCTTCAAAGTAAATACAGATATTAATGAAAAAAACGGCGCTCTGATCTGGAGCGCCGTTTTGTGTTTAGGTCTATTAGAGCTCTGTTTTATTACGAAGAGTAATACATTGAAAACTCAATCGGGTGCGGGGTTGTTTCATAAAGAGAAACTTCTTCCATTTTTAAATCAATATAGTTTTTCAGTGTTTCCATTGTGAATACACCGCCTTTGAGCAAGAATTCATGATCAAGGCTTAATGATTCAAGCGCTTCACGAAGTGAGCTACACACTGTAGGTACAGCGCTTAATTCATCTTCGGGTAAGTCATAAAGATTTTTGTCCATTGCATCGCCTGGGTGGATTTTATTCTCAATGCCATCAAGGCCAGCCATAAGCATAGCAGAGAAGCACAGATAAGGGTTTGCAAGTGGGTCAGGGAATCGTACTTCCACGCGTTTTTCTTTAGGTTCTTTACCAAAAGGAATACGGCAAGAGGCTGAACGGTTACTCGCAGAATAAGCCAAAAGAACAGGCGCTTCATAACCGGGGACTAAACGTTTATACGAATTCGTCGTTGGGTTTGTGAAAGCGTTAAGGGCTTTAGCATGTTTGATAATGCCGCCAATATAATAAAGCGCTGTTTCTGATAGGCCAGCATAGCTTTTACCAGCAAAGCTCGGCTTACCCGCTTTCCAAATAGATTGATGCACGTGCATACCAGAGCCATTATCACCAAAAATAGGTTTTGGTAAGAATGTCGCAGAGCGTCCATAAGCATGGGCAACGTTATGTACGACATGTTTATAGATTTGTATGTTATCAGCGCTTTCTGTCAGCGTTGCGTATTTAATGCCAAGCTCACATTGGCTCGGCGCGACTTCATGGTGATGCTTTTCAACAGGCACGCCCATTTCACGCATAACCGAGAGCATTTCTGCGCGAAGGTCAGATAGGCTATCAACCGGCGCTTCAGGGAAATATCCGCCTTTTAATTTAGGGCGGTGACCCATATTGCCATTTTCATAGGTCGTGCCTGAATTATAAGGGCCCTCGACGCTATTCACAAAATGACCAATATGATTCATTTCATTGTGGATTTTCACATCATCAAAAACAAAGAACTCAGCTTCTGGGCCGAAATAGGCTTCGTCACCAATGCCTGTTGTGCGCAAATAAGCTTCTGCTTTTTTAGCAATGCAGCGCGGGTCAAGGTCATAAGGCTTGTCTGTGACGGGGTCGTAAACATCGCAGAATATTTTGATTGTAGGTATAGATGAAAAGGGGTCAACCGTTACGCGGCCAAGGTCTGGGCGCAAGTTCATATCTGATTCATTAATGCTTTTCCAGCCCGCAATAGAGGAGCCATCAAAATAAATGCCTTTATCAAATAAGTCTTCATCAGCCGTATCGACGTGCTGAGCGGTGTGTTGTAATTTACCACGAAGATCAGTGAATTCGAAATCTATATTCTGAATGTCTTGCTCTTTAATGTATTTTACAAGATCCGCGGATGTTTTGAACTTTAGTAGTTTTGACATTGTCTTCCTCTATTTAATTAAGTCTTTAATGTAAGTCTTTATATAGTGAGTCATTAAACACAGCTTTGAAGCTTTGCATTTAGTCATCACCATCGTAGGGGAACATCGTAGCATTGTGTATGCGTTTATTGCAAGGCTGTTATGCCGGAACAGGGTAACTAAGCTGTGTGTAATAAAACTTTCTCTTAAAATAGCTTTATTTAGTCTTGACGTAGGTAAATATTTTCAGTTATAACACTGCCAAGTCACTATTTGTGGCGACTGTAGCTCAGCGGTAGAGCCCTCGGTTGTGATCCGAGTGGTCGCGGGTTCAAACCCCGTCAGTCGCCCCATTTTCTTTCTCTTCTTTATTCTATAGTGATCTTCCCCTTTAAGCTTAATTTTATATAGAGATTAATTTACGTTTTCTTAAGTGCAATAGTCTATATTTCTCTTATGGATCATAAACATATTATCAAAGATAAAATCGTCAAGACGCCCAAATCTTCTAAGTATAAATCGGCTTTGGGGTTGGTGACATTGGCGCAAATTAAGCAAGTCGAGCGGCATGCAAAAGATCAGGGCATGAGTGAGCTTGAACTTATTGAACGTGCGGGCATTGGCATTGCGGAATTTATTATAGAGAATTTTGAACGTAGCCCCATTGTGTTCTTATGTGGCGGCGGGGCGAATGGTAGCGATGGTTTTGTCGCGGCCTCACGGCTTGAACGTTTAGGCTGGGATGTGACGCTTTATTGTACAAAGCAAAAAGTCATGCTGAGCGGCGTTGTCGGCGAAGCAGCCCAACATTGGAAGGGGGATGTCGCCACTCTGTCAGAAATTATACTTAACGATGGCGATATTGTTGTTGATGCGGTTTTGGGCAATGGCATGAACAAGCCTTTAACCAGCGAAATTAACGAAACCTTTAATGCGGTACGTCAAAAAGACGTGACGGTTATTGCTGTTGATGTGCCCACAGGGCTTAATTGTAAGAACCTTACCGTCGATCCATGTATCCTCAAAGCCGATTACACCGTTACAACAACGCGCACACGTATTGAACATGTGCTGCAACCCGGCGCGCAATATTGCGGAAAAATCCATGTGGCCGATATCGGCATCTCATTAGGTGCCTTTACGGGTATGAATATTACCGCCCATATTAATGCGCCAGAGCTTTGGCAGCATTTTTGGAGCGTCCCTGATTCTTATACGCATAAATATAAACGTGGCCATGTCGGCGTTTTGGGTGGCGTAGAGCTTACTGGCGCCGCTCGATTGGCCGTAAGTGCCGCTATGCGAGCCGGGGCAGGTCTAGGCAGTATTGCCACAACAAAAGAAGCAGCAAAGCTCTATCAGTCTATTGTCGCCCCAGAAGTCATGGTGCGTGGCTTTGATTCGGAACAAGAAGCGACCGCTTTGATGCAACAGCGCAGTGTTTCTGTTTGTTTGATTGGACCCGGTGCTGATCGGGAAGGCGGCCTAGATATGCAGCGCCTTGCTGAACTGTGTAAGGCTGAAGATATGCAGATTGTTTTAGATGGCGATGCGTTAGGCACGGTACCGCTGAAGCTGGCCACAATCATAACGCCGCATGAAGGTGAGTTTTTACGCTTATTTCCTCATCTGGCTGATATTCACAATAAACTAGAAAAAACCAAGCGCGCCGCAGCGGAAGCGAATTGTATTGTTGTGTTAAAAGGCATGGATACAATTATCGCTTCACCAGATGGCCGTGCTTATATTAATAATAAAGCTTCCCCATGGTTATCAACAGCAGGCAGTGGCGATGTATTAGCAGGCGCTGTGGCGGGGTGCTTGGCACAAAAGATTCCGCCCTTTGAAGCGGCATGTAGCGCTGTGTGGATGCATGGCTATGCGTCTTTAACCTTAGGGCCTGGTATGGTGGCTTCTGAATTACCAAAAGCATTGGCCTCGGGGTTGAGCGTTATTTACGACCTTTAAAGGGTATATAAAGGGCATGGTTTATAAAGGCCCTAAACATAGCGTTTTATAGCTTTTCATACATTATTTTCATCTTTTCTGTAAAAAATGCAAAAAAAGGCTTGGCGTATCCAAAACAATGGTGTAAAAACTCGCTCTGTAACCAGTTGCCTTACACATATAGATGCGGGTGTGGCGAAATTGGTAGACGCGCTAGATTTAGGTTCTAGTGTTTTAGGACGTGGGGGTTCAAGTCCCTCCACCCGCACCATTTTGTAAGTCAAAAAAAAGATCAAGGTTGTTTGATCTTTTTTTTTTAGTTGGACAACATCGAAATTTATAGAAGTGAGCATATCATGCAAGTTAAAGAGCTAAAAAGCGAAGGCCTGAGCCACGAGCTTGAAATTACTATCCCTGCAAATGACCTTGATAAACGCGTTGAAGACCGCCTTGTTGAATATGGTAAGGGTGTAAACATCCCAGGTTTCCGCAAAGGTAAAGTGCCTATGCCAGTGCTACGTCAGCGCTACGGTAAAGCCATGCTTGGTGAAGTTTTGGAAAAAGCTGTTAACGAGACATCAAGCAAAGTTCTTGCAGATAAAAAAATCAAACCAGCTATGCAGCCTAAAATCGAAGTTATTACTTTTGATGAAGGCAAAGACCTTGTTTACAAGATGGCTGTTGAATCACTTCCTGAAGTTAAAATCATGGATTTGAAAAAAATTAAAGTTGAGCGTCCTGTCGCTAAGCTTCCTGCTGAAAAAGTTGATGAGACTTTGGCTGAAATTGCTTCTAACAACTCAACAAGCAAAAAAATCACAACAAAGCGCGCTTCTAAAGATGGCGACATTGTAATGATGGATTTCGCTGGTCGTCGTAAGCGCGATGATTTTACTGTTGAAGGCATGTCTTCACTTGGTTTTGAACTTACACTCGGTAGTGGTCAGTTCATTCCTGGTTTCGAAGAGCAGCTTGTTGGTAAGAAAACAGGCGAAAAAATCGAAGTTAACGTAACATTCCCTAAAGAATACGGCATGCCGGATCTTGCTGGTGAAGAAGCTATTTTCGACGTAACAATCCACGAGCTAAAAGAAGCTGTACCATGTGGCGTTGATGATGCTTTGGCGAAAACAGTTGGTTTTGACGATCTTCCTGCTTTACGCAAAGTTATCGAAGAAAACATGACTGCAGAATATGGCAAAATGAGCCGTTTGAAAGTTAAGAAAGCACTTCTTGATATTCTTGATGCAGAACACACAATCGAATTGCCACAGGGCATGGTTGATGCAGAACTCGCAAGCATTGTTAGCCGTATTGAGCAAGAGCGTGCACAAGAGCACAATCACGCACCTGGCGAAAAATGTGATCATGACCACGGCGTTGCTGATGAAGAAAAAGCAGAACTTAAAGACATCGCAGCACGTCGCGTTCGTTTAGGTCTGGTTTTGGCTGAAATTGGTAACGCAAATGAAGTTGTTGTTGCTGACCAAGAGCTCAACCAAGCGGTTATTGCTGAAGCGCAAAAATACCCGGGTCAAGAAACTCAAGTATTTGAATATTACCGCAGCAATCCACAAATGATTGAAACGCTTCGTGCGCCATTATTTGAAGAAAAAGTTGTTGATTTCATTCTTGAACAAGCAACCGTTACAGATAAAGACGTCACTTTGGAAGCGCTTCTAAAAGAAGACTTTGACGAAGACGCAGCTAAAAAACCAGCCGCTAAAAAGACAGCTGCTAAAAAAGCTCCAGCTAAAAAAGCCGCTGCAAAAAAAGCTGATGGCGAAGCTAAGCCTGCAGCCAAGAAAACAGCGGCTAAAAAGCCTGCTGCTAAAAAAGCTGCTGCCAAATAATCTGACGTCACAACCGTCCAGACATAGTGATATTATAAAAACCCGCTTTTCATAGCGGGTTTTTTATTGTAAGAATACTGTACATAATAATAAAAAACGAATTAAACAGGGCGCAGCCATATGATTGCCGCTTACGATTAAGACAATGAGTTAAGCGTAATAAGCGCAGCTCTAAAGCGCAGGCCAACGGCGCGAAGATAAGAAAACACCTTGGGAGGGGTCATGCTTACAAAAATGTTCAACGTTGCCGCATTAGCCGGTAATTTCATCCTTGATACAATCCGTGCGCCGCAAGAGAGCTATCGTTCAGCTAAAGAGCACGTGTTCAAATCTAATACAATTAAAGCTGAAGATTCGGGCTTAACACGCGGATTTTATTCTGTCGTTGCCGGCAGCTATTCAGCCAGCCTCACAATTGGGCCAACATCTTTATTATTACTCGGCGCCTTAACAACGGGCGTTGCGATGACACCGGTCGTGGGGCTTGGTTGTCTTGCTGGGGGCATGATGAGCTGCGGTTTAATTAGCAAGGGAATGATTGCACTGAATAATAAAATCTATACAGCTGGAGAGCCTGTTAAAGACGATATCTATGCCCCGACGATTGAATCATATAAAAAGCTCACACGTTAAACGCCCTGTTTATTCAGTTCACGCTTTACAGCCTTATGCAATACGCCTAATTTGACAAGGCTTACAAAAGGATTGAAAGATGTTCTCGCAAATTGAGTCGATTATCGGTGCCCATAATATTATCCATGCAACGCAAGCCCGCGAATTATACCCATGTCCATCACAAAGCTCTCGTCGAATAAAAGGCGTAATGCGCCCGCATACAATAGAACATGTACAGGCTATCGTTCGCTGGGCGAGTGAGCAGGGGGTAAAGCTCTATCCATTAAGCACAGGCCGTAATTGGGGGTATGGCGGGGGAAGCCCCGTATTGGATGATTGTATAATTGTTGATATGGCTGCCTTGAAAGCGATACGGGGATTCGATCCTGAACTGGGCACGGTTACATTAGAGCCGGGTGTCTCACAGGGCGAGTTATATAATTATATTGAGGATTACGAGCATCCTTATTTTTGCCCCGTAACAGGCTCTAGTCCACAATGTAGTTTAATTGGTAACGCGTTAGAGCGTGGCTATGGCGTAACGCCGATTACAGATCACTTCCAAGGAATCACAGAGATCAAGGCCGTCTTGGCTGATGGCAGTCTATATCAAGGGCAGCTTGACCAAATGGGCGTGGCGTCGAGTAAGCTGTCGAAATGGGGCGTTGGGCCTTATGTTGAAGGGCTGTTCTCGCAGGGTAATTTTGGTATTGTTGTTGAGGCAACGATACGCCTAGAGCCCAAAACCGATCACAGCATTATGGTTATTTTCAAACCTAAAGAGAATGATCATGATTTTGCTGAAGCTGTTCGTGTCAGTAAAGAGCTTATGCAGACACAGAAGAAAGTGGTCTCTGCAGTTAAGCTTTTTAACAAAGCCTATTCAGCGGCATTAAACTCACCATTGCCACGCGCGGAAATGGAAAAGCCTGATTTTAATGTGATGAACTGGCTTGATGATATTGGCCGTAAGAATAATTTGCCTGAATGGTTGGGGTTAATATTTATCTATGGCAATGATGATATTGCACATATATCGGCAAAAGAATGCAAGCGTCGCCTTAAGCCCCATTGCAAGGCCGTGACGATTATTGACCGTAAAAAAATTGGTATTATTCGTCTGGTGAAAAAAGTTTTACCGCCATTGGGTTTATTGAAGATTTTAAAGGAACAAATGGATACAGTGAGCGCGAGTTATGATTTATTGCGCGGTCAGCCACAAAGCCGTTTTCTTAAAGCGGCCTATTGGCGTGCGGGCACGTTGCCTGAAAAGCAAAAAGACTACCATCCCGGCAAAGATGGCTGCGGCTTGTTATGGTTTGCCCCTATGCTGCCTATGAAGGGTAAGGACTTACTTAATTTTGAAGCGATAGCCAAAGATGTTTGTGCGCAGTTCGGTATATTCCCCGTCATTTCAATGACCACAATATCTGAGCAATGTATTACCGCTTTGTTGCCCATCATGTTTGACCCAGCCACGGAGCTAGAAAAAGCAATGGCCTGTCATAAAGCGCTTTTCGAAGCGTGTAAGAAAGCGCATTACCTACCGTATCGCGCGCATATTGACGCTATGGATTGGTATGGTGAGGCTTCCAATACGAATAAGAGTTTTGAAAAGGCGCTAAGCCAAGTTAAATCCGAAATCGACCCGAATAATCTTATATCCCCCGGACGCTATCAGCATTCAAGAAAGGCCTGATTATGAGTACAGAGAATACAGAATCAAACATTGTCGCGTTATTTACGCGTGAGCTGACTATGGCGTTAGATAAGTGGCGTGAAGTTCTGGGCGGTGCAGGCGTTGTAACGGATGATTCGGGCGTCGGTAAATATCAAAATTGCTGTTCACAGAGCAAACGGTATATTCACGGTATTTTGCTGCCTGAAAATGAAGCGCAGATCCAAGCCTTGGTTAAAATCGCTGTCGAACATAAAGTGCCGCTTTATCCAGTTAGTACTGGGCGTAATTGGGGCTTTGGCGGCGCTAACCCCGCTGTAGATAATTGCGTTATTGTTGACCTGCATAAAATGAACCGTATTTTAGATTTTGATACTGATTTAGGTATCGTTACGGTCGAGCCGGGCGTGACCCAAAGCCAGCTTGAGCAGTTCTTAAGCAAAAATGATTACCCCTTTATGTATTCAGCCATTGCTTCAAGTGCCCATTGCTCGGTTATGGGCAATGCGCTTGACCGTGGGCATGGCATGATGCCCCACACAGACCGCTTTTCTTCGCTAATGTCGCTGCGTGCGGTTCTGCCTGATGGTGATATGTATCAGCCGCTTTTGGATGATGCGGGCGCGCCTGAGATCAGCCGTGCTTATAAATGGGGCGTGGGGCCTTATATTGACGGTTTGTTTTCGCAAGGCTCCTTTGGCATTGTGACGCAAGCAAGTTTCGCTTTAGCGCGGCGGCCAGAGCAAGTGACCTTGTTCTATTTCCGTCCACATGATGATGTAAGCCTAACCGCGCTTACTGATAAGTTCCGCGAAGTTAAGCAGCGCCTCGGCGGCATAGTGAATACGATTGACCTTGGTAACCGCATGAGCGCGGAGCAGGGCAAGCGCGATGATGACGCCGTCTTGTCGCCCGCTGATCTATGGCAGCAAATGGATGATATAAATAACTGGACGGCGTATGGTTCTATTCACGCCAGCACAGAAATAACAAAAGCTGCGATAAAATCAATGCAGCGTATATTAAAACCTGTTGCGCATGATTTTGTCTTTGTCACAGATGAATTGATAGAGAAGGTTAATAAGCGCCCTAAGCTGTTTAACCGCACAAAGATGAAACGTTTTGTCGTCGATAATATCGGCCTTATTGCTGAGATGTATGATTACATGAAAGGGCGCCCGCAAATGAAGGCGCTTAATTATACTTATCATCACTTGAACTTGCCGCCTAAAGATGACGAATCGCTCGATCAGGACATTACGCAATCAGGACTTATTTGGTATTGGCCGATTATTCCACTGCGCGGTAAAGATGTTCATTTATTCTTGCAAATGTTCAAACAGATATCTATCAAGCACGGTATATACCCAACATGGAATCTGTGCGTTGAAAGCGAGACATGGATTTCAGCAGGCATACATATCTTTTTTGATCCCGAGACTGAAAAACCTGCTGTCGATGCATATCATAAAGAGCTCTTCGAAGAAGGTAAGCGTTTGGGGTATCTACCGCATCGTGCGCATATTGACACAATGGGGTGGTATGGCGATGAAGATAATAGTCACTTTTTTGACACGATACGAAAACTCAAGCGCGGTTTAGACCCGCATAATATCATGGCGCCAGGTCGTTACGGCCCCGCAGGAAAAGCTTAATAATAGAGAATCGATAAAGAAAGACCATATAATGACACAAGCACAAACCCTCGATATCATCGAAACACATGAAGAAGATGATTTAAACAGACTAAGCTCATACAGCGCATTAAAAGCGGCTTTCACTGAAGCCACAGGGACACCACCGTGCCTGAAAGAAAAATTTATCTGTGCGGGCGTTGTCGTGGCTTCTCCTGTTTTAAAGCCACTCATACGCTATATATCAAAATCAATAGGCTGCTGCGTTAATTCAGGCGGTTATTAATTCGTATCTTTAAAAATAAAGGAAAAGAACATCGACATGGATAATACGGTGAGTGTTGAGACTAAGACATCGCTAACAGATGATTTCGAAGCGGCGTGCGAAAAAAAGCTATCAACGAGAGGTAAATTTATAATCGCGGCAGCTATAATTGCAGCGCCGATCACAATTCCCGTGGCTTGCGCAGCTATGTGGTACCTTCATAAGAACCTACCTTGTGGGGCTGGCGGAAGCGGCGGCTATTAAAAAAACTTATTCTTATGGGATAAAAATGGAATAAAGCGCAGGCAACACCTTGCGGAAAAGCAAACAAGCTTGTAGATTCTGTAAGGAATCAATCTATATAGCGTTTTTACTGACGCTATAAATTATAAAGCTAATTATAAAGAAAGTACTGTATATGCAACTTCACAACCCATTAGACACGCAAATGAACAATTTAGTGCCGACGGTTATTGAAAGCACAAATCGCGGTGAGCGCGCTTTTGATATCTTCTCGCGTCTTTTGAAAGAACGCATCATCTTTCTTTCAGGCGAAGTGAATGATCACGTCTCCACATTGATCTGTGCGCAGTTATTATTCCTCGAATCAGAAAATCCAACTAAAGATATTTCTTTTTACATTAACTCTCCGGGTGGCAGCGTTACTGCTGGTCTGGCTATGTACGATACAATGCAGTACATAAAGCCTAACGTTTCAACGGTGTGTATTGGTCAAGCTTGCTCTATGGGCTCGTTCTTGCTTATGGCTGGCGCAGAAGGCAAGCGTTACGCATTGCCGAACTCACGTGTAATGATCCACCAACCTTTAGGCGGCGCACAAGGTCAAGCATCAGACATTGCAATTCGTGCGAAAGAGATCTTAACTCTACGTAGCCGCTTGAATGATATGTATGCCAAGCACACAGGTCAAAAAATTAAGGTTCTTGAAGAAGCGATGGATCGTGATAACTTCATGAGCGCTGATGAAGCAAAAGCTTTCGGTCTTATTGACCACGTTGTTGCTACGCGCGAAGAAGCAAAACCTGCAGATGACAGCAAAAAACCTAAGAAGTAATTCTTGTTTTTATCGTAATGAATTTAAAGCCTGTAATAAATTTACAGGCTTTTTTCTTGATATATAAAAAAAATTAACCAAATGATTAGTATTGGCCTATAATCTGAATCATGGACACAACTAATCGCGGGAGTTTTATACGCAATGTTTAATACCAATACACCATCCACCGAAGCTGCTGTTTATCCTGTATTGCCTTTGCGCGATATTGTCGTTTTCCCTCATATGATCGTGCCGCTATTTGTTGGTCGCGAAAAATCAGTTAATGCACTTGAACAAGTGATGAACGAAGATAAGCAAATCTTGCTGGTTACTCAAAAAGAGCCTAGTCAGGATGATCCCGGCGATAAAGACCTGCACGATATTGGTACGATTGGTAAGATATTACAGTTATTAAAGCTCCCAGATGGCACAGTTAAAGTATTAGTCGAGGGCACTGAGCGTGTGCGCATTTCAGAATTTGTGAAAACAGATACATATTTAGAAGTTAAGGGCGACATTCTTAAGGACGAATCGGAACGCACTGAAGAACTCGACGCATTAAGCCGCGCCGTCGCAACGCAATTTGAACAATATGTGAAGCTGAATAAGAAAATTCCACCAGAAGTTATTGTCTCCGTTAATCAAATTGAAGAGCCAAGCAAGATGGCTGATTCGATTGCGTCTCATTTGGCCCTTAAGCTTGATGAAAAACAAGATTTGCTCGGCCTGTTTAATACGACGGACCGTTTAGAAAAAATCTTTGGCTATATGGAAGGCGAAATTGGCGTCTTGCAAGTCGAGAAGCGTATTCGCAGCCGCGTGAAGCAGCAAATGGAAAAAACGCAGCGCGAATATTATTTGAACGAACAAATGAAGGCGATTCAAAAAGAGCTTGGTGAAGGCGAAGACGGCGTTGATGAAATTGGCGAAATTGAGCAAAAAATTGAAAAGCTCAAAATGAGTAAAGAGGCCAAGGAAAAATGTGAAGCTGAGATCAAAAAATTGCGCCAGATGAGCCCGATGTCAGCCGAGGCGACTGTTGTGCGTAATTATCTGGATTGGATGACCGCTATTCCATGGAAAAAGAAATCGCGCGTTAAAAAAGACATCAAAGCCGCGTTAAAGATTCTTGATAAAGATCATTACGGCTTAGAAAAAGTTAAAGAACGTATTTTGGAGTATTTAGCCGTACAGCAACGTACCAATAAAGTTAAAGGCCAGATCATTTGTTTGATGGGACCGCCAGGCGTTGGTAAAACCTCGCTGGGTAAATCAATCGCCAAAACCACTAATCGTGAATTTATTCGTATTTCACTTGGTGGCGTGCGTGATGAAAGTGAGATTCGCGGCCATAGACGTACCTATATAGGCGCTATGCCAGGTAAAATCATTCAAGGCATGAAGAAGGCGGGTAAGTCAAACCCGCTTATGATGCTTGATGAAATTGATAAAATGTCTTCTGATTCGCGCGGTGATCCGTCTTCGGCTATGTTGGAGGTTCTTGACCCGGAACAAAATGAAACATTCAACGACCACTATATGGAAGTTGATTATGATTTGTCTGATGTCATGTTTATCTGTACATCGAATTCAATGGATATGCCGCGTCCATTATTGGACCGTATGGAAGTGATTAACATTTCTGGCTATACAGAAGATGAAAAGCTGCAAATCGTTAACCGCCATTTATTGAAAAAACAGTTGAAGATGGCTGGGCTGAAAAAAGATGAGTTTAGTATTACAGACCAAGCTATCAAAAATCTTATTCGTTTTTACACGCGTGAAGCGGGGGTACGTAACCTTGAACGTGAATTAGCGAATCTGTGCCGTAAAGCAATCAAAGAAATTTTGCTTAAAGGCAAAGAAAGCATCAAAATCACACCGAAAAACCTTCCACGTTATGCGGGCGTAGAGCGCCATCGTTATGGCGAAGCAGGGGAGAGCGATCGTGTTGGCGTCGTAACGGGGCTTGCCTATACAGAAGTTGGCGGTGATTTACTTTCTATTGAGGCGGTCACAACACCAGGTAAAGATGGTAAAGTGACAACAACGGGTAACCTCAAAGACGTTATGCGTGAATCAATCACGGTTGCTGAAATGTTGATTAAGTCTCGTGCGAATGGTTTGGGCATTAATTATGATGAATTAACCAAAAAGAATATCCATGTTCACGTACCTGCGGGCGCAGTTCCTAAAGATGGCCCTTCGGCAGGTGCGGCGATGGTCACGGCGATTGTCTCGGCTTTAACCGATATTGAGATCCATTCTGACATTGCAATGACGGGTGAGGTGAACCTTCGCGGATACGTCACAGCGATTGGTGGGTTAAAAGAAAAGCTCTTAGCGGCGCTTCGCGGCGGCGTTAAAAAGGTTCTTATCCCCCTCGAAAATGAAAAAGACTTGGCGGATATCCCTGCAAATGTCAAAAAAGGACTCGAGATTGTGCCGGTAGAAACCATCGAAGAAGTGCTACTTCACGCGCTTGTAAGGCTTCCGGAGCCTATCTCATTTTCCAATAATCCTGAAAAAAGTGAGAAAATTGAAGAAATAGCCACAGATTCGGTAGAAAAAGACGAAAATGATGTGATTAGGCATTGAGTTTTTCTTTGATTCGGCATAAAACAGAATCACCTAAAAGTCTTGCAAGACAAGGCCTGAGGGGGGACCACCTTATACAATTTGGTATTGTGTAATATTTTTTCTGGATGCACCTAAATTATTTTTATTGGTGTTAAGGGAATCTGTTTTAACTTAAAAACTCTTATGGGAGAGCCATTATGAACAAAAAAGAACTTATTGACGCAATTGCGGACAAATCAGAGCTAACTAAAGCACAAGCTGAAAAAGCACTTTCATCTTTCATCGATACAGTATCTACAACATTGAGCAATGGCGACAGCGTTCAACTCGTTGGTTTCGGTACTTTTGATGTGAAACAACGCGCTGCTCGTACTGGCCGTAACCCACAAACTGGCGCTGAGATCCAAATCAAAGCTTCTAAAGTACCTGCTTTCAAAGCTGGTAAAGGTCTTAAAGACACAGTAAACGTTTAATTTCTTTTACTGACTTATCAAAATTTTAAAAACCCAGCTCTGCATATATGCGAGGCTGGGTTTTTTTATGTTTGTTCTCTGTAGCGTTATAGGACTTATTTTCTAGATATTACACTGTAAAAATAGGGGCGGGAATGAATGTTATTCTAGTTTTTTTAAGTTTTTATCTTTTTGTGCTTGACCGCATGGTAAATATCCATTAGAAAATGCTCACCAAACACGCACGGTGTTGCTTTTAGCGCATCACATAAAGGGCGGTTAGCTCAGTTGGTAGAGCACCTCGTTTACACCGAGGGGGTCGGGAGTTCGAGCCTCTCACCGCCCACCATTTTTCTAAAATCATTATCAAAATCATTATATTGCATATGCGGCGCTCTAATTTTAAGGGCGCTCTTTGTGTATTCTCATCTTATTGTTATGCTGCACTGCGTATATAAATGTTCTTTGCGCTGCGGTATGATCCGCGCAGTTATTTAACTATAGCAGCAATATACAGCAGCAAGGAGTCTCGCTATGCTTATCGGTATCCCTAGTGAAATCAAGCAACAAGAACATCGCGTTGGCTTAGTGCCTTCATCGGTCAAAGAATTCACCACAAATGGTCATCAAGTAATGGTGCAAGCCGGTGCAGGTCTTGGCATTAATTTCTCTGATCAAGATTTTAAGGATGTTGGCGCAGAGATCGTCACCACGGCAGAAGAGGTCTTTGAGCGTGCAGAGATGATTATTAAGGTTAAGGAGCCTCTGCCAGCTGAATTTAAGCTTATACGCAAGGATCAAATCATCTTCACTTATTTGCATCTTGCTGCTGATCCGGCGCAGGCAAAAGCGTTAATTGATTCGGGCTGTGTGGCTATTGCTTATGAGACGGTTACTGGTAGAAATAATCAGGGCCTGCCTTTATTGGCGCCAATGAGTGAAATAGCCGGGCGTTTATCGGTTCAGGTCGGCGCATATTACTTACAAAAGCATAAAGGCGGCACAGGACGCCTCATAAGCGGCGTTCCCGGTGTTAAGCCAGCAGAAGTACTTATTCTTGGTGGGGGCGTTGCAGGCTTCAATGCGGCGCAAATGGCCACAGGTTTAGGCGCTAATGTAACTATATTAGAACGCAATAATGATCGTATGCGTTATTTGGACGATTATTTCCGTGGCCGTGCCAATGTTGTTTATTCCAATATTGATATTGTAGAGCGTTTTATTCAAACCGCGGACCTTGTTGTCGGTACGGTTTTGATCCCAGGCGAATCAGCGCCACGAATCATTACCAAGGATATGCTCAAGACCATGCAAAAGGGCGCTGTGCTCGTTGATGTCTCTATTGACCAAGGCGGTTGCTTTGAAACATCACATGTAACGACTCACAATGAGCCTACTTATGTTGTTGATGGTATTACGCATTATTGTGTGGGCAATATGCCGGGGGCTGTGCCGTTAACATCAGCCTTGGCTTTGAATCACTCTGTGCTGCCTTATGCGCTGAGTATTGCGAATAAAGGTTGGAAAGAGGCCTTGTTAAGTGATTCTGGTTTGCGTCAGGGCTTAAATATTTGCCAAGGTGAGGTTACACATAGCGGAGTGGCCACATCTTTGAATTTACCATTTATCGCTTCACCACAGGCTTTATCTGCATAAAAGCTCATATAATGTATAAAAATATAAAAAAAATGAAAAAGGTCGTTGACACCGAGCATCGGACGCTGTAAAAAACCCTCATTGCAATCGGCGGACGTAGTTCAGTTGGTTAGAACGCCGGCCTGTCACGCCGGAGGTCGCGGGTTCAAGTCCCGTCGTTCGCGCCATTTGCAATATGTAAGAAAGCCCTCATTTTTGAGGGCTTTTTTCATGTCTGGTTTTCACTTCAGTGCCTCTCATAACTGTTCGTCAGTTCAAGGTTATACCAATCACGGTCTATTTGTAACGATGGCTAAAAAGCGGTGAATCAATATGGTTAAAGGGCTAGTTTATATTAGGATTTTCCAGTAAACTGTCCTCGCATTGAGTTAAAAGGAAGAATCATGGCTCCAAATGAACTTTTGCTGGAATATCTTCCAGTGTTGATATTTATATTTATCGCCTCTGGCGTATCGTTGGCGATGTTTATTGCTTCGATAATCGTCGGCCCGAGTAATCCCGATGCTGAAAAGCTTTCGGCTTACGAATGTGGCTTTGATGCTTTTTCTGATGCGCATAGTAAATTTGATGTGCGGTTTTATCTGGTCGCGATTTTGTTCATTATTTTTGACCTTGAAATCGCCTTCTTGTTTCCATGGGCTATTTCACTCGGCGCCATTGGCTTATTTGGCTTTTGGTCAATGATGACGTTTTTGGGCGTTTTGACTATTGGCTTTATTTACGAATGGAATAAAGGTGCGCTTGATTGGGAATAGGGCTTAGTTAGCCACTTCACATCACGCCGTATCAATTACTAACACAAGGTATTTATCACTATGGGACATGATCGTCATAATTTTAACGCGCCGGCCTATGATTTGAAAACAAATCAGGCTTTGCCTCCTGCTGATAAGCAAGATGTTGTAGCCTCTGCGATTAATAAACATATCGAAGAAAAAGGCTATTTACTGACTCAGAGCGATAAATTATTTGACTGGGCACGCACAGGCTCTTTATGGCCGATGACTTTCGGTCTTGCATGCTGCGCTGTTGAAATGATCCACGCTTATATGAGCCGTTATGACCTTGACCGCTTCGGTATTATTCCGCGTCCATCACCACGCCAATCAGATGTCATGATCGTTGCGGGTACGCTGACCAATAAAATGGCGCCAGCTTTGCGCAAAGTCTATGACCAAATGCCTGAGCCGCGTTGGGTTATATCTATGGGCTCTTGCGCCAATGGCGGCGGGTATTATCATTACTCATATTCTGTTGTGCGTGGTTGCGATCGTATTGTGCCCGTTGATATATATGTGCCGGGCTGTCCACCAACGGCGGAAGCTCTGGTTTATGGCTTGTTGCAATTGCAAAAGAAAATTCAACGTGAAGATACGCGGATTATTCGCTAATTTTATAATCAACACGATATTAATGAATAAAGACTATTCGGGAATAGATACATGGTCACTACACCAGACGATACAAATAATGAAAGCGCAGCAGAGCATGACGTTGATGATGCGTGCTTGCAGGCTTCACGCGAAGAAATGGCTGTTTATATAGCAAAAAATTTAAAAGATTATCTTGTCTCACGCGAATGGCAAAAAGATGAGCTTTGCTTAACAGTGCAGCGCGATGATATTTGCCTTGTTCTTAAATTCTTACGTGATGACGCACGTTGCCGCTTTACGCAGCTTATCAATGTGACAGCTGTTGATTACCCTGACCATACAGAGCGTTTTTCCATTGTCTATAACTTGCTTTCAATGACGAATAATGACCGTATTCGCATTAAAACCAGCGCCGGTGAGCAGGATATAGTGCCGTCGGCGACATCTGTCTATAGCGCAGCGGGCTGGATGGAACGCGAAATCTTTGACCTGTTCGGCGTTGCCTTTTCTAATCACGCTGATTTGCGCCGTATCCTTACCGATTATGGCTTTGAAGGTCATCCATTGCGTAAAGATTTCCCACTTAGCGGTTATGTGGAATTGCGCTATAGCGAAGAAGAAAAACGCGTTGTCTATGAGCCTGTTCAATTAACGCAAGATTTCCGCTCTTTTGATAATATAAGTCCTTGGGAAGGTATGACCGATGTTCAGCTTCCCGGTGATGAAAAAGCGGCTCAGCCTGAGTTCGGCTGGAAGCCAACCCCTAATGGTGTTCAGGCGGACGCTCATGACGTCGCCAAGAATAAGGAATAGTATATAATGTCAGCATTAGAAAAAGTTACAGAATCTGTTGATCTTTCAGACGAAACACAAATTAAGCCATTTACCTTCAATTTTGGCCCACAGCACCCAGCCGCACACGGCGTTTTGCGTTTGGTTCTTGAAATGGATGGCGAAGTTGTTGAACGGGCTGATCCGCATATTGGCTTGCTTCATCGCGGCACAGAAAAGCTGATTGAATATAAAACATATATGCAAGCGCTGCCATATTTTGACCGCCTTGATTATGTGGCGCCAATGAACCAAGAACATGCGTTCACTCTGGCGACTGAAAAATTATTAGGCATTACTGTGCCACAGCGCGCGCAATATATTCGTGTGTTATTCGCTGAACATGGCCGTATTTTAAATCACTTGTTGAACCTTACAACATTCGCTCTGGATGTTGGCGCGATTACGCCTGCGCTTTGGATGTTTGAAGAGCGTGAAAAAGGCATGGAGTTTTATGAACGCGCTAGTGGCGCTCGTCTGCACGCCAATTACTTCCGCACAGGCGGGGTAGCGCGTGATATGCCCGCAGGCCTAGCCGAAGATATGATGGACTGGATTGAACAGCTGCCTCACCATATTGCTGACCTTGAAGGCCTGTTAAGTGAAAACCGCATCTTTAAACAACGCACCGTCGATATTGGCGTTGTTAAAAAATCAGAAGCTCTCGATTGGGGCTTTACAGGGCCAATGCTCCGTGGTTCTGGCGTTGCGTGGGATTTGCGTAAATCTCAGCCTTATGAAGTCTATGATAAATTAGATTTTGATGTGCCAATCGGTAAAACGGGTGATTGTTATGCGCGTTACTTGATTCGCGTTGAAGAAATGTATCAATCCATAAGAATTATGAAACAGTGCCTCGAGCAAATGCCTAAAGGCCAAGTGACGGTTGATGATTATAAAGTCGCACCGCCACCGCGCGCCGAGATGAAGCAATCTATGGAAGCGCTGATTCACCACTTTAAATTATTCACCGAAGGCTATCACGTGCCTGCGGGGGAAACTTACACAGCCGTTGAAGCGCCAAAAGGTGAGTTCGGTGTGTATTTGGTCGCTGACGGGACGAACCGTCCTTATCGCTGCCATATTCGCGCCCCGGGCTTCTTGCATTTGCAAGGATTCGACTTCATGACAAAAGGCCACATGCTGGCGGATGCCGTTACAATTATTGGCTCGCTTGATATCGTTTTTGGAGAAATTGACCGATGAGAAAACCATTTGATTTAGAGGCTGATTATCAGCCTGAGACATTTGCCTTTAGTGCAAAATACAAAAAATTAGGCAATGAAATAATCGCGAATTACCCTAAAGGCCGCCAAGCAAGCGCCGTTATGGGCTTGCTTGATTTAGCGCAGCGTCAAACCGCCGATGAAGGCGCAAAAGCGACGAAGCCTTATGGCGGTTGGATATCACGCGCAGCAATGGATCATATTGGTGTCATCTTAGATATGCCAGCAATGAAGGTCTATGAAGTGGCAACATTTTATTCAATGTATAATCTTGCTCCTGTCGGTAAATATTTGGTTCAAATCTGCGGCACAACACCATGCTGGCTGTGCGGCGCAGGTAAAATCAAGAATATTTGCGAACAGCATTTAGGTATAAAAATGTGGGAATCGACTGATGATGGTTTATTTACATTAATGGAAGTTGAGTGCCTAGGCGCTTGCGTGAATGCACCAATGGTTCAGATTAATGATGATTATTATGAAGACCTCGATGAAGATATAATGGTGACGATGCTCGATCAGCTTAAAGCCGGTAAGAAAATCACCGTCGGTTCACAAACCGGACGTAGAGCCTCAATGGCGGCTTCTGGCCCAACAACATTAGAAGCTGAAGCTAAAAAAGCGAATGTCATTTAAGGAAGTTACGAGATGTTAGACGATAAAGACCGTATATATACCAATCTTTTTGGCTTTGAATCTTTTTCACTAAAAGATGCGCAAAAGCGTGGAGATTGGAATAAAACAGCCAGCTTTATTAAAAAGGGCCGTGATTGGGTTGTTGATGAAGTTAAGGCTTCAGGCCTACGTGGTCGTGGCGGCGCTGGTTTCCCTACGGGACTGAAATGGTCATTCATGCCCAAAGATTCAGGCAAGCCACATTATTTGGTTATTAATGCCGATGAATCTGAGCCCGGCACATGTAAAGACCGCGATATTCTACGCAATGAGCCTCATAAACTTATTGAAGGCGCGTTAATTGCGGGCTTTGCTATGGGCGCACATGCGGCTTATATCTATGTTCGTGGTGAGTTTTATAACGAAGCGTCCAATTTAATCATTGCTGTACGCGAAGCCTATGAAGCAGGCTTACTTGGCAAAAATGCCGCGAAATCAGGCTGGGATTTTGATGTTTATGTGCATCGCGGTGCGGGCGCTTATATTTGCGGCGAAGAAACCGCCTTGATTGAAAGCCTTGAAGGCAAAAAAGGTCAGCCACGTAACAAGCCACCATTTCCGGCTATGGCAGGGCTATATAACTGCCCAACAACTGTGAATAATGTTGAAACTATAGCTTCCGTTCCTGAAATATTGCGCCGTGGCGGTGCATGGTTTGCAGGACTTGGTGCTGATGAGAAAAATACAGGCACTAAGTTATTCTGTATTTCTGGTCATGTTGTGAACCCCTGTAATGTTGAAGAAGAAATGGGCATACCGCTTAAAACTCTGATTGAAACACATTGCGGTGGCGTGCGCGGTGGGTGGGATAACTTACTGGCGATTATACCGGGCGGTTCATCAACACCATTATTACCTAAAGATGTTTGTAATGACATTAAAATGGATTTTGATTCTTTGCGTGAAGCGGGCAGTGGCCTTGGCACGGCTGGCGTTATTGTCATGGATAAATCAACCGATATTGTCTATGCTATTGCACGTTTATCAATGTTTTATATGCATGAATCATGCGGTCAATGCACGCCGTGCCGCGAAGGTACAGGCTGGCTATGGCGCATGATGATGCGCATGGTCGAAGGCAATGCAACGATAGAAGAAATTGACCAGCTCTATGATGTAACAAAAGAAATTGAGGGGCATACAATTTGTGCGCTTGGTGATGCGGCAGCTTGGCCAGTACAAGGTTTAATCCGTCATTTCCGTCCAGAATTAGAACGCCGTATTTTGGAATGTCGCAAAACGGCATCTCGTGCGGCTTAATATACGTGACACAACCGATTGAGAAGAGGGACTTAATTATGCGTTTAATCTTATCAAGCTTTGCTGTTTTGGTTTTGACTTTAACGGTTGGAATGGCAACGGCTTTCCCAACAAGTTCTGCCTTTGCACAAAATGATGAAATTAAGCGTAAGTTCCAATCGAAAGAAGCGCGGGCTTATGTTGATAAATTGTATATTGGTGCCTGCGCGGAACAATATATGGGACAGTTTGATACATCGAGCTTGAGCAAAGAAAAATTAGACGGCTTTCGTGTACATGCCGATATTGCTTGTGGCTGTATGCTCGAAAAAGCGCATAAGGTTTTCTCAACCGATGAGATTGCTGATGTGGCTAAGTCATGCTGTACCACAGTGTCTGATTTAGTAACTGAGAATAAAGGCCGCGCTTATTATGAAAGCTTACAGAAGCGATATTTAACTTTTGCTTATAATCGCGCACGCATGAAATCTTGCGGCTTTGTTTTGGATGGTGTGGATTTGAACATGCCAGAATCGCCCTCTGAGCGCCACGTGCAGTAAGAAAATTGATAGAATAAAGACGTAATTAGAATAAGAATATTAGATTTAACAATGGTGAAAAACTATGCCTAAGCTAACAATTAACGGTGTTGAAGTCGAAGTCGAAGCGGGAACGTCTATCCTACAAGCGGCAGAAGAAATTGGCGTTGAAATTCCGCGCTTTTGTTATCATGACCGCCTAACCGTTCCGGCCAATTGCCGTATGTGTCTGGTTGACCTTGTCGGCGCGCCAAAGCCGGTGGCTTCTTGCGCAATGGCTTGCGGGGATAACATGGTTATTCACACGGACTCGCCGCGTGCTAAAAAAGCCCGCCAAGGCGTTATGGAGTTTTTGTTAATTAACCACCCATTAGATTGCCCGATTTGTGACCAAGGTGGGGAATGTGATTTACAGGACCAAGCCGTATCATATGGTTATGACCGCTCACGCTATCACGAAACTAAACGCGCCGTTACAGATAAAGAACTCGGCCCGTTAGTCGAAACCGTTATGACACGCTGCATAAACTGCACACGCTGTGTACGTTTTGCTGAAGAAATCGCTGGCGTTAATGATATCTCGCAGTTGCATCGCGGTGAAGATGCTGAAATCACAACCTTTATTTCAAAATCAATCGATAGTGAATTATCAGGTAACTTGGTTGATGTGTGCCCCGTTGGTGCGTTGACGAATAAGCCTTATGCCTTTAAAGCCCGCCCGTGGGAATTAAAGAAAACATCATCGATTGATGTTCATGACGCTGTTGGCTCTAACATTCGCATTGATGCACGTGGCCGTGAAGTGATGCGCATTATGCCGCGCCTTAATGAAGCGGTAAATGAAGAATGGATTGCTGATAAGACACGCTATGCACTTGATGGTTTGGCTATGGGGCGTCTTGATCGTCCTTATATTCGTAACAGCAAAACTAAAAAATTAGAAGAAGCCAGCTGGGGCGAGGCGCTTGCTCTAGTTGCCAAAAAACTCAAAGCGGCAACGCCAGAGAAAATAGCGGCGCTTGTTGGTGATTTATCTGATCTTGAATCTACAGCGGCGTTGAAAGATTTGATGCTTTCTATGGATGTTAAGAACATGGATTGCCGTGTTGATGGCGCGCTATACCAAGCGGATAATCGCGGCTCGTATTTGTTCAATACAGGCATTGAAAACCTAGAGCAAGCCGATGCGATTATTATCATTGGCGCAAATCCACGTCACGAAGCGGCGATGGTTAATGCTCGCATTCGTAAAACATGGCTAGCGAAACATCTTCCTATCGCAGTTATTGGCGCGGAAATTGATTTGAATTACCCTTATAGTTATATAGGTAAAGATACAGCGGCGTTGAGTGCACTTGCAGCCGGTAAGGGTGATTTTGCCAAAAAACTAAAAGAGGCTAAAAATCCTGTTGTTATTATTGGCAGCTCGGTCTTTAAGCGTAGCGATATGAGCGGCGTTTTGACTGAAATTGAAACATTATGCACTAAGTATAAAATCATCCGCGATGACTGGAATGGGTACAATGTTCTACATAGCGCAGCAGGACGTGTTGGCGCATTGGAACTTGGCTTCGTACCAGCCAAAGGTGGGTTTGATGTGCAAGCCATTGTTAAAGCCTCGAATGAGGGCGCATTGGATGTCTTATATTTAATGGGCGTTGATACTGCTGAAATCGTACAAAATATAGGCAAGAAAACCTTCACTATATATCAAGGCCATCATGGTGACCTTGGTGCATCATGTGCGGATGTTATTTTCCCGAGCGCAGCCTACACAGAAAAAGACGCATCTTATATGAATATGGAAGGGCGCTTACAACGCGCGCATAAAGCCGTGTCAGCCCCAGGTGATGCCAAAGAAGATTGGGCAATTTTACGCGCTCTGTCTGATGCAATGGCTCAGCCTTTACCTTATAATGACTTATATGAGCTGCGCCGCCATATAAAAAATACATATACGGATCTGCCGAAACTTGATGAGGTTAACCCTGCGAAATGGTCAACGCTCAGCGGCAAAGGAAAAATGACGAAAGCAGCCTTTGATGTGGCCTTTGACACTTATTACATGACCAACGTGATCTGTAATGCGTCGAAAGTCATGAAAGATTGCGTACATGAATTTGTTCAAGGCGGTGATGTTGCACAGGCAGCAGAATAAGATAGCTTAACGTTTAATCATTTAAATAAAAAAGCGCGCTATGATTTTAGCGCGCTTTTTTATTATCTATTTTCGATAGTTAAGCCATGTCAAAGCTTGGCTCATATGACGATAGGGGAGAAAGTAGAGATTTCATTTTCTCAAACCTAATTCTTTGTTTAAATGTATCTGACGCAGCACTATTGGGTGTGACTTGTAAGTGAATGCGACCATTTTTACAGGTATTATTAGTCTTTTCTATGCCATCTAGATTATCATTTAGAGCTTGTGCTATATCTTGAGTGCGCTTCTGCCATTGCTTATTCGTTTCGCTATCTGCACGCTCAACATGAATATTATACCCTTTACCGCTTGTCATAGCCGTGTAATTGGAGCATTGCTGCAATGAGTTGTGAAGTAAGGATTCTCCTGATGTCGCCTCTTTAAAAGACCGCATTGGTGAGGTTATAGCGCCTGTTTCAATGGCATGGTTTAGAGCTTTCATTATGGTGTTATTTAAAGCTATTTCTTTTTTTGCAGCATTAATACACTTTTCTTTTTCTAGAGTATCAAAAGCATCTATATAAAACGAAAACTTATCAGGAACCGCATAGGGATTACCATAAAACACATCAATCAAACGAACCATTACACACCTCACATTGTTTAAAATATAGAGGGAGCATACACAATTCATTGCGTTATGTCAAATAAGGTTATCTAGAGTGCTACAGCTTTATCTTGAGCAACGATTTTACCATGGCAATGTTTATATTTTTTACCACTGCCGCAAGGGCAGTCTGAATTACGTGGAACTTTACCCCATGTGTCAGGATTGCTTGCATCAAATTCAAGCTTGGTTGGACGAATAGCTTGTGGTTGAGGCGCTGCCGGTGAACCATTGGCTTGTGGCGCACCGCGACCAAGACGCATATTTTGCTTTTCTTGATATTCAGAAACCATGCGTTCTAATGCTTCGGCATCAAGGTTGAATTCAACAACACTTAAATTCAGTGTGATATTTTCCCCCATAGTCGCGAGCATTAATTCAAACATTGAAAAAGCTTCGGTCTTAAATTCATTCAGCGGATCGCGCTGACCAATGGCACGCAAATTAATGCCTTGGCGTAAATGATCAAGTTGAAGCAAGTGATCTTTCCATGCGTTATCGAGCGTTTGTAAAACAAATGATTTTTCAATCTCACGGAAAAAATCAGGGCCTGATTTCTCAGCTTTTGCACGCATTTTTTTATCAGAAGCCTCAATAATACGGTCGAGTATTTCAAGGTTCGCAATGCCTTCTTCTTGTGCCCATTCGTCAATAGGAAGGTCGAGCCCAAGAAGACGCACGCATTCATTTTTAAGATGCTCTGTCTGCCATTGGTCTACGTAAGTGCCTGCAGGTAGGGCATTATTAACCGTGATCTCAATCACTTCATGGCGGATGTCACGCACGAGTTCTTCTACGGTTTCGCTATCCATAATTTCACGGCGCTGTTCGTAAATAACTTTACGCTGTTCGTTCATCACATCATCGAATTTCAATAAGTTTTTACGAATTTCGAAGTTCTGACGCTCGACGCGGCTTTGCGCTTTTTCAAGTGCTTTACTGAGCCAAGGGTGGGTGAGGGCTTCGCCATCACGCAAACCAATTGCGGCATTACCAAGAACGGCTTCAAGTGCGTCAGGGGAGAATATCCGCATTAGATCATCTTCAACAGACAGGAAGAATACAGTTTCACCCGGATCACCTTGACGACCACAACGGCCGCGCAGCTGATTATCAATGCGGCGGCTTTCATGGCGTTCAGAGGCGATAACCATCAAGCCACCAGCTTCAAGAACTAGAGCTTCATTTTCAGCAATTTCTTTTTTGATCTGTTCAATTTTAGCCGCGCGTTTATCTTCTGGCATTTCAGGCGGAATTTCCTGCTGAATGCGCATTTCTAAATTACCGCCAAGCTTAATATCTGTACCACGACCCGCCATATTTGTGGCAATAGTCACGGCGCCAGCAACGCCGGCTTGGGCGATGATGTGGGCTTCTTGTTCGTGGTAACGCGCATTTAGGACTTGGTGCTTGATTTTGTTCTTTTTCAAAACCTTAGCCAAGGATTCTGATTTTTCAATCGACACTGTACCAACCAAAATAGGTTGCTGTTTTGCATGTGTTGTTTTGATAAGTTCAATAATAGAGCGCTCTTTATCTTCCAAAGATTTAAAGATTTTATCATCTTGGTCAATACGGGTAACGGGCACATTGGTTGGGATCGCCAAAACGCCAAGTTTGTAAATCTCCATAAATTCTGTGGCTTCAGTAAGCGCCGTACCTGTCATACCAGACAGTTTAGGGTACATACGGAAGAAGTTCTGGAATGTGATTGAAGCCAGAGTTTGGTTTTCTTGTTGGATTTTAACACCTTCGCGCGCTTCCAAAGCTTGATGCAAGCCATCAGAGAAGCGACGGCCATCCATCATACGGCCTGTAAATTCATCAATCAAAATAACTTTATCGTCTTTGATAATATAGTCTTTGTCTTTTTCAAACAGCTTATGCGCACGTAATGCTTGGTTCACATGGTGAACAAGGCCAATATTATGTGCATCATAAAGGTTTTCACCTTCTAATATGCCGTGATCTTTCAACAGTTGTTCAATATGGACAGAACCATTATCGTTCAGAGAAATTGATTTCATTTTCTCATCAAGTTCAAAGTCATCTTCATCAAGTAGCGGAATGAGTTTATCGACTTGAACATAAAGCTCTGGCGAGCTTTCTGATGGGCCAGAGATAATTAACGGTGTGCGCGCTTCATCAATTAAAATGGAATCAACTTCATCAATAATAGCGAAGTTAAATGGACGTTGAACCATTTCAGCCAAATTAAACTTCATATTATCGCGCAGATAATCAAAGCCAAATTCGTTATTTGTACCGTAAGTAATGTCGGCATTGTAAGCGGCGCGGCGATCTTCATCGCGAATATCTGATGTTATGCAGCCAACGGTTAGGCCCATATATTCATAAACTTGTGCCATCCAGCCAGAATCACGCTGGGCGAGATAATCATTGACGGTAACGACGTGAACGCCTTTACCTGATATGGCGTTTAGATAAGCGGGCAGAGTTGCGACAAGGGTTTTACCCTCACCAGTGCGCATTTCTGCGATGATACCTTTATTAAGGGCAAGGCCACCCAAAAGCTGCACATCGAAAGGACGAAGGCCTAAGGCGCGTTTGGACGCTTCACGAATAGTGGCAAAAGCCTCTATGAGAATATCATTCTCCGTTTCGCCATTTTCTAAACGCGTTCGAAATTCTTGGGTTTTTGCTTTTAATTCGGTGTCACTGAGCTTCACAAAATCAGGCTCTAAAGCGTTGATCTGCTCTACGTATGTATGCATCTTTTTGATTTGGCGGTCATTGCTTGAACCAAAGATTTTTGTTGCGATATTTAAAAGCATAATTCCTCGATGGAGTGGGTGTTAAAGTGGGTGTTAAACTCGGTATTAAACTTGGTGTTAATAAGTCATAACGATATATAGGTTCTTTTGATTAAATCGTCAATCTGTGCCCATTAAAACTTAACGTTTATACGTTTTTTATTGCTTTTTTTCGCAGGACTGTGCAGAAATGAAAAACACATTATATTTTAATATATAGAACCATAAATAAAGGGGTTTATTATGGAGATCAAGAGTTTTATCGGCCGTTACGGCGTTTTAGTTTTATCAATGTTTACTATATGCCTTGGTGGTTTTTTATTCGCTAATACTTATGGCGAAAAAGCTATGAATGCTGACGGCCTTGCCGCAGTTGAGCCAGCAGCAGGTGAAGAACCTTCAGCTACAGCTATGCCAGCACTTAATCATGAAAGCGTAGAAATTAAGCCTGGCGACCCAATTGTTGCAATGATCGACAAAGTGCAAATTAAGCGCTCTGAGATTTTTGATATGATTGATGAATTATCAGGCCCACAGCAAGTGGTGCCAAAACAAGTGGTTTTCCCCGTTGTTCTTGATCAATTTGTCAATGGCCGCATTGTTGAAATAAAAGCCGATAGCTCAGACATTATGAGCAGCGAAGAATATAAAACACGCCTTGAAGAAGCAAAAAAACAAATTGCGCGTTCTGTATTCATCGACCAAGAAATCAACAGCAAAATCACAGATAAAGCGTTAAAAGCGGCCTATGATAAATATGCAGCAACGCTTAGCAAAGTAGAAGAAGTCAAAGCGCGTCATATCCTTTTAGATACTGAAGAAGAAGCACTTGCTATTGTTAAGTCTCTTGACGATGGCGCAGCATTTGCTGATCTTGCGAAAGAAAAATCAAAAGGCCCATCAGGCGCGAATGGTGGCGATCTTGGTTATTTCAAAATGGGTGAGATGGTTCCTGAATTTGAAGTGGCCGCTTTTTCACTTAAAAAAGGTGACTACACGAAGGCACCTGTGAAAACACAATTTGGTTATCACGTAATTTTGCTTGAAGACAAACGTGCGCTAAAAGCAGATTCATTTGAAGATAAAAAAGCTGAATTAGAAGCTGGCCTTCGTAATCAAGTATTGCAAGACCTACTTGGTGACTGGCGTACAGAATCTAAAGTTACATTGTTTGATATAAACGGTGAAGCTATAGACACAGCTAAAGCTGAGTAAAACAAAGCAAAGTTAAGTTTAAATAAAAGCAGGATATGTGAGTATTAACCGATGATGTCCTGTGAACAAGCTTTAGAATATCCGCCGCCGCCACCTTCGGGCCTTCCTATGGTCCTCGTGGCGGCGGCGTTGCTTATTGATAAGGATGGTCGCATTCTTGTCGCGCAACGCCCAGAAGGTAAGTCTATGGCCGGCCTGTGGGAATTTCCCGGCGGCAAGGTTGAAGCCGGTGAGGGGCCTGAATTTGCCCTTATGCGTGAATTACGCGAAGAGCTTGATATTGAAACCCGCCCATGTGGTTTTTATCCCATTTGTTTTGCATCCCACAGCTACGAAAAATTCCATCTCATGATGCCATTATTCGCCTGCCGCGTTTGGCGCGGTATAGCGCAAGGTAAAGAAGGCCAGAACCTTAAATGGATACGCCCGATGGACCTTTACGGATTAGAAATGCCCGCAGCAGACATTCCTCTTATTCCAGCAATTATCGATTATTTATAGAAGCTATGTTATTATAAAATTTATGCGATAAACGTAGATATTATAAATTTATAAAGCCATAAAACTCATGTTCACAACCGCTAAAAATTTCGAAGATTTTTATTTAACCCGTACAGGGCGGATGATGCGTAATATTTTGCGCCATGAAATGCGTAAAACATGGCCGAATGTTAAAGGCTCACGCATGCTCGGCTATGGTTATGCTTATCCTTATCTTGATTTATTCTATCCTGAATCTGAAATTTGTTTTGGCGTTAGCCGTCCCGAAATGGGGGCGCTGCACTGGCCTGATAAAAAACAAAATAGTTCAGGCATAGCAGCCAGCACGGCGCTGCCTTTTGAAACTGCTTTTTTTGACAATTTAATTCTTACCCATGCGCTTGAACATGCCGGCTCTGTACGCAGTTTATTACAAGAAGCATGGCGCGTTTTACGCGGTAATGGCCGGATGATCCTTGTTATCCCTAACCGTAGTGGTTTATGGAGCAGGGCAGCATGGTCGCCCTTTGGCATAGGCACGCCTTATTCGCGCGGTCAAATTGTTGATTTCTTAACAGAGGAATCTTTCGATATTGAATCGGTTCGCCCGGCTTTATTCGCTTTACCCTCGCAGCGCCCATTCATACAGAAATTAGCGCCCAGTTTGGAAAAAATAGGCCCTTATATTATGCCCGCTATGGCGGGGGTTTATATTATTGAGTGCACGAAAAAACTCTATGCGCGCGCAAGCGTAGAAAGTGGTTCGAAATCTGTAAATAATGGCCGCTGGATTTATGTGCCAAAGCCGATGAATAGTGTAAAAAAAGATTTTGAAATTTAAAGAAATTTAAAAAGACCTTGCCGTGATTTATATGAGGACGTTTTTCATCGGATCGTTAGGGTCTATCCCCTCCATAAACGGTGTATGGCGATCATAGCCTGTTAATTGATATATGGCGCCGACCCAGTTTTGAATGATTGAGCGTGCTGTATCTTGCCATGTATTATCAATAAAGGGCGCGATGGTCTCTTCGTTGAATAGATTAATGTCTTTTTTATCAATAGCCAGGGCGATAAGCGCTTTAATTTCATCGCCATGTTCTGGCAAGATATAATGTTCAGGCAGATTCGGGCTATGCATTATCTCGCCATTTATAAAACGGCTTAATTCACGCTTATATTCTTTGAGTAAAGTAATACGGTCATATTCAGGGTGGCCTTGAAAACAAATAAGGCGCAGGCCATCTTTAGAGCTGGCTAAATGCACACCGGCTTCAGGGCTTTCAACAAGAACGCGCATGTCATGCTTTAAAAACTGGGCTTTATCAATTTTATTATTGCGCGAATGTGGCGCGAAAAAGGCTGTGTTTATACCGCGGGTTAGGGGCTGGTTTTCATCCAAGACTTTGTGCTTATAGACGCCCCATAATTTTTTGTCTAAGGGCTGGCGTTTTTCATTATAGGCCGCTTGCATGACAGCATGTGTAGCAAGGCATGAACAGAGTGTTGAGGTCACGTTCTCAAAAGCCCATTCTAAGACCTCGCGAAGAGGGGCATAGAAATCAGTATCATTAAGCTCTGGTGTTTGGACATTTGCGCCGGTGACAATTAAGGCATCAAGGCCGATTTTTTTAATATCTTCGAAGCGCTCATAATAACGGTTAATATAATCCTGCGCGCTCTCGCTGCGTTGTATACCGTCAATAGTGAACGGGTGCATATAAAATTGAACAATGCGGTCTGACCGACCGATAAGACGGAAAAACTGGCGCTCTGTTATTTCCATCGCGGCATCAGGCATCATATTTAAAAGGCCAATATGCAAGCCACGATAATCCTGCCTAAGGGCGCGATCTTCACTGAGGATTAAATGCCCGTCACGGGCTAAGCGCTCAAAGCTCGGAATGTTTTTATAAGCAACTAGGGGCATCGGGTTTACTATATTCTTTTATTATCAGATATGGCATAGTATGTCGAAATTACAGTTTTAACAAGTTCAGCGCCATGTATACATCACAAACACTTGATACTATTAGAAAAAATATTGATTCTATCGACAGCACGATTCATGATTTACTTATGGAACGGGCAGCCTTAGCGTCAAGCATTGCGGCTGAGAAAAAACAGCGCGGTATGCAAATTGTTCATCCTGCCCGTGAGGCCCGTATGATACGGCGCTTATTAGCGCGCCACCACGGCGCACTGCCCAAAGAAGCGATTGCGCGGATTTGGCGTGAGCTTGTCGGCGCAGTCTCTATGTTACAATCAGGCTTAACTGCACAATTTTATTGTGAAAGCCGTGATCCCGAAAACTTTAAAATCGTTACAGATTATTTTGGTAGCGTTTTACCTGTTGAATATGTGAGCTCAGCGCAACAGGGCATTCAGTCTGTAGCGCAAGGGCAGTGTGACTTTGCAACGCTGCCTTGGCCATCAGAGAGCGCCCAGGCACCTTCATGGCTTGTTGAGTTAATAGAGTTGATTGAACAAGACCGCGCCGCTATTAGCGATAAATTACCGCTTAATATTGTGCAGTCTTTGCCGTTTGTGTGTACCAAGGGCGCCCAGAGCGCGCGTAAATATATCACGCTAACGCGCGCAAAGTTCGAGCCATCAGAAGATGATTGCAGCTTCATTGTTTTGAAATCAAAAACGGCCTTTGATGCGCATGATATTCTCACGCAGGCCGGTCTTGAGAGTAATAGGGTGCTTTCGTTCTCAACAGCACAAGATCATTATGTTTTGTTGGATGTCGAAGGTTATTTAGAGGAAAATTCTCCGCTTCTGGAGAGCTTGAAAAAGGCGCTTAGCCCGGATATTCACCTGCTGAGCATCGGTGGTTATCCTAAGCCGATTATTTTATAAGCTAAAAATAAAACAACAAATCAATCAATCAATTACCTAACGGATAAAATCGTCAATGAGCGTAGAGTTAAAAAATATTGTTATAATCGGTTTTGGCCTTATCGGCTCGTCAATTGCACGCGCCGTGAAACGCAAAGATCCATCAATAAAAATCACCGCGATAGATTGTAATCGTGATTACTTACAATATGCCGTCGATAATAATATCGCGGATGTTGCTTATGATGAATATGATCATTATTTATCGGACGCTGATTTAATTATTCTATGTACGCCGATTGGCCAAATGGGCAAAATAGCACAAGCCATCTCACCATATTTGCTTAAGAATATTGTTGTGAGTGATGTTGGCTCCGTGAAGCAATCCGTTGTTGAGAGCGTCACAGATAAATTGCCATACCCTGAAATGTTTGTGCCTGCCCATCCTATATCAGGGGCAGAAACATCGGGGCCTGAATCTGGTTTTGCGGAGCTGTATAATGATCGTTGGGCCATTATCACGCCAACCGAACAAACAGATTTACGTGCGATTGAAACGGTAACGGCTTTATGGGAGTTATGCGGCGCTAATGTCGACTTCATGGAGATGAAGCACCATGATTTAGTGCTGGCTATAACGTCACATTTACCGCACTTAATTGCGTATTCTATTGTTGGCACAGCCAGTAATATGGCCGAAGATTTACAGCGCGAAGTGATTAAATATTCAGCCGGTGGCTTTCGTGACTTTACGCGTATAGCTGGGTCAGACCCTGTTATGTGGCGTGATATTTTCATCGAGAATAAAGACAGCGTTCTTGATGTTTTACAGCGCTTTAGTGAAGACTTAACTGAGCTACAAAAAGCCATTCGTAAAGATAAGTCTGAGTTTCTCGAAGAACATTTTATCAAAACCAGAAAAATTCGTAATGCGGTTCTTGATTCTGGACAGGCTGGGCGTACGCCGTATAAGAAAGTTTAAAACGACACGCAGGCCGTTCTGCATGAGAACAGATTACAGATTAAAAACATCTATAAAAAACGCGGCGACCTAATTAAATAGGCCGCCGAAGTTTTTATAAGGCCATATTTTTATATGTGCCGGAATGGGAAATGTTAGCTACTCAGCGGTAAGGTTTACCTGCGGGGCTTCTCTTGACCAGTCAATGAACTTGAAGGGCATAAGTTTTAAGAAGCTTAAATATACCGCGTTGTTAACAATGCGCAGAGTATAACTTAAATCTTCAGCCGATGTGATCATTGTGAGCATGCCGATTTTCTGAGCAAGCTTCTTCTTTTGCGCAGGTGTCATGTTTTCACCAGCTTCAAACTTTGCTTTAAGGCGGTTATTCATCTCCACAATATAGCCCACTTCATCTAAGACCAGATTGATAATGCCTGCAGGCTGTAAACGGTTATCTAAAGTAATGTAACCATTGGATTTCAGCTGTAGTCCCTTATCCTTAAGGGAGAATTCAAAATTATGAATTTCAAGATTTTCTTGTAGTTCTTGCCACTGTGCGATAGCGGCTTGCCCAGCGTCTTGACCAGGCCAGTTTTTCGGTAGGGTCACGCTAATATCAATGCGGTCTACACTAAAAGGATCTAGGCCTTTAAGCTGAGTAGAAATGCCTTGTGGGGCAGATAAATCCAAGGGGCGACCTGGCGCAAACCAGCCTTTAATGCGTATAAGGGGAATTGAGATACTGACATCTTGCGATTTAATATCGCCCGCCCATGTCACAACGAATTCTTTTGGAAAGCCAGATACGGTGGTACGTGAATTCTCAATCACCATATTGGGCATGCTAACCTTTAATGCTTCTTCTTGTGTGGTTATAGCGCCTTTGATTTTCCCACCCATATAATACCAAGCGGCTGTATATGCGACACCAGCGATAACAATCAGAACGATAATGACTTTTAAAAATTTAAACATATTATTTCCCTTGGTTCGTGCTTTCAGCAATAAGCTCTGCTGTCTTAGACTCGATTTGTTGTTGAATTATAGCAAGGCCTTCATTTATAGCCAAGCCAGATTCTAGTGGAGGTAGAAATTCAAATATAACTTTTCCGCCTTTTTTGTGAAAAGCATTACGCCCCCAAAAAAGCCCTGTATTTAAAGCCATTGGTACAATAGGCAAACCAGAATCACGCTGCATACGCATTATGCCGGCTTTATAAGGTTTATCTTTTACCGTTTGGCTTGTGGTAACACGCGTTCCTTGCGGGAAGATAATGATGGGGCGTTTCATTGATGCCGCTTGCGCCGTGCCTTCTACGATTGAGGATAAAGCGCGCTCCCTGCTTGATCGGTCAATGCCAATAAGTTGCATTTTCTTTGCATACCAACCCCATATAGGGATTTGGAAGAGCTCTTTTTTCATTACAATGGCAGGGTCTTTAAACAGTAAATGTAATTTAAGCGTTTCATAGGATGATTGGTGTTTCGCCGCGACGATATATGCTTGGTCTTTGGGAAGGTTTTCGATTCCGCGCACTTCATAATCAAGGCCGAGTATGTAGCGCTCAAGCATATGAACTATTTTTAAATAGACCTCGACCATAGTGCACAGCCATGATCGCGGCGTTAATAAAAATGGCAAATACAAAAAGCACAGCAGGGCTGTGATCGGGTAATAGACGATATTAAAAATTAGGGAGCGTATTATTTCCATTAATCTAAACAACTTACTATATTTTGCAGTAAACAGGCTTTGATTAGCACTGTTTTATTAAACTCTTTGCGCATAATACGCCAAAATTTCAATTTTGTAGGATTTAAATGCTCAATGCTCACAGGATACCCCGTAAGCGTTAATTTAGGCAGGTTATCACGCATTACGGCTTTAGTGCGCGGCAGGTGATAGCTCGATGTAACAACGATAGCCTGCGTATAATTATGTGCGTTCAGCCAAAGTTTAGATTGTTCAGCATTACCAAAGGTATTAAGGGCGTCATGATCTATATCAATTTTATCTTCTAGGCTATCAGTCGCGCCGCTCGCCCATTTTTCTATGATTGTGGTTTTATCAAGGCGCTTATCAACGCCTGTAATGAATATTGCAGGGCTATTAATACTTTGCGCGAGGCTTAAGCCGGCTTCAATGCGCCCAACATCGCCAGTCAAAATGATGATAGGGCGCTCCATAATTTCAGCGATTTTAGGCTGAGGTAAAAAATAGCTATAGGCTATAAAGGCCATAAAGCCTAAAGCCCACAAAACGACCAAGCCTTGCACGGACAATATTATGATGTTTTTCAGATTTAATTTTTCTTTGTTCATATCATCAAGCTTATTATAAATTATGATCTTAAGGCATTTTCCGCATTTCGCTGAGCACTGTTCGGCAGCCGATAAACAAAGCAATGCTACAAATAACCACAGGTACGATTAACAGCATTAAGAACTGATCTTGATCAAATGTAAAACTCGGTAAAAATTCTATGTCAGCTTTAAGCAAGGTTAGTGATAATAATGATAAAATCATCACGGCGATTAAATAGCCGCTAAAACAGGCGGGGATTGATATGCGTGAAAGATAGAGCACAAATTGTTTGAGTATAAATTGATCTGTCGCGCCCATAATATGCAGTAAATAAAGCTCTTCTTTATAAATCGACATGCGGGCGCGCACCGCGCCAGATATTACAAATATAGTCGTCGCCAGTGTAATGCTTAATATAAGTACGCCAAGGCTATGAACGCCGCGCATAATATCTAAAAACTTATCAAGCCAGTTTTGATGCGTTTGTAGCCTTGCTCTCGGAGTGATTTTTTTTATGCGTTCGGCTAATTGTTCCAAGCTGGCATTATCATCGGAGGTCACTTTAAAATTAATAATTATCGGCATTTCAAGGCTATCTAATATTTGACTGTCTTGTCCCAGCCACGGCTTCAATAAATTCGAAACCGCATTTTGATCCATAAGGCTGATATCATGGGCAATCGCGCTGTTTTCAAGTAAATCAATAACGCGTTTTTGGTTTTGTGTATTTTGTGCCTGTGAAATTACGGCGCCATCTTCTTGCAAAGCGGGGATTTCAATGCTGGCCTGATACTCAATTAAGCTGCGCCAATTATCAACGGTTTTAAACAGCGATAAATGTATCGACGATATAATCACAGCTAATAACGTCATCAGTATAATTAAGATAAAGAGCTGTAAGCTGCCAGATTTTTTATGTAGCGGCAGCACGTAAGATTTTGGTGAGAAAATTTGGCGAAGAGCTTGGATCATAAGATAATCCCCGCTTGGTCATTAGCCTTATTATTCTTATTCTTATCATCGTTCATAAGGTTTTGAGGCTCTTCAATTGTGAGCTGACCATCATTTAGGATCAATTTTTTATGATAAAAATTATCCATCATTTGTTGGTTATGTGTCGCCACGACCATCGTTGTGCCCATGCGGTTAAGCTGTTCGAATAAGCCCATAAGCTTATAGCCAATAACATCATCAAGGTTACCTGTCGGCTCATCCGCGAGTAAGAGGCGGGGCTTGGATATGACGGCGCGTGCAATGGCGATGCGCTGTTGCTGACCGCCAGACAGGGTCATGGGTAGGCGGTGCATGTAATCACCAAGCTCAACCCATTCCAAAAGCTCTGTAACGTCGGCTTTAATTTGCTTTTCACTTTTCTGGCTTAATCGTAAGGGCAGAGCGACATTTTCAAAGGCTGTTAAATGGTTCAACAAGCGGAAATCCTGAAAGACCACGCCGACCTTCTGACGGAGTGAGGCTTTTTGATCGCGCTCTAGGCTTTTTAGGTCATGGCCGAACATGCTGATTTCGCCGCGCGTGGGCTTTAAACCAAGATAGAGCAAGGACATAAGACTGGTTTTACCCGAACCACTAGGTCCCGTCAAAAAATGAAAGGAGCCCGGTTCCAATATAAAGTGAATATCACTTAAAACCTCAGGGCCAATGCCATAGCGTAGGCCGATATGAGAAAATTTAATCATTTAGGTTTTCAGCGCCCTGTTTAATTGGGACATTTATCGCCATGTCTTGTTTTGTTAAAATATTCAGCAAGGCTTCTGATTTAATATAAGGGTCATTTATATAACTGACCGCTTGCAGAGCTGGTGAGAGCAAACCTTGCTTGATAAAGCTATGGGCAATGACGCCATATGCTTTGTTTTTGAATGCATTATTTTCAATGTTCTGTAAGGCAATAAAGGCTGAATCCGTTTCAGCTTTTGCCGCCATGATTTCTGCTATTTCCTGAAATGATTTTTGACGCAGGGATAAGGTCTCGACTTTCTTGGCATCTTGTAAGGCGCGGTCGAATAAATCGGCATTGGCCTCAGCCATGGCTAAATAAGTCAGCGCTATTTCTTGCGAATCTTTTAGGCTAATAAGGCCCGCTCTAATATGTAGCTGGTCAAAATAACTGTTTTTATCATCATCATTTAGAGCAAGGTCATTAATACCAAAACCAATGGCGCGTATGGTCAAGGATTGTGTGTCAGGGCTGGTGATTGCGCTTATTATCCCAATTGCCTCATCAATTTTATTCTGACGTAGTAATTGTTTGGCGTATTCACGATAAGATTGGTCACGCCAGCGTTGATTATTAATGGCAGGAATATTTTCACCAAGCAATTTCAAAGCACATTCAACGGCTGCTGTGTCGTGTAATTCTTGGCATGGAAATTTAACTTCTGCATGACTTTGAGAGCTTAAAATCGTGGTGAATAGAGCGCAGATTAAAACCAGCATTAAAATAGGATAATGCTTTGTGTTCGCTTGTCTATTCATCGTCATATCCATAAGTTTTTTTGTAACGTTTTCTGCGGTTAAAGACATCATTACTTGATGCGCGAATAATTACGGCTTATATTATATAGACATTATAACAACGTGAAAAAGTAAGTAAAAGACATGATTATTGTCTGCCCAAAGTGTTCCACACGCTATATTATTCCTGATGGCTCCATTGGAGAAGCAGGACGCAAAATGCGTTGTAATAATTGCGGCGATTTATGGACGCAAATGCCTGATGATGCCGCGAATAACGACGTGCATGATACAGATGATGCGCTGTCTGACTTTGATCCGTCTGATATAGCTATGCCCAACTCATCTGAGCAAACAGGGCTTGATGAGGGCGAAGAAGATCCTTTTACGCCCGCGTTAAATAGTCAACATAATAAGAAAGCTGAAGTTTCTATACCAAAATCGATTCGTCCAGATCAAAGAGATCGCGGCGGTCGCCTTGTGCAGAAGACGGCGCAGAATAAAAATTCTTGGAAAACCTATGCATTGAGTGCTGGCGCGGCGTGCCTTATATTGGGCGTTGGGATAGGGGGCGCGCTCTCTACAGCCGAAACAACAATTCTAGAGCATCAGAATTTACGGCCTTTATTCGCGGCTTTTGGTAAAGACCCCTATGGCAAAGTCGAAGATTTGACCTTTGATCAAGTTATGCTCAGTTATAATATTGAAACAGAGTCATTTGATTTAATGGGGGCGTTGATTAATTTGAAAAAAGCACCCGTTATCCTGCCGATGGCCAAAGTGGTGTTTTCTGATAAATATAAAATCCCCTTAGATGTGTGGGATATTGCTTTAGTCGATATACCTGTATTACAGGGCGAAAGTAGCGCTTATTTTGAATTTTCTTATCCTATGGATGAAGATACATCAAAGAAAGTTGCGTCGATTACGGTTGAGTTCGCTGGTGGTACGAAGCCTCTCATCGCCGCGATAACACCACATGCGTCCTTGAGCCCGCTAGAAATGGCGGTTAAAGAAGCTGAACACGCAGCAGAGGCGGTTGCTCCTATGCGAGAGCATGAGCGTAAGCGCGAACATAAGCAAGCGCATGAGAGTGAACATATGCCCGCCCTCGTGAGTGACGAGAGCGTACCGCCTGCGATGACGGATGAAGATATGCATGCTACAGAAGAGCCGCATATGGCACTAGAACATCAGACCGCCCCAGAGCCCGATCACCATTAAGCTATTTTTTTATGAGAAAAATACGCAGCGGGCTTTAATTAACCCGTGGTAATTTACCATTGATGTAACAGGCGCTTGTAATATTCACGCTCGCTCTTAGGTAAGTCAAAATCACCCGCGCGCTCACGTAGCTGACGCAAAATTTCATCGATCTGGTTTTGTTGACCGTTTTTTGGTAAGTCATATTCTTCTTGGCTTAGGCTACGCGTAAGGCCGTTATCGCCATGTTTACGGCCGAGCGGATCCATTGAGAACTTCATACCAGATTGCTGTGCATAGTGTTTAAGGCGTTCTTCAAAAGCTTGCTGCATTTGTTCGCGCTTTTTATTAAGAGCCTCTAATATTTTTTCTTGCTCAATAATGCTCTTGGCGAGGCGTTCATATTCAAGGAATGTCGCCGAATTGCCCATATGAGTGTCTGCGGTGGCTAATTCATCAGGAATAACGCTCATATTTTCCGTCATATTGTGCAAAAGATCTTGAATGTGGCGCTGTGTATTGGCCTCCAAAATAACGTCCATTGTCGGGGCGCTGAGTATGGGCTTATCTTCCTTGCCGAGCTTCTCACTATTTTCAAAGCCTGGGTTATTATGAATGTCTGGTGGCGGCAAGTTAAATGACTTAAAAAAGCTCTCTAAATCCGTCACGGCTTGTTGGGATGATATAGCGTCATTGTTTTCGTCTTGTGCGTCCCCATCCTTATCTTTACCCTTTTCCGCGGCTTCTTTGCGTGCGAAATGGTCTAAATAGTCTTGATGAAGGCGGCTTTTATCCAGTAAATTACGCTGTGCTTCAATTATAGCGTCCATTTCTTCCATAAATTGCATCATTTTCTCAATATCTTCAGGCAAAGTGGCCTGCATGTTATTATTGAGGTTATTTAATGCATTTTCTAAGTCCTGCAGAAGTTCTTTTGCCTTTGCAGGGTCGTTTAAGGCCATGTCTTCGAGCTGGCTTAAGAAATCAGCCAGTGCATTACTATTGGGCGTAGGGATTTGTGATTGAGACATTAAGTTTGTGTCATCGCCTTGGGCTTGGCGCATGGCCTGTGCTTGCGCTTCTTGGAAATACGCGGCGAGGGCGTTTTTCAAGTCATTCATGGCTTTTAATTTTTGGTCTTGCGAGGCGTTAGGATCGCTCAAAATTTGATTTAAAGCATTAATCGTTTCTTGCAAATCTTGCTGCGCTTGTAAGAATTCGCCTTTATCTAAACGCAAAGCCACGCGCCATAATATATCAATTAAGTCATAAAGCGTCTGTATGTTAGGGGCGCGCATCATGCGTTCGCGCGCAATAGTTAAAGCCAACTTGATGACGGCATCACTACCAATAATATCTGGCGTTAAGCTCATCTCCGCCAGAGATTGGTAAATATAGTTTCTATAGGCTAATTGTTCTGTAATGATAAATTTACGCAGGGCAATTATGCGCTTGGCATTTTCATCCGTAAACTCACGTTCAGGCAGCGTTATAGGCAGGGTTACGCGCTCTGAAAAATGCCCTGCGCCATCCACTAAATGCATGCTTATATTTACGTCCATGCCAGCATAAGGATGCGCGGTCAGGTTTAAGGGTATAGTGATATCTTTATGGGGGCCTGCATCATATAAAAAAGAGCGCTGTTCTTGATAGGCATTCCCTAGCGGTACATCGCCAGTATAATCGGCAGGCAAATCCATAAATATATCAAGATTCTCAACGCCGTAATCATCATCAATCGTTGCTTTTAGGCTAATTGTGCCGTTATTGCTCGTTGTGATGTCGTCGCTAATCTCAAGCTTGGGCGGAGTATCTTCAATTAATATATATGGCACAGAAAGCAGGGGCAGAATACTGCGTTTTATTTTAACGGTAGACAGCTCATTGCTAGATAAAGCAGAGCCTACATTATGTTCATAAACATAAAACTCATCTTGAGCGCTGCTATCGTCGCCGCTCTGATCTTGGTCGCTGGCCACTAACGGATATTCTTGGTCATTAATAAGGAGCGTTGGTGCTATCCACTTGCTGCGTATAGTGAATCGCAAAATGCTGTTTTCGGCAATCAGTAAGGGCTCGGCGCTGTGCCCAGAGCCTTTTAGAACACGTACAGCTTGATGGGTGTAATCGGGGGGCGTGATTTGGATGGTGACCGGCGGAATGCGGGCGCGATCACTAATGCTAAGCCCATCAAAATGGGGTATCGCCATCGCTTTTAATTTCCCAACGCTTGATGAGGGCTCATAGGAAAAGAATATAATCACAAAAGCCAAAATAGGCAGCAAACGCAAGGCGTAAGGGTCTTTATCTGCTGAAAAATAAAATAAGCGCGGTAGGCGCATTGAAAGTAAACGCTTATGTAGGTTGTTCTTGAAACGAGACCAAATGACTAAACCATCAGGGCTTGGATTGGCTAAGGCATCATAGAATAATTGTATTGGTCGATCATGGTAGTTATTAGCATTCTCAAGGCGACGATCAGCTTCCCCCATACGCGGCCAGCGCGTTCTTTTTAAGCCAAAAGCGAAGCTATAAATCAGGGCAGCCCAGAACAACGCAGTTAATAAAAGCGGCGGAATAATTTGGTCGGTTATCGGCAGTAAAGCAATAACGCTAAAGATAAGCAAAACAAAAAAAGCGGGCGTAAGAAGGCACAGCAATTGAGAGATCACAATTAAGCTATAATTGAGAACTCTGAGGGTTTTAATTTTAAGCTGTGTTACGGTATCGTTCGACAAGTTCATATCCTGTACAAAAATAATCTATAGCTCTTAATATAGTCTATTTTATCATGCGCCGCATAGGCTAGAGATGAGGATCTTAACAGGGTTTTTGATTGGGGCCTTGTGATGAGAATCTCTACTCAGCCAAATTTTCAAACTTTAAATAATCATCAATACCAATAGCGCGCCTTATGAGCTGGCATTTATCGCCATCGACAAGAATTTCAGCGGCTAAATCGCGTGCATTATAGTTTGATGACATAGTCGCACCATAAGCGCCTGCGCCGCTCAAAGCCAAATACTCACCTGCTTTTATTGATGCAGGCAGCATAATATTTTTGCCAAACACATCAGCGCTTTCACATACGGGACCCACAACATCAAAGGCGGTGACGTCATCACTGTCTTGAGGGTGTGTTATCGGCAGAATCGGATGCGGGCTATCATATAAAGCGGGGCGCATTAGGTCGTTCATACCGGCATCTATAATCACAAAACGTTTTTGCTCAGCGTCTTTAATATAGAGTATTTTAGTGACAAGCAGTCCCGCATTGCCAACAATCATACGCCCAGGTTCAAAAATCATATGTAAGCCCAATGGAACGATGTGTTTTTGCACGATCTGCGCATAATGGGCTAAATCAGGTTGTGTTTCATGTTCATAGATGATGCCGATACCGCCGCCCAGATCAATCGTATCTGGCGCATGACCGGCTTCACGTAATAAGCCAATAAACTTAGCTGCGATTGCGTACGCCGTATCAAAAGGGTTCATATCAATAAGCTGAGAGCCAATATGTAAGCTTATACCACGTGGGTTTAATGATGCGCTATTGGCGGCGTATTCATAAAGGCGCAATATCGTTTCGGCGTTGAGGCCAAATTTGTTTTCTTTCTGCCCTGTGCTGATTTTCTCATGAGCGCCAGCTTTAACGTCAGGATTAAGACGAAAAACTACAGGCGCTTGGATATTAAGTGATGCCGCGACGGATTCGATTAAGAGTAGCTCGCCTTCGGATTCGACATTGATTTGACGTATATTGGCCTTAAGCGCATGTGCAATTTCGCTCTCAGCTTTGCCGACACCAGAAAACACAATCTTATCCGCTGCGACTGAGGCTTTTTGTGCGCGGGTAAGTTCACCTGATGACACAATATCAGCCCCGCAGCCTGTTTGCGCAATCAAGGCCATTACAGCAATGTTGTTCAGGGCTTTACAAGCGTAACAAATCGTATAATCGCTCGACGTCATGACCGTATTAAGAGCCGATTGTAGCGCGGATATATTGGCGCGTATTTGCGTTGCCGAATAAATATAATAAGGCGTTGTGTCCTGTTTATCGGTAATGTTTTCAATGATTTGATTATCAATGCTTAAGCGTTGATCAATATAAGAAAAGCACGGGGCAAGATAGGGGCTAAGATAAGGCATAAGTTATGTCTGCTTTTCTATGTTTAATTAGATGGCATGATGGAGTTTAAATAAGGTCTGGTGGCTTTATTTACAGGTTTATTTACAGGTTTATTTACTGGGATATGTACGTGGGTAAGTATTTTGCGGTGCGTTTTGTTCATTATCCGGATTTTGGGTCAAATGCTTGGGTTTTATTCCACAAGATGTGATGCATAAAGTAAGTATCGCGAGCGCAGCGATAGAGCAAATCGTGTTAACTGATATCTTCATTATCTTACTTCCAACTTATGCTTATTACGACTTTACTATTCCCTGTGCGCAAGTGTTCTTTTTTAAGGAACCGCGCTTAGGCTTTTGTAAAGGTATTCAAATTATAATAGATAGTCGATCACTAATTTGAAAGTGTTATTTTCTCGTAAATGAACAGTAGGGCGGTATAAATGTCAGGTAAAACTATAGAGTATAGTTCAATGACGCAATCACAATTAGATGGCCTTGTTCAGCTTCATAAAAGATTTATGGACGGGCGTTTAGGCGGGCGGCGAGCAGTATTGAAATGTACGGATTTGTCCGGATTGTCTATACGTAATGGAAATCTACGGAGTGCAGAATTTAGCGGTTGCCTTATGATTGGTATGGATTTAATGGGGACAAGCTTTCAAGAAGCCATATTATATGCCTGTGATTTAAGTAACTCCAATTTATTAGATACAAATTTTGTGCGCGCTGATTTGCGTGGTTCAAAGATTGAGAATGCTAATTTGGAAGGCTCAAATATGGCCAATGCTGATATGCGTGAGGGGAACCTCACGATGGATGGGTCCTATGCAAAGCCAAAAGCCGTCAATTTTAGGGGCGCAAAAATGTCGGGCGTTCGACTCTCGGGCATTATGGCTGGTAAGGCTGATTTTACAGATGCAGTTTTAACTGGCGCCGATATATCTGATGCCGATCTACGCGGGGCTAAATTTGATGGCGCTGATATGTCGGGCGTTGATGTCGGGGGCATTAGGCTTTCTGGCGCAAGTATGAAAGATACAATACTTACGGGCGTTGATATGAGCGAAATTAAGGATACGAATATTAATATGGAGGGCGCATTAACAGATGCAGGCACCCCCATGTCTATTTTGAGCTCAGAACAGATCCTTGAGGAGATGATACAGCAACACACAATTTGGTTACAAACTACAGGGCGTGAAGGTAAACAGCTTGATGTTGGTCAGATGGATTTAAGAGCTTTACGGAGCATGACCAATAAGAAGCTTACCTTGATCAAAGCGCCAGGAACGCGTTTCATTGGTATGAATTTAAGTTACATGGAAATTCAAAGCTCAAGCCTCGAGCGTGCTGATTTTAGAAATTGTGACTTAGAAGAAGTCGATATGCGTGGATCAAACCTAACATATGCGACGTTTAACCATGCCAATATGCATGGCTCCAATTTTGCCCCTTTAGTCTTAAGTGAAAATTCAGAAGATAAACGCTTTGCGCCATGTAATATGGAGGGGGCGAAATTTAGATATGCAGATTTACGTGATGCCATTCTTAAAGGTGTAAATCTTAAAGGGGCAGATTTCACCAATGCTGATCTTACTGGCGTAGATTTCCGCGGTGCGGATATTACGAATGCATGTTTTGAAAAAGCCCTAATGGATAATGTTCGAATGGATAATGTTATTGGCGCTGATACGATTAGAAAAAGCAGCGCCTTTTCATTGGATAGCTTGAAATCCGAGAAAACGTCTTAAAGCTTCTGACGACATAACGAATATGAACGGGTATGAATAGGGGCTTTTTCAAGCCCCTAAATCTATTTTAAGAAAGTTTTTCAGTCAGCTCAGGTATAACGTCGAATAAATCGGCGACTAAACCATAATCCGCGACAGAAAATATCGGCGCTTCTTCATCTTTGTTAATCGCTACAATGACTTTAGAATCTTTCATACCGGCTAAATGCTGAATAGCGCCTGAAATACCAACCGCTATATAAAGGTCTGGGGCAACAATCTTGCCTGTTTGACCGACTTGGTAATCATTCGGAACGTAACCGGCGTCAACCGCGGCGCGTGATGCACCAACCGCAGCGCCCATTTTATCGGCTAAAGCTTCGATGATTTGGAAGTTTTCCGCAGAGCCCACGCCGCGCCCACCGCTAATGACGATGTTCGCTGCTGTTAATTCAGGGCGATCAGATACTGAAAGCTCTTGCTTGACGAAATGTGTTAATGCGACGTCTTCACCTGCAGCGAGGTCTTCAATAGAGGCGCTGCCGCCTTCATTTGATGCTTGGTCAAATGCGGTTGAACGCACCGTGATGATTTTAATCGCATCAGATGATTCCACAGTAGCAATAACATTGCCTGCATAAACAGGGCGTTTAAATGTTGTGTCATTTTCAACGCTAATAATATCTGATATTTGCTGTACATCAAGCAAGGCAGCAACGCGCGGCATTAAGTTTTTACCAAAAGTCGTTGCTGGCGCAAATATATGCGAATAGTTTTGCGCAATGCCCATAATAACTGGGGTTATTTGCTCGGCTATTGGGTGTGCGTAATGTGCGCTGTCGCAATTAAGAACTTTTTTAACGCCCGAGATTTTTGCAGCGGCCGCGCTTGCGCCACTACAATTATGACCGACCACCAATACATCTATATCCGCAGATATTTTTGATGCAGCGGTGATTGTGTTGAGTGTTGATGGTTTAATTCCATCATGTGTATGTTCGGCGATTACTAATACGGACATGGTATCCTCTTATTCTTTTTGCTTAATTATTATATGCGTTTAACTAAATTGAAAGGGCATCTAAAATTAATTTTAGAGTACTTTAGCTTCGTTTTTAAGCTTCTCAATCAACTCATCAACATTGGCGACCTTTATACCTGCGCCGCGCACAGGTGGCGTGGTGACTTTTATAACGTTCAGGCGAGGGGCAAAACTAACGCCAAGCTCTTCGGCCGTAACATCATCTAGCGGCTTTTTCTTGGCCTTCATAATGTTTGGTAGCGAAGCATAGCGCGGTTCATTTAAACGTAAATCTGTGGTGACAATGGCAGGAAGCTTTACGCCGAGTGTTTCAAGTCCACCATCAATTTCACGCGTGATCTCTGCGCCATCTTTCGCGTCATTAATAACAAGCTCAGAAGCAAAAGTCGCTTGAGGCCAACCGAGTAATGCAGCAAGCATCTGACCCGTTTGGTTTGAATCGTCATCAATAGATTGCTTACCCATGATAACTAAATCAGGTTTTTCTTTTTCCACTAAGGCTTTAAGGCATTTCGCGACAGCAAGCGGTTCAACGCCGCCAAGGTCTGTAGGCAGGTCTGTTTCAATGCGAATAGCGCGATCCGCACCGACCGCCAAAGCTGTACGTAATGTTTCTTGTACTTGGGCAGGGCCGATTGAAACAACAATAATTTCAGAAGCGAGGCCTTTTTCTTTTAGGCGCACAGCTTCTTCAATGGCGATTTCATCAAAGGGGTTCATCGACATTTTGACATTGGCGAGGTCAACGCCGCTCTCATCCGCTTTTACGCGCACTTTGACATTGTAATCAATGGCTCTTTTAACGGGGACAATTATTTTCATCAAATAGATCCTTCTTAGCTCAGAAATAGGTATAAATAATTTTAAGGCTAACGGTGTTTAGCCCGTGACGATAGATAATGCGAGGCAGCCTAAAGCTAAAGCTTGAAATAGGATGCGCATCTGCATAAATTTGTTGCTTTGCGAAGCGCTTTTGTCTCCGCCTTTCCCCATAACGGTAAGTCCACCGACGAAACTGAGAACAGTTAGGCCGACAAAGATAAGGGCGAGTATTAAAAATATATAATTCATTTCCATGCTGATAACTTAATCTTTTTTGCTTTGAAATCCAATGCTCTAAACACATTTTTTATATTTTATACGGATTTTATGACGGTTTTTTGGCGCAAAGGAAGTAATTAACAGCCAAATCATTCTTACTCAGTACAAACTCATTTGATAAAGGATCAAGTTTTAAGCCCGTCACATCAATCGTATCAGCGCCATGCACGCGCAACATTGCGGCAAGCTCTGAAGGTTTTACAAATTTACTATGGGTGTGTGTGCCTTTTGGCACCCAATTAAGGACATATTCAGCAACAAAAACCCCAAGAAGGGCTGATTTAACTGTACGGTTAAGGGTTGATAATATTAGTAAGCCACCGGGTTTTAAAAGCTCTAAGGCGGTTTCAATGAAAAAATCAGGGTGATCGACATGTTCAATGATTTCTAAAGCGCACACCACATCAAATGTCTTTTTGTTACTGGCTAGATACGCCTCAGAAGTCATTGCTTGATATTCAATTTTAAGCGCCGATTGATTGGCGTGATCTTGCGCTACAGCGATAGCATTGCTATCCGCGTCCAGTCCCGTGGTCTTTGCGCCCATGCGGCTGAGTGATTCACAGACTAAGCCACCGCCGCATCCAATATCAAGAATGCTGAATCCTTTTAAGGGGGCTTTATTAACAGCTATATTACCGTCAATTGTGTTTGTTCGTTCATAATGCGCCAATATCTGATCACGTATATATTTCATACGTGTTGGGTTTAGCCTATGCAGCGGCGCAAACGGGCCTGCTGTGTCCCACCATTGTGAGGAATCTTTTGAAAAATTCTCTATTTCTTGTGCGTTCAGACTTGATTTTTGGACCATGACTTTTGCGTGCTCAATACTGTTAAATAATAAAATGTCTTCTTATGATTAGAGGGATTAAGCGGTAATGCAAAGAAATATTTTGTTTTAACGTCATATTTTTGCTATGCCTTTAAGTGAATATATAGAGTGAGCGTAATTCTAAGGTTTAGAGAATATTAATGGCAAAATTGGTTGCAAAATTTGGCGGTACATCGGTCGCTGACATCAAGCGCATTGAACATGCCGCCGATAAAATCAAGCGTGAAGTTGATGCGGGGCATCAGGTCGCGGTTGTTGTGTCGGCTATGTCCGGTGTGACCAATCAACTGATCGAATTTTGTTCTGACATTAACAGTCTATATGACACGCGCGAATATGACTCGATCGTCTCAAGCGGTGAACAAGTAACGGCGGGGCTTATGGCCTTGGCATTGCAAAAACGGGGTATTGCGGCGCGTTCATGGCTTGGCTGGCAAGTACCTATATTGTGTAGCGATCTGCATGGACGCGCTCGTATCATTGATATTGACGCTGTCGAAATCAATAAACGAATAGAGCAAAATGAAGTCGCCGTATTGGCTGGTTTTCAAGGGATTACTCAGGTGGGGCGCATCGCAACATTGGGGCGCGGCGGCTCAGATACCACGGCAGTGGCTTTAGCGGCGGCTATTGGCGCAGATCGCTGTGACATATATACAGATGTTGAAGGTGTTTATACAACAGACCCGCGCATTGTACCGGCGGCGCGTAAGCTAAAGGCGGTATCTTACGAAGAAATGCTAGAAATGGCCTCACTAGGGGCTAAGGTTTTACAAACACGCTCCGTTGAAATGGCGTTTAAACATGAAGTGCCTGTACAGGTGCTCTCGAGCTTTGGTGATGCTATCGGCAGTGACTTGCCAGGCACAATGGTTGTTAATGAGGAAGAAATAATGGAAGAACATGTTGTCAACGGCATTACTTATTCAGGGGATGATGCGAAAATAACATTGCTTAAACTGCGCGATATACCGGGCATTGCGGCAAAGGTCTTTACCCCTTTGGCTATGGCTAATGTGAATGTTGATATGATCGTACAGAATATATCAACAGATGGTCAGTTAACGGATATGACCTTTACAGTACCGCGCGGTGATGTTGAGCGTGCGATCTCCGTTCTTAAAGCCGCAGAAGAATTAAAGGGGGCTGAGATAATCTCATCAACCGATGTCGCTAAAATATCTGTTGTTGGCATCGGAATGCGTTCACATGCTGGCGTGGCGCAGAAAATGTTTGAAACCTTGGCTGAGAAGGGCATCAATATTCAAGTAATCTCAACGTCTGAGATTAAAATATCCGTTTTAATCGCAGAAGAATATTCAGAGTTGGCTGTGCGTACTTTGCATAGTGCTTATGGTTTAGAAAAGCCGCTCTAAAATTGCGCTTGTGTTTCGGTCTAACTGGGCTTAAACTATTAATATGACCGATAATTCTTATCATCCATCTCAAAAAGAAATTCATGACTTAAAAGGCCTCTCTGTAGGGGAAATCCTTCGTCGTGCACGTACGCATTACGGCCTTTCTTTGGCGGATGTGACGGGAGTCTTACGTATTCAGGTGACGTCACTCGAAGCGCTTGAGGCTGATGATGTGACAAAATTACCTGGGCGTGTGTACGCGATAGGCTATATACGCTCCTATGCTGAGTATTTAGGGCTTGATGGCGATCAGGTCGTGAGTTTATTTAAAGAGCAAATCGGCCAGAGCATTACGCGTCCTGAATATAATTTTCCCGCCGCCGTATCAGAGAGCAAACGCCCTGATTTAACTATTTTTGTATTATCGTTAATCGGCTTGGTTGTTGTTTTTGCGAGTTATCATATGCTCAAACCCAAAGATGACACGACCGATATAGCGGTAACTGAGCAAGCCTCAACGCTTGAGGCTTCATCAGAAGAGCGCACGGCAGCGAATGTTACGGGCGCTGACCCTTTAACAAATTCATTAAATATCCCAAGCCCAGACAAGCCTTTAAATGCAAAATCTAAATCTTGGCCGCCCGCGGTTGAAGATGTTATGCCTGAGATGCTCTCCACTGCGACAGCAGATAATGCACCGATAGGTTCTGACGTTGTTGATTCAGGTGAAGCTGTGACTGCACAGCCATCTAACCCCTCAGATACATCACCATCAGAGGCTATAGAAAAGACCGTGGAGCCTTTGAAAGTAAGCTCAGAGCCAATAACGGGAGTTTTAAATAAGCAGGCCATACGTATTGTCGCCAAAGATTCGACGTGGCTACAGATTAAAGACCCAGAGGGTACTGTGGTGTTTACAGGTATTCTTAAGCAAGGCCGCACTATAGATATCCCTGCCAATGCAATTGGTTGGAAGATGGATACGGGCAATGCAGGCGGCTTAGAAGTTTATATTGGAGATGATAAATTACCCCCATTGGGCGGTAACGGTATCGTCGTTCGCCGTATTCCCTTGCTTGCTGAAGCTTTAAGAGCGCGCGGAAATTAACAATAAACATTGATTTATTCGTTAAAAACGGTCTTTATGAGCACTATATATTTTCCAAGAGGGCAAAATGGCATTTCAAGATAAACTTTCACCGCTAAAATCTAAACATGAGGAGCTCTCATCCTTAATGTCCGCCGGTAATTTAAATGGCGAAGAATTTACGCGTTTATCGTGTGAATATGCGGATTTATCGCCGATTATTGCGGCTATTGATGAATATGAAGCGGCGCTTCAAGGCTTAGAAGAAGTCGAAGAAATGCTGGCTGATCCTGAAATGAAGGAAATGGCTGCCGAAGAAAAACGCGCATTAGATAAACGTATCCCTGAACTTGAACAACATATTCGTCTGGCTTTATTGCCAAAAGATGAAGCGGATTCGCGTAATGCTATTTTAGAGATCCGTGCGGGCACAGGTGGCGACGAGGCCGCTTTATTCGCGGGGGATTTGCTCGCTATGTATAAAGGTTATGCCGCTGCCCAAGGCTGGCGGATGGAAATCATGGAGGCGTCAGAAAGTGACGTTGGTGGTTTTAAAGAGGTTATTGCTGAGATTAATGGCCGTAATGTTTTTGCGAATTTAAAATTTGAATCAGGCGTACACCGTGTCCAGCGTGTGCCAAAAACAGAATCTGGCGGGCGTATTCATACATCTGCTGCGACTGTAGCGGTTTTACCCGAAGCGGAAGATGTTGATATTAACATTGCCGATAATGATTTGCGCATTGATGTCTATCGCTCGCAAGGTTGTGGTGGTCAAAGTGTGAACACGACAGATAGTGCTGTGCGTATTACGCACTTGCCAACGGGCATCGTGGTCGCAATACAAGATGAAAAATCACAACATAAGAACAAAGCGAAAGCGATGAAAATTCTGCAAACGCGTATTTACGATGCAGAACGCCAGCGTTTAGATTCGGAGCGCTCTGAAGATCGTCGCTCGCAAGTCGGCTCTGGTGATCGCTCTGAGCGGATCAGAACTTATAATTTTGCGCAAAGTCGCGTGACGGATCATCGTATTAATCTGACCATCTATAAATTAGATGACATTTTAACAGGCCCCGCTTTATCGGAGATTATTCAGCCACTTATTTCTGAAGATCAAGCCAGTAGGCTGGCAGAGCTCGATGGCTAAAGCTTCGCCATCAGACATGATTCCTCTACCAACAACCCTCGCAGCTTTATATAAGGCCATGCGTACAGCGCTCTGTGATTCTTCAGAAAGCGCAGATTTAGATGCGCGTATTATCATTGAAGAGCGCAGCACATATAAATATCTAGATATCTTAACGGAAGCAGACCGTGTTCTGCCTGATGATGTTCTTGCGTTAATTAATCAAGATATGCACCGCCGTCTGACGGGGGAGCCTTTAGCAAAAATATATGGTTATAAGGAGTTTTGGGAGCGACGTTTTGTCGTGTCTTCTGATGTTCTTGACCCGCGCCCTGATACAGAATCAATTATTGAGGCTGTGCTGGAGTGGTATGAGGCCAATAAGGCCTATTATAAAGATAAGCCATTGCGCATTGTTGATATAGGTACGGGGACGGGCTGTATAATCATTACTTTACTCAATGAGATTGCAGGGGCGACGGGGGTGGCGATTGATTATTCATGGCCCGCTTTAATGATTGCAAAAGAAAATGCATCCGTGAATCAAGTGAGTGATCGTCTTGATTTTGTCCAAGGGGACTATATATCAGCGCTTGGCGATGGGGTGGCGGACTTGATTATTACGAATCCGCCCTATATTCCTTCGGCAGATATCGCGAATCTATCAGAATCAGTTAAAAGCTTTGACCCGATTCTGGCTTTAGATGGCGGTGAGGACGGTTTAGACCCCTATAAAAAAATATTTATATCTATAAAAAAGAATTTGCGCACAAATGGCCGTATGTTTGTGGAGTGCGGATATGACCAGATTCAGGCTATTAACAGAATCGGTGAAAACACTGGAACGACTCTAGAAAGAATCATCTACGATCTAGGCGGTCACGCACGTGGCGGGGAATTCAGCTGTGGGGATAAATAATAAAAAATCTATTTGTTGGGTTGCCCGTAAAACCACCACCGCGATACATTGAAATTGTTCAAAGCATAAATATAGTTTTTTAGCAGACGTCAGAAGAAGATTTTTTAAAAAATCCTGTTTTCTGAAAAGGGCTCCTTATGTGAATTGTTCAGTGATTCTGTGAATAACTTTAAAACTTGTTTTTACACGAATCCAATAAGTTATGTATGATGTACGTATGTAAACGGTGTTTAAAAAATATAAATTAGGTAAAGTTCAAAATGAAAAATACGACACAGCAAAGACGTCCTCGCTCCCGCGGTGGCCGCAGAAACAACGGCAACAACCCTAATAACAAGGGTCGCGTCTTTGATAGCAACGGTCCAGACGTACGTATCAGAGGTACAGCTGTTCAAATCGTTGAGAAATATACAACGCTTGCTCGTGATGCCCATGCTGCTGGCGACACGATCGCAACCGAGACTTTCTTCCAACACGCTGAGCATTATCAACGTATTGTGAATGAGTGGGATGATGAGCTTGTTAATGGCCCACGTAAAATTGTCAAAGAAGTACGTGTGAGCCACAATAAAGATATGGATGAAAACGTTGGGAACAAAGCTGAAGCCATTGAAGATGATTTAGGCTTACCATCAAGCATTCTTGGTAAAGAAGCGCCTGTCGCGCAAACAAGAGTTTTAGAGCCTGAGCTCGCTTAATAACGTTTTATTATACTGGGTCTTCATCTCACCTAATGATTTGGGCTTAGTTAAACACCTTTAAGTAATACGAATACTATAAAATATTGTGTGTACGTATCATATAGAATTACCGTCTGACACGGATTAAGAGAAAAGAGAGCTGTTATTTAGGCTCTCTTTTTTTTGTGTGTATATCCCCTTGATTTTGACATGACTTAGGTCAATGTTATTTGATTATAACTACGCTATATGTGTATTATAAATATAGACTCTGTACATATCAAAGAAGGTGCCACTATGGATTTTGAAAAATTTACTGAAAAATGCCGTTCTTTCATGCAAGCCGCACAAACATTGGCGATGCGAAGCGATCATCAATCTTTAGAGCCAGAGCATATGCTCAAAGTCATGCTACAAGATGACACGGGCGTTGTGACGAAGCTGCTTATGGCCGCGGGGGGCGATAGTGACAAGTTGCAATCTTTAGTCAATCAAGCGCTTTCGAAGCTGCCTTCCGTTACAGGCGCTGGCGCGGGCGGTCTTCGTCTTTCAACTGATTTGGTAAAGATACTCGATAAGGCATTGAGTTTAGGTGAAAAATCTGGGGACAAGTTTGTAACATCCGAGCGCATTTTGCAGTCTATGTTAATCGCTAAGGCAGCTAATGTGGCTGAACTTATGGCGGATTCAGGCCTGTCTGATGCGAGTTTAAACCAAGCTATTAATGATATGCGTAAAGGCAAAACGGCTGATACCGCCAATGCGGAAGATAATTTTGATGCCTTATCTAAATATGCACGTGACTTAACCGAAGTGGCGCGTAGCGGTAAGTTGGACCCTGTTATTGGTCGTGATGAAGAAATCCGCCGCACTATACAAGTGCTCTCACGCCGCACTAAGAACAATCCTGTGCTAATCGGCGAGCCAGGCGTTGGTAAAACCGCTATTATTGAGGGGCTCGCGCAGCGCATTGTGCGCGGTGATGTGCCCGAGAGCTTAAAGCACAGAACGCTGATGTCGCTAGATTTAAGTGCGATGGTTGCGGGCGCTAAATTTCGTGGTGAATTTGAAGAACGTCTTAAAGCAGTACTTGAAGAAATCAGTTCAGCCAACGGGGAAATCATCGTTTTCTTGGATGAGCTGCACACTTTGGTCGGTGCCGGTAAAGCCGATGGTGCGATGGATGCATCTAATATGCTTAAACCCGCTTTGGCGCGTGGAGAGCTTCACATGGTTGGCGCGACGACTTTGGATGAGTATCGCAAACATATTGAAAAAGATGCCGCCCTTGCGCGCCGTTTCCAACCTATTTTCGTATCTGAGCCAACGGTTGAAGAAACCATCTCAATTTTACGTGGCCTGAAAGAGAAATACGAAGCGCATCACGGTGTACGTATCATGGATAATGCGATTGTCTCAGCGGCAACACTGTCTAACCGTTATATCACGGACCGTTTCTTGCCTGATAAAGCGATTGATTTGATTGATGAGGCGTCCTCGCGCTTGCGTATGATTGTAGACAGCAAACCAGAAGCGCTTGATGAGCTTGACCGTAAGATCATTCAAATGAAAATTGAACGTGAAGCGCTTAAGGGTGAAAAAGATGAAGCCTCTAAGCATCGTTTAAAAGATTTGCAAACAGAGCTGGCTGAAATTGAAGCGCAATCAAAAGAGCTGAATGAAAAATGGTCATCTGAAAAAGCTGATTTGAACGCCTCACAGCGTTTAACTGAAGATTTGGATAAAGCCCGCATCGAGCTAGAACAAGCAGAGCGCGGCGGTGACTGGTCACGCGCGGGTGAGATTAAATACTCTGTTATTCCTAAATTGGAAGAAAAGCTCGCAGAGGCCTCAGAAGATGATGATGGCAAAATGATCGAAGAAGAGGTTGATAGCGAACATATCGCTGCGGTCGTTAGCAAGTGGACAGGTATCCCGATTGATAAAATGCTCGAAGGGGAGCGTGAGAAGCTCTTGGCGATGGAAGAAGCTATTGGTAAGCGCGTTGTCGGTCAAGACGAAGCCGTTGTGGCTGTGGCTAACGCTGTGCGTCGATCGCGGGCAGGCTTACAAGACATCCGCCGCCCGATTGGCTCATTCCTCTTTCTCGGCCCTACGGGGGTTGGTAAAACGGAATTAACCAAGGCTTTGGCTGAATTCTTATTTGATGATGACAGCGCCATGGTGCGCCTTGATATGTCTGAATTTATGGAGAAGCATTCTGTGTCCCGCTTAATCGGTGCGCCTCCGGGCTATGTGGGGTATGAAGAAGGGGGCTCGCTTACGGAAGCGGTGCGCCGTCGTCCGTATCAGGTGGTGTTGTTTGATGAAGTTGAAAAAGCGCATCCCGATGTCTTTAATGTTTTGTTGCAGGTCCTTGATGATGGCCGCTTAACCGATGGGCAAGGGCGCACGGTTGATTTCAGCAATACGGTTTTGATTATGACGTCAAATCTTGGCGCGGAGCATTTAGTTGCTTTGGGCGATGAGCAGAATGTGGATGATGCGCGTGGCAAGGTTATGGATGCTGTACGTGCCGCATTTAGACCTGAATTCTTGAACCGCCTTGATGAAATTCTATTGTTCCGCCGTTTAGGGCGCGCGCAAATTTCTGGCATTATAGATATCCAGCTACAATATCTGCATGATTTACTGGCTGACCGCCGCATAGAGCTGACTGTAGATAGTGAAACCAAGGAAATGATGGCTGATAAGGGCTATGACCCAGCCTATGGCGCACGGCCTTTGAAGCGTGTTATCCAGACTATGCTGCAAAATAAACTCGCCGAGCTTATTTTAGAAGGTAAAATTCTTGATGGCGCGAAGGTTCAAACGGCGCTTAATGCGGATAAAGAAATTGAATTTAAAATAACCCCGCCGCAAAAGAAAATAGATAAATCAGAGGAAGCTGCTGAATAATGAAGTATCTACTCTCTGGCGTTGGTGGTATTGGCCTTAGCGCCCTTGCGTGGTGTTTAAAGGTTGAAGGCCACGAGGTCTATGGTTCTGATCGCTCATACGATCAAGGGCTTTTTCCTGAGAAATATCAGGCGATTAAAGATATGGGGGTTACGCTTGTTCCACAAGATGGCGCCCTTATCGAAGACGGTACTATTGACTATGTTATTGCCTCAAGCGCTGTAGAGCCTAAAATCCCTGATATAGCCAGTGCCTTGAGCCATAATGTGCCGATAAAAAAGCGCGCTGAATTATTGGCGGAGCTGCTTAATGGTAAACGAAATAGTGTAGCGATTGCTGGCACAAGCGGGAAATCAACAGTAACGGCGATTACAGGGTTTTTAGCGCGCGCCTGTGACCTTGACCCGACGATTATCAATGGTGCCGTAATGCCTGATTTTAATGCGGCTCAGGATTCCGCGTGTTCTGCGTTTGGTAATGCGCGCTGCGCAGCCAGTGATGTGTTTATCGCTGAGGCGTGTGAAAGTGACGGCTCTGTCGTGCTGTATCACCCGAAAATCAGCTTGATCCATAATATAACCCTCGATCATAAGCCTATTGCGGAGTTACGACCTTTATTTCAAGAACTAATTAATCACACAAAAGGCGCTGTTATCGCCAATTGTGATGACACAGAAGTGATGGCGCTTGATTATAGCCAAGCTAAAATGGTCGGTTATTCACTGGATGAGCACCCAAAAGCGCGTTTTCAAGCTAAAAATATCGCTTTAACGGCAAAAGGCGCACGTTTTGACCTGATTATTGGTGGTGAAGTCGGTGGAGAGGCCTATGAAGTGCATTCGCCTATGCTTGGCCGTCATAATGTGCAGAATTTATTGGCGAGCTTTGCCATTATGGAAGAATTAGGCGCGGATATCTTTGATTGTATCAAGGCCATTAGCGGCTTTTCAGGCGTAAAATCACGCCTTGAGCTTATTGGCCATGTTGGCGGCATCACTATTATTGATGATTACGCCCATAACCCTGATAAAATCGATGCCGCATTAAGCTGCGTCACTCAGCATGCGGGGCGTGTGCTAGCTTATTACCAGCCTCATGGATTTACCCCTACTAAATTAATGAAGCAAGGCTATATAGAGGCCTTCATTAAAAATCTTCGTGCGCAAGATAAGCTGTTTTTACAGGATATCTATTATGCAGGCGGTACAGTTGATCGTGATATCTCATCACAAGACTTGGCTGATGGTATAAAAGCCTCAGCCTTAGGCAGCGTTAGCGTCTTTGCTGATCGCGCTGCTTTGGTCGATGCGATGCTGGCCGAAGCTGATGCGGGTGACCATATTCTAATTATGGGCGCGCGCGATGATTCTATTCGTTATATCGCACCGGAAATTCTGGCGCGCTTAACTACGCAGGGTTCAGAATCGGCAGCGTAAATCGCAATTACTTAAATTGGGCAATTAAATTAAGCGGCATCTTCGGCTGTTATAGGTTTGGCGCGGCGCATGCCATCAGGCTTCCTAAGCCAAGTCGCTTCAGGCGGCATCGACATTAAGATGCCTTCGGTGTTGCCGCCAGTCATTAGGCCGAATTTTGTACCGCGATCATGCAGTAAGTTAAACTCAACATAACGGCCGCGTTTTTCAAGAAGGGCAGCGTGATCTGCGTCACTCCACGGCATAAGCATATTGCGGCGGACGATTTTCGGGAAGATATCAAGGAAGGTCTCACCAACATCACGGGTAAAGGCAAAGTCTTTTTCCCAATCGCCGCTATTCATTTGATCGTAAAATATGCCGCCAATGCCGCGCTCTTCTTCGCGATGTGGTAAGTAGAAATAACGTGCGCACCAGTCTTTTAATTCTTGGTAATCGGCAACTTCATGGCGATCGCAACAAGCTTTGTTTGCGGCGTGAAACGCTTTTGTATCAATGTCTTTAGGCAGAGCAGGGGTTAAATCCATGCCGCCGCCAAACCAGTCATTGGCCGTGACAATCATGCGCGTATTCATGTGGACCGCGGGAACATTTGGGTTCTTCATATGCGCCACTAAAGACACGCCAGCCGCCCAAAATGCGCCGTCATTATCTTCAGCGCCAGGGATTTGTTTGCGGAACTCTTCGGAGAAATGCCCGTGAACGGTTGAAATATTGACGCCGACCTTTTCAAAGACGCGGCCATACAGTAAAGAAATCTCACCGCCGCCGCCATCTGACCCGTCAAGATCCGTGCGCTTCCAGTTTTTACGTTCAAAGAAACCTGCAGGCTCTGGGTTGTCAGTATCTTCGCGTTCAATACCTTCAAATTCGGCGCAAATTTGATCACGTAATGTTGTGAACCATGCCTCGGCGCGCTGTTTTTTGTTTTCCATGATCGCTGACTCCTGTTGCTTTATTTTATTTTGTTTGACGAATGGCTTCGCCAATAATCATTGATGTGGCATTAACCACATTTAATGAGCGTTGATTATGCGCCATTTTAATTGTGACGCGCTGTGTGCATTCATTATGTATGTTTTCTGGCACGCCAGAGCTTTCTGATCCAGCGATTAGTATGTCGCCGCCTTGAAACTCATGTGCATAAAAATCATTCTCGGCCTTGGTGGTCATTAATACAAAGCGGCGATCAGGGTAGTGGGCTTTGAATTCTTCCCAATTTGCATGTTTAACAAGGTCGCAATGGTCAATATAATCCATGCCTGCGCGGCGAATCTTTTTGTCGTCCCATGGGAAGCCACAAGGCATTATGACGTCGATTCCGACATCTAAACACACAGCAAGACGCATCATAGCGCCAAGGTTTTGTGGAATGTCTGGTTGATAAAACGCGATACGTAATTGTTTTTTCATTGTTTTTATAGCTGCTTTCTGTTTTATTCACCGATACATATATTTAAGTTCGCTCTTTGCTTTATATGTTGGCTCAGTTCTATACGATCATATTGATAATATCGTTTATGGTCTTGTGAGCAAACATTGAATGGCTTAGACTAGCTTTCGAAATGGTGTTCGTCTAGATTCTATTTAGATTAACTAATAAGTATTATTCGTGTGATTATTTACTAATAGGTACGATTTTTATGAGCGTTGAAAAAACAAAAAATAACTCGACAGAAGAACCTACTCGCCGTGATTTCCTTAATCTATCGGGCGTAGCCTTTGGCGCTGTTGGCGCAGCGGCCGTTGCATGGCCTTTTGTCTCATCTTTAAACCCAGCTGCGGATACTTTGGCGCTATCATCAACGGAAGTTGATTTGACGCCAATCGCGCTTGGTCAGTCCATTACAGTCATGTGGCGCGGTAAGCCTGTATTTATTCGCCACCGCACTGAAGCTGAAATTGAAGCCGCGCGCGCTGTACCAATGGGTGATCTTCGTGATCAGCAGGATGATAAAGATCGTGCGCAAAAACCTCAATGGCTTGTCATGGTCGGCGTTTGCACGCATTTGGGTTGTGTTCCTTTGGGGCAAAAAGAAACAGAATCAAAAGGCGATTTTGGTGGTTGGTTCTGCCCATGCCATGGTTCACATTACGATACATCAGGGCGCATCCGTAAAGGCCCTGCACCGAAAAATTTAACAGTACCAGAATATGAATTCTTAAGCGATACAACCATTCGGGTAGGCTAAGACTGATAATTTTTATTCAAAATACTACAGCGTTTATAATTCAGGAGACACGATATGGCTGGTGGACAGCGTCAAGCATTTAAAAATCCGGTAGTAGAGTGGGTCGATAGCCGCTTGCCGATATTTACAATCATACAAAAGGAATACGGCGTATTCCCAACCCCTAAGAATTTCAATTACTTTTGGAATTTTGGGGCTATTTCAATGTTTATGCTTGTGACGATGATTGTAACGGGCATTACATTGGCCATGCAATATACGGGCAGCACACTTATGGCCTTTGATAGCGTTGAACGTATTATGCGTGACGTTAATTACGGTTGGTTGCTGCGTTACATTCACACTAATGGCGCGTCATTCTTCTTTATTGCGGTCTATATTCATATTTTCCGCGGCATGTATTACGGATCGTATAAAAATCCTCGTGAATTGCTTTGGATACTCGGCGTTGTTATTTTCTTGTTAATGATGGCGACGGCATTTATGGGCTATGTGCTTCCTTGGGGGCAAATGAGCTATTGGGGCGCGACGGTTATTACAAACCTATTCTCAGCTATTCCGCTTGTTGGCGATCATATTGTGACGTTACTTTGGGGCGGGTTCTCGGTTGATGATGCGACATTGAAGCGTTTCTTTGCGCTGCATTATTTATTGCCTTTCGTTATCGTTGGCGTCGTCTTCTTGCATATTTGGGCGCTGCACGTCACAGGCTCTAACAACCCAACAGGCGTTGAGCCTAAGGGCAAGCAAGATACATTGCCATTCCACCCGTATTATACAATGAAAGATACATTTGGTATTTTGTTCTTCGTAACAATCTATGCCGCTTTCGTATTCTTCTTACCTAATGCGCTTGGTCACCCTGATAACTATATTCCAGCAAACCCGCTTGTAACGCCGGCGCATATTGTGCCTGAATGGTATTTCCTACCGTTTTACGCGATGTTGCGTGCGATTACTTTTGATATTGGCATACCGTTTACGGATATTGTGTTGATCCCAGCGAAGCTTGGTGGCGTTATTACTATGTTTGGTGCGATTATCTTGCTTTTGGTGATGCCATGGCTTGATACGCATAAAGTGCGCTCAGCGCGTTACCGTCCATTGTTCAAGAAAGCTTTGTTGTTCTTTGTCTTCTCTGTTTGTATTCTTGGCTATGCAGGCTCTCAGCCAGCTGACCGTGTGTATTTCCAAACATGCATAGGCGGTGAAGCGGCCTGTGGCGCAGAGGCTCATGGTGAAACAGCGCATGAGGTGGTGGCTGATGGTGAACATGCAGCGGCAGCAACGGAAGTCAAAGCGCCAATCGTATTGATGTTTGATAATACGATGCTCGCGCAGTTCTTCTCAATTTATTACTATTTGTTCTTCCTTCTTCTTTTGCCGTATTTAAGCAAAAAAGAAGTGGCTTTACCAATACCTGAATCTATTCATCAAGCCGTTCTTGATGCGCATGCAGGCCATGGTGATACGGAGCACGCAGTAGAAAAAACCAGCAAGTAGTCTAAAAGGACATTTAAGAATGAAAAAGTCTATTCTCTCAATTTTATTAGTTGCCTTTGCGCTTGTTGGTCCAACGCATATTGCTACGGCCTCATCAGGTGAGAAGTTACCGCAATTGGAGTGGAGCTTTAAAGGACCGTTCGGCACTTACGATAAAGCCGCGCTTCAACGTGGGTTCTTGGTTTACAAATCTGTTTGTGCTTCATGTCACTCTTTGAAGCGTATTGCTTTTCGTAACCTTGAGGCTCTTGGTTATAATGAAGCAGAAATAAAAGCTATCGCGGCTGAGTATACAGTTGAAGATGGCCCGAATGATGAAGGGGAAATGTTTGAGCGCACAGCGCGCGCTTCAGATTACTTCCCAAGTCCTTATGCGAATGTTGAAGCATCTAAATACGCAAATAATGGCGCAGCTCCACCTGATTTGTCTTTGATAACCAAGGCACGTCACGACGGTGCTAATTACTTATACGCCCTTATGACAGGGTATAGCGAGCCAGATGCGCATACAAAACTTATGAGCGGACAGTATTACAATAAATACATGTCAGGTCACGTTATCGCTATGCCGCCACCTTTGTCTGATGAGCAAGTATCTTATGAAGACGGCTCACCAATGACTGTCGAGCAATACTCAAAAGATGTTGCGCATTTCTTAAACTGGGCTGCAGAGCCTGAATTAGAAGTCCGTAAGCGTATGGGCGTTAAGGTTCTATTCTTTTTGATTATCTTCACAGGTATCATGTATGGCGTGAAGCGTAAAATCTGGAGCGATCAGCACTAGGATTACGGTCACCGCTACGGGGAGCCTCTCTTATTGGCTTATCCATTAAAATCATTATAAAAAAAATCCTATCAATCATTTGTTAGGATTTTTTTGTTATTATTAGATAACGCTTAAGTAAGAAGAGCCTAATTTACTTATCTTTCGAGATGTGAAATAAGTTAAAGTTAAGTGAAATACGAAAAGAAGTGATTTTTAAATGGACGTATATATTAGAGACCCAGCTATCCGAGAAGGTATTATAAAAGGTAAGATGTACAGAGTCTTTGCCTTGTTATTTTTTGCTGTAGGTTTTTTGGTATTTATCATTCTATATAACGGCTTCATGGAAAATAGATCGTTTAAAGACATCTTTTCTTTTACGATTGTATTTATAATCGCGATGCCATTTTTGCCGGCTCTTGCGTTGTCTTGGGTTGCCATGAAGACGGAGAGAAAAACAGATATAGATATAGCGGCCTATTTTGCTGAGGAAGAGCGTAAAAAAATAGAAGCGGCCAAAGCAATAGAAGCCAAAATCCGGGCGGCTAAAGCGGCACAAGACGGCGAAGGTGAAGATGGTGGTTATGAAGAAGACGAAGGCGAAGGCGAAGGTAGTCTAGTATCTGATGCTGCACCTGCCGTGGAGACTTCAGTGAGTGAGCCGCAAGCTGCAAAAGAAGAAGTCGCTTAAATTATCCTGCTTAAGGGCAATGAATCCGCACAAGGCTCGATAAGCTCTTTTTAACAACGACTCTGGAAAATAAAACTAGGCAAACGATTCGTAATGATTCATACTGTCAATAGTGATTCGTTTTATTCTTTAACTTATTCAGAGTTTTATTTAGGGCATTATGCAAGACACCGTAAAAACTATTCTAAATTTTTGGTTTGATCAAACAGATCCCCGTCAGTGGGATCTTGCTGACAACACATTTGATTTTGAGCTGCGTGAGCGCTTTAAATTAACATATATACTCGCAGAGCAGGGCTTATGTGATGATTGGCTAAATACACCAAATGGCGCTTTGGCTTATAGCTTGCTAATGGGGGCTTTCCCACAGCGCATATATAGCGACCAGAATAAAGCTGATACTTATAATGATTTGGCTGTGCAGGCGAGTAAAAAAGCTATCAAAAAAGGCTTTGACCAGTTATTCCAACCTAATAAACGCAAATTTTTATACTTACCCCTTATGAATAGCCCTTATAGCAGTGATGTTGAATTGGCCGTGCGCCTTTTTAAGAACATAGCGCAGCAAGAGCCTGTTTACTACAGACGGGCACAGAAACGCCTAAATGAAATCCAAGGCTTTGCATCTAGCGAGTCTATCTATGCCCCTCAAAGCGTTGAGTGTGACCGTGTGAGCGCAAAGCAAGCCGCTCTGGTCTGATTGTCGCTCATCAATAAAACCCCAAAATATTCAGCCCTAGTTAATTAAAACAATGGACTCTCTTGCTTTTTAGGCAAGGGGGCTAATCCTAGATCTTGACCTGCGCGCTGCAAAACTCTATTGTAGTGTTTGTCTCATTATATGTGCTGCATAAGCAGTCTCATTTGTTGTTTTAAGAAAGTTTCTATTAGTGCCTACGCTAATACTCATTAATATCCTTGGTGGCGTTGTTATGCTTCTTTGGGGCCTGCAAATGGTCCGCGAAGGCATGATGCGTGCTTTTGGTGTTTCTTTGAGAAATTTTCTTACGTATTCAACATCAAGCCGCGTTAAATCATTTTTCTCAGGCGTTGTCTTTACAATGGTTTTGCAAAGCTCGACGGCGACAACCCTGATTGTCAGCTCTTTTTTGGCGGGCGGCTTAATTACTCTGCCTGCAGCCATCGCTGTGATTCTGGGGGCAGATACAGGCACAACAATTGTTGCTCAAATTCTGACATTTGACACGACTTGGGTCTCGTCAATCCTGTTGCTATTGGGCTATGTGTTTTATCAATTGCGAAATAAAAAATCTCAGTTCAAGCATATCGGCCATGTCTTAATTGGTCTGGGCTTAATGTTGATGGCGCTTATGTTGGTGAAAATATCATCCGCACCATTAAGGGAGTCAGAGCTATTTCCACTGCTTATGGGGCCGCTTGAAAATGACTTTTTCATGCCAATTCTTATCGCTGGGGCGATTACTTGGGTCTTTCACTCTTCATTAGCAATGGTCTTGCTTATTGCCTCTTTGCCTTTACCGCTAGGTCTGGGTTTAACAATGGTTCTTGGGGCGAATATTGGCGGCGTTTTACCGGCTCTATTTGCAACATTAAAAGATAAAGAAAATAGCTTCCGATTACCTTTGGCTAATTTATTGGTGCGTATAACAGGGGTTATCGCCGCATCATTCGCACTGCCGTTTATGCTGCCGTTTTTCGAAAGCTTGCTGTGGTCTCATTCTCAGCTGATAATTAGTTTCCACATGGCGTTTAATATTATATTAGGCTTGGCTTTTCTACCGTTTTGTAAGCAGATTGCCAGCGTTGTTGAGCGCTTTGGTAAGGAACGGCCTGCTGAAAAACGTAGCGGAGAGCCCTTATATTTGGATTCAAATGATTTGGAAGTGCCGACAATTGCTTTATCAAACGCCTCGCGTGAAGTGTTGCGTATGGCTGATAAGCTTGAAGACTTATTGTTTAACGTTTACCAACTCTTTCGTACGAATAACAGCACCATATTAGGGCGTGTGCGCGAAATGGATGATGTGATTGATGATTTATATAAATCAATAAAAAGCTACTTAGCCAAAATAGGGGCCAAGGACCTTGATGAAAAAGATGCAGAGCGCCACATGTTGATCATGTCCTATGCGACCAGTCTTGAGCATTCAGGGGATATTGTTGACCGCAGTATCATTCATATGGCTAAGAAGAAAATGGAAAAACATAAGGTCTTTTCTGATGAAGGCTTTAAAGAGATCCGTACCTTTTTCGAGAGTACCTTAGATAGTTTAAAATTATCGCGTAATGTATTTATGACGGAAGATCCAGACCTCGCACGCCGCTTATTCGTGGTAAAAGGCGACTTTAAGCGCGATGAGCGTGAATCTTCAGCGCGCCATATGCGCCGCCTTGCTGATGGCGTGCCAGAAACCTTATCGACCAGCTCTATGCATACAGATATAATCCGTGACCTTGTCCGTATACAAAGTTTGATTACATCTGTGTCCTATCCAATATTGGAACGCTCAGGCCAGCTGCGTAAGACACGCTTATTGGCTGATTGGAACAAGGAACATAACGAGACCGCAGAAAAGCTGTAAGGTTTTGCTTAATGCTGTCCTTGTTAATATCTTGTTAATACTCTCATGGAATACTGAATATATAGCTTAATTTGATGGTGATATATCTTGCTGCGTGAAACATAGATTGTTTTGACTGCGGTGTAGGTTCGACCTGATCGTTTTGCGTGCGCATATATAGTGCATCAGCGTATTAAGCTTATAAGGTGCTTACTTTTAACATGAAAATAGGAGCTTCTATGACTCAAGAAAATCACATTAGTGCTTTGCGTGAACGTAAGAACAGCCTCGATCTGAAGATCCAAGATGAGCAAAGTCGGCCTGTGCCCAATGAAGTAAAGCTTCACAGTTTAAAAGCTAAGAAACTCTCTATTAAAGATGAGATATTTGGCATGACTGAACATGGTTAGTTTTGGCTAGACGATAATTCAATTTAAGAATAAGAAAAAGGCGCCCTATATAAGGCGCCTTTTTTAATGTCGTTATCTTATCGCTTTATCGGCCTACTCTTTATTCGCAGCGCCTGTGCTCATAAATGCAGAGAAATCAAAGCCTGCCATGGCGTTAGAAGAACCAGAAGAATTGTTGCTATCAGCTTGTGCTGTTTCTTGCGCAAGCTTTTCAGCTTTTGCCGCGTCAGCTTTTTTCTGATGCTCTTCAGGGTCAATGCCTTTAGCTATCAAGCCTCTTTTAATCGCTTCATCAAGCTCGATGTAAGAACAAAGGCCAAGATCAGCAGGGCTGTTTGGTTTGATTGTTGATGAGCTTGAGTGTGTTTTTTCGCGTATCGCTTTGATTGTTGGTTTCGTTGTGCCAACAAGTTTACAAATTTGCGCGTCGCTTAGCTCTGGGTGGTGCTTAACTAAGAATGCAATCGCATTCGGTTTGTCACCACGTTTGGCCACAGGTGTGTAACGTGGGCCTTTTGAGCGTGAACGTAAGCTTGAGTTTGCTCTTTTGTTGATGCGAAGCTGTGCTTCTGGATCAGCTTGGCAACGGTCAATTTCTTCTTGTGTAAGCTCGCTGTCTTCAATGGGGCTACGGCCAACCATGCCACGGCCAACATCTTCATCAGCTAAAGCTTGAACTTCAACAGAGTGCATATCGCAGAATGTGCCGATTTGTGTGAAAGATAACGCTGTATTGTCAATTAACCAAACGGCTTTTGCACGCGGCATTAATGGCTTGTCTAGATCAACTTGATGAGTAGTCATAACAGTTATCCTGTCTATAAAATTGTTTCAATGGGCCCTGATATATGTGTATAGCAGGGTACGTTTTTTCCTTTGCCAAAGTCGCTATCAGGCGATTCAGGCAGGCCAAGTTTAAATGACCATATTGGGAATTAACGCTAAATCTATACTATTCTAGGGCGCGCGGTCAAGAAAAGAATTATAAGATATTTAATTGAAAATATGCAAATAACAGAGTAAATTAAAGGCCGATTTACGAGCCTCGCTTTATTAGGAGAGACCGATGTTTGAAGATGAGCTTCCAAAAAACAATGCCGTGCAGAGTTTTCCTGCGCTTTTGGATAATATGTCCGTATCTGATCTGGCTGAATATATAGAAGATTTGCGGGCTGAAATCGCGCGCGTTGAACAAGAAATTGCCAAGAAAAATGCCGCGAGTAGCGCCGCAGATTCATTTTTTAAATAAAGTTTAAATAAAGAAGGTAGTCAAAGATGGGTTTACGCAATAAAACCGCATTAATCACAGGCTCAACAAGTGGCATAGGGTTTGGCGTTGCGAAGCGTTTAGCGGCGCAAGGCGCAGATATTGTTTTAAATGGCTTTGGTGATGCGGATGAAATAGAAGTCCTGCGCGCCGCGATCGTTAAAGATTATGGCGTTAAATGTTTTTATATAGCGGCTGATTTGTCATCGGAAGCAGGCGTAGATGCTTTATTCAATGAGAGTAAAGAATTTTGCGCGGGCTTTGATATTGTGGTGAATAATGCGGGCATCCAACATGTTAGCCCAATCGTGGATTTTCCTGCCGATAAATGGCAACTTATTCAAGATTTAATGCTCTCTGCGCCGTTCCATATTATCAAACGTGCCGTGCCTTACATGCGTAAGCGGGACTGGGGGCGCATAATAAATATCGCTTCGGTTCATGGAAAGGTTGCATCTGTCAATAAATCTGCTTATGTTGCAGCGAAACATGGCTTAATCGGACTTGGAAAAGTCGTGGCGCTTGAAACGGCACTGGATAAGATTACTTGTAATGCAATCTGTCCAGGTTGGGTGTTGACGCCGCTGGTTGAAAAACAAGTTGATTTGCGCGTGAAGCAAGATGGTATGAACTGGGATGAAGCTAAATTGTCTTTATTGTCAGAAAAACAGCCCTCTGTTGAATTTGCAACGCCTGAACAAATAGGCGGGCTTGTTTCGTTTTTATGCTCAGCTGACGCCGATCAAATAACCGGCAGTGAACTCACAATTGATGGCGGCTGGACTGCCCAATAAGTTTTAAATGAACAACGTTTTAGATTAATAAAAAAGGTAATCATCACTATGCGTATAGAAGAAGATATCAAGCTTGATTTTAAAGATGTACTCATTCGGCCAAAGCGCTCGACCCTTGCTTCACGTAAGGAAGTCGATATTCGCCGTAAATTTAAATTTAAATGGTCAGGCCACGAATTTGATGGTGTGCCGATTGTGTCAGCTAATATGGATGGCGTGGGTACCTTTGAAATGGCGCGTGCTTTCCACAAAGATGGTAATGGCCTATCCGTGGCGATTACAAAACACTATTCAGAACAGCAATTAATTGATTTTCTGAACACAGATCCTGCTGCCGCTAATTTTTGGTACAGCATCGGCGTTTCAGCAAAAGATAAAGAGAAGCTTGATGTTGTAATGAAGGGCGCGCCTGGAAAAATTAACAAAATCTGTATTGATGTTGCTAATGGTTATAGCGAATTCTTTACAAATTTCGTACGCCAAGCGCGTGAAGATTACCCAGATTTAACAATTATGGCCGGTAACGTTGTTACGGGCGAAATGACAGAAGAGCTGATTTTAAGCGGCGCTGACATTGTTAAGGTTGGTATTGGCCCAGGCTCTGTTTGTACAACGCGTAAAATGACTGGTGTGGGCTATCCGCAGCTTTCCGCGATTATTGAGTGCGCAGATGCTGCGCACGGCCTGTCGGGCTTTGTCTGCGCCGATGGTGGCTGTACTGTGCCGGGTGATTTAGCCAAAGCTTTTGGCGCGGGCGCTGATTTCATTATGCTTGGCGGTATGCTCGCAGGTCATGACCAATCAGAATTAGAGTTGATTGAGTTTGAAGGCAAAAAATACATGCAATTTTATGGCATGAGCTCAGACACAGCTATGAATAAGCATTCAGGCGGCGTTGCGAATTATCGCGCGAGTGAAGGTAAAACCGTTCGCGTCCCATATCGCGGTGATGTTTGCGGTGAAACACTGCAAAACCTTCTGGGTGGTGTGCGCTCGGCTTGTACTTATGTCGGCGCTAGAACACTCAAAGAATTGTCAAAACGCACAACCTTTATTCGTGTGTCACAGCAGTTAAACAATGTATTTGGTAGTGAATAATAACAATTTTTATTTCTGTTAATATTCTGCTGATAAAGTGGTATGTTAATGTTTGAATTAAAAATTAAGAATAAAACGCAGAAATAAGCAAAGAAAGTAAGCCATTATGGATGAAATTGAAACACGCCTAAAAACCACCGTTGAGCAATGCATTAGCACATATAACGCGTGGAATGAGAAAAAAAGCGATGCAGACCTTAGAGGTGCATTGCAAGAAGCTGTCCATGAGCTTCGTAAAGTATCGGCACGTTTGGAAATTGAAATCGCGACAAGCGAACGCGATCAAATGACGCAAAAGCCAATACCTGTTCCACCGCATCGTTCAGCAAACCGCCGCACGCCAATGAGCCAAAGCGAGAATGCGGGCAATAAAAAAGCCGCGCAACAACAAGCACAAACTCCTGAAATATCTATGGATAATATGGGTGGACCAAAGACTGAAATTAAGCGTCGCCGCCGTACAGTACAAAAGCCAGCGGCTTCAAGCGGCGAATAAACCAATCCGTATTCTCGCACTTATCTTTATTTTGATGACTATGCCTGCGCTTCCCGCGCAGGCAGACTTCTTGACGGGTGGGAGCTGTGAGTTTGTCGTCGCGGGTAATATAACTCGTAATATGTGGGGGCGATATACTATTACACCGATCGACTCATGGGTGATAGATAAGAATGGGAAAAGAGGGGGGGGGCTTGCAAGCTTCTTGATGCAAAATACCCAAAAAAAGTCAAAATATACGGCGATAAGCCAAAATCTATGGAGACAATTATACTGCATTATAGTTATGCCTCTGGAGATATGCGAAAAAAAAGTTCCATTAATTATGAGAGGTGGACGTTTGTCCAGCCTTAATGGCAATCGCATGATATTCGAAACCAAGCATTATATGTTTGGTTTTTTTTATTGAGGTAGCATGTCCTCTAACGCGTCAAAGATAATATCGCTCATTAAATCATAACCAGCACTATTCGGATGTAAGCCATCACCGAGGCAGCCTTGGAAAACTGCGTGGTCAATGGTGTTATAAAGGTCAACAAAATTGTAGCCAGCGTCTGTGGCCTCGGCTTTAAGCATGTCATTATAAGCACTAATTGCAGTATTGCTTAAATCAGTGCCTTTATCATGCTCATCAAAAGCCCGCCAAATTTGTGGCATTGTGGCTTCATCCACAGGTGTAGGGCCGATAAAGATAATCGGGATATCGCGCCCTTGCAGCAGCATAAATATTTCCCGCCATGTAAATCTTGAATTATGCAGGTCAATTTTAGCGCCGCCGCGCTCAGGCCATAATCGGTAGGCGGTATCGTTTACCCCCGCGGCAATCACCAATATATCAGGGTTGCGGTAAAAAGCTTCGCTGCATAAGCGGTGTTTTATATCAATGCTCGTATCACCAGCCACACCCAAATTAAGGATTCGAGTGGTCTCAACGCCTGAATCGCGCTCTTGTTTAGAGAGGCGCTCGGCTATGCGACCAACCCAGCCTATGCCACGCTCGTCGCCGACACCTTCGGTGATTGAATCTCCTAAACAGACAATGCGACCCGCCATATGTGATTAGCCTTTCAAGCTTTTGCTCGCGACTTCGAACACGTCTTTAGATAAGTCCTCAACAGCAAGAATGCGCTCTAGGCAGGCTTTAATCTTATCTTGGCGCGCCGTATCAAAACGCTTCCACTCACGCATTGGCGTTAATAGTCGAGAGGCGATTTGCGGATTAATATCATTGAGCTTGATAATAGCATCTGTCAAGAATGTATAGCCCGCACCATCGGCGCGATGAAAGGCTGTTGGGTTGCGCATAGCAAAAGCGGCAAATAGCGAACGAACCCGATTTGGGTTCGCCCAATTAAACTCTTCAAGCGCCGAAAGCGCCTGTACGTCTCCAATAATGCTTGGGCGTACAGCGCAGGCTTGCAGGCTAAACCACTTATTAACCACCAATTCATGGTCTTTGAAGCGTGTGTGGAAATCATCCATGCAAATAGCGCGTAAAGTTGTGTCGCTATCAATCAGCGCTGATAAGGCCCCCATGCGGTCTGTCATGTTATGGGCGTTATTATATTGACTAGAGGCCAGCGTATAAGCGTTTTCGCCGTCATCTTTAAAGCTGCATAAATAATCCAATGCACTGTTTTTAAGGGCGCGACGGCCTGCAGCATCACATAATTTTAAATTGCTCGGTGTGGCTTTTAGCAAGTCATAGATTTCTTCCATGCTATCTTTTGTTGCCACGGCAAGGTCGTTTTTGACCTGTTCACACGCCTCATGCAAGCGCACAGGGTCCAGTTGATCAAGGTGCTGCATAAGGTCGCCCATGCTTGGCAATGATAATGCGCGGGCGAGTAAGGCGTAGTCAGCATTTTTTTCAAAGGCTTTATCCGCCAATAAGCTGAAGCTCTCAATGAAGGCAGTGTCAGTTTCGTGGTTCTTATCTTGATAATGCGCAAGAATTTGACGCGTGGCGAGTTTTTGACCCGCTTCCCATTTGTTGAAGCCATCTTGATCATGCACCATAAGGAAGCGTAAATCCGCATCGCTTAAATCGGTTGTGAGCTTAATTGGCGCTGAAAACCCACGTAAGAGTGAGGGAACAGGTTTGGCGCTTATATTCTCAAAGGTAAAGCTTTGCTCTGCTTCTTTTAAATGCAGCATAATATCTGTATCGCCAGCCTTATTTAGCTTTATTTCATCACCATTATCAGAGATAAGTGCTAGGCGTATGGGGATATGCATAGGCAGCTTGTCGCTCTGCGCCGCTGTATCGGGGATATGCTGCGTCAAAGTAATCGTTAAGCTTTTGGCGGAAGCGTCATAATGGCTAGTGGCGTTAACCTCTGGGGTGCCGGCTTGAGTGTACCATAGTTTAAACTGGGTTAGGTCAAGGCCTGAGGCGTCTTCCATACATTGTGCCCAGTCTTCACAGGTGACGGCTTGGCCGTCATGGCGTTTGAAATAAAGATCCGTCGCTTTACGATACGTTTCAGGGCCCATTAAATTATAAAACATGCGAATGATTTCAGCGCCTTTTTCATAGACGGTCATTGTGTAGAAATTATTGATTTCAATGTAATTATCAGGGCGAATAGGATGCGCCAATGGGCTTGAATCTTCTGAAAACTGGAATTCACGTAAATGGATTACATCATCAATGCGCTGCACTGGCGCTGAATTCATATTAGCGCTAAATTCTTGGTCGCGGAATACGGTGAGGCCTTCTTTTAGAGATAATTGGAACCAATCACGGCATGTAATACGATTGCCTGTCCAGTTGTGGAAGTATTCATGGGCGACCACGCTTTCAACGCGTTGAAAGTCGCCATCTGTAGCGGTTTCTTCATGGGCAAGAATTAGAGCCGTGTTGAAAATATTCAGCGATTTATTTTCCATCGCCCCCATATTAAAGTCGCTAACCGCAACAATATTGAACAGATCAAGATCGTATTCGCGACCATATTTTTCTTCATCCCAACGCATAGAATGTTTCAAGCTCTCCATAGCATGCTCGCATTGGCCTTCATCGCCATCGCGCACATAAATACGCAATGTCACGTCACGCCCTGAGGCCGTTTTATAGCGGTCTTCTGTGTGAACAAGATTGCCTGCGACTAAAGCGAAAAGGTAGCAGGGCTTTTTCCATGGATCTTCCCATAAAGTGAAGTGGCGCCCTTCATCCAGATCTCCAGAATCGGTTAAGTTACCATTGGATAGCAATACAGGATATTTACGTTTATCGGCCTCTATGCGTGTCGTGAAGGTCGCCATATTATCTGGGCGATCTTGGTAATAAGTGATGCGGCGAAAGCCTTCCGCCTCGCACTGCGTACAGTACGTGTCGCCAGATTTATATAGGCCTTCCAATGCCGTATTGGCTTCTGGTGATATTTTAGTTTTAATTCTGAGTGTAAAGCTTTGTTCTGACGGCGAAAATTCGATACTGCTATCTGTTATCGTGTATTGATCTTCGGTCATGGCTTCGTCATTTAATTCAATGAATACAAGCTGTTGGTGTTCGCCGTTTAAGTATAAAACTGTGGAGTTTACATCTTCATTTTTCTTATAGCGTGTCAGCGCCGTAACATAAGTGTGTCCATCAAATATTTGGAAGGTTAAATCGCAATGCTCTGCCATAAAAGCAGGGGCAACGTAATCTTTTAAATAGATAGTTTTTGGCGAATCTGTGCTCATGATGACCTCACGTTTGAATAAAAAGACGAGTCTCTTTATACCAGAAACGAATTAAGGGCTACAGCTAGGAGGCACATTATTTCCCGATTGAGCACTGTTTTTTTTAGCATAGGCATTCACCGCGTCTTTTACGGCTTCACGCAGCTGCTTGGGCATATTGGGCGTATTATGCACGCGCTCTAACGCTGTATACATTTTTTTAGCGGTTTCGCTATCAAAGCTGTTTAAAGTACATAATGTTCCGCCAATAGAGGCTGCGACTTCAGGGTTAAGCCCGCCAGCAATAATTGCCAAATCAGCAATAGCCTCATAGCCTTCACCATTTGGATTATGAAAGCTTTTGTAATTACTGGTGAAAAACGCACTAATCATTTTGCCGTGATGGGGAATGCCCCAATCATAGCCATATTTTGGATTAGTGGTGAGCTCTTGCAGTAAGGCTTTTGGATCATCAGTGCTTTTTGCGGCTAATGTTTCAATGGCTTTGCGTATGCCATTAGTGTCTTGGCTTAAAAAAGCGACGCAATCATCTTCTATGCGCTGCGCGTCTTTAGGGTGCTTGGCTTCTAAGCGGCTAAGTAGTCCCAAAGCGCAAAGGCGATCATGGCCATTATTGGCCCCAGCATAGAGGTCTTTTATTTTATCAAATTCGGCCTCTGTGCCGATGCGCGTTGTGAAGGACAGCAATGTTGTCGCCAAAGCACGCTTTTGCTTGGAAGGTTTATCATCACTATAAGGGCCAGATAAGGCGCTGCGTAAGGCGGTGTATTTGGTGTCCATCTCGCTATGCAAGGCGCCCGCAAGTTCATTGAGGTAACCATCACGCGCAGCACTTAAATGCACAGGGTTTGGCTCTTTGATTTGGCTGCGCAGCCCGCCACATGTACCGGGCACAAGCAGTTTAGCTAAAACATCAGGCGCAATATCGTCTCGCTCAATAAGGGTTTTAAGCGCTGTGATTAATTCAGGGGCGATTATAGGGGCTGTTTGGCCGTCTTTAAGCGCTGCGTAGCGTCCAAGGATTTCTTTCTTGTGGATGTCTTGAATGATTTGCCCTTGCGTCACGCCGTCGCTTTCGGCCTGTAACAGGGCAAGCATTTGCGTGTTGCTACGATCATGGTTGATTTCAACCGGCGCTGAAAATCCACGATTTATGCTGTAAGCGGCAGGCTCTTCCGTCACATTAGGGATAATCAACACGTCATTTTCTTGGTCGAGTAAGAAAATTTGCTCGTGATCCATTTGTCCATCGATGCATAAGGCGATATTCAACGGAATAGGGAGCGGTAATTTATCCGCTTCTTTAAAGCTTTGATCGAGCGCTATAACATATTCATTGCTGTCAGCCTTGTATTGGCCTGTACTCGTCACGGTAGCGCGCCCGGCCTGTTTAAACCAGCGTGAAAATTTATCAGAGAAATCATAATTATAATGCGTTTCTGCGAGTGCTAGAAAGTCATCTATGCCAGCGTTTTGGTTATGGTGATTGCCGACATATTCTTTAACCAGTTTTGTATACGCATCATGCCCCATTAAGGTATGGATCATGCGGAAGCATTCTGCGCCCTTGGAATAGGTGGTTGATGTGTAATGATCGCGCTCTGAGTTAAGCGCGGTTGGAATAGGGGGTAATTGCTGAACATCTTCGAACGGGAACTGGCCATTCACAACGCCATTCATATCATTCATGCGTACAACATCAGGGTCCGCGAGCATTGCGGCTGATGCAATTTGTTCCATAAAGACGGTTTGGCCTTCTTTACAGCCAAGTTCAAGCCAGTTTTTAATGTAAAATGTATTGCCGATAAATTCATGGATATACTCATGAATAACCACTGACATGGTGTTAAAGATACTGGCATTGGGCACAAAGTCTTTATCAGTGGTGAAGTACCCAGCCGAGAACATCGCCATGCCTTTGGTTTCGGTCGCCCCCGCATTAAAGCTGGTCAGCGAGGTCAGGTGATATTCAGGCTTATCATAGATTAAGCCAAATTCTTTATCGAAATATTCCATACCGAGTTTAATGCCGTCAACGACATATTGATCTTTACCACGGTCAACTTCAGGCAGATGCGTAAATATTTTTACCGTGTGGCCATTGCTGAAGGTGTAGCCATATTCTTCGGTAACAAAGTTACCCGCTTGCACGCCCATTAAGTAACAGGGCTTAGGCTCATTATCTTGATAAGTGGCAAAATTATAACCATTTTTATCAGTGCCCTCGGCAACCTTATTGCCATTAGACAATAACTGATTATAGCCCTTAAGGTTTTCAGCGTCAGGGTTTTGCGCAATGGTCACAGTAAAGGTTGAGAGCACATCAGTGCGGTCTTGTACGGGGGCTATTTTGCGAAAATTCATGGTTTCGCCCTTAAAGAAGATATTGCCATCACTCATATAGAGGCCAACGCCCGTTGTATTGTGTTCTGGGTCAATATTCGTTTTAGTTTTTAAGGTGAAGCTGTTTTTGCCTTGTGGCGTTTTCAGCTTGATTTTATGGCTATCGCTTAAATATTCGTAATCTGTGCCAGCTTGCAGCGGCGTGCCGTCAATCTCGATGCTCAATAGGCTTTTGCTCCCAGTGCCTTTGGCGCGCTCATCAGCGCTGAGTTTGATGTCTTCAAAATCAAGCTCAATAAAGGCCGGCGCAGGCTCTGTTGGGAATTTATCTTTATAATGAAAACTGGCCGTGACATCCAAATCATCAATATCGTGAATGTGTAAATCAACGTCTATATGGTCAGGTTGGAACTTTACAGGCTGATTAAATAAGTCTTCATGTAGAGTTTTTGCTGAATTATCTACGATATCTTTTGGCATGTCTTGGCGCTTTCTTCGTGCTTAATAAACAATAACTATACTCCCCATTATAAGGAATATAGTTAATATAGCATGAAAATATGCGCCTAAAAATTATTTCATAGGGGGTAATGTTGTTGGTTATCGCGATTCAGCAGCAATCCGGTCATCTTCAATACGTTTGCGTACAGCATCGCCAAGTTGGTTCAGCACGGGGTCTAGGCCCATGCCTGCAATGGCTGAAATAACGTAAGGTTTAACGCCAGTGGCTTTTTCGAATTCTTGTGCTTGATATTCTGACAGTTCCTCACCCATCGCGTCGCCTTTATTCAGCGCAACGATTTGTGGCTTATTGCCAAGCTCTTCACCATAGGATTTAAGTTCCTCACGGATCGTCTTATAGGCTTTCGCAGGATCATCTTGGGTGATGTCGACTAAATGTAGCAAAATGGCTGAGCGTTCAACGTGGCCAAGGAAGCGGTGACCAAGGCCTAAGCCTTCATGCGCGCCTTCGATTAGCCCTGGGATGTCTGCGCAAATAAATTCTTGTCCGTGACGACGCACAACGCCCAAATTCGGGTGAAGAGTCGTGAATGGGTAATCGGCAATTTTAGGGTTGGCGCGTGAGCACGCCGATAGAAATGTTGATTTACCCGCATTAGGCATACCAATTAGGCCGACATCAGCAATAAGTTTTAAGCGCAGCCAAAGGTCGCGTTCTTCCCCCGGCCAACCGACAGTCGTTTTTCTCGGTGCTTGGTTGGTTGAGCTTTTATAGTGTTGGTTACCAAATCCGCCATCGCCACCGCGTAGGAACAAAACAGTTTCGCCTTCTTTGGCCATATCAAGAAGAATGGTTTCTTTATCTTCATCAATAATCTGCGTGCCGACAGGAACATTAACGGTGATATCTTCACCGCCACGCCCTGTTTTATTGCGTCCAGAGCCGTTATGACCAGATTCAGCCTTGAAGTGCTGTGTGTAGCGGAAGTCAATTAGCGTGTTCATGTTACTTACGGCATGGAAATAAATATCACCACCACGGCCACCATTGCCGCCATCAGGGCCGCCTTGCTCAACGTATTTTTCACGGTGGAATGACATACAGCCAGGGCCGCCATTACCGCTTTTTACATAGATTTTTGCTTGGTCGAGGAATTTCATTTCTTTAGTGCCTTAAATTTCGTAACAATGCTTAAGCGATCACTCGTATTAAGTAAATAGCTGTTAAATGCAAAAAAAAGAGGCCAGCTTGAGCCTCTTTCTTATAAATCTATAGAGTCGAGAGCTTACTCAGCCGCTTTAGAAGCAGGCTCAGCATCATTCGCAAGAACGATATTCACAACAGGGCGGTCACCCTTAGCGCGTGTGAACAAAACTTGACCGTCAACTAATGCAAAGATCGTGTGATCTTTACCTAGGCCGACATTTTTACCTGGAAGGTATTTTGTGCCACGTTGACGAACAATAATGTTACCCGCGAGGACAACTTCGCCGCCATAACGCTTAACGCCAAGTCTACGACCAGCTGAATCTCTTCCGTTATTAGTACTACCACCAGCTTTTTTATGTGCCATGATGATTCTCCTTTAAAATCTTTAATTTTTCTAATGCGTGCTTAACGATTAAGCGGCTTTAATGTCTTTAATTCTCAAAACAGTAAGATGTTGGCGATGGCCTTTCTTACGACGATAGTTCTGACGACGCTTCTTTTTAAAGATGATAACTTTATCAGCGCGTGTTTGTTCAAGAACTTCTGCAACTACAGTTGCGCCAGCTATAAGAGGCGCGCCGATAGTTGATTTCTTACCGTCGTTCAACATAAGAACTTCGTCTAAGTTAATTTTGGCGCCAGCTTCAACGTCTAATTTCTCAACGCGAATAACATCTTCCTTTTGGACTTTATACTGTTTTCCACCAGTTTTAATAACTGCATACATTCGTCTTTGCCTTTTCTTTGTATTTTAAGTGTTAAAAATAAGCTTTTTGCTTTTACGCCCATCGAGGCAGGCATGGCCACTTTGGTGCGATTTAATACGAATTAGCGTGTATAGAGGGTTTGCCATGGTTTTGTCAAGGGAATAATGCACTGCACATCTGTAATAATGCAATAAATATACTCACGTATTCAAAATCTTGCTAAGTTGAGATTATCATAAATTACCGTCATTATATTTTACTTTAGATGGCCTGTTGGGGTATAATTAAAGGGTAAGAACGCGTTGGTTGGGGTTAGTTAAGCTGTCCATTAAGTTTAAGGAGATATCCGATGTATCTTATTCAGCCAAAAGACCAAAACACTCTAAGCGCCGACACTCAGCGTACCTTAAATTCATTCAAAGACCAGCATGGCCATGTGCCTAATTTTATGACGACATTAGCCCATGCGCCAGCTGTTTTGGATATGTATGTTAGTGGGGCAAGGCTGCTTGGCGATGGCGTTCTCTCGCGCCCATTACAGCAGAAAATTGCGATAGTTGTCGCAGGGCATAATGATTGCGCATATTGCTTGGCGGCTCATACCGAAATAGGGCGCCGCCTAGGAATCTCGGAGCCTGAATTGATTGGGGCGCAAGCGGGGCTCGCTTTAGATTCTAAAGAGCAAGCCTTGTTGGAATATGCAATTGAATTAAACGCTAATCATGGCCGCCCATGTGCGGAAATTATCTTAAAGGCGCAGTCAGAAGGCGTGACGACCGAAGAGATATTCGAAGTCGCCGCCCATGTATCCCTTAATATATTGTCTAATATGATTAATGGCTTGGCGTATACGGAGGTCGATTTCCCCGCTGTGGCGGCATTGCCTCATGCGGCTTAACTTAACCTGAAGGCTAAAGGTCGGCATTCATGTAGGAAATATCTTTGAGATGCCTGATTTTATCAATCGCGCCTTGCAAGATATGTTGGGCGGCAAGTTTATCGATAACAGCGCTGCGTTTACCGCGTGAGAGATCGGCCTGGTCAATAAGGAAGTTTTCCATGTGGTGGCTTGAGAATCGCTCATCCCAGAAGGCAATTTCAATATCGGGCAGGGCTTGCTTGATTCCCATACCAAAGTCTTTAACCGATTGAACGCGGCGACCTTCGCTGCCGTCAATATGCAAAGGCAGGCCAATAATTAAAGCGCGCGCCTGATATTCATCAATAATGGATTTAAGAATAAGGACATCTTTGCTAAATTTTACGCGTCGTATCGTCTGTAATGGCGTGGCCACGCCAAGGGCGACAGAGGCGAGAGCAATGCCAATTGTCTTCTTGCCCGGATCTAACCCCAAGACCATGTCATTTTTCTGCAGATATTGCGCTAACTCGTCTATTTCCATGCTTGCCTTATGAGTCTTTTCCTTGTATTTCTAATATCTGATTATTATATATACGCAATCTAAGCAATTAATAAATAGAGAAAGTTCGAGAAAAGCCTTATGTCTGGGATGGATAAAAAAACAATTACCAAAGTTGCGCGCCTCGCGCAGATTGAATTAACCGAACAAGAGCAAGCCGCCGTAGGGCCAAAGCTGGATACGATTATTGGCTTTGTTGAGCAGCTCTCGGAAGTGGATACAGACGGTGTTGAGCCGTTGCAAAGCCTTAATGACATGACACAAAGGTTGCGTGATGATGTCGTTAATGACGGCAATATCCGTGATAAAATTCTAAAAAATGCCCCAGAGAGCCAAGAAGGCTTTTTCGTTGTAAGTAAAATTATCGAATAAATTAGACGTTTTTAAGTTCACAGTAAAAACAGAGTAAGAAGAGTAAGTAAGATGACAGATTTAACAGCGCTTAGTGTGGCCGAAGCCCTAGCTGGTATGAAGAACAAAGATTTTTCTGCGGTAGAAATAACCCAAGCGCATATTGATGCAATGGAACAGGCCCGCGGCTTAAATGCATATATAACGGAAACTCCAGAAATTGCCTTGAAACAGGCCGCTGAAAGTGACAAGCGCTACGCTTCTGGCGATGCGCGTCCTTTAGACGGTATTCCGATGGCGGTTAAAGATTTGTTTTGTACTGAGGGCGTTCAGACAACGGCTGGCTCACGCATATTAGAAGGGTTTGTCCCACAATATGAATCGACAGTAACATCGAAATTATTTGCAGATGGCGCTGTAATGCTCGGTAAAACTAATCTTGATGAGTTCGCTATGGGGTCGTCAAATACGACATCATATTACGGCAATGTCGTAAACCCTTGGAAAGCAAATGATAGCGATGCTGATTTAGTGCCTGGTGGGTCTTCTGGTGGCTCTGCTGCGGCTGTCGCGGCAAATATCGCGATGATTTCAACGGGTACAGATACAGGCGGTTCAATCCGTCAACCAGCTGCTTTTTGTGGTATTGCCGGTATTCGTCCAACTTATGGTCGCTGCTCACGTTGGGGCGTTGTTGCTTTTGCTTCATCACTTGACCAAGCGGGCTCTTTCGGTCGCAGCGTTGAAGATTGTGCTTTAATGCTCAATTCAATGTCTGGCTTTGACCCCAAAGACAGCACATCAGCCAAGGTCGATGTTCCTGATTTCTCGGCAATGATTGATCAAGGCGTTAAAGGCTTAAAAGTCGGTATTCCTAAAGAATATAGACTGGATGACACGCCAGCAGAGATTAATGCGCTTTGGGAGCAGGGCATAGAGTGGCTACGCGCGGAAGGCGCTGAAATAGTTGATATTTCATTGCCACATACAAAATATGCGCTTCCTGCCTATTATATTGTTGCGCCAGCAGAAGCGTCTTCAAACTTATCACGCTATGATGGCGTTCGTTACGGTTTGCGCGTTGATGGTGATGATCTACAAGGCACTTACTGTAAGTCTCGCGCAGCAGGATTCGGCGATGAAGTTAAACGCCGTATCATGGTTGGTGCTTATGTGCTGTCTGCGGGCTATTACGATGCTTATTATATCAAAGCACAAAAAGTACGTCGCTTAATTCAGAATGACTTTATTGAAGCGTATAAAAAAGTGGATGTTATTTTAACGCCCGCTACACCTTCATCAGCGTTCGCAATTGGTGAAAATGAAGATGATCCAATTAAGATGTATCTCAATGATATCTTTACCGTCACTGTAAATATGGCCGGTTTGCCGGGTATGTCAGTGCCAGCAGGTATGGATTCACGTGGTTTGCCGTTAGGCCTTCAAGTTATTGGCCGTCCATTTGATGAGGCAACTATATTGCGCACATGTCGTTTTATTGAAAAATCAGCGGCGCTTTCAGCAAAACCAAAATTTTTACTCAATAAGGCTGCATAAGTTATGACTGTTAAAATTACTTATTTGTTTAGCCTTTTTGCTTTGCTTGTTTTGCTCGCTCTACCAAGTGATGCTAATGCACAGGCGCGTAGAGATGATTTTTTGATCAGGGGGCCTGTTGGTGACGTTGACCGTAATGCTTTGGTTTCCTCTGCCGCTGCAAAAGAATATTACAAAAAATGTACCGGGCATTTACCAATTGGCTTTACACCAAGCGCCCGTAACGAATTTTGTACCTGTTCATCAATTAGCGTCACGCAAGTATTAACGCATGGTGAGTTAGAAGCCGTTCAAGGCGAGTTAAAGCGTAATGATGCCTATTACAGTACTGCGCTTATAAAATATGTAGAAGGCGTTGTTACGCCTTGCTTGGAAACCCCTGTTCGTAATTTGAGTTATATAACATGCCTAGAAGAGCGCGCGCATGACAACCGTATTAGAAACTTCCCAGCATATTGTTCTTGCGCGGGGGACGTATCGGCCAAAATGTTACAAGCTCGCGGCTCGAAAGATATTATTGGGCATTATACGACATTTGAAAAAGACCCAGATGTTCGGCCCGTTGAGTCCTTTATGAGCTCTCCGGCCTATAGAAATTACGTTGCGACAGGCATGCGTGCTTGTATTCAGCCAGCCTTTTTAGGAGGCTACTAAATCGAGAGCTTCTATTCGGCGCTCAAATATTCTTTAATTAAACACAGACTAAGCTTAAAATAGCGATTATCAAGGTAAGTAGACATGGCACAAATTTTAAAAGGCGAAACAGGTGATTGGGAAATGGTTATTGGACTGGAAGTCCATGCGCAGGCCATTACGAATTCTAAATTATTCTCAGGCGCAGCAACCGACTTCGGCGCAGCGCCGAATGAGCAAGTATCATTAGTCGATGCGGCTATGCCCGGTATGCTGCCCGTTTTAAACATGAAAAGTGTTGAGCAGGCCGTACGTACAGGTCTTGGTTTGAACTCTGAAATTCACTTGCATTCTGTCTTTGAGCGTAAAAACTATTTTTACCCAGACTTACCGCAAGGCTACCAAATATCGCAGTTCTTACACCCTATTGTTGGTAAGGGCGCAATTGAAATTGATTTACCAAATGGTGAAGTTAAAGTTATTGGCATAACCCGTTTGCACCTCGAGCAAGATGCCGGTAAATCTATCCATGATCAACATCCAAGCAAGTCTTATGTTGATTTAAATCGCTGTGGTAACACATTGATGGAAATCGTCTCTGAGCCTGACTTGAGCGACGGTATTGAAGTCGGCGCTTACTTAAATAAGATGCGCATGATTTTGCGTTATTTAGGTACATGTGATGGCAATATGGATGAAGGCTCTATGCGCGCCGATGTAAACGTATCCGTGCGTCGCGTTGGCGACACAGAGCTCGGCATTCGCTGTGAAATGAAAAACGTGAACTCAATTAAAGCTGCGCAAGGCTGCATTGATTATGAAGCGCGCCGTCAAATTGAAATATTAGAAGCGGGCGGTGAAGTTGATCAAGAAACGCGCCTTTGGGATCCAGATAAAATGGAAACACGCCCCATGCGTTCAAAAGAAGACGCGCATGATTACCGTTATTTCCCTGACCCTGATTTATTGCCGCTTATTATTGAGCAAAGCTATGTTGATGAAATCAGAAAAACGCTGCCTGAGCTACCGGATCAAAAGAAGCATCGCTTCATGCAAAGCTATGGCCTTGGTGTTTATGATGCAAGCGTCTTGATTTCAACACGTATGCGCGCAGATTATTTTGAAGTTGTCGCCAATGATCGTGATGCGAAATTAGCCGCTAACTGGGTAATTAATGAATTGCTGGGCATATTGAACAAAGATGGCAAGGCGATTGAAGATTCACCAATATCTTCCGTTAATCTTGGTAAGCTTGTTGGTTTGATTGACGATAATACAATTTCTGGACGTATCGCTAAAGACGTCTTCGCTGAAATGTATGAAACAGGCAAAGATCCTGAATCTATCGTTGAAGAAAAAGGCTTAAAACAAGTCACTGATACAGGCGCTATTGAGGCGTTGGTTGATAAAGTTATTGCTGAGAACATGGATAAAGTTGAACAATACAGATCTGGTAAAGATAAATTATTTGGTTTCTTTGTTGGCCAGGTTATGAAGCTAAGCCAAGGTAAGGCTAATCCAAAAATGGTTAACGACTTACTTAAAGATAAGCTATCCTAGGCGTCCTGAATGCATGTTGTTTGGCATGTATAAGGTCTAGCTTGACCACGGATATATAGCCAAAGATATGAGGGCAAAGAATGAGCGATTTTAAAACCAGTCCAGATCACGCAGCTTTGATTATTAAAAAGCTACTCGATTGGTATACGCGTATTTTTCATGCTTATGTTTCTGGTGAAGAAACCATCAAGCCGCCTTATATACTGCTCGACTGGCTTAAGAACAGCTCTAACTCTATGCCTGATCAGCCTGGTTATTATGATGACTTGATTTCTCGCGTTGATGAGATGATTGAACTCGCGAATAGTTTCATCACGACGGATAAAGCCGATGTCGAAGCGGTGCAGACCGTGCATGATTTATTGAATAAATCTATAGGGGCACTTTGTGATCAACTCATCCAAAGCAATCTTAATAATGACCTTGATGAAGAGAGCCTGATTATCCGATCAGGATTAAATGCGCATACGCAGCTTGTTAAAGACTTCTCCGTTGAGCTTGAACGCCGCTCACGCCACGGTTCAAACTTTGTCCTAGGGCTCGTCACACTAAAATCCCTTGATAAGAATGACGTAAAGGGCCGCTCTACACAGGATTTTTTCGCGACATCTACCGCAATTAAAAAATGTATGCGCGTTTTTGATGAAGCTTATGTCCTCTCAGACATTGAATTTGCAGTCATGTTAAAGGAAACCGATACAAATGGTGGCATTCGCTTTTACAAGCGTTTAGAAGAAAATGTTGACCTCGCCTCAACGAAGCCGCTTTTCTGTGCCTCAGAGCCTGTGCCGGGCGATAATATTGAACATCTTTTAAAACAAATGCGTACAGAGATCGAAAAGTTAAAAATTGACGACCCAACATCTGTTATACATACAGAAGTCAGCCCCTTAGAGCTATTTTTGCAGGAGAATAACGATGCATAAACATGGTAATTTTGAAAATTTATGGGTGGCGGATCATCCAGTTATTGACCATAAAATATCGCAAATACGTAATGTCGCGACTGATAAGCGCATTTTCCGTGACAATGTGAAGCAAATAGCGCAGATGATGAGCTATGCTGTGACCTCTGAATTAGAAGTTAGTCAGCAATCTGTAGAAACGCCCATCACCACATATATGGCGCCAGTGCTGAAAAATAGCTTTCCTGTGATTGTACCGATATTACGCGCAGGCCTGGCTATGGCTGATGGCCTAGAAGAAGTTCTAACAGAATCAACTGTTGCGCATATTGGTATGTACAGAGACCATGACACATTGGAAGCGATTGAGTATTTAAATAAGCTCCCTGATTTGAAAGATAGGGACGTCATTTTAGTAGATCCTATGTTAGCCACGGGTAATTCAGCTGAACTTGCTGCTGATATGATTATGGCGAAAGGGGCTGACCCAAAACGCGTTATTTTCTTGGTCTTACTCGCTGCGCCAGAAGGGGTTAAGCATATGGCTAGCTGCCATAAAGATATCCGTATTATGAGCGCCACATTAGATGAGCGCCTAAATGAAAATGCCTATATAGTTCCGGGTCTTGGTGACGCGGGCGATAGATGTTTTGGAACGGAATAAGAAATTTAATTTATATGCCCATTTCAAAAATAGATCATAAACAACTTTTCAATACGATGCCCGTACCAAGATTCTTGGTCGCGGCGGATGAGGAGAGCTTTAAGGTCATTGAAATTAATAACCGTGCTTTAGAGTATTTTGATCGTGGCGAAGAAGCGATTATGGGGCGCACGGTTGAGCAATTTATGGATAGTGAAAATGCGCGCCATTTTAACCAGTCTTTTGAAGTCTGCGTTGGTCAAAAAGTCCCTGTAACCATTCAAGCTTTGCCTAATCTACCGGGCAGTATCCGCGTTCACGGTTTCTGGATTAATCCGCTTTTGGATAATGAAGGCAATGTGCGTTTGCTTGATATTATGGCGCAGCCTGATGCTTCCGATGAATCAATATTGCAGCGCGAGCGTGATGATGCGATTAGCTTACTAACCTCGATATTTGACGTGAGTGAAATTGGTATTGTTGTGACCGATCATAATGGCCGTATAGTCCGCGTTAATGATAGTTTTGTACGTAATTACGGCTGGCAGCGTGATGATATTATTGGCTATGACTTTGCAATGCTGCTTACCCCTGATGAGCGCCGCCGGGCGCGTGATAATCATGATGGTTATATTAACTCAGGTGAACGCTCAAGCGGCGAAATGAAGCTTATTCGTAAGGATGGCACGATATCTAATGTTATTTTTACCACCGCAACGCTAGAGCTGTCGCAAAAACGTCGCTTCCAAGTGACGAATTTGATGGATATTACCATGCGTAAGCAAATGGAAGTATCCTTACAGGTGGCCAAAGAGCAAGCCGATACAGCCAACCACGCTAAATCGTCATTCTTGGCCAATATGTCCCATGAATTACGCACGCCACTTAACGCGATTATCGGTTTTTCTGAATTGATGCTGAATGAAACTTTTGGCGCGCTCGCCAATGAAAAATATAAAGAATATATGGGCGATGTTTTGCTCAGTGCACGTCACCTGCTTGAGATTATCAACGAAGTACTTGATATGTCTAAAATTGAAGCCGGGCGTTTAGAGCTTGATGAAGAGCCTGTTGATTTAGCGCTGCTTATCGAGGCGGTTATGCGGATGATGGCATCGCGTGCGTTTAGCAGTGGTATTGACCTTGACCAAGA
>CAXBNJ010000002.1:0-517021 GCA_963977125.1 uncultured Micavibrio sp.
TGCTGCTGAGGCATCTTGCACCCACCAGCCACCGTCTTCAAAGCCTGCAAGCTCTGGCACCATGGCGCTTTCCTGGCGGCGCAGAGAGCCACTTGGTAAGGTTGTGCATTCTAAGAACTCAGCCCATTTATCACGATCAATCGGATCGGCAATGGTGATATCAAGCGCCGCTTCACAAACACTGGCTTGCGCGATTTCTAAAGCTTCAGACTCGCCGTAATCTTTCGCCCATATATCCAACAACCAATTCGGTGTATTAAGGCGCGCTATATCTTGTTCAGTCGTCCATTTCTTACCGTTTTGTACGACCTTGCGTAATACAGCATTCATAAAGCCTTTAGCGCGCGTTGCGCCATTACGGCTTGTTAAATCAACCGATGTATTTACCGCCGCGTGATCGGCCACATTCATAAAGACAATTTGTGCGATGGCGAGGTGGAAAATAAAACCAACAATAGGGGGTGACATTTTCTGTTTTGGGTCACTAAAACCACGACGCATAATGTCATCAATTTGACCACTGCGACGAACGGCGGTCGTTACCATCATTCGAACAAAGTTACGATTACGTGAATCAAGATCAAGGAAGTTTGGATCTGTTTCAAACAAACTATCAAGGAAGCGTTCCTCATTCCAAAAAGCCTGTAAAATATCTAAGGCGACTTGGCGTGGCCACAGGACATCATCTTCTTTGTCTTTTTTAGAGTGCTTCGTCTTTTTAGGTGCTTGTTGCGCTGAATAGGTCATGCAGATTTTTCTACCTTGTTCTGTTTATCTTTATCTTGGCTTTTGCCTTGATAATCGGCCTTAATGATCTCTTCTAAATCACAGCTATGCGCAATAATATCGCTCCATAGCTTATATATAAATTCTGGATCTATCTTACCCTCAGCCATAGCAACGGCATTATCGCGTACTTCATCCACGCGGTCTTGCAAGATAGCGGGAATATTCTTACGCGCTTTTAAATGCCCGACTTCTTCGATTATTGCAAATCGTTTTGCAAATAAATCTATCAGGTCTTTGTCCAGCGCGTCGATACGCGCGCGATAAGGCTTTAAAATCTGCATTGTCTTTTCTCCTTGATACTATATATATTGTTAAAGACAGAAAATCACAAGTAAATGGATGGTACGAGGCTATAAAAATGAACAAACAGCGCGAAAATCTACAAAATGACAAAGAAAACACGCTTGATATCAAAAGCAATGCCCCCACTACGCCGCCAACACCACCATCAAAACCGGCACCAGAAAAAGAATTTGGCGGACGCAAAGAAGGCCTAGAAGCCACGCGTTATGGTGATTGGGAATTAAAAGGCAAATGCGTCGATTTTTAAACGCTGCCTATAAAAGCCTACATTAAAATCAAAAATAAAAAAGGAGCCCGATGAACCAGGCTCCTTTTCTGTATCTATAATAAACTGGCTATCCCCAACCATATTTAGACAATTAAAATATTATTTCTTCGCAGCAGCGACAGGTGGCTTATCATCCGCTTTTGCATCGGCGGCTTCTTGGTCATTAGACGGCCCAACCAACATAGTCTCTTCAACAAGCCCTGCATTTTTTCGAATTTCAGCTTCAATTTTATCCGAAATCTCAGGATTCTCGAGAAGGAAAATCTTAGAGTTTTCACGGCCTTGACCAATACGCTGCCCTTCATAAGAGAACCAAGCCCCTGATTTTTCAACCAGATTACCAGCCACGCCCAAATCAAGTATCTCACCCACCTTAGAAATACCTTGGCCATACATAATATCAAATTCAACCTGACGGAATGGGGGTGCCATTTTGTTTTTAACCACTTTCACGCGTGTGTGGTTACCAACAATTTCATCACGCACTTTTAACTGACCAATACGGCGAATATCCATACGCACAGAGGCATAAAACTTCAATGCATTACCACCAGATGTGGTTTCTGGTGAACCAAACATCACACCAATTTTCATACGAATTTGGTTAATAAAGATCACAACAGTATTAGAGCGTGAAATAGAGCCTGTTAACTTACGTAGAGCTTGTGACATCAAACGCGCCTGCAAACCAACATGTGTGTCACCCATTTCGCCTTCAAGCTCAGCGCGCGGTACAAGCGCCGCCACAGAATCAACCACCAACACATCAATAGCGCCAGAGCGTACCAATGTATCAGCAATTTCCAAAGCTTGCTCACCCGCATCAGGTTGCGAGATTAATAATTCATCAACATTCACACCCAGTTTAGCAGCATAGCCAGGGTCAAGTGCGTGCTCCGCATCAACAATCGCGCATGTGCCGCCATTTTTTTGGGCTTCAGCAATAATATGCAGGGCCAAAGTTGTTTTACCTGAGCTTTCAGGGCCGTAAATTTCGGTAATACGTCCACAAGGAACGCCGCCAATGCCCAAGCCAATATCAAGGCCAATTGATCCTGTCGAAACAGATTCAACTTCAGCCAACTTGTCGCCGCCTTTAAGCTTCATAATAGACCCCTTACCAAAGGCGCGTTCAATTTGCGTTAGCGCTGCATCAAGGGCTTTTTGTTTTTCTGTATCTTTTTTGCTCATATCATCCTGCTTTTTCATTTGTGTAACAGCCATTAGTCTCTCCTTATTACATTACATTGTTAATGGTGGGAAACAACGTCATTACGCGCTTTGCGCCAACACGTCCCCAAAAATCTTTTCGAACAAAGAGAGATGAAATAAAGAGAATGCGGAGAATCGAAGCATTCTTTATGTTCTTTTTTTGTTCTCATATTTTAAATATAAGACAAAACAGGAACGCAGGCAAGAACAAACGTTCTTTTTGTGCTCTAATAAACAAGATATTTAGCGCATATGTTTCAAAGAAGTTGGCGAAAGCCCCGTGTCATAGGCGTTTTTATACACTATAGCCGCATGAGAAAATGGATTAGAATCAATCGATACACCCGCATCACAGGCACTTTGGCATATTTTATTCACTATGGATTGCGCCGCTTTGGTGAAATCCTCACTGAGGAAGCTTTGCTCTGCCCCTGTTGATCGTTCAATTATCGCTGATGCGCTGGATTCAAAAGCTGTTATTTTGCGATCAATCGAATCCACAAGCGAAGTCATCATCGTTTTGAGTTCCGCAGGATCATAATATTTTTTGAAGAATATTTTCACGCAAGCCCGCATTTGGTCAGCATCGAGGGAATCAATCATATCGTTATAAGAATTGAGAATATCCTGCACAGGCAGCTTACGGAATAAGTAATCATGGCGCATAACAAGCTCCATACGTGACATAGATTTAACATCTTGATAAAAACCACGCAGGCTTTGTTCTTGCTCCGCTAAGGACTCACCCTTTATTGCCAAACGAATAATGGGCTGCATTATCGTGGGCACCCAAAGTTGTTTAGCCATTAATTTTTCAACAAATTCATCTTCACTCAAACGCTCGAGCAGAGCCTGCAGATAATTTGAATAATCGCTGACTAGGTGATTACGACCATCATCATTGGCGCTTAATAAAGCCTCTAACAGCTCAGGGCGTGGTGGCGTTTCCCCCTCTTCACCTGCGAGGAACATAACCCCGCCATCTTTATTGGGTAAAACCATATGAAGAACGGCATTGGACATCTCATAAGCCTGATCAGGGACCATATGCGCATAAAACCTTACATCTTCAGCAATAATGGGCAGAGCGGCAATAAGATTCCCCTCATGCGCGGCCGTAAAAATTTTACGCAAAGCTGGCGCCGCGAGCTTAAGGTGATTGAGATTAAGACGCTTTTTGAACATGAGGTCGATCTGAACGCCCATCAGGCAGCTTTGTAAAACGGCCTTATCCCGCGCCGTAAAGCTATTTTTAATGTGGTCAAAATCAATTTTATTGAATATATGTTTCATGGCTTCCCTGTATTTTTTTATAATCTCCATCCAGTTTTAGGGAAAATCATTGTGCATGTCAATTATCCAAGCACTTCCTTCACCTTCTCAGCCAATTGCTTCAAAGAGAAAGGCTTAGGAAGGAAATAAATATTCTCGCCCATATGCTCTTTGAGTTTTTCTTCTGTGTAGCCTGACACAAATATAATTTTCATGTCTGGGTGCGTCTCGCGTATTTTATTGGCTAAGGTTGGCCCGTCAATATTCGGCATAATGACGTCCGTTACCACCAAATCAAAACTATCTATGCCATGCTCAGCTAAGGCCTCGAGCGCCGTCTCTCCACAATCAGCGCCGACAACGTCATAGCCTTTATTATTCAAAGCACGCTCTGAAAAGTTACGCACGGCATCTTCATCATCAACCAGTAAGATCTTCGCTGTTCCTGTTAAATCACGCGGCTTAGCTGACACGGGCACGGCTTCGAGCGCAATATCGCCATCTACTTCATCCTCTTCTTCCCCCTCAATGGCGACAGCCACAGGAAGATAAATTGTGAAGGTCGTACCTTCACCAATCACGCTATCAACATTTAAAAATCCACCTGTTTGACGAATAATGCCGTAAACCGTTGCAAGGCCAAGCCCTGTACCTTTACCAACATCCTTCGTTGTAAAGAACGGCTCAAAGATACGCTCTAATATAGCGGGTGATATGCCACTGCCTGTATCAGAAATCATGAGCTTCACCCAATGGCCGGGGGCCAGTTCATCTTCGCCAATTTTTTCAGCATTAATATTCGAATAATGCGATGTGGCAATCGTAAGGTGCCCTGCCCCATCCATAGCATCGCGCGCATTCACGGCCATGTTAATAATAACCTGCTCCATCTGACCGCCATCAACGCGCACGAGCCCCAAATTTTCACCGTGAGTGATTTCAAGTTCAACATTTGCCCCAAGCAAACGGCGCACCAAATGCGATACTTCGGTAAGAATATCGGTAATATCTTGGACTTTCGGGCGCAAAGTCTGCTGACGCGAAAACGCCAAAAGCTGACGAACAAGATTAGCTGCGCGGTTAGAGTTTTGCTTAATCTGCATAATATCTTGGAATGATGGATCACCCGGTTTATGGCGCAAGAGCAGCAAATCACTAAAGCCGATAATCGCCGTCAGCAAGTTATTAAAATCATGCGCAACGCCGCCTGCGAGTTGCCCGACCGCTTGCATTTTTTGTGATTGGGCGAATTGTTGTTCTAATGATTTTTTCTCAGAAGTATCTAAGAAATGCAGGACTATATTATCATTGCCTTGCACGGCTTCAAAATGGCGACCATAGACAATCGCATAAACATATTTGTCTTCCTCTAAGACGCCCTCTTCGTTCGCGGCGCCGCCAATACGAATACGGACATCTTCAATTGTTTGCACCGTGGCGCAGCCACCAATGCGGCTTAAACGTGCCGCCGTCGCTTTTTGATCGTCTTTGTGGATCATAGAAAGAAATTCAACGCCCTTAATTGAGCCTGAATCTTGCCCCATCATTTCTAAAAACGCTTTATTGCAATCTTGTATTTTAAAGTCAGGATCAATCATGATGATCCCAAGCGGCGCTTCTTCGAAAAAGCGCATGAAGCGATCTTCTGACGCTTGCAATGCATGGCGCATAGCGCTTTCGGCTGATATATCATGAACAACCGCGCGGGTGCGGACTTTTTTATCGTCGTTCATCACGACGGTTTGGCTAACGGAGGCCTTGAATATCTTACCTGCAGGGCCTTTTAAATTCACTTCAGCCACTTGGCGCGCCCCACCGCCAGAGATAATATCATAAGGGCGAGCATCATCAGGAATTTCAGCCAAGAAAGAATGTAAGCACACCTCGTTAAGTAATGTATTCAAATCCACACCAAGCCAGCGGGCAAACGTGGCATTGGCAAAAATGAAATGCCCTGCCTCATCCACGGAGAAAAACCCAACGGGCGCATTATCCGTAAAGTCGATTAATTTATCGCGCTCTTCGTCTTTGGCTTGCCGGGCATTATATTTCTCAGTGACATCATCAATGCGCCAATGTATGTAACCGGGCCAGTTATGAACGGGCTGCGCGGAGACTAAGAACCATAAATCGAGCCCGGCTTGCGTGGTTTGCAAATCAATCGCGCCATCCAGCCCACGATGCGCTTGATCGGCTAAGCCATCAAAATGGCTGCGCGCGCGATTATTCTGCATAAACAAATCTGACAAAGCATCAAGGCCAGGTAACCCCAAGCCACGGCATAGTTTTTGGAATCTTTTATTATAATAAATCGCGTTATCAGAGGGATCTGTAACAAGATGCGCGCCGCGGCTTCCCTCAACAACAGAATCCAATATTTTATAATCAATGCCGCCCTGTGGATTTTTAAGCGCATGAATGGCGCGCTGCAAAAACACGAAAAAAGCCAGAAAGCTTGTGCCCCAAATCAGTAACAAACCGCCAAGGCTTGATAGTGGCAAGGCACGGGCGTTAAAAAGCTCATAGCTAAGCCCTGAAAACAACACAATAAACACACAGCATAAGACCGCCCACACAACCAAACGCAGAGAGCATTTTTTAGGCGCAACACTATCCGTTTCAGCGTCAACATTGCGGTGCTGACGCGCAATAAATTCCCTGTGATTAGGTTGGCTTGGTTGGGTATCAGAGCTATTCTTCGATGTGTCGTTCATGGAAAAACCTTAATTCTACTTAAGTTATATACGCTTAAAGATGAGATTATGAATGGACTAAAATTATCACGTTCAAAACCATATGCATATAGATAGATTGGGCGCCTCTCATTCATACACAAATTTCATGTTCAAATCACTCCACACAGATTATTTAACATGTAGCTTACGCACATCCTCTGGCGCTGCAGCATAAACGGCAGTTGACATATTTCACCTTGGCGTTAATATGCCGCCAGTTTCACATTATTCAAAGCTCATATATTTAAGAGCATAGCAAAATCAGGAGCATGATGATTATGAAAAAATATTATAATACGCAGGCTAAGAAATCAGGCAAAAATGCAATCGTCGTATTTACAACAGGCGTCGTTGATAGCCTTAGCGCAGCTGCACGCGCCAATGAAATTTGCACCGTATCGGGCAATACAGAGGCCGTGAATGTCTATTTCGTTGATACGTTCAACTCTGTTTTTGTTGAAGCAGACTCTGACTTGGGCAAATACAGCCAAAACTGCCATGGCATTATGCCCAAAGAACACGAAAAAACTTGCCACCTTTTCCAACGTCAATTGGCCTCAGCTTACCAACGCGACAGCGTTTGCCTAACATCTAAATTCTCAGGCACAACAGCAGGTAGCTTACATAACATGTTCTGTAACGAAGCCGCTGATAATATTATTGTACTCGCGCCAGATAGTTTAGTTGCTCACGTAACAGACCTTGTTAATCAAGCGACAGGCTGCGGCAAAGCGATAACCAAACGCGTTGACCTTGAAGTTGTTTGTGACAAGATACCAACAATGAATAAAGCTGCGCCAGCGCCAGCAACCATATAACATTATATTCTATAAGAATTCGTAATAAAGCCTGCTATATCCTGCATCTCTATGTTTGGAATCTAGCGGGCTTTATTTTTTCTTTTTCTTGAAAACATAGCTGATGACTTCAGCGACAGCCTTATATAAATCAACGGGAATATCTTGGCCAATTTCCACACTATCAAACAAGCCCCGCGCAAGGGGTTTGTTTTCGACAATTTCAATGCCATGCTCCGTCGCGACTTCACGAATTTTAAATGCAATATTATCAGCGCCTTTGGCGACAACAATCGGCGCGTCCATCTCATCGGGATTATATTTCAAAGCCACGGCGAAGTGCGTCGGGTTGGTGATAATCACATCGGCGGTTGGCACGGCTTGCATCATCCGTGACTGCGCGCGCTGATGTCTAATTTGGCGTAAACGCGCTTTCATATGCGGGTCACCATCGCTTTGTTTATGTTCGTCTTTAACTTCCTTAACGGACATCATCATTTTTTTATTGTGTGAATAACGCTGATACACAACGTCAATAAGCGTCACAACAAGCAAGGCAAACAACATACCGGTTAAAACCCGCATTGTGATGGTGCGTAGCTCCGCTACGGTATCAAGCATCGACATGCCAATTAAATGGTCAATGCCAGGCATATAAGGGCTGACGATAACAATACCAATCGCGCCAACAATAATGATTTTCAAGATACCTTTTAAAAACTCCACCAGTGAGCGCACGGAAAACAAACGTTTAACCCCCGCCATTATACTGATTTTTTTCAAATCGGGTTTAATAGATTCAGGCGAAAGCATGAAACCAATTTGTAACACGGGCGCTAAGAAAGCCACCGCTACCAAGAACAAAAGCGGCTTCATCATTAGGCCAAGTACTTCAAATAACGCATCACCCAATACATGCTGAAGTCCACCAGGCATAGAGGGCATTTCAGCGGAATGTTCGATATAGGCTTTAAACATTGTTGATAGATTGAGCATTAAATCGCCCGACATATAGGCAATAACAATCGTCCCGCCAAACAGGATCATCCAATTATTGACCTCACGCGATAGCGGCACCTGCCCCTTTTTTCGGGCATCCTCCAGCTTTTTCTGGGTGGGGTCTTCGCTTTTCTGGGAGTCGTCGTCTTCGCTCATTTCGGGGCTTTCTGTTTTTCGCGAATATTACTTAATTATACAGCCTATAGTGTTTAGAAAATCGTAAGTTTTTAATTAAAAACTCTGCGAGAGGAAAAAGACCATACCATTTTCAAATTCTTTTAACCAAAAGAGCACAGCCGTCGCGGCAATCATGCCAAAGGTAATCAAACCGAGCAAAACCTGCAGCGGCATAGCCAGCATAAACACCTGAATTTGCGGCATGATCCGTGCAAGCACGCCCATGCTTATATACATGATTGTGCCAATCACAATAAGCGGTAGTGACATTTGTATGCCAATACGGAAGGATGAAGAAACCACTTTGGCAATCATCTCCGCCATTGATTCAGCCTCCAACATCTCCCCCACGGGGAAAGCGTGGTAACTTTCAAACACCCCCATTAACAATAAATGATGCATATTCGTCACAAAAAGCAGCGTAATGCCTGTAATTGAGAGAAACGCCCCAATAAGTGAGCCTTGCGAGGCCATAATAGGGTTGAACATCTGCGCATTACCAAGGCCAATCATCATAGAGAGGATCATGCCCGCCACGTCAAGCGCCGTGAGCAAAATCCGCGCGATCGTGCCAATAAAAACCCCTGTAACAAATTCAAAGATAATCAACACAAATAACAGCACTGAGCTAGGCATCGGGTTGGGCATATAGGATGATGTAATCGGAAAAATAACAAAGGTAAAGCCAAGGGCTATATAAAGCCGCACTTGCTGAGGCACCAGATTATCACCCAGCCCCGGCATAATCATTAACGCCGTTCCGACGCGCACGAAAGTCAACATAAATGCAAAGACACCCTGCGCTATAAAGGCCTGTAGCCCAGATTGCAGCTCTGACATGATCAGCCGCCCCCAATAATGCGGTCAGCTATACGCTCCATATAGGCAATCATAATCAAGGAAAAACTGGGAAGAAGAAAGAAGATCGCCATGAAAATCGCGATAATTTTAGGTACAAACACCAAGGTTATCTCTTGAATTTGCGTTAAAGCCTGCAGCAGCGCTACGGTAACACCCACAATCAAGCCCACCAACATAATTGGTGTACTGATTTGAATCGTCAGCCAAATGGCTTCGCGTATTGAGTCTACAATTTCAGCTTGTTCCATTTCTTAATATTATATTAACAAAAAAAAGATGTCACCTTGAATGTAAATCTTATCCCCGAGCGTCCCAAAAATGGTATAATTGAAACCATATGATAACGACAAACGGAGAAAGACAATGAAGATATTATCTTACACATTAGCCGTATCTGCGTTACTGGTCTGGGCGAGCTTTGGCAACCAAGCACGCGCCAATGTTAACTCAATGTTTGATTATAGTGACCGCATCGGAGCGTATACAGACTTTGTTCAAACGCCCGATAGCGTCGCAAAGATGAGACTTAACCGCCTGCAGCCCGCTTCAGGCCGCCCCGTTATTGTCTATACAAAGAATAGCATCGAAGATACCGCGTTGATAAAACAAACGCAGATGATTGAACCTGCCGCAGGTGATATCGATATCGTGGTAAAACAACACTCGATTTCTTACAGCCTTAAACCGGGGCCCTATAATTCGGACTTATTCGATTAAGATTAGGTCTTTTTGAGAAAATACAAGCAATAGAAAACGCCCTGAATCTGGCATCGGGGCGTTTTTTTATCTTAATAATGATCCAATAATGATCGAAAAAATCTGTAAGAGAGCCTACATAGGCATTCTTAAAATTTCTTGATATGCGTTAATCATTTTATCCCGCACGGCCGTAATGGTTTGAAGCGTTACTTCTGCATTGGTCACAGCTTGTACAACATCCGTCAAATCAGCGTCGCCAATAATCGCACGGGCTGACATACGCTCGCCCTCATGCATCGTATTAATCGCGCTTTCGCTCGCATCACGTAGAATGTCACCAAAATTTGGCCCATTACTTGGTGCGGCAACAGATTGCATCCCGGCAGATTTTGCCGACTTGGCATATAAATTGGCCGCTTGCGTCACATTCATTGTTGCATCTATGGGCATATTAACTCTCCTAAACCTTAATCTATCTCTATTCTAACACAGTTTCTTAACGCAACAAATCAATAGTACGCATAATCATACTGCGTGATTGGTCATACATGCCAATATTTGCCTCATATGATCTTTGTGCTTCACGTACATCCATCATTTCCACCAAAGTCGCGACTTTAGGCGCTTTAACATAGCCTTCTTCATCTGCTGCTGGATGGCTTGGCATATATTTCAATGTGAATTCTTCTTTATCCGACGTGCTGACTTCATCAACGCGCACAACATCAAAGCCAAGGCTTCTATCCATCTCGTTTTTAAAGCTAATATGCTGTCTTTGGTAAGGCGGCTCACCTGGGGCTGATGGTAAAGTCTCAGCATTCGCTAAGTTTTCAGATATAACGCGAACACGCATTGATTGCGCCCGCATACCATGTGAAGAAATCTGCAACGTATCGTATAATTGTGTCATTTCATGGTCTCCTAATTTATTATCACCTCGGCTTTTATTCGCTTTTAAGCCGTATCGTTATTATATCTCAAAGCCTTGCTATCACCCTTGTGGCGCGCCTAAAGCGGTCTTAATCATGCCGACTTGCTTCTTCATAATATTTAACATCATTGAATAATCCATTTGTACGCGGCTTGATTTAACAAGCTGTTCTTCAATGTTCACAGCGTTACCAGATGGCGTTACTTCATATGCTGATTTTTGCTCATCTTCATCATAGCTACCGACTTGATTAGACGCCCCTAAATGAACGCCGCTTGTGCTGGTGATTTGAAGCTGATTGCGTCCGCTAACGCGAGACAAAACTTTATCGAAGCTGACTTCGCTTAATTCTCTGGCTGTATAGCCCGCTGTATCTGCGTTGGCTATATTTTGCGCAATTACCTGCTGGCTTGTGTTAAGATATTTCATCTTAGCGCCGGCGGCCTTGAATAATGCTAAATTTTCTAATGACATTTTAATGGTCCTCGTGTCAAAATTAATAAACGTCCCAATAGACTTAGTGTCTTAACCCGTTTTTACAGTTGCAGGATTTGTGCCAGTGAGCGAAAACGACGATCAGAACGGCCTAAAGCGTTCAAATACAAGGAAAATTGAAAAGAAGCGCACCGCCGTCGCTTTGAGCGAAGGCCTTAAAAAAGGCTTCCTCCCCTCAATCAAGGCAACAGGCCGGGGAGAAATTGCCGACCGGATAGTACAACTTGCCTATGAGAACAATATCAAAGTGCGTGAAGACAGCGCTTTGGCTGAAATGCTGGTCAGCTTCGATATAGACTCCCCCATCCCCTCCGAGGCGTTTACCGCTATCGCAGAAATCATGTCTTATCTATATAGGGCCAATGGCGAGCAAGCGCCCTTTGATGCAATATTATCACATATGCTGCTGCTTGATGGCGATGGCGATGGTGACAGTGATAAAGCCGAAAGCAACGATGAACCAGCCAAGTAAACATCCCAAGTAAAGATGCCAAGTAAATATATCAACCCCCCGCACGCCGCTACGCGCGCCAACAATCCACAGACCGCAGATAAACACGCCAATATGAGCATACATTCATAATTATACCGTTTATAGTGTAAGCGGATTTAGATTCTTTCAACCCATTACGCATGGATTTTTATTATGTCTGTAACATCTCCCGCCTCCACTGCACATTTGCAAGACCAACATGAACATGACGCGCCTGCTAGCGGCTATGACGCGAATATTGAAAATTTCATGATGGATCGCAACTTAGCGCTTGAAGCGGTACGTGTTACCGAAGCGGCTGCCCTTGCTGCCTCATTAGAAATTGGTCGCGGCGATGAAAAAGCTGCCGACGCCGCAGCCGTCGACGCCATGCGTAGCGCTCTCAACTCACTGCGCATTCGCGGCGTGGTGGTTATCGGCGAAGGGGAACGCGATGAAGCCCCTATGCTCTATATTGGTGAAGAAGTAGGTAATGGTCGCGGCGGCCCTAAAATTGACATTGCTCTTGACCCTTTAGAAGGCACAACAATAACAGCACATGGCGGCATGAACGCCTTGGCGTGTATTGCCCTTGCTGATGAAGGTGGTTTCTTGAACGCACCTGATACCTATATGGAGAAAATCGCTATTGGCCCTGGAATTGATCCATCAATACTTGATCTGGATGCGCCAATCGCTGATGTATTAAAAAAACTCGCGGATCAAAAAGGCGGCCATGTTAAAGAACTTATGGTCTGCATCCTTGATCGTCCACGCCATGAAAAACTAATTGCTGATGTACGCGCTGCAGGCGCACGCATTAACCTTATTCAAGATGGTGACGTTAGCGCCGTTATTGCGACAACAGACCCTGATAAAGGCATTGATCTCTATGTCGGCACAGGTGGCGCGCCAGAGGGCGTGCTGGCTGCGGCAGCACTACAATGCACAGGCGGCGCTATGCTTGGTCGTCTTGTTTTCAGAAATGATGTTGAACGTAAGCGTGCGACAAATTGCGGCATTACTGATTTTGATCGTATTTATACACTGGATGAACTTGCCAAGCCAGGCAACGTTATGTTTTGCGCCACAGGCGTAACGGATGGCACCATGTTGCAAGGCGTTCGCCGTCGACCTGGTTCTGCGCAGACACAAACACTTGTGATGCGCTCACGCTCTGGCACAGTGCGCATTGTTGACACGCATCATAATTTCAAGCGTAAGCAAGGCTTTAAAGCACTGGACGAGTAACGCTCAAACCACAGGCATAAATAGTTTACATATTTCTTGCTTTTTGGCATGTTTCCCTATATATTAGCTCAATCATATACGGCATATTTGGCAATAGAGGAAACACCATGTCTGAAAATAGTAATAATAACGAGCGCAGAAAAACAAATAAATTAAGCTCCAACCAAGTTGGCCGAGCCATAGGCACGGGCATCGTGCTTGCTTTTTTTGTTAATCAGGTTTTTAAAAGTGATGACGTAGCGCCCGTAGCGCCGACAAGTGAAGCCATAACAACAGATGCGGCACAATCAAATAAAAAAACATACACATCCGCCGCGGGCGAAGTGTTAACAGCGCGAAGCTGTCAACAACGTCAAAGCCGCTCAGAGCGTGCAGCGTCCCGCTCAAGTGAACGTTTAAGTCGCACTGAAGCACGTGATAAATTTATGACCGCTTGCGTTGAGCGAAAGAATACTGAGGCTGGGGCTGGCGAAGACACAAACTATAAAACAAGCGCCACCAACCATGAAGTGACACAGAATAGCGGCCAAATTCGCACCCTAATGCGTTAGCAGGATTCGCAGGGAAAGACTTAATCATATTAATGCGCATAAAAAAAGCTTGGTAAAAATCACCAAGCTTTTTTTATGGCTGCCCACTTAAATAACGCGCCCTTCTCAATTCTTGATCCGCACACATATTCATATAGGGTAGAAATCAGCCGCTTAGAATAAATAGCTTAAAATTAAATAGAATAAAAATATAACCGCTGCAAAAATTTCAACGTTAAATTCTTTCAACACATTAAACTGAATTGATTTCTTAGATTGCTCTTTCAACATAAAATAGTCCCCTTTAGAAAATGGCTTTAAATACTTTAAATATATAATTAGCATACCAACCGGTATGTACCTATACTTACATATACTTCTTAATAATCAGTAAAGACCTATTGACAGAATAATAAATATGTCTAATATGCCGTTTTCTATTAACCAAGGGAAGGAATTTATAAAATGAGCGATAGCTTACAATTAAAACTCTATGGCGCAGTGTTTGCTGCGGCATTTGCCTGTAACGCGGCTTATACATTTGGCACTGCCGAAGACATGACATTTACAGTAGAAACAAAAGAAGCCACCAAGGGCGACTCTGGTAAATATCTTGTAAAAACAGAAAACCAAGGCATGCTTCAAGTCGCTGACAGCTATTTAAATTTACATTTCAACGCCTCTGATGTTTATTTTGGTTTAAAAGAAGGCCACACATATAAAGCCGATACTTACGGCTGGCGCTTTGGCCTTATGAGCATGTATCCGAACGTAATCGCCGTTGAAGATGTCACGCCAGCAGAAAAACTCGAAGCACTTAAGCCTCAATAATAAAGCTATGTAATTCATTTAAAGAGGGCGCCTATGGGGGCCCTCTTTTTCTATTTCGCTATTATTATGCTCAGAATCTTCAAAAACATGTGCATGGCTGCTTAAACGCTCTGCACATGTTTTTTTTATGGGCTTATACTGTTTTGTTATGAGCATACAAGATATAACATATTTTCTCGCAGCCCTGCTGTTCGTCCTCACCTTAATGGGGGGATTGGCTTTACTGCTGAAGAAACTCGGCATTGCGGGGCCTGCTATGGTTACGCCCGCTAAGCGTCGCTTGAAAGTGGTGGAGAACTTACCCCTCGATTCACGCCGCCGCGTTGTTCTCATTCAACGTGATGGCGTTGAGCATATGATTCTTCTCGGACAAAATAGTGATTTGCTCATTGAACAAAATATTAAAGCTGTAAACGATATAAGCCTCAACCAAGACGAAAACAAAGACAAAAAGGAGCGCGCCGTATGAAAACGCTTAACTGCCGCGCCATATGTGCCAAACTCATCCAAAAAATCCGCCTTATAAAAGCACCGCTCGCTTTATTGGCGATAATTGGCGCTATTTTCGCCGTTGCATTCGTGCCGAGCGAAGTTTTTGCGCAAAGCTTTTCGCTAGATTTTGGCCAAGAAGAAGGTAATGGCTCCGTCACGGGGCGCGTTATTCAAATGGTCGCTTTGCTAACTATCCTGTCATTAGCCCCCTCTATTTTAATTATGATGACCTCCTTCACACGGATCATCGTGGTTTTATCTTTTTTAAGAACCGCTATGGGCATTCAGCAAACGCCGCCGAATACGGTACTCGTATCCTTAGCCATCTTCCTTACATTCTTTATTATGGCGCCAACCTTAGAGGCCGCCTATAAACAAGGCATTGAACCCTTAATCAATGAGGAAATAGACGAGATCACCGCTTTTGAGCGCGGTATAGAGCCGTTCCGCGTTTTCATGCTCAAACATGTTCGTGAAACAGATTTAGCGCTATTCATAGACCTTGGTCGCGTTGATAGCGTCGAAAGCGCCGAAGATGTACCGCTGCAAGTTCTTGTCCCTGCTTTCATGATCTCTGAGCTACGGCGCGCCTTTGAAATTGGCTTTATGCTGTTCTTACCGTTTTTGATTATTGATATGGTGACCGCTTCGATATTAATGTCGATGGGTATGATGATGCTGCCGCCAGTGATGATCTCCCTACCCTTTAAGATTATCTTCTTTGTCTTGGTCGATGGTTGGCATTTAATTTCAAGCTCCCTTGTGCGGTCCTTCGAAGGCGGACCGCCGCCAGGGCTTTGACGCGGCCTACGAATGAGTAGAATATTTCATGCATAAGCCCTTAATTCGCACACGTTTTGCGCCCTCACCCACAGGCTATCTGCATATTGGTCACGCTTATTCGGCGCTGTTCACAGCCGCGCAAGGTGATGAATTTATCTTACGCATCGAAGACATCGACCAAACCCGCGCCCGTCCAGAATTTTATGACGCTATTTACGAAGACCTCACATGGCTTGGCCTAAAATGGACACAGCCTGTGCTTATTCAATCGCAAAATATGAATGCCTATGCTGATGCTTTAGCGAAGCTCACAGCTATGGGCGTTTTATATCCGTGTAGCTGCACACGCAAAGACATAAACAGCCAAATTGACGCGCCCCATTTCACGCCGACTCAAGGCCCTGAGGGCATGATTTATCCAGGCACATGCCGTCATAAAACATTGAACGACATGGAAAACGGTCAAGATTACGCATTGCGCTTGAATATAGACGCCGCCCTAAAACATATAAAAACGCCGCTTTATTTCGAAGATCATGATGCCGGCCGGATTGACGTTAACCCGCATTTACTCGGTGACGTTGTCTTAGCGCGTAAAGAAACGCCAGCCAGTTATCATTTAAGCGTCTGTATTGATGACCATGCCCAAGGCATTAACTTAGTAACGCGCGGTGAAGACTTACTCTATGCCTGCCATATCCATCGCCTTTTACAAGCCCTGCTAGGGCTAGATCAGCCCGCCTATTATCATCATAAATTACTGCTAGATCATGAAGGCAAGCGTTTTGCCAAGCGCAATAAGAGCGTCACTTTACGCGACATACGCGCACACGGCTTTACCCCTAATGATTTAATACAGATGATTGAAAAAGGTAATTATTTAGATATATTACACGTCCTGTATTAAGACATACACGCCCGCACCTTCCTTATGTTTTTGGCGCTTCAAAGACACTATAAGGGCGGCCATTTTTTAATGATGGGATTTGCCCACGGCGCTTAGTGACTTCTGACAGGTCTATTTCCGCGATAATCATGCCCGGCTCATTGCCGCCATCCGCCAAAACTTCGCCCCATGGGTTGATAATTAATGAATGCCCCCATGTTGTACGATCGCCTTGATGTGTGCCTGTTTGTGCTGGCGCTAAAATAAAGACGCCATTTTCTATCGCCCTCGCCCGCAGCAAGACTTCCCAATGCGCGCGCCCTGTCGGTACAGTAAACGCCGCAGGGACAGTAATTATATCAGCGCCCAATTGCGCAAGATCACGATATAAATGCGGGAAACGCACGTCATAACATATCGTTAGACCGATATTACCAATTTCACTTTGCGCCATTACGGCCTTGTCGCCACCATTAAAGGTTTGGCTCTCGCGGTACGACACGCCATCGGGCGTATCAACATCAAATAAATGAATTTTATCATAGCGCGCAGCAATTTCACCTTGAGGAGAGATCAAAAAGGAGCGATTTAATAGCTTCCCATCACCGTCTTTAATTGTAATTGACCCAAGCAGCAGCCAAATATCAAGCTCTTGCGCGCGTTTCAAAAAATGCTTCAAGAATGGGTGAGCATCCTCGCTAACAGCAATTTCAAGTTTTGCTGTTTGTGGATAAAGCATATGGCAACTATTTTCTGGAGTCAGGACAAATTTAACGCCCAGCTTTACCGCGCGCTCTATATTTTGATCAATAAATTCTAAATTTTCCTGCATGTCAGGGCGCGCTGATGCTTGTATAAGGGCGACTTTCAACAATTTATCCATGCTTATGAATCCTTTAAATTTTTTACTCTTAAATGCTCTTAGGCTGTTTGCTTTTTTAAACGACGGTTTTCCATCGCATCAATATCCGCTTGCGAAGGTGAAAACGCGCCTTCAACATGCGCACCGCCCCATTGAACAATAGACATTAACACCGGGCGTAAATCTTGCCCCATTTGGGTTAAGCTATATAAATGCCGCACAGGATTGGTTTGATAAACTGATTTGGAAATAACGCCCGCTTTCTCAAGTTTTTTGAGGCGATCCGCCAAAATATTGGTTGAAATACCCTCTGGCGCTTTTAGGAAATCTTGATATTGACCACTGCCAAGCATCAACATATCGCGGATAATAAGCAGCGTCCATTTATCACCGATAACATCTAACGTATTAGCAATGGGGCAGCGCGAGCGCGTGCACAAACCGGCAATTTGATCATATTTAAGGGGCGTTTTAAGGGGAGAATTTGTATTTGATGGCATGAGGAGTCTCACTGAAGTTATTCGTGTCACGTTAGACAAGAATAACACAGCATTAGTTACTTTCAAAATGAAAGCATCACTCCAGTAAAAACCCAATCTTACTTAAGCAAGCATAGCCTTGAGCTTACCGTCATAATCTAACTCATGTAAATCATCACAGCCGCCAATATGCTTATCATTGATGAAAATTTGTGGAACGGATTTAGGGCCGCCTGTGCGTTCGATCATTTTCGCACGTGCTGCGTCATCACCTGTAATGTTATACCCCATATATTCGACTTTCTTACGGTCTAACAAGGCTAAGGCTCTTACACAAAATGGGCATGTGCTCCAATAATATATTTCGACTTTTGCACTCATGGCTCTATACTCCTTAATTAATTCGATCATACTTAGATAAACCAATTAGATACAAAGACAATGTTTAAAACAAAAAAAACGGATGTTATCATTTCAGGCGCAGGCGCTGCGGGGCTATCCATGGCGCTTTTACTGGCGCGCGCGGGTTTAACCTCAATAATCATAGATCCAATGTCCAAACCGGCCAATGCGCAGCTTAAACTCGGCGCCGTTAACGATGATATAGGCACGCGCACCACAGCGCTAATGAATGATTGCCTAGAGACCCTTGAGCATGCGGGCGTTCTTGATGTAATTACGCCGTTTAGTGAAGATTTGCGCAGCTTACAGATTATTGATAGCGGCAAAACAAGCGATAAAGGCATAATTTTCACAGCAGAGGAAATCAACCTACCGCGCTTTGGCATGAATATCCCCAATAAGATATTGTCCAAAGCCCTGTTAAACGCCGCGCTTAAGAACAAATATATCACCCTTATTTTTGAGACAAAACTCGAAAGCTATAGCTGCGATGCGCAGCATGCTCACGTCACATTAGATAATGGCAAAACACTCACGACACAATTACTCATCGGCGCGGATGGCCGTAATTCCACAACACGGACACTTGCAGGCATTACGCATACGCAAAAAAGCACCGACCAAGCCGCACTAACTTGTCATTTGCAAGCGAGCGCCCATCACCAGTATATTTCTACGGAATATCACTATAATGGCGGACCATTCACCCTTGTGCCCTTGCCTGATAATCACGTATCCCTCGTTTGGGTTGAAAAAAATGAAACAGCAGAGCATTGGCTCGGCCAAGACAAGGCGGCGATTGAAAGTGAAATCAACAGATTAAGCAAAGACTTACTCGGCCCCCTAACATTAATGAGTACATTAGACACAACGCCGCTTATCAGCATGCAAGCCGATGCGCTTACAGCCAATCGCCTTGCCCTAATTGCAGAAGCGGCCCATGTCTTGCACCCCATGGGTGCACAAGGACTTAATGCGAGCTTACGCGACGTTCAAAGCCTTGCCGATATTATTATTGATGCCGCGGGTTGCGGCATTGATTTTGCGAGTCCCGTCATCCTTGAAAAATATGCGAAAAGCCGCCAAAAAGACGGCGCCTTGCGTAATCAATTTTCCTTTGGACTGAATAAAATGGTCGCTAATAATGCGAAATCATTAAAAATCATGCGCCGCCTTGGCTTAGATGTGCTGACCAGCCATAGTCATTTGCGCCATATTCTCATGCAATATGGTCTAGCCCCCTATAACATAGCTAAATAACAGCGCAGAACTTGATCCGCCAAACGTGCAATGCTCTAAGTTTTTACAGCGCGCGCTATAGCCAGTATATAAACGGCGCTTGCCCCTGCTTGCTTTAAAATCACGGCGCATTCATTCACGGTCGCCCCTGATGTCATGACATCATCAATCAGCAATATGCGCTTATTTTTCACATCAGTTTTTGCTGGAAGGGCAAAGGCGCCGCGAACATTATCTTTGCGTTGCTGCGCCTTACGGCGCCCTTGTGGCGCGGTGGCTTTAATTCGTTTAAGGGCAAAAGGCGCGTAAGTTTTATCATGTTTTTTAGCCAGCGCCGCAGCCAGAATCGCGGCTTGGTTATAGCGGCGTTTTATCATTCGGCTCCAATGCAGCGGTACAGGCACAATAATATCCGTATGGTCAATTAAGTCAGCGCCAGAATTTTCCATCCAAGGCAAAAAACTGCGCACGAGATATAAATGATCGCCATGTTTATAGCGTAAAATCAGCTGCCGCGTAAGGTCATCATAAACCACCCCTGCCCGCGCATGATCGTAATCAGGCGGAGTCGATAAGCATGAAGCACAGATCATATTTTCATCGGCGCCCAAATCCGCCGAAAAAGGCACACCGCATGTTTGACAATAAGGATCAGCTATAAAATGAATTTTATTCCAAATCTCTGGCGATAAATGTCCAGACTCCCCAACCAAAGCCCCTGAAATAGGGCATCGAGGCGGTACAATTAAGTTTAGCATAAGTTTGAGAATCGTTCGCATTTCCCCTATCCATTCTCTTAAATTTGCGTTATAGTATATTTTTATTATATAAATACATAATGTAAGAAATAAACGTTGTAAAACTTACGGAAATACATTAGTAAATACTACTTAATCTCTAGACTAAGTTGTCATTGTATAAAGTTTGTGGCGTCAAGCCAAACAAATTAGGTTTATAAAACGAATGAGTTCGCTCAAACAAGGACATAAAGCAGCCTCTAATTGTGGCTCTTCAGATGATGAAGACCAGCTGATACGGCAGATGTACCAAAAAACACCTGAACATCTGATCAGCGACGAACAAAGAGAGCTCTTAAAAGACATCCCCGCACATAAGGTACGGCGCGCTTGGTTTACACTCGCCCATATGCTTCTTAATGATAATGCCTTGATCGCTGTAATGGGCTGCTCGCAAGGCGATATGGCCTACGCCATGGCGGTACTTAAACCGAATTTACAATTTGTTGGCATTGACCATGATAAAGCCTCCATTGATTATGCTCGTAAAAACTTCAAACGTCCTAATATTGAATATCGCCAAGGTGATATTGCCAGCATAAATCTTGGCCCTGAATGCGTTGACGCTATCGTCAATAGCCGTATTTTATACGAAATTTACTCACAGCATGACTATAGCGATTTATGTGTCTCGCGTGCTTTAGATCATCACTTCTCCCTGCTCAAGACCGATGGCGTGATGTTTATTCAAGACTATGTCATGCCCGAGCCTGGCCAGTTTGTATTGATGGAATTCCCTGATAAAGGCAGCATGAGTGATAATGTTGATGAATTTACCAATGCTGAATTGCTTGAATGGTATTCAGAACAAGCGCGCTCTAACGATGAATATGCAGGATTCTTTTTAGAAGAATTACCCCCGCGCTTCCCTAAAACGCGTCTATATCGCCTGCCCTATAAATGGGCCTATGAATTTATGATTCGTAAGCATGACCGCGCTTTGTGGCAAAAAGAGCTCAATAAAGAATATGCCTTTTTTACTGAACGCGATTATCGTAAAAACCTTAAATCGCTCGGCGGGCGCGTTTTATATACAGCCAAGCAGTGGGATGATAAATATATTGCCGAAAATTATGACGGCCAGTTTAACCTCTATACTGAAGATGGCCGACCGCTTGGTTATCCGCCGACCTCTATTGGTGTCTTGGTTAAAAAGATAAACAGCCAACAAAGCCTGCGCTTAAGTGAGCGCCGCCGCTCTAAAAAACCCTCTGGCGGCCTGCAAATCAGCACGATGCGCAATAAAGATAATGGCGAGCTTATTGATATTGTCTCACGCGCGGAGGCCTCCGCCGATATCTTACCTTATCGCGTTGACCCAACGGGCAAGAGCATAAAAATATATCTACATGAAGGCAATCCACGCGGTCTTACGAATGCTGTGCCCCGCGGCACATGCAACTTAGATGGGCGCTATTGGTCTGGTCACATGATCGAAGCGATTAGCGTAAAGGCCAATGACATACCCGAAGACGGCATAACGGACGGCAATATTGCGACAGAATTTGCTGATAAGTTTTTGGGCTTAAAAACATTTTATGGTTCAAAATTAGAAAAAGGCGCGGGGTACTATACAGACCCCAAACATATTGATGAAAAGATTGATACTTATTATTTAGAGGTCAGCGAATCCGATCAAAAATCCCTGCCTGTCTCTGACCTTTTAATGGATAGTAACCATTATAAAACACGCGGATTAATACGCGAAATTGACGCGCAAGACATTCTTAACGCTATTTCTGTTGGCTTAATTGCAACATGCCGCCTTGAAGTACAAATCAGAAACTTGCTTGAAAAATATAATATCAAGGCGACATCATGGTCGGAATGCCCGCTGCAATTGCGCGAAAATCCAAATCTTGAAGAAACAAAAATTTGCGATTTGATCAAACGCCTTAAGACCGATTCTGAAGAACCCTACGAAAAAGCCAAAGGCTCTGCCGGACAAATTCAACTCGCGCATTCGGTTTTTGTCGATGAAGGCCTTGCTGATTCTGGTGGCTCTTCTGGTCTGAGCTCACATGAGATGGATTTTTTCATTCCAAGTGACCAAGCCACTAATATGGCGGTAATCCTGCCCTTATCAAAAAGTATTAGCGGCGAAGTTATGGCGGGGATTTGTACGGATTATATGCCCGTTCCACAGCGTTTCAAAGGCAGCGGCCTGAGCGTAAGCCTACCGAGTTTCGAGCTGCCCAATGACCTTAAATCCATTGACGAAGCCAAAAGATATATCGCCAAAAAATTCGAAGTTGATCCTAAATATGTCTGCCAAATGGGGCCGAGCTATTTTAAGCATATTGGCATTACCCCGCAGCGTGTTTTCCCCTTTGCGGTTTCCACAGGCCCCGGATCTGTTGGCCATGTTGCTGGCGTGACAGAGTTTGTTATGATGAAAGGCCTGCTAAGTCTATGTTATTGGGATAACCATGACAGCTTTATTCAAGTCGTGCTAATGGCCTATCAGCAATTCTGTCAAGATAGCGAACTTAGCGTCAACTGGTCTTTGACAAAATCATTCGCCGCTGACCATTCACGCAGCATTTCTGAAATGGGTGAATTTGTTAATCAAGGCTCTAATCATTCTCAATCGGGCCCTGTTCCCGCCCCTGTTGCACCATCAGGCGAATCTTCAACGTCATCCGCCGCTATAATCAGCGCTGCCGCCGATGCAGCATTAAGCCGTACAGAGAGCGAGACGCTGCAATCAGACATAGTCGCGCTTATCGCCAGTAACACAGACACGCAGCCGCCAGCGGCTGCTCAAACACCGAATTCGAAAACCTTGCACGCCGATAAAAAGAAAGCTACGCGCGCTGAACGCGGCGGGCTTTTTGCGCGATTAAAAGGGCGCAGCGCCGATATGGAACAAGTCAAACAAGCCGTAAAATCACAAGGCATGAGCGCACGCGATGCTGATGAACCCGCACAGCGCAACCACCCCAGAAAGCGCCGTATTGATTAGGCTGGAGCACGTCCAATATGACCGCACTTATCTTTGATAAAGCGCGCCTTAGGCAGCTAAGAAACGCTGCTGCAGCGCAGTTTAATGACACGGATTTCCTCATAAAGGCCACCGTGAAATCGCTTATTGATCGCCTCTCCATCATCACCCCTAAATTTAAAACGGTGGCTATTTATGGCGCGCGCATCAATGAAGATGATCTAGACGCCATCATCGCCGCCTTAAATGCCGAGACGATTTTCGTGCTTGATGTCTCTGAGCACATGTTGGCGCGCCATAGTAAAAACCCACAAATTCATTTGGTTCAATCAGATTCTGAATGGTTGCCTTTTGCTAATCAGGCGCTTGATGCCGTGATCGCAGTATTTGAACATCACAGCCTTAATGATTTACCAGGGGCTTTAATCCAAGCGCGCCGCGCTTTACGCCCTGACGGGTTGTTTATGGCTGCTTTGCCGGGCGGTGATACATTATACGAACTACGCGAAGCCATGACAAAGGCTGAAATTCAAATTTATGATGGGTTATCGCCGCATATATTCCCCTTTGCTGATAAACAGCAATATGGCGCTTTGGTTCAACGCGCGGGATTTGCCCTACCTGTTGTCGATTCTGAATATTACCAAGTGAGCTATACATCTATTTACAAATTATTCGCCGATATAAAATCTATGGGGGAAGGCAATAGCCTTACAGCGCGTCACAAAGCGGCTTTAATGCGGTCGTTTTTTGACTTAAGCGAGTCCCTTTACCGCCAAGAAAACGGCTATGCTGACGATAAACGTTTTGACGTGACCTTTGAAATCATTCATATAATAGGTTGGGCACCGCACTCAAACCAGCAACAACCCTTAAAACCCGGCAGCGCCGACCACAGCTTAGCCGATATATTATCTTAACGCTTAACGCCTAACCCCATATCTGGTCTTTCATTATGATACATGTCGAGCTTCTTCCCGCATTCTCCGATAATTATATTTTCTTGCTCACATTAAGCGATGGCCGCCTTGCCGTTATTGACCCCGGTGATGCCGCGCCCGTTATGAAACGCCTTGAAGAACTAGGCAAAGGCCTTGATTATATATTACTCACTCACCACCATGACGATCACATTGGTGGCGCGGCTGCCTTAAAAGATAAATATGGCGCTCAAATCATTGGCCATGCCTTAGATGCTCAGCGCTTACCTACGCTTAATCAGGCTGTTAATGATGGCGACGTCATTGATATTGCGGGACATGCCATAAAAATCATCGACACGTCAGGCCATACAATCGGCCATATTTGTTATCACTTCCAAGACGATAATGCTGTCTTTGTTGGCGATACGTTGTTTGTTATGGGATGCGGGCGCTTATTTGAAGGCACGCCGCAGCAAATGTATCAATCTTTACAAAAAATAGCCGCCCTGCCCGATGAGAGCTATATATATTGTGCCCATGAATATACACTGGCCAATGGCGCTTTTGCTTGCGCGGCTTTTCCTGAAAACACACAGATACAAAAAGCCCTAAAAAATGCCATCTCCATGCGCAATCATGATAGGCCAACTGTGCCCACTATTTTAAGCACCGAAAAAGCAACCAACCCTTTTTTACTGGCTAAAGATGCGGATGAATTTGCGCGTTTGCGGCACGATAAAGATGAGTTTTAGGGCGAATATTATGACCCTACGCAGTGAAGAATTTGACGATATTTATTTCTCTCCCGAAGACGGTGTGGCGGAAACTGAATATGTATTTTTAGCTGGCAACAACCTACCCGCAGCATGGCAAGACAAGCCCTATTTCACCATTTGCGAGACAGGGTTTGGCACAGGCTTAAATTTCTTCACGACATGGGAATGCTTTGAAAACAGCGCGAATACAGACCAACACCTTCATTATATTTCATTTGAAAAACACCCCTTAACGACCGCGACAATAAAAAGCGCTTTAGAGCCTTGGGCTGAGCGCTTCGCCGATAAGATAGAGCGCCTCTGCGCGGCCTATCCCTTACGTATTGCAGGTTGGCATCGCATTGAAATTGCCCCCAATATAAGCCTGACTTTAATATTTGATGATATTAACCACGCCATCCCCCATTTAAACACCAGTATTGATGCATGGTATTTAGATGGTTTTGCACCGTCAAAAAATCCTGATATGTGGCGTAGTGAGTTATTTACAGCGATGAAACGCTGCGCGCTGTCCAGTACAAGCGTTGCTACATTCACCGCGGCAGGCCTTGTTAAGCGTGCGCTTACCGAATATGGGTTTAACGTCACCAAACAAGATGGTTTTGGCCGTAAGCGCGAAATGATTACCGCTCAATATGATGGGCCAAGCAAACGTAAAGCCATCATCCCAAAACGCAATCAAAACATTGCGATTATAGGCGGCGGCCTTGGCGGTTGTGCGGCGGCATATACCCTTAACAAAGCAGGCCATAGCGTTACCCTCTTTGAAAAAGAAAGCGGCGTTGCGCAAAAGGCCTCAGGTAATATGCTTGGCCTATATAACCCGCGCTTTAGAAAACAGCTTGATGGCGAATCCTTATTCTATTCAAGCGCCTTTGCCTATGCACATAGCTTTTTTGAAGATTTCGCCACGCGTCAAGGCCATGATATTGGATATAAAGCCTGCGGCGCATTACATGTGGCTCATAGCGAACAAAAGCAAGAGCGCTTTAAAGCGATGATTAAAAACTGGGCATGGCATGATGACCATTTACGTTGGATTGAGAAAAAAGATAGCGAAGCCATATGCGGCATACAGCTTGAACATGATGCTTTATACACCCCAGATTCCGGTCACGTCTCGCCGCGAAAATTATGCGCGGCGCTGATGCAGGATATTGAAATCAAGACCTTGCAGCATGATTTAAGCAGCGAGGGTTTGAAAGCGCAAGGCTATGACCATGTTATTCTGGCCTCTGGTACAGGCTTTGCGGCCTTTGAAGAATTTGCAGATGTTGAATTAAGCGCCGTGCGCGGCCAAATAACAGGTTTTTCGGCGCAAACATTGCCGCCCTTAAAAACGGTTTTATGTTTTAGTGGTTACCTAACCCCCGCCCTGAGCACAAAGGACACTGATGACACCCCACGCAATATCATGTATTGCGGGTCAACATTCCAGCCATGGAGCATTGATGAACAATGCGCAGATATTGACGATCAAGATAATATCGCTCAAGTAAACAGCATTCTACCCGAAACACTTAAGTTGCAAGATCCTGAAGTCATTGATCGCCGCGCAGGCCTGCGCACGACGTCGCGTGATCATTTTCCTGTTATTGGGCCCTTAGATAACGCGCGGGTCTATTGTTCCACTGCGCATGGCTCACATGGCCTTGTCTCCAGCTTGCTCGGTGCGGTGATATTAAATGACCTCATAAGCTATGGTCACGTCACTTGTCAGCCGCAAAACAGCATGGATAGGCTCAACCCAAGGCGCTACTTAAAAGATAAATAAAGCAGCAATTGAAATAAATTGTATCTAATAGTCTTCTGCGAAATAGGCCATCTTGTGCTAGAATAGGTAAGGATAATGCCTATTTAAAAATAGGACGTGAAATAAAGGGGCCTGGGGTTTACATGAAAATAATAAAAGAATGGCTCTATAGTGAAGACGCCTCATCAGCCATGGAATATGCCTTAATGGCCGCAGGCGCCGCTGTGATATTTGGCTCGGCTTATGCTCTTCTGGGCACGGTTCTTTTCGATTTCTTCTCTACATTTATTGATGCGGTTAGCCCATTTTAGACGGCGGTCTATCCATAGGAAGCCTATGATCTAATGGAAAAAAATATAGCCTGAATAACCCTCTTCGCATCTATCAATTCTTGTTTTCTTTCGCTATATATACTCTATGGATTTTTTAAGCAGTACATGGTTAGCATCAAATGCATTAGGCGGCCTTACACTTTGGGCGCCGATTCTGGCGGCCTTTATCATGGCTTTATTGCTTATTCCGCCCGTACGCCTATGCGCGATTAAGCTTGGTTATGTCGACAAACCTGGAGGACGCAAGCAGCATCATGCGCCCGTTCCGCCCGTTGGTGGCCTTGTTATATTCACCCTTTTCATGGTCGCTCATAGCGTCTTATTCACGTTTAACGCTGAAATCATCAGCCTGTATGCAGCCTTGATTTTATTATTAATCACCGGCCTTATTGATGACAAAAAGCCCGTCCCTGCGGCCGTTAAATTTTTCATTCATTTTGCCGCTGCAGGCATTATTGTTTTTGGTGGTGATACTCAGCTTATCAATATGGGCAATATGCTCGGTTTTGGCGATTGGCATCTTGGCGCCGTTTTTGCACCGATATTCTCTGTCGCCTGTATAGTGTATTTAATTAACGCCATTAACATGATGGACGGGCTTGATGGTCTTGCTGGCGGGAAAAGCCTTGTCATTTTAATCTGGTTAATGATCGCCGCTTATATAAGCGGGCAAAGCGCCGCCTTATTGCATATCGGCCTGCTCGCCGCGCCGCTTGCTGGTTTTCTATTCTATAATATGCGCCATCCCTTGCGCGATAAAGCCTGCATCTTTCTGGGGGATACAGGGTCAATGGCTTTGGGCTTAGTTATTGCTTGGTTCTGTATTCATTTGTCACAAGGCGCATACACATTCTTAAACCCGATCTCCATTGCATGGATTGTCGCCTTACCGATCATTGATGCTTTTGGCTTATTTGTTATGCGTATCCGTGAAGGCCGCCACCCCTTCTCGCCTGATTTACGCCATTTCCACCACCACTTTATTCATGCGGGCTTCCCCGTTGGCCAGACGACGATCATGATCTTAACGCTCGGCATGGGGTTTGGCGCCATAGGGTTTGCCGCTAGTCTTTTTCAATGGCCTGAGCCTATTATGACCGCCTTATGGATTTTCTTATGGCTCGGCCATACCGTGTTAGTAACAAAATCCAAGAGCTTTATCGCATTCTTAAAAAAATTCTTTCATATAAGAAACAGAGACAAAACATGAAGATAGCTTATCTGGTTACACGCCTTGACGAATTTGGCGGCGTACAAATACATATTCGTGATTTAACCACATGGTTAAAAGCACAAGGCCATGAGCCTCTTGTTTATTCTGGCTGGCCGGGCATCATCTCGGATCATATCAAAGCCATGGGTACACCCTATTACGAGATCAAAGATATGGGGCGGCCGATTAGACCGCTTAAAGATATAAAATCTATATTACAGCTGCGCCGTTATTTAAAAAAGCATCAGCCTGATATCCTATCCTGCCATTCATCAAAAGCGGGCATTATTGGCCGCATAGCCGCAATTGGGCTACCGACAAAAGCCATATTCACAGCACATGGCTGGGCGTTTACTGAGGGCGTGTCGATGAAACAGCGCTTTGTTTATAAATGGATTGAGAAATGCGCTGCGCCGTTTTGCGCCAAAATTATTACCGTGAGCGAGTATGACCGCAACCTTGCCCTTAAACACAAAATATGCCGCCCTGAAAAGATCATTGCCATTCATAACGGCATGCCTGCGCGCCCCGCGCCACAACGCGACACAATTGAGGCCTTAGAAGAAAAAGCCCCGCGACGCGCCCCCGTAAAATTCATTATGGTTGCGCGTTTTTGCCCGCAAAAAGACCATGAAACGCTTTTACATGCCTTAAAGACCATCGAAAATGAAAACTGGCACCTGACCCTTGCGGGCAATGGTGACAGCTTGCCTATGCAACAACTCGCCGTTGAACTGGATCTGACGGATCGTATCGATTTCCTTGGGGAGCGCAGTGATGTTCCTGAGTTACTCGAAACCCATGACGTATTTTTGCTGATCACCCACTGGGAAGGATTCCCACGCTCGATCATCGAAGCCATGCGCGCAGGCCTGCCGACCATTGCGACTGAAGTTGCGGGCAATGGAGAATCTGTGGCTGATGCCCAAACGGGCTATCTTGTCCCCCATAAAGATATAGCAGCCGTCGCCATGTCGATAGCAGAGCTTACAGGGTCACCAGAAAAACGCCTAGACATGGGCCTACAAGCCCGTAAGCGCTATGAAGAAGAATTTACATTTCTTAAGATGGCCCAGCGTAACCTAGCGCTATATGAAACACTCACCGCCACGAATAAAGACTAGAATAGCCCTGTATCTATAGATATATGGGGATAATATGCCGCCGACTCGATCGCGTTGCTTGTTGTTGCGCGCAATAATGCTTAGCCTTGTCGTTAAGGATTCCTATTCTTGGTTGCGCTCGCAACATCTTACGTCTTGCTTCAGTCGGTATAAAAACATGATCAAACTACATATAACTTCAGCGAAACGCCTTTCACAGCTTGTTTTATCTGGCCTTGTTTTATCAACGGCATTAACAGGATGTGGCGCGATTGAAAAATGGTCAGATAACTGGCCGCTTGGTGGTGATGATAATTACCAATACCCACAAGAAGCCGATAATATCCCTGTTGAAAGCTGGTCAACGCCGCCCAATACACAAATAAAACCTGTTATTGCGAATATGGCACCCGCGCAGGGCTTAAAACCACAATCTATTGCAGCCAATATGAATGGCCCACTTGGGGCAGAAGAAATACGCGCGCGTTTCCTCTCTATGGAACAGCAAATTGCCGTAATGCGCCAAGATATGGAACATATAGCGCCGCTGCTTGGCCGCTTATCGGTTATGGAGCAATCCATGCGTGACCTTAGCACAGCATTAAACAACGCTTATAGCGCAACGCCACAATCCGCGCATAGCGCCATGCCATCTCAACAAAACGCGCAGATGCCAAGCTATAATAATGGCGCTGCGCCAATGGCCACAAACTCCCTGCCAAGTTCAGCCTCACTTATGCCGATGAATGATCAGCAAAACACACATTTAGCGCCCGCTAATGCCGCGCCAAAGCCCTATATACCACCCGTTGCAAAAGCACAGCCTAAAGCCGTGACCATAGCCAGCGTTAATAATATTCGCTTTGGTGAATATAAAGGCCAAGACCGTGTCGTGCTCGACTTAACTGCGCCTGCTAACTTCCGCTATGATCTTGATAATAACGAAAAGCTCCTCATCATTGACTTGCCAAGCGCCTCATGGAGCACGCAAATGGCTAAGAAGATCACATCTTCTGGCGCCATTGCCGCATATAATGCGCAGCCTGGCGCGAATGGCGGCACGCAGCTTATCTTTTCACTCAAAAAGAATGCCCGCGTCAGCCAAGCCCGCGCCCTGCCCCCTAATGGACAATATGGCCATCGTATATTTATAGATATTGAGTAGCCTCGCCGCTGTATTACGATCTAAATGGCTGGAAATCGACGCAAATCTTAGGCTTTGCTCTGTCTTGATCAAGGAAACAGTCATTAATAACAGTCAAGCTCTGCGCTGCAGAACGTGAGAACGCACCATATGCCTTGCTCGCGCGGACATCAATGTCATTATAATCCCCTCTTGCAAAGGGCACTTTGATTAAAGGCAGCTCTACACCGAGCAAAGTCAAAGGCTTCATCAGGGCTACCTCTATGCTATGAGAGTACAGACGCTGATTCCAATATTTTTTGATATTTCCTGAAGTTATTTTGCTTTGCACCTTATTAAAGGCGTTAGCTAACGCGTCTTCTTGCATCTTATTCATTACGTATATATCCCCATGGTTTCAAGTCAACCTACAGGGGCCAGTATATGCTGTCAATATGAAAAACGTCTAGAAAGCGAATGGTGCGGGCGGGGGGACTTGAACCCCCACTCCCAAAGGGAAACGGATTTTAAGTCCGCAGCGTCTACCGATTCCGCCACGCCCGCACTATTCAGGTTAACCGCGTTAATAGCGGCTAAGGGCTATATATCTACAGCAAATAAATCAGTCCATCAAGCGCAAAAATAGATTAAATATAAGATTTCCGCTTTATTCTTAAAGCAAAGACTTTAAAGAGCGCTAACGCGCACAGCATAAATATACTCATAGGTGTAGAAATCGTTGATCTTCCAAGCTTAAGCGGTTTATGAGATCACCAGATAACTCGGTGCTTACCGGCAATATTTCACCATTCACATATAATGCGTTCTCTTGAATAATGCATCGGTTACGATTTGTTGCAACCCTCATGGCACGGGGTGAAAGCCGCATATGGGCGCTATGATCATTGCTGTATAAGTAAGAATCAATAATGCTTTCAGCTGTAGTGAAATCGACATTAAACAGACCTGATCCTGAAAAATTAGCCCTATACAGCGCCGCGCAGGAAAAATCACACGCCGCAAGCTCGGCATTATAAAAATCACATTGATTAATGCGGCTATAGGCAAAGCATGCCCCCGTTAAGCTGCTTTCAGTAAAATCACAATTTGATAAATTGGCTTCGCTTAAATTTGCGCCAATAAGATTACACCCTTTAAATGAAACATTATAAAAGGCGCCATCATCGCAGTTTAAAAAAGATAAGTCTTGATAGGATAAATCTAGATTCTCTAGAATTATTCCCTTAGACACCGCTTCACACAAAGCCTCCTTCACACTCAAGGCAGAGCTTTTATGTAGCATAGTGCCGTCACGATTTATTATCCGGATGACTCCCGGACTATTTACTATACTCATTGTTTTTCCTCACACATATTAATATTGCTATTTTGCAACTTTAGAGCGATTATTATGACAAAACAGGTAATATGTCAAGTAAATTTAATGCATTGAAACTTTATCGGTGACGCTCTAAGTTATTGAGATCAGTAATTACGCGGCCTAATTGAGATTAAAAAAACATTCAAATGCACAACAATATCATCGATAAGCCTTTAGCACAGGGCATAGAAATTATAAAAAAATTCGCCGAAAACCTGCCCAACAGGCCCGGCGTTTATCGCATGATCAATGAACATGATGATGTTCTTTATGTTGGCAAAGCCAAAGCTTTACAAAAACGTGTCACCAGTTATACCCAGCCGCAGCGCTTAGCCGGACGCATTCAGCGCATGGTTGCGCAAACGCGCATGATGGAATTTATTGAAACATCATCTGAGGCTGAGGCTTTATTGTTAGAAGCCAATCTGATTAAGAAATTAAAGCCAAAATATAATATCTTGCTACGTGATGATAAATCATTCCCCTATATCAAAATCACCAATGACCATGATTATCCCTTATTAGAAAAGCATCGCGGTACGCAAAGTAAGAATGTCGAATATTTTGGGCCTTTTGCTAATGCTGGCGCGGTTAATCGCACAATTGCCTTTTTACAAAAAGCTTTTTTACTGCGTAATTGTAGCGATAACGTCTTCGCCAACCGAAGCCGCCCGTGTTTGCAATATCATATTAAACGCTGCACCGCCCCTTGCGTTGATAAAGTCAGCAAGGCTGAATATGCTGAACAAGTCGATCATGCACGCGGCTTTTTGAACGGCCAGAGCCAAAAGGTTCTTGAGCAAATGTCATCGCGCATGCACAAATCAAGCGAAGACCTTAATTTTGAAAAAGCCGCTGAATATCGCGACCGCATCCGCGCGCTGAGCGCCATTCAAGCGCATCAAGAAATTAATGTCACGGGTTTAGGCGACGTAGATATATTTGCGGGCGCTATTTTAGAAAATCGCTGCTGTATACAAATATTCTTCTTTCGTAATGGCCAGAATTTTGGCAATAAGTCCTATTTCCCACGCCATAACGCCGATGATGATCTGGGCGCTATCCTGCCCGCCTTTATTGCGCAATTCTATCTCAACCATCCCGTACCGCCGTTAATAATGCTCAATGCCGCCTTACCGCGGGGCGAGCAGAGCTTGCTTGAACAAGCCCTAACGGTACAGAAATCCAAGAAAGTTAAAATAACCATTCCTGAGCGCGGCGAGAAACGCAAAATCATTAATTTCGCTGAGAAAAATGCCTTAGAGACGATTAAACGAAAAATATTGATGAATGAGAATGATAAAATAAATCTCGAAAAACTCGCGACCTTGTTTAAGCTCGATAGCCCGCCAGAGCGCATAGAAGTCTATGATAACTCACATACGGCAGGCACGAATATGATCGGCGCGATGATCTGCGCCACTACAGCGGGATTTGATAAAAGCTGCTACCGTAAATACAATATCAAAAAAAGCGCCGCCGCTGATGATTATGCGATGATGCGCGAAGTTATGACCCGCCGCTTTAAAAACTACCATCAACAAAGCGATGAAGAAAAGCAAGACCGCGCTTTATGGCCTGACTTGCTGCTTATTGATGGCGGTAAAGGCCAATTAACCGCCGTTCATGAAGCCCTAGAGGAACTGGGTATATTTGATAGCGATGTCGCCGTCGTCTGTGTATCAAAAGGTCCTGACCGCCATGCAGGACGCGAAGAATTTCACAGCCATTTATTCAAAAGCTTCACCCTTCCCCATAGTGATGCGACCATGCATTATTTACAGCGCCTACGTGATGAATCACATCGCTACGCCATTGGCACACATCGCGCGAAACGCGGTAAATCAATGCAAAAATCTGTGCTTGATGATATTAGCGGCATAGGCAGCAGCCGTAAAAAAGCCCTGTTGACCTTTTTTGGTTCAGCAGATGCTATTGCCAATGCCAGTATAGTTGAGATAGAAAAGGTAAGCGGTATTTCGAAAAAAGTTGCTGAGAGCCTTTATAATCACTTTCATGACCAATAGGCATGACCAGTAAAGTATGAGCAATAAGTCGAGGATGTAACAATGAATACAGCAAAAACTACAGAAATTTATACCGATCAAATAAGCTTACCAATTGGCGAAGTCCATGTAAGTGTCTCAGATAAAGGCATGACTGGTCTCTATTTTATTAGCGATACAAATGATATTGCGACAATAGAAGCCAAAATTAAGCACAATATTAAAAATGCCCTGATCATAAAAGACAGCGCTAAAACCGCCCCTTATTGCACAGCCATCAAAGACCTATGGGCACAAAAAAATCCCGTCCCAACTCAAGTAAACTTCGACCTACACGGCACAGAGTTTCAGAAATCAATCTGGCAAAGCCTCTTAACCATTCAAAGCGGTGAGACTTTAACCTATAGCCAGCTCGCCGCAAAAGCCGGCAAGCCAAAAGCCATACGCGCCGCCGCCAGCGCCGTTGCAAAAAACCCTATATCGATCCTAATCCCCTGCCACCGCATCCTACCGAAATCAGGTGGTGTTGGGAATTACGCTGGCGGCTCAAACATCAAGAAAATCCTTTTAGAACATGAGGATGCTATTTAGTTGCGATACGCTTCGATTTATTAGAAAAAAACAGATGGTCCCAGTAATGATATAGGACAATTTTTCATGAACGCACAAAATGAGATAGCTCAAAATCTACACCTAAAAAAACTCTGTATGGTGATCATCGCAATAGCTTTAACTGTCGGCGCATGTTTATTTTGGCACGCCGCTCCGTTTAAAATTAAAGACCCTTCAGATCCTCAATTTAACCCAAGCAAGTTTCGTTTTATTGACTATAAAGAGGTTAAGCCTCTGGAATCTGCCTTGAACACCCTTTTCGCCACAGGGACAACGAAAGCCGAAATAGATAAGGTTCTTCTAAATACCGCTGGCGCAAGTCCACAGGGAGTGAGTAGATACAGTAATGGCTTTTACATCTATAGATACAGGCCTTGGTCTTTATATCTGTATGAGCTGAGACATCTAGCAAATTGCGGTGACTATGTCGTGCGTGTTTGTTACAAAGACAAAAAGATGCAATCTTTCCGAGCTTCAACGCCTTGCGTCACTTATATTGAACCGAATATATTAAACGATGTTTGTCATAACCAATAAAGCTATACTGCCTCTCTCCCCCAAGCGCCTTTATTAATGCCAAGACAGCCCAAAGCATTACCTTCTCAAACGCCAAGCGCATCAGCCATGCTATATAAATGCCCTGCTGGCTTATCATGCAGCCAGCGTGCAGCAAATAAAGCGCCGCTCGCGAATAAGCGGCGGTCATGCGCCTTATGCGATAATGTAAGTTCTTCACTTGGCCCATAAAAGCTAACCTCATGCGCGCCAATGACGCTGCCGCCACGTTGAGCGGCATAACCTATTTCACCCTCTTGGCGCAGAGCATCGGCGCCGTTACGACCATAGACAGCAACTTCATCATGATCTTGCCCACGGCCTTGCGCCGCCGCCTGCCCTAACATTAAAGCTGTGCCCGATGGCGCGTCGCGTTTAAGGCGGTGATGGGTTTCTGAAATTTCTAAATCATACTCAAGGCCAAGGCGCGCTGCGCTTTGCTTTACAAGCGCACAGAGCAAATTAACGCCCAGTGACATATTACCCGCATGTAATAGGGGCGTGAGTTTCGCAGCCGCCTCAATATCATGCATTTGCGCCGCGCTTAGACCCGTTGTGCCTGAGACGATTGGCGTTTTATGCGCAGCGGCATGCCCCGCCAAAACCACAAAATTATCAGGCAAGGAAAAATCAATAACAATATCGACCGCGCTTAGAAATTCTGCGCAATCAGCGGTCAGTAAAAATCCATCAGAAGAATCCCCTGCCGGTTTTTTCTGACGGCTGAGACCGGCGATTAATTTTATATCCGTGTTTTCACCAGAATCTTCTTCTAAATATGTTTTTAATACGCGCCCTACGCGGCCATTTATTCCGCTTATTCCTAAATTAATCATGCGATTCAAACTTATCCCTGTAATTATATTTCACTAAATTTAAGCCATAACTTAGAGAAAAGCAAAGACTCAAATATGATTTAGTGAAGAATATAACAAAATATGCTGCATATGCGTAATAAAGTTACAAAAAAATATTGACTTTATTTTCCCTGTGCGTATTATATCAAAATCCATTAACAAGTTGTTAACACTCTCAAGAGTGGATGATCAGTTGGTGAGTTGAAAGTTTCAGGGAAAAGAAAGTATTGTTCGTCAAAACGGCGGGAGGTCGTGAACAATAAATAAGGGAGCGTCGTTCAAAAATATAAAAATATATGTGAACGACATATGAGAAGAATAAGGCTTTTGTTAAGTGGCGAATATTTGCCACATTACAAAGGCCTTTTTCTTATTTACCGCTTACATCGCTCCGTTAAATAGCCTCACTACACAGCTTTGAACGTGACCGCCTTGTCAGAAATTATCTGAAAACGTAAATCCCCCGTTAAATCCGTTTGCTCTAAAGCGGAAAGATAGAAATTCTGCACGCGATTGCGCATAGCTTCACTGGGGAGAGTTTCTAAACGCAGCGCGACATCAAGGCGCTTATTCGTATAAAAGCCGTCAATTTGCGCCGCCCCCATTGAGGATAAAGAGAAGTCGAGAATAAAGCGTGCCGTTTTTTCTTCACCTTCATCGCCGCTCTCATTATGACCGCCATTATGATCCATCCAATGCATAGCAATAACTTGTGTTTGCCCATCAACCTGCATAGGCAATAAAGCGCTGCGCCATTCACTGCCGCCACTGCCCTGCTCTGGTTGGCTACGTAAGGCCACTGAGCCATTTTGCGTAGATTTAAGCAATGTGCTAAATAAATCCGCCTTACCCTGACGAGCGAGGCTGTCTTGGCCTTTATTACCGACAAGCCCACCCACTTCCCCACTGCGAAACGCCGCCAATAGGAATAACATAGCTGGCACAAGCTGTGCGGGCTTAGCCATATTAGGCAAGACCGCCTGTAGAGGGGATGGGTTTAGCTGTGCAGAGGGCATCATCAAGGCCGCCAATAAAGCCTCAAGAGCTTGCACAAATTCTGTCGCCATAGGTGAAGACTGTACAAAAGGCATTAAATGCGTAGGCATCATTAACTGCGAAGATAATTGCGCCCCCTGCGCGCCGCCAAGCGAAGCGGTTTCAGACGTTAATAACGCCGCGTCGATACCTCCATCACTCGATGCGCCACCCGACGCCCCACTAAGCGTTACAGGAAAAGAGATATTCAAAACATCCCCAGTAGATAGGCTTTGTATAAATCCTGTATCCGCCGCGCCAATTTGGCCGAGTATCAGCGCTGAGCGTGCGGGCCAACCTGCCCATTCTGGCTGCGCGACTTTAAAGCCTTCAGATGTTTCTCCAATAATTTTTGCACTTAATCGTCCTGCTCCCGTATTGACTAAAACCTGCCTGTTCAGAACCTCATCATCAAGATCAACAATTGCTGACATAAACAAATTTTCACTGCGGTAAGCGGCGCTGCTCTCAGGGTTAGGCTTCTCAACAACAAGCGCATCTATAGACTGAAAGAAAGCATCATGATGCGTCGCTGGCAAAACCTGCTGTGCTTGTGGGGCAAAGATAAGCGGCTTTGCTGCGCCTTCAGCGATAACGCCAATTACAGAGCCCGCTTCAACGCTCGAAGACCGGGGCGGTTCTATACTCTGGTTTTGCGTTAAAGGCTGTGTCGCACCATTAGACGTGAAAGCCTGCATTGAAACAGAGCTTAGATTCGCTGATGCTGGCAGTGCGCCGCTCAGTAAAACGCTGGGCGAAACGGCGCTCTCTAATGATGTAAATACAGGTAATAAAGAGGTCGAAGACCACAACAAAGGCGAATTTATCGTCTTTGCCTGCATAGCCGCCCCCTGATCCCTTACTGTCTGGACAGGCATAAATAATGGCGGCGTATGATGAGCTTGATCTGGCTTCACGACAAGCAGACCTTTAAACGGTGTATCATCTAGTCCGCCCTCAATTTCAGTCAGAACAATCGGAGGGATCACGTCTGCTGTAACCATTGGCGCTAAAACGTGACGCGCTGAGATAAGTGGCAATTTTATAGTTGCGCCGCCTGCTTCTAAATCAACAGGAAAGCTACGCAGTAAAGCGGTTTTATGAGACGCTGAATGTGGAATGATTTTTTGTAAAGCATCAATTTGCGCCTCCAAAAGGCTTAATTGCGCGACACGATCCGCATATTTCTGTGCGCGAGCAACGTCTTGCGTATTGAAAAGCGTTTCTTCTGAAGGTAAAGCCGCGGCGGTGTGTGCGTTGCCCACTTGGTCAGCATCGGTAAGATGAAAAACAAGATAATTATCAGCATTACGAGAGCTTGGTTGAATAAGGAAACGATCACCCGCGACAATCGGCGATGCGCCTGTCGATTGAGCCGCTGCTGGAATCGGTACTAAGTAGTTTTTTCCTTCAATTCTGATTAAGGCCTGGCTTGAAGAACGCTCGGCCTTATCGCCTGTTTCTTGGTTTTTAACTTCAAGAACCTTGGCTTCAATAATTACCTCCGCTTGCGCCGCAAGCGTGCTTTTATAATTCGCCAAAAAATCAGCCAATGCCGAAGGCATTACTGTCGCTTTCATCTCAAATCTCGCCGCGCGCGCATCATGACCCTCTTTATGATCACTATGTGTTTGCTTAACAGATTGCAATAAATTTTGAAGACGTATATCTGACATAGTCTAAGTATATCATGAAGATAAGAAATTAAGCGAGAATTACGCCGCGCCTGATGAGGAATCAAACGCGGCTTTAATTCTTATTGGCTCGCTGTGGCCATTTTCTTGCGCTCTTCAGCCATATCGCGCATCGTTTGACGAGCGATTTTTTCAACATCCATCGCCGCATCAGATGTTGGTGAGCGTATCAAAATCGGCGTTTGCGCACGGATACAATCTTTAACGCGCTGATCATTACGAACTATGCCCGCTAAAGGTGGGCGAATACGGAGGAAATTTTCGCAAGCCCGCAATAAGGTCTTATAGGTTTTCTCACCATCACTAGAGCCCTGAACCATATTGACAACAACACTGACATATTTAGACATGCCCGCAGCGCTGCCCAATTTGATAAAGGCATAAGCATCGGTCAAAGACGTCGGCTCATCTGTTGAAAGTAATAAAGTGCGCGTTGCCATCGAAGACAGCATACGCACAGTGCGGTCAACGCCCGCGCCCAAATCAATCAAAACAACATCATAACTATTGGCAACTTCTAAAAGCTGGTCACGCAACAACGCCAAACGCTGACTTGGAAGCGCAGAAAGTGATGCCTGACCAGAGCGACCAGCAATAATATCAAAGCCGCCTTCTGGGTATGGCTGAATGACTTTGCTCATGCTCAAACGACCACGAATCACGTCATTCAAATCACGTTTTGGCATTAAACCCAACTGAACATCAACATTTGCGAGGCCCAAATCACCATCAAACAACAGAACTTTGTGGCCCATTTTCGCGTAAGTATGCGCCAATGTGATTGAAAACCACGTTTTACCAACGCCGCCTTTACCACTCGCCACCGCAATAATATTCTTCCCTCGACGGAAAAACGGCTTACCATTTTTATCGCTAGGGGTTTTTGATGTTACGGATGTATCACTCATGACGCATTTCCTGACTGCTTATTCGAATTTAAGTTTACCTTTTTACCGAATGCCTGTGAAGGCATTAAAATCTTACTCATCTTTTTCGGGTTCAAATTTTGCAACCCTTCTGCCACTTGTGGCGTATCACTCATCTCTGCAAAACTCAGGCCACCTTCATGAGCGGCGTTAAGTAGGCCGCCAAGACGACGTGCAATATCAAGGCGCGTTGTTATCATACGGCGCACCCCCATTGTCGCGAAAATACGGGCAATCTCGCCACTTTCATCAGCGTCAGCACCTGCGCCCATAACCAAAATCGGCTCTATGTCGGCTGCAGCTGCAAGCATCGCCATCGCCTTCATATCAGCCTTATCAAAGGGATTCGCACCGCCCGTATCAATAATAATCTGGTCTGCGCCCTTGGCTTGATCTATCGCTTTGGCCAGTGCGGTCGGTGACGTCGCTTTCATTAAAGGGACCTTGAGAATACGTGTAAACGCTTGTAATTGTTCAATGCCGCCAGCGCGCATAGTATCGGTTGTAATCACCGAAGCGCTCATATTATTCATCACAGCGCGGGCGGCTAATTTTGCCGCCGTTAAAGTTTTGCCTACCCCTGGGGCGCCAACAAGCATAATCGGTCTTTTTAAAGGGCGCGCCTGAATAGGTTTGAAAGTGAATAAATGTTCAATTGCACTACTCAGCGCCAGATAAGGGTCGTTCATACCCAATACTGTCGCACAAGATATAATTTGATCCGTCACTTCATCAGGTACGGAATGACGGAGCATAATTTCGGTGAGTTCTTCAACCACCGCACCCTCGTCATCTTCATCATCATGTTGCAACCAATCATCTGAATTGGCTATGCCTTCGCTGCCAATCTCAAATGCGGGACTTCTTGTATCTATATCCAAATCATTTAACATCGTAAAATCATCGTCTCCGTTACTGTTATTCGAATGACCTTCGCTTAATCGCTCTTGATTACCGCCGACGCTCATACGTTCAGGTTCTATAGCCGCCGTAACGCGTACGGTTTTACCGCCATCCTCTTCACGAGTGGCAATAATAATAGCGTCTCCTCCTAGTGCATCACGCACCATTTTCATCGCTTCGGTCATATTGTTGGCGTAGAACGACTTTAGTCGCATGGATAGGTAATTCTCTTTTGTTTAGAGGCGAACCTCAAATTACAGTATATATTTTCTAGAATCACTATTCTACAAGATAAACGTAAACAAAGCGTATGTGAATCCCTAATGTGGATTATTTTTTAAAAATTCGTGATTTGAGGCCATATTTTTTACGGTAGCGCGTGCAGGCACGGCCAAGTTCCATATCAAAATATATAACGGCCTTATTATCAGGAGAAGACATTTTGTTATCGACCATCGCCTTAACGCTCATATACAAACTACGGAAAAGATCGACACCATCACTATTCAAAACCGTTGCGCTCTGCATAATATCGAGAACATCACTACAAATAACGGTAATAGCGCTATAACCAAACATTTGCCCATTGGCTTTAAGGTCTAGTATTGGCGCACAAAAAGCCTCCACCTCAACCCTTTGACCGACTCCGACTTTAGCCAATATATCATCCATATCCTGCAGTAAAGGCGCGGCAATTTCTTCAAATAGTGTCGGGTTACCAGCATGCTCTAAGATATGCGCTTGTGCTCGTGTCACCCCAAGAGATGAAAAGCCACCAAAACCAACTTTTTGCTTCAAGACATTCGCCACTTTAAAAACGCGGGCAGCTTTATTATTTAATGATTTATCTCTCATCGACCTTATCCTATCTTAAAACTCAACAGACCAACGCTCGCTCGCATCATGATCCTCTGCACGGCGCATAGGGCCATTATAAATCATACGTGGGTTTTTCCGTCGGCGATCAGGTCCAAAATATGTAGCCGTCTCAATATATGATTTGGGCCTCTCAATAACCGAAGCCAAGCGCCCCGCCAAAGATTCTGCTGTGAAAGGCTTAACAAGAAATTCGTTAACGCCCGCGTCTCTAGCTTCCATCACATAAGATTCAGAGGCGTAACCTGTCAGCATAATAATGGGTACAGTACGCATAATTGATGTCTTGTCTTGACGAATCATCTTCACAAGCTCTAGGCCATTAACTGGCGCCATTTGCCAATCGCAAATAATGATGTCGGGGCTATGTGCGCGATATAATTCATAAGCAGCCTCGCCATTATCAGCCCTTAGAACATTCTTAATGCCCAAACAGCCCAACGCATAGCAGGTAAGATCCTGCATCATGCGAATATCCTCGGCCAAAAGCACGCTGACATTATCAAAACTATAACTCAAAATAAATTTCCTTTAAATAACATAACCCTCTAAACAAAAAGAAAGCGCTTCGAAATACCTTAAAACAATTCAAATATTAACAATTTATAGTAAAAAATGCAAACGACGCACTGAACCATAAATATAGTAAAAACAAATCAACACCTTAGCTCGCTTACAGCAGAGCTGCTATACAGAGAGGCAAAATAAAATGAACATAAAGACTATATTTGCCCAACCGTTTTTATACGCGCGCGTGGGTGTATTTCATTTTGAGACACAACCACAGTCTGCGGACGGAACCGCTCAATTACGGATCGAACAAAAGGGCGAATACCAGGGGAGGTCAGCAAGACAGGCACTTCACCCTGAGCATTCAGCCCATCAAAACTAGTGCGCACGGCATTTATAAAGTCCTGCATGCGCGTTGGCGCCATTGCCAGCTGCACTTCATCGCCATCCCCGACAAGCGCCTCAGAGAAAGCCTGCTCCCAAACAGGAGAGAGAGAGACAAGCGGTAAATACCCATTGGGCCCTGTATTCTTATCACAAATATGACGCGATAAGCGTGAGCGCACATGCTCCGTTACCATAGATAAATTACGAGTAATCGCAGAGGCCTCCGCAACACCTTCCAATATTGTCGCCATATCACGAATGGATACGCGCTCACCGACCAAGTTTTGCAAGATACGTTGCAAGCCACCAACAGATATTTGCGCAGGAATAACTTCCGCCACAAGCTTCTGATATTGCTCTGGCATTTCATCTAGTAGCTTCTGTGTTTCAGCATAAGATAATAAATCAGCCATATTATCGCGGACAATTTCTGTAATATGCGTTGAAACCACAGTCGCCGCGTCAACAACGGTATAGCCTTTAAAATGCGCTTCTTCTTGATGCTTTTCATCAATCCACATGGCCGGCAAGCCGAATGTCGGCTCAACTGTATTTTCACCAGGAAGTGAAATTGGCGCGCCGCCCGGATCCATAATCATAAACATATTCGGGCGCACTTCACCGCGCCCTGCTTCGACTTCTTTAATGCGTAAAACATAAGTGTTGCTTGGCAGTTGTAAATTATCTTGTATACGCACAGACGGCAAAATATAGCCCATATCTTCCGCAAATTGACGGCGCAGACCTTTAATTTGATCGGATAATTTATTCTCGCCCTGCACCAAGGACAACAGGCTGTAACCAAGCTCAATACGAACAATATCCATAGCCAAAGTTTTTGAAATAGGCTCTTCTTGAACAACAGCAGGTTTGCCTTCTTTTGCTTCAATAGCTTGCTGCATAGTATGTTTAGTTTCTTCAGCTTTTTCAGCATTATTAAAAGCCATATAAGCCAAACCGCCCGTTGCCAGGCCAAGAATAAAGAATGGTGTAAAAGGAATGCCGGGGCTAAAGGCCAGAATAAACAGCATTAATGCACTCATTGCGATGGCTTTAGGGTAACGTGCAAATTGGAAAAGCAGGACCTTATCAGCCGTGCCTTCAACGCCGGCTTTTGATACCAACAAACCAGCAGAGACGGAAACCATCAAAGCTGGAATCTGCGAGACCAAACCATCACCGATGGTCAACAATGTATAGGTCGACGCCGCATCAGCCAATGACATGCCTTGCATACCTGCGCCGATAACAATACCGCCTAATACGTTAATCACGGTAATTAACAGCCCCGCAATCGCGTCGCCACGCACGAATTTAGCTGCACCATCCATAGCACCAAAGAATGAGCTTTCTTGCTCCAATTCTTTACGGCGTGACTTGGCTTCATCTTCTGTGAGCAAGCCTGCGGATAAGTCAGAATCAATCGCCATTTGTTTACCGGGCATCGCATCTAAAGTAAAACGCGCCGCCACTTCAGCAATACGCCCAGAACCCTTAGTAATAACCACGAAATTAACAATAACCAAAATGGCGAAAACTATGCCACCGACGACGTAGTTATCTTGAATAATAAACGTACCAAAGGCTTGAATAATATCTCCCGCAGCGCCATCGCCCTCATGCCCTTCAGACAAGATCAAACGCGTTGAGGCCACATTAAGGCCCAAACGCAGCGAGGTCACGACCAATAAGATCGTTGGGAAAGATGATAGCTCAAGCGGCTTGTGCAAGAACATTACAGTCATCATAATCAAAACAGAAAATGTGATGGATAAAGACAGGCCCATATCCAATGCCCATGGCGGCATAGGCACCATCATAAAGGACAAAATCAAAAGCATACCAAGGGCGAATGCAACATCACTACGTAGAATGCCGCCTAATATACCTTGAACTTGCCCTTGAGAGCGTGAACCGCCAGATGTTACAGGTGTGTTTGCCATGGACCATTTAATTTTAAGGTTACGCTGTGAATACAGCTTAATAGGCGCATGAATACCCCCATTACAATACTATAATATAGTTTGCTGTGCATTTAAGCAAACAAGAACATCGAAATGTTACGAATGCAGATAGTCAATCCCTGCCCTAATCTATTTTAAGCGGCTGGTACATCAACGCCATCATCGCGATATAAATTAAGCTTATTGCGCAGAGTACGAATAGATATACCTAGAATTTTAGCCGCATGGGTACGGTTACCCAAGCAATGATCCAACGTATCGATAATCATATCACGCTCAACATCCGAGATAGTCCGGCCAACAAGGTTCAGCACGGCCCCAGGATTTTTCAAGGCATTCGCATCATGTGGGGGCTGCGTAGCCACTGGATCAATTTGCGCAGCTTGGTGGTCCACAGGCGGCGCTGAAGGCACATGCCCACCAGACGACACACCAGACGGATCTGGAGCATTCGCAGCGCCAGCGCCACCAGAAACTGAAGTTGTAAAATTACTGTCTTTCAGCATGATTGCATCAGGTTCAATTTGTTCTTGTGTCGCCATAAGCACGCCGCGACACATCACATTTTCAAGCTCACGGATATTGCCGCGCCAAGGGTAATTAAGCAGTATCTGCCCTGTTTCTTCTGAAATAACACGCTTAGCTATACCATTATCCTCGGCGAATTTATCGGCAAAGAACTGGGCTAAGGTCAAAATATCTTCACGGCGCTCACGCAATGGCGGCAAATCAAGCGCGACCACGTTTAGGCGGAAATATAAATCTTCACGAAACTCACCTTTTTGGACAGAATCTTCCAAGTCGCGGTTTGATGTTGCAACAATGCGCACATCAACTTTGACATTTTCGTTGCTGCCTACGCGTGTGATTTCTTTTTCTTGAATCGCACGCAAGAACTTGGCTTGCAGCTGCGGGTGCATTTCCGAGACTTCATCAAGCAATAAAGTACCGCCATGTGCCTCTTCAAACTTACCAATGCGGCGACCGACAGCGCCCGTAAATGCGCCCTTTTCATGACCGAATAGCTCAGACTCCAAAAGGTTTTCCGGTATGGCCGCGCAGTTAATCGCAATAAACGGCCCGTCTTTACGGCGTGATGTTTTGTGAATATAAGTCGACATAACTTCTTTACCCGTACCCGATTCACCACGAATTAACACGGTCGCGTCAGAGGGAGCAATACGCTCAACAATTTTTAACAAAGCTTGCATTTTAGGCGCGTCAGCAATCATTGTGCTGTTTTCTTCAGTCACAGCTTGTAACACAGCGGCAATCATATCGGCGTCAGGTGGCAGCGGCACATATTCCTTCGCGCCATCGCGTATAGCCTTTACAGCCGTCGCGGAATCAGAGCCTATGCCACAGGCAATAACAGGGACATTAATGCGTTCTTTTTTCAAGCTCGCAATAAAGTTCCCAATATTCTGCTTAACATCGACCATGGCAAGATCTGCGCCTTTACCATTACGTAGCGCACCAATAGCTTCTTCAACATCTTCACAGTGAACGACTTTAGCGCCGCGGCGCAAAGCGATTTTACCTGCTTCGGAAATATAGCCTTCTAATTGGCCAACGATCATCAAACGCATATATACTCTCCTGAGTCTTCTTCTTTAAGCCGCGCTTAATCAAAATATTTAATCTGCTCCGACGGGGGCAGTAAACTGTTTAAAATATGCTCTAAGCGACGCGGGCTTTCTTTATTACCCATAGACACTAAAGCTGTATGAATCAATGCTCTATTCAGCGCTTCTTCTTGTGAGTTGCGCTCAAGCTTAGCGGCCATGGGCGTTAATATCACGGTTCCCAATATAGCACCATAAAATGTTGTCAGCAGCGCCACAGCCATCGAAGGACCAATCGCTGAGGGGTCATCAAGCTGTGCGAGCATTTGTACCAAGCCAACCAATGTCCCGATCAACCCCATACCCGGCGCGATTTCTGCGGCGCGACGCACTATGCCTGCTGATCGTTGATGGCGCTCAACTAAAGCACCAATTTCTTGGCTCATAATCAAGTCAATATCAGGCGCGGAATACCCATCAACCAAATATTGCACAACACGTGAAAGCTCTGGGTCACGCGAAACGTCTTTTTCAAGGCGGGAAAGCACTAAAGGCCCATGTTTACGCACCAAGACTGACATTTCGACCAATTGGCGCGCCATAATCGAAGGGACTTGCAAGCGACGGAACATCGCACGACTAATAACCTTCCATGCACGGCTCAGCTCTTCCCCTGTATAGGAAATACTCGTCACGGCGACTGTGCCGCACACAACAATTAACACGGCAGGAATATTAAAAAATTGGGCATTACCTGAATTAAAAACGATAGCCGCAAGGATTAAACCAATGGCAAAGATCAAACCAAGTATTGTCGCGAAATCAATAACCAAGACAGGTCTATGGATACGAATGCTTGAGACATCATCTTTTACCGATGATCTCGACGATTTATCTTGGTTTTGGGAAGTGTCACTCATATTTAATTTGCTCTGTTTCGTCCGTCATTTACGCACAGCCTTATGCTAGCCCTGCGGTTAATCATAAACACGCGCTATCGATCAGATTTAACAATCTCTGTCATTGTAATTCCTAGCTTGTCATCAACAACGACGACCTCACCACGAGCAACCAAGCGGTTGTTAACATAGATATCAATTGCTTCACCGACCTTACGGTCAAGGTCAACCACCGCGCCACGACCAAGCTTCAAAAGTTGAGAAACTTGCATCGTTGAGCGCCCCAGCACAGCCGATATTTGTACTGGGATATCATAAATAGCAGAGACATCCCCAGCCATAGGCTCACCGATTTCGAACTCACGCTTTTGCTCATCGCTAAGAAGCTCACCAGTCATTTCATCAAGATTTAGCGCATCTGCGACAGTCATGCCGTCATCAGATCTAGCTTCACCGTCAGTAGATGCGGCCTTAACAACAGCTTCCTCATTCATAATGCTGTCTATATCATCTTGGTTTGTGTCATCATCGCTCATGATTCATCGTCTCCATCTTTTAATTCTTGATTGTGATCGCTTACACCTTCCGAAGCAAGCGTCTTTGATAATATATCTGCAATCTTTTTAGCCATATCGCCCGTATCGCGCATAGCTCCACCATCTTTCCACTTCATTCTAACGCTGCCGGCCTCAAGCTGCTCATCGACTTCACAGATTAAGTTTTCAGGCCTTGGCGACATAAGTCCCATAGCGGCTTCAATCTCGACTTTATCAGCCGCACAAACATAAACAAGAATTTGGCTTACGTCTTCATTTTGCGCGAAAGCACGTTTGATTATTGCCGCTATTTCCCCCTGGCCGTGTTGCTCAACGAGTATAGGAAAGCACTGCTGAAGCATAACGGCAGAAAGGCTTAATACCTCTTGTTCAAAACGGGCCATACGATCAATTTCAGCCGTATAGAGCTCAGAATAATTCGCGCTAACTCTTTGAAGTTGTTGGGCAATATATTCTTCACGCGAGTTTTTGCTCTCCTCCATAGCTTGTGCAAAACCTTCATCAAATGACTGCTTTTGCGCCGCCGCCAATTCTTCTTCGCTAAATGTCGGTGGAGGCGGCTCTACATATTCTTCTTCTACCTCTTCTTCTGGAACATCAAAAGAATGAAGGTCGAACATAAATTTTTGTGTATCTTTATCACCCATGGGGTTTTTATTCTCTATATCTTTTATAATAATCGCGTTCAAATAAACCTCTTTTAATAGATCATCTCGTCTTCATCGCTACCGGTTGCGATAACAATCTCGCCGCGTGATTCAAGGTCTTTAGAAACATTCACAATATATTGCTGCGCCTCTTCAACGTCTTTCAAACGTACAGGCCCCATTGCCGCCATATCTTCCTTCATAATCTTCGCAGCACGCTCAGACATGTTGGAGAAGAATAGATCCTTGATCGTATCGGTTGCCCCCTTCAATGCCGTTGGAAGCTTATCTTTATCAACCGCGCGAATAACAGTCTGTACGGAAGACGCTTCCAATTTACCCAGATCTTCAAAGGTAAACATTAAGGAGCGAATTTTTTCTGCCGATTCCGGAACTTGCTCTTCCAACGCCTCCATAAAGCGCGTTTCAACAGTCCGCTCAAGGCTGTTAAATATATCTGCCATCATTTCATGTGAGTCGCGGCGCTGTGTGCGTGCAAGATTCGACATAAATTCAGTTCTTAGCGTGCGCTCAACATCATCCAATACATCCTTCTGGACAGCTTCCATACGCAGCATGCGATTAACAACTTCCATCGCAAAACCATCAGGTAAAAGCGGCAAGACAGCAGCGGCATGGTCACTCGATATTTTTGACAAAACAACCGCCACTGTTTGTGGGTATTCTTTTTGTAAGAAGCTTGCTAATATTTCCTCGTTAACATTGCCCAGCTTTTCCCACATCGTACGGCCAGCAGGGCCGCGAATCTCTTCCATGATCCGCTCAACCTTATCGCCCCCCATAACTTTGGCGAGCAGACGCTCTGTGCTATCTAATGTACCGACAAGTGAGTTGGTCGAGCTCATTTGCTCAGCAAAATCGACAAATAAACGTTCAACGATGCTTGAGTTGACTTTACCCAAATTCGCCATAGTTTGTGAAATTTCCATGATCTCTTCATCATCCATCAGCTCAAAAACGCGGATACTATATTCCTCGCCAAGCGACAAAAGTAATATAGCCGCTTTTTCCGATCCGGATAATGTTCTAAAATCTTCGCGTTTACGCATCGTTATCTAATCCAACACTCTTATATTTCATCAGTTCTCTACGACAATTACTCTGTCCTACAAAACCCTTTACTTACGTATCTTGCCCCATCCAATTACGAATAACGGACACAGCTTCATTAGGATACTGATCAATAATATCTTCAACCTTCTTAACGGAAGAAGCTTTAACTTGGCCTGATATTCTTTCCATACTTATCATATCAGCCTCAGAACTACCTTCAGCCTCTTCATCGCCAGCAAAATCGACGCCCCCGCCTATGGCCATTTGGGGATTAACTTGCCCCCCAACCGCGCCACCTTGTGGACCAGAGAGCATTGGTTGCATAGAACCACCCGCCAATAAATTATTTTCAGCGGCAAGCCCTTCTTCACTGCGCGAATCACCGGTGCCAATAAGGCGACCAATCATCGGCTGAAGAACAAGAAGAACAACCAGAATAATCATAACAGCCACAGTAAGCACTTCTGCCGTTTCAAGTAAGTCGCTTTTTTCAAAACCAAGTATGGTTTCTGTTTCGTCAAGGGCATCAACTTCAATCTCAGCAAACTGCATATTGATAACTTCCAAGCTATCACCGCGCTCAACATCAAAACCAACAGCCGACTTAATTAATGAATATATCTGATCTAACTGCTGCTGATCTCTTGGAACATAAGTTTTTACATCATTTTCGGCGTTCGTAACATAGGAGCCATCAACAAGCACAGCGATGGACAGCTTGCTAACTTGCCCTACTTCGCTCACTGTATTACGAATGGTTTTAGAAATCTCATAATTCGTTGTTTCCTCAAAGCGAGCGCCCTCTTGCGTTGGCTGATCACCCAACAAATCCCCACCAATATTAGGAAGATTATTTTCAACAGAGACGCCTTGCGCGGCAGGTGCTCTCTCGCTATCGCTTTCTTCAACGGTTTGCGTTGAGCGAACAACTTGGCCTTCTGGGTCATATAATTCTTGGTTCGTGCTCACGCGGTCAAACTTCAAATCCACAGTAACATTGGCACGGACCTTATTATAACCAACAACATTACCAACTAGATTTTCAATATTACTGCGCACACGACGTTCATAATTACGGCGCATTTCTTCACCGCGCTGCGTCAATAAGGACTCATCTTCCTCACCACCACGCGCCAGCAAATTACCATTACTATCAACCACAGAAACATCTGAAGTTTTCAGCTGCGGCACAGCGGAGGACACTAAAGACTGAATGGACACAACCTGTTCACGCGACAACGGAGAAGAAGAAACAAGACTGAGAAACACACTCGCAGAAGCCGGCATACTTTCACGGCTAAACAATTCACGCTTAGGCAAAACAAGATGAACACGCGCGCTGCGTACTTGCGTAAGAGACACGATCGTACGCGACAGCTCCCCCTCAAGGGCGCGCACCTGATTTACATTTTGCACAAAATTCGTTGTACCAAAGCCCGATTGCTTATCAAAAAGCTCATAGCCCATTGAACCGCCATTTGGCAGGCCTTTTTCAGCCAGCAACATACGCGCACGGCCAATTTCATTTTTTGGCGCACTCACTGAGCCACCATCTTGTGATATTTGATAAGGTATCTGTGCTGTTTCGAGCGCTGCGGCAACTTGGCCCGCATCGGTCGATGATAGATCACGATAGAGCAAAGAATAATCCGGTGTTGAGACACGCAAGGAAACAAACACAAAAAAGGCCAGCAAAGCCAAGACCACGCCGCCCATTATGCCCAAACGCGCCGGGCCTACCTGTTTTAATATTTCTAAAAAACTATTCACGCTTCGTACTAACTCCAGCTACTAATTAAACGAACAAAAACATCCCAAAACACATATTGAAAAAGCATCAGAAAGAAAATCCGCGCCCCAGAAATCTGTGTAGATGCATAAAACAAACACATCACACAAAGGGTAAGCCCTTATTTTTTCTGCATTTAACCGACACAAACCTCACACACAAGGACGGAAGGACAACGAATAAAAACTTACCTACTTTATAGTATACAGCTTTTTTACGCCGCTTGCCACCTCCCAATCGAAAATAACTTAGCTCAAGCACCGCCCCCCCCCTCTTTATCTGCTCTATTATTCAGCTTTGAACCTATACAAAAACATATAACTTGACAATTTAGGCGCTTTCAACTTATAATAGGTACTAGGGTATTGGATCTGGCTGGGGAGCCGGGTTCAAAAACAAGGATCTCAAGGATTGAGACCTTTATTAAGGTTAGGAAAAACCAATGTTAGAAGCAGTAAATTCTGTAGTATCTAACGCACCTTTATTAAAGACGACTACAGATAGTGGCCGTGCCGATAAAGGCGTTAGCTCAGCTTCAGATGTGATACAAAACACATCTTCAGCACCATATATTAGTCCATATGTTTACGTCAGTAGAGGAAGCGCGGTCTTACAGATTCGCGACAACAATACTGGTGACGTAACCAAACAATTTCCACATCAGAGCCAGATTAAATATTCCGGCACTGGCTCGCAGGAATCGTCCATCAGTAATTCGGTCTCGGCCATCGCTGTAAAATCATCACAAGCGACGCAAACAAGTAGCGCCGCGCCAATTGTCGCAGCGCCGGCGCAGCAGAGCTCTGTGCCTGTCACACCGCAAATAGCGGCTGATGGTTATGCCTCATCTTCGGCAACGAGCCAATCAAAAGCATCAGGCAGCGAAGTTTCTATTCTAACGTAAGAAACTTAATATCTGATTATTAGATTTTTAGAAGTCAGCATGGTTGTGCTGGCTTTTCTTTTATCCGCGTCACCAAAGCGGCACTCAGCCAAACACGCCCCTAAAGTTACGCTTTAATGCCTCATCGGCTTCACGCATAGACACGTCTATGCCTAAATCAGCTAATGACGTCACGCCGAACGCAGAAAGACCACAAGGTACAATGCCTTTAAAATTATCTAACTCAGGGCTCACATTCAAAGCCACACCGTGAAACGCCACCCAATGACGAATGCGCACGCCTATTGCCGCTATTTTAGCCTCGCCGACACGGCCATAAGGCGCTAGATCCACCCATATACCGACTCGACCTTCACGGCGCTCGCCAGTAACGCCCCATTCGGCAATCGTACGAATAAGCCACTCTTCCAAATCATATATATATTTTTTAATATCAGGCACGTCTTGGCGTGATTTAAGGTCCATCATCGCATAACCGATGCGCTGACCTGGGCCATGATAGGTGTATTGACCGCCCCGCCCCGTTTTGTGTACAGGGAATCGAGCGTCAAGCAAGTCAGTATCTTTGGCGCTACTGCCCGCCGTGTAAAGCGCCGGATGCTCAAGCAGCCATAATAACTCACCTGCTTCACCCGCATGAATATCAGCCACGCGCTGCTCCATAAAAGCATGCGCTTCCTCATAGGCGATCAAATCATCAGAATGCTTATATTCCATTTTCATCTCATTAAAATTATATTTTACTTGCGCGGGTGCAAATGTTTTGCTATTCCACATAGCCTACCATGTCAAAATAAGCAAGTGCGGCCGTGGCGGAATTGGTAGACGCGCAGCGTTGAGGTCGCTGTGGGAGTTAATCCCGTGGAAGTTCGAGTCTTCTCGGCCGCACCATTTTTTTTCAGATATTATTACGTGGATTACACCACGATAAAAAAGCCCTGCTAAATTATGCGGCAACTGCGCTTATAATTGCTGAGCAAGGTAGCGCACGCGCGCTGAAAAAACGGGCTTAGCCTGTTCTTCGGTAATGAGGTTATGATCGAGTAAATAGCGGTTAAATATAGCCAGCTGATCATTATTCGGGTCGGGCTGTATGTCACCTTTTCTGTTCCAAAAAGGTCGCGTCACAGGCATAGAGACTCCCAATTGCCAAATCCGCCCCGCTTCAGTCTCTTCGCTTTTATAGGCCACTCTCGCTAATGCGCCCTGCATTTTTAATTTTTCGACCATAGCAAACGATAAGTCACTGGCTTGACGACTCGCCTTCAGAAATACATTTAAGGCATCACTGTTTTTACCATCAGGGCTATAATCAGGTAAACCCATCTGCGCACTCGTGCAAAACACGACACTCAAAACAGGCATATCACTATGAGCGCCCTTTAATTGGCTATGCCTTAAGGGGCGTTTATTATATCCGGTATTATATGTAGGAAGCGCTGTTGATGAGGCAGGGAAATACAGCTCAGATAAGACAGGCATCGGCGCGTATATTTGCGCTTCAAGCTCACGTCTCTTCACAGCTGTAAATGCATTTCTTAAAATCGCTGACATATGTGACATATCAATGGCCGACCCGTTAACCTGTAGCTTCTAACCCCAGAAGGGAACATAGCGAAAGAGGTTTGTTATGTCAACCTACAGACCTCGTCTATTGTGCAGCCCAGCATAGATATACGTATAACTTGGCTTGCATTAACCAACTAGCACTTGCTGTACTCAAACGCATTTGTTAAGAATCATAATGCGCTAAAATATCTTCTGGTTATTTTGGTAATAGAGTGTAGAAAAATTAATAAAAAACGATCTAAAAACGACCATAGAACGACGAGTAAATCAAAGCATAGAAAGCATAGAATATGGAAGATAGCCTTCGCGAAGCCGCCCTTGAGTATCACAGAAACCCGAAACCGGGAAAAATGTCGATCGTACCAACCAAGCCGATGGAAACAGCGAAAGATTTGGCGCTGGCTTATTCACCTGGCGTGGCTATTCCTTGCGAAGAGATTGCAGCGGACCCTTCAAAGGCGCTTGATTATACATCGCGCGGCAATTTAGTCGCCGTAATCACAAACGGCACAGCCGTTTTAGGTCTGGGCAATATTGGCGCTTTAGCCTCTAAGCCTGTAATGGAAGGCAAGTGTGCCCTCTTCAAAAAATTCGCGAATATTGATTCCATCGATCTTGAAATTGATGAACTTGATGTTGATGCCTTTATTGATACTGTTGCACGCCTTGAGCCTTCATTTGGCGGCATTAACCTTGAAGATATTAAAGCGCCTGAATGTTTTGAAATCGAGGAACGCTTGCGCGAGCGTATGAATATTCCTGTATTCCACGACGACCAACACGGTACAGCCATTATTGTCGGCGCGGCTTTCACCAACTGGTTATTCTATACAGGACGTGACATTAAAAACATTCGCCTTGTTTGTTCTGGCGCGGGCGCTGCGGCAATCGCCTGCTTAACCCTTATTCTGGGTATGGGCCTGCCTAAAGAAAACATTATCGTCTGTGACCGCGATGGCCCTGTTTACAAAGGCCGTAATAAAGGCATGGATAAAGCCAAAGAAAAATTCGCTAATAACACAGATATCCGCACCCTTGACGAAGCCATTAATGGCGCAGATGTATTCCTTGGCCTATCTGGCCCTGGCGCTGTGAGCAAGGAACAAATTGGCCTAATGTCCAAAGCGCCACTTGTTATGGCTCTGGCAAACCCAACGCCTGAAATTATGCCAGAAGATGTCAGAGAAGTTCAACCTGAAGCTATCATATGTACAGGTCGCTCTGACTTCCCAAACCAAGTGAATAATGTTTTATGTTTCCCGTTTATTTTCCGTGGCGCATTAGACGTTGGCGCAACGGCGATTAACGAAGAAATGAAACTTGCTTGCGTTGCCGCTATTGCCGCGCTTGCTCGCAAAGAGGCCGCGGCTGAAGTGGTCAGCGTTTACAGCGATGAGCAATTAGAATTTGGCCCTGAATACCTTATTCCGAAGCCTTTTGACCCACGTTTAATCTCTGAGCTGCCGCCAAAAGTCGCACAAGCGGCTATGGATACAGGCGTTGCCACACGTCCGATTACGGATATGGCGGCCTATATCGAGAAACTCGAAGCCCACAGCATTAAAACAAGCATGGTTATGCGCCCTATATTTGCACGCGCCAAAGACAACCCAAAACGCGTTGTTTATTGTGAAGGTGAAGAAGAAAAAGTTCTACGCGCCATACAGAGCGTTGTTGACGACGGCCTTGCTATGCCTATCGTTATTGGTCGCCGTAAAGTCGTCGATATGCGGATTAAAAAACTGCGTTTACGCCTCGATATCGATAAAGATATTGAGCTCTGTGATCCTGAAAAAGATCCACGCTATCACGATTACTGGACAACCTATCACGAGCTGCTTGAGCGCCAAGGCGTTACGCCATCCTATGCAAAAGCTTTGGTTCGTACAAACGCAACCGTGATTGGCGCATTAATGCTGCATAAAGGCGATGCTGATGCCGTTATCTGTGGCGCTTATGGCCGCTACAAAGACCATTTAAAGCATGTCAAAGACATTATTGGCGTACATGAAAATGCGACAAAGCTCTCTGCGCTTACCGCATTAATCACCAATAAAAGCACAATCTTCATTACTGATACTCATGTGAATGTCTGCCCTAGCGTTGAAGAAATTGTTGAAAATACAATGCTCGCAGCGGAAGAAGTACGCCGCTTTGGTATTGTACCGCGCGTAGCGATGATTACACACTCAAACTTCGGTAGCCGTGATAGCGAAAGCGGTAAGAAAATGGCCGAAGCGTGTCGTATCATTAAAGAGCTAGACCCGACCCTTGAAATAGACGGCGAAATGCATGCTGATGTCGCGCTTCGTCAAGAGATACGCAAGGAAATGATGCCAAATTCAACACTAAAAGATAATGCCAATTTATTGGTCATGCCTAATCTTGATGCGGCAAATGTGGGGTTAAACTTAACCAAGTCACTGACTGATGGCATTTCAATTGGCCCTTTAATTTTAGGTACGCGCCTACCGATGAATATTTTGACGCCAGCCACATCAACGCGTGGCATTGTCAATCTAACCGCTATGGCCACGGTCGCAGCGCAGGCTGTCGGCAATAAACACGTGCAGCCAACGCTCTTTAACAAGGCAAAGCCTGACGCTTAAATTCAGGGCTTTAACCAGCCGATAAAAACGCATAAAAACACAATGCAATAAGCCTTTCTTCTGTAATATGGAGAAAGGCTTATTCTGTATTATGTTGCGCAGATTAATAAAAACTGATATAAAACCTCATAATAAATCAAGAAAAATCAAAAAATCTATTCATTCAAACAGCACCTTTAGGACTTAAATTTGACAAGCAGTGTTCAGCCAGATGATGCCATAGTAAAGGCAGATGACAACGTAACAGGTCCAAGCAACCCGTTATTTGGGCTGCAAGATGCGCAAATTAAAGCCGTCAAAGCACTGTTACAAGCTGGCCCTGAGGCAAGAAAACCATTGCAAGGCTTGCTCAGCGAGATGAGCAATGCTGATATTGCTGAATTATTCGCAAAACTTCATAATGACCAACGCGAAACACTGTTAGATCAACATAGTGATGATTTCGACCCCAATATGTATGTGGAGATTGATGACGATATTCGCCCTGAAATCCTCACAACTATGCCCAGTATTGACGTTGCTAATATCGTCGATGCGCTAGATAGTGATGACGCGCTTGATTTAATTATATCGCTCGATGAAGAGCTACAAGATGAAATCATACGCCAACTCTCCGCCAAAACGCGCTTAGAACTTAAAGAAGGCCTTGGCTTTCCTGAAGATTCAGCTGGCCGTTTAATGCAGCGTGAATTTGTCGCTATCCCACAATTTTGGACCGTTGGTAAAACAATCGATTATCTACGGGCCGCAGGGGATGAGATCCCAGATGAATTCTTCGACATTTTTGTAATTACGCCAACTTATCATGTCGCTGGTGAAATCCCATTAAGTAAGCTGATCAAAGCGAAACGTTCAGAAAAACTTGATGATTTAACGCTAGATGACATTCACGCCATACACGCACAATCAGACCAAGAAGATGTCGCGCGGATATTCCGCCGTGAAAACATTACTTCAGCCCCTGTCGTGGATGATAGCGGCCGCCTAATTGGTGTGATTACCATTGATGACGTCATCCATGTTATCGATGAAGAAGCCGAGGAAGATTTTCTCATGCTTGGTGGCGTTGGCGCAGATGATTTATACAGCGCCGTATTATCAACAACCAGTTCACGTTTTCGTTGGCTGTTTATAAATTTAGTCACCGCCCTGTTTGCATCTTTAGTGATTGCTATGTTTGAAACAACCATCAATCAAATAGTCGCCCTGGCTATATTAATGCCTATCGTTGCTTCAATGGGCGGCAATGCGGGGACGCAAGCACTAACCGTTGCCGTGCGCGCGCTAGCGACCAAAGAGCTCTCCGGTTCAAATACGCTACGTATCATTTGGAAAGAAACTTTGGTTGGATTTATAAACGGCGTAATCTTCGCTTTTCTTATTGGTTGCGCGGCGACCTTCTGGTTCCAAGATTACATGCTCGGCGGCGTTATTGCCGCGGCGATGATTATTAACTTATTCGTCGCAGGTCTTTTCGGCGCAGGCATTCCTATCGCCCTTGACCGCCTAGGCTCTGACCCAGCCATCTCATCAACCGTTGTCCTGACCACGCTTACAGATGTTATTGGCTTTGTCGCCTTCCTTGGGCTTGCCGCTATCTTTCTTGTCTAAACAATAAAAATATGCTTTAAACGCAGCTATGAGCAAAAAGAAACCCAAAATAGTCCCACGTCACGTCCCTAAAAAAGAGACAGGATCAGTGAAAAAGACAAAAAAAACAAAAAAGAAAACCAGAAAAACCAATAAAAAATCTGGATTCTCAATGCTTTCGCTTATGCGCACTCTCATAAAATGGGGCTTTGTTCTCGGGCTCTGGCTCACCTTATTCGTGATCATCATTACGGTTTGGTATGCGCGCGAATTACCTGACATTACTAAAAATGCTGCATTTGAACGCCGCGCAGCCATTACGATACTCGCCAATGACAATACGCAAATCGCCCGAATTGGAGAGCTCAAAGGTATGAGCATCCAAATAGATGATATGCCCGATTATGTGCGCTTTGCTGTGATTTCAATTGAAGATCGACGTTTTTACACGCATTTTGGCATAGACCCTAAAGGCATAGCTCGCGCTATATACACTAAAATATTCAAAGGTGGCCGCCTTGCAGGTGGCTCAACCATTACCCAGCAACTCGCCAAAAATCTATTCCTTAGCCATCAACGCAGCTTGAAACGTAAAGTACAAGAAGCCCTATTGGCTTTATGGCTGGAGCGGAGCTTAAGTAAAGACGAAATTCTCAGCGCCTATTTAAATCGTGTTTATTTCGGTGCAGGCAGCTATGGCATTGAAGCCGCTGCCCTAACTTACTTTGATAAATCAGCACATGATTTAACCTTAGGGGAAGCCGCCATACTTGCAGGCCTCTTAAAAGCGCCTTCGCGCTATGCGCCAACAAATAATCTCGCTCTAGCCCAGAAACGGGGCCGCGTTGTCTTAAATGCTATGCTCGCTGAAGGCTACATCACAAGAACCGATATTGAAATGCAAGCCGGCCTTACCGTCACCCGCCCACAGCCTAAACCGATAAAATCTGATAGCGGTCGATATTTTGTCGATTGGGTCATCAGTGAAGCGGCCAATATCCTGAGTATGCCTGAGCAACATATCGTTATTGAGACAACTCTTGATCCCGATTTACAAAACGCATCACAACTGGCCATGATCAATGCTGTAAAACGCTACGGTGAGGATAAGAAACTATCTCAAGGTGGTTCCATTAGCCTTGGGGGCGATGGTGCGGTCTATGCAATGGTTGGTGGCGTGAATTACCGCCAAAGCCAATTCAACCGTGCCACGCAAGCCCTACGCCCCCCTGGCTCAGCTTTAAAACCATTTATTTACCTCACGGCGCTTGAGCAAGGCTGGAATCCTGATGATTTGATTTTAGATGCATCGCTTGAGGGCGAAGCTTACGCGCCTGAAAACTATAACCGCCAATATTACGGCGAAGTGACTTTAAACGATGCCTTAAGCCGCTCGTTAAACACGGCGACTGTGCGCCTTGCACAAGATGTCGGCATTGGTAATATCATAAAGAAACTCCGTAAATTCGGCATTACCAGCTCAATAAATCGTGATATGTCCCTCGCCCTTGGCAGTTCAGGCATGTCTGTTCTTGAATTAAGCGCCGCTTATGCCACTTTAATGAATGAAGGCATCAAAGCCCCGCCTTACGGCATAAAACGTATTTTAACTAAAGACGGCGTTGTTCTCTATGATCGCGCAGATGAAAAATCAATGGCGCAACGCGTCGCCAAACGCCGCGCCGTTAAACGCCTAAATCTAATGCTTGCCCATGTCGTCACCTATGGCACAGGGCGCGCGGCGCAAATTGAAGGCATGAATATTCGTGGAAAAACAGGCACATCACAAGATTCACGCGATGCGTGGTTCGCTGGCTTTACGGATAACATGACCAGCGTTGTCTGGCTCGGTAATGATGATAACAGCCCAATGGATCATGTAACAGGCGGCAGCATTCCTGCCCATATCTGGCAAGAGATTATGAGCTCCACCCCCAAAGACAAAACGCCGCCCGGAGAGTATACTCCGGAGCAGCGTTCAGGTTTTCAAGGGTTGTTAAGCCGTATTACAGGCCGAGATCAAAGCGCTAGGGGTAAGAATACATCGACGCTAAAATCATATAACGATTAGCCATCCATCTTCTTACAAAGCGTTAGTGATAACCGCTTCATCAATTAGTCTGTAATCACGCTTGGCTGATATAAACTTATCTTCGCCAATATTATCCCAGTGAGTATAGAGGTCTTGCATCGCTTGGCCTGCGCTGCCGAAATCTTGAATATTTCTGCTGCGGGCATTATCAGCGAATTCTATGAATTCAACAGGGAATGAGATGCGCGGTGCATGCAGACCTAAATCAAGCAGGCAGCGTGCGACTTGTGAATCTGGTAAGTCCATCATGTCAGCTGCGAATTGTATCGCAGAGAGCACTTTTACTTCCATGCGGCTATTGGGCACATAACGGAGGTGGCGCATAAACCGAGCGTAAATTTCCATGTCCACTTTGTCTTTAAGGTCAAGTGGTGGTAGGGGCAGGATAACGCGCTCTTTAGTCTCATCTTCGATGCTGACGTTTCTATCGGCTGTTTTTACGCCGTGAGCATTATCATTCGTTTTTAGGTTTGCTGGAGCTGCTATATGATTAGTCATGGTGGCCTCGCTTTTTTTCCTAAAGTTTATCTAGAGATCTGAAATAATTACCCTTGAAGTATATTTCTTCTCTTTTTCTTTTAGCGCCGTTGTCTTGCGCTGTAACTCCACCTTGCCCGTGCAAGATTAACAGAATCTTAACAGCACCCAGAAAGGCCACGAAAGCCCGTATTACGCTGTGGGTAAGTGAATCCGCCCATTAAATCCAACCGTTTTTCCTCGCCTTAAATCGCTCAAAAATCATATTTATTAAGAAAATCTGCTCGATTCTTCTTTTCTAAGCCTCTAAGCCCGAATGAAATCAACATAATATATTGTTTTTCAATAACTTAACTAGAATCACCGAGAAAGAATCGATCGAGAATTACCTAGAGCCCATAATAAAAAACGCGCAAAGCTTAAAGCCTTGCACGTTTTTTGTTCGTCTTATTTATTCGAAAATCTATAGCTTATTAAGCGGCAACTTTCATCACGCCATCTAGCCCCTCAACAATCTTATCCAAGAAAGCTTGTGTGTTGAGGTAAGGCTGATCTTTACCAACCAATATCGCTAAATCTTTGGTCATGAAGCCCGCTTCGACGGTCGCGACGCAAACATCTTCCAATTTTTGTGCAAAATCGATCAAATCTTGGTTATCATCAAACTTACCGCGATATTTCAAACCTTGCGTCCATGCAAAGATCGAGGCAATTGGATTTGTTGATGTTTCTTTGCCCTGTTCATGTAGGCGGAAGTGACGCGTAACTGTACCGTGCGCCGCTTCTGATTCAATGGTTTTGCCGTCTGGCGTCATCAATACAGAAGTCATTAGTCCAAGTGAGCCAAAGCCTTGCGCGACGATGTCTGATTGCACATCACCATCATAATTCTTACATGCCCAAACAAAGCCGCCATTCCACTTAATAGCGCAGGCCACCATATCATCAATAAGGCGGTGCTCGTATGTGAGGCCCGCTTTATCAAAGGCTTCTTTAAATTCTTCTTGGAAGACTTCCTCGAATAAATCTTTAAAGCGTCCATCATAGGCTTTTAATATGGTGTTCTTGGTTGAAAGATAAACAGGGTAATTACGCATAAGGCCATAATTAAAGCTTGAACGGGCAAAGCCGCGTATGCTGTCATCAAGATTGTACATGCTCATCGCAACGCCAGAACTTGGGAAGTTAAACACTTCCATTTCTTGCGCTTCGCCGCCATCATCAGGCGTAAAGGTCATGGTTAAGCGGCCTTTACCGGGGATTTTAATATCCGTGGCGCGATATTGGTCACCAAAAGCGTGACGGCCAATAACAATGGGCTGCGTCCACCCAGGGACATAGCGCGGGACATTGTTACAAATAATCGGCTCACGAAATACTGTGCCGCCAATAATGTTACGGATTGTACCATTAGGGGAGCGCCACATTTTCTTTAGGCCAAATTCTTCAACGCGCCCTTCATCAGGGGTAATTGTCGCGCATTTAACGCCGACACCATATTTGTTAATCGCGTCCGCCGCATCGATCGTGATTTGATCATCTGTCTCATCACGTTTTTGGATCGACAAATCATAATATTTCAAGTCCACATCGACATAAGGCAAAATAAGCTTTGTTTTAATGAAGTCCCATATAATACGGGTCATTTCATCGCCGTCTATCTCAACAATCGGATTACTTACTTTAATTTTACTCATATCGTCCTGCTCCTTTTATGTTTATTTGGTCAAATTTTATAAATTCAAGACATCATTATGGCGCGATTGCGCCAAATATCAAGAGCGCCCTATCGCTTCGTGCATAGTGAGCACATAAATAGCCGCGCAAAACACTTGACATAACAAGCCTGCTTGCTTAAGGTGATTTTTCATATGAATAGCGACTCTGTTCATAACGAAGAATCAAAAACTACGAAGAGAAAGCAATAGTCATGATTGGAGCTTTAGAAGAAGTAGAAGTAGAAACACCGAGAACTATATTTGATATTATCTATAGTGATAATGCACAAGAGCTCGAAGATTATTTAGCCGAAAGCCCAGACAGCCTTGAAGCCACTTATGGCCGCTATAAAAGTACGCCATTGCTCTGGGCCGTTTTGAATGACAAGCTACAATGCCTTAAAATTCTTATAAAAGCGGGCGCAGACCTAAATGCCCAAGATGCAGATTCAGACACCGCACTTATCTGCGCCTCAAAAAAAGGGCTAAATAAAGGCATAAGCCTTCTACTCAAAGCCGATGCAGATACAACAATAGTTAACGCAGAGGGCAAAACAGCTGAACAATACGCAGAAGCGAAGAGCACGAAGAACCTATTTATTAGGCACCATGCAGGCCAATTTATAAAAGAATCTGACACAATGGTCTCTATCATGAACTACGTGGATAGCTGCGCTATGACCATAAAATCTATATATAACTTTGAAGCAGCAAACATTACAACACAAAGCAAAGATAATGATGGTCAAAGCTTATTCGTGCAGGAATTTAATCTACGATCACCGCAAAAACAGCTTATACAGGCCGCTCAATTCTTAAAACAGCAAGAAAACGGTGATTTATGCGGGTTCAAACTGCCGACTATTATTTAGATAAACAAGAAAGCATAAACTATGTTCGGTAAAAATAAGATATTTAAGATCATCGCAAAAGCTACGCTCGAAGAATTAGAGAAATATATCGAGGCACATCCTGAAACGCTTGAATTGCAATTTTCGAAGAAGCATGATTTAGCAACGCCATTACTCTATGCCATAAGCCTCGGTAAAGCGGATAAAATGCAGGCTCTGATTGACGCTGGCGCCAATATAGATGCAGTAAATGCCCATGGCTGGAAAGCCATTCATCTCGCTGCCGGGAAAAGCGATGATAAATGCCTAACAGTCATGCTTGACGCAGGCGCTGATATCAACGCCCTTACAACGGGTACCAATCGTACCGCGCTGAGTATCGCGGCTTCACGCAGATACGGCCCTGGCGTAACGACGCTCATTAATAATGGAGCAGATCTTAATACGCAGGATAGAGATGGTTGGACTGCGCTACACTACGCAACCTATGCTGATAATGAGCTATACGTCGAACAATTACTTAAAGCGGGCATTGATCCCACAATAATAAGCAATGATGGACGCACGGCAAATCAAGTTCACACAACCGACGCCATTAAAGATTTGATAAAAGCGGCAATCGTCAAAAAAAATGCCCCGCCAGCAGGCGTATTCATCAAAGAAGGCGATTACCTTGTCTCAATCACAGAAATCGCGCCCGCATGCGACATAAACGAAACAGTCTTATATAATTTCGATGCCAAAACGGTTTCGTATAGAGATAATAACAAAAAAAGCCCAACTTTACGCCTGAGCTTTGAGGGCGCAATAAGTAAAACACAATTAAAATCCGCCGCTGATTTCCTCAAGCAACATGACGGTGATGTTCGTGGATTTAAATTGTCGCCAATTCAATAAAAATGATGAGAGTATAGAGATGAACAATAAGACAGTTATTCTATGCAGCCTTGTCGCGGCACTTGTGATGAGTGCCCCCGCATTCGCGCAAGAACAAAAGCAGGACAAATCACCCGCTTTTGAACTCTCATCCCTAGGGTTAAAGCCAAAAGACACAAATCGTGATCATATCTTTGATCTCTTAAGCGCTAAAGTTACAATTAAAACGTTATGTACGGGGCAGTATATGTTACGTGCTGCTTTAGAAAGCACAGACGGTCAGACTATAATATCGACAAGCCCGGCTTTTGAATACGCCTCCCCTATTCAAGATCCTAGCCTTTCCTTTACCGCAAAACCTGAAAACCAGCCCCACTCTATAAAAGTGAACTTCTCTGGTGAGCAAATACGCCGTGCAGGCATTAATGGCCCCTATGTGCTAAAGCTTCAAAATATAGGGCGGTTAGAGTGCGCTGACACTATTGATCCACATCAAGATGTCCGTATAACGGGCAATGAATTTAAAGCTCAAAATTTTGGCGAAAATTGCGGTATGGGTGAAGATGCACGGCCTTGTAAAGATGTCTATAAATAAACGACGATCAAGTCGCGACGTTATGAAAAAGCATTGACAGTCCTTGCAAAATATGTAAATTAGACATCGTAACTTTAAATCAAAATAAAACATAGGTAAGCGAAATGGTGCTCAGCATGTTCTCCAAAAAAAATGAAATAAAAGAAGTGTCAAAGCCACGTGAATATGACATGGAGAATATTTGGGACTTTATTGATTTTGGCCTAAAAGAAAAAGCTGAGGATCTTGCCGAGGCCTTATCTCACTTTTTTGATAAACATCCAGACCAGATCAACGCAGTAAACAGCTCTCAGCAGACACCTTTGCTAAGACTGATGTGTTCAGGCATGGAATATAAAATAAGAGAAAACAGCCTAGATATTCTCGATGTGCTCATTTCACGCGGCGCAAACCTTGACGCTGTTGATAATTACAACAAGACATCTTTGATGCACTTAATCAACAATAAAAACTATAAAGAAGCCAGCTTATTGCTTAAAAATGGCGCAAATGATCAACTTGAAAGCAAAGATGGCTATAAGGTCGACCGATATGTACAAGACGAAAAGGGCTATGAATGCCTCATGCGCGGAAGATCAGGACGGCTAACCGTTATATCGGATGAAGTCGTAGAGGTTACAGACTTTACCGCGAATATTAAAGAACAGCTGCGTACCGTTTTTAACGTTGCTGCAGAAACGGTCACTGAAATGTACGGCCAGCGCGAGTACTGGAATAGCTCACGCGATAAGTGGAAAATTCTGCGCACAGACCGTTTCTCTGAGTTCGGTGAAGATTACCCCCCACGCCTTATACAGGCTATAGAGCTCATAAAACAAAGACAGCAAGAGCAGCCCAATACAACAATAGCGCTTAACAATAATAAGAAGAAGAATTGTATAATTTCTTAAAGGCTCAGGCTCATATAAAGCCCCCGCTACAGTTTTATAGCTCTAATCCAACGAGCGCCTTGGCATAGTCTTCTGGTTTGAAAGGCTGTAAGTCTTCAACCGTTTCACCCACGCCAATCGCATAGACAGGCAAGCCAAATTGTTCAGCCAGCGCAACGACCACGCCACCTTTCGCAGAGCCATCAAGCTTCGTGACAATCAAACCCGTAACATTAACCAAAGATTTAAAGGTCTCCACTTGAGTGATCGCATTTTGACCTGTGGTGGAATCGAGAACCAACAGCACTTCATGGGGCAAGTTCTCATCATGTTTTTTTAGCACGCGGATAATCTTTTCAAGCTCCGCCATTAAATGCTGCTTATTATGCAGACGGCCCGCAGTATCAATCATCAGAATATCCGCGCCCTCATCCATTGATTTTTGATAAGATTCAAACGCGACCGCAGCGGCATCTGCGCCTTGGTCTTTAGAGACAAAAACACTATCTGTGCGCTCGGCCCATATTTGCAATTGTTCTACGGCTGCGGCGCGGAACGTATCCGCTGCGCCCAGCGCGACTTTTTTACCCGCTTTAAAATGCATTTGATGCGCAAGCTTACCAATTGTTGTGGTTTTACCAACGCCGTTAACGCCGCAAACAAGAATCACACGTGGTGATTTCTTACCCTGTATATTGGTGGTTTCTGGCGCTTTCATTTCAAGCCCACGTGCGCAAGGTTTCAAAATCGCCGTAATTTTATCCGCGAGATATTCTTTGATTTCTTGCTCGGTAATATCTTTACCAAAACGATCGCTCTCAAGCTCACCGACAAGGCGCGCCGCAAGCGCGGGGCCCAGATCGGCTGTAATCAAAATATCTTCAAGCGCTTCGAGGGTTTCATGGTCGAGTTTTTTCTTCGAAATTAAATCACCAAGCCCCTGACCAATTTTTTGTGATGATTTAGATAGGCCGCCGCTTAAACGTGAAATCCAGCCCGTTTTTTCAGCTTCATCTTCACTTTCAGCTTCATCACCCAGCGCGTCTAAACTTTTATAAGCCTCAACAAGTATCGGCGTCTCTTCTGGCGCTTCCACCTCTATATTTTCTGGTATTTCTTCTGCCTCTTCTTCTGGCGCAGTACTCATCTCTTCAGCTAGCTCGGCGGCGGTGTCGGCGATAACCTCAACAGCAGCCTCAACGGCATCAATAGTTTCTTCAACAGCCTCCACGACCTCACCTTGCGGCAAAGGCGCATCATTAATGCTCGTTTCTTCTGTCTTTTTCTTTTTTCGCCAGAAAGCCATGGTTTAAGCCTCTTCTATATCGTCGGGTCGATTAAGCTTTGTCTTGCGTCTTTACGCTTCGATAACTTGACCAACCAACATGTTATTCTCAATCATTGCACCAATTTGTACAAAAGCGAGTGTACCTTGTTCTAATTCTTTATCAAGCTTAACAGGCGCAAAATGCTCTGTGCGGCCAATACCACCCGCTTCGACAATAATTTGACGGCGGGAGTTTAAATGCTTGGTTAAAAACTCTGTAACCTTACGCTCCCCCATTTTGCGCAATATAGCGGCGCGCTCTTTGCGTAATTTATGATCGACTTGCGGCATTTTTGCCGCGGGCGTACCGTCGCGCTCTGAGTATGGGAAGACATGCAAGAATGTTAAATCGCATTCATCAACGATTCTAACGGTATTTTCAAACATCTCATCAGTCTCCGTAGGGAAACCAGCAATAATATCCGCGCCAAAGACAATATCAGGGCGCAAATCACGGGCGCGCTTAGCCATAGCAATCGCATCATCACGAAGATGGCGGCGCTTCATGCGTTTGAGCACCATATCATCGCCCGCTTGTAAGCTCATATGCAGATGCGGCATTAAACGTGGCTCTTCACCAATTAAGCGCCAGAGGTCATCATCAATCTCTACGGGGTCTAGTGACGAAAGGCGCAGGCGTTTTAAATCAGGCACTAAAGCCAATACCCGTCTAATCATTTGCCCCAGCGCTGGTTTGCCCGGCAGGTCAGCGCCATAGGAGGTTACATCAACCCCCGTAAAGACGATCTCATTATAACCGCTCTCGACTAATTTCTGTGTCTGTTCCGCTATGACGCCAATCGGCACAGAACGTGAATTACCACGGCCATAAGGGATAATACAAAAGGTACAGCGATGATCACAGCCATTTTGCACTTGGATAAACGCACGAGCGCGCCCTTCAAAGCCTTCTATCAGATGCGAAGCGGTCTCTGTCACGGACATGATGTCATTAACCTGAACCTTCTCACCGCCCTCAGTCCCCCAGCTCTCCGCTTTGAGCTTTTGGTCATTACCAATAACCTTATCAACCTCCACCATAGCGCCAAACCCTTCAGGGTCAATTTGCGCAGCGCAGCCTGTAACGATAATTTGTGCATCAGGGTTCTTACGGCGCGCTTTACGGATGGCTTGGCGCGCTTGGCGCTCGGCTTCCTTGGTCACCGCGCAGGTGTTAAAGATAATAACATCTTCCATCTTCGCGTTTTGCGCATGGGCGCGCATCACTTCACTTTCGTAAGTGTTCAGACGGCAGCCGAAGGTAACTATTTCTGGTGCTTTAGACATGGCTAGGTTTATGACATATTCAGGGCAAAAAAGGCAAGAAAATTAGTTAATTTCGCTCAAGTCGTGCAAAGGATATGGCGGCTTTCTCAAAATTATCTGCTCTGAGATCATAAATACTGGTCACAGATTGGTGTTTACTGGGGTAGTGCAATACATTAAATTTTGACAGCAAGAAGCCGGCATCCTGAATCTGCTCATCCGTAAGCCTACCTTGTAGAACAAAATCTTCCGAACGACTAACGGTTCCAGTTTTAAAATAATTCACCACGACCATATGCGTTATATCAGAGCCAATAGCGTTATTTTTAAGCCAATTAAACTCTCTCTGCAAATCCAGTTCAGAATAGTGTTCTGTAACAAAAATGGCCATCTCACCCCCGTATAATTATGAAATATAAACTTAACATATAAAATATGATATGCTAAGTCAACTTTTTTAATAAGCCTAATAACATGGCTAAGACAGCCGTAAGGCATAAGATCACACGCCACATCGCAAAGCCCCTAAAAGCTGCGCCCCTGAACATCTATAGCTTGCCTTCAAAAACATACTCCACAGGCCCACTCATAATAATATGATCATCATCTTCGCGCCATTCTATGTGCAGCGCTCCACCATCAAGCTGTATATAAGCACTACGCGCGGACAAATCTTTTGATGCCGCAGCGATCAGTGTCGCGCAAGCACCTGTACCGCAGGCCTCTGTTACACCTGTACCGCGCTCCCACACACGCATGCGAATATTTTGTGGGTCAATGATCTGTGCGAATTCAACATTAATGCGCTCAGGGAACATATCATGAGTTTCAATGCGCGGGCCAATGGTTTCAAGCTTAACGCCCTCGACATCCTCAACAAAGAATACAGCATGGGGATTACCGACATTGACGGTGAAGGGCTGGGTATAACCATCAACATCTATAGGGACTGACGCGCTATCACATTCATACGCCAGGGGTATCGCGTGCCAATCCAGTTTAGGGACGCCCATATCAACACTAATCCAACCCGCTTGCTTATCACTTACTCTACACTCCAGAAGTCCCGCATCGGTTTGGATGGTTACTGCCTCTTTGCCGCTTTCTTTAATCAGAATATCCGCCACGCAGCGCGTCATGTTACCGCATGCCCCAACGCGGCTGCCATCGCCATTATAGATATCCATTACGCACTCAGCTTTATCGGATATACGCAGCACAGCCATCTGGTCAAAGCCAATACCTGTCTTACGGTTCGATAAAGCGGGAATATCTAACTCAGGCAAAGCAGCCTTACGCGCATCAAATATTGCGAAGTCATTACCTAGGCCGTGCATTTTTATGAATTGAGTTGACATTATTCTATAAATCCTTATAAACACTCATTGCACATACCACACTTTCATAGCACCGCCATGAATCTGTGTCCATTGATTATCAAGGATACCCCGTAGTCGGCGACAATTCGCTCACTGTGGTTGTATTACTTATGAGATACGATTATTTAGGAACGACAATATGTTTCAGAGTTTAAGTGACCGCCTTGGCGGTATATTTGAGAAATTAGGTAAAGGCGGCCGTTTAAGTGAAAACGATGTCACCGCAGCGATGCGCGAAATTCGCATTGCCTTGCTTGAAGCTGATGTTGCCCTCCCCGTCGTTAAAGCCTTTATCGAAAAAATCAAAGCACAGGCCGTTGGCCAAAACATAATTAAATCCGTCTCCCCTGCGCAGCAAGTTGTCAAAATCGTTAATGATGCGATGATTGATATGCTCGGCGCGGGTGAAACAGAGCTTAATTTAAAAGCCGCTCCGCCTGTTGCCTATTTAATGGTTGGTCTGCAAGGCGCAGGTAAAACCACATCATCGGCTAAAATTGCTTATTGGCTGCGTAAGAAAAATCGTAAAAAAGTTCTCATGGCCTCGCTTGATGTTCAGCGCCCTGCGGCGCAAGAACAGCTCGCGACACTGGGCGAACAAACTGAGACCGCGACCCTTGAAATTATCAAAGGTCAAACACCGCTTGAAATTACAAAGCGCGCTTTAGACACTGCCCGTAAAGAAGGCTTTGACGTTGTCATCCTTGATACGGCTGGCCGTCTTGCCATTGACGACGAGTTAATGGATGAAGTCGCCGCTGTTAAAAAATTAGCTAAGCCGACTGAGACATTATTAATTGCTGATGCGATGACGGGCCAAGATGCCGTACTAACCGCCAAAGCCTTTGATGATAAAATCGGCATTACAGGCATAATGCTGACGCGTATTGATGGCGATTCACGTGGCGGCGCCGCCATGTCTATGCTCGGCGTTACAGGCAAACCTGTTAAATTAATCGGTACAGGCGAAAAATGGAGCGAGATTGAAGCCTTCCATCCTGACCGTATCGTTGGCCGTATTTTGGGCATGGGTGATGTTGTCTCCCTTGTTGAGCGCGCCGTTGAGACGATGGATCAAGACAAGGCCGCCAATATGGCCAAGCAGTTCCAAAAAGGCAAATTTGACTTTAACGACATGCTTGATCAATTCCAGCAAATGAAAAAAATGGGCGGCATGAGCTCTATGCTCAAATTAATGCCGGGCATTAGTAAATTTGCCGATCAAATCGATAAAGCCAATATGGATGATACCGTCTTAAAAAGACAAGAAGCGATGATCCAATCCATGACCAAAGATGAGCGCGCAAAACCTGTACTGCTTAACGCATCACGCAAAAAACGTATTGCCGCAGGTTCTGGCGCAACCGTCCAAGAAATAAACCGTCTTATCAAGCAGCATCAGCAAATGGAAAAAGCCATGAAGCGCATGAAAAAGATGGGCATGGGCGGCATGATGAAACAAATGAAATCCCTTATGGGTGGTAAAGACGCAGCGATGCTCGATGCAATGGAAGGCATGGATTTAAGCGGCGTTGATATGGATGACCCAGAAGCGGTCAAAGCGCTTATGGCGCAAATGGAAAGCGAAAACGATGGCGCGGCAATGAAAAATGCCTCTCCACTTGGCGCTAACCCTTTTGCAACGGGCGCTGTTATGCCTGGCCTTGGCGGCAATATGCCCGGTTTAGGCGGCGGTATGGGCAATGGCCCTGGCGGCCTACCTGCACTTGGCGGGCATGGCGGAACCAAGAAAAACCGCAAAAAGAATAAGAGATAAGATCAATACGCATTAACGACAAAGGCATTAACGACAAAGACTAAACAACACGAAACAAGACGAACTATTACAATTAACACTAACGATAAATTATAAGGAAAAATATCATGGCAGTTAAAATTCGTTTGGCACGTAGAGGCCGTAAAAATCGCCCATCTTACAGCATTGTAGCTTGTGATAGCCGCATGCCACGTGATGGCCGTTACATCGAAAAATTAGGTACATATAACCCACTTCTTCCAAAAGATGACGAAAAGCGCGTTGTTTTGAACGAAGAGCGCGTTACATATTGGCTAGGTCAAGGCGCACAAGCGTCTTACCGCGTAGGTATGTTCCTTGGTAAAGCCGGTCTTGCTGATATGCCTACTCAAAAAGTAAGCATTGCAAAAGCTCTTCCTAAAGCTAAAGAACAAGCGCGCCTAGAAGAAAAAGCTGAAAAAGCTAAAGCTGCAGAAGAAGCTGCCGCTGAAGCCGCAGCAACACCAGCTGAAGAGCCTGCTGTTGAAGCACCAGCTGAAGAAGCTAGCGCTGAATAAATTAGACAAGCATTAAAATGCTTCTCAATACATATAATAAAAGCCTTGCTGTATAATTCAGCAAGGCTTTTTCTTATTCTGTTTTTAGTCTAGATAGACGCTCTATACAATTGTGATATTGTTTTTCGAATCTGCAGAAAAACCTTCTTGGCGTTTATTCTCTAATAATGTAGATAAAGTTGGGCAAAAGCCGCGTTCTGTATCCGCAAGGCGAGCGCCCTGCACAACAGCATTTAGCCGACTAGATTGCTCATCCGCGTCATTATCACTAACAACTCCGTGCAAATAGACCAAACCGACTTCAACATCATGAATCTTGCCAATCGTCTGTTCTGCATTTGCCGCCGTAGCGTCAAAATGCGTGCGCATTACAGTTGCATCGCTTTTGGGATATGATTGCTCTCGCAAATTATCATTAGTCTGAGTGAGCTTCTTATCCATCCGATCGAGCAGAGCATCAACTTGGTCAAGCTCTTGGCCCGACCCCATAATTGCATTAATTTCCTGTACGTAAGGATTTGCATTTAATGCTGCATTCAATACCGCCTCAGGAAGGACTTCTAATTTACTCATGCTCATATCAATATCCTGTAATTCAATTCAGTTTAGTTTCAGCCACCCTACGATATTAAGGTTAAGATAGTCCTAATTATCGAGCGCTTCATTTACAGCCTCTACGTCAAAGCCCCATTTAATTTTATTATAGATTTCGCGACAATATCTTGTGCGTCGCTGTCTTTAATAAAAGCTTTTGGTTCCCAGCCTTGATTGGTAAGGGATAACACATCAGCCAGATGGTTAAGCGCCCCTTCTCCGCGCGCGGCACAGTTAACAGCTAAAGGTTTCCCTATTTCTGCAGCGCATGGTGTTTGATCCACGGCATCAAGCCAGTTATGAACTGCTTTTGATAAGTTAGCTTCGTGGTCTTGAAGCTTTAATGTCGTTTGACCACCCAAAGCAGCCCGCTCTTCAAACGCAACACTTAGTGTCTCCCATCCTTTTTTATTCTGAGAAACAGTATTAAGTATAGCGGCGCTTGCCTGTAAAATCGGTTTCAAAGCCGCCTCGTAATGATGTGCCATCTGTGAGGCATCTTTGATAGCCATACCATTCCATTCCCCCTCAGAGAGCTCCTCAAGTGCAAAGTCCATCTCTTTAATTGTCCTATCAATACTTTCATCAACGCTAAGCGTTGCGCCGCTTACACGATCGCTGACTAAAATATCGACTAAATGGTTATATCTACTCATCGGCGCTCCTTATAAAGACCTTATATGGTTACATCATAGAGGGGATATCTTAAATTTTCTTAAACATCACATAGAAACATGTCATGGGCGGCAGGGTTATTACTCATCCAAATCAAGTTCGGTATCCCAATACAGATAATCCCCCCAACTTTCATGCAAGAAGCTTGGCGGAAAATGGCGGCCGCATTCTTGCAGCTGTGCTAGGCTGGGCTGCACGGGGTCTCGAAATGGAAACATATTACATTCACGCGGCAATTTACTGCCTTTTTTCAAATTACAGGGCTGACAAGCGGCGACAATATTTTGCCAATTGGTACGGCCGCCCAGAGCCCGTGGGATAACATGATCAAAGGTTAAATCATGGGACTTATATTCTTTACCGCAATATTGGCAAGACCATTTATCCCGCAAGAACAGGTTAAACCTTGTGAAGACAGGCTTGCGATTAATTTTAACATAGTCTTTTAATACCAAAACGCTTGGCAAGCGCATTTGTTCATTCGGCGATCGAATAACCCGTTCATATTCCGAGATAACATTCACCGTGCCACGAAAAATGGCCTTAACTGCTTCATGCCAAGGCCATATGGATAATGGATAATAACTAAGGGGTCTGAAATCCGCGTTAAGGATAAGTGCGGGACATTGCTCTAAGGGAGTATGGTAATTTATATCCCTCATATAAGCAGGCATACTCTGCAGTAAATCCAGCCCCTGCCCGGGGCTCTGCCCTATGATTTCGCCGAATTGATTTCCGTTGTCCTTAATGGTCATACTTCATCCTCCTATGGCTATAGCATATAGTCGCGAACGCGCCTTACTACTTTAACCAGTATATCCGATTCTTCATCTCGCCTCATCCTATTGTTGATAACTTTGTGGATAACGGTGAATAAAAACCTTAATATACTGAATTATAACACAGAATAGCGTGGATAACAAAAATCCACAGCTGTGGACAACCTCAGCCCATGCGAAAACATGCCTAAAAATAGGATCATATAGATATTAGAGTTTTGGTATATAGTGGGTTACTTACAGTATTTTTTGTAAAAACCTTAAGCCTTCACTGACGGATTCTTGGTCAATACCATGGCCCAAACCAGGCGTTACATGCCCTTCAACGTCATAGCCTGCCGCCTTAAGCTGCGCTTGCGCTTGCTCAAAAGCCTCAACAGGCACAACATCATCGGCGCTGCCATGACGAAGATTAATAGGGAATTTTTTAAAGCGCTCAGGCTTATCGCTTAAAGACTTGCCATCAAGCAATGCCCCTGAATAGCCCAATACGCCCGCAACCGTTTCAGACAGACGCGGTGCGCTATAAAGCGACATCATCGTGCCTTGTGAAAAGCCGACCAGAGCAATTTTATTATAAGGAACATTATATGTCTTAGAGCATTGCGCTATATACGCTTCTAAAATCGGCGCTGCGACCTCAATATTCGCGAGCATAACGTCATCGCGGCGATCTTCTAATGAAAACCATTGAAAGCCTAAAGCCGACATTTCACATTGAAATGGTGCATCTGGGGATACGAACAACGTATTAGGTAAGCCTTCTTCCCAATCAAGCGCAATCGAAATCAGATCCTGACCGTTCGAGCCATAACCGTGCAAAAATATAACCAAGCTCTCTGGCGCGCCCTCTTTACCGTAGCGATATGTATTTAGCTCTTTTTTCTGCATGTGGGAAACCCTTCATTAGTGAGATTTAAATTCGCCAAGACCCTAGCATAGAACACCCCTTCGCTAACAGGAAGAATGTGACTAATTAAAAACCATTGACTTTCCATAACTTTACAGCTATAGTGCTCCTCAGAATGAACGCCATTTATAAGTAGGAAAAATCGATGACTAAACCAGTAAACGAAAAAACAGAACGCGTATTAAAGGAGTTAGCTGATGCTCATGAAAAGAATAACACAACAATTTTAAACCCTGGAAAAGGTTTCCTATCGACCCTATGGACTATCTCGGGTGAAAACTCGGAACGCTCAGAGATAGAAGCTGCCGCACAAGTAATTACTGGGGTCGCGACAACCGACTTACGTGCTTTTTCTAAGTACGCCCGTGATAATGGCTTCGATACTCTCGCAGATTCATTCAAAAAATCGGCAGATTTAGCCCAAGAAATAGTAGATGTCTGTCCAAAATATAGCACGCCCGACACATGGTATAACAAGCCAGTTCGTATGTTCAAAGATATAAAAGCGATAAAAAGACTGGGCTCATATAGTCAAGGTTAAAAAGTATCTAGCTATGTTTAACCAACAAACCCGCTGATATTTCGCGGTTTATATTGATAATGCTCTCAAGCATAGAGACATCTTTGCGGTCAAGAATTTCGACTTCGCGTTTAAAGATATAGTTAGCTAGATTGACGATATTATTGCGCAGCGCTTGTGAGCGTTTTGCGCTTTGATCTGCAGGGTTTTCAACGGCCGCATCATAAAAAAGCAGCCATATATTGCGGTTATAGAGCAAGCAATCTTCGAGTATTTTGCCCTTATCAAGACCGTTCCATTTTTGATCATCCGCCCAATTGGCTTTTATATCTTCTAACGCATTGGCTGATTTCACCAAAACCCGCGCTTCGATCTCTCGTTGATCACCCGATATAGTCTTGGCGTTTTTGCCATAGGCGCCCGCGGCTGTGGCATAGGGGTTGTTACTCATCAAGCGCCTCTTCCATGCTCGGCGCAGCGTCGCTCATCTCCGCATCGGCCTTCCCCATAAGGTCACGCTCAAAAGCCACTAATTCTTTGGCTTGCTTGAGGGCTTTATAGAAGTTCTCTTTCAAAATAAAATTAGTGATATTTAAAAAGAACATCGCTGTTGACGGCGCTGCAGCCTTAATTGCATTGGCGTCGCGATAAAATTTGTCGAAATATAGTTCCGGCTTACGCGCCAGATACATGCACTGAATAAGGAAATAAATGCGCTGACAGGGCGTCACCGCTTCGTCTTCTTGCATTACATCTTTTTCCCGTAAAATTGGCGCATCACCCGCAATATGCATGCGTGTACGCTGCTTATCATTCGTGATAACCGCTTCGCCGATCAGTATTTTTTCGTGGGGTTTTAAGTCTATTACTAAAGCCATGAGATTCTCTCCTGTTTTTCGTCTTGTAAATCAGACGGGCATTCTGCCTTTGGTTGTTGGTATTGGTCGATATTGCTTGGTATTCATTGTCACGATTAATTATAGCACAATCAATAGGGAGAAAAAAATGGGTAATTTTTGCCCATCAAAGCGCTTATATAAAAAGCGCCCTATCTGATGTGCAGATAAGGCGCTTCAAATTGTCTATATATAGCCCACGTGGTTTAAGCGGCTATTTCTAATGGACCTTTAGCAATTAAGCTTTCAACGAAAGCCCAGTTAACCATGTGATCCAAGAATGCGCCAACAAATACAGGGCGTGCATTGCGGTAATCAATGTAATACGCATGTTCCCAAACATCACAAGTCAAAAGCGGTGTTTTGCCGTCAGTAAAGGGCACGCCTGCATTAGATGTGCTGATAAGTTCCAACTTGCCGCTGGCGTTATCCATGACAAGCCAGCCCCAGCCAGAGCCGAATTGACCAACGCAAAGCGCAACGAATTTTTCTTTAAACGCATCATAGCTGCCAAAAGCATCTGTGATTTTAGCGCCAAGGTCGCTGCTTAATGTGCTATGACCGCCATTAGGGCTAAGGCAATTCCAAAAAAAGCTGTGATTCCAGTGTTGCGCTGCATTGTTAAACAAGCCTGCTTTTGCTTTATCATTGGCGCACGCCATGATGATTTCTTCTAAAGGCAGCTTTTCAAGGCCACTACCTTCTAAAAGCTCGTTGCCTTTAGCAACGTAAGCGGCGTGGTGTTTGTCATGGTGATACTCAAATGTTTCTTTGCTCATATGTGGCTCTAGCGCATCATAGGCGAAAGGTAATGCTGGCAATTCGAATGTCATGGTTTTAATCCTTTAATTTTGTCTATTTATTTTTGCATTGTCAAAAATATAAGAATGAGGATACATTGCCTGATAATTTTGACAAGAGCGATCACAGAGAAAACATTGAAAACATGCAAAAAAACATTACTTCAGAGCGCTATTGTAACCACAGCGTCAATCAACATGATCATAATCGCTATTTAATCAGCCTATTTGCCAAGACCGCCGCGATGAAGCGTGGTCTCTGGGCGCTTTATGCCTTTAACTATGAAATAGCCAAAACCCGTGAAGTTGTGACCGATACGACCTTAGGCCTGATACGCCTTGTTTGGTGGCGCGAAGCTTTGCGTATGATTTACGCTATGCCCACAGAACAAAAACGCAGCCTTGATGATCACCCTTTATTGCCTGAACTGGCTAAAGCCATCACTGACTTCGAAATCCCCTATGCTCTTTTTGATCAAATATTGCTCGGTCGTGAGTTTGACCTTGAAGACATTCAACCACAAAACATAGAGGGGCTACTGGCTTATTTGGATAATACAAATGCTCCTTTATTAGAGATCACAGCCTTAATTTGCGACCAAGACCTGCCTGATACACAGCGTATGGCCCTAGGCCGCGCTTGTGGAATCGCAGGCATATTGCGCGCCATTCCCTTTCATGCACAGCATGACATTGTGATGCTGCCCTCTGAACTGATTAGTAAGGATGCCATGCTCTCAGGTGATAAAACGCTCGTCCCGCAAGCGGTAGAAGCTTTGGCCCTTAGCGCTGCCACGCAGCTCGACACGATAGGCGCCCTCAAAAAAGGCCCCCTAAAAGCGCAAAAAAGACTCGCGCAACTAGACCTAAATCACATAAAAAAATATGGCTACGCCCCCCACCACAATAAATACAGCCATCCAACAGCTTTTCTGGCGCTCAGGTTAAGTATTGGACGCTAGCCCCTCAAAAACAAAGCCCCTCAAATCCAGAAGATTAAGGGGCTTTTTATTATTTATTCATTGATTTTAAGGGCGTGCGAATTCAACCAATTTAGCCATATTCGGCGCAGATTTTGTACGTAGATCTTGCGCTGTTTGTGCATCTGTTTGCGTGATATCAATATAAGCTGCTGCTTCACCTTCCCTTGATAAACGATAAGCAACCGTCGCGAAAATTTCAGCCAAGCTGATTGCGGCTTGATCAAGATCACCACCGACTGCCACAGGCATAAAGCTCAGCATAGTTTTATTTTCAACCTCTGTCATCGCGTCTTCAATATCATATGCTAAGCCGCAGCGCATAGGTATAGGAAAGTCTGCAGCATTCATGAAATCAGTACAGAGTGATGCTAATTTACTCAGTGTCATCTATCTTGCCCTCTATTTTGTGTATTTATTTAAGCGCCTAATTTAAGCGCCTAAGAAATAACGCTTTGTAATTTTGCCGTCTTCAAGTTCAAAGACTAAAGGCACCCCTGTCGGCATTTCGGCTGCGTTAATGCTTTCTGGTGTTTCTGCGCCCAGAATAATTAAAGTCGCGCGCAATGAGTTACCATGTGCAGCCATTAGAACAGTCTCGCCTTTATCAAGAAGCGGCTGAATTTCTTTATCAAAATACGGGCGCACGCGTTTTTCAACGACGTCTTTTAAGCATTCCCCACCAGGAGGCGGCACGTCGTAAGAACGACGCCAGATATGGACTTGTTCGTCACCGTATTTTTCGCGGGTTTCATCTTTGTTTAGACCTGTTAAATCGCCGTAATCGCGCTCACGTAAATCATCATGACGAGTCATATCATCATAAAGCGCGCTTTGCCCTGCTTCGTCCAAAGCAATTTTAGCCGTTCTATTGGCCCGAATCTGCGTTGAGGAGAAAACTTTATCAATCTTTATACCCGCTTCAGCCAGTAACTGCCCTGCTTTGCGCGCCTCTTCTTCGCCCAATTCCGTAAGGTCAACATCCGTGAACCCTGTAAACCGATTCTCAAGATTCCATTGTGATTGACCGTGGCGAAGTAAAATAAGTTTTTGTGTCATGGGTGTCCTCTATATCTGGTTCAAGGTGGAGCATATCTAAAAGCTTATAATATATAGCATTTCTTTAGCAAAGATTATATCCATTAATAACAGTTTCTTACTAAATTTCTTTGACAAAGAACGCTATAAATGCGAAATATAGCCATGGAAAAGGTTTAGTTTTGATACGTTGCGGTTGACGGCTGACGGCAGCGGGGTCTTTCTCCCCGCACACACACACTGAAATATTCTGCTGTCGTCAGCTGTCCACCGAAGCTAATCATCAAAAAAACCTTTTCCTTACAATTGTTTAATTATTAAAAGGAAATACTATATGTTTAATATCTACCGCAAAGAAATTGACTTTGCAGGACAAAAACTTGTACTGGAAACAGGCAAAGTTGCACGCCAAGCTGATGGTTGCGTAATCGCAACATTGGGTGGTACATCTGTACTTTGTGCCGTTACAGCTAAAAAATCTGTGGCTGATGGCCAAGATTTCTTCCCACTTTCTGTGCATTACATTGAAAAAGCATACGCTGCGGGCAAAATCCCTGGTGGCTTCTTCAAACGTGAAGCACGCCCTTCTGAAAAAGAAACTCTGACATCACGTCTTATTGACCGTCCTATCCGTCCATTATTCCCTAAAGGCTTCCTCAACGAAGTTCAGGTTGTATGTACAGTTGTGGCGCATGACATGATTAACGACCCTGATATGGTTGCGCTAATTGGTGCATCTGCTGCACTTACACTTTCAGGCATTCCATTTATGGGCCCAATTGGCGGCGCACGCGTTGGTATGATTGATGGCGAATTTGTTCTGAACCCAACCCTAGACCAAATGAAAGACAGCGCACTTGACCTTGTTGTCGCTGGTACGCCACAAGGCGTGTTGATGGTTGAATCTGAAGCTGAACAGCTTTCAGAAGACGTTATGCTTGACGCTGTAATGTTTGGCTGGAAAGGTTTCCAACCTGTCATTAACGCCATTATCGATCTTGCTGAAATGGGCGCTAAAGAGCCATGGGACATCAAAGAAGAAGATGCCGCCATCACTAAAATGGCCAAAGCCCTTAAAGCAGAATACGCAACTGAGCTTGCTGATGCTTATAAAGAGCAAATCAAACTTGATCGCCAAGGTAAGGTCAGCGCTATTCGTGACAAAGCTGTCGAGAAATTCACTGATGAAGAAGCCGGCATTGGCGCTGAAATCGTTGTTGCTAAGTTCAAATCAGCTGAAGCTGATGTTGTTCGTGGTCAAATCATCAAAACGGGTGGCCGTATTGATGGTCGTAAAGGCGCTGATATTCGCCCTATCGTTGCTGAAGTTGGTATTCTACCCCGTGCGCACGGCTCCGCTTTGTTCACACGTGGTGAAACACAAGCTCTAGTTGTTGCAACATTGGGTACAGGCACTGATGAGCAAATGATTGATGCGCTTGCTGGCGAATATAAAGAAAGCTTCATGCTCCATTACAACTTCCCACCATACTCGGTTGGCGAATGTGGTCGCATGGGTTTCACTGGTCGTCGTGAAGTTGGTCATGGTAAGCTCGCTTGGCGCGCTGTCCACCCACTACTTCCAAGCCGTGAAGACTTCCCTTACACAATGCGTGCGGTATCGGAAATCACTGAATCAAACGGTTCATCTTCAATGGCCTCAGTTTGTGGCGCATCACTTGCTCTTATGGATGCAGGCGTTCCGCTAACTAGCCCTGTTGCTGGTATTGCTATGGGCTTAATTAAAGAAGGCGATGATTTTGCCGTTCTTTCTGACATCCTTGGCGATGAAGATCACTTAGGTGACATGGACTTTAAAGTGGCTGGTACTGAAAACGGTATTACATCACTTCAAATGGACATCAAAATCACGTCTATTACAGAAGAAATCATGAAGATCGCCCTTAGCCAAGCTAAAGATGGTCGTCTACACATTCTTCAAGAAATGGAAAAAGCGATTTCAACAGCGCGTTCAGGTCTTTCTGAATACGCACCGCAAATCAAAACAATCACAATTCCAACGGACAAAATCCGTGACGTGATTGGTACTGGCGGTAAAATCATTCGTGAGATCATCGAAACAACAGGCACTAAAATCGACATTGAAGACGATGGCACGATTAAAGTTGCGGCGCCTGACTTGGACTCAATCGAAAAAGCAATCGGCATTATCCGCGGCATTACTGATGACCCTGAAATAGGCGCCATCTACGAAGGTAAAGTCGTTAAGGTTGTTGATTTTGGTGCGTTTGTTAACTTTATGAACCGTGATGGCCTTGTTCACATCTCTGAGCTAGAAAATCGTCGTGTTGCTAAAGTTACTGATGTAATCAACGAAGGTGATTCAGTTAAAGTTATCTTGCTGAACATTGATGACCGCGGTAAGCACAAGCTTTCTATGAAGCGCGTTAATCAAGAAACTGGTGAGTTGATCGAAGAAACAAAGCCATCTGAAGAAGCCGCAGGTTAATTTAGATACGCTTAAATTTCGACATTAATATTTTAAGGCCGCGTCATTATATGATGCGGCCTTTTTTGTTGCGCTATATGATCGCTCTATATTTATGTGACACAACTAAGCGCAGCGCGAATGATAACGCGCTCCGCATCTTGATTGCATCATAGAGTTCAGATTAGTTTAATGAATAATGTAACGCGCTTCTTTGCGGTAAGCCGAAGGCGATTGACCTGTTTGTTCTTTGAAGACACGGTTAAATGTCGCAATTGAACTAAAGCCAGCCTCGATAGCGATTTCCTTAATAGGAACATCTGTCTGTTCAATCAAAGAAATCGCATCATTAACGCGATAGCTGTTAATCAGCTGAGGGACGCTTTTGGCGTAGTGAAGGCTGACAATGCGCGATAGTGAGGACTCTGGTATTTTAAGCTCCTGAGCGAGCTCTGTACGCGTTAAATTAGCTTCTTGATAGACCTTCTCGGTCTCAAACAAATGAACAATGCGTTCTAACTGTGCTTGCTCTTCGACATTGAGTGGCGTGACATGTGCTTGTTTCTTTATATTAGCCTGCGTCATGTTTAACATGGCCTGCGGGTAGATACGAAACAGACTGGTTGAAGCTAAGTAAACAAAGACATTGGCTAAAATTAAACGCAGCAAAGCCCACATATCGTCTTGAAAAGCATTAACGCTATCTAAAAACACCCCACCAAGGAATAGCACATTAAAAAAGATCAAGGCCATAGAAAGCCAATAACGCTCATGACCTGCATTTTGTGTGTTTTGATATATGCGGGAGAGCACATCACGGCGCAGCCATAATCCCAACAAGGTAAGCGTCCCAAAAATAACATGCAAAATTGGCAAGTAAGATTGGTTATCTTCATCCATAAAGCGCACATCAATAAAATAAGCGGCAATCAGCAAAATTGGAAAAATCAAAAACAGGTAAAAGGCCGGATGCGGCAGCTTTGGCATACGGGCCAATTGCACAATGAGCAATACACTCAATGCTGGAATAAACCCCCAGAAGAAAAAGGCCAAAACATCAAAGACCTCCTGCAACTCAACAATCGATATACGGGCAAATTCACTGTAAAACGCGCCACCGAGCACGCCAAAATATAAAAATGGTAAAATCGCCTGCTTCACATTACCCGCACGAAAGCTCATATACACCAAGACAGAAACACTCTGTACTAGGCCGAATAAAGCAATTAACTCAAATAAAGAAAAGCGGATATTTTCAAACATAAGCTCAATATAATATTAGAGGTGGTAATTAGCAAACTTATTGATGTAAACAGGATGGCCTATAATATTGTAATCTGCGAGCGCTAATCCCCTTGGCAAAGCGGATGCTGCGCAGATTCACTCTCATCTAAAATTCTGTTACATAAATAATCAACCATAAAATTGACTTCATTAGGGTGCATATCTTCCGCCCCATCTTGCAAAATACGTATTGTCATTTGGTAAGCTGATTGCTTATCCCCCTGCTCTAACTTAATCAGCGCAGGCATATTTACAGCCCAAATTGGCAGCTCAACCCCTTGATCAGCAAGCGCTGATAATTCATAGGCCATAGCCAATGCTTTATCAGAATCATTTTGTTTATGCTTAGCAAAGAATATAGCATTCACAAGCCAACGCCATTTTTTATGCTCATGCGCATCACGTAAACCAACACGCCGCAAATAAGCAATAACAGGGTCGAGCTGATCTGGGTTAGACGTTGACGCAAAATAATAAGCGACCATCATCGGCATAAAGTTTGATTTCGGATCAAGGCTATCTAAAACATCAAACCATTTGCTCAGCATGTTATAATTTAAATCGCGTAAAGCTGCTGATTTATCATTCTTATCGCCAAGACTTTGCATTGATATGCCATAAGAGCGATATGCTAATTGCTTATCCCCAAGCCCAATACCCGCAGCGCCATTGACACTTGGTGGCGGCGGGACGTTAATCCAGCTTGGTTGAATATGGCGTGTATACGACCATAAAAAAATCTGTAGAGAGAAAACGATGACAAGTAAGATGCTAACCATGCGAGTGCTGCTAATCATGATGCAAGGCGCCCTTCTTTATTAAAATTCACGGCGCAAAAGATCAAATATAGCGGCGAGCAAAATAACCGGAATAAACACCGCGCCATGCGCAAGAGAAAGCAAACTCTCGCTCATATTATCAACGCCATAAATAAGCCAGCCCGTTTGCGTCAATAAATCTAAACGTGGCATAAACATGGAGATAAAATCAAAAATATATTTCAACAATTCGCCACCAGGTAGCGATGAACCACCATCCGATATACCAATGAGCTGCCCCATCATACGCGCAAAAACATAAAAGCCTATTGTGGCCATTGCACTGCCCGCAGCGCTTGAAATAACCATGGAAAAGAACAAAGCCGCATTAACAACAATTAACAGCTCTACAGCCAAGCTGCCTGACCATATAACAAAAGAAAGCGCTGAAGGATGCTGCGTAGAAAAGGCAATAGCTAACGCAGCCAAAGCCGTAAAGCAAAGCGCTGTAATTGAAAATGACAAAGCGATGGATAAGACAAATTCAGGGCGAGAAATAGGTCGTGATAATAAATATTCTACTTCGCGGTTTTCAAATAAACGGCGTGTATGAAAACAGGCAAATAAAATAACCCCCATCACTGCAAAAATACGCAAACTGCCGGCCATAAAAACGGCCGAAAACATGTCTTGTTCAGTCACAACGGCCGAGGCCATAAATAAAGACATACAAATAGAAAGCACAAAAGCGACAATCATGATCATAATGAGACGATCACGTAGAGCCGCTTTTAGTGTATATCCAACTAAGGGGATAGAAAGTAAAGTCATGATAATAACCTTGCCCTAAAGGGCCGTTAAATTATAAAAATTAGAATTTAACGGGGCGGCGATCTTGTGAAAACAGGCGATAAAAATCCCTATCGGCATCCTCAATTGTATCCTCTGCCGTATCTACAATCGTGGCTTTCAAGAAGATAATAAGCTCAGTTTTCTCAACACTATCTGATTGGTTTCTAAACATAGCACCAAATAATGGTAACTCACCGAGTACGGGCACTGTATTTTGCTGTGAAACTGTGCGGTCTTCAAGTAAGCCGCCCAGTATGGCTATTTCGCCTGAGCCAAGGCTAATAATAGAGTCCATTTCCTGTACACTGACAACGGGGACTTGCGATGTGATGCCATCGACATTCGCACCGGCCGCCGCCGCTTGTGCTGCAGAGAGCAGTACGCTAGGATCCTCAACAAAAGACTCAATCCGTGTGATCGTTGGACGAATAGACATTGATATTTGGCGCGTATCCAAGTTAATCGAAGGCTGGACGTTAATCAAAACACCTTCAGGAACGGTACGAATTTCCGAGCTCGCGTCAACCTGTGTAACGCCCGTATCTGTTGTTGTATCAATATCAACTTCGAAATAAACCGTGTTTTCTGCCACATTCAGAACCGCAGCTTGATTATTTAGAACAGTCATACGCGGACTAGCCAAAGCGTGCACTGTACCAAAGCGAGAAATAGCATCAACAACCGCACTCAAATCGTTACCCGAATAACTTAAGTTAAAGTTTGTTGTGCTTGCAGGAGAGAGAGAACCGGAAACAGTGGCTGCATTAGAAAGAGACATACTCAACTCTGGTGAAAGAATACCGCCAATTGTGTTCCAATCAACACCCGCTGAAAATTCGTCAGTCAGTGATACTTGTAAAACTTTAGCTTCGATCAGAACTTGCGATGTAAGCGCGCGCTTAAGAATGGTCATATAGTCTTTGACTTTTTCATGCTGACCTTCATTCGCGAATATTGAAATAAGACCGGCTTGTCTGTTCAATGTAAAGCTTGGTGTAAAGCTCACCGCATTAGCCGTAGCAGCGGATGATGGTAAAGACTGGATGCGCAATAAAGGTGCTGGACGGGCCGTATCGAATTCCGCTTCGCTTAGTTCTGCGTTAGGATCATCACTGACACTATCAACCAATACAGGGGCAATAACAGGGTTATTTGATTGTGAGATGCTCAATGCAGGGTCAGAAGCCGTACGCATTGTGTTTTCAGTTGAATTTGCATCTAATATTTGCGTTAAGTTCTCATCCAAAGTTTTCCAGAAATCGAACTCGCCTATTGAAGATACTGTAAACTTAGAGCCCGTATCAGCCCCTTCCCCCGAAACAACAGAGACATTTGTTGACATAGATGATTTATTTTTCCGCACAAGGTTTAAATAGTCAACTTTGTAGCTCGAAGAATAGGGCGTATCTAATTCAATACGAAGTGTTTGCTCTTCAATTTTATAACGTAAGCCGGCTATTTTAGATATACGCTCGATGACAACATCAAAAGGTTTATTACGCGCGGTAAAAATAACAGAGCCACTAATTCTTGGGTCAAGCTCAATATCATAGCCAGCTTCTTTAGTCAGCTCAAATAAAGCATCTCTCAGTGGTACATTCTGGTTCAACGACACAGAAACAATCGGCATTGGTGTGAAGTCGCTGACATCAGACATCACATAGTTAGATAAAGCCGGAACGCCAGTGTCTAATTCAGGAGGCAAATCAACTTCCCTAGCGGCCATCGCATCTTTATAGTCCTGCATTTCTAAATTCGCAGATCGATCTATCTTTGTATAATTATTGGCTAAGTCACAACCGCTAAGCGTGATGATAGCCGTTGTGACGACCAAAGATAATTTCACTAAAGGATGCTTTTTCAAGGACATTTGAGAACCCACTTTTTTTTAAATACTTAATAAATTTTTGAACTAATCAATATGAAAATTTTGACTAGAATGATTCGCGTTTATATACAGAATCACCATATCATTTTGCTTCACTTTACTACTTTAAGCAAGCAAAGATATTCTTCTTTAATATTTCCAATTAATCACCACCAAGACTGCAATAATAAAGAGGCTACAGCCCCGCTTTTATATAGAGGCAATGACATTGAGGCCACTAAATCTTCAAACGTGATGTATCAAGATTCGTTAAGCCCACTTCTGTATTACCAAGACGCATTTGCTGTATCTTCAAACGCACATCATTTGAAGTATCAGAATGCGCCACAGCGACGTCTTCTGATATTATTCCGCGCGCGTATAAATTCAGTAACGATTGATCAAAAGTGCACATACCCATATTAATATTTTGCTCTATCACTTCACGAATTTTACCTATTTTATTTTGCTCGATAAGATCTTTAATTAACCCCTCATTGATCAAAATCTCCATCGCAACGGTCATGCCGCCATCAATAGTAGGCACTAAACGTTGCGAGATAATAGCCTTTAAATTCATCGCGATCGATGCGCGCGTTTGATCATGGCGGTCTTCAGGGAACATATTAACTATACGTTCAATCCCTTGATAAGAATTATTTGTGTGTAAAGTCGACAGGCATAAATGTCCGGTTTCTGCTGTGGCTAGGGCCTGCTCCATAACTTCTCGGTCGCGCGCCTCCCCAACCAACACAACATCGGGTCTTTGTCGCAATACGTTTTTAAGTGCCGTTGCATAGTTTTCTGTATCCACGCCCACTTCACGCTGCGTCACTACGCATTTTTGATGCTCATGATAATATTCTATAGGGTCTTCAATAGTGACGATATGCCCCGGTTTGGCCGAGTTACGATAATTCAGCATCGCGGCTAAAGTCGTCGACTTACCTGAGCCCGTCATACCCGTAACCAAAATAAGGCCCCGCCTTGTCAGCGCGAGGTCTTTCAGTAAAGCGGGAATTTTCAATTCTTCAAAACTCGGGATTTTTGTCTTTACCCGTCTGATGACTAAACCAGGTGATTGTTTTTGCTGAAACACATTTAAACGAAAACGGCCATATTTCCCCATATCCAACGATGTATTAAGCTCCATACTGGTCTCATACTCACGGCGTTGACGGTTTGTTAAAACCATGCCTAAAATCTCATTCAGGGCTTTTACGTCAAGTTTTTCGCTCGAAATATTAAAAAGGTTATCATCAACGCGTATAGCTGGTGGAAAGCCCTGCGTGAGGTATAAGTCACTCGCATTGCGCTCCGCCATTTCTTTAAGGTAATTAAAGATAATTGGTACACTCAAAATGAATAACCCTCTTCAGCTGTTTTTTGCTTATCGCCATCGCCTGCGCCGCCTTCATCAGCATCGCTTGCGCCATCTGACAAAGGATCATAAGCTTCTTCATCTTCCTCGAAATCCGCTTCTTCGTCTGACGCCTTAAGCAAGGCTTTGCGCGCTTCTGAGCGTGAAATCAAGCCCCCTTCTGATAGGTTAGCGATCGCCTCTTCCATTGTAACCATGCCATAGCGCGCCCCTGTTTGCATCATAGAATACATTTGCGCGATTTGGTTCTCACGGATCAAGTTACGAACAGCATTCGTACCCACTAAAATTTCAAATGCCCCAATACGGCCTTTGCCGTCAGCACGTTTAAGCAGCGTTTGTGCGACCACGCCCTGCAGTGAGCCAGAAAGCATCGCACGAACCATTTCTTTATCGCCTGATTCAAACACGTCAATAATACGGTCAATTGTTTTGGCGGCTGAGTTCGCGTGTAGCGTTCCAAAGACCAAGTGCCCTGTTTCAGCAGCCGTAAGCGCCAAGGATATGGTTTCATGGTCACGCATCTCACCGACAAGAATAACATCAGGGTCTTCACGCAGAGCTGATTTAAGCGCACGATTAAAGCTATGTGTATCAGTGCCAACCTCACGGTGATTAACCAAGGACTTCTTAGATGTGTGGAAAAATTCCACAGGATCTTCAACCGTCAGAATATGCTTGCTGGTTGTTCTGTTAATATGATCAACCATTGAAGCCAGCGTTGTTGATTTACCAGAGCCCGTTGGACCCGTCACCAAAACAAGCCCTTTTTCAAGCTCAGCAAAACGCTTCATAACCGGCGGCAGCTCAAGCTCTTCCATGGTCGGGATGTCTGATGGGATACTCCGGAACACGGCAGCGGCGCCTTCACGCGTTGTAAAGGCGTTCACACGAAAACGTGCTTTTTCACCAAAGGAAATCGCGAAATCTATCTCAAATTCTTTCTCATATTCTGCGCGTTGTTCTTCGGTCATAATAGAAAACAACATAGTACGAATATCATCGCTTGCGAGCGCATCCATTTTCACACGTTTCATTTCCCCATAAACACGGACGATAGGTGGCTGATTTGCGCTGATATGCAAATCAGAAGCATCATTTTGCATTGAAAAAGCGAGAAGCTGAGTAATATCCAAGTGAAATCTCCTAATGAGGACGCGTAAGAGCGTATTATATAAATTGCTAGCCCTGCATGAAACAGGTTTATTTGATCATCTTATGTCGAGAACGTAAAAACTCTATTAATTTTACCCTATAATCATTCATAGAAATACAATAAAAACATATCTTTAAAAATATAGCATATTACTAAAGACAATATAAGTGATGGGCCAAAAGGAAAAATCGGGTCTTTATGTGCAAGACGGCAATACCCACCATGCATCACCCCGAGAACACCTGAGACCATCATAAATATAGGCAACAGAGGCAAACCAAGCCAAACACCCGCCGCAGCATAAAACTTTACATCCCCCAAACCTAAAGCATCTTTTTTCAATATTTTTGAAAAGAGAAACCCGATAAGCCAAGCCACTGTAGCAAAAATTAAACCATTTATCATCACAGAAACAAACGCCATAACAATGCCGCTCGCGGGCAAAGCACCCGACAAATAAGGTATAAGCAGCTTTGCGCCGAGCCCCATAACCAACAAACTCGCGACCAGCTTATCGGGCAAAATAAGATGCTCTAAATCAATAACAAACAGCGCCAAGATCACAGGGATCGTAATAATCAAAATCGCAGCATGAAGCGTTAAGCCAAAAGTCGATAACACCGCCAAAGTAAGGACAATACAGCTAAGCTCGACGAAGAAATAGCCTGAACCATAGCTTTTCTTACAATAACGACACCGACCACGTAGACATAAATAAGATAAAAAGGGAATCAGATCAAAAAAAGACAACTGGTGCTTACACTGCGTACAGTAAGAGCGCGCCGCGCCGTTCTTGTCTCCGCCTTGCGCAGATTTATCACCAAAGGCGATGGGTATTCCACGAGGCAAACGATAAATTAAAGCCGTGGCAAAACTGCCGAAAAGCCCCCCCAATACTATGGAGAGGCTCAATAAGATTAATCCATCTATAACGTGGAAATACAGCATTAGAGCCCTGACTTACATTTGGCGGAGTCTGGACAAACGATCATAGATCACATCACGCTTAATTGTGCCTTGGCGTGACAGTGAATCCACTTCTAAAGAACGCTCATATTGAGCAATCGCTTTTTTATATTCACGGTTATGATCATAAACAACCGCCAGATTAAAGTAATGCTGTGCATTACCCGGCTCTAAAGACGTTGCAATACCAATATATTTCAAAGCACTCTCATAATTATTTAGCCCCGCTTCAGCCAAACCCATTTGCGCCGCAATCGCTGCATTGCCAGGGAATTTCTCATAAAGAGCCCCAAGGCGCTCAAGCGCTACAGTTGGGTATTGCTGAGAAATAAGCCCGAGCAAGTTAACCAAAACTTTTGGGTTTTTAGGAGAGAGATCAAGAAGCTCTTCATAGGCCTGAACAGCTTTTTCTTCTTGTCCTGTCATTTGCAGAGCAACGGCACGTCCCATTAAAATACGTTGGTCGCGCTTATTGCCCTTATATAATGATTCAAACATATGCAGAGCCGATTCATAACGGCGCAAATCAAGCGCGCGCTGCGCTGCGACAAAGCGCGAGTCTACGTCGCCTGCTTTGCTTATATGGTCTATAATTATAATTCTCTGAGCGGGATCTTTCGAAGGGTCAGCCTTTATGGGCGCATTAAGGTCTGATGTAGTGACACCACGATCAGAGCTGTAATATTTATCCGCAACATCATAATCTGATCCCGCTTCTACGCCACCTGTGCTTTCGCCTGATAATGGCTTAACAGGTACAGGAATAGATTTAGTGACAGATACGTCCGGAACGTCAGGCGTAGTGACCACCATAGGATCTTCAATATTACCTACATTAAGTACAGGCTCTGGCGCCAATTCAATGGCGGGCTCTTCAAAAGTCGGAGCCTCTATAGCTATCTCTGAAAAATCAGGAAGGTTATTTATATCTTGCGATGAATTCGCATCGAGCTCGGGTGGAGCTATAACCGCCAGCTCTTCAACAGACACATTCGGTATAGAATCATCAAGTGGCGATGCTTGCGTCAAGCTCGGCGCCGCAGGCACTTCAAATTCAGAGATATCAAGATTATACGACATAGGATCGGTAGCAGGGTCAGGCGCCACATTCGACGGCACCTCCACGAACTCACCACCCTCGGGCATTTGCATTTCACTCACATCATCAACCATAGGCGGTGCCATGAAGTCCATATCTGATAATTGGGCTGCTGCTGGCTTGCAATGCAATAACACGCTACCGGAAAGAGCCACAACTGCGCAGCTTAAAAGAAATCTATTTGTTTTCATTGATAATCTCACTGAATGAGGGGTAGAAAAGACAATATTTACTAAACACTAGTGTACAATAAGTTGATAGTGATGCCAAGCGCATTAAAGCCATCTGTCTAAAAAGACCGAGAAATATAATTACACGCTTCGATTATGGAGGATTAAATTCATAAATGAGCGCTCTAAATTATCCCCTTCATGCAGAGCAATAAATGCAGAAGGCTCACCAAAAAAGGCGACGTGACCACGGTCGACCACCGCAATACGCTCACAAATCTCTTCCATATCAGACAGGACATGGCTACTAATTAAAAAAGAACGGCCTTTTTCTTTCTCAGCCTTAATTAAATCCTTAACCAAGCTGCGGGAAAAAGGATCAAGCCCGCTCATAGGCTCATCCAATATCATTAACGAGCAGCCCGTTAAAATAGTCGCAAGAAAACCTATCTTCTGACGCATGCCTTTTGAATAAGACGAGACTTTCTTATCTAAAAAGGCCACGTCAAAGGCCAAGTCATGTACGGATTTTCTAATCTCATCGCGCGCAATGCGCCGACCATATACTTTTAAGGAAAAATCTATAAATTCATAGCCTGTCAAAAAAGCAGGCGGTTCAAATTTTTCTGGTAAATACGCCAAGGCCGCAATAGCATCATTGGCCGCCTCACCCTGCCCTGCTGCATGCAAGCTCGTATCCATTGTAAATGATCCGCTTTTTTTCTTACGCAGCCCCAATAGAGTTTTCAAAAGCGTGGTTTTACCTGCGCCATTCAAACCGATAAGCCCTACAGTTTCTCCATGTTTGAGTGCAATATCAACATTACTGAGAATGTCAGCCCCGGGGTAGCCAACGCAAAGCTTGTTCGTTTCAAGAATATTTAAAACCATTGAAAAGTCTTTTTTTAAGTTTAGCCTGGGAAAAACAGGCGTGCATCTAAATTAAAACGCTGATTAGGACGCAAGCGCACAGGAAAAATAGTATTCGTCCCTTTATCAAACCACTTAAGGCGAATAAAGTCATTATGAACCTGAATATCAAGGATTTCTTCAGGTAAATGATTAGGGGTTATGCGTACCTCATTTAAATAAACAGACCAATTATCAGCACTTGTATAAATAATACCGCCAAGCATTAAGTCACGACGTGCACGGATCTCACGGCTTCTCGATTGCGTTGAGCTCCTGTTTGTACCAGGTAAACGCGCCTCAAAACCGCGACGCGCCTCTTGTATCAAAGCGTATTCCATCAAGTTAAAAAACAATGATTTCATTACTGGCTTTTCATAGGCGATATCTTCTGCGTTATCCAAATCAGCGACAACACCGAGCAGCATAAGGTTAAATTCATCAGTCGATTGCTGTTGATTTTTCTTCAGCTCAAGCAAATTAGGTAGCGTTACATCCTCACTATTGAGAGAATCTTCTATTGCGACGAAGGCATCGTCATCCAAAAACCCCTCATCACTAGACTGAGCATAGCTTGGCGTTATATTAAGGAGCAGCAAAGCAAACGATAAAAAAGAATATCGCTTAATATAGCTAAAGCCTTGATGCGCAAATACACACATATATTGTCCTACACTTATTTGTTTCATATAAAAACCTTAATCCAAAGAGCTTTAATTCTCTGTCTCTTTCTCTTTCTTTTCCTCGGGAACAGAATGCCATAAAAAGCTCACTTCTGCGTTAACAAGACTAATAGGCATACCGCTACCAATATCTTTCAGAGTTGACGTCGACAACGCTTCGCTGCGGCTCAATTTAAGAGATTGGAACTGAACATAGCCAGGAAACTTTCTATTCATAACATCTATAAAGCTATAGACGTCAATATCATCCAGAGCTTGAATACTTAAACTCACGCGACTATTTACCCAACGCAATGTTGGCTGCGTAATATGTGGGCTTTTTTCAATGGCATACGGGCTTACATCATATTTAGCACGCAGTACTTGTGATTTAGTTTGCGCCTCATAAAAGACATCGCGCAATACATCACGATCCTGCTCCTTAAAGAAATCCTTTTTCTCTAGGCGAACATAATCCGCGACTTGGCCACGTAAAGTGACAAATTGCTCACGCACCTTCTTAACTTCATTAAACCGGTTACGCACTTTACGCTTTAATGAATTAAGCTCGCGCTCTTTGAGCACAATATTATCATCCATATATTTATACGCAAATCCACCACCGACATTCAGCCCAATAAGCAGCAAAATAAATATAATACGTTTGGTTCCTAGGACAGAAAACATTATTTAACATCCTTTCGAATCATGATCGAGGCGCCAAGGTCTTTATCACCTTGCCCTGCACTCGTTGGCACTCTGGCTTTAACGTCATAACCGACCTCATCAGAGAACACATCAACAGAAGCCAAATCTTGTAGCTCCTTAGTTACTGTAACGACATAATCGCTACCTAAAGATTCAGCCAAACGCGAGCGGAGTGCTTGCACACTGCGGTTCCCCCGCTCAATCTCAATCTCTTGCGGAAAGCTCATCGACATATTCGCCTCAATATAGCCCTTCTTTTTAGGGCCACGCCTATTTTGCGCGCCCTCATGAGGGACAAAACGAATAGCAAAGTCATCAAAACGGATATTGTGACCTAGGCTATCTGCCACGCCCCTCGCCCATTTCAAAGCATCAAAATTCTCACTCGATAATTCATTATATAAATTAATAGCATTAAAGAATTTATCGAGATCAATGCCGATCTTCTTCTTACTTTCAACTTCACGTCGATACAAGTTCTCAACCTGTAAATGTTGATCTTCCGCAAGCTTAATATCGGCCTCTACTTGGTACAAACGCTGGCCTGTAATCGATACAAAATATATAGCCCCGATAAATGCGACCGTCGCCAAGAACATAAACACACTCGCCGCTTGACGCGGCTGCATAACTTTATCCAAGCCTTGCGAGCGCAATGGTAAATCAAGCGCAACTTTGCGCCCAGACCAAGCAACATGCAAAGGATCAGCTAAGCGTAAATCTTCTTGCATACCGATACGCAATGACAATTTCTTAGCCGCATCTGCGGCGCTTAATACTGTTAAATAACAAGAAGCCGTTATCATCGCTTCCAGAGCTTGCGTCGCCTCTGGGTTTGCAATAATAATCACATCTAGCCCGTCTTCTTGCGCGTAACCAAAGCGAGATAGATAGCTCATTGTTGCGGTGAATTCTTGCGAAACTTCATTAGCCCAAAGCCCCGGATCAATGTCAGAATCAACAATCGGCGTGATACGGGTCAGGGCAAGCTCGCCATCCTTCGTCACAATTTGGCGCAAACCGCCATTGACGTGCTGGCCTATAAAGACCACCCATTTCGATTTCTTACGTTTCGTTTCCTTTGAAAGGATCTGCGCTAGGCTACTAACCATCTCCGCCGATTCAATGGGCAGAGCACCATAACCGGAAATAGCGACATATGACTTTTCTAGAGCTTGAATAGTCAAGTTAAACGGCTGCGTCACAGGAACGCCCGCAAAAAGATAATAGCTGCCCGCTTGCTTCTTATCTGTCTTCATCACAAGCGCGGCGCGCACAGGGTGATTTGGGAAAACAACAGCCAGCTTACGTCTTAATACGCCAGCCTTATCGAGCATGCCAACTTTAGGCAGTTTTTCTTTTCTATAGTGTTGCTCAACCATATCGTTAAGCACAAGAACAGAGCCTGAGCTCTTCTTATCAAGCAAGGCCATTGTTTTTTCAACAAAGCCCTCATCTGACCATGCAATAATACCAAGCATTTTTACAAAATTTGCATGCACATTGTAGATAACAAGACTTTCATCAGTCATCATCAGTACAGTACGCGAAGGTGCCAAAAATGGCAGTGGTTTTGAAGCCATGATAAAGTCCTTAGAAACCTATATTTTCAAAACTAGAATAAATTGGGCCAAACACGGCAACCGCAATCCACATAATCATAAGACCCAAGAAAGCGGTCAGCATAGGCTCGATCATCGCGATCATGCCCTGAATAGCTTCGTCAACATCCTTAGTATAAAAGTCAGACACCTGATCCAACACAGACGTAAGGTTACCAGATTCTTCACCAATCTTAACCATACGTGTTACGAGACTTGGAAATTCACCACAAAGCGAGAACGCTTCAGATAATGGGCTACCGGCTTGGACATAAGCCTCGACAGCCTCGACAGCCTCGACAAGCGCGAGATTACCCACCGTCATACGCGCACTTTTCAAACAATTAATAATATCAATGCCACTGGCAAATAAAGCGCCAAAGGTTTGCGCATAACGCGCGACATTAATTTTCCGCACTAAAGTGCCATACACAGGGCAAGACAGCATTGCATAGTCAACCCGATAAGCAAAATCGGCGGATAAAGCACGCAAAGCCTTAAACCCTATAAACAACACAAACGGCGTCGCTAAGATCGCCCACCAGAATTTTTGGAAAAACTCAGATGTGTTAATCAACCATAATGTATAGAAAGGAAGATCCTGACCGATGTTTTTAATAAAGCCAACGACCTCAGGCACAACAAAACCCATCATAACAACCATTACAGACAAAACAGCGACCAGCAGAATAATAGGATAGCGTGTCGCCTTTTTAATTTGCGACTGCATTTCATCCATCCACTTTAAAAAGCGCATAAGCTGACGATAAGAAGATGTTAAATCACCCGTATCTTCACCAGCACCAATCAAAGCAAGATATAAATTACCAAAAACCTTTGGATGACGTCCCAATGATTCGGAAAGAGAACTCCCCTCAGAAACATCACGATGCACTTCGGACATAATGTCACGTAAAGTCGGATGGTCTGTTGTGTCACGAATATCAGCCAAGGAATCAAGCATCGGCACGCCCGCTGATTGCATTTGTTCCAAATGCATAAATAGCTGGATTAGGTCACGTGTTTTAACTTTTTTAACGCCAAAAGATAAACCTGGAATAGATTTCTGCCCATCAACATCAGAACAGCTCATGAGCTCCATACCTGCGGATTGAAGCTGATTATACAAATCAATTTCATTCTTAGCAGACATCACACCTTTAATTGGCCGGCCTTTTACGTTTAGCGCTCTATATTTAAATTTATGAATAGTCGCCCCCTGAAAATCGATTACGACTTAATATGTGCGTTTTAAGAATTAAGAGACCGAAACAGCCCCGAGAAATAAGTTTTACCAATAGCATTAAGCATTAAACATTTAGTCTTTATCCATATTAACAACTTTCGACACGGCTGAAAAGTCTGATGTGCCTTCAAGTATCTTTAGCATACCATCATCCTTCATGCTTTTAAATCCTTTTTCAAAGGCCATCTTACGAATTTCGCCTTTTGCAGCATTTTGAGCGATCAAATCATCCAAATCTTCATCAAAAGTAAGAATCTCAGCCAAGGCCACACGCCCCTTGTAGCCTTTCCCCATACACACAGGGCAACCCTCTTCATTTGCTTTATATATTTGTGGTGGATCGGACGGATCAACCCCTAAATAGGCACATTCTTTATCATCGGCTTGATAACCAACGCGGCACACGCTGCATAAACGACGCACAAGACGCTGCGCGAAAACCCCAATCAAAGCCCCCGCTATCATGCCTGGCTTGATACCTAAATCCATCAAGCGCGGCAAAGCGCCAAACGAATCATTCGTATGAAGCGTTGTATAAACTTGGTGCCCTGTCATCGCTGCCTTGAGCGCCATTTCTGCTGTTGTCTGGTCACGGATCTCCCCAATAAAGATAATATCAGGATCTTGGCGAAGCATAGCTTTAATACCATCAGAGAAATCCAGTATACCTTCGCGCACATTAGTCTGCCTAATCATAGGTAGTGTATACTCAACAGGATCTTCCAAAGTTTGGATATTCACCTCAACAGAGTTAATGTGGTTAAGCATAGAGTAAAGCGAGGTACTTTTACCGCTCCCCGTAGGGCCAGTTACAATAATAATGCCCTCAGGTTTAGTTTGACAATATTCGATTTTTTCGCGGTTATACGGACTAAATCCAAGCCCCTCAAGGGGCATAATGCTTGCGCTTTTATCCAAAACACGCAAAACAATGTTTTCGCCATGAACCGTAGGTAATGATGAAACGCGGAAATCAGCCTCGCGCCCACCAACATTAATGTGGAAGCGACCATCTTGCGGCGTTAATTTATCCGCGATATTCATTTGTGACATTAATTTAATGCGCTGCGAGACACCATTCCAGTGCTTTTTATGGATCATGTAAGCCGTGAACAACACACCATCAAGCCTGAAACGTACACGCATAAAGTTTTCTTCTGGCTCAAAGTGCAAATCAGACACGCCGGTTTTTACCGCATCAAAGACAAGCGCATTCACCAAGCGAACAATTGGGTGCGTATAGGCCGTATCGCCTGTTAAATCCGCGACATCAATATCATCGCCCTGCTGTTCAAGCTCTTCCAAAATCGCATCAATTGCATTGGCATAACCATAAGCCGCATCAATTGCATCAGCCAAGACTGTCGGTGTCGTGACCAAAGGTTTGATGTGCAGCCCCTTAGGGACATAACGGCGCAATGTATCCATCGCCACCACATCATGCGGATCAGTCATTGCCACACAAACTTCATCTTCATCAATTGAGACAGGCAGAACATTCATCTTTTCAGCAACGCTCTTATCCATAAGTGCCAATGCGGCGCCATCAACAATCGTATTGCGAGGATCAAAAACCTCATGACCCGCCGCTTCAGCCAAGACCTGCGAAAGGACTTGCTCATCAATAAACTCAAGGTCAACGAGGACTTGCCCCAGCATTTTTCCTGAAATTTTCTTTTCTTGTAGCGCGACGGTTAACTGCCCTGGCGTTAATACACCTAGCTCAATCAAACGATCACCTAAACGCGCGCTACCTTCAGCATCGACATTCACAGGGACGCTAGAACCACCCGCGCCCATAGAACCACCAGTGTCGTCCATTTCAATATCGCTATTTTTCTTTTGCGACATGCCCTTACCACCAATCGTTTCGGGAAGCACTTCAGTTGCTTCAACGTCCAAAACATATTCTTCGTCGACGACAATCTCACCCGATATATTCATATCAAGCGACGTATTCTCATGGCGGGAAGCTACAGCCGATTTATCACTCTGCGGCACAGATGCCTTATCGGTACTATCTGCGATTATAGCCCCGACAACATCAGTCTCGGCGTCAGCATCAATCTCTAGACCACGAACATCTTCAGCACCACCAGCAGTAACGCCGTCATTTTCTCCCTCTAACGAAAGCGATGACATAGCTTTCGCCTCAGCCTCTTGCACTTCCTCAGGCTTGATCGATAACGGGTCCTTGCGATCCGATTGGTCTGGCTTTTCTGAATTTGAAAAATCACCGCCCACTTTGGCACCTCTTTATTTAATTATATTATAAACTTACCGGAAAACGGCCGCCCCGACACATGAACACCGCATGTCATTATTAATGCCCACATAGTGTAACACGAATCACCTTGCTTGCACATGCAGCAAACTTAAAATTAAATATGCATCGAAAACATTAACAATCTCTTATTGCCGACAAATCAGTTAAGAAAAATACAGTGATTTTACGATTATGAAACAACACGCTTTAATGATTGCACGATTTATAATAGACTTAGCCCAGATAAACCTCCAATCACGATGTGATTTATATATAAATTCTAAGGATACACGACATGCCAGCTGAACTCCGCCGTCTCGTCTTCTCACACAAAGAAACGACAGAAGCCCTTATAAATTACGGCAAGAAAGAAAGCATCCCCTTCCCTAAAGGCAAGATGATCCGCGCAAAATATGCCGGCAATGCTGAATACGAACTACACAGCATGAAAGGCAAGCAAACTGGCGTTAATAAAAACTTTAACGTTGATGATCAAAATCGCGCCATCATCGTGACCTTTTTTGACGAAGAAACTTTCGAACATAAGTTTTTCAACCTCACAGCCGACTTCGTGAGCGCCGCGCTTATCAATTACTGCATAATCCATAAAATTATGCTGCCTCGTGAAGCGAGAAAATCGCTTGATTTAACTGACTTCAACATATGTATGGACGTGGTGCTCGATAACAATAAAGGCACAGCTCAAAATCCGGACGCTCTATCACTTGAAGATTAAGGCACAAGCCCATCTTCGAGCCTACGGCTTTATATTTCACGAACACAACACAAAAAAGGCTGCATTTTCATGCAGCCTTTTTCTAATTCTAATATTAAACCAATTAACGTGAATAGAATTCGACGATAAGGTTAGGCTCCATCATGCTGGCATAAGGAACATCTTCAAGTGCCGGCGCACGTAAGAATGTTGCTTTGAATGATTTTTCATCAACTTCAATATATTCGCAATATTCGCGCTCAGTAGATTTTTGCGCTTCTAATACCAAAGCCATTGTGCGTGAAGATTCTTTCACTTCAATAACGTCACCGTCTTTAACTTGGTAAGAAGGGATGTTCATGTATTTGCCATTTACAGTCACGTGACCGTGGTTAACAAACTGACGTGCAGAGAAAACTGTTGGCACGAATTTAGCGCGGTAAACAACAGCATCCAAACGACGCTCAAGCAAACCAATAAGGTTTTGACCCGCATCGCCACGTAGACGTGAAGCTTCTTTAAAATATGTACGGAATTGTTTTTCGCCAACGTTACCGTAGTAACCTTTAAGCTTTTGTTTAGCCATCAACTGTAAACCATAATCAGATAGCTTGCCGCGACGCTCGCCGTGCATGCCTGGCGCTGTTTGACGCAGGTTATAAGGTGACTTCATACGACCCCATAGGTTACAACCTAGGCGACGATCAATTTTATATTTAGTACTAATACGCTTACCACTCATAGTGATTTTCCTTTTTTTTTGATTATTGTCCCAACCGGCCGACATACGGCTTGATTTTTCAGCACTAGCGCCTCAAATCAACGGAAGCCAAGAGACTCCTCTTTCTTGAGAGTATGGGCAATATACGGATTCCCCTGAGAATGTCAAAACTTTTCTGCGTAAAAACAGCATAAAAGCAGTGATGATCACTAAAAAATTAACAGGGGGCAGGAAATCAGAAAAAATGGTGGGCCCGGCAGGATTCGAACCTGCGACCGATCCGTTATGAGCGGAGCGCTCTAACCGGGCTGAGCTACAGGCCCACACGCTTCGATTCGAATACCTAAAAACAAAGGCCTTCGTGATCTAGCCAGAATGATTTAGCCTATTTTATACACAAGAGCAAGGCTTTTGTTTCACTGCAACACACAAAATCATTGATAAAACACACTATTTTTCCTAATATAGCTGAGCTTAAAAAATAAATAAAAAAATAATAAAATTTGGGAGCGTATCTATGGCTGAAGAGAACAATAAGGCTGCGAAAAAATCTGTCTATTTGCTGTATATACCCGGCGGCGCAATGCTCGGCTGCGTCCCGTTAAAAATGCTCACTGAATTAGAGCGCCTAACAGGCCGCCCTTCACGTGATTTGTTCCAAGCTTTTGAAGGCGTCTCAACCGGTGCGATTTGCATTTCCAGTATCTTATCAGACCACACAGCCCAAGAAACATTAGATTGCTACAAAACAGATGGGCAAAAGATTTTTGAACCTATTCATAACCGCACATTAAAAATGTCCTTCACTAATGTAGCGAGTTTTATTTTCTCTGGCACCGACCCCTTAAAAACCCACCGTTATAAATTAAGCGAAATCATCCGCACATCCAATCAACTGATGCGCTGCCTTGATGAGAGCTATTTCCAAGACTTTGATAATTTAAAGAAATTCTCAAAACAAGAAATCATTTCTAACAGCAGTAAAAATAGCGCCGCAAAGATCTGTAAAAAGCTTTTAGAAGACACATCCATCAACGCGGAATCGCGCGAATTAATCAAAACGATGGATATGTATATTGATCAAATCAAGCCAACAGGTACACTCTCGTCGTTTTTCTATAAGGCTGCCCGTAAACCAGTCGATATGGTGATCAAACACTGGGCCGGCGATCACTATTACTCATCCGACACCCCCAGAGAAATTTTCAAAAAGCGCTTCGGTAAAAAACGTTTAAGTGACAGCCCTAAATCTGTCTATATTGCGGCTTACAACCAAGAAGACGCTGAATTCACACATTTTTACCACCGCAAAGACGACTTGTTCTCCAACAGCGCCGATGCGACAGGTGAGACTTCTGAAGGCAATGAGTTCATATGGGATTCCACAATGGCGAGCATCTCGAGCCCATTTGCATTTGTACCGCACAAGACATTAACCGGTAAAATTTTTACTGACCAAGCCACCATTCACTCCCCCATCGCTTCAGTTTGCGATTTATATAGACGCAAAGAAGCGGGAACAGATATTAAATTTGTTTATTTTGGCGTCGGTCGTTACGATGAATCCTTCATTATGCAAGAGCACAAAAAGCTCGGCGTTATTGGACGTGTATTAAGCGGCGGCATGATGTCTGATCTTGAAAATTACACAACGACACTCGCCAACCAAGCGCTCGGCAACTTAATTGGCCCTGATAATATCTCGGTTTTCAATCCAAGACTGACCACAAAAGAAATCAAAGCACTTAACCTTGAGCCTTCACGCGATACACTTGATGCCACACCTGAAAACACAGATAAACTTGAACAAATAGCGGACAGCTATATACAGATCCCACGGGTTAAAGCCCGCCTGCATACACTGGCTATAGATTTGTGTGAAAACTTATATAATTTAGGCCAACTGGATAAAGATCACCTTGACCTTGTTAAGCAGCGCTGCGATTGCGCCAATGTTGACAAAGACAAACCACATCATCAGGACCAACGTAACTCCCCTTGGCAGGGCGTAAAGAGCTGGCTTGGTTGGGCGCCATAATTTAGACTAAAGACACCAAAGTGAAAATTAAGATTAAACAAAACAAAAGCCGGATTAAATAATCCGGCTTTTGTTTTGTTTTGGTTACACGGTCTACTGACGCGCAAGCTTAAACGAGCTTAAGAAGAAAGTTCGTTACAGCGCCCACTGTATTAACAACAGGCAGCGAAGCGGCATCGTTACCCGCGCAAGCAATTTCAATTTCTTCCATCACTAAATTTGAAAAACCATCTGATAGTTCGTTAAAAAATTTCGACATTATATTTCCCCTTGTTCAATTTAAAAAGAGATTAGCAGTGTTGATATATTATGTCAAGAATATACAGCCCCGTGAAACAAACCAATCCTTATAAACAAAACATAGCAACTTACCGACACCGTCAGATGGCACAACTTTCAAAATTTTATCAATAAAACAAAAATAAGGCCGCAAATAAAGCGGCCTTATAAAATTCTGATTAGCGTTACATGAGTAAAGCTTATGTGTCCAAGAAGCTACGTAGCTTACGGCTACGGCTTGGGTGCTTCAACTTACGCAAGGCTTTAGCTTCAATCTGACGGATACGCTCACGCGTTACGTTGAACTGCTGGCCAACTTCTTCCAAAGTGTGATCTGTATTCATGCCAATACCAAAACGCATACGCAAGACGCGCTCTTCACGTGGAGTAAGTGTTGCGAGTACGCGCGTTGTCGTTTCACGTAAGTTTGAGTGAATAGCGCTCTCAACAGGCAAAATAGCATTCTTATCTTCAATGAAATCACCAAGACTTGAATCTTCTTCATCACCAATAGGCGTCTCCAAAGATACAGGCTCTTTCGCAATCTTAAGAACTTTACGAACTTTTTCAAGCGGCATATGTAAGCGTTCAGCCAATTCTTCTGGCGTCGGCTCGCGACCAATTTCGTGCATCATTTGACGGCTTGTACGAACAAGCTTGTTAATCGTCTCAATCATATGAACAGGGATACGAATAGTCCGCGCCTGATCCGCGATAGAACGCGTAATCGCTTGACGGATCCACCATGTCGCATAAGTCGAGAATTTATAACCGCGACGATATTCAAATTTATCAACGGCTTTCATCAAGCCAATATTACCTTCTTGGATAAGATCCAAGAATTGCAAACCACGATTTGTATATTTTTTAGCAATCGAAATAACCAAACGTAGATTCGCTTCAACCATTTCTTTCTTCGCACGGCCAGCTTCTTTTTCGCCTTTTTGTACGGTTGCCACAATGCGGCGGAATTCTTTCAGAGGCAGCCCCGCTTCATCGCCGATAAACATAATTTGGCTACGCATACTGGTGACGCGCTCGCCGTAACGTTCAACAAAACGCTCCCAGCCTTTGCCTTTTAATGCACTGACCGTCTCAATCCAATTTGTATCCATCTCATTGCTGAAATGATGCTTAAGGAAATCTTCGCGCTTCACGCCGCTATCGACAGCGAAACGCATGATTTTACCTTCAAGGCTCACCAACTCACGGTTCATTTTATAGAGTTTTTCAATCAGCTGATCAATACGCGCTGAGTTCAAGCTAATCGCATTCATCAAGCCGACCATTTCCAAATTCAAAGCTTTATACTTTTTATTGGTTGGTACGCTTGGCTCTTCGCCTTTATGTAGAGATTCAAGACGCTCTTTTTGAACTTTTAGAATCTTTTTATATGTTTTTTTAATTTTAGCGAAGCTTTCAAAAACGATCGGACGTAATTCTTCTTCCATCGCCGCGATTGATACGCTGGCAATATCATCGCCGTCATCGCCGTCATCATCGTCGTCGCCATCACTCGAAGAGTCTGAATCATCATCTTCTTCATCATCGTCATCTGCGCTTTTATCTGAATCTTCTGATTTATCATCAGATTTTTCAGCACTATCATCGTCATCATCACTATCTGTCGCGCTGGCTACAGCGTCCGGATCAGCTTCTGGATTCTCAGGGCTATACATAGCCTCAAGGTCGATAATTTCACGTAAAAGAATATCTTCATTTTGCAGTGATTCATACCAAGCGATAAGTGATTCGATAGCTAATGGGCTTTCGCAAATCCCACTAATCATCATTTCTTTACCAGCTTCAATACGTTTAGCTATCGCAATCTCGCCTTCACGAGAAAGCAGCTCAACAGTACCCATCTCACGCAGATACATGCGCACAGGATCATCAGTACGGCCTGTATCATCGCTTGCGATGTTACCGCCTGATTCATATTCAGGATCATCTTCAGATTTTGCAGCAGGCGCAGCTTCTTCTTCGAAGTCGTCTTCGCTCTCAACCATTTGCACGCCAGCTTCAGACAAGCTAGCCATTGCGTCTTCAATCTGTTCAGATGTGAACTCTTCACCAGGCAGCGCCGCGTTAAGCTCGTCATATGTGACGAAGCCGCGTGCTTTACCTGTTTTAGATAATTTTTTTACAACGGCACTTATTGATCCAGCTTTAACTGATACATCACCGTCGTCTTGATCTCTCGCTTTTTCACTAACGCTCATTTATTTACCAAACTCGCTATCTTGCTGTTATTCATTAGAGGCCCACTATGCTTTGATCGTATTCCCCAAAACATAAAAAAGAGATAGTTCGTTTACGTTCAAATTCAAAGCGCACCCATTACAGGCAATACTAATCTGAGGAATTCGCAAATCAAAGCGGATTAAAGCGGATTTTGACAGAAAAATCCAATGTTTTTTTATACTTTATATAAATCCATCCAGAATCCAGTGTTTTCGCGTGCTAAAGCGGCCTTGATTTACCTTTAATTTGCGCTGGCCTGCCCTTGCCTTTGCAATTCAGCCAAACGCTTTGCATTTTCTTCTGTAAAATCTTGCTCTAAAGCGTTGCGCGCATCATTCAATGCCCGCTGATATGACAGCGCATTTAAACGATCAACAACAGCATCCCAACCATCTATCGCTTCATGCTCTTCGCCTGCCGCGCCAAGCCAAGAGGCGTGCATTTGTAAATTACTGTTTTCTAAGCGCGTTAAAACCTCGCCATAACCATCGGATAACAGCGCCTCACGTAGGCTGAGCATAGAGTCTTTAAAATCTTCAACATCAACATCTAAAATATAGAGCTTTAAATGCTCAAAATTCGCTTGCCTGAAATAACGACGCTCCATCACATCATAGAAACGCTCAAGCAAGGGGTAATAACGAATAGCGCCCAATAACAGAATCGTTTGCAATGTTTCGATCAAACCGTCTTGCGTACCTGAGACGTTATTTGCGGCCTTGGTTTGCATGATGGCGGAGCGCGCCGCCTCATTTTTCTTATCTTGCTGCCAATTTTGGTTTTTCTTATTGCCGCCCTTCGCCTTAAAACTCGAAAAATGCTTATACAGACGATCACGAATTTCACGCTGATAATAATTTTTTGTTGACGCATCCTCGATCATTTCAACCGCATCATTCAAGGCACGCTCAACGCCGGCGCGCTCTTCGGGTGTTTTTGAAGCGACGCTACGCGTTTGAACATCCCATAGATAATCAACAAGTGACATCGATTGCCTAAACACACTTTTTAAAGCATCTGCGCCCTTAGCCTTAATCAACGAATCGGGGTCTTCCCCCTCTGGCATAAAGGCAAATTTAGCCGTTTTCCCTGCTGACACGCCCGGTAAGATACGATCCATCGCGCGTTCAGCCGCGCGCTGCCCTGCTTTATCACCGTCAAAACACAATATCGGCGTTTTATCAATCCGCGCCCCCATTTGCCAAAGCACGGTAATTTGTTCAGGCGTAAGTGCCGTCCCCATAGGCGCCACAGCCCCCTTAAAACCTGCGTCGTGACAAGCGATAACGTCAAGATACCCCTCAACAACAATCGGTGTATGCCCATCACGCGCAGCCTTGCGCGCTTGATATTCACCATAAAGGGTCTGGCTTTTGTTAAATAAGGGACTATCTGAGCCATTAATATATTTAGGCGGCGTAAAATTCGCGCCATGCGGAGGAAAACCTGCTGCGGCGCGTATATGATCAGGTAAAATACGCCCGCCAAATGTAACAGGGCTGCCTTTACGGTTCAAAACAGGAAACATTACACGCTCACGGAAGAACGAATAAAGCCCCCCACCCTGTTTACTGGCGCGGCACAGACCAGATTCAATCATCTGATCATCATCATAACCCTCAGCTTTTAGAAACTTCGGCAAAGCGTGTTGATCAACGGGTGCACAGCCAATCATAAAGCCAGAAAGCATATCGCGAGAGACCCCACGCCCTGTTAAATACTCAAGGAAGACTTTATTTTCAGGGGCATAAAGCTGACGGCAAAACCAGTTTGCGGCATCATCCAATAATTCATACAGCCCCTTGCGTTGCTGCTCTCGATGAAAATCAGCGGCTGTCTGGTTTTGAATCGGCATAGGTATGCCAGCTTTATCCGCCAATTGCTCAACGGCTTCAGGGAAGCTCATATTATCATGGTCAACAAGGAAGCGAATAGCATCGCCATGCGCCCCACAACCAAAGCAGTGATAAAACTGCTTATCATCATTCACATAAAATGACGGGGTTTTTTCATTATGAAACGGGCAGCATCCCTTAAATTCACGGCCAGCGCGCGTGAGCTTTATGCGCCCACGCAATAAATCCGATAAAGTCAGATTGTCACGAATCTGATCTAAAAATGCAGGTGTAAATTTACTCATAGGTTTAATTAGCAGAAAACACGTCGTCTTTGCTAGCCTGTTTCTTCATGGTGAGGTGATTAATTAAGGGGTTTTAACCCAATTGCTCTTTAACAACAGCGCTTGCGCGTGCCATATCAAGCTTACCCGCATATTGCGTTTTAAGCTGTGCCATGACCTTACCCATATCTTTAATGCTATCAGCGCCTGTGTTTTTAATGATGCTATGAACGGCTGCGCCCATTTCATCTTCGCTCAGCTGTTCAGGCAAGAAGCCTTGAATGACATTAATCTCTTCTTCTTCACGCTCAGCCAATTCAGGGCGCTGCGCTTCAGTATATAAACGTGAGGATTCTTGACGCTGCTTAATCATGGACTGCAGCAAGGCTAAAATCTCATCATCTGAGATACCGTCTTGACCTTTAGTGCTGCGTACGCTGATGTCGCGCTCTTTAATGGCCGCCATAATTAGACGAATAGTTGACAGCGAAATGGCTTCTTTAGCCTTCATCGCAGTTTTCATGGCCGTATTTATTGTTTGACGAAGATCAGACATTGTTTTTGTCTCTTTATTATTTTGAGTTTACGCGGATATCAACTGTATAACCGTAACCTCACACAAACACCATGAGCAATGCAACATAAAATTATCGATGGGTATAAGATATTCATGAATTTAACTGTTGCCGCAGCCCAAAACTTACTATATTAAATCCATCTCGGTACATGTTTTTAATTATCACGTATATATTACGTTTTATTAGCTGAAGGACACGAAATTATGCCGAGCCGCAAAGATCTCAAATCTATCTGTATTATAGGCGCAGGCCCAATCATTATTGGGCAAGCTTGTGAATTTGATTATTCAGGGACGCAAGCCTGTAAAGCTTTAAAAGAAGAAGGCTATCGCATTGTTCTGATTAATTCTAATCCAGCGACAATCATGACCGACCCCGACCTTGCAGACGCCACGTATATTGAGCCGATCACCCCCGAAATTGTTGCTAAAATTCTTGAAAAAGAACGCCCTGACGCTTTACTACCAACCATGGGCGGTCAAACCGCGCTTAACACTGCCTTGTCCTTAGCTGATGACGGCACATTAGAGCGCCTTGGCATTGAACTTATTGGCGCGGATCAAGAAGCCATTGAAAAAGCTGAAGATCGTCAAAAATTCCGCGACATTATGGATGAAATTGGCCTAGAAAGCGCCAAAAGCAGAACTGTTCATACATTAGACGAAGCCATAGCAGCGCTAGAACATATTGGCTTGCCAGCGATTATTCGCCCTTCATTTACCCTTGGCGGCACAGGCGGCGGCATTGCGTATAACCGTGAAGCTTATGAACGTATCGTTCGCGAAGGTCTCTACGCCTCCCCCACTGATGAAGTACTCGTCGAGGAATCGCTTCTGGGCTGGAAAGAATATGAAATGGAAGTCGTACGCGACAAAAACGACAACGCCATTATCGTCTGCTCCATTGAAAATATTGACCCTATGGGCGTGCATACAGGCGATTCGATCACTGTTGCCCCGGCAATGACGCTCAGCGACAAAGAATACCAAATCATGCGTGATGCCTCACTGGCTGTTTTGCGCGCCATTGGCGTCGAGACTGGCGGCTCTAACGTGCAATATGCCGTAAACCCTGCTGATGGCCGTATGATTGTCATTGAAATGAACCCGCGCGTTTCGCGCTCATCAGCTTTGGCCTCAAAAGCAACAGGCTTCCCGATTGCCCGCGTTGCCGCTAAATTGGCGGTTGGCTATACATTGGATGAGCTGAGCAATGAAATCACAGGCGGCAAAACCCCTGCGAGTTTTGAACCGAGCATTGATTATGTTGTCACAAAAATCCCACGCTTCGCATTTGAAAAATTCAAAGGGAGCAATACAACATTATCGACCGCAATGAAGTCCGTTGGTGAAGTCATGGCCTTTGGTCGTAGCTTTGAAGAATCGATGCAAAAAGCCCTACGTTCTTTAGAAAAAGACCTTGATGGCTTTAATGACATGGTTATTGGCTCACCGTCACACAGCCAAGAACAACCGCACCCCGACCAAATCCGCGCCAAGCTTTCTGACCCAACCCCGACTCGGATTCTCTATATTGCTCAAGCCTTCCGCTACGGCATGAGCCTTGATGATATTCAAGCCGTCACCAGTTTTGACCCATGGTTCTTGGAGCGCATTAAACACATTGTCGATACCGAACAAGATATAATCAAACACGGCCTGCCCACTTCACCTGAAGAGTGGATGCGCATCAAGAAAATCGGCTTTTCTGATCGCCGCCTTGCTACATTGGTTAATGTTGATGAATCTAAAGTCAGCACGGCGCGTTTAAGCCACAATATCACGCCCGTTTACAAACGTATTGATAGCTGCGCAGGTGAAATGCCTTCACCAACGCCTTATATGTATAGCTGCTATGAAGGTGACGGCGTTAATCCCGCCACTTGCGAAGTGCAGCCTAGCGATAAGAAAAAAGTTATCATTCTGGGCGGCGGGCCCAACCGTATTGGCCAAGGTATTGAATTTGATTATTGCTGTGTTCACGCCGCTTACGCGCTAAAAGAAGCCGGTTATGAAACCATCATGGTTAACTGTAACCCTGAGACCGTATCAACCGACCCTGATACATCTGACCGTCTATATTTTGAGCCCCTTACCGCCGAAGACGTCTTGTCGCTTATCCGCGCCGAGCAAAAAAATGGTGAGGTGCTGGGCGCTATTGTTCAGCTTGGTGGGCAAACACCGCTTAAGCTCTCGCATATATTATTAGAAGCGGGCATTCCTATTTTGGGGACAGACCCTGACGCGATTGACTTAGCCGAAGACCGTAAGCGTTTCCAAGAGCTCTTACACAATCTTGATTTACGTCAGCCGCCAAATGCACTGGCTTATTCGTCTGAAGAAGCCATTGAAAAAGCGCAGCATCTCGGTTTTCCTTTGGTTATTCGCCCCTCATACGTATTGGGCGGTCAAGGCATGGAAATTGTTCAAGACATGGACGGCCTTAAAAAATATATCAGCCACGCCGTTGCGGTATCAGATGGCGCGCCTGTATTGCTTGATCGCTATTTAAAACAAGCCATAGAAGTTGATGTTGATGTTTTATGCGATGGCGAAGAAAGCTATGTTGCAGGCATCATGGAACATATTGAAGAAGCCGGCATTCACTCAGGCGACTCTGCTTGTGTATTACCGCCGCACAGCCTGCCTTATCGCACGGTGCGCGACCTTGAAAAACAGGCTAAGAAGCTTGCTAAAGCGTTAAACGTTGTCGGCCTAATGAATGTGCAATTTGCTTGTAAGAAAAATAAAGGCACGGGCGAATATGATATTTTCATACTCGAAGTTAATCCACGCGCTGCGCGCACTGTGCCTTTCGTTGCCAAAGCAACGGGCGTGCCAATTGCAAAAATCGCCGCGCGTCTTATGCTTGGTGAAAAACTGAAAAGCTTCCGCCTTAATGACCAATTAAAAGGCATGTCACCAAACCACGTTGCTGTGAAAGCGTCCGTCTTCCCCTTCTCACGCTTTGCAGGCGTTGACCCGATACTCGGCCCTGAGATGAAATCGACGGGTGAAGTTATGGGACTCGACCGTGAACTTGGGCAAGCTTTCGCCAAATCACAAATGGGCTCTGACATGATGCCGCCCTTAAAAGGCACAGTCTTCCTGTCGGTTAAAGACGAAGACAAAGATGAGCTTATGGCCATTGCGCGCGAGCTTGATGATATGGGCTTTGACATGGTCGCCACCAGCGGCACATGCCAGTTCTTAAAAATGAATGGCCTGCCCGTTAAGCGCGTCAATAAAGTCATGGAAGGTCGCCCGAATATTATTGACCACATGATTAATGGTGAGATCCATATGATGATCAACACCACAAAAGGCCCACAAACCCACGCGGATTCACAATCTATCCGCCGGACAGCCTTAATGAACCGTGTACCTTATTATACATTGCTAACGGCTGCACGCGCGGGCGTCCAAGCCATTCACGCCATGACGAATAAACAAGTCGATGTTCGTCCGCTACAGGATTATTTAAAAGATGCTGCTTAAGGTTTTGGAATAGACACCTTACCTATTCCAAAAACTCCTCCATTTCAGGCACGCGGCTAAAGGCTATTTTGGTGCCTATGCTCGCGGCTTTGGACTCACTCATCAAACCGAGTTTGACTGATTCTGCGCCATATTTTTGATTAAGCACATCCATGACGTCGGTTAGGGCATCATTCTGCTGCTGCACCGCTTGAACAGGCTCTGACTTTTGATCAAATAAATCTGGCGTGATATCTGTGCGCTTACACAAATCAACCATCGCTATGGATATCTTTTTTACCCGCGCTGGCGGCATGACTCTCGCCATTTCTACCCAGAGCTCTTCCAAAACCTTTAAGAACGCGAAATTATCTTGTGCGGGCGATAATTTACGTGTGCCCTCCCAGCGTAAATCATTTTCAGTACGCAGTGATAACTGAAAACACCCCGCATAGAATTCCTGACGTCGCAGACGGCTCGCCGCTTTAACCGTCAATCGTCGCGCCATTTTTCGTGCATTTTCAGGGCTGCGTAATTCAGGGTCCAACACTCGCGAGTGACCAATCATCGATGTTTTGGTTTCTTGTTCTGGAATTTCATAGCCATGTAAGCGATACCAAAAACGCTCACCACCGACTCCGCCCCAAATCTTGCGGGCGTGTTTAGGAGATAAATTCCAAAACTGCTCGACGGTACTCACCCCGCCTTTAAGTAAGCGCGCTTCCATGCCTGTGCTGATGCCTGGTAAGTCCGTTAGCGCTAAAGCAAATAAACGCGCGCACATTGTATCAGGTGACAAAATAACCAAACCATCGGGCTTTTGTAAATTCGTCGCGACTTTGGCCAAATAAGCATTAGGCGCGATGCCTATTGAACAGCGCATATGCGCCCCAACATTATCGCGCAGCCCCGCCTTCATCCGCAAGGCCACCGCCGTTGCATCATCAGCGTTACGCTTATTCGGTGGAAGACAGCTAGAAAACTCATCCACCGAGCAGACTTTATTAATCGGCGTATATTTCACCATTTCACTTAAAATGCGCTGATGATACTCAACATATTTATCATGGCGTGCCGGCACTGTTATTAAGCTCGGGCAAATTTGACGGGCTTCTTTAATCCGCATCCCTGTTTTTACGCCAAAGGCCTTCGCTTCATAAGACGCGGCAATGGCGCATGTGTAATCACTATCCATCGGCACAACGGCGATAGGCTTACCGCGAAGCTCTGGGCGCTCTTGCTGCTCGACGCTCGCAAAATAGCTGTTTAAATCGAAAAACAACCACTTGCAGCTATTCATTTCTGGTGTATCCATTATCCGCACCACCGCATGTTACATTTTTATATGTTCTTGTTACGTTCACTATATAAGAACATGCGAATAAAACAAGAACAAAGTATTCTTTTAACATTATCTTCACTAAACTTGGCGATTATTAATAACGATGGTAAATTAGCCGTAAGTTTAATTATAGATTCCCGAGGGCAAAATGAATAAAGCGAAAACAAGTGAGGCACTCAATGAAAGCCAATTTTATATGTGGCGGACTTTATTTGCATTAGTTCACGCAGACCATGTCGTAACGCGCGAAGAGCAAGCCTTCATGGAAAGCGCTTTGGATCAACTGACCTTAACCGAATATCAGCGCTCTATACTTGTATCAGACACAATGGAAACGGCTGATGTCGGGGAAATGTTCAAACGCGTCACTGATCAAAATGACCGCGTTGAGTTTTTCCGACACGCCCGCATACTTGTTTGGTGTGATGGTGATTTCGACCAACAAGAACAAGAAATTCTCGCACAGCTCAAACGCACCCACGCCTCAGATATAGATTTCGATAAATTGGTGAGTGAGGTTAGTCTTTCGTTTGACGAAGGCGAAAAAGGCCTCGTTGTTGAAGCCCGTAAAGAAATCGAATTAGAGCTCGATAGCGGTGAAAGCGGTAACCTTCTCAGTGCCTTAAAAAAGATTTTTCGGCCTTATTAATATGTAGAAATATTAATCTGCGACAGAGCCAAACAAAAAGCCGCCCGAATGTTATGTATTCGAGCGGCTTTTTAATTAGCGATGAAAGACGAGGGTGAGTGAAGTTGCTATTCGCGCCCACTGAGTTTTTTCAAAATTTCCGTTGATGGACCATCAGCCATAACACGGCCTTTATCTAATAAGATAAGACGATCAACCAAAGGCAATAGAGAGGTTCTATGTGTAATAAGAATAAACGTCTTATCTTCTATAAATTCACGCAATTTGCCACGTACACGCAGCTCTAACGCATTATCCATACCATTGGTCGGCTCATCAAGAATAAGGATGCGTGGGTTCTTTAAAAAGGCACGGGCAATCGCAATAGATTGCTGCTGACCGCCAGATAAATTCTTACCGTTCTCGCCCACTTCCAAATCATAACCATAGCCCGTTTGCTCAACGAAGATATCAAGCCCTGCAATCTCAGCCGCTTTTTTAAATTCTTCATCGGTAACGTCTTCATGACCAAGCAAAACATTTTCTTTAATAGAGCCACTAAAGAAAAACGGTTTTTGCGGAACAATCCCAATATGACGGCGAATTTCAGCAGGATAAATCGTTTCCATTGAAAAGCCATCAATATGAACAGAGCCACCTTGCGCTTGCATAAAGCTGGTAAGCAAGCCTGCCACAGTGCTTTTCCCTGCGCCCGTACGACCAATAATCCCCACGCGCTCCCCCGCTTCGATTTTGAAGTTAATACCGGCAAGCGTTGGACGGAGCTGCCCAGGATACTGAAACGATACTTCCCGGAATTCAATTGAGCCATCAAAAGGCCCCTTGGTTGCGTAGTTACGTGTAGGTTCGCCCTCATAAGGCATCATAAAGATACTATCAATCATCCGCAAAATATCACGCGATTGCTTCATACGCGAAACCATCGCCGATACGTTCATAATTGGCGCAACAGCACGGCCTGATAAAATAGAACAGGCAATCAACTTACCAACCGTGAATCCTTCATTGGCTTGGATTTCAAACACCCCGAAAAAGACAACAACAATCGTCACGCCTTGCGCGATCATCACTGATAAATTTTGAGATATACTCATCATTAAGTGACTTTTACGCGCCGCTGATGCGGAATGGGTTGAGGATGTATTCCACAGGAATAAACGCGTACCAATAGCATTGTGCATTTTAATGGTTTCAAGGCCATTTAATGTCTCGATCATTACCGAGCTTTTATTCTGCATCGACGTAAAAGCCGTTTGCGTCAGGCGATTAATCGGGATTTGAACAAGCAGGTTAATCACCAAAATAAGCCCCGCCGCGCCCAATGCAATGCCAGAAAGCGCTGGCGAGAGCATGTAAATAACAAAAACGAATAAAAGGAAAAACGGAAAATCGACCAAAGCGGGCGCCAGGCGCGTGGCATAATAATCACGAATGGATTGTAACTCGCGGAACAAATTGACTCGCTCCCCCACTGATAAGCGCAAATCTATTGATGGCAAATGCATCAAGCGCTCCATAAGGTCAAAGTCAAACTGACAGCCCACGCGCGTCGCAACATGTTCAAGCAAGTAACTCCGCACCACTTTAAAGAACATATCAAGCAATAGAACAATCACGATACCCGTGGTTAAAACCATCAATGTATCTTTGGCGAAGTTCGGTACAACGCGATCATAAACGTTCATCGTGAATAACGGCACAGCCAAAGCAAAGATATTGATGAAAACGGTACTGACCATAACATCACGATAAGCTTGCCAATGTTTAAAGATAGGCTTCCAGAACCAATCAACATTGCTGGATTTTTTTCTTAGGCCTTGTGCATCCATACCCTGCTTTAATTCAGCTGGGGCGAGGATAATAACTTCTTTTCTAAAGCGCCGCTCAAGATCTTTAATATCTTCAGTAATAAAGCCCTCACCTGGTCTAAATATTTTCCCTTTATGGGTTTTCTGTGGCAAAACAACTAAGGCTTCCCCGTCATCCATAAAGATTATACAGGCCGCTTCCTGACTAAGCACTTGGTCAAAATGCATCTTCTCGCGCCAAATAGCTTTCAAACGCACACGCTGCGCTATTTCCAACACAAGCCCTGGCGTCATAGCGGCATCACCGCCAGGAAGCTCAAGTAAAATGCCATCCATATCGGTATGAATACCATAGACAGACATCACATATTGCAGACTGCGCTTTAAAGACTCAGCGTGCAAACCCTCTGACTGCGTCAGGTCTGTTTGTGGCGTTGGGTCTAATTTCAAAGACTCTGGTGTTTGTTTTTTGATTTCGCTCATGATTAATCCGTCACCCAGCTTGCTGCGACAAAGGGGTTTTAAAATTTATATTGAAGCTTCACACAGGAACGTGCAAACTATAGCAATAATAACATGATGTGCGCTGCTCCACAATGGTTGAGAGCCCCCACAGAATAGGCCTTTATTAATAGAATTAGATGGGCTAAAAAAAACACCAAATAATAAACACTACAAATATTAAGGTTTACTAAAGTATTCAAGCTTAGAATAGGGCATAATAGAGTACTAATACACGTTAATCAGGGATAGCAATGATCAAAAACTCTTATATATTTAATGTTTCCGCGGAGCAAAACGCACATTTTGTGAACCCTGATGCGCATATGATACATTTTGACGGCGAAGACAAGCCCGCACAGCGCGCCTTTACATTTGCCGATATGTTCCAAGATATACAAGAAAGCGCCCCAAAATTCATCCATCACTTAATACAAATAAATACACAAACTCTCGGTGAAAAGAAAACATTAGAGGGGCTTAAAGAAATGTCGATAAGCGCTAACACCCCCGCATATATTAAAGAGCGCATTGAAGAATTTGATATAAAAGAAGCATCCGAATATGTCAGTCAAATTTATCGCTTAAAAATCGATAATATCAAAGACTCATACACATTAGCCGAAGCCATATTAGATGATTGGATAGAGACCCAAAAAGGCACACAAAAACTCTATGATTTCCCCGCTTTTCAAGACTATTATTTGCAGCACCCTTTAAACGTAAACGGCGTGCCTCTTGAAAAAGATAGCGGTAATGACAATCGATTTTCTGTCGACGGCACTTTATTTCGCGTCTGCATAAAATCTCCTTATAGCGCTTTTAGTAAATTATTCAGCGATTATCAAACGCCAGAAACAGCTGATACGCCTTTTCACAAAGAACTTCTAACGGATTTACAGCGCGCACGTATTGCCAGTCCAGACTCTCAAATTCATGACTTCATAAGAGCCGCCTCTCACCACAACCCTGAGAGCTTAATCCACGGAAACAGTGCGGATAATCTCGGCGCAACCCTTGAAGATAACCGCTTGATCGCGCCAAAGAAAATGACCGGCCATCGCGTCTTTTTCCAGAAATTTGCCCTTCCCACAACAAGCAGCAATCGAGGCTCAATTGTTGAACTGCAAATTTTACCGCAATCTATTATGAATGTGAATGATATCACCCATATTCTGATGGACAAAGCTGATGACTTATTAAATGTCAGTGAAACAACGTTAGAAGAACGTATGCACGCCAACTTTTTATATAATCTGTGCAGTCTCATTCATAAAGAATGCGCCGAGATAGGTGGCTTCCAAAAGCTCGTGGGTGAAAGGTTTCAACAAGAAACGAACATCTTAAACATGATGAAGGCGGATCAGCGCAAAGAGGTCAATCGTCAAGTACACACGATCCAAAAAACAATCAACACAATATTAAATCGCATAAAAAATGGCCAAGACTACTCTGTGCAAGCCAAAGACCTGCTCAATCAAGCAGAAAATGCCGTGCATACATCCGTTGCAATATGGGCGCAAGCTGAAGAGCCGTTAAATAAAGTTTTTGATAAGCTTGATGAGCGCATCGAAAGACTCACTAATGACAAAAAAAAACATAGTAGTAAAGATTATCGAGAAGCCGCCATATTACAAGACTCTAAGCGGTTACTATATGAGCAAGCTATGGATACGCACATATTCTCAAAGTTAAACTTATCTCCGATGAAGCTTGTAGATACTCGCCCTTTATATGAGATTCTGTTTCACCATCCTGACCTTAACGAACACGTAGAAAACTTGGTTGATGTCATTGAAAAACAAGCGATCAATATAATTTTGGGTCACAAACCAAGTGCAGAGCCCATTATTAGCCATTCATTAGGTTTAGTTAATCAGGAGTGCCGCAAACATGCGCCTGATAATAAAGCATTAAGCCATGTTTTAAACAAGTCAGCCGCAGCCACCAGCGCATACGCGCTTTATGACGACGCCCCTACCAATGACAAGAAGCACTACTCAAGCATCTTAAACAGCCGCAAGCATATTGATTTCTATGGCAATGCATTGACTCTTGGTAAAAATGCTGGTGATAGCTTTATTGGCGTGCAAGAAGACATCTTTGGTAATGCTAATTTTGCCGTTCAATATAAAAACGGCACATTACATCAGCTAGACCTTAGCCAACTACAAAGCAAGTTTACGCATAGCTATGAGAAGTTAAAAACGCCACGCATTGACGTACCTACCGATATACGTCGTAAAATCTCTGGTGAGATTCAAAATCTATCTGAGAAACAATGCGCAAAATATCATGAGGCGATCGTCAAAGGTGATACACCGCCTAAATACGGCCTTCTTTAAACACAGCTAAATAAATAGGGTTTATGTCGCATCTATATGCCTACCCTATACAGCCAGAACATAAGTTATAAATAATTGCCCCGAACCGTAAAGATACGATCCGGGGCTAGTTTGTGTGGGGAATGTCTAATAATAGTTTTGCACCACACCCAAAACCTGGCGCGGCCTATACTTAAATAGAAAGGAGACCTACGCAAACATATTATTAAAGCAAGCAATTCTTAACATTAGGCAAAGTTAGAGTCAAATATTTTTTACCATAATTTACACATTTTTATCCTTATAAGTTGCATTAAAAAAACGTAAATTATTATTATCCCAATAAAAAGGGTGCCAACTTACGTAAAAGTAAACAGACACCCAAATTAATTATTATTATTATTTTTACTTAAATCGCGATTTATGGCTCAATTTAGACAAGCCGAACAGGTCATTTTGGCTTTTTTAATGGCGTAGGAATAGCCGCCTGCTCAGGAAAATATTGCCCATTCCCTTCATTTAAAGCTCTAATAATCCGTAAATTACGCTCAATCTCTTTGCGGTCAGGCTCTAACGTTCTGGCACGCTCTAATATTGATATGGATTCATCAATATAGCCTTGTGTTGCAAGGTTAAGGGCCAGATTGTTCATGACGGGGACAGGATTACCTTCCCAATTGTCTAATGCTGCACGGAAAGCTTGCTCTGCATCTTTATAGCGGCTTAGACCATCAAGCGCTATACCACGTAAATGTAAAGCATAGCTATCTTTAGGCTTAAGCTCTAAAGCATCATCAGCGAAAATCTCAGCTTCGCTATACTCACCTTTGGCCAATTTAATCGCTGCAAATTCAGAATAGGCAAAATGCGGGCTTCCGCTATCCGTCGCGAAAATATTCAAAACAGCCTCAGCTTTATCGAGCTGACCTTGCTTTCTTAGAACACGCGCATATTCAGTTGCCGCTTTGGCGCTGCTTGGGTTTTGCTTATAAATACGACCATACATCGCCGCTTCTTCGGCTGGGTCCTTTATTGAAGCACCACGCTTACCGGCACGTTCCAACGCCTTATCGACTTGCGGATTACTGCCCGTATTGGTGGTTGTGCAGCCGACAACAAGAACGGAGGCCGCGCCCAACATGAGTAACGTCGTTTTATTCAGAGTAAAGTTCATAGTAAAAAAGCCCTTCTTGACTTAAAACAGGCACCGGATGCCTCAATATATTTCGTTATTACAGACCACTTATTGTGGCACAGATTCAGACGCATCAGATAAATCATCTGGCGTGTTACTCTCATCACGAGAGCGCCCACCGTCATCATCCTCATTACCTCTTGCCTTCTCATTCACGTTTATACGTTCATCATTAGAGTAATCGTAAACGATGTGACATGAATCTGGGCAGTAATAAATTGACTGAAATGCACAAAGCTCATCATCCGCTGCACAGGAGCGTCTTACACGCACATAATCTTGCGGCGGCGTACCGACAATAACGCGCTTTTCCAATATAGTATTACCATCAGAATCAAGCGCTCTAAAGAATGTCGCTCCAGGTTGCAAAGGCATTAAAATTAGAGTATTTCGTGAATCCGGAAAAATATTCAAAAATAAATCATTACCAATAAGAATATTGCTGGCTTCTTGATCTAGCTTTAGAACCAATGGGCGGTCTGTACGCATTCTTATCACATCATCAGCCACTGGGTCATTTTGCTTTTCACCAAGGCTCTGCGTTAGCGCTTTGTCATCAGTAATCGCAATCATTTTCTCAGCGGCGTGCACCGAACCGAAGCTCAACGCAAGATAAGCGCAGCTCAAAACAACAAGGGAGCAACGCCACATACGCGACACATCAAACGAAAAAAAAACCATATCAATCTCTACTTTTCATGAAAAAACATAAGAATTTATAATATTAGTTTATATGATTTCCACCGTTATTGCATCTCGTTTTTTATTTTTATTTTTACCCGCCCTCATTTAACCAAAATAAAACATGTGCCGCAAAGAGCCAAAACATAGAAAATATATAGAAAAGAGCTAAATTAGCTTTAATAGTCAAAAAATTATGTTACTATAAATACACAAGCAATTATCAAATCCGCTCATTTTGGATATGGTTGCTTTGTACCCACCTATAAAGTGCTTCTATTTCAATGGCATGATATTCCGTATTTCTTTAGTGAGGTTTTATTTAAATAAAGTATTTTTATGCGTTTTAATTATAATAAAAGCCATCGGCTCAAACCGAAAATTAGACTAGCTTTATTAGCTGCAACGACATTAGCCGTTTTTGCAAGTCCCGCCGCTTACGCACAATCAGAAGGTAATACTGCGCAAATATATAACCCCACTTCACCATGGCAGGTCACGGATGGCGCAATGGCGCCAAATCCTAGCTGTATGATGCAGCGCAATTATGCCTCGAATATTCATGTCGTAATAAAATCTGACATTACAGGTAAAGCGCAGCTGCTCATAGATAACATCCCTGAATACCACGGGAGCACACTAGCGCAAATTAGTTTCGGCGCACAAATACTGCCTAAAGGTGGCCATTTTTCAAACAATCAAATTTTAGCGCCCATTGGCCTCGCCAATGCTGAATTAGCAGCCCTTTATCAAGCCGAAACTATTGATGTCACCTTTAGTAACGCCTCAGCAATAAAGCTACCGGCACAATCAACAGCCATAGCAGAAGCACAAATGGGGCTTTGCGTTGACCTGATTGCCGAATTGACCAGCATGCAAAAAGAACCCCGCGTTAGTGCAAAGATCGCAGCGCCCGTGCGCGCGCCCCTGCCACCCCCCGATAGCGTTGAGGCCAGCGCCCCCATAGAATTAACGCCCTCCGCCCCCGAAATACCGAGCGCAATAGAACCTTTATTAGAGGTTACCGATTTAATAAGCGAAACAATCAAAGCTGAACCACTAAGCGAACCTGCTTTAGATGCTATAAACAACATCGCAGAAATCGACAACGCTACCCTCCCTGAAGACATACCGAGCAAACCTCTAAATGAGGCGGCTAAGCCACAAGAAACACGCTTAGACGACGTCATTAATCAGGCCTTAGAAAAAAGCCTTGATCAAGAGACAGACGTAAATATAGCTCAAGCGCCAATAAAAATTGACGAGCAAGCCTCTCCTGTTAAGAATGCCCCTACCCTTGATGATGCCCTAGAGGAGGCACTCAACACTGAGGCGCTCATATCTGATGCTCCAGCACAAAGCGCCACTATAAGTGACAATGGTGCCACAAGCCTCACACAAGAGCCTGCTGAAGTTATGGGCGTTGAAGACACGGCCATGGCTGACACATTACAAGCCATCGAGAATTTTGGCGTAGAAAGCGCCCTAAACGAAACCACCGCACCCGCTTCACAAATCGATACGCAAACCGACATAATGAGCGATGCTGACATCCTATCCGCTTTAGAAAACAATATAGGCGCTGATACAGAGACACAAAACTGGGTAGAGAGCGCGGTATCAACCGATTTACCACTTGATGATCTAACCATGCTCGGTGACGCAACCGCCCCCGCTTTAGACGCAGCAAATATGAGCATATCAGACGAAGATATATTAGCGCTTGCCACCAAAGAGGAAGATTCACCAAGCACGGCAGCATCGACCTCCGTACAAAGCGAAGCTGCTATGTTGATGGGCGAAGAAGAGTTATTCGCTGATGACAGCAGCATAGAAATTGCCACTGAAGACTCGATCACCACTGAAGACGATCAAGACCTTGTCGATGATTTCGCCAATGAAGACTTTAGCGATGAAGAACTTCTGGCCTTGCTTGATAATCCAGACGCCTTATCTGATAATTTCGCCGAAGCTTTGATTGAAGAAGATTTTGTGCAAGTCAAACCTATGGATGGCATTCGTGACATGATCGGTCTTGGCACGCCGGCTGAGCTTGAATATCGTAAAGTCCCATGGTTAATGGAAGAAGACATTGATAGCCAGTGGAAAGAAAAAGTAAAATTACTTGAGCGTGAAAAAGAAAAATTACGCCTACGCCTCGCTGATTCAAATTCAAACCCTATTGCTCACCTTATCTCAAGCAAGCGTAACAAGCGTACGCAAGAAGAGTTGGTTGAAAAAATCCAAGCGCTTGAAGCTGAAAATAAAAAGCTTAAAAGCGGCCTTGTGCTGAGCCAAAACGCTGAAGAATTTGCCAATGGTGAATTAAACCTAAAAGACCCAAACACAAAAATGCGTTTAGGCTCTGCTCAGCCAAGCGAAGTTGACCTTATTGATCAGAAGATTGACCGTGAGCTAGATTCATTAGAAACGCGTATGGATTCCTTCTTAAAAGGCATGGGCGAAGATTATGCCTTGGCTAATGCGGATAAAGTATCCCCGTTAAGCAGCTCTTCTCTCACGCAAGATATCATCAATATACTTAAAGCCGGTTATGTGGTTGACCCTGATGCATTAAGCATCCGTGCCTACAGACATAAATCGACGGGCACAGCGGTCACAGCATGGGAAGCTGGCGATTTACAGGGCCGCGCTGAGCGCAGTGTATTACCACCGAATTCTGATTTTACAGCTTATGTTGACCGCTTCTTAAATGCTGCGCAAATGCGCTGTAAAGGCAACTTTACTGCCGTACCCGATACAAGCACACGTAACTTGAGAAGCCTTGATATACACTGTAACGATGGCGCAATAGGCCAACGCTCCTCTGTTTTATTCATACGTCACGGTGCAATCATTACAGCCATAGCCACAACGACCACCCTTCCCAAAGGGGATGCCGATTATTTGCGCGATATTCGTAAGCGTATAATCGAAGGGGTCCGTGCCATGGATTTAAAGAAAACGTAGCTATCACTTTTAAAAAACATATACGCGCGTAAACTCAATACTATTACTTAAGGTCAATGATTAAATGTCGGTTTTCGATTTGCATAAATCAGCTTCATGGAATTACCGCCCCGTCTTCTTTTTGGCGATGCTTTCATTTATTCTATTTCTTGTCTGGGCGAGCCAGTCAGAAGTTGATCAATATGTGCGCGGTCAAGGTCGCGTCATCACCCCCGGTAAAAATAAGAATATTCAGCATTATGAAGGTGGTATCCTCACGGATATATTAGTGCGCGAAGGCCAGCACGTCAGCAGTGGTGATGTCTTATTCATGGTTACAAACCAATCCGCGGAATCGGATCTTGAAGAGACCTATGTCCGCATTAACGCCCTGCAATTACGCATGGCACGCCTCAATGCCGAGCGCATGGCACAAGACACGATTAACTTCCCTGGTGATATAGCTAAAAAAATGCCGAGCTTAGTGACCAATGAAATGGCGCTATTCCAATCCAATAAAAGACAGCGCGGCGACCAAATTAACGGCCTGGAAGAAAAAGCCAATCAAAAGAAACTGAAGCTTATAGACCTCAAGACTCAGTATGAAGACTTGACCAAAGAAATGAATATCGCCCAAAAACAATTCCGCATTAACCAGCGCCTATTGAAAAGCGGCGCGGTATCAGAAACACGCTACCTTGATTCAAAAAGCAAGGTCAGTAATTTCAACACCCGCCTATCATCAATCCGTCAAAAAATTCCTATTACAGAAGCTGAACTCAAAGAATTTGAAGCCAATATCCAAGAAACTATGCGCAAAAATGAAGGCGAAGTTCTTGATGAGATCAGCAATGTTAAAGTCGAAATTCAACAATTAGAAGAGCGCATAAAAACGCAATTCGATAAAGTTAAGCGTACCGCAATTCTCTCGCCCGATGATGGCGAGATTGTCACCGTCTATTATAATACAATTGGCGGCACAATTCGCAGCGGTGACGTTATCGCTGAACTTGCGCCAACGGATAAAGAGTTAATCGTTGAGGCACGTATATCAACATCAGATCGCGGTAAATTATGGGTCGGCCTAGCCGCCAACATTAAAATCACAGCTTATGATTATTCAATATATGGCAGCCTAGAAGGCCGCGTTGAAGCGATTAGTGCTGACAGCTTACTTGATGAAAACGGCCGCAGCTATTACCGCGTACGCATTAGCTTAAGCCAACAGCAAATCCGTGAAAACATGCCGATACGTGCAGGTATGCAGACTGAAGTTAATATTTTGACGGGTAAGAAACGCGTAATGGACATCATTCTTAACCCATTAAAGCGTAATTTTGACAATGCGTTGGGCGCGACTTAAGCCGTATAAAATCATATTTTAAAATGAGAAAGACCAAGCGCGTCAAGATAAGATGCCACGAGTTCTGTCTCATTTAAGCCAATATCCTGCTCATTATGCTCATCAATAAGCCTAACATTCTCATCGCCAACAGCTTCATAGCGCAAAAGCGTCGAGACCTCTATGTTTTCATCCGCGACCCTATTATTAGAGCATGGGGAGAGGTCGATATTCAAGACTTCAGCCCCTCTTTCATTAAACAGCGCTGTTAAACTATCTTCTACTCTATATTCATTATCACCTGCAAGGTGCTTAAATCCCGCAAATTGTAAGGCTATCCGTGGGCTATAGCGTTGAACAAAGCGGTCTAATGTGTTCACCATAAAGTGGTTACGAATTTTCATGCCAAGCGGTAACACAGTGGATATAAAATCATCCTCTACACCCAACGCATCAACAAGCTCTTTGGTCGCGCTGTCTTGTAATTCTATTTCATCAAACGCATTACAGGAGGCGTCATTAAATAACGGCTTAATTTTCTGATCAATACGTTGATGTGCCAAGTAATTAAATAATATCTTTCGAGAATATACGGCTTCTGGTGCTTCGAAATTAGCGAATGCAAATTCTGCGCTGTCATACCAATAAGAAAGTGGCGCCTGATTATAAATATAATCTTCCATACCCTCTTTCTCGAGGTAATCATGGTCAAGCTCTAACGCGGACACAACCCCACCGTCATGATCTTTTAACAGCTCCATCAACACGACATGGTGTAAATATTCAAGCGGGTTTAGATGCGTCTCACCAATAAGAACAATAAGCGGCTCATCTCTACGCCCTTGCGTGTCGAGTGATTGACGCTTTGCGGCTATGGCGTGATAGCTCGACAAAACACAGCCTGAAAAATGTGCCATCTGCGGTGCACCAGAAGATAGTTTTTTAAGCTGTTTAAGGAGTTTATTACTCATATACTTTATTGTGCCTCAGGCTAAATACTTAAATTGTCTCTACCGTCTAGAGGCTAGGCGCAGCAAACTTAGCCATCATAACATCCATCCGCGCGCTTACGCGGTCTATATATTGGCGCTCAGCACGCTCCGAGGTAAAAGCGCCAATATATAGGCACCTTGTCTTTAGATCTTCTTTGTTAAACCAACTTAAGCGCCCTGTTGAGGTATCATACATTGCTCTTTTTAACGGCAGATCACTATGCACAATTTGTTTATCATGTACATGGCTCCCTCGCATATTTCCACCTAGATGAATAGGCAAAGTAGCTTGACCTGCCTTTTCAAACAAAGCGGATAAACTTTTCTCTGGATCTTGGTCTGTAAGCACCTCGTGTGTATAGCCACCGACATGCGCTCGACCGCATCGCAGAATAGATATACGAGAATTTTGTTCCTCAGAAAATGACGTTAAAGTTTTCCACATATGGTGATTGCGGATATTAACAGCGATTGTTCTGTTCGATTTCATTTGATTAATAAGGTCGTTATCCGCCGGAACAGTTAAGCCCTGCTTACTAAAATACTCCCTCACGGACACAGACGTATCACGGTCTTCCAGATCAAGAATTCTACGGCTTATAGATACGGCATCACTAAAAAACACCTTTAGATGGCCCTTAACTTGACTGTCGCTCAAAAAAGTGAATATGTTTTGATTACTTAATTTAGCCGAGCGCGTTACAAATAATTCTGTCGCGAAATGTATGCTGGCTGCATTATATGCAACCGCATCGTTATATTTATTATCGACCAAATTATTAAATGTAGCCTGATTTTCAGCGCTAATATTCCTGCCCACCATATCCTCGAGTTCATTATGGGGGAGCTCTAACCCCACAACGAGGTTTTCCTCAGCCTTTTGCAAAATTTTAAGCATATATATATTGTGTAGATAGTGGCTAACCATCGTATGGTCTTCACCAACAGGAACATAAAGGGGTTGATCTATTTTGCCCTGCTTATCAATCTCCGCGCGGTATTCCATGATTTTCATGGACGATTGCGCGGCGCAGCTCAGTATATTTGCCGCGTCTATATCAATCTTACCGTTTCTAAGCTTATCAAAAAAATCGAATAATTTAGTCATATAACACCTCTCTATAAGAGATGGTACAGTACAGGCGAAGATGGATTATGTCAATAAAAATGCTTTACCAGGCAACATCCGCGCCAGGCAATGCAAATTCAAGCCCCTCAAGGCTTTCATCGACTATAATTTGGCAGCACAGACGTGATGTTTTTTTGAGGTCGAAGGCGAGATCCAGCATATCTTCTTCTTCTTCACTAATGCCGTCTTCTGGCAATAGGCGCTCATGCGCATCGGGCTGCACATAGAGATGACAAGTCGCGCATGACAATGAACCGCCACACGCCCCTTCAATTTGGTCAATGTCATTTTGTATAGCAACTTCCATTAACGATAGGCCGAGCGGCGCATCGACAACTTGCTTGTTACCATCAGGATGAATAAACGTAATTGTCGGCATTATTTCTCTACTTCTTATTATATGTGTAATTATTATTTCATGAGGTTGTGCCAGAATTTAAGGAAGGCGTCAATATCCCCTTGGTTGGTTTTCCAGCCCATTGAAAGGCGCATAACGGCCATTTTCTCGGTTAAATTCGGGCGCAAGGTTTCGACCATTTGACTATTTTTCACGCTACCACTGGAACATGCGGCGCCTGAGCTTGCACAAATTCCTGCCATATCACTTTTCATTATAAAGGTATCAGCCTTAATATCATGAACCATAAATAATGAAGTATTGGCAACGCGTGGCGAGTCATAAGCCAAAATATCAACGCGATTTGTGCCATCTTCACGCTTGAACTTAAGAAGCTCTGTTTCGATTTGATCGCGCCATGGGCGGATATGACTTTCATAATGGTCGCGTTCTTTATCGGCCATTTCCGAGGCGAGCCCCATCCCCGCTATGCCCGCGACATTCATTGTCCCTGCACGCTGATAGCTTTCTTGGCTACCGCCAGTAATCATTTTTGGTGGGGGCTTACCCTTCGCATAGATCAAGGCACCAATACCTTGTGGCCCACCATATTTATGGGCTGATAAAGTCATGTAATCAACGCCCAATTTTTCTAAATCTAGCGGCAATTTCCCCGCCGCTTGCACAGCATCTGTATGGAATAAAGCGCCGTGAATTTTACACAGCCGACCGACTTCTTCAACGGGTTGAATTGTACCGGCCTCGTTATTCACATACATGACCGATACAATAACAGGCTTAGGCGTCTGCACGAGCAACTGTTCAAGATGCTCTAAATTAATCACGCCATTATTATCGACTTTAATAATATGCGCCGATTCCCCCACAGGCTTACGCACGGCAGGGTGCTCAATATCAGATACAATATAATTATAATCTTTAAGCCCATAGAGCAGCGTGTTGTTGCCCTCAGTCGCGCCTGAATTGAAAATTACCTGATTGGGGCTGACCCCTGTAAAGGCCGCCACTTGTTCGCGGCCTTTTTCAGTAACGCTATGGGCGATCCGACCTGATTTATGAATGGCCGAGGCATTACCAACAATGCGCATTTGCGCGCTCATTAAATCAATGACTTCATCACGTATCGGCGCCGTCGCATTATAATCGAAATAGTGAATCACTATAATATCCTATTATTTTACGTTAAATACACCGACAAACCATATTTTATGGAAAACAGCGATATTTAAATTTTGTGTATAGTTACAATGACTTGTCACTTTTGATTGGACATAGTAAATATTATGGGCTATCAAGGACATCCTAAATATATAAAAAATTAATAAGAAAATTAATATATAAATTTCGGGTGTGTTTAATAACGGGTCACTGTAGTTCCTATACTACAGATAATTAGAACACGAAACCAGACAGATTGGAATATAATGCCAGAAATCATCATCAACGGTCCTGAAGGCCGCCTTGAAGCGCGCTATACGCATTCTAAAATAAAGGATGCTCCATTGGCTTTGGTTTTACACCCAGATCCTGAGCGTGGCGGCACGATGAATAATAAAATTTCATTCCTTATGCACCAAGCATTCGTACAGCGCGGTTTTTCTACTTTACGTTTTAACTTTCGTGGCGTGGGCAAATCACAAGGCATGTTCGATAAAGGCGAAGGTGAATTAAGCGATGCCGCGACTGTATTGGACTGGATGCAAGACTTAAATCCAAATGCCCCTTACACATGGATTGGCGGATATACTTTTGGCGCTTGGATCGGTATGCAGCTTTTAATGCGCCGCCCAGAAATCAAAGGCTTTATTTCAGTAACACCTCCAGCGGATAAAGAAGACTTTTCTTTCCTTGCCCCGTGCCCACAATCAGGATTAATCATTCATGGCGCACAAGATGACCGCGTTGATCCTGAATCAATTACGGCGCTTGTTGGCCGTTTGAATGAGCAAAAAGGCATTGCTATTGATTACCGCAAAATTGAAGGCGCGAACCACTTCTTTTCAAACCATACAGACGAACTGGTTGCCCATATGCATGACCATATGAACAATCGTGACGCTGGCTTTGCACACGTTAGCACGCCTCTTTTAGGCAAAAAAGCTGTGAATGAATAAAGTATAGCTTAATAAATAGATATAAAGCATCATAGAATAAATAAAGCCGCACTTTTAAAAAGTGCGGCTTTTCTATATAAAGAGTCCTCATCAACTTAAGTTAAGGCTAATTCATGACAGCGACTATACGTATAATAATCGGCTTAATCTTATGCATCACCTTGCTGCTCATGCCCACAGGCATCGCGCTTATCCGTCAGCATAATAACTTCATACCGATTTTCATTTTAAATCTACTACTCGGCATAACCGGTATTGGCTGGGTTATCGCGCTAATATGGGCATTCACATCCAATGTTAAGCAAGAAATAACAATGAAAGAGCTTTTAGAAGCCCTTAAAAGCGGCAAACTTGATGATCTTGATATTAAAAAAGGCTAATACCGAGCTTTAAAGTTGCTTGGCTTGCTCTAAAACAGCTTCCACATGCTCTTTAACCTTAACTTTGCGCCATATATGCGCAACTTTTCCGTCCTTATCAATAAGGAACGTCGCGCGTTCTATGCCCATATATTTTCGACCATAGAGGTTCTTTTCCACCCATACGCCAAAAGCTTCGCAAGCCGCGCCATCTTCATCCGCGACCAAAGTAAGGTTTAGCGCATGCTTATCAATGAATTTGTCGTGCTTAGCGACTTTGTCTTTTGAAATACCTATGATTTTAACACCCAAAGCATCAAACTGCGCTTTATGCGCCGTAAACGAAATCGCTTCTTTGGTGCACCCCGGTGTGTCGTCTTTTGGGTAAAAATAAATAACGCATGGCTGATTAAGCGTTGATAATGTTAATTCTGCGCCTGATTTACTATCAACGGGCAGTGAAAAATCTGGCGCTTGTTGGCCGATCTCTAATTGACTCATATTCATATTCCCTTATTTTATGCTTATAGGCTTAATAAGCTGTGCGCTGAGCGATAAAAAGTCAAGAACGGCGCTAGAAAAAAAGCCACACTGTCTTTATAGTCTGAAAACCCTCACAATAAAAAGTTAAAAATGTGCCCAAGACTGAACTAAAACCTGTAGCTGTCGGCTGCCACAAAGCATTGATGTTTTGCGTAAAATCAAGAGGCTTAAAGTGGCTGCTTGAATGCATGGGCATTATTATTATCTTTGTATTATTGTTTATGGGCGCAGCGCTTTTTAAACTCTACAAGACTCCGATTGATATCAGTTTTATTAAACCCGCCCTACTCAGCACGATAAACACCGAAGACACCCCTTATAGTGTTGATTTTGGAAATCTCGTCATTACATGGAATCAGTTTGAAGGGCCAATTAAGCTGCAAGGCATAACCATGTCGTTAAAATCTGCAGGGCAAAACGTTTTCAGCGTTGAAAAAGCTGACCTGTTCTTAGATGGTAAAGCTTTAATACGTGGAAAATTGGCGATTGATGAAATTATACTATATAACCCCGTTGCCTATATAGACCGTGATGAGGAAAACAATTTTACTGTTAATATAGCCAACGCCGAAACGACAGCCCTTGCCCCTGAACCTGCCCCCTCTAAGGAAGCAGACGCTGATACTGATTTCGCCAAAGACCTGATTGACCTGCTGCTTACCCCTGAAAAAGAAGCGGTTAAATCGGCGGCAAATTGGGGCTATCTTGACCGCATCGAAATAAAAGACGCCTCGATCATCGTTAGTGATCGTAAAAACCACATGACATGGTTCTTACCGCAAATTAACGCCGCAATAAATCGTTGGGATAAAGGTCTAAATGCAAAAATAGATCTTGATCTAGCCCCCTATAGCGAAGAGCGCGAAAACCTCATTAATACTGAAGTAAGCTTTGAGCGTAATACCGACAAAATAGAAGCCAAAATCAATGTTGAAAACTTTGACCCCTCTATACTCTCACGCTACATCCGCGAGTTAGAGCCTTTACGCAGCCAAGACGCGCGTATAAATGGACGCTTCACCACAATATTAGATACAAAGTTTAACCTTGATAATGCCGTGCTCGACCTATCTATACCTGAGTTGAATCTTAACTTGCCAGACCAATATGACGAGAAAAAACGCATAAACGACATCGTTGTCTCAGGCTTTTATGACGCCTTAGATAAGAACTTCCAGTTTGATTTACGCTCGATGGAGGTTGCGCAAACAACCCTATCTGGGAAAATATTTGGCACCTATGAAGGGGCTGACTACACAATAAAAACCCAAATAGATACCGATAAACTGCCTTTGGACTTTTTTGATGAATACTGGCCTAACAGCTTAAAAGCAGAATCCGCCGCGCAATGGCTAACCCAAAAACTCTCGATCGGATCTTTTAGCGATGTTATCGGTACAGCCGAATTTAATTACAACACACAATCAAGAGATTTCGCCAGCCGTGATTTACGTTTAGATTTTGCGTTTAAAGATATAGATATTGATTACCGCCCGCCATTAATGCCCGTCCATTCCGCGCAAGGCACAGGGTTTTTGACGCTCGATAAAATTGACTTAAGTGTCGAAAAAGCCATGGTGCAAGATTTGAAACTGAGCAATGCTCACGTCCTTCTTGATGACATCTTTGTTGTTGGCGGTGGAATGGCCACTATAGGGCTAACCCTTGATGGTACACTGCCGACTATCTTCGAATATATCTCTCGCGAGCCGATTGACCTCGGCAGCGCTTTAGGCTTTAAACCCCAAGAAACAAAGGGGCAGGCAACCGTTAATGTAAAATTGAACTTCCCTACGATAAAAGACTTACTGGCTGAGCAAGTCAATGTTGAAGTCAGTGCTGACCTCGACAAAGTCTTAATCCCCAATGCTGTAAAGAACTTCCCTCTCACTGGCGGCCCGTTTAAATTAAATTATGCTGATAAAATACTGGCCTTAAAGGGTGATGGCATACTCCTTAAGCACCCCATTAAGATTGATTGGACACGCTATGTTGAAGAAAGTGAGCATAAAAACTTCTCCGTCGTAAAGGCCTCTTTTAACGCGACTCCTAAATTGCGCGATGCATTTGGGATTAATTTGGATGAGTTCATTAATGGCACGCCGCCCGTCGAAATTGAATACAACTTAACCAAGGGCAACAATGCGACGATTGATGCAAAAATAGACCTCACACCACTTGAGTTTATGGTGCAGCCTTTTTCTTACAGTAAACCCCCGAAAATCAAAGGGCAGGCCTCTGCCCGTATAATTCTTAAAGGCGGTGAGATACAAGAAATTGATCGGCTCTCAATCTCAACGCCTGATGCCTCTGTAAAAAATGCCCGCTTAAAATTTGGCAAACTCGGTAAAGAATGGGACGTCAAAACAGGCACATTTACCAACACGAAGCTTTTGAAGAATAAATTTGATTTGAAATTAGAGCGCCAAACGCCAACCGCAATGCGTTTTAACATTGATGCTGAATATCTTGATTTACTGCCCTTTTTATCCTTCAAAGATAAAGACAACACACAAGACAAAGACAGTACGTCAAAGAAAAGCGCGCAAAAGGCTGAGCCCTCCATTGAAGTTTTTGCAAAAGCTAAAACCCTCAATACCAGCAAAAAAGGCGGCCACCTTAATAATGCTATCGGTTATATAAAATTAAGCGCCGACAACATCATTGAACAAATGGAACTTGATGCACTCTCTGGGGAGAGCGCAGTCTATCTACGCTACAAGCCTGAACAAGGCAGCGAGACAATGGATTTCCGGTTAGAAGCCGATAATGCAGGGTCATTCCTCAGAGCATTTGATCTCTATAATAATGTTATTGATGGAACAATTGTTATTCATGGAAAAGCCGCTAAACATGGCCACCCCAATGATATAAAAGGCTTTGCCGTTATCGATGACTTTATGGTTATTAATGCCCCTTCACTGGCGCGCCTTCTTAACGCCATGACATTAACCGGCATGGAAGATTTACTCACCGCAGAAGGCATTAATTTCGACCGCCTTGAGAGCAATATAAAATGGCTAATTACAGATGAAGGCATTCGATTTAACTTTGACAAGGGCCGTACATCAGGCGGCGCTTTGGGTCTAACGTTTCAGGGGAATATTTACCAGGGATCACGCGATGAAATTGACCTGAATGGTACGATCATTCCCATTTCTCCTATTAATAAGCTCGTGAGCAAAATCCCCCTACTTGGGCATATTCTAACAGGGGGAGAAAATCAGGGGATTTTTGCCGCCACCTATAAGATTAAAGGCAGCTCTGCGGATGCCAAGACCTCGGTTAATCCACTTTCTGTACTTGCCCCAGGTATTCTGCGCCGCATCTTATTTGAAAGCGGCACAGGCGAAGAATAAGCCCCGAAATCAATTAACCCGCTATCCACGCCCTAATTTGTTTAATACCCAAATTATAGGCCATCGGTATGCGCACAATGAAATACTCAATACCATCAAACTTTTTCGTCTTAACAATGATTTCAAGTTCTTTCATGAACTCACTCAGCGCCCGCAGACCAAAATTACCGGCCATGCCCTTCATTTCATGAGCACGCTGCGCCAGTGATGTCCAGTCCTTAGCGTTATAGGCTTCTTGAATGCCTTGCAAAATCTCTTGCGCTTTCTCGTCAAAGCCGTCAACTAAACTCGTGAGCTCTGCACTATCCATTGACAGCTTGAGGGCATCCAATAGAGACTTTTCAAAAATAATGCCACGTGCCTCTATGTCAGCCACAAATGACGGGTTTTCATCGATCATATTGTCTCGTAGATTATCGGCAACAATATCATCAACATCTGCTTCAGATGCGCTCACCTTGCTTTGCTGAGCTTCATCATCTTGCCCATCTGCGACAAACTGCTGTAGCGGTGAAACATTCATACCTATTTCCAAGTCAGCATCATCAGTATCGTTTTCTACATGGAGGCTCGCTTCGCTATCAAGGTCAGTGGCGGATTCCCCTATCGTTTCACGCTGTGAAGGTAAAGGTGGTAATTCATTAACATCAAGCGGCGCCGAAAATTCGTTCTTATCAATAGAGATGCTCTGTGTTGAGGTTAAATCATGTTCAACATTGACGGTCTGAGCATTTACGGCCTGACTTTGACTCTGTTCACTGCTTTTATCATCAGTAAATCCTGCTGCCTCCTTGGCGGCTTTACTTGCTATGTGGCCTTCACGAATAGATTTATAACGTTTTGATGTGACCTCATTAGCAAATTCGCTTTTTTCTAATTTATCAAAAACACCATTAAGGGCTTTAGGATTAACAGGCTTTAAAATAAAGTCATCCATCCCGGCATGGTAACATTCATGTACAGCTTCTTGCCCTGAATTTCCGGTTAAGGCCACAATCGGTATTGCAGACAATTCCGCATGTTGCATAGCTCTGATCTGTTTTGTCATTTCAAGGCCGCTAATGCCATGCATATTTACATCCGTTAAGATCATGTCAAAAGGTTCTTCTTGCAGCTTAATAATCGCTTCTTCGCCGCTTTCGACTTTAACGCATTCATGGCCTAATTTATCAATAAAGCCATTAAGCACTTTCAGATTAATACCATTATCATCGACAGCAAGGACACGATAAGAATGTTCTGTATTACGCTTAAGTTCAAAGCGGTTTGTTTCCTCGCTTTGTGCTTCTTGCGCATCACCTTCTTGCATATCGACAGTAAAGAAGAAGGTTGAACCTTCATGTTCCTTACTATTAATACTAATCTCCCCGCCCATCGCATTGATCAATTTTTGACAGATTGATAAACCAAGCCCTGTACCACCATATTTACGCGTTGTATCCGCTTTAGCTTGCGTAAATGGTGTGAATAAGGTTTTTTGCGCATCCGCAGAAAGGCCAATGCCGGAATCTTGAACGCCAAAATAAATCGAGTGAACAGGTTGATCGCCTGATAAACCGACAATACGCGCTGTATCCGTTGTGCCCATATCGATTTTTTTGACAATGATTTGTACATCGCCATGTTCTGTGAATTTAATCGCATTACTTAACAAGTTCAGTACGACTTGACGAAGACGCGTTGGGTCACCGACCAAGTAATCTGGTACATTATCTTCAATAGACAGCACAAGGCCGATGCCCTTTGAATCCGCATGGCTGGTCATTAAACGCTCGATACCTTGCATCATGCGTTTAACATCGAATGATATAAATTCTAGGTCGAGCTTACCGCTTTCAATCTTTTCATAGTCCAAAATATCATTAAGCAATGATAACATCGCATCGCCCGAATCTTGAATGGTTTGGGCATAGTCTTTTTGTACGGCCGTAAGCTGACTGGTTAGCAATAATTTCACCATGCCCAAAACGCCCGTAATCGGCGTGCGAATCTCATGACTTATTACCGCCAAAAACGCTGATTTAGCTTGATTGGCTTCATCTGCTGTGTCTTTGGCTTTGCGCATTTCATCCGTTTTTTGTGCTTCACGGGCACGCGCTTCTTCCAGTAATTCGCGCTCACGATCCAATACACGCAGTAAACGTTCACGATCAGCCATATCCTTAGAGTCTTTATAATTAGAAGAACTCTGAAAAACATTTTTACTCAGCCCTGAAAGAGGCGCTGATGATTTTGAGCTTTGTGGGCGGCGAATAGGCATAGACAAAATCAGAATTAAAGACAGCGCCAATTGGCCATAGACATAGCCGTAATTAATATATTGGCCATAAGCATCAAGCGGAAATTCAATCGCAACACTGCCCAGCCAATAAGCTATTGTGTAAGCAAAACCAGAAACAATAAACAAATATTTAACCAGAACTTTTGAAGTTAAATTTGCCGAAAATAAGAAAATAGTCGTCATCGCCATTAACGATATAGCGACAAGAAAAACCATATAAGCAATATCATCAGGAACGGCAAAAACGCTAAATGCCGTAATAACAAGGCAGAAAACGGGCGATAAAAGCGCTATTTTTCGGACCAATGCTGAACTCAGCACACGATCATAAAAATAGTTATAAAATACATAGAACACAGAGATTTGCATCAGGATATAGCTGAAGAATAAGCTTTGCTCGTAAAACTCACTATCTAAGTATAACAGCGTATTCTCAATCATATAATGCGCCAAACCAAACAGCAAAAAAAGCGTTCCGAATAATTGATGTGGCTTACGATAGATTATAGTAAATGTCAGCATCATAAAGAACAGCGCTAAATAGACATAAATTGTCATTTCATGGCGGTCTAATTTTTCAATCCCACGACTGAAATATTGGGCTTTCGTCGTTAAGCGCGGCGCAATAATGAATGGTTTTTTTGCTGCCGGTTCAATATAGAACATAACCTGCGTCGTCTGGCCAATAGGCAAATCAAGCGTAATGGCACTTTCAACCAAATTATCGAATTTATCTAAGCTCTTATTTTCATTACCGAGTATTTTTAAAATAAGTTTTTGGTTCGTAATATCATAAGCCATGATTTTATGAACAAAACCAGAGCGCCCCATTACCGTATCACCAAAATCCAAAACCCAACGATCAACTTCCGACTGGTTATTTATTCGGAAAAGAAGCCAGTATGATGAAGAAGACTGCGCCATATGCAGCGTATTGGTATCAGCTAAATAGCCTTCAGCATCACTGTTGATTTCTTTCCAGGCGGCAGCCAAATTGTATTTTTTGAATTTATCTTCAAACAGAAACACTTTGCCTTTTAAATCGACAGAGTCTTGCCCTGAGTTTAAGCCAACCACACCCAACCCCTCAGCCATTTTTGTCTGTGCTGATACTGGCGCACTGACAGCAAAGCAGCATAAAAGCACGGCCATGAAGGCCCATAAAAATCTATTCGCCTTTTTTTGTTCTACAAAGACAGACTTAAGGGACAAAGACAATGAGGTGGAGATGGACGTGGTTGAGTGCAACACTACAATTACCTTATGGTTTATAGGTTTAAATTTATGACCAGCTTACTAAAGTAGCCGCCATAAGCACCAAGATAGCGCCGATGAAATACACACTATATTTAAACATTGTGCAAAAAGAGTCCCACGTTTTTTGGGCAGATTTAACAGCTTGAGGATCGGCAGTAGCGTTTTTACTAATAGTCATTTTAACTCTTTCATTATTGATCGTTAAGAAACGGGCCACAGCTCTTAAGTGAGCCCTAAAGAAGTTTAACGCAAAACATTAAATCTATCTTTAAATAAATTACAAAAATCTAGATTTATATTAACATTATAATTCAATAAAATAAATGCACAACGCACAGAGAACGCACAGAGTACGTTGAGTATTTTAAAAGCGTCTAATATTTAGATCATCTGTGTATCAATAATAGCGCTTGAATAGAATTCCTTGTAGTATTCTATCGAGATTGCCAGTATAAGTGACACAATTCAAAGCAACAAAAAACTGATAGTATAATGAACTTAAAAAAATTTACATTAGCGCTTCTTCTGAGCTTCCTTGCCCTGTTCACAAGCCTGTACACAGCGCCGTTACAGGCCGCAGATAATGTGTTTATTGTCCAAGATGTCAAGACAGAAGCGACCGCAAAAAGCGCTGTTGTTGCCCGAGAGATTGCTTTTAAAAGAGCCCTCGAGAAATCTTTTGCTTTACTAACACGCCGAATGGTTGACTCCGAACAACAAAAAGAAATGACGCAGCCCAGCAGCGATGACATAGCCAATATGGTGCTTGATTTTGAAATAACATCCGAAAAATCATCCAATACTAGCTATCGTGCGACCTACACCATCCGCTATAATAAAGACAATATTCGTGATTTCTTTGCCAGTCAAAGCGTCAATTATACGGATGTTTCAGGCCAACGTTTATTGGTATTGCCCTTTATTCAAATCCAAAACCAAACCGCTTTGTGGAATGAACAAAACCCATTCTTGAAGGGGTGGCAAGATGCCACGACGAACACAGATACTCTTACCCAAATCATTGTACCGATTAATGATTTACAAGATATGATGGACATTAAAGATCATGAGGCTTTAACCTATGATGTTGAAAAAATCAAACGTATGGTTTCACGCTATAATGCAAAAGAAGCTGTGATCATCATTGCATCACCACAAGCTGGCCTTGCTAATTTACGGACAAGCCCTGTAAATCTTTATATCTATAAAACAGATAAAGGCCGCCCTGAATATATCAACACAATCACCGTCAAGCCATCGAACAGAAAAGATATTGTCCAAAACTCAATTGTACAAGTTAAGCGTTTCTTGCAAGAAGAATGGAAGCGCAAAAATTCTGTCTCACCACAGGAACAAAGCCGTCTCTATAACATTGTCGTGCGCTATGACAATATTGACCAATGGCAGGCGAGCAAAAACCTTTTAGAGCAAAATATTGGCAAAAATAATATCACGATTAAATCGTTACGGTTAAATGAAGCGACATTGCAAATTGATTATAATGGCAGCGTTGAGCGTTTAAACCTGTCCCTCTCACGCAAGGGGTTTTCTCTACGCCCTGTCGGCGCGGGTATTTTTGAGTTTTATAAAGAGAAATAGGAAGTAAGATAATGAGCATTGAACGGCAGTCTATTTTTTGGATTAGCATTCTCACCCTAACTATTCTGAGTCTTTGGGCTTTACAGGCCGTTCTTCTTCCTTTTGTTCTGGGCGCGGCGATCGCTTATCTTCTCGATCCATTTGTTGAACGTTTAAATAAATGGGGCATTAACCGCAGCCTATCAACCGTGCTTATGCTGCTCATTAGCTTTGCCTCGATAGGCCTCATACTCGCGATAATTCTTCCTGCTTTATATAATGAGCTACTCACCTTAATAGAAGCGCTCCCTGCTTATATAGAAACGGTAAAAACCTTTTTAGCGCCGCATATAGAGCTTATCAAAGCCAAAATAGGTTTCACTGATCAAGTTGATCTATTAGCCATTGCCATGAAGCAACAAGAAGCCGCTTTTAAAGCCAGTGGTTCTCTTCTCAATGGTCTAGCCTCGGGTGGTAGCTCAGTTTTAACTGTGATCTCTATCCTTGCGCTAACGCCGCTTTCGGCCTTTTTCTTTATCCGTGAATGGCCACGTATAATGCAATTTTTCGACCATTTACTACCGCGCAGCCATGAAGCAACTCTGAAAACACTTTTGTTAAAAATGCATAATATTGTGTCGGGCTTTATTCGCGGACAGCTTATGGTCGCCAGTTTCCTTGGTGTTTTTTATGCCGTTGCCTTAAAGCTCGCAGGGCTTGAATATGGCGTTATTATTGGCTTAAGCGCGGGTTTACTGTCCATTATTCCTATGCTTGGCGCAGTTGGGGGCTTGCTTGCGGCCGCAATAACGGCTTGGCTTACGACGGGTGATATTGGTTATACGGGTATCATCGCCGCTATATTTATATTTGGCCAAATTGTCGAAGGCAATTTCCTCACGCCTAAACTTGTGGGTGAACAAGTCGGCCTGCATCCTTTATGGGTGATCTTTGCCGTCATGGCGGGTGGCGCATTAATGGGGCTTGCTGGCATGTTTTTAGCCGTCCCTATTGCTGCGATTATCGGCGTTCTTATTGGCTTCTCGCTTGAGCATTATAAAACGACACAGCTCTATACCGGCAAGAAACCTCAAAGCAAAACAGTGGGCAAAACAGTGGGCAAAACAACGAGTAAAACAACGAATAAAACAGCTAAAAAACCCGCTGCGGCCAAAAAATCTAAAAAATCAACTTAACGCGCGCGCAGATTTACGCTATATCATTAGCTATGAATGTAATAACACATACGACTTATACGCAAATCCCGTTAGACCTTCCCCATCGTACAGCTTATGGCCGCGATGATTTTTTGATTGCTCCGAATAATCAAGATGCCGCCGCATGGGTTGATCGCTGGCCAGAGTGGCCGGCTCCCGCCTTAATTCTGTATGGCCCGGCCGCCTGTGGCAAAACTCATTTAAGCGCTGTGTGGGCACAAAAAAGTGAGGCGGCACTACTGACCCCCGAAGATTTCATAAAAAAAGACGCTGAAGAGATCAGCCAAATAGCGCAGCATATAGCGATAAGCCATGCCGATCTCATGATTGGTGACCGCGCTTGCGAGGAAAAACTCTTTCACCTTTACAACATATTCAAGGAAACAGGTCGTAGCGTATTGCTTACAAGCCGCGCGCCTGCTAGCGCTCTTAATTTCGAAGTCCCTGATTTAGCGTCACGATTACGCGCCGCGCCCTCTATCGCGATTGACGCGCCTGATGACACATTATTAACAGCCGTGCTTTTAAAATTATTCCGTGATCGTCAGGTTACAATTAATGATGAAGTCATTCACTATATTCTACCCCGTATGCAGCGTTCATTTTCTGCTGCCCGCGATTTAGTCAATCAGGCGGATAAACGCGCCCTTGCTGAAAAGCGCAATATAACCATTCCCTTAATTCGTGATATTTTGATGACTGAATATTAAACGTTATCGATAACATCAACCGTGTAGATTGATCCACCATCATTATATTCATATGTTGTCGTGTTACCGACTGTGCCTGATAGCGTTAACCCTGCGCCATTAGCAAAGCTAAACCCTGTACCAGAATCCATCTGTACAGTAAGGTTATCTGTATTATCTGCGCCCAGAATATCTTTCAGCTCTTGGCCTGTTAATTCAAAGTCACCGCCTGTTGATGTAATATTGGTGAAGTCTAGCTCTTCAATATCACTAAATACAGCCGCGATATCCGCACCATCAAAACCATCGCCGCCAAATGTATCTAAATCTATAGATCCGGCATTAAAGCTCAATGTATCAAGACCTGCACCACCATCAATAGCTGTGAAGTTAGTTAGGTCATCTGCATCCATAACAAAGCCATCAGCGCCGCTACCAAGAATTAAGTTCTCAATCTCAGTAAAGCTATCTTGATTGCTGCTATCGCCGAGTTTCGTCGCTGTGCCTGTCGCCGATGTAAGGTCTAAGTTGAGGTCACCACTCACGCCACTAAAGTCGATCGTATCACTACCACCTGTGCCGCCGTCATATGTATCTGTCCCTGTGCTACCTAGGAACAGATCATCCCCCGCTTCACCGAATAAGAAGTCATCGCCTGCGCCGCCATCAAGCGTATCATTATCATTGCCGCCATATAATGTATCGTCACCTAAGCCGCCATTAAGTTGGTCTGCGCCATCTAAGCCACGTAAGATATTATTCAGATCATCCCCAGTAATAATATCAGCTACCGATGAGCCCGTAACATTCTCAATATTTACGATATTATCTTCAATTGATCCACCAAGCGTAACGTCTACAGCTGTATTTTCATTCAAGGTTACATTTACCGCTTGTGCGAGGGCTGAATAGTCAATCGTATCAATACCGCTACCGCCATCAATAACATCAATCACGTTATCGTCGCTCGTGACGTTAATCAGATCATCATTCAAGCCGCCATCAATAGTATCAAGGCCATCGCCGCCATCTAGCGTGTCATTATCAGCGCCACCGCTCAATATATCATTACCGCCGGCACCATTTAATATATCAGCGCCGCCATTACCTGTTAGCGCGTTGGCTAATGCATCGCCGTTAATAATATCAGCCGCCGTGCTACCAATAACATTTTCAATGTTACGCAATTGATCTTCTGCCGCGCCGCCGCCAAAGGATACATCGGCAAGTGTCGAGCCATTTAAGGTCACTTCTACAGATTGTGCGAGGGCAGAGTAATCAATCGTATCAATTTCACTACCGCCATCTATAACATCTATGCCATCAGCTGTGTTCATCACGTTAATCAGATCCGCACCGCCATCGCCATTAATCGTATCTGCGCCATCGCCGCCATCTAATGTATCAGCATCCGCGCCACCATTAAGAACATCTTCACCCGCGCCGCCTGTAAGAATGTCATTACCTGCATTACCACTTAGTGTATTGGCAAGGCCATCACCTGTAAGTGTATCAGCAAAGGCCGAGCCCGTAACATTTTCGATATTGCGAATAATATCTTCATCTGCGCTACCCGCTACAGTGACATTTGCATCTGTTGATGTGTTGAGTGTAACAACCATGCCAGAGCCTGTTATCCCTGAGTAATCAACCGTATCAGAGCCTGAATTACCGTCAAATATATTGTTCTGACCTTGCACTCCAATAAAGCTGTCATTAAAGGTCGTACCTATCGCACCTTCAATACTGGTATAAATATCAGAGCCAAGCCCCGAGGCTGAGAATTTATTTGAGTCAAGTGCTTGCGTCAAATCGACATTAAGAGCGCCCGTTAAGCCACTTGCATCAAGTAAATCGAGACCAGCGCCGCCATCATATTGATCTGAGCTACCGTCCTCAGTAAGCATAATTATATCATTGCCGTTACCGCCAAAGATATTATCTCCACCAATGCCGCCATCTATTGTATCCGCGTCATCACCGCCAAACAAATCATCATTACCCGCTGCGCCATCAATAATATCCGCGCCTGCACCACCCGTGAAGGAGTTATTATTGGCATCGCCCGTATAATTATCGACAAAGCCTGTGCCTATAATATGCTCAATCGAAGTGAGTGTATCGATGCCCGCGCCGCTATCAGTAACTTCTGATCCAATATTGGTTAAATCAACAGTGATGCCTCCGCCTTCAGCTGAATAATCAGCTGTATCAATGCCCGATCCGCCATCTAAACTATCATTACCTGCGCCACCACTTAGTACATCAGTGCCAAGGCCACCAAGAAGCGTATCATTACCACCATCGCCGTAAAGTGTATCGTTGCCCGCATCGCCATCAATAATATCCGCGCCGCCATTACCTGTGAATATATTTATTGCACTGTCACCTGTCATGGTGTCGGCTTGGTCTGTACCAATAACATTTTCAACATTAACGATACTGTCTTCGACGCTAACGCCAATGGTAACATCAACGGCTGTATTAGTATTCAGGTCAACAGTAATACCAGAACTATGGCCAAAGAAGCTTACAGTATCAGCCCCAGAGCTACCATCAATTGTGTTGTTAACGCCCTCTTCCATCGTAATAATATCCGCGCCTAGCGAGCCTATAACGTTTTCAAAACCACTAATCGTATCATTACCAATACCCGCCAAGGTGCTCAGCGTGTTGAGCCCGAGATTAATTGTTATTCCGCTTACACCTGTATTCGTGAAGTCGATAAGATCAAGGCCCGCGCCGCCAATATAGCTATCATCCGCGCCATCTAAGCTTACAACAAAACTGTCATTACCCGCTTCGCCATCAAGGACTTCTGCGCCAGCGCCATCCGTAAAGCTATCTGCGCTCGCGCCACCATAGACAGTGACATCAGCCGATCCGCCAACATAACTATCAACTTGATCCGTTGCGTAGAAAATCTCTATATCATTACTTGCAACCGTATCAAGGTCACCGTAAGTATCATTTACATTCAAGGCTGTCAGATCAATCGCAATACCGCCCGCGCCGCCATCAGTACGGTAATCAAGAACATCTATGTCCGCGCCACCTGTAATTTGGTCCGCCCCTGCGTTACCGATAATCGTATCATTCCCCGCGCCGCCAAGAATAAGGTCAATGCCTGTGCCACCTTCAATGCTATCATTACCCGCTTCACCACGTAATTCATCCGCACCTGATCCGCCATAAAGCGTGTCATTATCATCACCACCGTAAATGATATCGTCATTATTCTCACCAAAGATCGTATCATCGCCGCCACGACCATAAATCACATCTTCGCCATCCGCGCCCCAAACCGTATCATCGCCGCCAAGTGCATCGATAGTGTTATTCGCAGCGTTGCCTTGGATAGAATCCGCGCCCTCTGTTGCGACAAGCGCTGTAACACTTAATGTAAGATAGAAAGTCTCGCCGCCGACATTCGTCATCGTATATGTGTCGCCAGTATGGTCTGTAATCGTGTAGCCGCCGCCATCAGTCACGTCCTCAACAAATCCATCACCAGCTTGGATTGTGAAAGTCTTGCCATCAATATTGCCTGCGCCGCCAAGTAGAGATTCTACAGCTGCCACGGTAATGTCGAAAGTATCACCGCCAGTAAAACTCATGTTTTCATCAGACAAATCAAGCGTTTCAAAATTAGAAAAATAAGGCGCTAAATCAGCCGCTTCAAATGATATTGCACCCGAAGTAAAGCGCAATACATCACCATCGCCGCCACTATCCGCGCCCGCTTCATAGCTGTTCGCAGCAAGAAGCGTCGCGAGCACAGCTGTGGTCGTTAAGAACACATCACTTTGTGATGAAGCGCGAATACGCTCTATATTGCCTAATGTATCTGAATAATCAGCCCCGGCTGTATCTTGACGTACGGTAATCGCATCTTTATCGGTGGTTAAATCAACTTCAATATCGGCAGCATCGTTAGCATAATCCGCCGTATCAGTTCCGCCATCACCATTTAAGACATCATTACCCGTACCGCCATTTAGGAAGTCATCGCCAGTGCCGCCTGATAAGTGGTCTATGCCGCCCGCACCATAAAAACTATCATTGCCAATATCACCAATCATAGTATCCGAGCCCGCAGCGCCGTAGAATATTTCGATGTCTGTAACAGAGCTTGACCATCCCTGCGCAGTAACATCATAAGTCCCCGCGCCCGCGGCTGATAAATTTAGCGTAATTGCGTTCGCGTCAGCAAGGGCCAGATCAAGCATATATAATGTGTCTGTGCCGCCATCACCGTAGAAATCATCATTGCCGCCATTGCTGATAATCGTATCGTCACCTGTGCCTGCAATAATGGTATTATTCGTATTTGAGCCATGTATAACATCAGCGAGCGTCGTAGCTATCACATTATTTATAGTTGATAACGTATCAATTTTACCAAAACTATCCGTCGCCGTCCCTGCGAGTAAGTTCACAGTAACTGCACCACCGCCAGATTCAGCCCCATAATCAAGCCAGTCTGAGGTGCCTGTACCAGTTAAAGTATCAGCTCCATCGCCACCACTCATTGTCACGTTGCTACTTGAGCCTTGGGCCGTGATTATATCATCACCTAAGTCACCATATATCGTCAAATTAGTGTCAAATATAACCACAGTTTCGAAACCAGTGAATGTATCTATATACGTGCCTGTGCCGCCTTTATCGATAGTACCTGCCTGCATATCAACAATCGTACCATTACTGCCCGTGCCCCCATTGAAAAAGAGCTGATCGGCTGTGCCTGTATCTGTAGCCGCATCACCGCCATAATAAGCATCAACAAAATTATCTAGGGTTACATTGACGATATCATCACCATCGTCACCGTAAACGGTGTCGGCACCTTCGCCACCAGTCAATATATCTGCCTCAGTACCGCCATAAATTATATCGTCACCGTTACCGCCATTAATGTCATCGACATCAGCATCACCAGATATAGTATCGTTATCGTCTCCCCCTAAGAGCAGATCTTGGCCATCTCCACCAAAAATAGTGTCATCACCTTCATTGCCATTAATCGTATCGCTCCTTGCGCCACCATCAAGGTAATCATTACCTAGGCCGCCAGTCATAGTGTCAGCACCATCTTCACCGTAGATGGTGTCATTATCACCTTCACCATCGATGATGTCATCGCCGTCACCACCCATGATCAAGTCATCGCCATCACCGCCATCAATATTATTGCTATTGCTAGAGCCGGTAACCGTATCATTACCATCACCAGAGAATGAAGCCATACCAGAAATGCCTTCATCTTTCAGTGTAATAATATCATCAAAATCTGAGCCTATAACTTGATCAAAGTTATAGACGTAATCTATGTTGCCATAACCGTCATTGCTCGCAATATTCGAAGTAAAATCGATCACGATGCCTTCTGTTGCATTTGCGTATACAACTCTGTCGGCAGCGCCCTGCGTATCTCCAGCACCGGAAGTTTCCTCGCCATAGAGGTAATCAGCGCCATCACCGCCTTCTATTACGTCATCCCCCCCATTACCGATTATTGTATTATTGCCCGCAGTTCCGGTAACGGTGTCAGCGAATCCACTCCTCGTATCAACATGTTCAAACCCAATAATCGTGTCGGTTACATTCAACCCTAATAACGGATTTAAACTATTTGTAAAAGTCTCGTTTACTAAATCGATAACCAAATGACCTGAAGCACCTTCTGAGTATAACCAATCTTCCGTGCTGTCATCAGCGCCGCCATCTGTCGCATAGATAACATCGGCACTATTGTCATCAAAAACATAGATTTTATCTGCGCCTAATCCGCCATAAATGGTATCTGCACCGAAGCCATCATAGATAGTATCTGCGCCATCGCCAGCATCAATATAATCATCACCATCAAGACCACGGAAGTAGTTATTACCCGTCGTACCAATTAATGTGTCACCATAATTAGAGCCCCAAGCATTTTCAAAATCAATAATAACGTCCGCGCCTAGATGCGCCGCGCCGACATCTGTAATCGTCATCGTCGTTAAGTTGATATTAACGCCGCCTGTTGCTTGATCAGCCCGTATACTATCTGTACCGCTATTACCGTCATACGTATCCGCCACGCCATCTGAGCTAACATAAATACTATCATTACCCGCTGCGCCAATAACCGTATCAGATCCTGCGCCGCCTAATAACACATTACCTGAATCGGCATTATCATCGGAGGCTTGAGAATAACCGTAAATAACATCATCCCCACCAGAACCATAGATAGTATCAGCGCCAATGCCGCCTTCAAGAAGGTTATTATTATTCGTGTCTGTATCTAAAGCGTTAAATTCACTCGCATCCCACTCAATGAAATACCCGTATCCAGCTCCATCATTAGTGCCGCCGGCACCCGTATTATCTGAATCGGCCCACTCATATGTGCCAGCCAGTTGATATAAATATGGTTGAGACGCTGTGTTTTGAGGTTCCCAAAATTCACTGGAACCTTGACGATACACAAACAAATCAAGGCTGCCCTCTAGAAATCCATCATCATAAAACGCCACGCCGTCATTTGGCCCGCCATTCCATGCCCATGTACCATCCCCTGAATTATACTGAGCACCGAGCCATGTCATTGCCCCACCGCCTGAAGCGGGACGATAACTATCGAGCACAGCGTTCTCATAAGAGCTTTCAATCGTTACGAGTCGACCCGCAATTCCTGCAACAACAGCCGCGCTAGCCGCAGCATTAGCCACTGTCCAATTTACAGTTTCCGTGACGAATTTATAAACACTATCCGTTCTTACATCGTAAATTAAATTACGATCTTCCGCCAAAGCCTGGCCAAGCGTGATACGTCCATCAATGACATCATCACCGCTGCCACCAATGGCCGTATCATCACCATCTTGCGTATAGATTTTATTGGCGCCATCATCACCCGTGATAATATCACCTGTGCCGCCCGTATAATTCGTACCAACAATATGCGTTATATTTTGTAAACTATGGGTATCAGTACTGACATTTGAGATATTGGCTGTTGTAATGCCATTAGAGTCAATAGTAACCGTTACATCGCCATCAGTGTAATCTTCAAAAGATACCGTATCTTCACTTACCCCTGAATGCCGCGAATAGATCGTGTCATTACCACCGCCGGTTTTAACAAAACCACCACCATAATCAAGCCAAATAAGGTTATCTTGTGCATCACCATAAACGGTATCAAAACCATTCGCAGTACCATAAACACTTTCAATTTCACTGAAGCTATCAACAGCATTTTCTGAGTGTTCATCTTTCCACGTAACGGTGCCCGCGACCATATCAACGAAGGTCTCTGTTCCATATGCGTCATTCAGATCCACGGCAATCGAACCAATGCCATCACCCAAGCGTAAAATATCACCGTAACCAGATTCACCGGTTTCACCACCAATTATTGTATCTGAGTCTTTATCACGACTAAGAAGGAAGGTATCACTACCATCTCCACCGTCAAGCGTATCGGCACCAGTACCATCCAAGATGATATCGTCACCCGCTTCGCCATATATTGTGTCGTCGCCGGTGTAACCACGGATAAAGTCAGCACCTGCGCCAGCATAGACAGTATCATTACCGCGTCCAGCATCGATTGTGTCTTCTTCACCAAGCACGGCGCTATCACGACCTGTTAACAGATCATCAAAGGCTGAACCAACAACGCTTTCAAAGCCTTCTATGGTTGAGCCGACACCAACATCAGCACCAGCATCTTTATCGGAAAGTGTCTGTGCCTCTAGGTCGACTATAATGGCTGTGCTCGCATAAGAGCCATCAAGAATATCGCCAAGAGTTTGGGCGCCGTCACCACCAATATAAACCGTATTATCACCCGTCGTAGCCACATAAACGCGATCATCACCGTCGCCACCATCAAGCGTATCTAAGCCGCCACCGCCAAACAGAACATCATTATCCGCGCCGCCTTCCAGCGTATCATCGCCGACAAAACCAAATAATGTATCGTTACCAGCTTCCCCGTATAATGTATTACTATCGGTTGATGTGGCACCGAGTGCTACTGCATCGCCTTCCCATTCTGTAATATAATAAGCGCCCGGGCCTGAATATCCAGAAATCCAGAAATCGTTAGTTGAATCATAAAAGACCTTATTTTCGCCCGATACGGCAACTGCGCCATCACCAAAGTTCTCATATTCAGATAGCCAATGCGTGCCTGATCCTGTTGAACCTTTGGCGTCTCCCGACCAGAACTGGATACCTGCATCAGGGCCTTCTGTCCATATCCATGTGCCATCTGTACCACCATCGCCGCCGCCGAGACGTACATTGTTACCATCAGAAACTATTTGTAATATAGCATCTTCTGTTGATAGACCATCCGCCACGTTTGTGTCTACGATTGTCATGAGGTGACCGCCAACAGTGCTGCCGTTTAATGTATTAGCTGCGGCGGCGGCACTCGACGTTGAATAATCAGATAATGCATCGGCACTAAGCTCATAGAAGTTCCCTGTATCCATGCTGTAATAAATTCCATTATCACCAAGCAACAGGTTATTTGTGCCGCCAGCGACATCAAGATAGGTAATGTTGCCCAAGCCACCTAATGCATCATAAATAGCCACGCGTGCATCAAGAATATCATTACCCTCGCCACCAAATACAGTATCATCACCGCTTTGTGTGGCCACGCGATCATCACCTTCATAGCTTTTAATCAAACCACTAATATTATTCGCATAGATATAATCATCAAAGGCAGAGCCATACATACCCTCAACATCTGTCAGTGTATCAACATCGACATTTGCATTAAGTGAATCACTCAAGAATGTTTGGCTGATCGTATAATCGCCACTGACTTCTGTACTGAACCAATATTTAGAAGCTTCATTATACTGACTTGAGCTGTAATAACTGGTGATATCAAAATCATCGCCGCCATCAATCGTATCATTGCCTGTACCTGACGAGATTAGATCATTCCCAGCATAAGTCGTAATGGTATCATCACCGCCGCCGGATTCAACTTGGTCGTCACCTGTACCTGTTGGATCCGCAGAGCCGTTATCGATTACATCATTACCCGCTGTACCTGTAATAGCGAGCAAGTTGATGCTCAGAGTGATTGTTTCTCCGCCGCCTTCTAATGTGTAGACAATGGAATCACCAACAACTTGTTCATCTTGTGTAACGGTACTTGTAATATCCCAAGTTCCATCATCATCATATAAGCTGTCTGTAATATCATTGAGTAGCGTGTTTTCTTTCCAACCAAAGCCCGTCTTACCATCAATTGTAAAGCTGCCTGATACACCGCCCATATAAGCGACAAGATCTGACACGTTCATTGAGAACGTATCAACATCAGCGCCAACGCCCGCGCTCACTAAGGTAAAGTTTAGCGCCTCAATGTTAAGAAGGTTATCTGCAATGTCGCTAAAGTCTAAAGTGCCTAAGCTACCCTCTTTAAAACCAAAGACATCATTACCTAAGGCGCCATCATAAATATTATTAACAGTCAGAGCCAATGCTGCTGCTGTTGTGATGGCAAAAGTATCATTGTATCTTGACGCGCTCAGTTTCTCAGTACTCGTGATTGTATCTATATCACCATTGTCATGAGTAACCGTTATCGCACCGGCAACATCCGAAATATCAATTTCAGTTAAGGTCGTTGTCTCTTTACTATAATCGACAGTATCAATGCCAGTGCCACCGACCATTACATCATCGCCAAGACCACCGCGCAAGATATCGTTATCATCGCCGCCATCAAGCGTATCATCACCATCTCCACCTTCAATAGTATCGTCATCCGCCTGACCATAAAGCACATCGTTACCTTCATAGCCCAATAAGATATCATCACCATCGCCTGCAAAGAAAGTGTCATCGCCTTTTAGTGCAATCAAAACATTTTGCTGGCTCTTATCATGCACTGAGTAATCTATACCGCCTGCGCTGTTATCATCATCCGTACCCCAAACAAAATCACCTTTAATCGTCAATGTGATATTATCATCGTCAGCAAAATCGCCATCATCCGCAAAGGTATAAAGTAAATCTGATCCGCTAATCGTCGGCGCCTGGCCAAGCCATGTTGCACCGTCAGAAATATCAAAGACAAGAATTTCGGTTAACTCTAGGGTAAAGGCTAAGCTTTCGCTGCCGTTAAGTAGCCCTGCAATATCGTCGCCTGTGATAGCGAGGCTATCAGTAGACGCTGCCGTTTGGCTTAATTTTAAATACTCAATATTATCAAAGTTTACATCAAGGTCAGCGCCGCTCACTACGCCCATTGTGCCGGTAAGCTCTAACATATCCACGCCAATGCCGCCCGCAGCAGTATTGGACGTCTCAGAGAAACCATCATACAGATAATCCGTGTTACCAAGCCAGCCAGCAGCAGATATATTATTAATGACGAAAGTATCATCCGCGTCACTACCTATAATACGTTCTAGATTTGTATATATGTCACTGCCATACCAGAAATCCGTCACGCTACCATCTAATCCAGCTAAATTCGCCGTGATGCCGCTTATTGCGCCGCCATATGTGTAATAGCTGTAATCCAAGGTATCAAGACCAGCATCCCCATCAATTGTATCGCTACCACCACCGGCAACAATATTATTATTACCTACTGTACCAACAATAGTATCGCTCATATTAGTCGCGATAAGATTCTCAAAGTTTGAATAAATTTCATCACGTTCAGTATCCGCGAACGTTGTATCGGTCGCATCATCATGCGAATTGAACCAGCCGCGGCTCATTTCAATGCGGCTAAAGTCAGCTCCACCAATGTTGCGATTACTCAAATCAATAGTATCGACGCCGCCGCCGCCATCGAGGACATTACGACCGCCTCGCCCACCAGAAATAACGTTGGCAGAACCATCACCCGTAATCGTATCTGCGCCTGATTGTGAACCTATCACATTCTCAAAATTTATCGCCGTATGGACTTGGCTATTTGCAGAAACATTTCCTACTGTGTTAACCCCCATATCAAACACAATTTTAGTCCCACCAAAACTGTTAAAATCGATTGTGTCGCCTTTCACTTCATTGGTCGTCCCACCATCGTAATAGGCTCCAAGGAATGTTTCATCCGTAGCTTTAATCTCATCATCGCCACCCTCACCAAAGGCTGTATCATTACCCGCACTAATGCTTATATAGTCATTGCCGTCACCACCATAAAAAGTTTCAGCAACCCCTGTATCCAAGCCTTGACCAATTAAGACATCATCAAAACCTGTACCGCGAATAGCTTCAATATTAGAGAGCTCGTCAATCAACTCAGACGCCGAACCGTCAAAGATACCATCATCATCAGCATCAAGTTCAACTTGGAACGTACCAAATTCTATAGTAACGCTAATAGCATGCAGTTCTGCGGAATAATCAACAAGGTCAATGCCTGCATTACCGTCAATTGTATCAACGCCATCACCGCTATAGAATGTATCCGCGCCTGCTCCACCAGTTAGCTGATCATCGCCTGCGCCGCCATAAATAACGTCATCACCGTCACCACCAGAAATAACATCAACGCCATCGCCGCCATCTAAATAATCCGCGCCATCGCCGCCCTGTAAATCATCCTGACCAAGACCACCAATAAATGTGTCTGTGCCAATGCCACCGACCATAATATCATTGAAGTCCGTACCTGTAATGAATTCAACCTGATTAATGCTATCTGTGCCTTCAAGCGTAGCGGCTTGATATTTCTCCATTGTGCCCGCGGTTGCATCATAGACAACACGATCCGTCAAATTGCTGTAATCAATAGTATCTGTGCCGTCGCCGCCATCAATTGTGTGACTAGCGCCATAAGCCGCCGTGACCAGATCATTACCATCTTCACCAAAGAACGTAACAGAGCTTGCGCCACCTAAAATAACATTATCAGCAAGATCGCCACCGTGGATTTCTTCAACGCCTTTAACTTTGTTCACTTCAGTGCTCAAAATTTCTGTGTAATCCAGATAGCCATCGCCATCCAACGTGGCACCAAAGTCTATTGTGATACTGTCTGTAGCGCTTGAGGCGTATAAAGTATCGGTGCCCGTACCGCCATCAATCGTATCCGCGCCTGCGCCAGCCGTGATGATATCATCTTCACTACCACCAAAAATACTATCATCGCCACCGCCAGAAACAATAACATCTGCGCCCGCGCCGCCATCAATAAGGTCAATGCCCGCGCCCGCTGTTATCGTATCGGCATCCGCACCGAGGATATAAGTACTTCCATTATCACCACCGGTAATTGTGTCATCGCCACTGCCGCTGCTTATTGTGCCTGCGGTAAAGTCAACATTCACAATATCTGCGCCACTACCTGTAATTAGATTGCTAATATCCTCGACTAAATCTTTATCAACGGCATCTTCTTGCGTAATAACAAATGCGCCACTTAGATTTGTATAATCAAACGATATAACGCCCGTCGCGGCAGAATAATCCAACGTATTCACACCTGCGCCGCCAGTGAATGTGTCATTACCGCCACTATATATGAATGTGTCATCGCCCGTGAAGCCGTCTATAACATCATCCGTGCTCGCACCAGTAAATGTGTCATTGCCCGCACCCAGTCTTATAATATCAATGCGCTTAAGGTCGTTCTCATTACCGTTCCATGTCAGGGTCTGGTAAGAATCGCCAATATCTTCGCTCAATGTAATCGTTAAAGCGGCTGTTTCTAATTCTAGCGTATAAAGATCAGCCGTTCCTGCATAACCATCAAAGTCTGTACCTATATTATCGCCATAGAAAGTATCATCAAAAATACCGCCCGTGACATTTTCAATATTCAATAAGACGTCTTTACCGCCACGGCCATCATCATCAACTTGAAAGCCATCATTTTCGCCGCCGCCATGATCACGGTCAAGCATATCGACAATAATACCATTCACACCATCTGGTGTCGGCGATGTACGGTCATTATAATAAATCGCTGTATCGTAATCATCGCCACCATTAATCGTGTCATTACCAGGGCCACCAGAGATAAGATCGTTACCCGCATCACCAAATAAGGAGTCATCGCCCTCTAGGCCGTAAATACGGTTATCACCAGCATCACCATCTGCTGTACCAATACCTTCGTCATCTTCAATTGGAGGCTTCTCCACCACAACGATCAGAGTATTCGGTCCGTCAGTAAATGTGTATGTCGTAATCCCTAAAACAATATTTTCTGAAACAGGAATTGATTCTGTCCATGTCGTGCCATCATTAACCACAACTTCTTGGCCATCAGCTGCAGTAATCGTAATTGATCTATCGCCTGTGCCGCCGCGCATATTATTCAATTGATCTGCATCAATTACAAAATCATCAGAGGTCACAGGTGTTGCGCCAGTTAAGTCGAGATAGCCAAGATTTGTAAAGTGACCATCCAGATCTGCACCATCAAAGTCCAATGTGCCGCTTATCTCTAACGTGTCATTATCAGAACCGCCCATATCAATAATATTCGATGCGGCAAGCGCTGCAATAAGGTTTGACGTCACACGAACGACATCGCCGCTAGACCCCATGCTTATGCGCTCAAAGTTAGATATTGTATCATCACCGATGCTTGTACCGACAGCCGTACCAGAGTTGGAATCACCAAGATCTATAATGATACCATCGCTATCCGCTGTATAATTTAGGTAATCGTCATCACCACCGCTTGTACCACCATCCATAACATCATCGCCAAGCTCACCAATGAATGTGTCATCACCAGCGCCACCGTTTAATGTATCGTTACCGTCGCCACCAAAGAATATGTCATCGCCCGCATTACCTTCGAAGAGATTTGCGCCTGTATCACCGATAAACGTATCATCGCCGCTGCCGCCGCCTGCACCTTCAACACTAATTAAAGTGTCAACAAGGCCATCACTGGTCTTAGTCGCCGTATCTGAACCCGTACTTAGATCAACAACAACTTTCGCTGTTTCGTGTTCATAGCTGACGAAATCAACACCGCCTGCGCCGCCGTCAAATGTTGAGGAACCCGTTACAGCGGAATTCGCCGTGATTATATCGTCAGAAGCTGTACCAATAACGTTTTCAAAATCTGAAACTGAATCAGTCCCAATATTTGTGCCGCCATTATCACTTGCTGTGCCCGCGGTTAAGTCAATAACAACCCCACCGCCTGTAACGCCAGAATAATCAATCCAGTCATCACCTGAGCCTGCATTAAGGTTATCCGCATCACCATCATTACCGATAATGAAACGATCTGCGCCTGCGCCAGATGTTACCGTATCGAGACCATCCCCTACTGTAATCGTATTAGCGCCATCACCGGCTGTGATTGTATCATTGCCCGCGCCATCAATAATGACATCATCGCTTGCGCCCGCGACAATAATATCATCGCCTATGCCACCATCAACTGTGTTAACACCCGTCGTTCCAGTAACCGTTATTTGATCATTACCGTCACCGCCATCAATAGAATTCGCGCCTGTACCCGCGACTACCGTATCGTTACCCGTTCCTGCCGTAACGGAGTTATCACCATTACCCAGCGTAACAATATCGGCGCCAGCGCCTGAATCTACAATGTTATTACCATCACCTGCCGTGATCGTATCCGCGCCTGTCGTGGCTGTAATAGTATTCGCACCCTCACCAGCATCAACAACGTTATCACCGCCAGAAACATTAATCGTATCATTACCTGAGCCTGTTGTGACATCATCTGCGCCTGTACCTGCATCAATAATATTAACGCCATCGCCTGCAATAATTGTGTTATCGCCAGCGCCGGCATCAATGCTGTCATCTCCAGTTCCTGAAGTGATTATATCTTTGTCTGCCCCAGTGGTGATTTGGTTTGCGCCATCACCTGCCGTGATCGTGTTTAATCCAGAACCCGCTGTAATAGTATCATCGCCGGCCCCAGAAACTATCGTATCTGCACCTGTCGTCGTCGTAATATTGTTATTGCCTGAGCCTGCATCAATATCATTATCTCCAGCGCCCGCATTAATCAGGTCTGCGCCAGTGCCCGAGCGAATATAATCTATGCCCGTACCCGTAGTAATAGTGTTATCACCATCACTCGCCATAACGCTATTTGCGCCATCACCGGCATCAATAATATTTTTCGTCGCCGTACCTGTAATTGTATCAGCGCCTGTACCGGTATTAACATTTTCAAAGCCCGTAATCGTATCTGTGCCGGCGCCGTCACCGGTCATGGTCTCGCCAGTCAGATCGACAACCAAATCATCAGTATCTGCGCCATATTCAAGCAAGTCTCCGCCGCCGGCATCGGTGCCCGCATCAAATATTTCTGCAATACCTTCATTACCAGTGAAAGTATCGTCAAGGCTTGTACCAATAACACTTTCAATATCAATTAATGTGTCGGTTGTTGCGCCTGTAACTGTATCTGTCGCACCTGCAAAATTAACAACAACAGCGCTTGCTTGCGCCGAATAATCAACAGTATCGAAATCAGCACCGCCATCAATAATATCAGCGCCTGCGCCGCCGATGATTATATCAGCGCCTGCTTCAGTTTGAATGTTATCGGCACCGCCCGCCGCGTCGACATAGTCTGCGCCTGCGCCAGATATAATCGTATTGGCCCCTGCTGTACCTGTGATTGTATCTATGCCAGAGCCTGTATAAACAGATTCCAAAGTGCCAATAACATCGCCAGTATTGGTCGTGTTTGCGTCAATATTTATGGTTATATTATCATCGAAGCTGCTCATATCAAGCGTATCGCTACCACCATCACCATAATAAGTGTCAGATTCTGCGCCATTATCATCAAAGGCCACAATGATATCGTCTTCACTGCCGCCGCTGATGATATCAACGCCAGCATCGTCATTTAATATATCAGCGCCCGCGCCACCATCAAGGCTGTCATTACCTGCGCCGCCGGTTAATGTATCCGCATCCGCGCCACCAATTAAGGTGTCATTATCCGCGCCGCCATCAAGTATATCTGCGCCTGCACCACCCTCAAGATAATCGTTACCCGCTAGACCTGTAATCGTATCGGCACCATCATTACCTAATAAGGTGTTCGCAACAGCGGAGCCTGTAATGGCGTCATCGCCTGCGCCTGCAATAAAGTGCTCAACATTAGAGATTGTATCAACATTGGCGTTTTCATCGGTCATTGTTGACGTACCGAGATTTACAGTAATGTCACCAGTATCGGCGGATTGATCAACCCAATCTTCGCCGCCCAAACCATCAAAGACATTGGCCGTGGCATTATCACCTGTGAAAGTATCAGAAAGCCCCGTCGCAATAATGTTTTCAATGCCCACGAGTGTATCTGTATCACCATGTGTATCTGTCACAATAGCTGAGCCGCCAGCGGATAAATCAACAGTGATACCTGCCGCGCCGCCATCTAAGTTATAATCAACCGTATCGCTACCCGCGCCGCCATCGAGGCTATCATCACCAAGACCACCAATTAGCGTATCATTATCATCGCCACCATAAATTGTGTCATCGCCCGCTGCGCCATCAATATAATCTGCGCCCGCGCCAGCATTAATAATATTCGCTGTGGCTGTACCATCAATCGTATCTGCGCCACTGCCTGTATTAATATTCTCAAAGCCATTCACGATATCAACATTGGCGTTAACATCAGTCAGGCTGCTATTGGCAAGATCAGCGACGATTTTCGCCGTTGCTGTACCATATTCAAGTGTATCATTGCCGCCATTACCATAGAAGGTATCACTAAGTGCGTCATCACCAGTGAAAGTATCATCATTGGCTGAGCCATCAACTTGCTCAATTGCGATCAAGGTATCTGTCGCGCCGCTGCCATCGACAACAGTTTTGGTTGCGCCTGACATATCAACTACAATTTTAGACGCTTCTGCAGCGTAATCTGCGATATCAACATCCGCGCCACCATCTAATGTATCCGCGCCTGCACCACCAATTAATGTGTCAGCGCCCGCTTCACCTTGCAATGTATCCGCGCCATCTGCGCCATCGAGTATATCTGCGCCATCACCTGAAGTAAGGACGTTCACGGCCGCTGTACCTGTAAGCGTATCGGCATATGCACCGGTTGTGATGACATTTTCGAAGTTCGCAATCGTGTTGCCTGTATCATTCACATTCGTGGTCAAGTTTACTGTTAGGCCTGCTGTGAAGGCACTCAGGTCAAGCGTATCGATCTCGCTACCGCCGTCAAAGTTATCCGCTTCACTATCATCAGCCACGATGAATATATCGTTATCCGCGCCGCCGGTTACAAGGTCAATCCCTGTACCGTCTGAGATCGTATCATTACCAGCATCACCGTTTAAGGTATCATTACCGGCAAGGCCATTGATAATATCATCACCTGCCCCACCGTTAAGAATATTAATGCCGATAGTACCATTAATTGTATCGTTACCCGCGCCGCCTGTGAAGTTTTCAAAGCCGATAACGCTATCCACATTTGCGCCTTCATCCGTCATCGTCTCGGCCGTAAGGTCAACGATCAACGCGCCTGTGCTTGTTGACTGATCCAATGTATCAATGCCAAGGCCCGCGTCTAATGTGTTAACGCTAGCGCTGTCATCAGTCATTGTATCGGCGCTATCAGTACCTTTAGCATGTTCAATGCCGCTAAGCGTATCAATGCTGCCAAAGCCATCTGTTGCGGCATTTGTACCAAGATTAATTGTTACGCCTGCCGCGCCGCCGGCTGCTGCATCTTCGCTATAATCAATCCAGTCATTTACGCCCGCGCCGCCATTTAGAATATCCGCGCCATCACCACCGAATAATGTATCAGCGCCTGTACCCCCTAATAATGTATCATCGCCAGCTAAACCACGCATGATGTTACTACCCGCGACAGCGGCGATTATATTCGCAACGGCGCTACCTGTAATCGTGTCATTACCAGTACCCGTATTAACATTTTCAAAGCCAAAGATCGTATCTGTGCCTGCGCCATCGCCCGTCATCGTTTCATTGGTTAAATCAATAACCAGATCATCTGCATCCGCGCCATATTCGAGCAAGTCACCATTCACTTCATTCTCATCGTCATTATTACCGCGCGCGTCAAGAATGTTCACTTCGCCCGATTGACCTGTCATTGTATCGTCGAAATCTGTACCAATGGCATTTTCAATGCTGATCAGCTGATCCGTATCGCCATGGCCGTCTGTGGCTGTGTCGGTTTGTAGGTTAATAACCGTGCCCGCTGCGCCGCCAGCCGCTTCATCTTCACGGTAATCGGCCGTATCGTTGCCCGTATCACCATTCATGTAATCATTACCAGCGCCACCGATTAATGTATCGTCGCCACCGCGGGCTTCAATCGTATCATCGCCGGCTTTCGCATCAATAATGTTATCGCCATCATTGGTTGGGCCATTAATATAATCACCATCATTAACATCTGCATCGCCATCACCAAGGATAGGGGGCTGATAAATATCAAGAATAACGGTGTTACCACCAAGGTCATCAAAGGTATAACGGTTAATGTAAGATCCTTGATATACAGGCCCCGTCACATTACCGTACGAGCCTGCCGTAATATCAAAATCAACACCACTAACTGAATTTATAAGCAAAGTGCCGCCGTTAATATCGCCAATCAAACTAAAGATTTGATCGCCATTAATCGCGAATTGATCACCGCCAACAGGCGTTGCGCCAATTAAATCCAATGTTTCAATATTCACAAAGTGATCAACAAGCTCTGCGGCGTCAAAATTCAGTGAGCCGGTGAGTTCAATAATATCTGTGCCCGCAGCGCCGTCATAAATATGATCAGCGGTAAGCGCGGCTATACCCGCTGAGCTGATTTGGAATGTATCAGCGCCGGCGCCTGCGATTATGCGCTCGGCATCGGTAATTGTATCGGTATCTGCGCCTTGGGTGACGCTGACATTTTCGATGACGCCATCGCCATTATCAAGCTCAACCGTAATCGCGGCCGCATCGCCTGCATAGCTGATTGTATCCGTATCTGTGCCGCCGCTACCGGCATTAATGGTATCACTGCCTGCACCGGCGTAAATTACATCAGCGCCGTCGCCTGTGTTAATCACGTTATCGCCCGCCGTGCCTGTAATTGTATCATCACCTGCGCCGGTATTAATATTTTCAATGCCGCTGATTTCATCGCCATTATCAATTGTATTGGCGTCAAGGTCGATTGTTAGATCTGTTGTGCCGAAGCTGCTCATATCCAAAGTATCAACGCCGCCATCACCATGATAGGTGTTGGTATCGCCTTCCGTCGCGATAATTAAATCATCGCCTGCGCCCGCATCAACCGTATCATCGCCGGCGCCCGTCGTGATTGTATCGTTATCGCCGCCTGTGCTGATAATATCGTCGCCAATGCCGCCATCAACGGTATCTTGGCCAGAGCCTGTCGTAATGGTGTCATTACCCGCAAGCCCCGTAATAATATTTGCGCCATCACCGCCATTAATAATATTCGCGGTGGCTGTACCGGCTACGGTGTCAGCGCCGCTACCACCGAGGTAATTATCAAAGCCTGTAATCACATCGCTCGCGCCGCCTGCATCCGTCGCTGTACCGGCATCCAGATCAACATTGGTCGCCGCAACATCGCCGCTCTGATCAAGCGTGTTCACGCCGCCAGAAGCATTTAACGTGTTCACAACGCCATTTGAGCCCGTCATTGTATCGTTATTCGCGGTACCAATAACATGTTCAAAGCCAGCTAATGTATCGCTATCGCCAAGGCCATCAGTTGCTGTGCCGGCCGCAAGATCAATCGTTAGACCGCCCGCGCCGCCATCTTCGCTGTAATCAACCCAGTCATTTATGCCAAGGCCGCCATCAAGATCATCATTGCCCGCGCCACCAAAGATTGTGTCATTGCCCGCGCCGCCTGTAATAACATCATCACCTGCTTGACCACGGATAATATTAACGCCATCACCGGCATTAACCGTATCATTGCCCGCGCCCGCATCGATCAGATCATTACCCGCGCCAGTGGTGATAATATCGATATCACCGCCCGCGGTAATTGTGTTATCGCCCGCCCCAGCATTAATCACATCTTGGCCTGCGCCTGTTGTAATTGTGTCATCGCCAGTTGTTGCGGTTACTGTATTCGCGCCGTCACCGGCAATAATCACGTTATGACCGGCGCCCGCATCAATTGTATCCGCGCCGCTGCCGGTCGTGATTTCGTCTTTATCAAGACCGGTCGTGATTTGGTTAGCGCCATCACCGGCCGTAATCGTGTTAAGGCCAGCGCCCGCATTAATAATATCAACGCCTGATCCGCCTGTGATTGTATCCGCGCCAGTTGTCGCGGTGATCGTGTTATCGCCGTCACCCGCATTAATCGCGTTATCGCCAGAGCTTGCATCAATCGTGTCATCGCCCGTGCCCGTATTAATAACGTCTTTGACGATGCCGGCTGTAATATCGTTATTGCCGCCCGTGACGTTAATAATGTTCAAGCCATCACCCGCCGCGATTACATCATTGCCGGCGCCCGCATCAATTGTGTCAGCGCCGCTTGTCGCTGTAATTGTGTTATTACCTGCGCCAGCATCAATGTCGTTATCACCTGCGCCCGCAATAATCGTATCATTGCCCGTGCCTGAAGTAATAATATCTAAATCATCACCGGTGGTGATTTGGTTCGCGCCATCGCCAGCGCTAATTGTGTTGAGGCCTGCGCCCGCATTAATAATATCTGCGCCGGTGCCAGATGTAATAACATCAGCGCCCGTTGTTGTTGTGATCGTGTTATCACCATCACTCGCGCTCACTGTGTTATCACCGCTTGCAGCGTTAATAATATTCGCGTCTATTGTACCGGTAATCGTATCGTCACCAGTACCTGTATTTACATGTTCAAAGCCTGTGATCGTATCAACAAAACCGCCAGCATCCGTCATTGAGCCGCCGTCCAGATCAACAATCAAACCGGCTGATACATCTGCGCCATGTTCAAGTAAATCGCCCGTGCCTGCGCCCGCATCAAGTACGTTCACTTCACCGTCATCACCGGTCATTGTATCGTTGTGGATTGTGCCGTAAGCACTTTCAATGCTGATTAATACATCACTATCGCCATGACCATCTGTGGCTGTATCAGCCGTAAGGTCAACAATAACACCGGCTGTACCGCCATCGCCGTCATCATTGCGGTAATCTGCAATATCGGTACCTGCTGCACCATCTAATGTATCGTTACCCGCGCCACCAATTAATGTATCGTCACCGCCACGCGCGTTAATATAATCATCACCAGCTTTCGCATCAATAATGTTATCGCCATCATTGGTTGGGCCATTAGTATAATCGCCATCAACCGTATCTGCATCACCATCACCAAGGATAGGTGGCTGATAAATATCAAGAATAACTGTGTTACCACCTAAGTCATCAAAGGTATAACGTGTAATAAAGCCGCCTTGATCTGTTGGGCCTGTAATATTGCCATAGCTGCCTGCTGTGATATCAAAATCAACACCACTCACCGAGTTAACACGTAATATACCGCCATTAACATCGCCGATCAGGCTAAAGATTTGATCGCCATTAATTGAGAATTGGTTACCGCCAATAGGTGTGACGCCGGCAAGCTCAATCGTTTCAATATTCACAAAGTGATCAACAAGCTCTGCGGCGTCAAAATTCAGTGAGCCGGTGAGTTCAATAATATCTGTGCCCGCAGCGCCGTCATAAATATGATCAGCGGTAAGCGCGGCTATACCCGCTGAGCTGATTTGGAATGTATCAGCGCCGGCGCCTGCGATTATGCGCTCGGCATCGGTAATTGTATCGGTATCTGCGCCTTGGGTGACGCTGACATTTTCGATGACGCCATCGCCATTATCAAGCTCAACCGTAATCGCGGCCGCATCGCCTGCATAGCTGATTGTATCCGTATCTGTGCCGCCGCTACCGGCATTAATGGTATCACTGCCTGCACCGGCGTAAATTACATCAGCGCCGTCGCCTGTGTTAATCACGTTATCGCCCGCCGTGCCTGTAATTGTATCATCACCTGCGCCGGTATTAATATTTTCAATGCCGCTGATTTCATCGCCATTATCAATTGTATTGGCGTCAAGGTCGATTGTTAGATCTGTTGTGCCGAAGCTGCTCATATCCAAAGTATCAACGCCGCCATCACCATGATAGGTGTTGGTATCGCCTTCCGTCGCGATAATTAAATCATCGCCTGCGCCCGCATCAACCGTATCATCGCCGGCGCCCGTCGTGATTGTATCGTTATCGCCGCCTGTGCTGATAATATCGTCGCCAATGCCGCCATCAACGGTATCTTGGCCAGAGCCTGTCGTAATGGTGTCATTACCCGCAAGCCCCGTAATAATATTTGCGCCATCACCGCCATTAATAATATTCGCGGTGGCTGTACCGGCTACGGTGTCAGCGCCGCTACCACCGAGGTAATTATCAAAGCCTGTAATCACATCGCTCGCGCCGCCTGCATCCGTCGCTGTACCGGCATCCAGATCAACATTGGTCGCCGCAACATCGCCGCTCTGATCAAGCGTGTTCACGCCGCCAGAAGCATTTAACGTGTTCACAACGCCATTTGAGCCCGTCATTGTATCGTTATTCGCGGTACCAATAACATGTTCAAAGCCAGCTAATGTATCGCTATCGCCAAGGCCATCAGTTGCTGTGCCGGCCGCAAGATCAATCGTTAGACCGCCCGCGCCGCCATCTTCGCTGTAATCAACCCAGTCATTTATGCCAAGGCCGCCATCAAGATCATCATTGCCCGCGCCACCAAAGATTGTGTCATTGCCCGCGCCGCCTGTAATAACATCATCACCTGCTTGACCACGGATAATATTAACGCCATCACCGGCATTAACCGTATCATTGCCCGCGCCCGCATCGATCAGATCATTACCCGCGCCAGTGGTGATAATATCGATATCACCGCCCGCGGTAATTGTGTTATCGCCCGCCCCAGCATTAATCACATCTTGGCCTGCGCCTGTTGTAATTGTGTCATCGCCAGTTGTTGCGGTTACTGTATTCGCGCCGTCACCGGCAATAATCACGTTATGACCGGCGCCCGCATCAATTGTATCCGCGCCGCTGCCGGTCGTGATTTCGTCTTTATCAAGACCGGTCGTGATTTGGTTAGCGCCATCACCGGCCGTAATCGTGTTAAGGCCAGCGCCCGCATTAATAATATCAACGCCTGATCCGCCTGTGATTGTATCCGCGCCAGTTGTCGCGGTGATCGTGTTATCGCCGTCACCCGCATTAATCGCGTTATCGCCAGAGCTTGCATCAATCGTGTCATCGCCCGTGCCCGTATTAATAACGTCTTTGACGATGCCGGCTGTAATATCGTTATTGCCGCCCGTGACGTTAATAATGTTCAAGCCATCACCCGCCGCGATTACATCATTGCCGGCGCCCGCATCAATTGTGTCAGCGCCGCTTGTCGCTGTAATTGTGTTATTACCTGCGCCAGCATCAATGTCGTTATCACCTGCGCCCGCAATAATCGTATCATTGCCCGTGCCTGAAGTAATAATATCTAAATCATCACCGGTGGTGATTTGGTTCGCGCCATCGCCAGCGCTAATTGTGTTGAGGCCTGCGCCCGCATTAATAATATCTGCGCCGGTGCCAGATGTAATAACATCAGCGCCCGTTGTTGTTGTGATCGTGTTATCACCATCACTCGCGCTCACTGTGTTATCACCGCTTGCAGCGTTAATAATATTCGCGTCTATTGTACCGGTAATCGTATCGTCACCAGTACCTGTATTTACATGTTCAAAGCCTGTGATCGTATCAACAAAACCGCCAGCATCCGTCATTGAGCCGCCGTCCAGATCAACAATCAAACCGGCTGATACATCTGCGCCATGTTCAAGTAAATCGCCCGTGCCTGCGCCCGCATCAAGTACGTTCACTTCACCGTCATCACCGGTCATTGTATCGTTGTGGATTGTGCCGACAACATTTTCAACATTGGTTAATGTATCGCTATCACCAAAGCCATCCGTTGCAGAATCTGCGCCCAAGTCGACAATAACGCCTGCTGTACCGCCTTTACTGTCATCCGTGCTGTAATCAACCGTATCGAGACCTGTGCCACCGTCAATAACATCATCACCAGAGCCGCCAATGATACGATCATCGCCGCCATAGGCATTAACATTATCGTTTCCGCTTAAGGCATCAATGAAGTTATTACCTTCATTCGCAGGGCCGTTAATATACACGTCATCTGTAAGGTCATCACCGGCCGTACCCAAAATAGGTGGCTGACGAATAGCTAGCGTTACAATATTGCCTGAGCCATCTTCAAATTCATAACGCGTAATATAAGCGGCAGTATCTGCGCCAGTTGTGACGTCTCTGAATATTGTGTAGCTTGCGCCGACACTAAAGTCATAAGCGATACCATCAACAGATTCGACGTTTAATGTACCTGTAGCCGCGCCAAGTAAGGCCGCAACATCATCACCATTAATCGCGAAATCATCATTAAGCACAGGGGATGTTGACGAAATATCTAAAGTCTCAATACGGATAAAGTTATTAACAAGCTCAGAGGCATCAAAGTTAAGTGCGCCTGTAATAACCACACTATCAATACCGTTAGACCCGTCATAAACATTCGTGCTTAACGCGGCTATACCTGCGCTTGATATTTGGAATATATCTGCGCCATCGCCCGCTGTGATGTTTTCCACATCAGTCAGCGTATCAGTATCACCGTTTTGTGTGATTGTAATATTTTCGATATTGGCGTCCGCACCGTCAATATCAACGGTGATCGCATCTGTGTCAGCGAGGTAATCAACCGTATCATTATCCGTGCCGCCGCTACCCGCATTAATCGTATCACTACCTGCGCCGCCATGAATAGTATCGCTGCCATCGCCTGTAATAATAATGTTGTCATTGGCGTCGCCCGTAACATCATCATCGCCCGCGCCTGTTGTGACGTGTTCGATACCGCTAATAACATCGCCGCTATCAATGCTTTGTGCGCCAGTAAGGTCTACATCCACGCCGCCTGAAATGGCTGAGACGTCTAATGTATCAATGCCTGCACCACCGATAAATGTATCCGCTTCGCCATCATCAACAGCGTTAAATGTATTTGTACCACCCGCACTACCGTCATAAATATCAACGCCTGTGCCGTCATTAAATATATCATTGCCCGCACCACCGATAACATGGTCATTACCAGCGCCTGCAGTAATTGTATCATTACCTGCGCCGGCATCGATGGTGTTGGTGCCTGTCGTGCCTGTGATAATATCATCGCCTGAACCTGAAATTACATTTTCAAAATCAGATATGGTATCAGCGCCTATGGCTGCACCTGGGTCAGCTGCGTTGACTTGAATATCGTTCGTCGCCAAGTTAATAATCAGACCGCCACCGCTAACAGCAGAAGCATCTAACGTATCAATATCTGTACCACCACTATACACATCAGCCGCGCTGTCTTCAGCGAGGTAAATATAATCATCACCCGCGCCGCCATCTAATGTATCAGCGCCGGCATTACCTTGGATAATATCAGCACCCGCGCCACCTTGGATTACGTTGACGCCTGTATCGCCGGTCAAAGTATCGTCTTGGTCTGAACCAATGATATTTTCAATCGTCGACAATGTCATCGTATCGCCGCCAATATCAGCCGCCACGATAGCACCGTTCGTCAAGTTGATTTCGATGCCGCCATTGGTCACGAGTGATGCATTTAATGTATCCGTATCGGCGCCACCATCATATAAATCAGCGTCGTTATCTTCTTGGATCCAAAGCGTATCATTACCATTACCGCCATAAATTTCATCAATGCCTGCATCGCCAAATAGATTATCATCGCCATCAAAGCCATAAAGCGTATCGTTGCCTGTTAAGCCTTTAATCGTATCGTTGGCCGATGTACCATTAACCGCAGCATCATCACCCGGCGTACCGCGAATAGGCACGGTTTCCGTGATCAAGGTGATTGTATTTGCGCCGCTTGTATAAGTGTAATGTGTTTCAAAGCCGCCCACTTCAACGGAGCCGCCAAATGTCCATGTACCGTCTTGTACATCAACTAAAGTACGGTCTTTGGCGCTAATGCGGAATGTGCCATTTAGATCGCCGCCATTCATTTTGACAACTTGGTCAAGATCAACGGTGAATTCATGAGACGCCGCAAAAACGCCTGTGCTTATATCAAGAGTCTCGATGTTCGTCACAATATCTTCAAGGGTATCAGCATTGAAATCAATTGAACCTGTGATCGACAGAGTATCACCATTAACCGAGACATCAGCCCCACCATCAAACACAGAACTATCTGTATTATATTGGACGAGATCTGCAGCGCGCAATGTCATGCTATCATCTTGGTTAGACCCAATAATGCTTTCAATATTTGATAGAGTATCTGTATTTGCACTTGAATCTTTATCAACTGTGCCGCCGCCAAGAGACGTTAAGCTAACGACAATGCCGTTATCTTCGCTACTGTAATCAACCGTATCGTAGTTAGCGCCACCATCAATAACGTCATCACCGTTACTGGCATTAATCAAATCATTACCCGCGCCAGTAGAAATCGTGTTATCAGCCGCTGAGGTCGTAATTGTATCAGCGCTGCCTGTGGCAACGACGTGCTCGAAACCACTAATTACAGAGTTACCGTTTACTGTGCCGCCCGCGAGATCAATAGTAATGCCGCCGGCAATCTCAGAAGCATTAAGCGTATCGCCGTTTGTATCAGAGCCACCATTTAAGAGGTCATTAGCATGATCATCACCAAGATAAACGGTATCATCACCTGCGCCCGTGCTAATTGTATTCGCGACACTATCATCACCGCGCACAGTGTCATTACCCGTGGAACCAATATAATGTTCAAAGCCATCAATGCTATCGCCATTATTAATCGTTTGTGCGCCAGTTGTTAAATCTACAATTACGTTATCACTAATAGCCGCCGCGTTAAGTGTATCACCTGATGTGCCCGTGCCACCTTGTAGGTCGTTAGCATCAACGCCATCATTATCGATATGAATAACGTCATCACCTGCGCCACCAATTAAGGTATCATTACCTGCGCCACCATATAGCGTATCATTGTCGTTACCGCCATCAATGACATCAACGCCTGCCCCACCGCTAATAATATCCGCGCCATCTAGGCCATAAATATTATGATCGCCGCCATCATCATTAATCGTATCGTTTTCAGCTGAGCCCCAAACTTGCGCCGCAGATTCAATAATCAGCGTGATCGTGTTCACACCATCTGTAAATGTATATGTTGTCTCCGTGCCGGCTACTGTTATTGCGCCAGTAAGTGCATAGCTAAGACCATCTTGAATATCGATTTGTTCTGTATTGCCTGCGGCAACATTAATGCGGATTGTACTGCCATTACCGCTGGCCAAATTAGCAATATCATCGCCATCAAGCGCGAATGAGCTAAAGCCCGTTGTCACGCCCGTCATATCAATAACTTCTAGGTTACTGAAATGCGCAGCAAGATCAACAGCATCAAAATTAAGATTACCTGTAATATTCAATGTGTCAGTGCCTGCACCGGCATCATACAGGTTATCAGCGGTCATGGTCGCCAATAGAGCGGAGGTCAATGTAAAGCTATCCGCTTGTGCAGTCGCGTCAATTCTTTCAATGCCTGATAAAGTATCCGTATCTGCGCCCTGTGTCAGCGTCGAATCGTTAACGTTCAGACCGGCGGTAAAGTCAACACTAATACCCGTCGCATCACCGGTATAAAGCGCCGTATCTATGTCGCTACCGCCTTTAATAATGTCATTACCAGCACCTGCGCGGATTATATCATTACCTGCGCCAGCATCAATTGTATCATTGCCAAGACCTGTATCGATATTATCAGCGCCATCTTTGGCATCAATAATATTAATTTCGTCATTACCTGTAATCGTATTCGCGCCATCTGTCGCAATGATATTTTCAAAACCTGAAATCGTATCAGCCGTTGAGATGGTTTGTGCGCCTGTGGTTAAATCAATATCAACCGCATCACTACCCAAATTGGTTAGGTCAAGCGTATCACTCCCCAAACCTGCAGCAAGTGCATCGACGGTTGCACCATCATTATCCACAATAATGACATCATCACCATCGCCGGCATTAATAATATCAGCGCCCGCGCCGCCTTCAATTGTATCCGCGCCATCGCGACCATTAATCGTGTTAACACCGCTATCGCCTGTAATGATATCATCTTGGTTTGAGCCATTTACATTCTCAAAGCCTGTAATAACGTCAGCGCCGAGGTTTGCTGCGCCATTATTGGCAATAGACTGCGCCGTGTTCAGATCAACATTAATACCGCCACCAGTAACATATAAGGCGTCAAGCGTATCGCCATTAGTTTCGCCGCCTGATCCTGCGTCATAAAGGTCAGCTTCGCCATCACTCTCAACAAATAATACATCATCGCCGCTATCACCATAAACGCTGTCTGCGCCTGTCTCACCGCGAAGAGAATCATTATTATTACCGCCATAAAGCGTATCGTCATCTTCGCCGCCAAGCATGATGTCGTCACCATCATAGCCGTACATCACGTCATTGCCTTCTTTACCATCCATAACGTTGTTACCAGCGTTACCAAGTAGCGTATCATCGGCAGCGGATCCACTTTCATCACCTTCAATAGGGACAAGGAATACGCGTATTTCGTATGTAGCGCCGCCATCTACAACGTTAAAGACTTGCTCGCCTGTGCCGCCGTCAATGCTATCTGGTGTAGACGTGCCGTTGATAAGGAAGTTCTGACCATCAGCCAGAGTAAAGCGTAAGACGTTGGAATCATCATTGCCGGCCAATGTTCTAATATCAGCTAAAGCCACTTCAAAATTATCAACGTTATCAATCGGCGGAGCACCTGATAAATCAAAGCTATATACATTCGTAAAGACTTGCGCCAATTTATCCGCTTCAAAATCAAGCAAACCTGTAACAAAAGCCGTATCAGAGCCTGCCGCGCCATCAACCGTAATCGCATTGGCGATTAATGTATCTAACTGGCCATTGGTTAATCTGAAGCTATCGTTATTGCCTGAGCCAATAAAGTTTTCGACATCGGTAATTGTATCTGTACCACCTTGGCCATCATCAACCGTGAAATCGCCATCAGTTGAATCAAATGTAACGTCTAGACCACCAGCATTACCTGTATAGTCAACCGTATCATCACCCGCCCCACCGATGATAATATCGCTGCCATCACCCGCCGCTAAGATCAAATCATCGCCTGTGCCACCATCAAGAGTGTCAGCGCCATTGCGGCCTTCTAGCGTATCGTTACCGCCCTGGCCGTAGAAGATATTATCTGTGCCATTATCACCGCGCATTATATCTGCGCCAAGCAATGAGCCATAAACAGTCTCAATGCCTTTGATTGAGTTCGTACCGAGCGTAGCAATGCTCACAGCGGTGTCAGCATTGATATCCGTAATATCAAAACTCACACCGCTTGTTGCTGAATAATCAACGCTATCAACGCCCGCGCCGCCATCAATAATTACATCTGATGCGCCATCGTGAATAATGCTATCTGCACCACTATTAGCAATGATTTCGATTTGATCTGTAGTGTAGCCGCTATCAATCGTAATAACATCATCGCCATCGCCCGTTTCGAATGTTTCAACGTTAATGACGCTATCTGTTTCTGTGCCGTTAACAATAACAGAAACCGCACCAAGCGTTAGGTCTGTCATATCGACAGTCATATCATCGGCATTACCGGCATAACTAACAATATCGCTGCCTGCATCGCCATCAATTGTGTCAGCGCCGCCCAATGCATTAATTGTATCGTCATCACTGCCTGCATTGACAATATCATTGCCAAGGCCTGTTGTGATTATATCTGCGCCTGCGCCCCCAGAAATATCATCATTACCCACGCCGCCGTCAATTGTATCGTCGCCCGCACCACCATCAAGTGTATTATTGCCGCCATCGCCCGTAATAATATCGTCGCGGCTTGAGCCAATAGCATGTTCAAATCCCGTAACGCTATCTGTACCCAAATTAGCGACGCCATCGGCTAAGTTGTCTTGTAAATCTTGCGTGCCCGTTAGGTCAATGATAACCCCGCCGCCGACAATATTTTCAGCAGAGAGCGTATCACCATTCGTATGCGTGCCACCATCATAGAGATCGTCAGCGCTATCGCTATCCGCATAGATAACATCATCGCCTGCATCACCATAAACACTATCCGCATCAGCTTCGCCATAGAGGCGATCATCGCCGTCATTACCATGCAGCGTATCTGCGCCTGCATCACCATAGATACGGTCATTACCTTCATTACCATTCGCCGTATCATCGCCCGCATAAGCGAGAATAGTATCGTTACCAAATGTACCTTCAAGAATGGCGCTATCATTACCCGCGGTACCTTCAATTGGCGCCACAGTGATACGAAGGGTAATTGTACGACCTGCGCTTTCAAATGTATAAACATCAACGTCGCCATCAGCTACGGGGCCCGTTATATCGTCGAAAGTCGCGCCATTAACAACGTCAGGTACTGTACCTGATTTCACGATTAATTCTAATGTGTCATTGCTTGTGCCAAGCAGGGCGGCAACCTGATCACCATCAACATTAAAGTCAACGCCTGCCGCATCTAAAGCGCCAGCATCGGTTAAATCAATAGTTTCTACATTAACAAAAAGACCGACTAAAGCGTCCATGTCAAAATCAAGATCGCCCACGACTTCAACGCGGTCACCTGCGCCGTCATGACCATCATAAACAAGGCTTGCCGCTTTTAGCGCCGCAAGCTTATCATTCGTCACAGTGAAGCTATCATTACCTGCACTACCTTGGATCGTTTCAATATCCGTTAATGTATCAACATCTGCGCTTGTTACGGTCGCATCGCCATCTGTCGATGTGATATTCACAGATATTGTGCTTGCATGACTTGTATAATCAGCAATATCTATGCCCGCGCCACCATCCATGATGTCATTACCTGTGCCTGATATAAGAATATCATTACCAGCACCGGCATAAATTTCATCCGCGCCTGCGCCCGCATCAATCGTATCATTGCCAGCATTGGTCCAGAATATATTATCATTTGTGTCGCCGGTAATAACGTCATTGCCATCACCCGTTGCAACATTCTCGATATTTGTAAATGTATCTGTTTTACCTGCAAGCGCACCACCAAAGCTGACGCTTGTAATCGCGCCGAGGCTCATGTCAAAGGTGATATTTTCAGTTACCGTTGTTTCGGTCAGGTCAGAGAATTCGCCCGCATCCGCATCGTAACGCAGCGTATCATCAGTGCCTATACCGCCATCATAAATATCATCGCCCAATGTATAAGCGAATTTATCATCGCCTGAACCGCCGGTTAATACGTTACCTGCATCAGAGCCATAGAATATATCGTCACCTGAGCCGCCTATTGCATCTTCAATGCTGGTCAAAGTATTCTGACCTTGGTTGACGTTACCAGCAAAGCCATCTTTTAAGCGGATAATCAGTGATGTTGTTGCCCCCGTAAAGTCGATAACATCATCGCCAATGCCGCCATCAACGACATCAACCGCGCCATCACCATCGGCCAACATAATAACATCCGCGCCATCATCGCCCTGAATTGTATCCGCGTCAGCGCCACCAAATAATGTATCATCGCCAAGGCCCCCACGTAGAACATCCGCGCCTGCGCCGCCATCAATTGTATCATTGCCATCACGACCAACAAGTTCATTGGCATCGCCATTACCTGTTAGAATATCCGCTTGATCTGAGCCAAAGACGTTATCAATATTAGCAATTGTATCTGCGCCAATATCCGCGCCTGTGGCTGCAGCATTTTCACCGATAGTTTGTGCGCCCGTTGCAAGGTCAACATCAATACCGCCAATAGTCACGTTTTGCGCATCAATAGTGTTATTGCCTGTGCCGCCATCAATGATATCAATAGCGCCATCGCTTTCGATAAACATCAGATCATCGCCCGCTTCACCATAAAGTGTATCAGCGCCCGTGCCACCCGTTAGCGTGTCGTTGTTATTACCGCCATATAGAGTATCGTCATCGCCTTCACCATCAAGCTGATCATCACCTTGCAAGCCACGCAAGACATCATCACCGCCACGACCGAAGATACGGTTATTACCCGCATTACCAATCAGATCGCTACCGCCAAGGCCGTCATTATCATTCGGGAAAGCATCGCCTGTATCTTGACCAATAATCGGAAGCGTTTCGACATAAAGGCTAATAACATCACTACCATTCACATAGTCATAGCGCACAGTATCAAGGCCGTCAGCAACAGGTGGACCTGCTAATGTATAACCACTCACGCCATCTGTTGGATTAACTTCTGTACCATCACGAACTGTAATGCGGAAACCGCCTGCAGCAGCGCCGATCATTGTAACAAGATCAGCGTCCGTAACATCAAATTTGTCTAAGAATGTTGGCTCAGCACCAGAAAGATCAAGCGCTTCTATATTCTTGAATAAAGCCGCGATCTTACTCGCTTCAAAATCAAGCGTACCGTTTATTTTTACTGTATCTGTCGTGCCGCCTGCGCCGTCATAGATATGGCCGTCAGCCTCAAGCGCATCGAGGATAGTTGAATCAAGAACAAAGTTATCATCACTGGCTGTACCAATAATGCTTTCAATGTCATTTAAGCTATCGGTTTCGCCATTTGTGATAACCGTTTGTGTATCTTTATCTGTGAAGCTCGCAACAATACCGGCCGCGCCTGTATAATCAGCCGTATCATTCCCTGTACCGCCATTCAGCGTATCTGTACCTGTGCCCGCAGCATAAATAATATCATCATCTGCGCCCGCAGAAACCGTGTCATCCCCATCGCCTAGCGTAATGCTATCATCACCCGCTGCTGTGGTTAATGTATCATCACCTGTACCGCCATCAACGACATCTGCGCCACCGCCAACGACAATAACGTCATTACCCGCGCCGCCATCAACATCATTAGCACCACCTGTTGATGTTATGGTGTCATTATCTGCGCCGCCGTCAATCGTATCATTACCCGCGCCTGTGGTGATAACATCATCGCCGGCATCACCATTAATAATATTTGCACCGCTTGAGGCATTAATCGTGTCATTACCAAGACCTGCATTAACCGTATCATTACCCGCATTGACGATGATTTCATTATCAAAGCCATCACCAGTAATCGTATCATCGCCATCACTGGTTTCGATATTCTCAATATTACGGATTGTGTCTTCTGCAACGCCATCCATGCTAACGCTTGCATCGGTTGCACCATTTAAGGTCACCGCAATATCTTCGCCGCTGCGGTTACTATAGTCAATTTTATCAACGCCGGCATTACCATCATAAACATTGGCCTCTGCTGAAGTATGCGCATCAATAAGAACATCGTCATTATCGCTCGCTTCAATATTCTCAATGCCTGTAAATATGTCTTTATTCGCCGTTTCACCGACAATATAAGCTTCGCCTGCTTCCATATCGATTACGGTTGTTTCCGCGCCACCTAATCCTGCATCTGCGCTGTAATCCAGTGTATCACTATCGGCCTCACCATTAATCGTATCGCTAGCATCATCAGAAAGTTCACTATAGATAAGATCCGCGCCTGCGCCCGCATCAATAGTATCAGCGCCTGCGCCCGCCGTTACGGTATCATTACCAGTGCCCGCGCTTACATAATCATCGCCGCTGCCTGCATCAATAACATCAATGCCGTCACCACCATCAACATAATCATTACCTGCGCCTGCATTAATAACATCTGCGCCATTAAGGCCCATCAGCGTATTGGCATTACCATCACCAGTAAGCGTATCATCTTGGTCTGTACCCGTGGCATTTTCAAAGCCTTGAATTGAATCTGCGCCGATGCCTGCGCCGCCAAGATCAGTAATGCTTTGTGCACCACTCAAATTAATATGAACGCCGCCGCCTGTTACCAACGACGCATCAACAGTATCGCCATTGACTTCGTCATTACTGTTATTCGGATCAGCTTGGCGGCCACCGATTAAAAGATCGGCATCGCCATCACTTTGAACCATGATACGATCATCGCCATCTTCACCGTAAACACTATCCGCGCCATCATCGCCGTAAAGCGTATCATTGCCTTCATCACCAAAAATCGTATCATTGCCGTTACCGCCAAAGATATTATCGCCGCCATCTTGGTCATTAAGGATGTCTGTTGCTTGCGTACCATAAACAATATCGTCACCATCTAAGGCTTCCATATTATTATCGCCAAGGTTACCGTATAAAGTATCGTTACCTGCCGTACCACGGATAGGTTGGAACTTAACAACAACCGTTAAGGCGCCGCCATTGTAAGTATAAGTGTGTTCAAACCCTGAGATCGACGGCGTGCCGCCATTATCAATTGTATAGGCGCCGCCACTATCAACGTTAACTTTAGTACCATCTTGGACAATGATTTCTAAAGTGTCTGAACCGACAGGTAAGAAGCCAAACGCCTCATCACCAAAAATGTCAAATGTATCAACATTATCCGGTGGGATTGAACCCGAAACGTCAATTGTTTCTACATTCACAAATGTGCCGACAAGGTCAGATAATTCAAAATCAAGTACGCCCGATATTTGAACCGTGTCATTGCCTGCGCCGCCATCATAAACAAGGCCATTGCCTTGCAGCGTTGTAACATCCGTTGATGCGAGGCTAAATACATCGCCCTGCGCTGTCGCTTTTACGCGCTCAAAATTAGTTAGCGTATCAGTTTCACTGGCCGTTGTATCTGTAGCCAGTATATCGCCTGTACCATTTTGAATGGCGAAGTTAATACCATTAGCATGCGCCGTATAATCCGCGATATCATTACCTGCCGCGCCACCGTCTAGGCTATCATTGCCTGCGCCGCCATAAAGCGTATCATCACCGAGGTTACCAGAAATTGTATTATCGGCGCTATCGCCGCTAATTGTATCGTTACCACTACCCGCAACGACATTCTCAATATTGCTGAGTGTATCTTCATTGACGCTATCCATTTGCGCAATCGCGCCTGTCGCACCGTTTAAGGTCAGCGCAATATCTTCAGTGCGGTTTGTGTAGTCGATCGTATCAGCAACACCACCCGCGCCATTATAAACGTTATCAGCGGTTACGCTATGCGCATCGACAAATGTGTCATTTTCGGCGGAGCCTATAACATTTTCTACGCCCGTAATTGTATCGCCACTGCCTGCTTCGCCGCTAATATAAATAGCGCCTGTTTCCATGTTAATGAACGTTGTTTCAAGCGCATCAACACCAGCAAAATTCAGCGTAATTGTATCGACATCGGCGCCGCCATCATAACTATCAATAGCATTATCGCCCAGGTTAATGATGATCGTATCAGCGCCTGCGCCACCAAATACAGTATCCGCACCTGCGCCTGCATCAAGATAATCATCGCCGCCCATGCCGTTAAGTGTATCGTCGCCCGCAGCAGAGACAAATGTATTCGCCGCGATATTACCTGTTAAGACATCATCACCCGCGCCCGTGTAAATATTTTCTATGCCGAGTATGGATTGATCAACCTCAACACCGTCAAACGTCACCGTCGATGTGTTGGTCTCATCATCCTCTAGCGTTACGCTAACGCCTTCTGTAATGCTGGCCCCCAAAGAAGGTACCGCGCCATCAGTTACAAAATAAACACTATCTTCACCTGCGCCACCATCATAAATATCTGCGCCAGAAGACCACGCAAAGACGTCATCACCAAGGCCGCCTTGGAAGCTGTCATCCGTCGCGCTATTACCATAGAAAATATCGTTAAAGGCTGAGCCTTGGAAGACTTCAAAATTCTTAAAGGCATCGCCGCCGCCTGCGCCGCCAATAATTGTCCAGCCACTAACATCTGCATTGCCTGTCAAATCAACAATGACAAGGCCTGCAGCTGCGCTTAAGTTAAGCGTATCACCATTAGTCTCACTACCTTCGCCGCCATCAACATATTCATTAACAGCGTTATCACCTGTGAAGGTATCATCTTGGTCCGTGCCGATAACTTCTTCAAATTCGGCTACCGCATCTGTACCAATGCTCGCGCCACTCATCGTGCCAGCAGAGAAATCAATCGTAACGCCGCTTGTCACATTTGAAAGGTCGAGAATATCGCGCGTGGCTTCTGCACCACCGTCAAAGCTATCTGCATTCGTGTCATTAAGAACGATAATCGTATCATCGCCGACACCCGCTATAATCGTATTAGATTCTGCGCTATTTTCAGTGATTATATCGTTATAATTCGTACCGACAACATTCTCAAATTCAGAAATTGTGTCGCCGCTATTTACTGTTTGTGCGCCATCAAGGCTAATGGTTAACCCTGAACCATAAAGGCTCGCATTTAATGTATCACCATTAGTCTCGCCAGTCTCGCCGCCCGCGAGAACATCCGCTGCGCCCGTTGCATCAAGATACACAACATCATCACCGCCGCCGCCTTGAATGTCATTGGCAAGCGTGCTGCCAAAGAATGTATCGTCAAAGTTAGAACCAACAATGTTTTCAAAGCCTGAAATGCTATCCACGCCGATACTGCTCGTATCACTTGTCATTGTTTGACCGCCGCGCAGGTCAATGGTTACACCTTCACCGACCAGTGAAGCATCAAGCGTATCGATATTCGCGCCGCCATCATAAACATCGGCAACACCATCACCCGATACAAAAATTGTATCGTTACCCGCGTCCCCATCAACCACGTCGCTACCTGCGCCGCCGGTGAGTTCATCATCACCCGCGCCACCGCTTAATTGGTCATCATCAGCTTCACCGAATAAAGTATCGTTACCCGCCTCACCAAAAATTGTATCATCGCCCTCACGGCCAAAGATTGTATCATCACCATCTTTACCGTAAGAAATATCGTCACCAGCAAGCAAGTCGATAATGTTATCGCCAAGGTTACCATCAACCGATGTACCATCAAATGCAGGATCATCAAATTCTGTACCAATAATCGGAACAATTTCAACGTTAATGGTAATAACGTCGCCGCCATTATCATAGAGATACTGCTTGGTTAAAATATCACCTGTATCTGTTTCTGATAGGAAGGTATAACCGCCGCCATCAGTCGGTTGCGGGACATCTGTACCGTTAATAACGCGCACATTAAATTCACCGCTATCCGCGCCAAGAAGGCTATGGACATCAGCCAAATTAATATCAAATGTATCCACGGCGCTTTCTGGCTCCGCATCAACAAGATCCAAAGTCTTGAAGTTTGAGAAATTATCAACCAGATCAGCCAGATCAAAATCAAGAGTGCCGCTAATCGACAAAGTATCACCTGTCGCATCACCAAGGTCGCCAAGGCCGTCAAACTGATCATTAACGCCAAGCGTTGCAATCATTGTTGAGGTGATGGCAAAAGTATCATTTTGCGCACTACCGTCAACTTGCTGGATATTACTGTAAGTATCAGTATCGCCATTGCCATCAACAACACTGCCTGCATCTAAATCAATCGCGATGGCGCCTGTATCATTTTGATAGCTTAATTTATTGGTTGTGCCCGCGCCGCCATCAATAACATCATCGCCATGACCGGCTTCAATATGGTCATTGCCTGCGCCGCCATTAATCGTATTATCAGCGTCCGAGCCTATAATTGTGTCAGCGCCCGATGTACCAACGACATGTTCAAAGCCGCTAATATTCGCATTGCCATTAAGCTCGTTATTTTCAAGATCAATCGTAAGGCCGCTCACGCCATTTTCTGAGGCGTTTAATGTATCATCAAGGCCTGCGCCACCATCATAAACATCACTGGCATGATCACTATCAACATAAATAGTATCGTCACCCGCGCCAGCTTGCAGCGTATTGGCCTCACTGTTGTGACCACGTAAAATATCATCTTGGTCTGTACCGATGACATTTTCAAAATCATTAATCGTGTCATTCGTGCCTGAAATGCTGTTCGCTTCGAGGTCAATATCAACGCCAACACCGCTTAAGCGTGAAGCATTAAGCGTATCAACATCGCTGCCACCATCTAAGGTGTTCGCGGCTGCTGTTTCATCTTCCATGAAGATAAGATCATTACCAGCGCCGCCATTAATAACATCACTCGCGCCATCAGCTGTGCCCGCGGCGCCACCTTCTAATGTATCATTACCAGCATCACCGTTTAGTAGGTCTGCGCCAGTACCGCCGACGATGATATCATTATCTGCGCCACCATAAACCGTGTCATCGCCGGCGCCTGCTGTAATGTCATCATTACCCGCTTGGCCATAAATATCGTGGCCATTGCCATCATCAACAATCGTATCGTCAATGTCTGAGCCCCAAACATTTGGCGCATCAATTTCAAGCGTGATTGTGTTGCTGCCGTTAGAGAATGTATAACTGGTAACGCTGCCCGATGTTGTTGTCGTACCGATTAAACGATATGTCGCGCCATCAAGTACTGTAATTTGTTCAACATGTGAGGGGTCAACATTTAAACGCAATGTGCTGCCATTACCAGAAGCAAGGCCCGCGACATGATCACCAGAGATTTCAAAGAAATCAGCCGTTGTCGTAATGCCCGTCATATCAATGACTTCAAGGTTATCAAAATGCGTGTTGAGTTTATCGGCATCAAAATTCAGGTTACCTGTAATCACAAGCGTATCTGATCCCGCGCGGCCATCATAGAAATTCGCCGCAGTCATGCCCGCCAAATCTGTGTCTGTGATTTGGAAGGTGTCATTATTCGCTGTGGCTAAGACGCGCTCTACCCCTGTAATGGTATCAGTATCGCCGCCTTGAGTAATATTGCCTGTATTTAAATTCGCATTAATAGCCGCCGTGCCTGCATAATCAGCCACGTCAGTGCCTGCACCACCGATAAAGACATCACTACCATCGCCACCAATAAAGGTGTCCGCGCCGCCTTGGCCATCTAGGGTATTATCGCCTGCATTGCCTGTTAATATGTTATCGCCATCACTGCCTTTAACATGCTCAAATCCATCAATATCGTCGCCTGTTGAAATGGTTTGCGTGCCGCTTAAATCAACATCAATATTATCTGTACCCATATTAACAGAAAGGTCGAGCGTATCTTCGCCGCCTGCGCCGCCGCGCAGGACATCAACATCAGCGCCATCATCATCAAGAACGATTGTATCATCGCCTGCGCCGCCTTCGATATAATCAGCGCCGTCACGACCTTCAATAGTATCGTTGCCAGCCCCGCCGATCAGCGTGTTATCATCCGCGTCACTACCACGTATATCATCGCCTTGACCTGAGCCCACAACGTGTTCAATACTGACGATTGTATCAACGCCAATATTTAGTCCGCCCGATTGATCGGTCAAAGTCTGGGCGTTTAGGTCAATATTAACGCCATCTGTAACAAGCGAAGCCTGGATCGTATCTTCACCAGTACCGCCGTCATAAGTGTCATTTTCATTGGCTGTCGCATCAGCCGTATAATCGCTATCAACGAATAATGTATCATTACCACCATCGCCGTAAATTGTATCGGCGCCCGCGCCAGCAAAGATTATATCATCGCCCAATTTAGCTGAAACGGTATCGTTCCCAGCCAAAGCGTCAATAACGTTGTTACCATCGTTACCTTCGACAATAGTGCTATCATCACCCGCTGTACCAATAATCGGCAGAACTTCAATTTCTAGCGTGATCGTGTCGCCGCCATTTTCCAAGATATAAGTATCCGTCACAATACCTGTATTGACAACTTGCGTTGGCGAACCCGCTTGGATTGTGTAGCCACCGAGCTCCGTTACTGAAAATTCAGTACCGTTTTCAGCTGTAATTCTTAACGTTTTACCCACTTGATCGCCAAGCAGAGCGAAGACTTCATCACCATCAATAACGAAAGGCACACCAACTTGCGGATTAATATTCGCCATGTTGATTTCTTCGATATTGGTGAATTTACCAATCAAATCACTCGCATTAAAATCAAGCTCGCCCGAGATCGAAACTGAATCGCGTCCAGTCTCCGCGCCGCCATCAAAGAAACTTGCCGGTAGGCCTGCAATATCAGTAGAAGCGATATTGATAATATCATCTTGCGCCGTACCAATGAATTTTTCGATGCTGGTGTAATTATCGACATCAACACCATCATCAATGGTGCCTGCAGCAATATCAATATCGATGCCTGCGCCATGCGTAGAGTAATCAGCCGTATCAACATCAGCGCCACCATCTAGGCTATCGGCGCCGTCACCACCAAATAATGTATCATTACCTGCATTACCTTCGAGCGTATTCGCACTTGTATCACCACGAATAATATCATCACTTTGTGAGCCTTTAATATGCTCAACCGCATTAATCGTATCCGTACCAATACCCGCGCCAGATAATGTACCCAATGCCAAATCAACATTAATAGAAGATGAGTGCCCCGAGGCATCCGCCACGTCATTACTGTTCAGGCCACCATCGTAAATATCGCCACTAGTCGCATCATCATTAATGATCAATGTATCATTGCCTGCGCCCGCGTAAATAGTATCCGCGCCATCGCCCGCATCAATGTAATCATTGCCAGAACCCGCATCAACGTAATCATCGCCGCCAAGGGCTGTGATGGTATCGTCGCCATCCATAGCTTCGATTGTGTTAGCGCCCGCCGTGCCATCAATAATATTTTTAGAATTTGTTGTTTTAACATTTTCAAAATTGGTAATCGTATCATTGGTAATCGTGTTGATGTTATTCGCAAGATCAATGTTACCCACGCCCGCACCAAGGCCTGAGAAGTCAAGCGTATCACCGGCAGTTTCGCTACCTGATCCGCCATCATAACTGTCAATTTCAGCGTCTACAGTAACAATCACAGTATCATCACCGCTACCGCCATCAACGATATCAACGCCAGCGCCGCCATCTAAGGTATCATTGCCACTGCCGCCAATAAGGTGATCATCGCCTGCATCTGCAGAAATAACGTCATTACCTGCGCCGCCATCAAGTGTGTTATTAGCGGTGTCGCCAATTAATGTATCTGCATAATCAGAACCTGTTGCGTGCTCAAAGCCCGTAATTGTATCTACGCCGATATTATTCGTATCAGAAGTTATGCTCTGCGCACCGGTTAAATCAATGCTTACGCCCTCTGTAACTAAGGAAGCATCAATCGTATCTTCACCGCTACCGCCATCATAAAGATCTGTTCCGCCCGTCGGCGCACCCGCATCGCTATCGACGAAGAGCGTATCATTACCCGCGTCGCCATAAATTGAATCATCACCTTCATTACCGCGGATATAATCATTGCCGCCATCACCGTGAATGGTATCGTCATCCTCTAGGGCATCGAGGTTGTTATCACCTGCGCCGAGATTCATAACATCAACAAAGGCCGTCGCGACAACAGGGCGTTTATCAACGATAAGCGTAATCGTATCGCCGCCATTCTCTATTGTATATGTATCTAAGAACCCATTAAACGAATTGCCATCAGGGTCAAGGCTAACGGCTGTAATTGTATAGCCGGCATCTTCTGTGATTTGCGCTTGATCAAGCGTCATACCGTCTTTTAATGTCAATGTGAATGTGCCAGAAGCCGCGCCAAGCATCGCAACAATATCACTTACCGCCACATCAAATATCAAATCGTGGCCATTGCCTGACAAGCCATCCTTATCGACGCCTGTTATATCAAGCTCTTCAATATTGGTGAAGACGCTCGCAAAGTCAGTAATTTCAAATAATGCGTTACCGCCTGCGCGCACTATGTCAGAGCCCGTATGCCCATCATAAGTGTTATTGCCACTCATGCCTGCAAGCTGCGAGACATCAACACGGAAAGTATCATCATGGGTCGTGGCACGAAGATCCTCAATATTGCTCAATGTATCCGTATCGGTATTACCATCAACAACCGAATAATCAGTGCTTGTCAAATCAACATCAATATCTGTACTGTGTGCGCTATAATCCGCTAAATCGCGCTGATTACCGCCATCAAGACTATCATCACCCGCGCCGCCATATAACGTGTCAGTACCGTCATTAGTAATAATGATGTTCGCATCAGCATTACCAATAACGTTATCCGCGCCTGCGCCCGTTGTAACGTTTTCGACATTATAAACTTCACCGCTAACGCCCTCTATGCCGCCAAGCGTGTTATTCGCCATATCAACATTAAGTGCGTTTGTGCGGCTGCTGGCATCAAGATGATCGACATCCGCACCACCATCAATCGTATCAAGCGCATCGCCATCACCCACGATAATCGTATCCGCGCCCGCATCACCGAATAATGTATCAACGCCCGCTTCACCCGCAAGATAATCTGCGCCTGCGCCACCGTGAATGATATCAGCGCCTGCATCACCAAGGAATGTATTATCGTTTGAATCACCCGTCATGGTATCGGCATTTACCGTACCATCAATATGCTCAATGCCGCTCAATGCGTTATAATCACCGCTAGGATGACCGACATAAGTGACAATTGTCTCATCACTTCCGCCCTCATTGATACTCATATCAAACAAAATACCATAGGCGCTTTCTGTAATCGCATCCGTCAGATCCGCCGAATTAGAGAAATACATCCAGTCTTCGCCTGCATCGCCGATAATCGTATCATCACCTTGCGACCAGACCATTTTATCATCACCAGCGCCGCCAGAAACAATGTTTTTATCCGCGTTACCGTAAATTTCATCACCAAAATTCGTGCCTTCAATGTTTTCAACATTCTTCACGTAATCGGTCTCGCCGCCGCCCATATCAACCACAAGGTAACCATCAAGGTTTGTTGAGCCATTTAAGTTCAGAACAATGCCTGAAACCGCATTAAAGAAGGTGATCGTATCAAGGCCCGCGCCGCCATCGATGGAATCATCGCCCGCGCCCCCTGTTAATTTATTATCCTCAGCGTTACCTGTAATCGTATCATCGCCTGATGTACCTTCGACAATTTCAATATTACGGATTTTATCAATTTCGCCTGCGCCCAGATCAATCGAGGTATAACCATCGACATCAGTAGTGCCAAGGTCAATATTCAAGCCTGTAACCAGATCACTATAACTTACGGTATCAACATCATTGCCACCATCCATAGTGTCATTACCAAGGCCGCCGCGGAACACGTCATTACCGTCCCCGCCCATAAATTCATTATCAGCTGCGTTACCAAAGAAGGTATCATCGAAGCTTGTACCTTCAATGACTTCGATTTCCTTGATGAAATCACTCTCGCCATCATGGTCGACTTGAACATAGCCCCCAACCAAAGTATTCATATCAACACTTACGCCTGCGGCAGCATCCGCAAAGGACATGAAGTCGCGGCCTGAGCCACCTTCCATAGTGTCATCGCCAAGACCGCCGAAGAATGTATCATCATCAGCGCCGCCATACATGAAGTCATTCCCCGCTTCACCGCGTAAAATATCGTTCCCCGCATCGCCATAGATATAATCAACGCCATCGCCAGCAAAAATCTCATCATTGCCCGCGCCGCCTTGGATTGTTTGCGTACCGGCACCCACAGTGAGCGTATCATCCGCTAAACCGCCAATTAAATGCGTCGCACCGCTAATTAAATCAGAATCAACGCCGCCAATATTAGCCTGCGCATAAAGCGTGCCACCAACATCGATTTCAGTTGTCAGGTCAATAATCACGTCTTGTGTGTGCCCAGCGAAACTGATGGTGTTCTCACCTGCGCCCAAATCTATTGTGTTTATAATGGCTGTATCATCGATCAAGACATCATCAAAGGCGGTTGCAATAATGTTTTCAAAGCCACCTGAATATATATCTGCGGCAAAGCCTGCTTGTGTGACCGTGCCGCCATGAAGATCAATGATCGTATTGCCTGACGCATCAATAAGTAATGTATCCGTGCCTAAACCACCAAGATATTCATCCGCCGCATTATCAAGAAGCTGCGCTGTTATCGTATCATTGCCCGCGCCGCCATCAATATAATCTGCGCCGGCGCCGCCAAGAAGAACGTTCTGACCACCATCACCGATAATTGTATCTGCACCGGCGCCGCCTATAACATTTTCAATATTGCGTAATGTATCTTCTGCGCTTCCGCCGACCGTTACGCTCGCCGCGTTAGAACCATCAAGCGTCACATCAATAGCCGCCAAACGGTTTGAGTAATCGACCGTATCCGTGCCGCCCATACCGTTATATTCATTATCAGCGGCTACAGTCTCCGCATCGATAAACGTATCGTCACCGCCTCCTGAGATAATATTTTCAATGTTTGTAATTGTATCTGCGCCAATAGATGCACCAGTAATTGTGCCTGCTTCGAGGTCAAAGCTCATCGCGTCATCATGATCAGACACTAATGTATCAACATCAGCGCCACCATCATAAGCATCGGCATCGCCATCATTGGTTAGAATAATACGATCATTACCGCTGCCGCCATCAATGATATCTGCGCCGGCGCCTGCACTCAGCGTATCGTCACCCGCATCACCATCAAGCGTATCATCACCCGCAGCCGTGCTAATAATATTAACCGCAGCATTACCAGTAATCGTATCATTACCGCTGCCTGTATACACATTTTCAACGCCGTCAACACTATCAACTTTAGTATTACCGCCGCTAAATGTCACATTCGCAGCACCCACATCAGCAAGATCAACAATAACCCCATCGGTCATTTCGCTACCAAGCGCAGGAACATTCGGGTTTGTCACATAATAAATGGAATCAATATCAGCGCCGCCAACATAGGTATCGTCGCCAGCAGACCATGCGAATAGATCCGCGCCGTTACCGCCGTCAAAGATATTATCCGCGGCATTGCCGTAAAATGTATCGCCAAGGACGGAGCCAACAATGCCTTCAACATTCTTGATTGCATCAACGTCGCCGCCCGTATTAATCAAAGTATAACCACCGACAACAGAGCCCAGATCAGCGATAATCGCTGTTGCTGAAGTCGCAAAACTATACACATCCTGACCGCCTTCACCGTCAACCGTATCTGATCCTAAACCGCCGATAAGAACATCGTCATCATCGCCGCCATAAAGCCAGTCATCGCCTGTGCCGCCCTCTAAGGTGTCAGCGCCGGCGCCGCCATAAAGCGTATCATTACCACCGCGACCATAAAGCAAATCGTCACCGCCACCACCGCTTAATATATTATCTTGTATATCGCTACCAAAGAAAGTATCTGCAGCCGAACCACCAATGAGATTTTCAAAATAACGAATAGTATCATTGGCCAAACCACCGACTTGCACGGTGGTGACATCAAAACCATCAAAGACATCAAGGTCAATAACAACGCTCAGTACTTCATTAGTGTAAGCGGCCGTATCAAGACCACCGCCACCTTCTAAAATATCAATGCCTGCATTGCCTTCAATGTAATCATCACCAAGGCCGCCATCAAGGGAGTTTACATTGCCGTCACCAATCAGTGTATCGTTAGAATCCGTACCAATAACATTTTCGATACCAATAACATCATCATCGTCAGCGCCGCTCCAAATCGCAGTCTGCGCGGCCAGATCTACATGAACGCCGCCAACGATTGAGCTGTGACTAATTAGTGTATCAACGCCCGTGCCGCCATTATATGTGTCGGTAACGCCATCATCACGCAGATAAATCGTATCATTATCAGCGCCCGCATCAATTGTATCGGCGCCTGCGCCTGAATCAATAGTATCATCGCCCGCAAAAGAGGTAATGGTATCATCACCACCACCCGTGGTAATACGGTTATTACCAGAAGTACCCAAGACTTCAGCATCTTGGTCAGAAATCTCAATATTTTCAATGCCAATCAATGTATCTGTTTTTATGCCGCCGTCAAAGACAACCGTTCCCGCATCTAGATCAACAACAACGCTACCAAGTGCTGTAGCATCGGATGTAAGATTTGGCATGGCCGCATTTTGGATATAATAAACGGTATCTTCGCCAACACCGCCATCAAACGTGTCATCGCCCATTGACCAAGCAAAAATATCAACGCCATCATTGCCGATAAAGTGGTTATCCAAAGCGTCACCATAGAACGTATCCGCAAATGCGCCACCTTCAATAAGCTCAACATTCTTAACGCGCTCTGTGTCGCCATCATGCGTAACCGTACCATAGCCATCGCCATCTAACGCTGCTGTACTAAGATCAACAACTATTGAAGTTGTGACAACACCAAGGCTTAATGTATCTTTGCCTGCACCGCCATCAACCGTGTCATTACCGCCCGCGCCTTCAATAAAGTTATCCGCCGCGTTGCCGATAATTGTATCGTCTTGGTTTGTGCCTTCAACGACTTCGATATTTTTAATGCGGTCCGTATCAGCGCCGATTGTGATTAGGGTATAGCCATCAACATCGACTGTCCCCATATCAATATACAAGCCCGTACCAACAACATCTATATAACTAACTTTGTCATTTAAGCCTGCGCCACCATCAAGCGTGTCACTACCATCGCCGCCGATTAATGTATCATCACCCGCGCCACCAATAAATTCATTATCAGCCGAGTTACCTGTGAGCGTATCGTTAAAGCTTGTGCCCTCGATAACCTCAAGGTCTTTGATGTAATCAGTCTGACCATCAAAAGTAACGGCAATAAACGCCCCCGCATCATTTAGCGTGATATCCACACCAACAGATGCCCCTGCAAAGGACATTGAATCACGACCTAGGCCGCCATCAAATGTGTCATCACCAAGGCCGCCATCAAAACTATCATCGCCGTCACCACCATAAAGCGTGTCGTCGCCTGCACCGCCGATTAATGTATCATTATCATCGCCACCATAAATTGTATCGGCATCATCGCCACCATCAAGGACATCATTGCCGGCGCCGCCAGTAATAACATCCGCGCCAGCCAAGCCATACACCGTATCTGCGCCTGCGCCTGCATCAATCACGTTTGCGACAGCATTACCTGTAATGTCATCGACGCTCGCTGAACCTATAACATTTTGGATGTTACTAATTGTATCTGTATCGCCACTTGATTCCGTCGCTGTGCCAACATTTAAATCAACCGTCACGCCGAAGGCATCATAGCTATAATCAATAGTATTCGTACCCGTGCCGCCGTCAATGACATCATTACCAACGCCACCTGAAATTATATCATTATCGTCATTACCCAGCAGCGTATCATCACCTGCGCCGCCATCAATCGTATCGGCGCCCGCATTACCCTCAATCGAGTTATCAGCCGCATTACCTATGATCGTGTCATCGCCACTAGATGCGCGAATAATCTCAATACCTGTAATTGAATCCGTACCATAACCAATAATTTGGTTATTACTCAGGTCAATGATTAGCCCGTCACTTGTCGCACTGGCATCAAGGACATCAAGCGTGCCTGCACCACCATCAAACAAATCATTATCGCTATCAACAGAGATAAAGATGACATCATTGCCGGCGCCGCCAAGTATTGTATCTGAACCTGTGCCGTCCTGAAGCTCATCGTTACCAGCGCCGCCATCGAGCATGTTATCTAAGGCGTTACCGTAAATCGTATCGTCGCCTGATGTACCAATAATACCTTCAATACCAGAAACTGTATCTGTGTCGCCAAAACCATCCAAAATCGTGCCCGCACCAAGCGTTACTGTAATCGCAGAGGCAGAACTCGAATAATCCGCGACATCAAGGCCCAGGCCCCCGATCAGAACATCGTCACCCGCGCCACCTTGCAATGTATCGTTACCATCGCCACCATCCAAGGTATTAACGCCTGTATCGCCATATAAAGTATCGTCATTTTTCGAGCCAGTAACATTTTCAAAGCCGAGCAAGATGCTCTGGTCGCCATTACTAATGTCAGCGGCAAATTGACCACCGCCTAAATCATTAGACAGGTCAACAAAAACACTTTCTGTCGTTAAGGAGAAGAAAGAAACTGTATCATTACCAAGGCCCGCATCTACGTAATTATCCCCAATACCCGGATCAACGATATCATCACCATTAAGGGATTGGATTGTATTATCTGCGTTACTGCCTGTAATCGTATCGGCAAAATTAGTCGCGATGAATATCTCAAAGTTCAGGGCTGTATCATTACCAAGCGACGCGCCCGATATAATCCCCGTCGACATATCAAAATCAATACCGCTCGTAAATGATGACGCATCAAGCGCATCCGCGTCAGCGCCGCCATCATAATAATCATCTGCGCCATCTTCGTTAAGAGCAATCGTATCCGCACCAGCTCCGCCAAGAACCGTATCCGCGCCAGCGCCAGCATCAATTGTATCATCACCATCATTACCATGGATGATGTTCACCCCAGATGTACCCGTTAAGGTATCGTTAGCTGAGCCGCCATAAACGCCCTCGATACTATAAAGCTGATCATCAGCTAAGCCGCCGACATAAGCTTGCACATAAGGGAAAGCTATATCACTCAAATCAACAATAACCGCAGCGGTCTGGTCTGAGAAATCAGCGATATCATTACCAGAACCACCATAAATAATGTCAGCGCCACCTGCGCCACGAAGAATATCATCGCCCGCGCCACCATCAAACGTATTAACCGCCGCGCTACCATAAATAGTATCCGCCGCAGAAGAGGCGATAACGACCTCTATGCCATAAATCTCATCAGTACCTTGGCCTGTAAGCGTTCCGTTGACAAGATCAACAAATAAGGAATCTGAAGTCGAGCCCGCATCAAACGTATCTGTACCCGCGCCACCAATATAGGTGTCATTCTCTGTATCAACGGACATGTATAGAATATCATCACCCGCGCCGCCATCAACAAAATCAGCACCCGCACCACCTGAAAGCTGATCCGCGCCGCCGCCGCCATATATGGTATTATCTTCACCATCGCCAATTATCCGATCCGCCGAAGCTGAGCCCGCAACCTCTTCAATATTGCGGACCAAATCACGCTCAAGGCCAATCTGCACCTCAGAATAACCTTGCGCATCCACAATGCTCATATCAACGATTATACCCGTTGCCGTTGTCGCATAGTCGACAATATCATGCCCCGAGCCACCATCTAATGTGTCATTACCCGTGCCGCCCGTCAGTGAATCATCGCCAGCGCCCGTAGAAATAACGTTATTATTCGCATCACCAACAATACGATCATTACCAGACCCACCAATTACATTCTCAACCGAGCGGATACGGTCAATATTCGTTGGGCCGACAGTCACCGTTGAGTAACCATCGCCATCAACGACATTCATATCATAATCAATATCGCCCGTTTCATCAGCAAAGCTAACCGCATCATTGCCTAAGTCACCATCAAGGACATCACTGCCCAAGCCGCCGACCAGAACATCATCACCGTCGCCGCCTAATAAAGTATTGTTACTTGCGTTACCCACCAATGAATCATCGCCTACCGTTCCGACAACATTTTCAATGCTACGAATAGTATCCGTGCCAATACTATTCGGCCCTGTAGCCGAAGGGTGATCTGTCGCTGTTTCAGCCTGCAGGTCGACATAAATACCATCCGCATTTATGTACTCAAGCGTATCATTGCCGCTTCCGCCCTCGATCAGGTCATTAGAGCCCGCACCAGCTTCCGCTTCCTCATAAAGGTAATCATTACCATCATTACCCTGAATCGTATCCGCACCGACACCACCAGAAATAGTGTCTGCGCCATCACGCCCCATAATCGTATCATTGCCAGCGCCACCATAAATAGCTTCGCTCGCCGTACCGCCGCTAATTGTATCATTGCCGTCGCCAGCATAGAGCACCTCAATTGACGAGGCTAAGTCCTGCGGAAGGCCATCAAAATTAATTTGATACAAACCATCGATAGTCACAGACATATCAAGGCTTATATTCTGCGTAGCGGCCACGCCAGATATTGCAGAGTAATCAAGCGTATCGCGCCCCGCCTCACCTACATAAACATTCGCACCCGCGCTCCAGTAAAACGTGTCATCGCCTAAACCACCGACAAAAGCATTATCGTTAGTGTCGCCATGGAACACATCATTACCTTGCGTCCCAATAAAATTCTCAAAACCTTTTACAAGATTAACATCGCCGCCTTGGTTCACCGTTGAAAAGCCGTCGCCGTCGACAACGCGCAGATCAACCACAACAGAATCCAGCATATTGGCAAAGCTTAAAACGTCATCCCCCGCACCACCATCGACAGTGTCATTACCCGTACCCGCAAATACATTATCATCCCCACCCCAAGCATCGATCACATCATCACCACCTTGAGACACGATCACATCATCCCCCATAGTGCCAAAGATCGTCGCATTGCCCGTACCAGAGAAGATATCATCACCGATTGGCGCATTATCAATAATCCAAACAGGACGACCGCTACCGTCAACAACAGAATAATCCGCCGCTGATGTTGCATCCAAAATACGCACTTGCTGCGAAAGCGAGCTGCTCAAGACAGGATCTTCAGGAATTTCAAAACCGCTTGTCGGGTCGAACACAGCATCCATAGCGATGATCATGTCAAACGTCTCAACAGCGCCGATATCAAAGACAAAAGGCAGCTCAATCTCACCATCCGCATTTAGCGTTGGCGATGGGATCGTATACACGCCAGCCACAGCTGTGTAGCCATATATCTCTACACCCAAAGGAAGGCCGTTAATTCTTATCTCTGAAATAGTAAAGCCATCCGACAGTTCAGGCGCAAGAACAAGGTTCTTACCCATGGTCGTTTCAGTGAAATACAAAGGATTATCGCCATAAATAACATGATCGCCCGTTTCAGTCAGCAGCGATATCGTTTCACGTTCCTGCTGGCGTACGCCCGAGCTATCTTCTTGGCCCGCAGTCGAACCACCGCCACCAAGAACAGTCGTACCGCCCGATGTATCAACCTCAGTCGTCGTTTGAACAACACTTCCCGAAAACGCAAAATCGACGACAAAATCGGTAAAATCCTCGATCTCATCATCTATAACAGGTATGGGGTCATAGGTTTGCGTGGGCGGCGCTGTCGGGTCAGGCGGCGGCGTGAAGAACTGACGACCACCCGTCGGGACATCCACAACAGGAACGCCCGTTTCTTCAACTGGCTCAATCGTCTCTATCGTGTCATCTTCCGTTTGACCAATCTCCGCTAGAAATGCCTCTACATCAGAATCGCCTTCTGCGTCCTGCTGTTGGATCACTTCGTCTTCAGCGTCTTTTTGCTCTTGGATTTCAGTTGCGGTTTTACCGTGCTCTTCATCACCGAATTTGGGGTTAACTTCAAGCGAGGTAAAGGACATGAAGCTATCTTCGGATGAGATATTGCGGATAATACCCGCCTTATCCAAGAACTGAGAGGGGTCAAACTCGCGACCATCAAGGAAGAATCTTGGAGATTCCTCTGGAGAGAATATATATAAAGCAAGGTCAGGGAAGATTATGCGCGCGCCCGTTACAGGGTTAATCAAAATAACGTCAGAACCAACGATCTCAACGATCAAACTGGCAAGCTCAATCTCCGTTAAACTTACGGTGTCATCAGGATTCACATGAACGACAAGTTCACCTGTTTTTGGAAAGTCTATGTCAATTTGCTGGCTATCAGCCATAAATTTACCTACTTTTATCCTGTTTAACTACAGCCGACCCCACACGGCACAAGCGCCGAGAAACAATTAGCGCAATCTAAATTATGACGGGTAATCGTAAAGAAAGTGTTAACACAGTATTGCATTCATATTGGACAAAACACACCCCAGAGCTGGAGTATTGAAAGAATTATACCATGAGTGATTCGCCGTTGTCACTAATCATTTTTTATATACACAGCTAAGGAATCCTCGCAAAAACGCACCCCATACAAAAGGCTGCGCAGCAAAGGCAAAAGAACATGAAAAATAAAAAACTCAAAAAGAACTCAAAAAGAGCGAGGCTAAGCCGTCTGAATTTCTAGCGTAAACGCACCCGCATCAAAAGTGAACTGGGTCGTATTAACATCAATAACTGTACCACCTGGCGTATCGAGCACATGCGTCCCCGCCGTAACGTCAAACGAGAAACCCAGATTTGCATCTATGTGCAAGAAATTCGAAGCCCCCATCATATTCGCGACATCATCACCAGAAATAGAGAACTCCGTATTGCCCGCATCAAGCGTTGAGCCTAAAAAGTCTATATTCTCAATATTATCGAAGACATTAGCCATTTCGAGAGCATCAAAAGTAATCGAGCCGAAAACCTCCACCGTGTCGCCACCACCAGCATCGCCGCCACCACTAATAGAGTCAAACTGCCCATCAATAGCCGCCAAATTCCCCGCATCAAGCACAAAATCATCATCAAAGCCAGAACCGATAATATTCTCTATATTAGAAAAATCATCATACTGAGAATCACTAGACTTTAAGACGCGATCATTGTCCAGATCCGCAGACACCGCAGCCAACGCCCCCGTATAATCAAGCGTATCGGTACCAATACCGCCATCCAAATCATTCGCACCAAGCCCACCAATCAAGGTGTCATTACCGCTACCGCCAATGAGCACATCATCATTATCGCCACCATCAAGCGTATCATCATTATCACCGCCATCAAGCGTATCTGCGCCCCCAGCGCCAATTAAATGATCATTACCCGCGCGGCCATCCAATTGATCATCACCAGCATTACCCGAGAGCTTATTCGCCTCTGCATCACCGCGTATAATATCGTTTAACGCCGTTCCTTCGACATTTTCAATGCCTTGCACAACGTCGTTACCAAACATGACAGACGACATAAGCTCACTCGCCAAATCAAGAGTGACATCGCCACCCGCACCATCCAAGACCAGCGTATCAACACCGCCCTCGCCGTCATAGAGGTCAACATCTCCATCCGCGCTGGCGTAAATCAAGTCATCGCCACTACCGCCAAATAATTGATCCAAACCGTCGCCGCCATCGAGCGTATCCGCCCCGGCGCGCCCAGATAAAACATCATTGCCTAAATAACCATAGAAAACTTGATCATTGCCATCACCAAGCATGTTGTCATCCCCAGCGCCCGCGTAAATAGTATTCACATTCAGACTCACTGAATCAGCCTTACCCAAAGCCGCTATAGAGATATCAAAACGTAGCGTACCCGCATCAAAAGCCGTCATATCAAAAGACAGGTCCTGCGCCAGATCAGACGCAACATCAACGCCATTTGCATCCGAATAATACAAAATACCAGAACCACCCGTTGCATCAAAAACATCATCACCAAGGCTCCAGCCAAAGCTATTCAGCCCAGCCAAAGCTTCAAAGCTGTCATTACCGCTACCACCGATCAAAACATCATCAAAAGCTGTGGCGATTACGAATTCAATATTTTTAAGCAGGACATTCTGGACAGCCGAGCTTGCCGCAAATAAACCGCCGCCTAAATTTGTCCCCAAATCAATCGTGAATGCCACAGAGGAATAAGAAAAATCCGCAGTATCAGCCCCATCTCCCCCATCAAGAAGGTCATCACCAAGTCCGCCTGACAGCAAATCGTCACCACTACCCGCCTCAATAACATTGCCACTCGAAGAGCCCGTAATCGTATCCGCGCCGCTCCCCGTAAGAATATTCTCAATATCGCGCAGCAAATCTGTTTCCGTGCCGATTACTGCCGTGTTGTAACCATTCGCATCAAACACCGACATATCAATTATGATTTTAGCGCCGCGCGCCTCATAACTAATCTGATCCGCATCACCATCACCACCTTGATAAGTGTCATTACCGCCACCATCAATAATAATGTCATTACCAGAGCCCGAAGCCACGAAATCATCCCCCAAACCCGCTGAAATAAGATCGTCACCAGCCGCAGAGGCAATCACATCACGCGCGACACCACCAAAAACAGTTGCGTCGCCATCCCCCGTAAATATTGTGTTCTCATTTGGGTTATTCGCCATAACCCAAACAATATCACCATCACCATTCACATAGTTAAGATCCGTCGGCACGCTCACATCACGAACATTAACATCCTGCACTATTGTTTCCGTCAAAATCGTTTCCTGAGGCACCGACGCACCGCTAAGCGGATCAAACTCTGCAGTTACGTCAAAATTCAACACAAAACTCTGCGTTGCTGGTACTGGGTAGACAACAACAAAGTCAATATTGCCATCCGCGTCAATCACAGGGTTCTCTATAGAATAATTGCCCCCAGCATCAGATACATAACCATCGATATCGAAAGACACAGGCAAGCCCGTAATTGAAATATTCGTTAAGTCAAAACCCGTCGGCAAAGACGGCGTTATACGCATAACGCGTGTCATAGTCGCAGAATCAAAGTGAGCAGGATCATCCGCGTAAATAACATGCGAAGCTGTCTCGCCCGTTGTATCAATAATTTCGGGCGAAATTTGCACCGCGTTACTCGCATTATTAGTGGCCGCCTCAGAACCACCACCGCCAAGAACAACGCGCGTATCCACACCAGAGATATTTTGGATATCTTCAACCGCGCCCAACTGAACCAAGCTCGCCGTAAAACCAAACACTGTATTACCCGTATTGCCCTCAGGTATCTCAACAACCTCTGGCACAGGGCTAGGCGGCGGGGCGGGCGATGAGCTATTAGGCGGTCGCGCCTCTAGCCCGAATCCCGTCCCTGAAGTCAACAACGCTTCGCGCACCTCTTCTTTTTGGGTTTGAATCTGTTCTTCTATGTCTTTTTGCTCTGGATTACCAGACTTCTTCTGACCGACAGGCTCCACCAGCGCCGCAAAATCATATAACTGCTCTTCTTTTGAGCTCCCTACTTTGGTCTCCGCAGAGATAACCTCATCCTTGGTGGCCACCCCCGTATCTCTCTCTTCCTCACCACGCGTCGTTTGCTCTTCATCAATCGCGGAATAAGTCATAAAATCGGACGAGGTTACATTTGTAACATCCCCAACCTTACCGAGCATTACATCAGATTGAAAAACTTGACCATCAACACGCAAAACAGGCGCATCATCGGCCGAGAACATATAAACGCCGAGACCTGGCATAACAATCTTTGCATCGCTGTATATACTGGTGAAAATAACGTCAGAGCCAATAATATCAACCTTCAGCTCATCAATGCGAATCCCCTTAAGGTCAATCACATCATGAGGGCGGACATACACAACCTGCTGTCCGTCTAATGGCATATCAATATTAACGCGCCGCTGTACCATATAATCCTCGTAAAAAAGAAAAGCTCTTCACAACATTACAATTCTAGCCCCTCTTCCTTAAGTTTAAGTTAAAAAAACGAAAGGAAAAACGCCCCATACCAAGCAAGCAAAACTAAAATTCACCCCCACAATAAGACCTACTTAGCCCCCTCGCGGTATACATATAGAAAAAACCCTGTGGAATACTTGCTTGATAACACATCTAGACGATGCATCTTAATCTCTTGTATTATAAACTGTTTTCTATAGCATAGGGAAGCACTAATATTGCAAATTAGGTTCCGGGAGACCTCTCTCGCTGACCTCACCCCAATCAGATTAAAAAGTTAAGAGATCATCATGAGCGACCACGCAGGTACACAGACCGAAAGAAATGCCGACGAAATAACAACCAACCTTTGGTTTTACATTACGCCTGGCATGATCATGACGGTTGTCGTCCCCGTCGTCCTCATCAGTTTGAGCGCAGAGCAGCTCTGGAAAAACCTCAATACCAACTTACCTTTGAACTCCACTATTATTCTTGTCGCCGTCATTGCCATCGTAAAAGCTTTTCTAAACAATCTTAAAGTAAGACAATCCGCCCAATTCATTCATGAGATTGAACGTTTAGAGGGCCAAACAGAAATCACACCGCAAGATAGCGCCTATCTGTTTAACCTATTGCGCACTAAAGGCTCGTTAATGGATCTACAGAACATGTTCTCTGCGCTTGAGAACATGTCCGTTCACGGTTATTTGAATTTAACAGATAACGATGCGCGTCTTATAAAATCAAAATACGGTAATCGTATTAACACGGAACGCCAAATCGTTAACTACTTCGCTGGTATTTTGGTGATGATGGGTTTGATCGGTACCTTCTTGGGTCTGCTTCAAACAATTGACTCGGTTGGTTCAGCCATGGGCGATGTCTCCGCCAGCTTTAAAGTTATCCCGGGCGCTCCGCCTGTTGATCCTGCCGAAAAAATTGGTGGGTTTATTGAATCAATTGCCGCACCGCTTCAAGGTATGGGCCTTGCGTTTAGTTCGTCACTCTTTGGACTAACGGGCTCTTTGCTCTTGGGCTTTATTAACTTCTTTGGTGGGCGCGCACAAAACAAATCTATTGAAAACTTTTCACGCTGGGTCGATAACCGCATTCCTAAGCTTAACCCAGTATTGGGCGAGAAAATAAAATCACATAATGTGCCTGGCGCTAACGACCTTAAAGCATGGCTCGCTGGCTTTGTGTATTTATCAAGCAAGACCAACCAACGTATGGGGCAAATCTTCCTCGCCCTCACAAAATCAGCACAAGCGACGATGAAAAGCGCCCAGCAAACTGAGAAAATGTTCGATGGTCAACAAGACATGGTTGTCAAACTAGAGCAAATCAATACAAAAATGAGCTCTGTAAAAGACTCAATGGCCTATATAACTAAAAACGTTGATCCGTCTTTACGTTATAGTGAATCTATTCGTGACCAAATGGTTTATATGAGTGAGATGCTCTCCTCTACATTACGCGTCAACGAAGATTTAGCCATGAAACAATCAGATAAGCTTTCTGTCTTGACCAACCAAATGCGCGAAATGAATTCAACCTTTGAAAGCATGAATAGCGTTCAATCTTCACTGATTAAAGAAATCGATAAATTACAACAAAGACAGCAACAAGAAGATAACGTTGCCGATTTCTCAAACATGGTATGGCAGCTTAACCAAATCATGGAAGAAATGAACCAAGGTAATCAGCAGCAATTTAGTGGCGTTTATGACGTTATGGACGAAGCCTCACAAGACCCACTAACGCCGCCATCTGTCGGCCAAGCACCGCACAAGGCTCAGGCCGCGAAAGAAGCTAAAGAGGCTAAAGAAAAGGCCGAGCAAGACCTCAACATCTCAGATAAAAAACCTGATATGGATTCATTCGACTAAGTTTTAGACGATCAGACTCTTTTCTGAGACCATAAAAATCTGTATACTGATTAAATAGGCTCGAGACAAAACATACGGCAACCTAAAATAGACAACACGTTAAGGAACTAAAAATGGCTGGTGGTGGTGACGACGACGATATGAGTGGCAACGCGTGGCCTGGCTTCGTGGATATTCTTTCTGCGACCGTTATTATGTTCGTTTTCTTTGTGATGATTACTGCGATCCTCATGTCCGTCATGAGCATGGAGCACCGCAAGCAAATCGAATCCAAAGCCGAAGTAGAAGTCACAGAAGAAGTACAGAAATTCGTTGATCGTATTGTTTCAGGTGAAATCACAGTTGAAGAAGTTCAACAAAGCTTAAGTCACAGAACAACCATTGACGCCCTTGTCCGTGAGAAAAAGAATCTTGAGAAAAAAATTCGTGACGAAGCCGCAGCCAAGCAGCTTATCCAAAAAGAGCTAATCGAGAAAACCGCACAAATTGAACAGCGCGCAACCGATCTTATTTACACAACAGATCAAAAATCTATTGTGACTGAAGACGGCATGGCTATTTACGTTACCTATAACCGTAACGCAGTGACCCTTACAGAAGACACCATTAACACACTGAAAGCCTTCTTACGTGGCCATCAAAAACGTACAGGCCAAGAAAACCTCAATGTTTCGCTCTTAGCCGCTGAAAACCCAAATGCGCCAACATTATCCGTTACGCGTAAGGTTGCGTTAAGCCGCGCCTTGACCATTCGTAATGTTTTCCTGGCCAATGGGGTGACCTCAAATAACTTATCCATTAAATATGCCAAGCCAAAAGAAATTGACGACACCTATGACTGGGTTCAGGTCAAGGTTGAAAAATAAAGAAACAATGTTTAGCACAACTGATTTAAATACATGCACCAAGCATATTAAAGAAAAACTATTACTCAGCGCAGTAATCGTTGGCTGCTTATTCACGCCCAATTTTTCAACACAATCAGCACGCGCACAAACAATGGATGACGATGCCCCTATCGCTTTATCCTTAGAAACTGTTGTTCTTTTTGCTTTGAATGATGACCCTGACATAAACATTGCTAAGTCACAAAAAGGCCAAGCTGAAATGGGCGTACAAGAAGCCGCCTCAGCCTTTTATCCGCAAGTTGATATATTTGGCTCTTACGGGCGTGAATATAACAACCCGGCCAGCTCATCAGGCGGCGATGGCTCTGTTTTCAGCTTAACCAACAACACCAATGACTTTTCAATGGTTCTAAACCAATTCATCTTTGATGGCTTTGCCACACAAGAAGAATATAAAAGACGCCAAGTTCTGAATGAATCATCGACCGTACAACTCGACATAGCGCAAGAAGACGTTATTAACAGTACGATTGATTCATATTTAGGCTATTATCAATCGCAAAATGACGTTGAAATTGCCCAGAGTTTCTTACAAACGCTGAGTAAGGTTAATGCCAAAGTTGCGTTAATGGTTGAGGCTGGCGCTGAGAGTAAGGCAAAACTGAGCTATGCTAACTCACGCCTTTCCTTTGCACGTTCCGAATTCACGACATCACAAGCGACTATGATTGATTCACTCACCGATTTAGAGTTCCTCACAGGGCGCCTTCCCACATTCCAAGCCATATATCCTGAGATTTTTGATGTATTAGAATTACAACTCGAAGATTTCTTTGAAGTGGCGCAAGATAATAACAGCTCGATCACGTTAAATGAACATGACCGCCAAGCCCTTATTCACGAATACCGCAAACAAAAAGCCGCTTATTACCCAACCATAAACGGCCTTGTTGAGTTCAACCAAACCTATGATTCCGGCGGTAAGATTGGTCGTGACCGTACAACGGGCGCTTATGTTGAACTCAGCTATAAATTATTTGATGGATTCGCACGTGAAGCCTCAACTAATCGTGTTAAACACCAAATTAATGAAATTGATTTCAGAACACAAAAACTAGAAAAAGAAATTAAGCAAAGCATTAAACTCGCTTACAATCAAATTGTCGCCCTACGCGAAGAAATGAATATCGTTGAAGAAGAGATCATTTCAAATGACGAACTTCAATCACTCTATCGTGAGCAGTTTGAATTTGGGGAAGGCGATATTTTACGTCTGATCGAAGGTGAAGAGCGTCTATATAATTCACACCGCCGCAAAAACCGCGTCGAGAGTGATATAGCCCGCAACATATATACGTTGATGAAAAACATTGGCTATATGCGCAAAGAATATTTCTGCGCAAGCTGCTAGACGCCTCACAACACGCCCCATATAAACTTTATTGAATCGCATCGCTTTTTTTTAAGCCTCGCGCATAAGACCCAGCTTAGGCTTCACCGCCCTATAATGCATCGCTTTCAGTCAGCAAGCGCATTAATTCAACTAAATCAGGCGGTAGATCTACTGAGAAATGCATTTCTTCTTCTGTGCGTGGGTGAATAAATTTAATTTCACCTGCATGTAGAGCCTGTCGTGGGAAGCTCAAAATTTTATCCTGTAGTCCATCTGATTTAAAGTCGCCACGATTCATTAGGCTTAATTGTTTCGTACGCGGCGCGCCATATTGATGATCTCCAATAAGTGCGAAGCCTGTTTGGCTCATATGAACGCGGATTTGATGGGTACGGCCCGTTTGTAAGCGGCACTCCATCAGTGATATTGTTTTCTCTGCACGACCAAAAGTCTTTACGGCACGGTAAAAAGTCACCGCTTCGCGGCCTTTATGCAGGGATGTAACAGTCATTTTCGTACGGTTTTTAGGATCACGACCAATAGGCAGATTCACCTTCCCCTGAAACAAAAGCGGCACGCCCCAACAAAATGCTTGATAGACCCGAGACAAACTACGATCCGCTAATTGTGAAGCTAGCCCTTGATGGGCAAAGTCATTTTTCGCGACCATAATAAGGCCCGATGTATCTTTATCCAATCGATGGACAATGCCCGGGCGCTTAACGCCGCCAATACCAGATAGGCTATCACCGCAATGATGAAGCAAGGCATTCACCAATGTGCCGTCTCTGTGGCCTGCGCCGGGGTGAACAACAAGGCCAACAGGTTTGTTAATCACCAGTAGGTCATCATCTTCAAATACAATATCAAGCGGAATATCTTGCGCTTCAGGCTCAGCAGGTTCCGCTTCAGGCACTTGCATCAACAAAATACCCGCTGTCGTAATGCGCTGTGAAGCGCCTTTAAGCGCCACGCCATCAAACCATACATGTCCAGAAGCAATTAACTGTTTAACGCGCTCACGTGAGAAATCTGGCGCCGCCATACTGGCAATCGCTTTATCAAAACGCTCACCAACCAAACGTTCATCTATTTCAAAACATATATCTAATGGTTTTGACATCTTCGGAAATCTTTCTAAGCGCTTACGCTCTATCATCTAAATCATCGTTTATTATGCTTGATCTAACATTCAAACATCGGCGCCGATTACGGCGTGCACGGGTTCTTATAGTCTCCTACGGGCGCAATAGCAAGCAACCAAGCACGCATCGTCGAGGTAATCACCGAGGCGCTCTGATCCAATTCAGGGAAGACGTCCTCATGACCGTCTTCCAGCTTCGTGGAGAGTATCTCTTCAAGCGCGCTCATTTCACGACGCTCTTTAACGTCTTCAACGTCACTCATTTCTTCTTTTTTATTGATCGCATCCGCTCGATCACTCGCCCCATAGCCCGTATACAGATCCCCGACAATACGTAACTGTCCTTCTGGCGTGAGGGTTAGACGATGCGCTTTGCTGTCTGATCCTTCAACATAGGCTTTATCATCCAATATTGTGCCCTGCGGTGAGAACATTAGCATACGGATATGCGAGCGCACTTTTTCTGATGGGGTCAAGGCTGTCGCATTGACCAACACCATGACACGTTTATCTTCTAATACCTGCATATCTACAGCCGAAAAACTATATGCATCACCGCCCGTTACAAAACGCTGCCATTTAGGACGGCCATCAGTATCAACCAGTAAAAGCCAAAGAGCGGAGTTCTTTTCACCGCCATCACGCAAACTGCGCCAAGCCGTACCGAGCGCGACAAAACCTTGCTCTGCATAATCCGCCGCTTTGACTAACTCTGCCTTAGCGCCACGTGAAAATGATTTCTGCCAATAAATTGACCCTTTTTCATCCAAATTAACTAACCAGCCCCCATCGCGACCATCCCCCGTATTCGATACTTGCACGCGTCCCGCCGCAAGTAAGCTGCCGTCTTTATTAACGCTAACGCTGTTAAACATATTGGGCGTACCGGGCATATATAAACGACGCCCTGATTTTTTTAAATCAGTATTGACGCTATAGCTAACGCTCGCCGCATCACCATCAGCATCATTGCGCGTTTTCGTCGCCTGAAGAGATACGATAAACACGCCATTCTTATCCAAAACCATATCAGTGAGTTTCAATTTGGTATCATCTTCGCGGAAAATCAGAGTTTTAAGAATAGCGCCATCAAAACTCATTTTCAAAAGTCGTGGCTCATAGCCTCCCGCGGCTTTCTTAATATTCACGCCAAGATAAAGCGCTTGGTCGATGCGCTGCGCTTTCACAATGGACTCCAGCCCTTCAATTTCTATCTTTTTTTGCTCTTCAAGAACTTGTCCGTCTTTATCATAGCGCAGCAGCGTTATAAAACGTGGCGCGTTCGCCTCATGCATATCCGGCGTTGCCATACCAATGGCAAAAAACTGACCGTCATCGAGTGGAACATAATCGGTAAACCAATCATAACCATTGCGGCCAACAACCCGTCGCCATAAATACAGGCTATCAAAGCTGGGGTTACGCAAAGGCGTGATTGTTTCATAAACAGGGCTGCAATTTTCCTGCAATATCGCCTGATTTTGCGGCGTTGCCGGCAAGCTGTCTTGCGCTCTCACAGCCACCGATACAAGGCCAATAACAACCCCCACCAAAGCACCAAGCGCAATGCGCTGCCATATATTCAAACTATCTAATCTCAAAGCCAAACATCCTGTTTTACTGTATATCCTACTGGATATGCCTTAGGGGCAAGTTTCCAAACCCTTCACATTAATCACTAGGCCATAAGCATTATACGCCATAAACCGCGCTTTTTGAAGCCTTGATCCACTCAAGCGCCCACTCAGCTTTGGCGCAAGTGCGCCGGCTATATATAAAACCCCGTCTTGATACGCACCATTATAGGCCAATATATTATTATTCTGCGCATCGCCAAGGCGGTAAGCTTGGCACAATGCCCCTGATTTCTTACTTAAGAACATAAGCAGGCTAAAGCGTGGCTGATCTTGTGCCTCGGGCTCCAAAAAATACAGCGCTGCCATAGTCGTCTCATTAATATCGATAAGGCGCTTCGCTGAAAACAAGGCCTTATCCTGCGCGGCGAAATGCTGCTTTAAGAAAAAATCACCTGCGGCATCAAAATGCCCGAATATGCCCTCGCGTTTATTCTGTCCTTGCCATTCCCCTGCAACCCAAATTTTATGATCCGCACTGGCGATTAGGGCTGAGAAGTTACTGACTTTTTCACTTACAGCCTCTGAAGCCACAGCTAAAGTCTCTGCCATCTGCCCTTTAATAGGCTGCTTTATTAATCGAGCTTCGTCCGCTTGACCTGACGCATAAAGAGCATCGTTATCTATCACTACATCATAGCTACGCCCCGCATAACGTCCGATCTCACGTGTTAAAACGGTATAGTCGCCGTCATTTAAGGCAATATCCAATGTGTAGAGAATAGTCGATTCTTGCATTTGAGCATTGCGTTGTAAGGCTTTGAAGTACAGCGCCCCATCATGCGCAACCATACGCGGTGAATACAAACCACCCTGCAAATCTTCAAGATAGATTTCATGCAGTAAATTTTGCAGCTGTGCATCATAAATACGTATAAAAATTTTATCGTCGCCACCATCAGCCGCGCCCCATAAATCATCTGCACTTTGCGGCTCAGAATAATCCCCCATAGCAATTAAAACATCATCGTAATTTTGGATATCATAAATGGTTTGAAACCCTGCTAATGCGCTAAGATTCTCGGCCTTTAATGCACCCGACTTATCATAGAGCGCCATATAAGCGCTTTGTTCCCATTTACCATTTTCGTCACCCATTTGCCCTGCAAAAACCACATGGCCATCAGCCATGACGCTGACATCACGAAATATTTCATGCGCTTTGCGGGGCTGTGCGCTGCGCTCAACGTGCCATAATATATTATCTGTAGGCAAGTCGAGTATATTGAGGTCTTCAAGCATCGTCACATCAGCGCCCGCCGTGCCCGCGGCCTTTTCCGCTGCAGCCAAAGACGCGGTCGACGGTACAAATAAAGCCAGTAAAAGAACAATTCTTAACAACATGGGAGTAAAGCCTTTTCCGCTTTTCTGTGTTTTTTAATGCAATAGGCTTGCGCCAAAGCCGTGATGTCTGATATTTAGAAGCCTACTATAAAGCAACATTTTGTAATAGGCTTAAATTTTGTCTACGCTTAAAAAAATACTGATTATCTCTGATGCATGGCACCCGCAAGTTAACGGTGTGGTGCGCACTTATGAGCATGTCATTGATGAACTTCAAAAGCGCGACTTTACAATGCATGTAATCGGCCCCGCTGATTTCCCACGCAGCTTTAATATGCCCGGCTATAGCGAAATTAAACTGGCGATTTTTCCTTATAAAAAACTCAGCCAAATGATTGATGATTTTGCCCCTGATGGCATACATATAGCGACAGAAGGCCCCCTTGGTTGGGCGGCGCGGAAATACTGCGTTAAGCGCAATATTGGCTATAGTAGTGCCTATCACACCCATTTCCCTGATTACCTCGCTCAGCGTGCCGGGCAATATTGGCGCGGTCTTATTGCCCCTGCCAAGAATTTTGGTATATGGTATACGCGCAAATTTCACAGCACGTCTAAGGCCATGCTTGTTGCAACAAAAAGCCTAGAGCTGGACTTAGAAAAATGGACATTCACCGCGCCGCGCTTTTCTTTCTCACGCGGCGTAAATCTTGATATATTCACGCCTGAGGGCACAATAAACCCCTTACGCGCAGAACTTACACCGCCAGTAGCCCTCTATGTCGGGCGCATCGCGATTGAGAAAAACCTAGAAGCTTTCCTCAGCATGGAGTGGAGCGGCTCTAAATTATTAGTCGGCGACGGCCCTGCCCGCGCCAAACTAAGCGCGCTTTATCCTGACGCTCAGTTTGTCGGCAGCCATAGCCGCGAAGAACTTGCCGCCTATTATCGTTGCGGCGATGTTTTTGTTTTTCCTTCGAAAACTGACACATTCGGCATGGTCTTGGTTGAAGCTTTGGCGTGCGGCCTGCCTATTGCGGGCTATAACGTTACAGGCCCTAAAGATATCATCACCGATAACGCCCTCGGCGCAATAAATGACGACCTCGCCACCGCGGCGAACAACGCCTTAAACGGTGGTACAGCTGAGCAGCGCCACCACCACGCCGCCGCCAATTATAGCTGGCCGCGCGCCGCGCAAGAATTTATTGATGCGTTAGAGCAAGCCATTACCTAATGCCCACCCTCTCTGCCCTTGCTTGCTTTCTTTATTGACATATAGATGCGCCCTGTTTAATGTGATCTTTATATGAAAAATAATAAGCAGCAGGGAACAATAATGAAAAATCCATTTAAAAAAGATGAAAATGGCCGAACAGAACTTGGCAAAATTTTTACGCGTAGTGCGAAATATTATAAATATGCCTCAAATGTTCATTATCAAGACTATAAAAACTTTGCTCTTAAGGGCGAAGGCGAATATAGGGGTTATGACCCTAAAGACACATTTCAACGCACCGCCGGTATACTCAGCGCACCTATCGGCTTTATCTCCCGTAATATTGTCATCGGCCCAATTGGCTCACTGATCATAGCCTGCTCTGGCACTGACGGCATGAGTGCGGAGGAATGTGAAGCGCGTTTTGATGAATGTGCTCTTGCTGAAAAACAAGAAGAGAAAAAGAAAAATAAGACTTTAAACATGTAAGGACACGCGTTCTTTCAAATAACCAAGCTGTACAATAATCCAAGGATTTACAATGTTTGAAAATAACTGGTTCAAAAAACAATGGGATGCTTTAGGCGCGGCAAAGCGTTTAAAAGAACATCATGCAACGCAAGCGACCGCCATTAACTTTGCCATTCGCAACAAAGACCCATGCGCAATTCAAACTTTGGCTTTGGCAACACAGGAGCCCTCATCTTTTAACCGCGAGTATTATAGAGATTTATTATTAACCGCTCTTAATACCGATGATGTCGAAACCTTTGAGGCGACCTTAAAGCTTCGCCAGAGCGCTTCTGTGAATTATAAGTTCCATGAGAACCTCTATAACATTCATGGCTTTAAAGAAGACAGGGTCACCCCTTTAATCTGTAAAGCCATAGAACATGATAAGAAAAACATTGCGACCGCCCTTATCCTAAACCCTAAAACCGACCTATACAGTCAAACAACAAGCTCGGGCTTCTTTGCTTTGGGCATGTGGTGGGATGACCACGTAACAAAAATGTATAATGCCCACCAACTGGCCGAAACAAAAAATAGTGAGTATTTTACAGCGGCAGTGGCTGAGCGCACAAAAAGCGAAAACCCTGTACAGCAGAGATTGAATTTCGCCCCAGCTAAACATTTAGGGTGATTTTATTATTTACGGAGAAACAAAATGAGCGACGACGATAAACAATATAAAACAGATTTTGCCTCTTTGCGTGAGCTGTTTACTGAATATGTGACACTTGATCGTGAATATGAGAAAAATAGATATGAGCTAAAAATTCCTTGGTATCACATCACCCAGATTGAGGGTCGATATGCGCCAGATAAAATTGAAAAGACGCGCAACAAAGGCGAAGTCTGCTCAGATCTCTGGTGGATAGCCAACGGTGAAGTTAAAAAATGCAAAACCTATGAAACCCCCACCGAAATAGAGACAGAAATTCAAGCCGCCAAAGATCGCATGTTCGCGGCGATGAAAAAGCAAAGAATGCCGCTTATTTTCTAATTGTTGCCTAAAAAATAAACACTGATAGCTTCTTATGACAGAAGCTTATGCTCCATGCTAAACGCCTTAGCTTTTAGCGCATTCGCCTCAGCACGCAGTAGCTCTGCTGATAATTTTTCCATACCCTGTTTTTCAGCCAAGTCACTCGGTTTATCGCCATAGCTCTCGCTTTTGTTAGTCTTGCCATCATCATAGGAGGTATAAGAGGAATAAGATTTTTCAGCAATATGTGCGCCGGGTTGACGGGCTATATATAAGGCGATATTTTCAGCCTTCATCTCAATCGCCTTATTCAAAAGCGGTGTGCAGCTATAACTATACCCCGAGTCAGGGCCGCCATCCCCATTATAGGCAAAACGATACTCTAAAGGTTTTTCAACATAATCTAAAAATACGCGAAATACCGCGACATCGTCAGCTTCTAAACTCTTGGATAAAAACCCCGATAAATTCCAATTTATAAAACGCTCCGGGCGTTCTGTGTTTTTAAGGGTTGTGGAGATAAGCTCACTATCTTTGGCGGCAATAGCGCCATACACACAGAGTCTTTGTTCTTCATGATGCGCGGCGATGCGTCTATTTTCTTTAATCGCATTCCATTTACGCGTTAACCAATTATCATTCCACATAGCTTTAGCTCCCTTTACATTATGTCCAACACTAAGTTTTTTAGCATCTCGTGGGGGTGTTGGCAAGCGTTATGTCTATAGGGCGAAGCAAAAGCTACGAAAGTACCTTTAACAGCTGATCTTGCAAGCCCACAAAAGCAATATTGTCATGCTTAATAAGGTAAGTAGGAATATCCGCTAAGTAATTCTCAAAGCGGCCTTTGCGTTTAAATTCGGCGCGGAAGCGCGAGTTGTGGATGTAATCGCCGAGTTTAGCGGTAATGCCGCCCGCAATATACACCCCGCCTTCAGCGCCATAAGTCAGCGCTAAATTGCCGGTAATCGTCCCTAAAAACCCATACATTAAATCCAAAGCTTCTTCGCAGAGCTTACACTCTTTATTAAGCGCTTTTTCGGTGATTTCTGCAGGGGTAAGATCAGGGCAGTCTTTAATGCTGAGTTGGTCAAAAGAGCGTATCGCATTATATAAATTCTCTAAGCCCTTACCAGAGCATACGCGCTCCGCTGAGATATGGCGATATTTATAGTGAAGCTGATCGATGATTTGATATTCACGCAATGTCCGCGCGGGCATAGTCACATGACCGCCCTCACCCGCATTGGCAATATAACGCTGCCCATCCCAGATTAAACCAGCAACGCCAAGCCCCGTACCGGGGCCAACAACGGCGATAGAGGCATGTTTTTTCGGCGCGCCGCCGCCCACTTGTTCAATAAATTCTTGCCCCATTGAAGGCACGGCCAAGGCGATGGCTTTAAAATCATTCATCACTTCTAGGTGATTTAGGCCTAAACGCTGCTGCGTTTCTTTAATAGAAAATTTCCATGCATGATTAGTCATTTCAAAATAATCACCATGAACAGGGCCTGCAATGGCGATGCATGCCGCTTTGGGCGCGTTGCGGCTTGGCGCAATAAGGCTTAAGTAATGCAGCGCGGCTTCCGCGAGGCCTGCATGGTCGGCGCATTGTAGGTTAATCGCCTCATGGATGCCCTCAGCGTCCGCAATCGCAAAGCGCGCATTGGTCGCGCCAATATCTGCAATTAGACCGTATTTTTCGCTCGCCATTTCGCTCGCCATAGACATCATCCTTTATATAATTTCACAATATCTCAAACGATTGGCGCTATAAACTCAAGGATAATCAAGCTTTCATGCACAGTTGTTATTGTGGAGAACCTAAATAAAAACACTGCCTTTGCCTGCATCATGTTGTTATAGTGGCAAGCACCCACGCAATATAAACACTTAAATAAAGTAAGCACCGCCCCTTATGGCTCACATAATATTGGCAGAAGATGATAGCTCTATGCGACAATTCTTAGAATTAGCGCTTAAAAAAGCTGGGCATCAGGTTACGCCTTGCGCTGATGGGCAGATTGCTTTTGACACATTGCGCGAAACCCCGACTGTTGATTTGCTGCTGACGGATATTGTTATGCCGGGCATGGATGGCATTGAACTCTCACGCAAAGCGGTCAAACTCCACCCCGCGCTTAAAGTCATGTTTATAACGGGCTTCGCCGCTATTGCGATGAGTGAAAAAGATAAAAAGAATTCGCCCGTCAAAGATGGGCAGGTCATGTCTAAGCCATTTCACTTAAAAGACCTTGTTGAGCAAGTCGAAAAGACCCTTGCTGCATAAAACACACACATAAAATCACCCTTTGCATCATATTTCGCTTGAACCCACCCAAGCACAATGCTATACACGCCATGCAAACCACGAAATGTGGGCGGTTAGCTCAGGGGTAGAGCACTTGCTCGACACGCAAGGGGTCGGCGGTTCGATCCCGCCACCGCCCACCATTTGGTTCTCCCACCAATGTATATTTATAGTGAATTGATCGCCGCGCATTTTGGCGACATTTAAGCTTGAACGTTCTGCCGTTGAGAGTCCAGATTTCGATTACCTGCACTCACAGTTCAAGAGTCTACTCTGAAAATAAAGGGCATGGCTTTGCCCTTTATATTAAATAATCACAAAGACATTACGCGGTTTATCGCTTTTGCAGTATCAAGTTCGCCACGCGCCCAAGCCTCTTCACGAACGCCTTTATTAACCATACCATCAGGCATTAGCTTTCGCAGCCGATCCAAAGGATACTCAATACGCGCAAGGCTTTTCATGTGCAGATTCGCTAAGGATGCAAACCTCTCACCTTCACTTTTAAGAAAACGATCCTTAAAAGGAGTTAGGGGCATAAGTACTGTATATGGGGCGCGAAGCATTTCCATTACCTCCCAGACACGGAGCGTCATTGCCAGCGAATGTAAATCTTTACATTCATCCCCGCCGCCATAGCCTACATTAGAACGTGCCGCATGCACAAACTTAGAACATAAATCATAATAGTCTTGAGTATTACTATCTTTGTTTTTAGTCTCTTCCATTGTTGATCTCTTCCATTATTTATCTCCACAATATCATTGTGCATACTTGCTATTATCACAGGAGAGTAAATATGTCAAATCTTGTTGCGTTATGGCAAGTTTAGAGTGCGATAACACAACCATTCGTTGAAATTAATAGAAAGATAAAGATCAGCCATCACGCGTTTTCTAAAGAACTCTGCTTGCGCCCAAAGCTCCGCCTCCAAACCGCCTAACCCAACAACGTCAAATCCGTCTTAAAAGCCTGATTGCTAATCTCTATTATTTTATTCACCCTGTCATATATAGGGGAGCCGACTTCTAGGTCTTTAAACAGGACAAGGCCGCCTGCACCGCTGCTATTGCTCGATCCTAATCTCGGTTGAATATCAAAGATTACAACGCGGGTAAAAAGATCATAATAACGCCGTGCATAGATATCATCGCGCGTTGTGCCTGATCTGGCTTGTAATGTTGTGCCAAGGGGGTCGCCTGAACCGCCTTTGCCGATTTCCTCTACCCAGCCTTCGGCGTTAAAACGCACTCTGACATTGGATGCAATTTGAAAAATAAACTTGCCGTCAACGGGCGTAAGGTAAGCGGTGTCCTCTGTCGCGGGGTTTTCTTGATCCATAAAATTACTCCTGCCTTTTTAAGATGCTAAAATCGTGTGATATTTATTATCATGATAGTATACGCGTAAAGCTGTGAGGAAAAGGTGAAGAGCCCTGCCTGTAATATACTTAAACTATAATTTTAAGCGTTTTCTAAGCAAACGCGCTTACGTCCAAAGCCCTTAAAGGCATCTGTATAGACAATTAATGCGTAAATATTAGTCGCTAAGATAATGCAGCAACAAAAAATCATCGGATAAACCCCAAATATCAAAGAATGCACAATCCATAGGACTTGCGAGATGGAGGTTGAAACCCTAAACGGAATAATGGAATCTCTGTAATAACAAGACAGGCCAATACAAGCCCCCGCGAGCAGGATGAGAATATCCGCGCTATGCTGCATATTGGTGAGAATAATAACGGACACAATCAGGGTGAACACGACAACGGAAATCTTGTTTTGTTTCTCATTTAAAAACAGCGATAAAACCGAGCGCACGCCTGCAAACATCATAGAAATAGCCGCGAGCCAAATCCCCGCTGACAGATACATAACAACGTAGAGCATGTCAGCGAATGCATAATTGGCTATTGTTAATCTCGGGTTTTTAAAAAAACCACCAGAGAAGAAAAACACGTTTGCGAGCCAGCCCAATATTTCCATTTATAAATTACTCCTAAAACACCAAATAATGTGTTCAAGCTGTATAATAACGAATTATGTTTAAAAAAAGGTTACGAACTGAACAGGACAAAAAATGCAGCACATACGCAATACGATTAGGGGCATAGTTATTAAAGATGAAAAGCTCCTAACCATTAGAATCGCTGACGGTGATGATGAATATTATATTCTGCCCGGTGGCCAGTTAGAGCTAAATGAAACAGCCATAGAGGCCTTACAACGAGAATGCAGAGAAGAGCTCGGCTGTGACGTCTCTGTAAAGGAGTGCCTTTTCATACGCGAATTTATAGGCGCGCGCCGCCAAGCCCCCATCGGCTCTGTCGGGGATCAACACCTGCTTGAATTATATTTTCGCGCTCACCTAAAAACGGAACCTGATTTACTGATAAGAGAAGCGCAGCAAAAAGAGATTGCTTGGATAAGTATAGAAGCGTTAAGCCACGCCGATATTAAACCAGAATTCTTACAAACCGCGATTCCAAAACTATTGGCACAAAGCAGTCCGACAAATCCCTATATGGGTGATGTTGATTAAGAGCACCTATAAATCAATTAAAACCACCAGCGCGCCCCAGAAATTCTTTTTTACTTGAATTTTTTTAAGGGGGTAGGTATACAGCACAGATAATATAAATTTACCCCAATTAAGAGAGTTAAAATCATGGCTGTTGAAAGAACGTTTTCTATCCTTAAACCTGACGCTACAAAACGCAACCTTACTGGTGCAATTAACAAAGTATATGAAGATAATGGCCTACGTATCGTCGCACAGCGTCGCATTCACATGTCAGACGACCAAGCTAAAAAATTCTATGAAGTTCACGCTGAGCGCCCTTTTTACGGCGAACTTGTTGAATTCATGACATCAGAACCTGTTGTTGTTCAAGTTCTTGAAGGCGAGAACGCTGTTGAGAAGCATCGCGACGTTATGGGCGCAACAAACCCAGAAGACGCAGCTGAAGGCACAGTACGTAAGCTTTTCGCTCTTTCAATTGGTGAAAACTCTGTCCACGGTTCAGATTCACTAGAAAACGCACAAATTGAGATCGCTCAATTCTTTGCTGCTGATGAGATTGTTGGTTAATTTAAGCCGCGCCTCACACATAGTGATAAAGCAATAGACAAAATATAAGAAAAGCTGCGTAGAATTTACGCAGCTTTTTTGTTGCCCGCCGAGCCTCTAAGCCGCTCTATTTTAAAAGACTCAGGACTTAGGCTTTCTGCAAAACCCAAATATTCTCAGCCGGCCAATTTTCTGCCCAGTCTTTGGGAACAAAATCAAAACTGCTCTTGGCGGTCTCGTCAGGCTGTAATTCGATTAAATCGAGAATTTCAAACCCCGCTTCACGGAAAAAACGTATCCACTGGCCATAGCTATATTGGAAATAAACCAGTTTATCTTCGACAAAGCGATCAAGATCAAAATAGCTTTTACACAGCCCGCGCTCGACTTTTTCTTTTTTCTCGTTATAGCAGATCTCATGTAAGGGGGACTGGATATTAAAGGCAAACACGCCGCCGCGTTTAAGAACGCGATAAACTTCTGACAAAGTTGGTGCGGTTGGTGCATAGGTCATCGCGCCATGATCACAAAACACTACATCAAACATGTTTTTGTCACTTGGAATATTATCAGCGCTGGCATGTAATAAAGGGAAATCGACCCCCGCCGCCGCCATTAGGCGCTCGGCATGGTCAAGTTGCTTATCTGAATTATCAAGGCCAACGGGATGACCGCCCAATTTCGCCACGGCAATGCTTAATTGCGCCGCGCCGCAGCCAAGCTCTAAGACCTGTTTACCACGCAAATCGCCCAGCGCGCCGATTTCAGATTCAGGAATAGACCAAACACCCCAAACAAAATCATCACGATTAAGTTGCTCGGCGTGCTTGCTTTGATATTCATCTGCGAATTTATCCCAGAATTTGCGATTAATGGCGGCGTCTTTTGAAATTTTCATTCTCTATCTACTCCGCCAATAAACAGGCCTCTAAATATGGAGTGGGCGGCCGTCAACAGCCAAAGCCGCTTCCTTAACCGCTTCTTCCAATGTTGGGTGCGCATGACAAGTGCGTGCGATATCTTCCGCTGAGCTGCCAAATTCCATCGCAATCACGACCTCAGCAATTAACGTGCCCGCCTCTGGGCCAATAATATGTGCGCCAAGAACGCGGTCTGTATCTTTATGCGCCAAGATTTTAACAAAGCCATCAGTACAGCCCATAGCACGTGCACGGCCATTCGCCATGAATGGGAATTTACCGGCTTTATAAGGCACGCCCTCTTCTTTTAACTGTTCTTCGGTCTTACCCACTGAAGCAATTTCTGGATGCGTGTAAACGACGCCCGGTATAAGGTTATAATCAATATGTGGTTTCTGACCGTCAAGAATTTCAGCCAAGACAACGCCTTCATCCTCAGCTTTATGCGCAAGCATTGGCCCTGCGATCACATCGCCAATCGCGTAAATGCCTTTAACATTGGTTTCAAAACGCGCATCAACATCAATGCGGCCACGATCATCGGTTTTAACGCCAACGCTGTCCAAGCCTAAGCTCTCTGTATAGGCTTTACGCCCTACACACATAAGGACAATATCAGCCTCAACTTTCTCTGCCTTGCCGCCTGCGGCTGGCTCAACGCTGAGCGTTACGCCTTTTTTGCTTGTGACAGCCTGCGTCACTTTGCTTGATAGGCGGAACTTCATACCCTGTTTTTTGAACAGTTTTAAAGCTTCCTTGCGGATTTCATTATCCATGCCCGGTAAGATGCCATCCATAAATTCAATGACTTCGACTTCCGCGCCAAGGCGACGCCAAACCGCGCCAAGCTCTAGGCCAATCACGCCGCCGCCAATAACAATCATTTTCTTCGGCACTTTGCTTAACTCTAGCGCGCCTTCTGAAGATACGATTTGTTTTTCATCAATCTCTATGCCTGGCAAGCCAATCACATCTGAGCCCGTAGCAATAACAATGTGTTTGGCGCTATAGGCTGTGCCTGCAACGTCAACGCTATTGGCTGCGGTGATTTTACCCGCGCCTTTAAGCCATGTGATTTTGTTCTTTTTAAACAAGAACTCAATGCCTTTGGTATTGGCATCAACGACTTCATCTTTAAAGCCCATCATTTTTTGCAAATTTAACTTAACGCCCAAAGCATCAATGCCCATCGCACTATATTCATGCGAAACCGCTTCAAATTTTTCAGAAGATGCCAGCAGCGCCTTAGACGGTATACACCCAATATTCAAACATGTGCCGCCTAAAGTGTCGCGTTTTTCAACGCAAGCGACTTTTAAGCCGAGTTGCGCGGCGCGTATCGCGCACACATAACCACCAGGGCCAGATCCAATTACGATGACGTCAAATGCTGTTTCAGCCATTTTATTTCCTTACATGATTCTAATTTAAACAAATTTCAGTCTATAATTTAACTGTTTTGACGGAGGCTGACGAGGGCTAATTCACCGCTCATGCACAATTAACCTCTTATTTTCTATAAAAAAGATTGACGTAATACTTATAATTTGCTTATATACGAGCACCTTATACATAGATGAGAGATAGCATGAGTAAAGTCATACAGACACTAACAGCTATAGCAGGCAATAAATCGGGCTCCCCGTTGCTTGATGCGTTTGAACGCGAAAATCTAATATCCTATCCCATAAATGCGACCATCGAGCCTGAGATAAAAATGCTCTGGAATACACGCATTAAACTGCCGCAAAAACAATTATCAAAGATATTCAACTGTTACTCAAATGCGAGCCGACACGATAAGAAACAAGATCACTTTATTTACATTCCCCACACGATTGAAAGCGGCAGCTTTGACTTAACAAGCTTCGCCGTTGAAACCGTAAAGCGTAACCCGAATACGGGCGGCCCAGTGCCTACGATGCAATTAACGAAAGCGGGCTATCAAGCGCGCTTACGCATGGCTATTTCACTCGCCACACGCGAAGAGCAGCTTATTGAAGAAATAAAAGCCTATAATGGCCCTGACCCATTATCCAAAAACCCCATAGAAAAACTCAGCCCAGCCACCTGCTTTGGCCCCCCTGAGTTTAGTATAAAAACATTATGGTCTGAAGATAATGATTCTGTCTTCAGAAGCGAGTATGAGGCGAAGGTCGGCGTATCCCCTGACATATTAGGTATTTATTTATCCACGATGAAAAAAGACCTACCTGAAGACCTTTCCGAGCTTTTACGCAGTATACGCGATGACAAAGCCGTATCACTAAACGTAACAGCCGTATGCATGACTCGCCGCACAGCCTATTTCGTGGCTCATTATGTACAAGAACATGATGCCTATGTCTTATATGAATGCACATTGGACAGAAACAAATTCTGCTCCCCTGATTCCACATATATACGCGGCCAAGACCTTGAACAAGAATTTGAAGCCACTTGCGTATTGCCTTCACGCAAAGATGTTAAGCTCTCTGCACAAGAACAAGATGATATCCTCAATAGCTCTCTTCAAAATTTTGAGGCGCATGTACTTAAAAACATTCCGGGCCTTTCACGCAGCCCTGGCAGTAAAATGGAACGGGCAACAAGCGCAGTAGAGAAATACTATAAAAGACGTTTATCGACCCTGCCTGAGTATTTTAATTTGGCGGCGAAGAAAAAATCTCTCCAAAATTATGATGGCAAGCTCGCCTTGATGGAATCTGTTTCCTTGCAAGATGCCATGGCCTATATAGGTTCTGGCTATGAAAAGCTTACTCAAAAATTTGAAGATGAGCACACACAGCAACATATTGTGGATAAGAATCTTTTTCCTAAGCAGGTAAAACCGAAGTAAAGCCCCTCGTTTATATTAGATTCCGCAAAAGTAAAATTCCCATAAAAATTAAAACACTGAAAACAAAGGAATAATGTTTATATTCTATTTTCATAATATTTAACTTGACTCTCTGAGAGAATCTATATAAATTCTTTTTAACATATATTCATTAATACACTCGTAAACAAGCATCTAGGTGGGGAAACATGAGCGTTATATTAAATCTAATGAACGGCAAATCGAGAAGCTTTGATGGTAAAGATATACCCAAAGATTCACTCAAAGCGCATTTCAATGCGCTGAGCCTTGCTTCCTATAGCATGCCAGATGACTATGAGAATGAGCTGAAATATGTCTCTAGCCGCTCTGTCTCTGAGATTCAAAACGAAATTCAAACATTATTTTCGACCGACAACCGTCATGATTCAAATCAAGACGGTTTTTTTATAGTTGAAAACACAGCTGAGGAAAATGGCTATTACCTTACAAGTATCCAAGTTGATACCTTGCAAAAAGACAAAAACGGTAAAGTTATTGGCTCAAACCAAATTCAAAAAGCCGACCACCAAATGCGTGTGCGCCTTGCTTTCCACCCCCACAACGTGAAAGAGCGCGCCAATAGAGAAAATCAAGACGCTAAAAGATTCCATGCCGATAACGTTCTCTCGCATCTAGGCGCCTCACATATTTACGGTATCCCTGAAGTATCAGTGAAAACTTTATTATCGACCAGCGAAAATCAAGAGCGTGGTGAATTTGAAGTTTTCTTAGATGGCGATGATTATGCCGGTACTATTATTGATAAAAAAGGCCACGCGCTTGAGCCTGTTTTCAAAGAAAAACTTGAAGCGATTAAAGCTGATGACAATACAGAGCTTTACGCCGAAGCCATATGCATGACACGCCGCGTTATGTTTTACGGTATGCATTACGTCGCCGAACATAACGCATATGTAGGGTATGAATGCACGATTGATAATAACCAATTCGCTGATGTTGAGTTAAATACAGCTAAAAATTACTCAGACCGCGAAATGGAATTTGAAGCTGCGGGAATCTTCCCTGCTGATGGCCGTACACTAACCGCCAAAGAGCAAAAAGATATCCTTGATGCATCAACCCACGCATTAGACGCTTACATACTTGAGAGCACAAAATCTTTCGAAGCCAGCTGGGGCAGCAAAATGGAGCGCGCTAGCGTCGCTGCACAAACAATACGTGAAGATCTAAGCTGCAAGAAAAGTGGCTTAACCACTAAATTCTTTGATGTTGCTAATGACCAAATCCACCCCTGCCTTGCACTTGAGCGCAACCCAGGTGAATTACTTCAAAACCACATCGGCGATCTTTATAAAATATCTTTACAGATTGACTCTCCTGTCTGTAAGAAGAATAGTGCAGCTTGGTTAAAAAGCGCACGCTGTCGCGAAGCGTTCTTTCAGGATGAACTAAAAAGAGCTTAGGCTTCGGACAACATGAAAATTCTCGGTTTAGGAAATGCTGTTATTGATATAACGGCAAATATTGAAGATGGCTTTCTTGATGATCATAAAATCAAGAAAGGCCTATGCTATGAAGCGCATATAGACGAAGTCCCCAAATATATTCAAATGCTCAAAGACTTACATGTCGATCTGGGCTATTCCGCAGGCGGCAGCGCCGCTAATACAATGGTCTGCATCGCTGCGCTTGGCGGAGACGCGTCGTTTAGCGGTTTTATTGGCCAAGATGACGATGGTGATTTTTTTAAAGAGAGCCTTGCTCTTTATGACGTTGACACCAATGACATGATTTCACGCAGCGCAGGCGAAACAGGCAAGATATTTATTCTCGTCACGCCAGATTGCCAACGCAGCTTCATGTCCTTTCATGGTGCATCATCCACTGCACAGCCAGAGGCCGCACATAAAGATATGATCACCTCCAGTGGTTCTTTGTATATTGAAGGCTTCTCCCTTTATTCCCCTAAGGGCTTTGACATGTATAAAGCGGCGGCTGACATTGCGGCAGATGAAGGCAAGTTGATTATATTTAACCCCTGTGATGCCAATATTGTCACAGAGAAGAGCGCTGCCGTACAAGATCTTTCAGGCCGCGCCGACATCATTATTGCCAATAGCCAAGAAGCCTTAGCCATGACCAAGCAATCTACGCTTGATGAAGCTTTAGCGATTTTTGCTAAGATGAATAAAAAATGCATCATTATTACAGATAGCGCCAATGGTGCTTATATAATTGAAAACCACACAATATCACACTGCCCTGTCATTCGTGAGCCGTCTAAAATAATCAATGATAATGGCGCTGGTGATAATTTTGCTGGTGGGTTTTTATTTGGATATTTACAACAAAATATGCCTGCTGTTGAAGCGGCCAAAATTGGGCATTTATGTGCGGGCTATATTCTCGAACAAGCTGGATCCCGCCCTGCTGAAAAAGACGACTTGAAAAAACTCCTTTCTTCGCTATAATTACGCCCCGACCCCCAAGACTAATAACTCGGTCGGTAAGTAGGGATCCAACACTTCATGACAACTGACCTTTTGCCAATTACCGCCATGGAACGCGCGGTCGATATTGTATTAACGTCTCCGCATCCCACCAGCAAGGTGGCCGCAGCCTTATTTGGGAAAGACCTAAATGGTGATGATTATATTATTGCGCGCACTAATCACTGGCCCAAGAAAATTGATAAGAAGTTTGACCGCTCAGAGCGCATCGGCGATAGCAGCGCGACCCTGCACGCCGAAACCGCTTGTATCTTAGCTGCCCCTTACACAAAAGGGGCGTCTATCTGTGTCACGGACCCTTTTTGCCCTAATTGCGCAAAAAACATCGTTGAGGCAGGAATCAAAGCCGTTTACATCGATCATAAAGGCTTCATCAAAGATTTTGCCGCCCGTCGTGGCCATGACTTTGAGAATATGTCCTTAAAAATTGTTGAACGCGCAGGCATCGCTATTTTTGAAGTCATTCGTAAAGACCGTATCATTCAACCCATACAAGTGCCGCGCGAAGGCTATCGTCCCAAAAGCGATAACCCAACTAATATTGTGGAATTAAACGCGCAGCCGAGCCCCGCATTATTCGCATCAGAATTAACCGCCGCGTTAAAACTCTTTGCTGATGATGAACCGTTTTGCTTGGCTTTTTCACAAGATAAATTTGGCCGCCTATACCGCGTTATATTGCGCGCGCATTTATCACGCGGCATTAAAGATTCCGAGCCAAGCGCCCCCGCTTTCGAATTGGAAAAGAAATATAATTACACCATATCACCGCTAAATAGATTAATGCTCGGCGCACATAAATATGGCCATAAAATCCTGCCCGAATATGTGTATTTATCACATATTCCATCCGCACGTGAGCTGATAAATTTAATGGGTGAAGAACAAAAATTCACATTAAAATTAGATAAAGACAGAAAAGAAACACATTACTCCTCCCCCAAAGCTTTAGATCAGCTTATCAAGGCAGGGCTACTAAATATCAAATTAATGTAAGTTCAATATATTGGGCATATACGTTCCAAGAGTAGTCTTGGAATCTTTCGAACCAGCATTACGTAAGCCGCTTGCTTTATAATCAAGCGCTTCATTTTCGCGATCATTGACTTCATCGGAAAAATTGGCGTAAAGCTGCTTCAATATAGTGATATTTGTATCTGCAAATTCAATCGCATGTATCTCCATTGAGTAATCTTGCGCATAATCACCTTTTTTAAAGTGGGTTAGGCCTGATATCCACTGCTCCAAAACATGCATGGCATTTTCAACATCATCAGCACAATCGGTATTATCAATAAAAGCAGAGACTTTTTCATCCATCTCCACTTGATAGAAATCCATTAAATGTGTAATCGCCTCGTCTATCGCAGCAATCTGGCTGTTTTTAACGCTTTGCGTTAAGGGGCTTGAGAAGATAGCTTGCTTTTCCTCTCTCATAGCATCAACAGCACAGCGTGGGTCAAAGACTCTGTCTCCACTCGCGCTATATATTTCAAAAAACTCTTCCAGATCTGCGGGCAATAAAGGCATCTCCTCTGCCAAAACGCCCATCATTTCAAAAGTAAGCGGAATATCTTTTTCGCCATCTTCAAATGTCATTGTAATGGTTGGCACATCCTCGCCCGCAATATTAAAAGCCGCTTCCAAATTCGTATCAAAATCAGAGCTATAATTTTGTACATCGAGATTCGCCTCTGCTTCGGGGTCAATTATTTTTTGATACGCATTCAAAAACACATTAAACATATCATCAAAAACCCCTTGATATTCTTCTCCTCCCGCTAAGACGACATCATCATTAAGGGTCGAAAAGCCTTCCATCATGATATCAAGTGAAATTGAATTTGCTCCTATATGTTCAAGAACCTCACGGGCATATTGCTCACGCTCAGCTTTATAATAACTCTGCGCGCTACGCAGAATATCTTCATAAGCGGCCAATATTTGCCCCTCTAATTCACTGGCGCTATCAAGCAAATCATCGCGGTAACGCTCTAAATCCATCAACACTTGATTATCGATAATTTCGATCGCCCCTATGCGCGCTTCATCGGCTTTAAATTCAGGGTTATTTCTACATAAGGCCTCAATATCCGCATAATTGGGGATCGTCGTAAAAGTAATGACCTCGCCATGCGTATCGTTTACACAAAGTGGGTTGGCGGCGAAAAACTTATTATATAGATCAATATCCATTGATATGCGGTTCCTGACTTCTGTATTAAACTTATTTGATCTCTGCGTTAAAGGGATTTACCTTTTGCAGCTTTTCAACTTGCGTATATATTTTTTTGGCTTTCAAACATTCTTTAGCCACATGATCACATGCACCTATTTTTAATGCGATGCGGGCCTCTGATAGAGAGTCTAAGTTTTTTTGCCATTTTTCTTTTAAACTGTCATCATCGCTTCGCTTTAAACCATCTTCAATTTGAAACTCTAAAGTGGCTGCCGCGCGCTGCGCGTCACGGCGATATGTTCCGCTTTTTTCCGAGACCCACTCATTAAAAGCCTCCAACAGCCCCATTTTAGGCTGATTATTTTGCTTTTGATCTTTACGGCGCTGTTCTTCGCTCGAATAAATCTTTTGACGTTCCCCTGGCCACATTTGATGACTCTTCCTTATTTTTTATCTTCCCTGTAAATCAATCTAGCTATTTTCCATATGTTTTTCAACATAATAATCGAAAAAAAATTACATTAAAACTAATCCAAAATCTCAGGCGCGGCGTATAAGAACTAAGTCAGCTAAAAAAATGTCCACTTTTTAGGAATTTATTTAGCGCTTATATATTGCAATTGCTGCCTTGATGACTATGATACTGAATTGAATAAAATATGTAGTCTCAAATTAGCAAATCGGGAATCGGAATGGTGCCTATGGTAGGGCCATTAATGTATTCGCCACATAATGAAAGGTATTTAATATGAGCAAAGTCATTGGTATTGACCTTGGTACAACAAATTCATGCGTAGCCGTAATGGATGGTAAAGATCCTCGCGTGCTAGAAAACGCTGAAGGCACACGTACCACCCCTTCAATGGTTGCATTTACAAAGGACGGCGAACAGCTTGTTGGCCAACCTGCAAAGCGCCAAGCTGTAACAAACCCAGAAGCGACATTATACGCTATTAAACGTCTTATCGGTCGTCGTTTTGACGATGATGCCGTACAAAACATGAAAGACAAAGCGCCCTTCAAAATTATCGAAGGCGAAAATGGCGATGCTTGGGTAGAAGTTAATGGTGAAAAATACGCACCAGCCCAAATCGCGGCAAAAGTTCTTACAAAAATGAAAGAAACAGCAGAAGCCTTTTTAGGCGCGGATGTAACCGAAGCGGTTATTACTGTTCCTGCGTATTTCAATGATGCACAGCGTCAAGCAACAAAAGATGCAGGCCGCATTGCGGGCCTTGATGTTCTTCGTATCATCAACGAGCCTACAGCCGCCGCTCTAGCCTATGGCCTTGATAAAGAAGCCAGTGGCGTTATTGCTGTATATGACCTTGGTGGTGGTACATTTGATATTTCCATCCTAGAAATTGGTGACGGCGTATTTGAAGTTAAATCAACCAATGGCGATACGTTCCTTGGTGGTGAAGACTTTGACCTACTCATCATTGATTACTTAGCAGAAGAGTTCAAAAAAGAGCAAGGCATTGACCTTAAAGAAGATAACCTAGCTCTACAGCGTCTAAAAGAAGCCGCTGAAAAAGCGAAGATCGAACTTTCAAGCGCGCAACAAACAGAAGTAAACCTTCCGTTTATTACAGCTGATGCTTCTGGTCCTAAGCACTTAAACATCAAACTGACACGCTCTAAGCTTGAATCTATTGTTGGTGAACTTATTAAACGCACAACGATACCTTTAAAAGCTGCACTTAAAGATGCTGGTTACAAAACAACTGACATTGACGAAGTTGTCATGGTTGGTGGTATGACCCGTATGCCAAAAGTTATCGAGACTGTTAAAGAATTCTTTGGTAAAGAGCCTCATAAAGGCGTTAACCCTGATGAAGTTGTTGCTAATGGTGCGGCTATTCAAGGCGGCGTATTACAAGGCGACGTCAAAGACGTTCTCCTTCTTGATGTTACACCTCTATCGCTTGGTATTGAGACTTTAGGCGGCGTATTCACACGCCTTATTGACCGCAATACAACAATCCCAACGAAAAAATCACAAGTGTTCTCTACAGCCGAAGATAATCAAAGCGCTGTGACCATTCGTGTTTTCCAAGGGGAGCGTGAAATGGCGGCTGATAATAAGATGCTTGGTCAATTTGACCTTGTTGGCTTACCACCAGCGCCACGTGGCGTGCCGCAAGTTGAAGTGACTTTTGACATTGATGCCAACGGTATCGTGCAAGTTTCTGCAAAAGATAACGCGACAAATAAAGAACAGCAAATTCGTATCCAAGCTTCAGGCGGCCTGTCTGATGATGATATTGATCAAATGGTTCAAGACGCGGAAAGCAATGCGGATAAAGATAAGGAAAAACGCGCTTTAGTTGAAGCACGCAATAACGCCGAATCATTAATCCACGCTACAGAAGCCAGCATTATTGAACTGGGTGATAAAATCTCAGACGAAGATAAGGACGCTTCTGAATCTGCGATTAAAGAGCTTAAAGATGTTCTTGAAAGCGAAAATGCGTCTGACATCACCGCCAAAACAGAGGCGCTTCAACAAGCGTCAATGAAAATTGGTGAAGCTATTTACCGCGCTTCGCAAGAAGACAATGCAGCCGAAGCCGATGCAACATCAGCTAATGATGCAAGCGGCGAAGCTAAAGATGCTGGCGATGACGCTGATGCAGATGAAGATGTGTTAGATGCAGACTTCACTGTTGATGAAGACAGCAAGAAGTAAGCTATCTTTAATTTAGAAATATAAGTTTTGGCCGTTATATAAAAATAGCGGCCAAAACTTAATTTTAACACGCTATATTTAGCTAAGAGTTTGAGCATTCACATGGCCGAAAAAGACCTATATGAAACACTAGCCGTAGATCGCGGCGCCGATGCTGATACGATAAAAAAATCATATCGTAAGCTGGCTTTGAAATATCATCCGGATCAAAACAAAGATAATCCTGAAGCAGAAGCGAAATTCAAAGAAATATCGCATGCTTATGACATCTTGAAAGATGCCCAGAAAAGACAAATGTACGACCAATTCGGCGAACGCGCCTTCCAAGGTGGCGGCGGTGGCGGCCCCGGTGGAGGCGGCGGCTTTGGTGGCACAGGTAACGCTGGCGGCTTTGGTGATATTTTCGAAGAAATGTTCGGCGATTTCATGGGCGGCGGCGGTCGATCACAATCCTCTGCCATGCGCGGCTCTGACGTACAATTCTCTATGAATGTCAGCTTGGAAGACGCTTATAACGGCAAAGAAGCCAATATACGCGTTCCTACGGTTGAAAGCTGTGAAGGCTGTAAAGGTAGTGGCGCAGCAGATGGCTCCGGTACTGAAAACTGTTCAACATGCGCCGGTCAAGGCCGCGTGCGTGCACAGCAAGGCTTCTTTACAATTGAGCGCGTTTGCCCAAGCTGTAATGGCGCAGGAAAAATCATTCGCAACCCATGCCAAAAATGCCAAGGGCAAGGTCGCTTAAAAGGCAGTAAGAAATTAAAAATAAACATTCCCGCAGGCATCGATGATGGCCGCCGTATCCGCATTAGCGGCGAAGGTGAAGCAGGCGTGCGTGGTGGTCCATCGGGTGATTTATATATATTAATCAGCGTTAAAGCGCATGATTTCTTTAAACGCTCTGACAGTAACTTACATTGCCGCGTTCCTATCGCGTTCACAACAGCCGCGCTTGGTGGTGAAGTTGACGTTCCGACAATTGATGGCAAATCAGCCCAGGTTAAAATCCCTGCTGGTACGCAAGGCGGTCAACAATTCCGCCTACGCGGTAAAGGTATGCCTGTTCTGAAAAGCGGCGCTAAAGGCGATATGTTTGTTGAGATATCGGTTGAAACACCTGTGAATCTGTCGAAAAAACAAACACAATTGCTCAAGCAATTCTCTGATGAGAACCCGAAAAAAGGCGGCGGCTCTAACAGCCCTGAATCAGAAGGCTTTCTTGGCAAGGTGAAAGATATGTGGTCTGATTTGAAGGACTAAGAGACGAAGACAGTCTAATAATTAAGAATTATGGGTGGTTTTGCTGTAAAGCGATACCGCCCATATTTTTTTTACGCCACAAGACTCTTATAAGCTTAGCGCTGCATTAACTATGCATAAAATGCAAAGCGATAACATCGCGCATCTCATCATCAAGCAAGACATCGGATATATTCGACAGCTTAGAGATCGTGTCATCACGATCAGTAAACTCCGCCCCTAATGCATTAAAAATCATTGATGTCTGATCAAATTGGCGGCGCTCTTCCCCGCCTTCAAGGCTCTGCATTGACTTAAAGCCCAATGGCTCTACAGAACGCTCGGCTTTATTAATCAACAGCCAATGATAAATACACCCTTTAGCGGCATCAATTTCAAGATCTAAGCGCTGTATTTCAATCACCATAATCTTGTGATTGGCAAAGGTGAAAAGCGGGCGAAAATCATTTCTATCCATGGAACAGTATCGCTTTCAAAATAAAATAAAAAATAATAATAAAATAAATAAAAAAAAGTCAGATGGCCTATAAGCCGGGTTCTGTCCAATATTGTTGCCAATATCTGTATGACCATTCATCTAGATGTTATATTGCTATAACACTCAAGCAACCAACCCGGACACGGCGTGGAAACGCACCATAATGTGTCCCTATTTGGTTTTGCTTCCGGTGAGGTTTACCTTGCCAACGCTGTTACCAGCCTTGCGGTGCGCTCTTACCGCACCCTTTCACCCTTACCGACTTAAAAGCCGGCGGTATACTCTCTGTGGCACTTTCTCGGGGCTCGCGCCCGCCGGACGTTATCCGGCACCGTGTTTCCATGAAGCCCGGACTTTCCTCTCCTTGTTAACACCGAAATGTAACAAGCAGCGATCATCTAGCCATCTGACCTCTAGTTCATAGCAAATGCCAATCAATACAGCAAGGGACAAAACAGCCTCAGCTCTCTTGCGTTTTCAAGACAAGGCGGACGCTCTAAGACACATGTCACGAATAACTAAGTAACCTTCATGCCTGCTGAAGCTTGCATATCAAGGCGTGATTTATGTATTGCGGCTTGGCGGATAATCGCATCGAGCAGATTTTCGTAATTGAAAGAATGATCAAGCAACCGAATAGACTTACTTTCGCCTTCTGTTAGCCCGACTTTAGTGGAAATAATATTATGTTTTTCACAATACGCATCGACAGAGTGCAAGAACAGCACCACTGGTATTGGTTGACCATAAACGCCGTCAACAGCGACATCTAAATGCACGCGGTCATTATCAACACCTTTAAACGGGTGCAGCTGAACGCTGATACCGCGCAGTGATTTACAATGGTCGAGGAAGTTTTTCACTTCGCCATAAGCGACGCGGCGCCAATCCGTCAAAGGCTCAGCCGCCGCGCGGTAATGCTCGCGAAATAGTCTTGTGTAATCAATATCTTTATTAGTGTTATGGCGCTCGCTCATAATCTCTCCCCTTTTTTCTTTTAGTTGTAGAGAGCAAAGAGCGCCGAGTCAACTTCACGCCCTTACGGTTGCATAAGCTGCGCACGAAAACTTAGCCAAGGGAATGACGGCCCCGGATCCTTCTTGCGGCCTGGCGCTATGTCATCATGACCAATCACAGCCTCTGTCCTAATATTATGGCGCTTCTGAATAGCACGGCAAAGAGCGATTAATTGATCAATTTGCGCAGCTTCAAACGCGGGGTAATTGGCAAACTCGCCTTGATTAACAAGCTCTATACCAATCGAAATCGAATTAATATCATCCTGCCCTTGCCAATGCGATACCCCCGCATGCCATGCGCGTTTATCCTCAGCTACAAATTGGAAAATGCTGCCGTCACCATCAATCATATAATGCGGGCTGATCTTGCCGGCATTCTCATCAAGTGTTTTATTTAGATAATAGTCCGCCGCTTCTTTTGCTGTCTTTGTGCCCGTATAATGTATAATAATCAAGCTCGGGCGAACATGGCCTGCGCGCTCATTATAATTATCAGAAGGGCTTTGAATAATGTTCATGAGTATATGTAACTTTCTTTATCGCTTAGACGAACTATATAATTATGATGAAGATAATTGCAAGTTTGATATTAATATTAGTGGCCTTAATCGGGTGGCAAACGCGCGCAAGCGCTGGCCTGCCCATAGCGGAGAGCCTTATGAGTGAAAAACCACAAAGCGAGCCATCGATCACCCTCGCAGGCGGCTGTTTTTGGTGCTTAGAGAGCGAGTTTAGAAGCCTTGAGGGCATTAAATATACCCGCGTTGGTTATACGGGTGGCCAGTTAGAGAATCCCACTTACCATGACATCACCACAGGGCGCACAGGCCACGCCGAAGCGGTCGTGCTAACCTATGATCCGAAAGTTCTACCTTTAGAGAAACTTTTACATTACTTCTTTGAAATCGCCCATGACCCAACAACCTTAAATCAACAAGGCGTTGATAAAGGCACACAATATCGATCCGCTGTTTTTTACCAAAATGATGATGAAAAGAAACTGGCACTAAAAGTCATTGATGATGTGAATAGTAAAAAAGCCTATAAAAACAAAATCGTCACAACATTAGAGCCCCTCGGCACATTTTGGGATGGCGAAGAATATCATCAGCAATATTACGAGAAATACGAAGAAGAAACCGGCCAAGAACATATGCGCGTTTTCTTTAAAAAGAAAAAGAAGGCCGCTAAAGGGTTGTATTAAAACACCCACACATAAAATATAAACGGCGCGCAGATGATATAAACCTGCGCGCCGTTTTTATTTTTAATCTATGCTCTTTATAGCTCTACCGAATTTAAGCGAGATGTATATCCGCGCCGCAAGCGGTGAGTTTCTCAACAAGCTTTTCATAGCCGCGATTGAGGTGATAAATACGATTAACCGTCGTTTCGCCCTCAGCAGCAAGGCCAGCAAGAACCAAAGCGACACTGGCGCGTAGATCCGTCGCCATGACTTCTGCGCCTGTTAGCTTACTCACGCCGCGTATTAACGCTGAATTGCCGTGTACGGTGATGTCAGCGCCCATACGCACCAATTCAGGCACGTGCATAAAGCGATTTTCAAAAATTGTCTCGGTAATCATGCCAACGCCTGAACAAATCGTCATTAAGCTCATAAGCTGCGCTTGTAGATCTGTTGGGAAGCCCGGATGCGCTTCGGTCATAACATCAAAGCCCTCAAGCTTCGCGCCATTGCGCTCAACAACCATCGTACTGCCATCAACTTCAATATGCATACCCGCTTCTTTTAAAGGGCCGATAAGCGATGTCAGCAAATCAGGGCGCGTATTTTCTAAAACCACACGACCGCCTGCCATAGCAACAGCAATCATATATGTGCCCGTTTCAATACGGTCAGGTAAAATATCATGTGAGACGCCATTTAAGCGATCAACGCCTTCAATAACAAGGCGCGCTGTACCTAGGCCTTGGATTTTCGCGCCCATTTTTATTAGCGCTTCGCCTTGATCAACAATTTCAGGTTCGCGCGCAGCATTGTTAATAATCGTCACGCCTTTGGCCAAAGTCGCGGCCATCATGACATTTTCTGTCGCGCCGACTGAAACTTTACTAAAGTTAATCTCTGCGCCTTTTAAACCATGTGGAGCGCGCGCTTTAACTGTACCGTTTTCAAGCGTGATTTCTGCGCCCATTTGCGTAAAGGCCTCTAAATGCATATCGATCGGACGCGTACCAATCGCACAGCCCCCAGGCATAGACACATCAGCCTTACCGTGGCGCGCCAATAATGGGCCCAAAATAAGTACAGAAGCACGCATACGACGTACAAGGTCATAAGGCGCTGCATGGCTTGTGATTTTTGCAGTATGGATCATGGCCAGACCGTCTTCGCGCAAAACGACTTCTGCGCCAAGGGTCTTTAATACAGCGGCCTGCATTTTAATATCGCCCAGATGTACAGGGCAATTCATTAAGTGCATCGGCTCATCAGTGAGCAGGCAGGCAACCATATGTTTGAGCGCAGCATTTTTAGCGCCGCTAATCTTGATATGACCATTTAAAGGGTTTCCACCTTTAATAACCATTTTCTCTAACTCGGAAGTCTGAGATAATTTATCTGGATCGACAAGAATTTCTTTTAATGCGGCACTCATATTACGCGAACTCCATAGACTTATTCGTTAGATTTACAGGCTTGTATATTATGTCAAGGCATCTTGTAGCCTAAGTGCGCGGCAATGTCACGCCTTTTTGACCCATATATTTACCGCCACGATCCCCATAAGTCACTTCACAAGCGCTTGAGCCTTTAAAGAACAAGAATTGGCAAACGCCTTCATTCGCATAAACTTTCGCAGGCAGCGGCGTCGTGTTTGAAATTTCAAGCGTTACATGCCCTTCCCAACCTGGCTCAAGGGGCGTCACATTAACAATCAAACCACAACGCGCATAGGTACTTTTACCAAGGCAAATCACAAGCGCATCTTTAGGGATTTTGAAATATTCAACAGTGCGGCACAAAACAAAGCTGTTTGGTGGAATAACGCAGACATCGCCATTACGCTCAACAAAGCTCTGTGAGTTAAAGTTTTTAGGATCAACCAAAGCATTATCAACATTGGTGAAAATCATAAATTCAGGCGCAAGCCGTGCATCATAGCCGTAAGAAGACAGGCCGTAAGAAATAATTTTCTCTTCATCAACATAGCGCACTTGCCCATCAACATAAGGTTCAATCATATTTTCATTTTGCGCTTTTTCACGAATCCAATGATCAGGCATAATGCCTGGTAGGTGATCAACGCTATCTTTTAACAGGCGCATAGATTCGCTTTTTTCACTTAATGTATCGCTCATATTGTCTTACTTTCTGTATCTCAGCTTATATATTTTTATAGTTATTAATCATCTTGTTTGTTCTTTGATTCACACATAGCCGCATCGTCGGCATCAGCTTCAAGGCCCTCTGGCTCTTGGCTTGCCGCATTATTGGCAATTTCACGACCAGCTTTTTTACGGCGCATTAAATTGGCGCGCAAGGCTGCGGCTCTTTTATCGAATTTGCTGCCGCTTGTATTTGCGTTTGACATGGTTAGCCCTGTGAAATAATGAAATATAGCTATGTATAGTAAATATACTCGTGACAATCCAGTTATTTTATAGTATCTTCCGCTCGCTCTTTGGGATAACCTTGAGAGCATCGATTTTTAGCCGCGGTAGCTCAGTGGTAGAGCGCGTCATTGGTAATGACGAGGTCGGGAGTTCGATTCTCCCTCGTGGCACCATTCCTCTCTTTTTCATCACATTTGACTATTTATGAATGCATTTGACACCTTTGTGTTTCGTGCAATGAAGAAGAAATTGGAAATTTTAGAGCTTCTCAAAGAGTTTCGCGTAAGGTAGCATATAGATCGCATGCTATACCTCCAGATAAAATAGATCTTCCAAACATAACCAGAAACTAAGCAGCCTTAAAGGAAATAAATAATGAGCAAAAAACAACGGGATGTATACAAGGAAAATGGTTGGGTTTTTAAGTGCTATCGCTCCACAGAGCATGTTTATTACGATGAAAACACTGATTTCCCGGAAGGCGTAGCTTTGGGCTATACTTGCAAAGCTGAAAAAGGTGATGTCCACATAGTATCAGAAGAATGCGCTAGTCGTGATGAAGCTCGAACTAATGTGTGTAATAATATAAAGCAGTGGGAAGATACCCCCAAACAAACAAGAAAAGATTAGGAAGGGAAAATAAGATACCTTCAATAGAACTTACGGCTTTCGAAAACCTGTATGCTGTAATTCAAGAATAAAAACAATAACCAAACATCCCTCACACATCATCGTGCTTTAAACGCCTTCACACGCCACATTCATATGCTCTGCGCCCCAATCGCGCATGGCGAGCATAATGGGTTTTAATGTTCGGCCGTATTCGGTTAGCGAATATTCTACGCGTGGGGGGACTTCTGCATAGACTTTACGGTGAACGACTTTGTCTTTTTCAAGTTCTCGCAATTGATTGGTCAGCATGCGCTGTGTGACACCCTTAATCGCTTTGTTTAATTCGCCAAAGCGCATGATATCATTTTGCAGCAAGTTAAATATAATAACTGGTTTCCAGCGCCCGCCAATCACGGCTAATGTCGCCTCGACAGAACATCCATAAGGATGATCACAATAATTTTCTTTCGACAAAGCCTTTACCTCTCACAATAGTTACTTTTTTATACCTATAACATATTATAGTGGGTACGTGTAACTTTAACTTAACATGACCATATTACATGAGCGTTAAGTCAACGCAACATAAAACAAGGTAAAGATAATCATGAAAGCCATAGGATATAATCAGAACGGGCCCATTAATGTCGATCGCTACCAGTAACCTTGGGACACTCAGCGTTGAGACGTTGAAAGCGGCGCATATTCAGCAAGAAACTGGCCGCGTTATTGGCAAGAATGTTCTTGATGGCTTTCAATAAGCAGAGCAAAGCGCCGTAAATTATTTTTCGGCGCTTTAGCCCCTCGATTCAAAAAGCTATTTCAGCGTAAATATTTTAGTCCCCGCCCCTGTAGAGCGGCCTTGGCTACGGGCGCCTAAATACGCCCCAGTGGCGTGGCTTGGTAATTTACGGGTCAATCATTCATCACCCCCACTTAAAAACAGCACATGAGGCTTATACAGCCCGCAGCGCCAGAAGTTACGCCCTCGCCTGCCCTGCACACAGCCAAACAACGCAACATAAATGGATCATAAAAAAACTGGGCTCCCTCATTACAAGGAAGCCCAGTTTTAAAAAAGCTATGTCGTTTAGCTTAGAATTTGTATTTAGCTTTAGCTAAACCAGAATGTGCTGCGTAATCTGACTTGTATTCGAAGTCATATCCGCCAGTGAATTCCCAGTTGTTCGTGTCATATACAGTCGCACCGAAACCTACGTTAAATGTGCTCTCTGAAGGATCAAAGCCATCTGTGTTGAACGCAGCGCCGCCACCAGTGAAGCTTGATGTTGCGCCCGCTTCGTCACCGATAACGTCGTAACGGTAACCAACGTGTACAGCTGGTTCAAACAAACCGCCATTTGACATTTGTTTTTTCCAAGAAGCTTCAACGCCTAGGCCTAGCTCAAGGATATTAATGTCATCAGGGTCAACTTCCATGCTCGCACCACCAGCACCAGTCTCTGTGTAGCTGTCTTGTGTAACATGTACGTAGTTAACAAGCGCTGTAGGTGTAAGGATCATGCCATTCATGTCGTTCATGTAGTAATCGTTACCGACTTCTACGCGTGCGACATATTGATTGCCATCATTATCACCAGTTGCTGTCAGACCAGACACACCACCAACATTAAAGCGTTTTGATTCAATGTCGTTGTAAGCATAACCAACCATAGCGTTAAGGAAGGCTGTTTTGCTTAGGTCATAATCACCATAAGCAGTCAACTGCCAGCTATCAACTTCAGTTTCTGTTTTATTCGCGTTGTCAGAGTCAATATCTGTTGACGCGTAGCTACCAGCGATACCGAATGTAACGCCTTCTAGACGATCAGCCGTATCGATACCAACAGCTAGGCCGTATGTTGTTGCATCATAACCTGCAACGCCATCACGGTCATCTTGGTCAGCTGAGCTACCGAATACTTGGCCCCAGATTTGCGTACCATACATGCCGTTACCAGCGAACATACCAGTGCCAACTTTGTCATCACGAATTTCAGCAAGACGCGTGCCAATCATGTTAACAGACGTGTTTGACACGTTAACAATCGCTGCAGAAACGCCGTTATCAACAGTAGGTGTTGTTGATTCAAGAATTGTGTTAACCGCTGCTTGTGAAGATGCCGCACCCAAGTTTTGTTGGATTTGAGCAAGTTGCACGTCAGTTGTTGTACCAATAGCATCAAAGACCTTACCGACAGCTGCGTTGTTGGTGTTTGTCGCTGCGCTTGCTTTTGTTGCTACAGTAGCTGTAACAATTAAATCTTCTGTGTTGGTTGTGTCTTGAGCAAAGCTAATCAAGAAACTGTTATCTGTGATATCCGTTGTCAAAGTTGCGACACCAGCGCCACCAGTACCATCGACGAGTATGAATGGGGACGCATCAACAATTTTATCACCCGTTGTAACATCAATGTTAACAAGCGTACCCGCATCGATTGTGGCTGCGCCACCAGATGTAATCTGACCAACAGCAGCAGCTCCAGTAACAGCAAAGTTCAGTTTTTGGCCTGCAGCAGCATTAAATGTGTGTGGGGTAGCGATAATAATTTTATTACCACCAACATTCGTAGTATTTGCTGCAAAGAAGTTACCGTCAACACCTATTGTCTTAGCTGTACCTGTACCCGCCGCAGTAAATACTCCAATTTTATTAACGGCTTCACCAAAGTTGCCCACGATATCGCCGTTACCGTCAAAAATCAAACTACCATCGCCTGACGTTGTGGTCGCTTTAATATCACCGGTTACTGCACCCCCATCAGCGATGTTCAATGAACCGTTCTTAACAAAGTTTACAGCGCCTGTAAGACCGGCATTAGCTTGAACTTTACCAAGGCCATCAACGTTAATGTTTGTTGCGGTAACTAGGCCACCGAAAGTAACAACTTCATCTGCACCGCCATTTGCATTAACATTCGCCGCTGCAACAGTGCTTGATACAGTCGAAGTACCTGCAAAGTTCACAGTACCCGCTGGACCAGCATCATCTATAGCACCAGTTAGATTTACATTATCAGCAAAATTAACGGTTGCTGCTTGGCTGTTCAGATCAAGAGAGTCCGTTGTAACATGACCAGCGAAGTCAACAGTACCTGTGCTAGACAGTGTAATGTTTTTAGCTGATACAGTTGAACCGAAGCTTGTTGTTTTGCCTGCAGCACCGACGTTAATAAGTTTCAGTGAATGAGTTGCGCCAACTGCGCCGCTAATTACTGAAGCGCCATTAATAGTTACAGTACCAGCTTCTGCTGCGCCTGATGTGTTATCAACAGTACCTGCGATGTCTGCAGTATCCGCTAGTATTACGAAACCATCACCTGCAAGGTTAACATTACCCGTTACATCAGCTGCGAAGTCTAAGTTACCTGTGCTAGAAGCCGTAATTGTTGTCGCAGCAACTGTACCATTAAAGTCAAAAGTACCTGCGCCATCATAAGTAATCGCAGAAAGCGAGTTTGTAGCACCAACGTTACCTGAAACAGCTGTTGTATTGCCACCTGTACCAGTCAACGTACCAACGCCAGCTGTACCTGATGTATTATCAATTGTGCCAGTAACACCGAATTGGTTTCCAAGAGCAACCGTACCAGCACCTGTCAAGTTAACAGCGCCAGTAACGACACCGCCTGTTGTCAATGTTGTGCCTGCACCAACTGTAACCGTGGTCGCGGCCAAAGTAGTTGTTGTTGTAAGGCCTGTGCCTGTACCAGTCAGTGAAACGTCTGTAAGGTCTGAGCCCCAAGCGCCACCAGCTGTGATTGTGTTGCCACCGATAACGATAACGTTATTAGTTTCACCCGCAGTACCTGTAACTGTACCCGATACGGTATATGGATCCGCTGTGCCATCAAAACTAACCGTGTTAACGCCTGTACCATCAGTACCCAGTTTAACATCCGCTGTAACGGCTTCTTTGAAAAGCGCTGTTGAATTCCCAGCTGTTTTTTCAACCGTAATCGTATCAGCCGTAACTGCATTAGCGAAGATAACGCCTGCTGCGTTATTGACGTTAACAAAAGCATCCGCACCTGTAATTGCGCCAGTAATCGTTTGTATCGCTGCGCCATCTAGGTTCAAAGTGGTCGTAGAATCAGCACCGTTAAGAGCTATAGATCCTGCTGTGATGTTGCCATCTACAGAAACAGCGACGTTATTGTTTGAGTTTCCAGCATCAGCTGTAACTGTCAAAGTACCTGTACCGAGGTTGATCGCACCGTTAACATCAACAGCAAGCGTATCGCCAGTTGCATCTGAATCTTCACCTGTAATTGTCAAGTTAAGCGCTGTAAACGCACCGACAGATATATCGCCACCAATAGTAATCGCTTCTGGACCATTATCACTAGCTGCATCATCAATAGTAAGCGTTAGTGCATCTGCGCCTGCTGAGATCGCAGCAACCGTGTCTGTGCCATCCCCAATAACGTTTGTGTTAACGACATCAATCGTTGCATTCGCATTCACACGAACATCATGGTTGTCTTGGCCTGCGCCCCAAGCCAAAGGAGAAGCGTCTAATTCGCCCACAAAAGTTCCGCTGTCATCAATATCGACACTAAGCTCTGTTGCATAAGCCTGTGAAACCATCATCGGCGCTGCGCCTATTGCGCATATTGCCGTACCTGCGAGTAGTAACTTTTTAATATCGATCTTCATTTGGGTCGTTCTCCTGTGGGTGTACTCTAAAAACTGATGTTTGAGATTATGTAATGAAATTGGATTAGTGTTTAGACGTCTAATTTAGGCGGTTATTTTATTAGCTGAGTATTATTCTATATTCTATAGCGTAGACGCATAGAAAACAAATCAGCCGCAGCTAAAACTTACATTATTTATATCAGTGTGGTTAAGTTAAGTAAACATTGCTATAGGGAAACAATCATTTATTTCAGGCCCTTGAAGTTTAGATTAGGCTTATGTAAGCCCCTGCCGAAAGGGCCTTCACCCAACAACTACCTAAGCTAAGCGCAATAATGCAGAGAATAAATCACCGCTCTTTTTTAATACAAAAAAGGCGGTAATATTAATTTACCGCCTCTTAACTTCAATAAACAACCGAATTTACTTTTTCATAATTTCTTTATACGCTTTACTAAAGCCCGTAAGCGATAATTTAACCGTGAAAGGTTTACCAAGCTGGCTATGGGTGCTCAACGTTATATTATTCCCTTTACGCATCATCGTCATAAGCTCATCCGTCGCTGTAATACGTGCAAGGCAGCCGCCCGGTGTACATGTATGGAATTGAAAGGCCATTTTATCGCCATCATCAACGGTCATTATAACAGGCTTCGCGACCAATAGGCCAAGCGGCAGAATAATAACGCCACCCATTTTATCATTGGAGTCTTTAAAGAAGGCAACCTCAACAAAACGTTGATTGGTTTCTTTAACGGTAATCATTTGGAACATTTCGCAATATTCTTTACCGTTTTCTTCATTGGTCTTGCAGCGCACATCCCAAGCCTTTTTATCAGCGGCGGCATAAGCGGCCGATAAAGACAAAGTAACGACAGCAAAAACGGATAGGAAAGTTATAATAATACGATGCATAGCTTAAAGACCTTTCAAAAGCAAAACTCTAATATTTATTTCAGGTCATGTTTTAACATGAGAATGGTTTTTGCAGCAAGCGCGGCCAAATATCAATCCACCCTCTACCATGGGTAACGCCCATTTGTTCCGCTATTTGTATACACTCCGAGCGTCCAGCCTTCTGTGCATAACTGCGCGCAATCGCAACAGGTACAATAGGATCAGAGCCACCAACAAAATGATTCTGCGGAATGCGCGCTAAATCAGCGGCAAAATTGGCAGGGTTTATCGAATAAGGCATTAAATCCACCTCATGCAGGCGCGAATGAGCATCGATATCTAAATTTCCCGCGACACTACGTATAGATGCAATATCATTGCGACCATGCGCCACCAGTAAAGCCATTGTACCGCCGCCTGAATAACCGACCAATTCAATGGATGTCCAGCCGCGTTTGGCTTTTAATTGATTGAGCGCTGCGCTATAAGCTGCCACGACTTCGGGCGCATAACGATGCGTTGTCCAATATTTCATCGGGCAAAGCCCACCTTTATCCCAATTTGAATATTGGCAAGGCCGCGCAAGATACACACGATCAGCATAAATATCAGCCATAGCGAGGCGTAAGGCATAAGGGTCAATGGGGGTTGGGTTTAAAGATGGGCGCGTTTTGCTCACCCATGCAAGGCCATCACCTTCTATATAGACTCGCCCCATATGCGAGGTATCAGCGTTTAAAGCGTTAGCCTGCATCGGCACAGCAGAGAGATAAGCTGTTAAGTAGAAAGGCGAGGCATGAATGACCTCTTTATATAAGCCCCCCTGCGCGCGCGTGTCCTGCGCGACTTTATCGGCCAAATCATAACGAGTCGATAAAGATGCGCCGCAGCCACTTAAAGCCAGAGCTATAAATAGCGCTATACAAAAAAATATGGACGCTCTAAAAGCGCCCATATCCTCATTATAAACTGTGAATTTATTATTTCTTACCGCGGCCATGCATATCATCCATTATATCTAATGTCGCAGGGTTAAACGGCACAGGCGTTAAATCAACGACAGGCGCTCTGCCCATATTTTGTTGATCGGCGCGGCAATCAAGCGGTAATGCCCGCAAGGCTTTCCATTGCTCTACCCAGCCATCACGTGCATCGGCATTCGGGATAAGGCTATGGCGCAAGCACCATGTTGGGCCAACAGCTTGTGCAAAATTGTGATAGATTTTAACCTCTTCTGCATCATCATCCTGCCCAATAAAGTGATATTGTGGCAAATGCGTTAAAGACTTGGCGCTATCAAGCGGGTTTACCCCCCCTTCATAAGACCAGTTTAATTTCTTGTCGTCATAATGCGTCATATCTAGATGACCTGCGACTGTGCGCAAAGCTTCTACGTCCAAACGTTGCGAGGCCAATATTGCCGCAACAGACGCGCCGCTACCATAACCATTTAAAACAAAGCTATCTAGACCGTGATAACGACGAACATTATTTAAAGCCTGCATATAGGCACTAATAATAGACTCAGAAACAGGGCCTTCTTTATAATAATCAGTGATGCACGATTCTGCTGGGCCTTGCCTCATAAAAGCGCTACTCATATATTGGCAAGGCGCAGATAAATAAATCACATTAGCGCTGCCGTCTTGCGCCGCTAAGCGTAAAGCTACAGGAGTCGCTGGATTTTTAGGGTTATACAAACCGCGATCACCTGCGCGGCTATAATCTTCAATGTAAACTTGCGTTACTTGCAGCGGATCATGCACACGTTCAAAAGCCACAACAGACACGTCGTCCACGGGTATTTGACGCTTAAGCATAAACACAGGCATCGCGATGCGATTAAGCTGGCTTTCCTTGATGCTAAGGCTTGTCGATTCACAGGCACTTAAGCCTGTGATTAGTACTGCACTTAACGCTAAGACTGACAAAATTTTGAATTTTTTAGTAAAGATATTGAATATCATGATAGGCCAATCATCATATGAATTGAATTTTTATACAGCACAACTGTATCATGACGCGCATAAAAAACCTATAGCGTTTTTATACGAATCCCTCATCCGCTAATGTCAAAACCACCGGAACATGATCCGATGGTGTTTCCAAAGCGCGCGGCGCGGCATCAATGACGCAGCTTTCCATACGGTCAACCAAGTTTGGCGAGAGTAAAAAATGATCAATACGAATACCATTATTTTTCTGATAAGCGCCGCGTTGATAATCCCAAAAACTATATTGCTGATCTTGCTCATTTTTAACGCGGAATGCATCCGTATACCCCATATAAAGGTAAGAGCGATATATAGCGCGGGTCTGCGGCAAAGTCGCCGCGTCTCCTTCCCATGCGGCAGGGTCATGACAATCGCGATCTTCAGGGATCACATTATAATCCCCCGCCACTAAAACATCACTTTCTGCGCCGCGTAACGTCTCCATATAACTATAAAGGCGTTTCATCCATGATAATTTATACGGGTATTTCTCACTATCAACGGGGTTACCATTGGGCAAATATATATTAACGCAGCGCACGCCGTTAATCTTACAATCAAGAAAACGCGCTTGCTCGTCACTTTCATCACCGGGCAGGCGCTCTGCCATCACCTCAAAGTCAAGCCCTGTTAGGTCTTTCTTGATTAACGTCGCAACGCCGTTATAGGCCTTTTGGGAAGAAACGACCGCGATATAGCCCAGCGCTTCAAAAGCTTCACTAGGGAACGCTTCACCCTTAAGCTCTTGGATCATCAAGACATCGACTTGCGAATCGCTTAGCCATTTTTTTACATGCTCGAGTCGGGCTTTAATGGAATTAACATTCCAGATGGCTATTTTCATGAGATCCTCAAATTGATTAGTGAATAATTATATAGAAAAAGACGTGCCGCAACCACATGAACTGCTGGCCGCAGGGTTATTAATTTGGAACATGCGCCCCATCATATCATTGTGGAATTTAATCTCAGAGCCGACCATATATTTCAAAGAAAGAGAATCAGTCACGATAGCATCCTGAAAAATCAAATCATCCTCAGCGATATCATGTGCCCATTCGTATTTATATTGAAACCCAGAACAACCGCCACCATCAACACTAATCCGCAGATAAGTCTTCGCCGTACCGCTATCTGTACGTTCGCGCGCCACTTCATCCAGTGCGCTCTGATCTATAATAAGTTCATTAGCCACGTCGATTGCTCCTAAGATAATTTTATAGTCTCTAATTATATGAACAAATACTGTAAATAATCAAGATCTGCGTATTGGCCTTAGCGCATCTCTCTGCTAGTTTAAAGGCACTCGACACATATTAAATATAGATTTAACGAATTTTGGACATAGTTTGGACATAGTGAAGATGACTTCAGATACTGCGCAAAACACCCCCGCTTATAATTATTGTGCTGTGCCCCTGGCACGTTACGCGTGCCGCCCAGACCAATCACGCGGGCGCATTTACCCAGAAGCTGAAAGCCGACACCGCACAGCTTTTCAGCGTGACCGTGATCGCATCATACATTGTGTGTCTTTTCGCCGCTTAAAAGATAAAACTCAAGTTTTTGTCTGCTATGAGGGCGATGATTACCGCACGCGCCTATCGCACACCATCGAAGTGGCTCAAATCGCCCGCACATTAGCGCGCGCTTTACTCGTCAATGAAGATTTAGCAGAAGGCATTGCCCTCGCCCATGATTTAGGCCACACACCATTTGCCCATGCTGGCGAAGAGACCTTAAAACAATGCATGAAGGATTTGGGTGGGTTTGAACATAACGACCAATCATTACGCGTGCTGACAACATTAGAAAAAAAATACCCTTTATGGCCTGGCCTTAACCTAACATGGGAAACCATTGAAGGTGTCGTCAAACATAATGGCCCGCTAATTCCTAAAAATTGCGGCAATGACATTGTTCTCCCTACAACATTGCGCGCGATACAGGAACAAGTCGATCTTGAAATTGACGGTTACGCCTCCGTCGAAGCACAAGTCGCCGCGCTGGCTGATGACATAGCTTACAATAACCACGACGTTGAAGATGGGCTTAAATCTGAGATATTTTCAATTGATGACATTTGCGCTGCAGTGCCTTTATTCCGTGAGCGCGTTGAATTTGTGAAAAAGACCTATCCGCATATAACCAAAGACATACTTATATCTGAGGCTATACGCGACATGATTGGCGTGATGGTTGATGACGTTCTGGCTGTCAGCAAGGAAAGGCTCTCCGCACTTAATCCACAAAGTGTTGATGATGTCCGCAATCACGATAAAGCGATCGTACAATTCTCAGATACGATGTTTGCGCAGCTCAAAACATTGCGCGCATTCTTAATGGAAAATATGTACCGCCATTACACCATTCAGCGCATTTGGGTCAAGGCTGAGAAAATCATTAGTGATTTATTTAATGTCTTTATGAGTGAGAACCGCTTATTACCTAATGATCTACAAGATCAAATTAAAGCGCTCAGCAATGACACAAATGGCCACATAAAGGCACGAATTATTGCGGATCATATTGCCAGCATGACCGATCGAACAGCCGCCGCTGAGCATGAAAAAATATTCAACCTCTATAAAGACCTTTAATTATGAAGCTTAATACAATACTCGTTTTCTCCGCATTAGTTTTAGCCAGTGGCCTTGTTTGGTATAGCGTGACCAACAAGGATGAAGGCGTCCCGATTATTCGCGCCGATAACTCTGCCATAAAAGCCCACCCAGATGATCGCGGAGGAATGGAGATTGAGAATAAAGACAGCACCATATATCAGGCGCTTAGAAAAGATGGCTCATCTGCGCGCGTTGAAAACTTACTCGCCAACAACACGCAAAACCGCGATAATGCCGCCCCTATCAACCGTGATGAACTTTTTGCGGGTTTAAAAACTCACCAAGAAAATAATGCGGCAGCCCAGATACAAAGTGACCTGACACAAAATGAAGCGCTCGTAGCCCCTACTCATGCACCAATAGAAGTACAGGCCGAAAAACCTGTAATCGTCGCCCCCTCAGATAAAGAGGAAGACAAGACAGAAGCGCCCCCTCTCGCCACCGCTTCTGCGCGCATCAACGTGAATGACACTAACACTAACACTAACAATGGCAGTGGCAATAACAATGGCAATGTCACAAATAATGATAGCGCCATATCTGCGCCCATAGCCCGCCCAAAAACAATAAGCCGCGCCACGCAAACCAACACAAAACAGCCTGAAAAAGCCCTGACGAGCTTGTTAGCTGAAGTTCAAGGCCTGAAAACAGCGCCCCTACACACGCAAAAATCAACAACAAAGCCAACCGCGCCAAGCGCACAAGCTGGCCATAGCTACATTCAAATTGGCAGCTTAACATCGGCCCGTGCCGCCACGGCGCATTGGGAAACCCGTCAGCAACAATTCCCTGCTTTGCTTAAAGGCTATAAGTTACGCATACAAGATGTTGAGATTGCAGGGCGCGGCACATATTATCGCGTGCAAGCAGGCCCCGTCAGCAAAGAAAGCGCCCAACAGGCTTGCTTAGAAATTAATAAGCGCTTTGCCAAAAGCTGCATTGTAAAGTAACCCCTTAAAATTGGTTTCGCTCATAAAGCAATTGTTAAACTTTTATAGCTTATAATAATCCATTAACACGATTATTTTATAAATTTTACAGCAAGAAATATTATGAGAGACATGGCAAACGACGAACTTTTAAGCGCAATACAAGCCCTATCAAGCCGTTTCGAAACATTCGAAACATTCACTAAACGACGCTTTGATGAAATCTCCATGGAAGTGAATGCAACCTCGCAGCTTATGGATATGGCAGAGGAAGGCATGACAAACCGCTTTGGTGAAATGCTTGGCGCATTAGAAGCTATCTCCTTCCATGGTGAAGGAAAAACCGCGGCCAATGCGGGCGTTGAACTTGATGCTGTTATTAGTATCACGGAAAAAGCCGCTGATAGCATCATGGATGCAACGGATAGAATTGCAGCAAAACTAGACGACCCAGAAGATATTAAAGACCCAAGGATCGCGCGTATTGCCGCGTCCATTAGCGAAGACCTCAATGAAATCTTATTAGCCTGCTCGTTCCAAGACTTAACGAGTCAGCGCATCCACAACACAATTGACAATCTAAAGGTCGTTGAAGACCACCTAAGCAGCACATTAACACAAATTGGCTTCGACGTTCCTGACAAGAAAAACCACAAGGTCGAAGCCGTCGAAGAAGCCCATAAAACAAATAATCAAGATTCTATTGACGCTTTATTTGACTAAAGCTCTTCACAAACAGACCTATCGGCGCTATTTTAGAAAAGACATGTTTAGCACAATAACAAGGTATCTTATATTATGGCTCAGTTTACGCTGCCTAAAAATTCAAAAGTCACTAAAGGTCATAAATTTGAAGCGCCAGAAAACGCCAAAAGCGTAAAGACCTTCAAAGTCTATCGCTGGGATCCTGACCACAGTGAAACGCCGCGCATGGATGAATATGATCTCGACACTGAAGATTGCGGCCCAATGGTGCTTGATGCACTTATCAAAATTAAAGATGAAGTTGATAGCACGCTAACTTTCCGCAGATCATGCCGCGAAGGCATTTGCGGATCATGTGCAATGAATATTGACGGCACGAACACACTGGCCTGTTTAAAGCCGATTGCTGAAGTTAAAGGTGATTTAAAAATTACGCCGCTACCGCATATGCCGGTTGTCAAAGATCTTGTCCCTGATCTGAACCATGTCTACGCCCAATACGAATCAATTGAACCTTGGTTAAAATCAGATACGCCCAATCCCGAAAAAGAGCGCCTACAAAGCGCGGCAGACGCGGATATCCTCAATGGCGATGATGGCCACGGCCCTGCGGCGTGTATTTTATGCTTTTGTTGCTCAACATCTTGCCCAAGTTACTGGTGGAATGGCGATAAATTCTTAGGCCCTGCGATTTTATTGCAAGCCTATCGCTGGATTAGCGATTCGCGTGATGATGCAACGGGCGAGCGCCTTGATCAACTGGAAGATCCTTTCCGCTTATTCCGCTGCCATACAATTATGAACTGTACAAAAACCTGCCCTAAGGGTTTGAATCCAGCAAAATCAATTGCAGAGATTAAAAAACTTATGGTCTCACGCCAAGTTTAATTCACAGAGTTTAAAGTTATCTTATATGAGGCTGCGCAAGTTTTAACTTGCGCAACCACAACCGACACATATATAACAATTCAGTTATAACAATTAATTATTCAAGAAAATGGTGCTATGGCTAAAGAAGATCTAATCGAATTCAAAGGAACTGTTACTGAAGTTCTCCCTAATGCAATGTTCCGCGTAAAACTAGAAAACGACCATGAAGTTTTGTGTCACACAGCTGGTAAAATGCGTAAGAACCGTATCCGCGTTCTACAAGGCGATACAGTTGTTGTTGAAATGACACCTTATGACCTAAGTAAAGGTCGCATTATTTTCCGCGAGAAATAAAATAGACGGCCAGCGCAGCGCTTACGCTTAAAAGATGTCCAAATTTAAGGTAAACATCATGTCAAATGCACAATCAAATGGCACGCTTGTTCTTGCCTCCGCCTCGCCACGCCGTTTGGACTTACTCAAACAAATCAACATCACCCCTTCGCTAGTTTTGCCAGCAGATATTGACGAATCGCCGCGCAAACGCGAAACGCCCGCCGATTTAGCGGCCCGCCTCGCCCTTGAAAAAGCGCGTCATATATACGACTCCCTACAAGACTCAGATAAAAAACCGCCTAATCCTTACATTTTAGCGGCCGATACCGTTGTATGCTGCGGACAAAAATCGCTCGGCAAGCCAGAAAACGCCGAAGAAGCGACAAAGTTTTTAAAGCAATTATCAGGCGCTCGCCATGACGTATTAGGTGGCATTGCTGTTATTGCACCAAACGGCCAGCACAGCGTCAAACTGATCAAAACCAGCGTAAAATTTAAGCGCCTAACATCGCAAGATATTGAAAATTATATCGCAAGCGGCGAATGGGATGGCAAGGCTGGTGGCTATGCTATCCAAGGCCTCGCTGCAGCATTCATCAAATCAATTCATGGCTCTTACACCAATATTGTGGGGCTTTCACTTTATGAAACGCCCAATATGCTGATCGGCCTTGGCTATCGCCCTTAACTCCTATTATACTGTATCCATGGAAATTTTAATCGACACCATCAATGAATCGCTCTGCGCCGCTGCCCTTGAAAAAGGCCATGTCTTAGAAGCTCTTGAAATCGACCCCGAATTTGAACAGATTCGCCACGGCACGATCTATATGGGGCGTGTTGATCGCATTGATGCCACGCAGAATACAGCCTATGTAAACCTTGGAAATAAGCTGCAAGGCTATTTAAATGCCAAAGATGCACGTTATTTAGGCGGAAAAACGGATAAATCCCTACCGCAATGGCTTAATAATGGCGATTTAGTCATCGTTCAAGCGCAAGACGGCCGCATTAGCCCACGTATTGGCGCAGTTAACGGCGCATATGATGATTATGAGGACAAATTAGTCCGTTTAACGATGGATATAACCTTGCCTGGGCGTTTTACGCTCTATGCCCCTTATCGTCAGAAGAATACGATATCGAGTCGGATCACTGATAAAGCGCTACGCAGCCAGCTTGAAACAATGATTGACGCTGAAAAAATGCAAGGCGTTGTCCTACGCGCCGCCACCGCTCATATTCAAAATGAGATGATTGTCCGCGAATATAAGCTGCTCTCACAAATCTGGACAGCGATTCTCAATAATCTGCCTATCGAAAACAAAGCACGCCCCGTCTTATCTGGCCCCGATGCCGTCATGCGGATGTTATCGAATCAGGCCATGAACACTATAGAGCGCATAGAAATTTGCGGCGATGTCCGTTTCGAGCTTGCGCAGAACTGGTGTGTGCAATTCGCCCCTGACTTAGTCAGCAAGCTGATTTTGAGCGATATTGACGCGCAGCACCGTATTGACGCTGGCTTATTAGAGAATCGTGGTGTTTTAACGCCAATAGAAGACCTCTACCGCCCTTACGCTGTATTGGCCAACGGATGCTCGCTTATTATTGAACACACCGCTGCTCTGACGGCTATAGACGTTAATCGCGGCGGCGCAAGCGGATCACCAAGTGAGATTAATAAACAAGTCGCGAAAGAAGTCATGCGCCAAATTCGCTTAAGAAACTTAAGCGGCATAATTATAATCGATTATTTAAAGATGAATAGCGCCCCTGACAAACAAGCCTTAACCAAACTTTCGCAAGAATTAGCCCTGCTTGACCCTTATACGGTTCAAGTCCACGGCCTAACAAAACTTGGCTTAATGGAAATAACCCGCGCGCGGCGCACCCCACCATTGGCGGAGCGGCTGAATAGCGTTATTCAAGGCTAGAGCCCTGATTGTCACATTCTGAGCAGTAAAAATGAATTATGACGGCAATGTGACAAACATTACCATAATTTTCGTCACATTTATATGAGAGAATACAAATATAGAGATAACAATTAATAATAAGTTTTAGGGACATCCACCAGATATAACTAATTTATTTTTTTTAATTCTCCTCTAGAAATACCAGCAAAGTTAAAAATACCAAATAAAAGCCGCTGATCCAATTGCCCCCGGATCAGCGGTTTTATTTTGTCTGGAGTCTTCTTCACACAGACAGAATTAAAATCGCGCGCTCCCTTGCCCCATATAACTTCTAATATAATATAATGCAATATGACGCCGCCCTCCCTGCTTCATACTAGCCAGCGCAGCTCGCTTATAAGCGTATAGTGTGTACACGCAAGGAAAACACAGCGCATAGGGCTCAGTTCAGCATCTGGCGTAACTAACTGAGCATGAAGAAATAACACGCCCACAATCTTCTTTACCCATAAAAAAAGCCTCAGGTTGTTTAACCCGAGGCTTTATAACTGAGAGAGTTTTTTTTACTTATTTATTTAAGCGCAAGCCCTAAAGTTGGCTGTACTTCCGGTAATGCTTTTGGCGCAAGATTGGCTAAGCCTGAAACTATGCTACCTGTACCTTTTGCAGCTAGACCTACTGGGACTAACCAGCTTGCTAATTTACCAGTAAAGTTAAGGCCTATTTCAAGATCAGTATCCATATTAGGCTTACCGTGAAGATTATCTAACTTGCTCATAACGTAACCTTGTTGAGCATTAAAACTAGATACGATGCTTTCGCCTAAACCTTTATCTGTCGTTAAAGCTTCGTAGCCACCCGCAACTAAAGATGTTATGCCTGTTCCTATAGAAACGACGCCTTCTTCAATTCCGTATGCCGCAGAACCAAATGCTGATCCAAGGGTAACTTCACCAGCGTCTATTGCAGGGCTTGTTGACGTAGCAGCAGGACCTTCTGGAGAGTTGTCAAAACGTGTTTCTCTTACATTGCCATGCTCATCAAGCATCTGACGTTGATCATCAATGTGATCAAAAATCTCTTGTGTCGTTTTAACCATACGGTCTTTGAAGAACTCCGCGCCTTGCTCAAAGCCAAGAAAATCACACAAGCCGGCGAACCAACCGTTTATAGTGTTAAACCAACCCATAGATGTTGATTGCTCAGCTAAGTTTCTATCCAAAGCCTCGATATTATTCATGCCTGTGTTAACGTAACGGTTCCAAGTACCTAAAATACCTTCTGCACCTTTACCTGCGCCCTCTGTGACAGCCTTAGTAACACTACCATCAAGTAGCGTTTGATCCGCAACAACAGCTGCTGTACCACCAAGAGCAACCTTACTTAGCCCCATGACCCAATTCTTTGCTCCAGCTAATAAACTAAATACTTTACCCATTTTACTCTTCCTCTCAGTTTTTTTACTTATTTAATCTTATACGTTTTATATAAAGATTTCCTTAAGTACCGTTAATTTCTAAATTAAGTTTACATCAAATAAAGATAATACTGCAAACTTATGTTACTTTACTTAATTAAATCAGCAGGTTAACTAGTTATATACACTTGTAACACCGCTGCGCTGTTATTCTTTAATTGAGTAATTTTGTGTATTTCTTATATAACCATGCATATAAATATTATGCAAGATTTATTTATTTTTTCTCTAGACAAGCAGCGCAGCTTCTTATATAAAACTGCTCTACGGATTATCTAGATCCAAGCCCGGGTAGCTCAGTGGTAGAGCAGAGGATTGAAAATCCTCGTGTCGGTAGTTCAATTCTACCTCCGGGCACCACTATCTTCACCCCCTATAAATCAATATATAACTATGTAAGTCAGCCGCTATCTTTAGGGCTTGAATGATTCGCTTGCTTTTGCGCGTTCTTTATCTTGAGACGGCTTTGGCGCTTCACCAGTGGCTATATGCTGACGTAAAGCCTCCCTATATTCTGGATCAATAGCAGCGCTATGCACTGAAACACGCTCTGTTGTCTGAACGCTCCATTGTTTTTTACCGCGAATGGTCACTTCACCATGGGCGAGCATCTTACAATTGCCTGTGACGTCTCCGTAAACTTCGATAGAACCGCCCGCATGAAGATGTACTTTATCTGAGACATTACCAATAACGCGGATATTACCACGTGTTTTGATCTTAACCTTACCCAACATATCGCCATTAATCACAACATCTTGGTCACCAGCATCAATTTCTATAGCGCCTTTTTTAAAGCTTTCGCTTTCAACAGGCCTTTCAACGATCTGCCCTTGCTCATTTTGAACCTTCTGCTTTCCTATTTTCGCTTTTCTGATTCGGCCATCAACATCGCCGTTAATAAACGCCCCATTACATTTAATATCCAATGTCCCTGTAATCGCCACTTTACGGATTTGTTGATCATTAGACTTTACGCCAAAAGCTCCCACCGTCAATTTCCCAGCAAGCGTAAATCCATTTTCACGACCGAAAGTCGTACGCGCTTTACCATCGATCCCTGACAATACATTTAAATCTATATTGCCGTAATCTCCGCTAACGGCCTCCAGAACCATAGGCGACCCGTATAAAGCGCTTTTCTCGCCATCTGGTGGGTATATACATTGTTCACGTGCATTGTTTTGGAAAGATTGCTGCACAGGGTCTGGTGCATCTCCTTGCGGTGAAACATCAGGCCCTTGCGCTTCGCTCGCTTGAAAATCATCCTCATCTATATCTGCATCCGAATCAGCATCATCTTCCCGTACAACTAAACCACGGCCCTTCATTGCCTTCGCGTGCTGCTTGATACGGTCTTGTTCAGCCAGATCATCTTGAAGTTTATGATGGCGTGCCAGCGCAGCAATGGCTTTGTCTTTTAGGCTCATCGTGCAATCCGTTGCACTCACCAATGCCCATGGCGCCTTTTGTGGATTACTTTGCAAAAGATCAGCCTGCGACTTAAGCCATAAATCATAATGCGTACGCTGACCATCGGCATTTTTTCGTGGATTCAAAATGGCATAATATTCTGTGGCCTTTTGCATTTTATCTTGGGCAAATTCATGGATAGACGCATCGTCCAACTCAGGGAAGATATCTTTTAGCGTATTGAAGCGCTTATTTTCGCCTGTATTTTCCCCGCCAGAAGAGTGCAGATGATATAATGAGGACAGTCTTTTATGAGCAAGCTTTACTTTGGATTCGTCACTTTCAAAGTCTTTCAAGCCAAAGAACAAGTAAATGTTTTCTTCTGGTGATTTTGTCTCTTTAGTGCTCATAGTTGCCTCTTACCTTTTTATATCTTTACTTATAATTCTCTTATCTAAGCATAGTTATAACCATAAAACGTTAATATTTTATGTAAGAAGCACTTGTCCAATCGAATGTTTCCACCCCGTTAAGGCTTCTTGGCGTGTTGCTTCATCCATATTAGGGGCATACGCCTTAGCGCATTGCCAGCGCGCCGCTATATCATCCAACCCTGTATAGAGACCAACTGACAGCCCCGCTAAATAGGCCGCGCCAAGCGCTGTTGTTTCTGTGATTTTTGGTAATTCAACATCTGTATTAATGATATCCGCCAAATATTGGCACATAAATTCATTGGCAACGAGGCCGCCATCACAGCGCATCGTCACAATATCAGCGCCACTATCCGCGCTAAACGCCGCCATTAAATCCTGTGTTTGATAAGCCTGCGCCTCTAAAGCCGCGCGGGTTATATGCGCTTTGTTGCTTTCACGGCTCAGGCCTAATATTGCGGCTTTGGCCTCTGGTGCCCAATAAGGCGCACCAAGCCCCGTGAAAGCCGGCACGAAATAGACGCCATTACTATCCTCAACAGACAGCGCCAGAGCCTCGCTCTCGCTTGCATGAGTAAAGAATCCCACATTATCACGCAGCCACTGCATAGCCGCGCCAGCGACGAATATAGAGCCTTCTAACGCATAAGTGATCTTGCCTTCTAATTGATAAGCCACGGTTGTTAATAAGCGATTATCAGAGCGTTTAAATTCTTCGCCCATATTCATCAAGACAAAGCAGCCCGTGCCATAAGTCGACTTAACCATACCCCGATCAAAACAAGCTTGCCCAATCAGCGCCGCTTGTTGATCCCCCGCCATACCGCCAATCGGTAAAGCTTGACCGTTTAAAGCGGTGCAATACTCCGCTGCGATATCACCAAAATTTCCGACATTATCTTTGATCTCTGGTAGCAAGGCTTTAGGGATAGTGAAGATCTCAAGTAATTCATCATCCCACTGCCCCGTTTGGATGTTCATCAACATCGTACGGCTGGCATTACTGGCATCCGTCGCGTGTACTTGGCCCTTGGTTAGGCGCCACAGTAAAAAACATTCTACCGTACCAAAGGCCAGCGCGCCCGATTCGGCCTTAGCGCGTGCGCCTTCTACATTATCCAAAATCCATGTGATTTTACTCGCGGAGAAATATGGGTCGAGCAATAAGCCTGTTTTATCGGCGATGCGCTCTTCAAGGCCTTGATCTTTCAGCGCCTGACAATAAGGCCCCGTACGGCGGTCTTGCCAAACAATGGCATTATAAATCGGCTCGCCCGTTTCCCGATCCCAAATAATCGTCGTTTCACGTTGATTGGTTATACCCGCGACTTTGACTTGGTAATCTAACTTAGCCGCTTGGCCTAATGCTTCACCCATAGTTTCTAACGTATCACGCCATATATCATGGGCGTCTTGTTCAACCCAGCCTTTATGCGGGTAATATAAAGTGAGCTCTTTTTGCGACAGGGCGATAATCTCGCCATCCTCTGCGCTAAATACAATCGCGCGGCTGCTGGTTGTCCCTTGATCAATCGCTAAAATCGCTTGGCCTGACATGATCTCATCCCTCATATAATTACGAATCGTTTTAACAATAGGCTAAGCTGCGCGCTCTTTTTGGCGCGCCACTTCGATATAAGCCTCTAAACTGGCGGCCTCTGCAGCGTCAAATTTTAAGCCAAGCTTCGTGCGGCGCCATAAAACGTCTTCGGCATTATGCACAAATTCAGACTCAATCAGGTAATCCACTTCGGCCTGATATAGATCATGGCCAAAATACTGCCCTAAGCTTTTCTGACTAATAATCTCTTCTGCGCGGCTGCCATATTGACGTGACCAACGATTCGCAATACGGCGCCGTGACTTTTTATCCACTTCTGGGAACTTCACTTCAAACTGACTAATAAATGCGCTCACATCCCCTTTAGGCGAAGACGCACCGGGTAATTGGCTGCTTTTGGTCCATATTGGTTCATCGCTCAGATAAGCCATCGCTTTTTCGGCGAGAATGCGATAGGTCGTTATTTTACCGCCAAAAATAGAAAGAAGCGGTGCACCAAATTGCTCAGAATAGTCAAAAACATAATCGCGCGTCACAGCCGAAGCATTTTCTTCGCCGCTATCGAGCAAAGGGCGAACGCCGCTATAGCTAGAAATCACATCTTTAGGCGAAATAGGATCAGTTAAATATAAATTCGCGGCCTGACATAAATAGTCAATTTCGCCTTGGTCGATCTCTGCGGCAAGGGGGTCACCTTGATATTCAATATCCGTCGTGCCGATAACGCTATAATCATCCTCATAAGAATTAATAAACACCACGCGACCATCAGGCTGCTGTAATATATAACTCTCATCACCTTCAAATAAGCGTTCAACGATAATATGAGAGCCTTTAACCAAGCGCACATTATGCGTCTCATTCGTTGAAAGCTGATTGCTATCCAATAAATCACGCACCCATGGCCCTGCTGCATTAACCACCTTACGTGCGCGGAAATTATAGCCTTCATGTACGCCGCCAGCCTCTACATGCCAAATACCGTCTTTACATGTAATCGCCTTACACGGCGTGTAATTATACAAATATGCGCCGCGTTCCTGCGCATCAATAGCGTTTAAGATCACAAGGCGTGAATCATCAACCCAGCAATCTGCATAAGAAAAGCCTTTATGATAAGTCGGCTTTAAGTTACCTGCATTAAGCTTAATAGATTTTGATTTAGGCAGTTTCTTACGTCCACCAAGATTATCATATAAAAATAACCCAAGGCGAATCAGCCAAGCAGGGCGCATATCTTTGCTATGCGGTAATATAAATTCAAGCGGCCAAATAATATGGGGCGCCATCGCCATTAATATCTCGCGCTCTTTTAACGCTGCGCGGACAAGACCAAATTCGTAATATTCTAAATAGCGCAGCCCACCATGAATAAGCTTTGATGAGGCCGAAGATGTCGCCGAAGCAAAATCATTTTTCTCTAGCAAGACAACGGACAAGCCGCGCCCTATTGCATCACGTGCTATGCCAACGCCATTTACCCCGCCGCCAATAACGGCTATATCGAAAATTTTATCATTCATCATAATGACGTCATATTAGCATATTTGTACGGTGCTCCTAGTCACAATATACAAAAAGATACACAAAATATCTGGAAAAAAAGGCCTTTAGCCACAAGGCCGCTAGTATTATTCCACCCTTTATTTACAATCCAAGATGGAGTGAATCATATTAAAAAGACGGTTTCATGCTGAAAACGCGTTCTATTATCTGCACATTAGCTTTCCTTATACTCTCGCCCATATATTCTGGCGCGATTGCTGCTGATAATGCGGCTTTTAAATCCATAGAGCTGCGTTCAATCTATGGGCAAGCGGGCACATTAACAACGCCTAATGCCCGCCACTTCAAGGCGGGTACATTTGGCCTACATATCGCAACGCTTGATCCTTATATACATTACGCCTTGGGGCTTGAGGTTTTTGACGGCCTCCACGCGCAATTACGCCAAAGCGCAGAAATTTCTAGCGCGCAAGATGATGCCGATCGCCTTTTCCCTGGGGTAGATTTTAAATTGCGCTTAGCGCATGAAAGCCTTTATCGCCCCGAAATTTCCATAGGGCTCACGTCAGCTATTGGTCACAAGCGCATGGCGGGGGAGTATATCGCCGCCAGTAAACGCCGTGGCAATTTTGATTTCACCGCAGGCATTGGCTGGGGGCGCTATGGCACGGCGGCCCATTTTGATAATCCGTTAAACGCTTTTGGTCAGCATTTTAATACGGATCGCGACTTAAACGGTGAAACGGCCAATGGCCCAGAAAATTGGTTCACGGGGAAAAATATCGGTTTTTTTGGTAGCGCCGTTTGGTATAGCCCCATACGCGGCCTTAGCCTCAGCGCTGATTATGGCGCAGATCGCTATAGCATTGAGCAAGAAGTCATTACTGGTTATGAGAGCCCCGCCGCGTGGAGCGTCGGCCTATCCTATAACCCTGTATCTTGGGCGCATTTTGGCCTTGGCCTCAATGGCACGAATAAAATAATGGGGCAAATGCAGTTTAGCGCCCCGATACAAAATCTGGCTGTCCGACCCAGTAAGCGCGATGGGCGCCCCTCTATCCCCAACCGCCTAATTCAAAAAATGAGCGGTGAGCAGGCCTTACTGTTCTTCGGTGAGGATAATACCGCCATATTCTTATCAAAAGAATCCTATAATGATTACGAAAAAAGCGCCCAACTTGAAACGGCTGGCCGCCATGAGACCTTGCCCTATGTCATTGGCCAAAGTGCCAAAACACTAATCCAAGATAGCTACGCTGATTTAAATGCGGTAAAAATACACACTCAGCGCTATGGCCTGCGCGGCCCAACAGTCAAAATTCAAAAGCAAGATTTATACAATGCGGTTCATGAGAATCGCGGCAGCGCTGAGGAAATATGGCACAATGCAGAAATAACAGCCAAGCCCTTTAAAGCATCATCCTTGCCAAAAGCTTATAAGAAGCTCCGCTCAAAGTTTTGGGGCTTTACTCTAGAAAACCATACAAGCTTGAATGAGGAAGATAACGGTACATTAACCCGCAGCTCCTTTTTAGTCTCGCGGCGTTTCCCGATACACCGCAACTTATTATCCGTTAATCGTTTGCGCTTGAATTTATTTGATAACCTCACAGGGCTTAAATATTTGCGGCAAAATAGCCCCTCGACCGTACGCGGCAATGTTGAGGACTTCGCCGCGAATGGCCTAAGCTATGATCAAATGGCCCTAATTTATAATGACAGCTATGGTCAAAACACTTATTTCGCCTTAAGCGGCGGCTATTTAGAAGAAATGTATTTCGGTGCTGGCGGAGAAATTCTCTATCGCCCCTTTAATAACACATGGGCTATTGGTGCTGAGCTTTATGACGTGATCAAAAGAAACCCTTTTACGGCAGGCGCATCAGGCTTTGATATTGGCTCAGATACAATAACGGGGCATATTAATGCCTATTATGAAGTTCCGAACAGCAATAGCACCATCAGCCTATCTGCAGGGCGCTATTTGGCCAAAGATTATGGCGCAAGCCTATCCTTTGCTAAGATATTCAAAAACGGCGCATCGTTTAATACATTTATAACCGCGAGCCAGAAACAGGATAAAGATATTTTTGGCGGCACAACGCATACATATGGCGGCCTAAACTTAACCCTGCCGCTTGGCTCATTGAGTTATCTTCCGCAAGGCAGTGCGCTTGCCTTAAAAACAGCGCCACTCGGTCGCAATAGCGCCCAGCGCCTAGAGTTACCCTTTAATCTTTATAAGGAAACAGAACAATTATCCCGTAGGCACCTCATTCAAAACTGGTCAGACATCACAAAATGACATAAAAAAGCCTATGTTAAAAATCTAACGGCTTATGTTTAGCCAGCGCCTTCACGGCTTTAATCTTCTCTTCGCGCTCTTCTTCGCGGCGATCATAGCCACCACCACGATACCCCGTGCCCGGTCCGCAATTAAACAAGAATATGGCCAAAGTACTACCGCCGACTAGACCACCCCATAGCTCAAGCCCGACGGAACTATATTCATATTGGGCATATGAATCGACATTTTTAAGTTCATTATCGCGCGTAAAATAAGGGTCGCGGCTGTTTCTCTTTGATTTATACTCATTCCAGCTATCCTGCGCTTTAGCAAATTCCGCCTTAAAGAGTCTTGTATTATCGCTATCTTCCACATAAGAATCCAATGCTTCAACAACGGCCTTTAAATGGGCTGGTTTATCGCTTTTTTCTTCAATTATATCTTTAGATAAAAGCGTTTCACCATCGGTATGATCAAAAACAATACCTGCTTCAGAATAAGTCAGTCCTGCTTGATAGCGAAATTCTTCGGTAAACTGAAGGCGGTCTTTCTTGACCCAATCCGCCATATCATCCATACAATCCGATATATCATCTGTTATTTTTTCTTGCGTTTCAATCGGCAGAACCCGTGAATAGCTGTGATAACCACGACCAATTTCTAAGCCGCCGCCTTTTTTATTCGATATTAAATAAAAATCCGTACCCAAATCGCAATTATCAGGAAAGGCCATGGCCACGCCACCTTCAAACATTTCTACGTCACGATCCGCATCATCAGAAAAAGATTTAACCCCGGCTTCGTCAGCGATAAGCAGCCCGATGCTCATAACGGTTCCTGCAATAGCGCCAAAAATTGGGGACCATATAGTCGTTGCAGCCGGGCTCGTTTTAAAACCACTCCAAAAGTAATCAACTGTGCCGCTTAATTTAAGCCATCCGGTTTTTAAACTCATTATCTCTATCCTTCATATCTAAAATATTTATGTCTGCCTTAAGCAAATATCTATAAAATGGGGCCACCGCCCTTTGAGCGCTGTAAATAAGCAATTTGTTCTTTTCTTTCTGCGCGCCGTCCAGCGAATGAACTAGAATTAAAAGTCCCAACCCCACATATAAATATAAACGTCAGTGGGAAGGCAACGCCCATAGATTTAGAAAATTCACCCAATGTGAAACTATCGTAATCATAACGCGCATATTGATCCGCTTTTAAAATAGCACCGTCTGAATCGTGATGAAGATCCGCATCTGATTTCTTTTCAATCTGCTTTGCCGCCCGATCCCAGTTCTTTTGCACAAGGTTAAATTCCGCGCGATATAAAGCGATGTTTTTATCCTCAGCCATTTCATCATAACCATCTTGATTTTCAACGCGCTCTTCTAAGGAAAGGAAGTCGTCACCAATAAGATCTACCGCAAGGCTCTGCTCACCATCTTCAATGTCATGTAGTAACGCCACATCACTATACATAACATCGGGCGAGTAGGATAAATTCTCAACAGCATCAATATCGGCTTCATTATCAAGGCGCAAAGCCATTTCATCAAAACAGTTTGAAATAAGCTCTGCTGTATATTTCTGTTCTTCATTACTAAGAACGCCCGCATAACTTTGCTGACTATCCTCTCTCAGTAACTCAAGTCCGTTGGCGCCTTTTTTATTCGTGCGCGTTACGTAATAACGCCCGTCTATGTCACAATCTCCAGGAAGGTCTAAACCAAAGCCACCATCCTGAATGCGCAGCGCCTCTCCAAGCTCTTGCGAAAATGTACTACGGTCATCATCAGAAAAACAAAGCATGCCGGCACCAATAGCGCCGTAAAACGATAACATTCCCGAAATAGCGAAAGGCACAATTTTACCGTTTTTTGTTACGTCCCATACACTATGTGCTAAATCTTGCGCGCGGATAGTTTGAATTTTTAACCAGTTAAACATGACTTATTCTTTCCTTAGATCTATGGGTTACATAATTGATTTGCGGCCAACAAGACTGAGTTGCGTTTCGTATTTTTGGCGTATTTTATCGGCGTTACGCCCAGAGGATTCTCTGAAGCCAAAAATAGCACCGAACAAAAAGCAGCTTCCTGCTCCACCCCCCATGACTGAAAAAGCTTTACTCCAAGTCGCGGAGCTATAGCTGGCTGTTGGTAATTCATCTGCATTATAAGGCGCGAATCCTTTGCTTTTAACGTCTCGCGCTAAGCTGCTCCATGTTTTTTGAAGTTTATCGGTTGTTAATACGGATAGCTTTTCATCACCGAGAAGCTCTTTTACATCTTTGAGCTTACTATTCACATCCGCATAAGATTGAAAATTTTGAACGTTAAAATCATAAACAACGGCATTTTCTTCTGTCGTCTCATCATATAAATTTAGAGGCCCATAAACGCCGCCCGTGCTTGAGAACTTAAACTCATCACCAAATTCAACTAAGGCACTGGCAGAAAGACCTGCATTGTCATCCAGACATTCTACAATTTGATTTAGGCGCACGCCTTGCTGTTTGGTGCTTGACACAGGTAAAACTGGGCCGCGTTGTTTCTGTTCGAGCAATACATACTCACCAGATCCATTTTGAGCCGCTAAATATGTGTGGCCTTGTAAATCAGAACATAAAGCTTCAGGGATTTTAACTGCTGAAATCAGGTTAAAAGCGCTAGCTGGTGAATCCGTATAGTTTCGTGGCTTAACATTCGTGGCATCCGTCGCTGCAATAAAGCCGTAACCGAACAACCCTGCCAGAGCCCCCGCCGCTGTAAAACTTATGGTAGGCACCCAGAATTCAACAGCTTTAATTCTGTCATAAAACGAAGACAAAGCCCATTTTGTATGAATTATTTTTTCTTGTAGTGAGTTCGACATTGAGATCGCCCTTTAAAATAAATGCTTAAAATTTAAAATTATTATGCTCTATAGCTTTGCGGCGCGCATCACGGTCTTCCCCACGTTTGGTGTAATCTTGTGAAGGATCACGCCCAAAGCCACAGCCTAAGCCCAGAAGCAAACCAAAGCCTAGCGCTCCGTAGTGAACGAAGCCAAAATTATAGCTTTTATAACTATCCTGATATGTGAATGTGGTGACATTTTTATCACCCGCATGATCGTATATTTTACCATCTTCAAAATCAGAAATAGCCGCCGCCCATGTTTTCTCAAATGTGCTTACAACATCACCGCCAGCACCTGTGTCCTCTCGCATATCTGCTAAGCTTAGAGAACCGGCTCCGGAGAACTTCGTTAACTTACGCCAATTAACAACATCATCAGCATCGTTACTCTTCGTATCAATACGCCGTAAAGGCTGTGAAGCTCTATAGTGAAGGTTCACATGCATGTCTTGTTGTAATTTTGGAAGAACACGCAGTGCTTGCATGCAACCCTCATAATCCTCAACAAAATCTGCTGTTTCTGATTTATTAAGAGGTTCATAATGGCCAGAACTACCTGCGTATAGACCATATTTATTATCTGGTCCCCTTTGGGCAAAATAATAACTTCCATCAAAGTCGCACTGATCAGGGAAGGAGACAAATAATTCTAAGGCTTCATATTTCGCCTTCTCCTCCACAAAATCATCCAAAGCATTATCACTCGCAAAAAACATAGTAGCCAGGCCCAATGCACCGCCTAAGACGCCGCCTATTGTGGCGCCAGATATCAGCTTGCCGACACTCGTAAAATGCGAACGCGCTCCATCAACAAAAGCTTCTGCATTTATAGCGAAGCGTTTAAAGCCATTACTTATTTTCATCGACGTTTCCTCCTCATTCAAGCCGCGCAGTATAAAACGCGCATAGACTCTGGAAATAATAATGTGTCTACACATAAACAGTTAACATAACAATGTCAATATTTTTGTTTCCATATCTGCTGTGGCCAACAAGCAAAAACGCGGCTTATTTCTAAGTCGCGTTTTATAAAGAAATATCTCTTTAACTGTATTAAATTTTAGGGCCTGAATAGGTTTTGCCATTACCAGCTAAAACATCTTTAAGCACATATTCCGTTAAAAGATGGTCTGCCAGTTTGACGTCATTAGCTTTATTGGCCAATGTTTTCTCGGCGGCAAAACTTGGGTCTTGCGCTGCGCTATAGGTCTGCGTGTTTTGAACAGCATAGCTCCACTGCGTTGTATAATCTGCATTCTGCGTTAGAGCAGGCGCCTCATTATAGCTAACGTTATTGGTGATAGAGAACTGCACCAATAAGCTCTCATCCCCCGCCTCTAAAGCCGTTGCTACTTTAGAAAAACATGCACTAATATCTATAGCGGCACGTTTTTGATCTTGTGCTGATAAGCCCAAAGCCTGATTTTCATCGGCTTGCGCGGCGCTGATAACAACCGCATCACGATCACTTAGCAAAAAGTAATCACCACCACCACAAGCATCAGGCAGTTGAAGGCGGACGCCATCTTCCGTATAATCTGTATTTGTATCAGCCCCAACAGCCTGCGGCGCCATAGCCATACTGCCCATTAGCATCGCTGCATAGATTATATTCATTTTTTTAGATTTCATTCTAATTCGCTCCCTTACCCTGTATTTATAAAACGAGCAATTATTAGCACGTGCAAAATATTATGTCAAGGAGTCCTGTCTCAATGTAACTTTATTACAATTTACTAATAAAAAAATTGCGTATCAACGCTACATATAGGCATTACATAGCAACGGCACTTTGAGCCTTACCCGCATTCATAAAAATCTCTTCAGCTAATTTATCTGCGGCCATGCCTGTTGGCATATTATGCTTCGCCGCATAATCAAATATTTTCATGGTTACGTTTTCGATCTCAGCCACGTGCTGCTTTAGATTCTCTTCGTTTAAGGCGTGGTTAAGTGGGTTTTCAGTAAGTTGGAAAAACTCATAGCCCACACACATAACGCCGCCAGAATTAATCACATAATCAGGCGCATATAAAATGCCCTTATCATGCAAGGCTTGGTCATGGTCTCGGCTCAAGAGTTGGTTATTCGCCGCACCCGCTATAATGCCGCATTTCAGGCGTTTAATCGTTGTATCATTCACCGTTGCTCCCAACGCGCAAGGCGCGTAAATATCAACAGGCATATCATAGATATCATCAAGGCCGACAATATGGACATTAGCGAAATCTTGCTTAGCTAGCGCTAAAGCGTCTTCATTCACATCAGTTAAAAATAACGTCGCCCCTTCACTATCCAGTAAACGGCATAAATCATAGCCAACCGAGCCTATGCCCTGTACGCCGACTTTTAAGCCCTTTACCGTACCAACCTTCAATTTATACTTCACAGCGGCTTTCAGCCCGCAAAATACGCCAAAGGCTGTATAAGGCGATGGATTGCCCCCAACAGGATTCTCAACGCGCTCTTTCAATACTGATCTGGGAAGCCCCGCTGCAAATTTTGTGTTTTTAGAAATAGACAGCATATTTTCTTCTGTCGTGCCGACATCTTCCGCCGTGATATAGCTACCGCCCATATAGTCAACAGCTTCGCCCATAGCTTCAAAAAGCGCTTCCGTTTTATCTTTACGTGGATCACCAATGATAACTGACTTACCGCCGCCTAAAGGCAAGCCCGCCAAAGAAGATTTATAGGTCATACCGCGTGAAAGGCGTAATACATCATTAAGTGCATCGCTCTGCGTTTCATAGCTCACCATACGGCAACCGCCAAGTGAGGGGCCAAGATTAGTATTATGAACTGAGATAATGGCCTTTAAGCCAGCTGCATCGTCTTCAAAATAAACAACGCGCTCGTGATCTGCATAACTTGCATGATTCTTAACATCTAATTCTTTTACAACCAACATAATGACGGCTCCTTATAAGCTACAATTGATAGTTTACTCTTGTGTAGGACAATCCCTAATAAGCATTAAAATCACTCGCACCTTATCTGATGTTTTTAGCCGCGACAATCGTGCAGCGCACAAAAAATTGCCGCCTCAGTTATAAAACTGACGGCGGCAAGTTGTGGGTACCAAACCTAAACTTAAATAGTCAAACAAACGAATTGTGAGAAACGCCTGCAATTTCTTAAATACGAACCTAAACCTAACCTAAACAACACACTTAATCTTGTACCTTGTTTCAATGCAATTACTCTGTCCATTGAAACGTAAAACCTTATGTATTTAATTTACATAAAGTTTTATCTAATCGCAACATAAACTAGCATCTGTTTGATTTTATTGTGGAAATCGTGATTACTATTTATGCGCAGCACGGCGTAAACGGTCATTAATTGCAATACCTAGCCCCTTATCGGGGATATTCATGACAGCAATGCGCTTATGGCCTGCCCCGTCAAGCTGGCGTAAATAGCTAAACAAATTAGAAGCCGCTTCGTATAAATCGCCTGCGACGCTTAAATTCATGACCTGTTCTGCGGGTAAATTCTGCGCAAAGCCACCGCCTTTAACGCCAATAAATTTTAACGAGCCAAAACCGAGCAGCGCTTCATCCGCCTCTATATCAACAGCATTAAGCCGTAAATCTGCATCAGGCGCATAATGCTTAAGCAATTGCCCCGGCGAAGTCGGCGCATCTGGATTACCGTAGCCAATTTCAGGTTTTAGCCCTTCAACCGCTTCAATATCTTCAGCTGTAATGCTGCCCGGTCTTAAGATCACGGGAAGCGCCCCGCTTAAATCTAAAATTGTTGATTCTAGCCCAACCGCACATTGGCCACCCGCGAGGATTAAATCAACGGCATCGCCAAGCGATTCACTAACGTGAATAGGCGAAGTTGGGCTGATTGTACCTGACTTATTCGCAGAAGGCGCGGCAAGCGGTAAATCACACGCTTCAAGCAATTGACGCGCCACGGCATGGGCAGGGCAGCGCATCCCTAATGTAGGAAGGCCAGCGCTTACTAAATCAGATATACCGTTATTGGGTTTTTGCTTTAGAATAAGCGTTAAAGGCCCCGGCCAAAAATGCGCGGCATAACGTGCAGCGCGCTCATCCATATCCACATAAAGCGCCGCCTGTTCAGCTGAGGCAACATGGACGATTAACGGGTTAAATTGTGGGCGACCTTTCGCTTCAAATATGCGCGCCACAGCGCGGCTATCCAAAGCATTAGCCGCAAGGCCATAAACCGTTTCAGTCGGCATAGCAACAAGCCCCCCATCACGGAGGAGATCAGCAGCCTGTGCGAGCACGGCTTTATGTACAGCTTTAATGACCATGATGCTAATAAATGAAATTTAGACGTGAAAAGCAAGGAACAAATTAAACTGCGCCGCCAAAACTCAAAGCCCTAAATAGGCTTCAACGCGTTTGACTTGCGTTTTGTTAGAGAAATCGAGAAAGCTATTCCAATGGGTTTTTAACAATAAATACTTACCGAGCGTATAATCCTGACCACAATCGTTAAATTTCTGCCATAATTTTTGTGAATCCTGCGTGAGGTAATCATCCGTCATTTCATGCATAAAGCTGAGCGCTGAGCGTATAAACAAATTATCGAGCGCATCACATGCATTAATAGGGTGAGCCTCAAAAATATCTTTTAATGTGGCGTTTAACGAAAAATCTAAATCGGCCAATGCATTAATATCGCGGCTACATACAAGCCCTATATTTTTTCGCGCTTTTTGCGCCATTTCTGCGGGTAGATAAGTTTGAACTTTTGCGAAGCGCTCACGCAATAAACTAACAAATTGCTGCTTATCGCTATCGCTTGTTGCGGCTTCGTTAAATATATAGCCCATTTTTGCCCAAGCGTAACCACCAACATTATTGGCTGTCGCACTTAATGAAGTGCAGCCAATATCACGCAATGTTCCAATCATATTGCGCTGTAAAACGCGCCCCAGGTTATTATTCTTATGACGGACTTGAATATCAGCATTGGTGGAAATCAGCTTATTATCTTCGATAGATAGATCACGACTATAAGTGAAGGTTATTGAATCCGCATCAGCCTCTTCATATACGGGCTGCGATAGACATAAAGAGGCGCCTTGATTTGTAAAGACAAGCGCGCAATTTGTGCCTTCAGGCAGATCTTTCGTCAGGCTTTCATACAGCACATCTGGCGCAAGTCTTATATAATCCTGCCAGCCCTTATAAATACTCTCCCGCACTTCATTATCCGTAAGGTCTTGATTGCCAAAAGACAAATAAGGGAGAGCCTCAAGCGCTGACCAAAAATCAACCACCTGTGGATCTCCCTCTTCTGATTTGGTGTTTAATGACATCGCCACCCCTAACAAAACAATAAAAAAATAGATTATCACAGAAAAACGCACAAATCAATTATGAAAAAGAACATTGACATAACGCTGCGGGTAAGCTATTAATATGGACGAATTATAGCGCTAATTAAAGTAGAGGCCACTATGACAACCATAGAAGAAGCATTAAACAAACAAAACGCGATTACGGATGGCGAGATTTCTAAAGTTTTCACGCGTCTTATAAAGAATAATAAGATTTCTGAAAAAGCAGTCACACACAAAAATGGAAATATCCAGCAAAATATTGGGGCCCCAAACAGCCTAAGCGAATATTTCAAACGCTTCGCCAATATTGGTGTCAAAAACATCCCTACACTTACAACAGAGCAGATTTTGCAGAATAAAGAATTTCAAGACTATCGCGCGCAGTTAAACGCACAAGGTTATGATGTCGAAATTAAGGAGACAAAAAAAAGCACCGGTACAAAAGGCTTTAGCATTGCATCAACCGTGTTTAAAGCCGCCGCTATTGGCGCTCTTACACTTGGCGGGCCCTTTATTATGCCTTTGGGCACTATGGCTATGAGTTTTGCAACCGCGCTGTCTGAAGTTAAAACTTTCGAAACAGCTGCTCATATAAAGCTCAATATAAAAAAACTTGAACCAGTTGCACTGCCCGCGTCCATGGCACTCCCTGCCCCCGAAGCACAAGAAGTTGAACAAGTTGAGGCGAGCAACTTATTGGCAGAGATCAACCAGCAGACCACAAAGCAAACTGTAAGAGAACCTGCAATTACCTAATAAAATAAAAAAGCGCCGCATAAATTTGCGGCGCTTTTTTTAATCTGATATCGCTTTTAATAAACACGTTTTTTCGGCGGTACAGCTTCGCATTCATCCGTAAGCGTTGTCAAAATAACGGGACGCTCACCTAATGTCACTTTGCCTTTACCATCGACTTTTACGGTCGAGTGCTTCATCCAATTAACATCATCGCGATCGGGGTAATCTTCATGCGCATGGGCACCGCGGCTTTCTTTGCGGCTATTGGCACAATGCAGTGTTGCCACAGCTTGATAAAGCAGATTATCAAGCTCAAGCGTTTCAACAAGATCCGTGTTGAAGATCATTGAATCATCGTTAACGCGCAAATCATGTTTCGCTTGGAAAATCGCGTCGATTTTCTCAACGCCCGCTTCTAAAGTTTCATCTGTGCGGAACACGGCGGCGTGGTTTTGCATAGTGCGCTGCATATCATCACGAAGTTGCGCTGTCGGGGTTGAGCCCTTCGCATAGCGGTAATGATCAAGGCGTTCTATCGCGCTTGCACCGGCATCGCCTTTCAAGATTTTGTGTTTTTCGCCCGGTGTCATGGTCTCTGCCGCTTGAATAGCCGCCGCTCGACCAAAGACAACCAAATCAAGTAACGAGTTAGACCCTAAACGATTCGCGCCGTGTACAGAAACACAAGCCGCTTCACCAATCGCCATCAAACCCGGAACGACGGCGTTCGGGTCTTTTTTGGTTGGGTTAAGCACTTCTGTGCGTACATTGGTTGGAATGCCGCCCATATTATAATGCACTGTTGGTAAAACAGGGATAGGGTCTTTTGTCACATCCACGCCCGCAAAGACGCGCGCGGTCTCTGCAATACCTGGCAAGCGAGAGAAAATAACGTCTGGATCTAAATGTTCCAAATGTAAATGAATATGATCCCCGCGCGGTCCTACGCCGCGGCCTTCATTAATTTCAATCGTCATAGAGCGGCTAACCACATCGCGGCTGGCCAAATCTTTGGCTGATGGCGCATAGCGCTCCATAAAGCGTTCGCCCTCGGAATTGGTTAAATAGCCACCTTCGCCACGCACGCCCTCAGTAATCAGACAGCCCGCACCATAAACGCCCGTTGGGTGGAATTGGACAAACTCCATATCTTGCAACGGCAAGCCTGCACGCGCGATCATCGCATTGCCATCACCTGTGCAAGTATGCGCCGAAGTACAAGAGAAATACGCACGACCATAGCCGCCAGTCGCCAATACAACTTTATGCGCGCGGAAACGATGGATTTTGCCATCATCTAAATTCCACGCCATAACGCCAACACATTCGCCATCTTCCATGATTAAATCAAGGGCAAAATATTCAATAAAAAACTCAGCTTTATGTTTTAAAGCTTGCTGATAAAGCGTGTGCAAAATCGCGTGACCTGTACGATCAGCCGCGGCGCATGTACGCTGCGCAGTGCCTTCACCGAATTTTGTCGTCATGCCGCCAAATGGGCGTTGATAAATTTTGCCCTCAGCTGTACGTGAAAATGGCACGCCTTGATGCTCAAGTTCGTAAATAGCCGGAATAGCTTCCTTACACATATATTCAATCGCATCTTGGTCACCGAGCCAATCAGAGCCTTTAATGGTGTCATACATATGCCAGCGCCAATCATCTTCGCCCATATTACCAAGCGCCGCAGATATACCGCCTTGCGCGGCCACTGTGTGAGAGCGCGTCGGGAAAACTTTAGAAAGACAAGCGGTCTTTAGACCTTTTTCAGCCATACCAAATGTTGCACGCAAACCTGCACCGCCGCCACCGACGACCACAACATCATAATAATGATCAATAATTTCATATGTAGCTTTTGTCATTGTCTTACTTATCCTTAATACGTCTATAGATATGTGTTTACCTGATATTTTGCGCTTATGCCGCGTTTACAGGGAAATAGAGATGAGTGCATAAATACATGCTATCGCCGAAGCCGTGTAGAGCAAACGCTGTCCAACAAGCTTAAAAATCTTTAAGCCTTCATGGTGAATGTAATCTTCAATAACCGTCTGCAAACCAAGTACAGCGTGATAGTGAATAGAGATCACAAGCAATATAGCCAAGATCGCGTTTAAAGGCTGTGCGACCCATGAGACAACTTCTGCATGGCTAGCGCCCAATATATGAGCATGAACCGCCCACAGCGCCCAAGGCATCAAAATCAAAAGCGCAACAGATGTTAGGCGCTGCATCATCCAGTGATGTGTGCCGCTTCTTGCGCTGCCGTGACCTTTAACTTGTTTCAATGGCGCTACAAATTCAGCGCCTTTTTTATAATGTGGCATGTCTAGAAACCTTCCCTATTTCAATACAAAATAATATGCGCAATACCAATAGCCAAGCGACGCAGCGCCTGTACCGAGCAAAACAAATGCGCCGGCATAATATGCATTTTGTATCTTGAATAATTTACCGCTATCCCAGAATAAATGACGCAGGCCATTAAACATGTGATAGAAGATGCAAACAGTCAGCACAAATAATAAGCCGCGCCCAACAAAGCTCTCTAGCGCAGCAATAAAGGCATCATAGCACTCAGCCCCACAAATCAGCGTTATACAAAACGCCAATAACAGCACAATAGAGCATAGCGAGAGGAAAACGCCTGTTGCCCGATGCAAGATCGACATAACAGAGGTCATTTGCGGCTTGTAAACCTGCAGATGCGGCGATAAAGGCCGCTTTGCTTTGATATCGTGTTCACTCATATTTGGGTCCCATTTATAATCTTGTACGAATATACCGCGTTTATACTAATGCGCCGCCGCCTGAATGAAAAGGCCATAAGCGAATTATTACAAATTTTTACTACAAACCCGACAATAAAGCCTGATTCACGCCGCTTATAAATTGATTTCCGAAAATTCAAGGTCATGACGGCGCTTTGAGCCCTTATATATAACAAGCCCGCTTAAGAAGATGGCGATTAAGCCGCCCACCGCGTAAATATCTGGTACTTCAGCAAAAAGGAAGAACCCAATAACCACCCCGTAAAATACTTGAATATAGTGATATAGTCCAATTTGTGAGGCCTCAATACGTTTCAAGGCCAGCACCATGCACACAGCGCCAATTAAGCTAAACACGGCAGAAAGAAAGAATAAGTGGAAATCAGCCCCCGGTGAGACAATGACTTCTCCACGGACCATAACCAATCCAACAGCCAAATTCGCAATATTGGGATACACGATCAGCGCCATTTTACTTTCGACATGGACAAGCTTCTTTGACAAAGCGCTATTAATCACAAAAATAATCGCCACCATAATCGCGGCGAAATAAGCCATATTCCACTCGCCGAAACCTGGTTTAACGACCAGTACAGCCCCCACAAAACCTAAGATCACGGCATAAATTTTATACATATGCAGCTTTTCTTGAAAAAACAGCGCAAAATATATAATGCCAAAAATCGGCGCGGTCATAATCAGAATATAAGCATCAGTCATCGGCAACAACTTAAAGCTCAAAATCGCAAAATACCCCAAAGCCACATTGCTTAAGGCGCGCGCGGTCAACCATTTGGGGTTATGGACGGTAAAATCTTCTTTTAAACCGCCACGAAAGACAGAAAACCCAACAAGCCCGATCAGCACAAGCAGTGAAGACCAAAACATAATATAAAACGGATCATAGCCAGCGATTGAAAAACCTTTACGCAGGCCGTCACCGCCCGAATAAGCTAAGAAAGCCAGAAGGCTGACGCAAACCCCTATAAGGTGCTGGGTCTTCATATAGTTTTATTCCTAATTAAAAGCTAAGCGTTATTAATCAACGTCTATGATAAATAAAAGCGCCCCTCATCGCAAAGGGCGCTTTCGAAAACTACACAATAAAGCTGTGGCTTAAGCGCTTTTCACTTCAGCGCTATCGCTGGCTGTGATTTTTGGCTTAGGCATATCTGTTTTAATATGCAGATCTTTAAGCTGCTCTGCGTCAGTCTCACTTGGCGCGTTCATCAACAAATCTTCAAACTGACCATTCATGACAAAGGCGTTTACTTCACGCAAGTTAGGCTCATCACAGAAAATCATAACCATGCGGTCAATACCAAATGCACAGCCACCGTGCGGTGGAGCGCCAAAGCGCATGGCATTGAGCATGCCGCCGAATTTATCTTCAAGAACGCTTTGATCATAACCCACGGCGCCAAACGCCTTAATCATGATTTCAGGTTTATGGTTACGTATCGCACCAGAGCAAAGCTCATAGCCATTACATACACAATCATATTGATGCGCTTTAACATTCAGCAACTCCATCTCATCGTCAACCTCAAGCGCCGCTAGGCCGCCTTGTGGCATTGAGAATGGATTATGTGAGAAGTCGACTTTGCCTGTTTCTTCATTAATCTCGTAAAGTGGATAATCAACAATCCAGCAAAATTTAAAGACGCCCGTTTCACGTAAGCCTTCAATTGCGTCACATATTTTATCACGCGCTTTACCCGCGAGCTTCGCAGCAGGCAGCGCTTTATCACAAACGAAGAATACTGCATCGCCATCACCAAGTCCCATTTTCGCTTTCAAAGCATCTTGTGCTTCTGCAGGAACGAACTTAGAAATTGGGCCCTTACCTGCGCCATCAGCGAATATGATATAACCAAGGCCAGGTGCGCCTTCACCGCGCGCCCAGTCATTCAGGCTGTCATAGAATTTACGCGACTTGTCAGAGACCTTTGGTGCAGGAATAGCGCGCACAACGCCACCATCTTCAATGACTGATTTAAATGCACGGAATTCAACATCATCACGTGAGAAAATATCCGTAACATCAGCGATTTCTAGGGGGTTACGCAAATCAGGTTTATCGCTACCATATTTAAGCATTGCATCATCATATGCGATGCGTGGGAAAGGCGCTTGTGTTGGTACACGTTTCTCGCCCGTGAAATCAGAGAACTCTTCAAACAAGCCCTGCAAAACAGGTTCCATTGTATTATAAATATCATTTTCTGTGACAAATGACATTTCAACATCAAGTTGGTAAAACTCAGCCAAACGATCCGCGCGGCTATCTTCATCGCGGAAACAAGGTGCGACTTGGAAGTAACGATCAAAACCTGACATCATCAATAGCTGTTTAAATTGTTGCGGCGCTTGTGGTAGAGCGTAGAATTTACCCGGGTGTAAGCGTGACGGCACCAAAAAGTCACGCGCGCCTTCTGGTGAAGAAGCGGTCAATATTGGTGTGTTAAATTCTTGGAAATTCTGTTCCCACATACGGCGGCGAATAGAGGCAATAACATTGTTACGCAGACGAATTTTCTTCTGCATATTTTCGCGGCGTAAATCAAGGTAACGGTAGCGTAAACGAATATCTTCGCCCGCATGATCATCTTCAGCCACTTGGAAAGGGATAATATCAGCTTCGGATAAAATTTCAGCCGCTTCAACGCGCACTTCAATATCACCTGTTGGCAATTTTGAGTTCACGACTTCAGCAGAGCGCTCAACAACTTTACCTGTGAAACAAATCACAAATTCATTACGCCATTTTTCCGCTTCAGCCAAAATAGGAGAATCGCTATCAATAACGATTTGCGTTATGCCGTATGTGTCGCGCAAATCTATAAATAATAGACCGCCATGATCACGTTTACGATTCACCCAGCCTGATAATTTAACGCTCTGGCCTACATGGCCTTTACGAAGTTCTGCGCAGTTATGCGTTCTAAATGCATGCATTTTTACTGATGTCCTTAATTTATCCGTTATAATCAGCCCATATAAAGCCAGAATTCACATGAGTTTTCAAGGTAAAACAAAGCCTGCGCACGGAAAAAACATTAAATATTGCAATGCGCGGTAAAATGCTTAGAGTATTAAAAAATAAAAAAGTTAAATGGGGACGGGAAATGAAGCTTTCACAAGAATTTGAATTTGCACGTCTGCGCGTGGCGCAAGACGAAGACACAATGAACGAATTACTGGATACTGTGATCAACGAAAAATCACTAAATCAGGGCAGTAAATCGGACAAATTTTTGCAAAAACATTTCCAGCATGTTGCCAATTTATATATGGGTTTCTACGGCAATTTGGATATTGTTTATAAAACCCCGATCACCAAAGACCGTAAAGCTTATTTGAAAGCCCATTCGGAGAACCTCAAAGCAGCCTTAACCGGCATCGCCGATACGCTTGAAACGCTTGATGATGATTATGGCAGTGGCCACGTTAATATTAAACATCAGCTGGCTATATCCAAGCTCTATATTGGTTTCAATATGCTGATAGAAAGCCATGAATCACTATTGGTCAAATTCATCGACGAAGTCAGTGCCCAGCAAAAAAACAAGCCGCGTGATCCACCAAGCCCTGACCAGCCTTAAACAGATCGCGAAAGACGCGCAACAAGGCCTGCAGCTTCAGCACAACCCCGCAGCTTCAGCACAACTATGTGTGCGCAAGCCAATATTAGCCATTCCTATTACGCCTCATTAATCATATAATAAGGGGTAAATTATATATATTTCACCGCTATAGACCCATGTGATAAACAAAAATGACCATTATAAAATCCTCCCAAGAACTCGCCGATTTTTGCAAAGAAATCGAAAATGCCCCTTTTATGACCGTCGATACAGAATTCTTAAGGGAGCGCACTTATTACCCGCAGCTTTGTTTAATCCAAGTCTCTGCCCCTGAATGTGAAGCCGTTGCTATTGACCCCATTGCGTATCCTAATCTTGACCTTGCGCCACTCACCGCGCTTTTAAAAGCGCCGAATATCATTAAAGTTATGCATTCTGGCCGCCAAGATATGGAGATCTTTTTAAAGCTTTTCGGCTTTCTTCCTGCGCCTTATTACGACACACAAATTGCCGCTATGGTCTGCGGCTATGGCGAACAGGTTGGTTATGAAGCTATTGTTCGCTCTGTTCTCAATGTCCAAGTTGATAAAAGCAAACAATATACGGATTGGTCACTGCGTCCATTAAGCGAAGCGCAAATAACCTACGCGCTAAATGATGTTATCTATCTGAAAGATGTTTACCTGCATTTAGATAACAAACTTAAACAATCAGGCCGCGATCAATGGGTATTGGAAGAAATGGCGGCAATGCTTGACGTTAATTTATACGAGCCCCCACTTGAAGATTTGTGGAAACGTATTCGCATCAAGACAAGCCATGCGCATAAGCTTGCTATCTTACAAGATCTTGCCATTTGGCGCGAAGAATTTGCGCGCTACAAAGATATTCCACGCAATCACGTGATGAAAGATGACACTTTGGCGGAAATCGCCTTACAATCCCCTCGTGATACGAAAGGCCTGTGCAAAATACGCGGCCTGAGCGAGCGCGTTGCCGAAAGCGATAAAGGCCGCAAGATTGTCAAAATCATTCAAAAGGCCTTTGAACGCGAGAAAGAAGACTGCCCTGAAAAAATCACGAAGCCCCCACTACCTAATCACCTACAATCGACTTTGGAAATGCTGAAAATGCTGCTGAAAATCCAAGCGGGTGACAATAATGTCGCAGCAAAACTGATCGCCAAAACAGACGATCTTGAACTAATCGCACTGTCTGATGATTCTGACATATTAGCGCTGCAGGGCTGGAGACGTGAGGTCTTTGGTCAAAAGGCACTGGATTTGAAAAATGGTAAGATTGCATTTACGCTCGAAGGCGGTCACATAAAAATCTTACCGCTAGATAACGCCTAGCGAGAAAATAGCAAGACCCATAGTATTAATTTACCACCAATTAGAAGCGCGCCTTAATTTAAGGCGTTGGCACGTAACTGTAATAAGGCTTCAAAACTTGCCCCGCCGCTTCACTGGCCAAAATAGCTTCATACGCCTCATTGAAGCTGTCTTCAGTACAGGCGGTATAACTTTGGCACAAGCCGCCTTTAGTCGCTTTAAAGCCACTTTGTGAGCGAATAGCTTCAACTTCAACTTCACTCAAATTCTGCGACCCATCGCCAAGAATATGCAGCACATGGCCGCCAAAATTCATGGAAGAATGAACACCAACAACACTATCTTCTAAAATCAAGCATTCCTCAGGCTTAAACGCTGCCGCGAAATTTTTATTAAGTCGCGCTAAGCCTAGCCCAAAAGGATCGCCTGATGGTTTCATATCATGACCTTTAGCAAGTACATAATCTGATGTAATCGCACTCTTCCAAAACTTCTTCTTAATTGATGCTGCCTGCATAGTTTGACGCACAGTTTCCATTGATGAATTGGTAATGATGAGTAAGGGATGGTCGGCTTTAAACTGTTTTTTGAATTTTTGCATGACCGGCGACATAACGCGCAGCAGTTCAGGCTTATCTTGCAGTATTTGGTAATAATCTTGAATGCGCGCAAGTTCGAAGTCTTGATGTGTCGGAAAATCTTGTAAAAACTGTACGGAGCGCGCTGCGAATAAATTGTGAAAACCTGAAACGCCCGCGCCGCGCAATGCATCAAATTCCTGTGTGGTTATATGAACATTATAGCGATCCATAAAGCACTCATCGACAGCCCCATAAACCTTTTCAGTATCAATCAGCGTGCCGTCCATATCGGACAATGTCGCTTTAATCCCCATAAAAGCCTCCCTAATTTTTTCTTATTTTTTTATGAGGGCATTCTAGCATGGCGCGCAGTTTAGGGTCAAGTTTATTTACGAAATACAGGCGCTAAAGCTGCGCTTTGCCAAGCCAGGCTGCGCCGCGTACGCCAGATGAATCACCATGTAAAGGCGGCATAATGTTGACGTGTAGGTGATCCGTAAAGCAATATTGCTCAAGCAAAGCGGGTAATTTATCGTATAAGGCGCTAATATTCCCCATACCGCCGCCCAAGACAATCGCATCAGGATCCAGAATATCTATAACGCCAGCAAGGCCGCGCGCAAGACGGTCTGCATAGATATCTAATGCCTGCACCGCGTGACCATCAGTCCCTGATTCTATACGCTTAATTATTTCTAGGCCGCTTAAGCGCGTGCCACTGCGCAAAAAGTAATCATTTTCAAATCCCGTACCAGAAATCCATGTTTCAAGGCAGCCAAATTTGCCACAATAACAAGCCGGCCCGGGATATTCATTATCATGAAGCGATCCCACATAGAGACTTGGCATAGTTTTATGCGCATAAATAGGAGATAAGATTTTATCTCGTGCCTGCGCCGCATCTTTTTGTAAACTGGCGCTGTCAGGGCTATAAAGGCGCGGCCAAGGTAAAGGGTTATGCCCCCATTCACCACAGAGCCCATTAATGCCAATATGCGCGCGGCCTTTATACGATAAACCAGCCCCGCAGCCTGTGCCGATAATCACGCCAAAGACAACGTCATGCCCCTTAGCTGCGCCATCTTCAGCTTCTGAGACCGCAAAGCAATTTGCATCATTATCCACCGCAACAGGCAAACCAAGCTGCGCCGTTAAATCCTGCGCCAAAGGGTTACCATTTAACCATGTTGAGTTCGCGTTTTTTATACAGCCCGTATCAAGCGAGATTGTACCAGGGATACCGATGCCTATGGCTCGAGCTTTACGCTTAATCTCAGCTTCAGCTCCGCGTACAAGCGCACATATATTATCGAGCGTCGCTTGATAATCATCACGCGGTGATGGCGTGCGGTGGCGATATAATTCAGCCCCGCTATCCACATCCAAACAGATAATTTCGGTTTTTGTACCGCCAAGATCAATACCAATCAACATATCAAAGTCTCCTCAAAAGCCCTAAAGCCTAAAACTAGAATAATTCAAGCATCATACAGCGCGCGCTGCCGCCGCCATATTGCTCAACATTATAAAGCGGCACATAAAGTATTTTATCTAAATGCGCTTCATAAACAGCGATTTGTTCAGCCGTAAGCGCTTTATATGAGCGCTCAGACATCACCAATATTTGCTCACCTGCGGGGTTATGCACCTCAAGCGCATTACCGCAAAAAGATAACAGCTGATCCAATGTGATTTCAACAACGATATGGGTTTCATTCAAGCTCGCCAAAACTTCTGCGCGCTCTGCTGGATCTGTAATACATTCCGCACAAATCGTTGCCACTTTTGTACCGATATGCATCAAAACATCCGTATGATAGATGGGCTTACCGGTATGAGAATGCGTATTAAAGGCCATTAATTTATAACCGTAATGATCCGCCCATTGCTGCGCTAATTCACGATCCGTGCGTGCTGAAAGTGCAGCATAGCCAATCTTATTCACGTGATCGCGGCAAATAGACGCGGTACTTTCTAAATTGGCGTTTTCTTTTTTGTTATCACGGAAATCGAGATCAAGCTTATAACTGCGCGAGAATAAATCAACAATCTGAGGCGTTAATTCACGTTTACGAGATTGATCCTTCATTTTATACAGCGTCAAACGGCCATCAGGCATTGTAGACAGCCAATTAGGAAACACATGGTCTGGGCAATCATCACGGCCACGCAGCTCTGTTATAACCAAACCATTTTCAACCAATATATCGCGCAAATCTTGAAACTCTTTATGCGCTTCGGCCGTCTTATCAACCGTAGGGCCTGCGCTGGATTCGTCTTGGTAGTGGTTACTATCCATCGTTTCAGGATTAGCGTAAAAAACAGCGGGATCGATCATTAAAATATGATTGGTCGTTTGTTTGATTGTCATGACATCTACTCTCTGTGTTCAGTGCCTGAATGTTTTTACACAGAATGACTGCATCATTACTGCATAGCTCAGGTCATTTATTATAGCCGCAAATTATAAACGCTTTACGGCATTAGTTAAAGATACGAAATTTCGGCCAGTGCTTCATAAATATCCGCCAGCTACCTATATCAGCCCATTTCAGCGCAATATGCTGCATCTTTACATTCTGTGCATATTCCACAATCAAATGGTCAAATGAGCCCGTTAAGACGTTTGCATACTGATCTTTGTGCAAATCCGACGGGTCAAGGTTTTGAATCTGATACCATAAAGCAGGTGCATATTCACGGTAAGCGCGCACAGCCACGTCAAAACTAAGCAAGAATATACCGCTATTCCAATAATATCGCCCCGCCTTTACGTATGCTTCAGCGCGCGCTAAATCAGGTTTTTCTTTAAAAGACAAAACAGGCACAACGCCAGAATCCTGCTGCGTTGCGCCTTGTGCTGTTTCTATATAGCCATATTCAGCCATAGCTTCCGTTGGTCGAACACCGAATAAAACAATGTAATCCTGCGCTGCCATATAAGCGCCCTTAACCAAAGCAGGGAAATGCGCCGCTTCATCCATCAAATGATCGCAGGGCAAAACCAACAAAGTCGCATCATGCTGATTACAACGCTGTAAATGATGCAGAGCAATGGCAATGGCTGGGCCCGTATTGCTGGGCACAGGCTCAGCGATCACAACCGCATCATCAACATCAATTTGTTTTAACTGTGCTTTTATAGCTTTCTCATACAAGTATGACGTCACAATGATCGGCGCTTCAAATTCAGCGCAACGTTTAACCGTTTCTTGGAATAAAGTTAAGCCCGTCTTACGCAGGCGCATAAATTGCTTTGGCCGAACAAGGGTTGATAAAGGCCATAATCGTCGACCAGAGCCGCCACATAAGATAACAGGCGTGATTTTTTGTGCTTGCTCATTCATATTTTTTGCTCAATATCACGCAGCATAAAATCAGCATAGCTCTGCGCCAATCCTTGCGGTAAGCTTGTTTGCGCCCGCCAGCCCAAATATTCAATAGCCTCATTATTTAAGACCTTACGCATAACACCATCAACTTGTGTGTCGTCAAAAGTAATCTGGCCTGTATACCCCACAACTTGGGCTATGTTTAGGGCAAGGTCCGCAATTGATATTTCTGCGCCACTGCCAATATTAATAGGGGTCTCATCACTATAATATTCTAGCGCTGTTAAAACACCTTGCGCCAAATCATCAACATAGAGAAATTCGCGCAGCGCACGGCCACTGCCCCATAATTTAACCTGATTAAGCTCCATTGCTTTCGCATTATGCATTTTCAAAATCAAAGCGGGAATGACGTGAGAAGAAAAGGCATCATAATGATCTGCAGGGCCATAAAGATTGCACGGCATAGCTGCGATAAAATCTGCGCCATATTGCTGGCGGTAATAAGCACAAAGCCGTACACCCACAATTTTAGCCAGAGCATAAGCCTCGTTGCTCGGTTCCAAGGGCGCCGTTAATAAGCTATCGGGCATAATGGGAGATGGTGCTGATTTTGGGTAAATACATGAGGAACCCAAAAACACTAATTTACGAACCTTATGCGCGTGTGCGTTATTAATCACATTTTGCGCCATTGATAAATTTTCATTTAGAAACTCAACTGGGTATTTGGAATTAGGCGCGATTCCACCAACGCGCCCTGCCGCATGAATAACCACTTCAGGGCGGTGCTGCGCCATCCAGTCTTTAACGGCATGATTATCCGTTAAATCCAAATCGGCGCGATCTGCGGTAAGCAGAACAATATCACGGCGTGTTTTTAAAGCACGATATAAGGCGCTGCCGACCATGCCTTTATGGCCTGTTATAAAGACAGAGCGACCTGATAAATCAAATTTCATAAATACATACTTTCATGGGCGTCAAGTAAGGCGGGTTTAACGAGGTTTAGCTTGCCCGTATTAAAGGGCGCGAGGGATAGGCATTCTGTGCTGCGGTAATCATATCGTGTATCATAGCCGAGCGTGATGTTTTAGCGCGCCAACCAAATCGACGTAAAGCAGTAGACGCATCACCACATAACTCATGTACATCAGCAGGGCGGTACAGCTCGGGTGATATTTTAACAACTACGCGCCCAGTATCAAGTAAAATAGCGACTTCATTCACCCCTTCCCCCCGCCATTTAATCTCTAATCCGATTTGGGCAAAAACTTCACGCGTGAAATCACGCACGCTACAGCCCACTCCTGAGGCGAGTATAAAATCCTCTGCTTTATCTTGCTGTAGCATATGCCACATACCTTCAACATAATCAGCAGCATGCCCCCAATCGCGGCGCGCATCTATATTTCCTAAACACAAGCAGGACTCAGCATCCCTTTTAACCGATAAAGCGCCTTTAACTATTTTCTGCGTTACAAAGCCATCACCGCGCAATGGGCTTTCGTGATTAAATAAAACCCCATTTACTGCAAATAAGCCATATTCATCTCTGTAACGCATAACGGCCTGATGTGCGATTAACTTACCTTCTGCATAAGGGCTTTGCGGCGAAAATGGTGAATGCTCATTTTGCGGGGCGGGGCTATTGCCAAATAATTCTGATGTGCCCGCCTGATAGAACCGGCAATTTGGCGCATATTGCCGGACAGCTGATAATAAACGTTCAACCCCGACCCCGTTTACGTTTTTTGTGTAAGAAGGCACTTCAAAACTGACCCCGACATGGCTTTGCGCTGCCAGATTATACAGCTCGTCAGGCTTTACCCTTCGTACAATACTCCCTAGCGAGTCTTGATCGGTCATATCACCATAATGGAAAATAATTTTATCTTTGATTGCTGCTAAATATATGCGGTCATCATGCGCCAAGGCTTGGCGCATACCATGCACTTCATAGTTTTTAGATAACAGAAACTTACTCAGATAATACCCGTCTTGGCCTGTCACGCCGGTAATTAGTGCAACTTTCCGCATAGAACACTCCTAAAATAAATACAGAGAGCACAACCCTCAGTTCATTATTTTATAGTATTTTTAACCTTCGGTCTAAGAGTATTTAAAAGTAATCTATAGAAATATTACGCCGCTTTCGAGATGAGAGACAACATGTCATGTTCAACCAAATCAACAACCCGTGCTGTGGTCGCAATATAGACGGGGAAAGATGGACGACCATTTATGGCCTCGATAAGACCAACGCGAGATTTCTTGCGCAGGCAGCGGCGTGTTTTTTCACATACGCAAAACACCTCACCGATCAATTCAGCGCCCGCTCTATAAAAGGAAATTTTATCATCACTGACAGTAATCGTCATCGCTTCGCCTTTTGGCACGGCTTCTGGCACCATGATAACTAAAGACTTGTCTTTGCCTATGATGAATTCGCATTTATTAAACATATTTCGACCTCTTGTGAAGCCATATGTATAATGCCAAAGAGTTAACAAACAGTTAACAAAAATTAATTCTTTGTTAATATGTCTATTTTATTAAGCATAAAATACGCCGCCCAATGAACACAAAACTAAAAAAGGCGCCCAAATAGGACGCCTTTATAGTGAATATTTTTTAGGTCTCTAGTTATCAGCAAACGGATCTGTAACCAAAATTGTGTCATCACGCTCTGGGCTTGTTGATAGAAGCGCCACTGGCACACCTATAAGCTCTTCAAGGCGGCGAACATATTTGACGGCCGCTGCTGGCAATTCAACCCAGCTTCTTGCGCCATATGTCGTTTCAGACCACCCCGGAATAGTTTCATAAACTGGTGTGGCTTTTTCTTGGTCAAGCTGTGAAGAAGGGTAATAATCAAGGACTTCACCATCGACTTCATAACCGACGCAGATTTTAAGCTCATCAAAACCATCAAGAACGTCAAGCTTCGTCAAGGCGATACCATCGACGCCGCCAATAGTAAGCGCTTGGCGTACCAAAACAGCATCAAACCAACCGCAGCGACGCTTACGGCCTGTTACAACGCCAAATTCGCGGCCACGTTTGCCAAGACGTTCGCCGTCTTCATCAAAAAGCTCCGTAGGAAATGGGCCTGTGCCAACGCGCGTTGTATAGGCTTTGGTAATACCCAAAACATAGCCCACAGATTTAGGGCCAACGCCTGACCCTGTAGAGGCTTGACCAGATACCGTGTTCGATGATGTTACAAATGGATATGTACCATGATCAACATCAAGCATAATACCTTGCGCACCTTCAAAGAGGATTTTCTTACGATCGATTTTGGCTTGTTCTAATGTGCGCCAAACAACGTCAGCATAGCTCAATATTTCATCACGAATTTCGAGCAAGTCATTATAAACGCTGCCTGCGTCAATAAGATCAGCGCCAAGGCCTTTAAGCAAAGCATTATGGTGCAATAATTGGCTTTCAATTTTTTCTTTTAACAAAGCGTCATCACGCAGATCACAAACGCGAATACCACGGCGAGAAACTTTATCTTCATAGGCAGGGCCAATACCGCGCCCCGTAGTACCAATTTTTGCTTCGCCGCGTGCCGCTTCAAGAGCCGCATCAAGTTTTTGGTGAACAGGCAAGATCAAGTTAGCATTTTCAGCCAAACGCAAATTATGCGGACCAATATCAACGCCCTTAGCGCTAACAACGCCAATCTCTTTTAAAAGCGCCCAAGGGTCAACGACAACGCCATTACCAATAACTGAAATTTTACCACCGCGCACAATACCAGAAGGCAAAAGGCTGAGTTTATATTCAACGCCATCAATAACGAGTGTGTGACCTGCATTATGGCCGCCTTGGAAGCGTACAACCACATCCGCGCGTGAGGATAGCCAATCGACTATCTTACCTTTACCTTCATCACCCCATTGAGACCCAATGACTGCAACATTTGCCATGATCTGTTTTCCTTTTTCTACAGAATCGTTCAAACAAAAAACGCCGCGCTAACAACAGCGCGCGCAAAACATGTAATTCAATGGAGGGAAATTGCTTTACTGAACCAGTAAATTACGATTACTACTCGCATATATTGGCCCATCAGGTCAAGACTCAATTGCCCCTTATGCGCAGAAAAACAAAAAAGCGCGCCTGCATAATGAGGCGCGCTTTATATTCTCTACACGATAACCCGCTTACTTCGGATGGTTAATCGCTTGATGTGGGCCTTTATCTGGGCCTTTGTTTTTGTCTTCTGATTCAATGCTCGCATCAGCGTCATTATCATTCGAAACGGCTTTGGGTATGGCTGTTGCATTAAATTTATGCGTAATTTCACCATTTTCCAAATCTATGGAAACAGTACCGCCATTTTTCAGATCGCTAAATAGAATTTCATCTATCAAAGCATCTGTTGCAATATATTTATCAATAGCGCGATCCATAGGACGACCGCCCATTTCTCTATCATAGCCCGCATTGGCAATAAAATCACGAGCGAGATCAGATATTTCAATCTCAATCGCTTTATGCGCAAATAAACTATCTGTCCGTTTTTTAATCAACTTATCAAGCACTAAACGCACAACATCTTTTTCTAAGTGATCAAAGGCAAAAACAGCATCGACGCGGTTATAAAGCTCATTTGGGAATGCGTCCTTAACAGCTTTTTGGTAAGGATTACTTTCGTTCTCTGGCTGTACTTGCTCATTAAAGCCAACAGGCGGACGCGTACCGAATTCATCTTTCAAATTAGTGGTTAGAACAAAAATTGTATTGCTGAAGTCAATAGTCGTCCCTTCGCCATCTGTCATACGACCATCATCAAAAGTCGGAAGAAAAACCTTTAACACATCTGGGTGAGCTTTCTCTATCTCATCAAGAAGCACAACAGAATATGGATGCTGGCGAATTTCTTCCGTCAGTTGACCGCCATCAGAATGGCCAATATAGCCCGGAGGCGCGCCTTTTAAACGTGCAACAGAATGCGCCTCAGCATATTCCGACATATCAAAACGCGCAAAATGCATACCTGTTTCATCAGCAAGCGCTTTGGCCAGCTCAGTTTTACCAACGCCAGTCGGCCCCGCCAAAACATAAACGCCCATTGGACCCGTTAAACGACCAAGCCCAGCATTCACCTTTTTAAAGGCGCGCGCTAGCGCTTCAACGGGCTCATCCTGTCCGAAGACTTTCTTTTTCAGGTTACCAGTGAGCTCTCTTAACGCTTCACCATCACCCGCATCAAGGCGCGCTGATTCAATACCTGTATTTTCAGCAATAATCGACATGATCTCACTCACGCCAACAATATGCTTCTTACGCTCATCCTCGTCATTATACTCAACGCGCAAATGCGCACCAGCATCATCCAAAATATCCAATGGCGTATCAGGCCATTTACCTTCTGGCATATAACGTTTCGACATTTGCACTGCGGTCTTAATTGCCTCATCACTATATTCAACGCCATGTTTAGGGCCGAGCATATCCTGAACGGATTTACGGCAAGCCATAATCGTATAGCCCTCGCTCAGCTCCTCAATGCGCACTTCTTGCGTACGGCGTTTTAAGGCAGCATCTTTGCGTATCGTGTTTTTAAACTCTTTGGGTGTCGTGCCCGCAATTAGGCGAATTTTACCGCGCGCCAATAAAGGCTTAAGCATATTGGACAAATCTAAATCGCCGCCACCTGCCGCGCCTGCGCCAACAACTGTGTGATATTCATCAATAAAGAGAACAACATCAGTTTCATCTTCGAGGTTTTTAACCAGTTCTTTGACGCGTTTTTCAAAATCACCACGATATTTAGTCCCCGCAGTCAAATCACCGACATCAAGGCTAACAACCTGCGCATTCTTTAAAACATCAGGCACATCACCCGCTTCAATACGTGATGCCAAACCTTCAACAAGCGCCGTTTTACCAACGCCAGCCTCGCCAACCAAAGCCGGGTTCGGCTTACGTTGACGCGAAAGGATACGGATCATTTTATTGATTTCATCTTCACGACCAAAAAACGGCTCAAATTCACCATTAACGGCTTGTTTATTCATATTTGTAAGGTATTTAGGCTCAAAGAACTTCTTGATGCCCGTGATTTCGGCTGGTGGTGTTTCATTATGTTCTTCGGCATAACGCAAGCCCTTGGCGTTAACGCCCTCAGCTTTGAAAATATTTGAAACTTGTGAGCCATCGAGCTCTTCTAATAAACGCGCGAGTAATTCAACTGGTGAGGTTTTCACGCCGTTTTCGCGCTCTGTTTTCCATGCTTGAAATATATGTTTGCACTCGGGTGTAAAGCTCAGCGCTTTTGGTGCGCCTGTAGGCTTAACAAAGCCAACTTCTTTTTCGCGGCTCTGCACGGAGAGCTCATCAATGACAGTATTGATGTTATTAACAAGGTTCACGCCGACATCTTCGCCGAAGAACTCTAATACTTGTAGTGCCTGAGCTTCACTCAGGAGTACTTTTGCTAAATGCATTTCAGACGCGACAGTTTCTTTAGAAAAAGTGATACTTTCGAGTATTCTCGCTTCAATGCGCGTACAAGCCAAATCTTGTGACATGATATAGTTCTCCCTGTTTTAGATACTTTTTTTAGCTTTTTTAAACCTGTATCAACAGCTTATATATGCCTTTATATTGATACAGGGCTGAACTCGTCTTATAGAAAGTCCATCTTTGTAGCTTAGCGATATTCATAAATAAGTAAAGAAGTAATTTAGTAAAATATCAACTTACCACCGCACAGCAGAGTTAATCCCAACTTAGCGCTGTGCTATGATCGCGCATAAATTATCCGCAATTGCCTTTATTTCGTTTGTTTTCTCGCCTTCAACCATAACGCGGATTAGCGGTTCTGTCCCTGAGGGACGAACCAGAACGCGCCCTGTTTGGTCCAGCTGCTCCTCTGCTTGTTTAATCGCGGCTTGTACTGATTCTTGCATTAAAGGGCTCTCCCCTTCAAAACGGACATTTTGAAGAATTTGCGGCATGGGCTCAAATAAACGCAAAGCCTCGCTCGCGGGTTGTCCCGATTGCTTCAAGAACTGTAATACCTTCATAGCGGCCAGCAGGCCATCCCCTGTGGTGCTGTGATGCCCCAGAATAATATGCCCTGATTGTTCGCCGCCTAACGTAAAGTCGCCCTTTTTCATCTCTTCAACGACATGACGATCACCGACCGAAGTGCGCTTCACGTCAATTTTGCGTGAACGTAAAAACTTCTCCATGCCCAAATTCGACATGACGGTTGCGACTAATGTTTTATGGCGTAGATCGCCATGCTTATCCATTTCAAGCGCCAAAGCAGCCATAAGCTGATCGCCATCAACAATCTTACCCTTCTCATCAACAACGATTAGACGATCAGCATCACCATCCAAGGCCAAACCGATATGTGCGCCATGCGCTAACACCGCATCTTGTAATGCACGAGTATCTGTCGCGCCACATTCTTTGTTAATATTGCGTCCATTGGGTTTATCACCCATCGCAATCACATCAGCCTCTAATTCCCAAAGCAGTTTAGGCGCTATTTTATAGGCCGCGCCATTAGCCGCATCGACCACTATTTTTAAACCTGAGAAATCAAAAAAGCGCGGTAAAGCCGACTTCACATACTCAAGGTAACGCCCATGTGCATCATCCAAACGGCTTGCTTTACCCAAATCACCTGACACATAAACTGATTCATCAATACCTTTATCGACAAAACGTTCAATATCACATTCTTGGCCATCGGATATTTTATACCCATCAGCACCAAAGATTTTAATGCCATTATCGTAATAAGGGTTATGAGAGGCTGACACCATAATACCAAGGTCACAACGCAGTGAGCGCATCAACATCGCCACAGCAGGCGTGGGAATAGGGCCGACCAGAATCACATCAACCCCCATAGATAAAAAGCCTGAGGCCAAAGCTTGTTCGAGCATATAACACGACTCGCGCGTATCTTTACCAATAAGGACGCGTTTAGTTTGCACAGAATCTTTACCCAAAATCATCGTTGCAGAAGCCGCTATGGCCACTTTCTGTACAAAATCTATCGTCATGGGGAACTTATTCGCTCGGCCGCGAATACCATCTGTACCAAAATAACGCTTATTCATTCTTAATCTATCCAATGTTTCTATACTAAATTCCGCGCGCCAAGCTTTAAGCCAAAGCTGTAGACTTGAAATTGACCGCTCAAAACGACTTGAAATTAACCATTACCTGATGGCGATCTATTTTGCAAATCGTCAATATTATTATAAGGGTTTTAAAAAACCTAAAAAACGCGTAAAATACAATTATATACGTGCAGAATCGCGTATCCCCCGAATAAAGATTTAACGATAAAGAGGTTCGTTTTGGCAGAAAAGCAAGACGACAAGAAAATAGCCGCAGAAGAAAACCGCCAAGGATTGGCGCAACATTCAAATAACATTGCAAAATTAGGCAGTGATATTGAAATCCTAGCCGATCAACCGCTGCCGCATTTAGACACGAATGACCTAAAAGCTTACGCTGCGAAAACAAGCAGCGGTAAAGCCTGTTTTGCGATTATTTGCGAAAACTTTCTTGTTCCACGCACCTTCTTAACCAGTAAGTTTTCTCAGCTAGCCAACACCAACATAGTGCGCATTGTTGCCGCTGGCGTTGTGTATTGGCCCCCAGAACAGCGCCAACGCTATGTTTTTGTTTATGAAGATACGCTTGGTAAACCAATCTTGCCTGCAAGCAGCCCTCAAGCCCTTGGTATGAAGCATGAACGCTTATTGAACGGAATCATCAAGCCTCTGGTCATCTTAATGCTCGAGCTACGCGATTCTGATTTAGTGCATGGGGGCATACGAGCCACTAATTTATTTGACGGTAACGCCTCAAACTTCGACAATATCATGTTAGGCGAGGCCCTATCAGCGCCACCAACATTTCACCAGCCCTCAATCTATATGCCTATTGAAAAAGCCATGATCGCGCCTTATGCGCGCGGTCCTTCGACTTTTTCTGATGATATCTTTGCGCTTGGCGTAACCATTATCACCCTAATGCGTAAAGATGACCCTTTTGCAAAAATGGATGAAGCGGCGATCATGCGCCAACGTATTGAACTGGGTACTTACAGCTTTTTCACGACCCATCAGCGGAATACAGGCCCTTTAATGGAGTTAATTCGCGGTACGCTCCATGACGACTGGCAACAACGCTGGAATATTGAAGAGGTCCTCGCATGGATGGATGGTAAACGATTAAGCCCAAAAAAAAGCTCCTTTTCGCGCGTTAAAGCCACGCGCGCTTTTGGTTATGGAGGCCACCCCATTATTCGCCCCGAATTACTGGCTTATGAATTACAATTCAACCCGCAAGCGGCCAATAAAGCCGTCGTTAGCGATGGATTTGATACATGGGTGAAGCGCTCTTTGACCAGTGCACGCCTCTCAGCCAATATTGCCGCGGCACAGGAATCAGCATCGAAAAATGGACAGGATGCAAGTTACCCCGATAGAGTTGTTAGCAAAACAATAACAGCACTGCACCCGAACACCCCCCTTCTCTACAAAGATATAATAGCTATGCCTGAGGGCATGGGTTACCTCGCAGCATATCTTATGGGTAACAAATTGAGCGTCACGGCCCTTGACGAAATGATCACGCATAATCTCGCTGCTTTTTGGTGTAGTCTCGCAGAGGATCTTGAAGTTGATACGGGCTCTATAAAATCTCGTTTTGAATCAGCGCAAGTCAATGCAAAACTTCGTAAAATAGGCTATGGCATGGAAGGTAATTTATACTATCTATGCCCAGAATGCCCTTGCTTAAGCGATCTATTAAGTAAATACGTTGTACGCTCGCCTGAAGATTTGCTTTATGCCTTTGAAGACATTTGTTCAAAAAGCCACAAAACAGATGGCTTTATGGACAACCATATCGCTGGATTTCTTATGGCCAGAGATAAAAAAATCATTAACAAAGAACTCCCGAACCTCAACACCAAGGACATGTATGTATATAGAGCGAGCCTATTAACGATTTTTGCGAATATCCAAGAACGTGGCGGCATGACCCCTTTACCAAATCTTGCGCGCGCTTTAGTGACTTATATATCCCCCTTACTCAGTCATTTTCATGACAAAATACTACAAGATGAAATCAAGGCAAAAGCCGATACAGCGAGCCAAAGTGGTGATATTCCCAAACTGGCGCGTCTAGTCAATGACATGAAAACAAAAAATACAGATAAAGGTAAGTTCGTTACCGCTTTAAATGAATATATGAAGATAAATGAAGAACAAGCCTTTCTCGAGGATCAATTAGAATTTAACCCTAAATTCGGTCAAGGCACAGGCTATGAAATCGCGGCTATTATTGCGGGCGTGCTTGCCGCCATCGTCATCTTAGCCAGTACTTTCCTACAATATACAAAGGGCGGGATTTTTTAAGTTATGGCACGTAAAAAAACAAAAAAGAAAAAACTCAGCTTTAAAGGCCAAATGTTGCTCTCTGTTGCGATTATCGCCTCTGCAATCTTTATCGCCTCTGCTGTCTTTCTGCTCATTGCGATGATTCCGACATTTGTGACTCTTATTGCCGACCGCAGTAAAGAACATTTAAAGTCATACACCATTGGCTTTATGAATTTTGCTGGTGCTTTTCCTTTTTGGTTGGATCTGGTAACAACCAGACATCAAGTAGACTACGCCATTAACCTAGCCACGCAGCCCGCTACAATTGTCGTTATCTACTCCGCTGCCGCCATAGGCTACCTGATCAACTGGTCGATTGTCGGCATTGTCGCCAATATAATGATCCAAAAAGCCGATAAGCGTGTCAACAGTATAGAAGATCGCAAGCTAGAGCTCAAAAAACGCTGGGGCGACAAGGTCGCAGGCGATTTACGCCTTGATAAAGATGGCTTCATTCTTCCCGACAAAGATGCTTGAACGATACAGCACGCTATTCTGCTCCTTTGCGACCACTTAGAATCCCTTTAAAAACTAGCTTAAATATACCTAAAACACGATACATATTTAAGACTTTGGCAACCCCGAACATGTATTCTTGTAATGGGTCTACATGTCTGGTGGCGTGTACATATATATGTGCACGTCATCATATGTCGACAAAACATAGACAAAGCCATTACAGAGCATCTATTGGGTCAGTTCAATGCGTAAGTTTACACAGAGTTACAAAAATAATGACGATGGCGTTGCCGCTATCGAGCTTGCCTTTGTTATACTTCCGCTGACTTATCTTATTATTGGGATCATAGAAATAGCCTTAATGTTTACCTCTTCTATAGTCTTAGAGGGGGCCACGAGCGATGCGGCGCGCCTCGTGCGGGTTGGACAAGTGCAGCAAGCCGCTTCAGCGTCCGATGGGCAGGACTTATTTGAACAAGCCCTGTGTAATACAATGAGCATATTGGCGGATTGCGCCGATATTGAATATGAAGTGATTACGCTCGATGCCGGATTTGGTGGTGCAGCGGGCAATACGGCCAATTTTGACAATGAGGGCGCATTTCAAAGCCAAGGCTTTAACGCAGGCGGCGTAAGTGACGTTGTTCTTATTCGCGCCGTCTATAAATACCCCTTAAAAACGCCCATTATTAGCCAGTTTTTTCAAGATAATAGTGATGGCACACGATTAATGATTTCAACCGTAGTCTTACAAACAGAGCCTTATGATTTTGAAGATTAAAGAAAGATAGAACATGATACGGCGCATAGTAAACACATGGCTAAAAGAGGATAAGGGCTTTGCAGCGACCGAATTTGCAATGATCTTCCCTATATTATTTAGCTTATTAATGGGCACTTATGACATCGGCCAAGCCATGATCATTAATCAAAAAGTCATGAGCGCCTCGCAGATCACAGCTGATTTAATCGCGCGTTCCCCCATTGCATCAGCGCAAGATGTTAATGATGCCATTGAGGCTGGCCGCTTGGCGATGTCCCCCTATGACACGAGCAGTCTGGATTATCAAATAAAATCTGTGCGTTTTAATAATGATGGCGACATGGTCACTGAAGGCGAGGCAACATCGTCTGGTTATACAGGCCATACAGATTTAACAGGGCAAATGGATACGTTAGCCAACCCTGGTGAGGGCGTTTTAGGCGTTGTAATGCAATACAAGTATATCCCCTTCTTTTTTGCCTTCTTTATTTCCGAATTTAATATGGAAGAAGTCGCCTATGCGCGAGGACGAAAAAGCTCCGTCGTTTACTTTGAATAATTAAATAAACAAAAAATAAGAGCGAAAGCTAAATAATTAAAAACTGGGTGTGTGAGGAATTATGATTAACAAATTTAAAGCGATGAAGTCAAAAGGCGCAGAGATTATGCGCTCCTATTTATGCTCGACGATTGGGGCCTCCGCCGTAATTATCAGCTTAACCATGCCTGCCATACTGGGATCAATGGGTATGGCCATTGATACGGGGCAAATTTACTTGGCTAAAAAACGCCTTGAGCACGCCATTGATGCCGCTGCGCTAGCCGCTGCAGGCTCATCTTCTTTAACCGAGGCTGAAGTCATACAGCGCGTTAAAGACTTTATTGCCGCTAATTATACGGATAATGAGCTTGGTGAAATTATCGATATCGTTGTCACGATTGGTGATGACAATCTGGTGGTTTCAGCCTCCGTTTCTGTGAACACAATATTCTTGAGTATTTTGGGCATTAATTCAGCCGAAGCATCAACAGATACCAAGGTTGTGCGCGAAGTACGTGGACTTGAAGTCATGATGGTCTTAGATGTAACAGGGTCAATGAGTACAAATAATAATATTGCCGCATTAAGAACCGCAGCAACAAACTTTGTCGATATATTATATGACCGCTCCTCTGATGACGACACCATTAAAATTGGTATGGTGCCTTATAGCTCTGCTGTGAATGTTGGCCCCTATGGAATCGGCCTCACACCGGATGGGGACACATATGGCGACCCCTTTGTCACAGCACCAAATTCAGACAGATATATGAGCGACTCTGATGATATAAACTTCGACCAAAGCAATAAATATCAGTGGCATGGCTGTATACTTGCACGCGACCACCCTGAAGACACGGAGGATTCGCAAGCCGATTGGACATGGGAGATGTATCGTTCATATTTCAATGATTCAAACAACCGCAATAATCGTAATAATGCCGATTATTATAACAGCCGATATGGCGCAAACTACCAATGTAACACCGCCTATGTTGTGCCATTAACCACGGATAGCACTTACCTTAAAAATAGAATATCCAAGTTAAACGCCTATGGCTACACATATGGTAACTTAGGCATGGTTTGGGGCTATCGCTTATTATCACCGAACTTCCCTTTCCAAGAAGGCGCGCCCTTTGAAGATTTGATTTGGCAGAAAGTGGCCGTCATGATGACCGACGGTAACAACACCATGAATTCAGATTATAGTGCCTATGGCGGCACAAGAACGCATGATGTCTCTGTTACCGATCTAAATAGACGTTTTGAAGAAACTTGCACGGAAATGAAAAAACAGGGCATTCAAATCTATACCGTCACCTTTTCAAGCGGCGTCAGCGAGACCAGTAAGGGCTATTATGAGCGTTGTGCAAGTGATGTCACAAAATACTTTGATGCGCCGTCTCAGGATGACTTGGTTGAGACCTTTGAACAAATCAGTAAAGAATTATCAAACCTTTATATTATGCAATAAGCCTCAATAATCATCATATCAAAAAAAAACAGCGAGCCTTCCTAAGATTAGGGCTCGCTGTTTCATTAAATAAACACGGGTTGTTTATGGTTCGCTTGAACTATAGATTCGGGCTCATGAATGTGGATGGCGCCGCTTCAATGATCTTAATTTTACCACGGTTCAGTTCCAACACAGCCAAACCACGCTCAATTAAGCCATTCGCATGAAAGCGGAAAATGCCATCAATACCAGAAAAGCCATTTGGATTTGTTAAATATTCACGGCCATAAGATGGCGGCTGCCCCTGATTAAGGCCATTCTTAGCCAGCACAATCGACAATGCGGTTGCGTCATAAGCAAGCGAGGCGAGGCGCGGCGGTTGCTTGCCAAAAAGCATATTATAACGCGCAATAAACGACTGACGCAGATCGGGTGATGGCGCAGCGAACCACGCGCCATTCAAATTGTCTTCACCAATCAAGGCTGTGTCATCCCAAAGGCCTGTGCCTAGACGCTTAACGCGGCGCGGGTCCAAATCATGGAATGTCAGCAAATTGGAAACGGCAATCGCTTGCTCACTGCCAAAGGCCATGAGAACCGCATCAAATGGCAGCTCGTATTGCTTAAATAACTCGCCCTTCTCATCGCGGCGCTCATCATATTTTGAAAACTCTCTGATACGCAGCGAAATATCGTCAACGCCCGGCTTGAAGCGTACAATATCAACGGTTTGAATGCCGTAACGCCCCGCTTCTTCTAAGTAAGTATTGATAACCGCTTGCCCGTATAAATCATCTGGCGCAATCACACCAATTTTACGATAGCCTTTTTTTGCGGCGTGCTGAACGATGCGCTGCACTTGCGTAAACGGCATAAAGCCCATGACGTAACTATTTGAGCTTGCTGTTGTCCAATCAGTAGAAAAACCAATAACGGACACGTTTCTACGCGCGGCGACGCTGCGCACAGCGCGCACAGAATCAGCAAATAAAGGGCCCAAAATCAATGTGGCGCCTTCATTAATCGCTTTAGTCGCCGCTTGGCGGGCACCTTCTGGCGTTGATTGTGTATCATATGGCGCGATTTCAAAATCGTTCATCTTTAAATCAAACAAAGCCATTTGGCTGGCATTTAAAAACGACTCCCCAATATGCGCTGCCTTGCCCGTTAGCGGCGCGAGCAAAGCGACGCGCACAGCAGCAGACGGGCTTGGTGGCATACCATAAAGATGGCTTTGTGACATCGCGTTTAATGCCGCACCTTCATTAACTTGGCTGTGCGCTCCATTTTGGCCGTAACCGATAGTGCCGCGATAAGGGCTGTCATAGCGCTCTTGGCCTTCTACAAGAAGTCCGTTTTCGCCCAGAACCAATGCGCCTTGATTATTCTGACTATGAACATTATGGCCTGAAGCATTCTGAGCCGCATTCGGCCATTCAACAGCTGAGGACAGCGTACTTGGCGCTTGGCTCGCACTGGCGGAACGTTCATTGACCTTCCACGGGTTTTTATAGCCCCCACTGCTTACACAACCACTTAATGTGAGAAGCGTGATGAATAGAAATATTTTTTTCTTATAAAAAGAATTGCGCATTAGCAAAAGCCCCATTAAACGACTATAGTTAATTTAGAAATATATAAATTTATAATAGCATTGGTAAATCAGCGAACCCCCATGGTCAACCCTTCAGAAAATCATTCTCAAAATCATTTTGTCTCTGGCCTCTATTTGGTGGCCACACCGATAGGCAACTTACAAGACATGACACTGCGCGGCTTAGCGCTGTTAAAAAAGGCTGATCTGATCGCCTGTGAAGATACGCGCACTAGTGGTAAATTGCTATCTTATTTCGGAATTAAAACTCAATTAATTTCTTATAATGACCATAACGCGCCACGTCGCCGCGATAAAATATTAACAGCCCTATCCGAAAACAAAATTGTCGCGCTGATAAGCGATGCCGGTATGCCGCTTATATCAGACCCTGGTTACAAATTAATTTGTGATGTCACGCAGGCGGGCTATTACGTGAGCAGTATGCCGGGGGCGAGCGCCCCTTTAATGGCCTTGCAACTCTCTGCTCTGCCGAGTGACAAATTTTGTTTTCTTGGTTTTGTGCCCAATAAACAAAAAGCCCGCGATGGCTTGTTTCAAGAATGGAAAACCGTACCGGGCACATTAATCGCCTTTGAAGCTGCGCCACGATTATTAGCGACATTAAAATCAATTAGCAAAGTTCTGGGCAACCGAAAAATGGCCATTGCGCGTGAATTAACCAAACGCTTTGAAGATGTGCAAAGGGAACATGTCGATGCACAAATCGAACGCATTGAAAAAGATGGCCCACCTAAAGGGGAAATTGTCCTCGTTATATCTGGGCCAAGTGATAGCGATGAAGAAAGCTTTGGTGAGGCAGAGATCAATAGCTCACTGCGTGAGCATTTGAAGAAACATAGCCTGCGAGAATCTGTCGATATTGTCTCCGCCTTAAGCGGCGAGAAACGTAAGACGGTTTATCAATATGCGTTAGAGCTCAAACAAGACGAATAAAAAACGAGTGAGGCGATGAACGCTCAACGGCCATCAAAAAAACAGCGCAGCGGTGCCGCCGCATATAAACGAGGCTATATGGTTGAATATATAGCGCGCCTTTATTTACGCTGCAAAGGCTATAAAATCATCGCCAAGAATTATAAAACCCCCGTTGGCGAGATCGATATTATCGCAAGAAAAGGGCGCATAACCGCCTTTATTGAAGTTAAATATCGCGCCGACAAAACAGATGCTCTTTACGCCGTCCCCATCCGAACACAAAAACGCGTAAGTCGCGCCGCGGAACATTTTATCGCCCATAATTCACGTTATACGCAGGGAAATACCCCTAATTATACACTTCGCTTTGACATTATAGCCTGCGCACAGCCATACTCAATTGTGCATATCAAAAATGCATGGTTACAATAATCCCATCTATTACAAAGGTTCTCACGCCATGATTCGTCTAAAGTTCTCCTTACTTGGTCTCGCAACAGCGGCATTTTTGCTTCAAGGCTGCACAGCTTTGGGCGTAGCGACTGGCGCAGGCGCCATTGCTGGCATGTCTGCCGCAAAAGAAGGTGGCCTATCACAATCCGCTAAAGATTTTTGGATTAACACTCAAATTAGCGATTTATGGTTTAAATATAATGTGGAAACCTTTGGAAAGTTGGACCTGACTGTAAAAAATGGCCGCGTGCTTATTACGGGCGTAGTTCAAGATCCTGAACAACGCGTCGAGGCCATCCGCCTTGCGTGGCAGCCTGAGGGCGTAAAACAAGTCATTAACGAAATCCGCGTTGCAGAAAGCGCAGGCGTAAAGGGCTTTTTCACAGACACATGGATAACAACACAAATCCGCGCAAAGATCACAGTTGATAAAGAAATCCAATCCATTAATTACACAATTGATACCGTGCAAGGCACCGTCTATTTAATGGGCGTTTCGCATTCTCCGGCTGAAACCAACCGCATTATTGAAGTTGCGCGCAGCATTTCTAATGTCCAACAAGTCATTAGCTATATTCGTTTAACCGAAGAAGTAAACGATACGACAGGCTATTCAACGCAAACCAGCGAACAGAGCTATACGGACACATCCACAGCCGTAAAAAATGTCGAGAGCGAAAGCTTACAGCAATAAGTATAAACACAAGGTCGTAATGCTTAATAATAATCGATCAGACATATTAGACTTTCTTGTCGAACAAGGCCAAAAACCGGCAGATCAAATAGATTTGTTTAAGACGGCTCTGGCCTTGTCTGGACTGCGCCACCCCAACCGCTCACTGCAACGCTACGATCACCAAATCACACGCCTCACACAAGAAACGCACGATAAACTCACCGCCCTTAGCCCCGCATCTGAAATAGCGAGCGAGGATCAATACACAGCCTTAGAGCAAGTCTTTGTACAGCAGCATAATTATCACGGCAATGTTGAACATTACGAGCTAATTGATAATGCCGATATATGCTATGTGATGGATAATGCGATGGGGCTACCTGTTGCTTTATCTATTCTCTATCTTGAGGTTTGCGAGCGGCTGAACATCCCCGCCGAAGGCATCAATTTTCCCGGGCATTTCTTAATCAGACTAACGACAGGCGGATCACCCATATTATTCGATCCATTTAACCTTGCGCGCAAGGCAGGCGCAGCAGAGCTTCGCCAAATCATAAAGCATGTCAAAGGCCCTGAGGCGGAATTAAGTCAGGATTATTATCAAGCCGCCAATAAACGCGACATTTTAGTGCGTTTGCAAAACAACATAAAAAAGCGCCAAATTGCCGCAGAAGATTATGAGGGCGCTTTAGACACAGTCCTCGCCACCGAGAAAATAGCGCCGAGTGAATATCGTTTGCTGCTCGATAAGGGGGTTTTACTCGCGAAGAATACTATGGGACACGAAGCCATAGAAACTTTGGAAAAATACATCGCCCTCGCCCCTTATGCTGAAGACCGTGCCGATGCCTTGATGTTCATAGAACAAATACATCGCGACCTTTTGTGACAACGCTCTAGACACGGCCATAAAAAGATCTAAATAATAAATCTAAGTAATACATAAAGGCCCTGCTTGCCCCCATCGCCCAAATGATAAATCTGGGTATAACATAGCAAGGCTATAAGCGCTTAACTTGCGGGAAGCCCTTCAAGTTTATATTATTTATTAAAATTAAAATTCGAGTCTATCGTCTATTTATAAATGTTTTAAAAGGACCTATTAACATGCCATTCCGTAATCTTATCGTATTAAGCCTCGTTTTACTTGTCACGGCATGTGCCGGCGACACATCCCAAACTGATTTATCTGTAAGTGAGCGCGAAGGCATTACAGCCGGAACCAGCGCTGATGGAAGCTATGATGCAATGGCATTAGATGGCCCGGCGCCTGGTACACAGCAAGACCTCGTTGTTAACATTGGCGACCGCGTATTTTTTGGCTATGACAGCCACGATCTAAACGCAGAAGGCCAAGCAACTTTGGGCATGCAAGCTGAATGGCTTAACCGTTACCCGAATATCAGCCTAACCGTTGAAGGTCATGCTGATGAACGCGGTACACGCGAATACAACCTTGCTTTAGGTGAACGCCGTGCAAACTCAATGCGCCGTTACCTTATGGCTCTGGGCGTTGATGCCAGCCGTATTAATGTTATCAGCTATGGCAAAGAGCGCCCTGCTGTACTCGGTTCAAACCCAACATCATGGGCACAAAATCGTCGCGGCGTTACAATCGTCGAATAAATCCTACTTATTTTGATGCAGCCGGCAAAAAAGAAACACTTCACCCTTTTCGTTTCTTTATATTGCCGGCTTCATTGCACTTTACGAGGGCCTTTATAGAGGCCGAATTAATGCTACAAATTTAGGTCGCTTTTACTATATGCCTGACCTAAATAAAGAGTAATCAACGTTAAGAAACGAAACGTTCTGTAAAACAATAGGTTTAACATGCGCACATATATATTAATGACCCTTATGGCTTTTACCGCAACCAGCATTGGTGGTAGCTCAGCCTATGCACAGAACAATGACCTTGCGCAGCGTATGCAGCGCATAGAACGCGATATCACGACCTTAAGTCGCGCTGTATATAAAGGCGATTTATCTGAAAAGCCAAGCATTGCGACAACACAAAGCACCATGAATACCGATCAACAATTAGAAAGCAGCTACAGCATTTCTATTGAAAATCGTTTGGGTGCTATTGAAAACCAAATGCAGCAATTAACAGGTCAAATTGAAGAACTTAATTTCCGCTTCAATAAACTTCAATCCAACGCAGCCCAAAATAACCCTGCCGCCCTTTCACCTCAGCAAGTACCACCAGGCCTTGCATATAATCAACAAACACAGAATGGCCCGCTGACAATTAGCGCCGCGCCTTTAGACGCCACAGGTAATGACAGCAATACACATACTCAACAGCCAGACCTCAACAGCACACTTAGCTTTGGGAAGAGCGACACGAAAGACTATGAGCGTGCTTTCGCTGCATTAAAAGATGGTGATTACCCTGCCGCACAAGATGGTTTCAAAGCCTTCCTTGAAACCTATAAAGACAGCGCCCTTACTCCAAATGCACTATATTGGCTTGGCGAGACATATTACGTACAAAAACAATATAGCGAATCAGCGCGTATATTTGCCCAAGGCTATCAAAGCCACCCAGACAGCAATAAAACCAATGATAATCTTTTGAAATTGGGTTTATCATTAGCGGGCATGGGCAAAAAAGAAGATGCATGTATTGCGCTTTTACAACTGGTGAAAAAGAATACACCTGAAACGCCTGTACTTAGCCGCGCCAAGCAAGAAGCTAAAAAACTTGGCTGCGCATCGTAACGCAAGGTCACTATGACAGAAATGCTCAGCCCGAATTTATCGCCTCCATTAGATCAAGCCAGTTTTGATCGCATAATGCATAACTATGCGGATCACATTAAAAATGCACCAGTCTTGGCCATTGGCGTTTCTGGTGGTGGGGACAGTATGGCGCTTGCCCATTTACTGGCAAACCATTGCGCAGCGCACGGCAAAGAACTTCATATTCTCAGCGTCAATCACCAATTACGTGACGCCGCACAAAGCGAAGTTGAACAGGTCGGCGCTTGGGTTAAAGATTGGCCGAATACCAGCCACCATATTCTTAACTGGGTCCATGAGCAAAAACCCGATAGTCGCATTCAAGAATCAGCACGTAGCGCTCGCTACGACCTACTCGGCGCGCATTGTAAGCAGCATAATATTGACGCTCTATTCCTCGCACACCACCTTGATGATCAATATGAAACCTTCTTAATGCGCCTAACTAGTGGCAGCGGCTTAAAGGGCTTAGCAGCCATGGCCGAGGTCACCTCTGTTGATGATAAGGCGAGCCACAAAATTGCAAAAATCCGCCCGCTCATCCATTATACCCACCAAGATTTAATCCATTACTGCCAAGCCAGTGGCATAAATTGGATAGAAGACCCCTCAAATCAAGATACACATTATAAACGCGTGCGCTTTAGAAAGGCCGCGGCGTTTTTAAGCGAAGAAGGTCTCAGCACATCACGCGTTGATAGATTAATTACGCGCATAGATCGCGCGAATACGGCGCTGGCCTATTACACCGCCCAAGAGCTTAAAGAGGTCACGATCAACAGCGCCCCAAGCGGCTACATACTCGATTTTGAAAAGTTTACTGCTCTGCCCGCTGAAATTGGCTTGAGCATTTTGGCACAAATCATGCGTGAAATTCAAAAATCTGTACCGAGTTACCCGCCAAGCGCAGAAAAACTCGAATCGCTTTACGCGCGCATAGTAAATAATCAGCAGCCTTTTCAAGGGGCGACGCTGTATAAATGCCAGTTCTCACTTAAGGATAAAGGCCGCAGCTTACATATTGTCCAAGAATAATATCGCATCGCCCTAGATTTCCGCGCGCCCCGTACTATTTAACTGCTTTAGGGCGCTTTAAACTTGCATAAAATGCTCAGAACTTTAATATAACGCCTAAGCTTTTAAAGCGCCTTAAAGCATATTAAAGCGCTTATTCATTGACTATATTTAGTAAGACTAACAGAAAGACATTATTGTGAACGGATTTGGACGCCAAATTTTAATCTGGGTTGGTATAATTTTACTTATCGCTTTCTTCTATAATCTATCGCAAGAAACGACCGCAGGTCGTACGAGCGAAGGCAGCGTTGTTGCCTATAGTGATTTCATGCGTGAAGCGAGCGAAGGCACCATCCAAGGCGTATTAATTCGCGGCAATAAATTAGTCGGCGAATATAGCGGCACAAGCGAAAAGTTTGTAACGATTATTCCCCCTGGTGAGAATGTCGTTGAACGCCTAGCGGGTACAAGCGTTCGCATTAAAGCCGAGCAAAATGATCCGAATAAAATCAGCCTTGTTGGCGTACTTTTATCATGGTTCCCTATGTTATTGCTTATTGGTGTGTGGATATTCTTCATGCGTCAAATGCAAGGCAAAGGCGGCGGTGGTGGCGGTGCAATGGGTTTTGGTCGCTCACGCGCTAAATTGCTCACTGAAAAACATGGCCGCGTTACATTTAACGATGTTGCTGGCGTTGATGAAGCCAAACAAGAGCTTGAAGAAATTGTTGAGTTCCTAAAAGACCCACAAAAATTCCAACGCCTTGGCGGCAAAATCCCTAAAGGTGCCTTGCTTGTTGGCCCACCGGGTACAGGTAAAACACTTATTGCCCGCGCCGTTGCAGGTGAAGCCAATGTACCGTTTTTCACAATTTCAGGCTCTGACTTTGTTGAAATGTTTGTTGGTGTCGGCGCGTCTCGCGTTCGTGACATGTTCGAACAAGGCAAGAAAAATGCGCCTTGTATCATCTTTATTGATGAGATCGATGCTGTAGGTCGCCATCGTGGCGCTGGCGTCGGTGGTGGTAATGATGAACGTGAACAAACCTTAAACCAATTACTCGTTGAGATGGATGGTTTTGAAGCCAATGAAGGCGTAATCTTAATCGCCGCGACGAACCGCCCTGACGTTCTTGACCCCGCGCTACTGCGCCCAGGCCGTTTTGACCGTCAAATCGTTGTCCCGAACCCAGATGTAAAAGGCCGCGAGAAAATCTTACAAGTACACTCAGAAAAAGTGCCGCTATCTAATAATGTTGATTTAAGCATTATTGCTCGTGGCACACCTGGCTTTTCTGGTGCTGATCTTGCCAATCTTATCAACGAAGCGGCTTTATTAGCTGCGCGCCGTGGTAAACGCGTTGTCGGCAGTGATGATCTGGAAGATGCCAAAGATAAAGTCATGATGGGCGCTGAGCGCAAATCTATGGTGATGAGCGATGAAGAAAAGAAACTCACCGCTTACCATGAAGCAGGCCACGCTATTGTTGCCGTTAACGAGCCTGAATCTGACCCTATCCACAAAGCCACCATCGTGCCGCGCGGACGGGCCCTTGGTATGGTTATGCGCCTACCAGAAGGTGACCGCATATCGGTTTCGAAGGCCAAACTTGAAGCTGATCTGGCTGTCGCAATGGGTGGACGCATTGCTGAAAAAATTATTTTCGGCGCAGAAAAAGTAACGACGGGCGCATCGAGTGACATTCAAATGGCGACTGATATGGCCAGACGTATGGTTACAGAATGGGGCTTTAGCGATAAATTAGGCCCACTACGTTATGCCAGCAACCAAGAAGAAGTCTTCCTAGGGCATTCAATGTCACAAACACAGAATATGTCTGACGCGACATCTTCTTTGGTGGATAGCGAGGTACGCCGCATTGTTGAAGAAGGCTATGCGCGCGCAGAAGTCTGCTTAAAAGAAAACCTTGATGACCTACATACTCTGGCGCAAGCTTTGCTTGAATATGAATTACTTTCAGGCGATGAAATCAAAGATCTTCTGGCTGGTAAAGGTATATCACGCGATGAGGAAGCCGCGCCAACTGGGCCGAGAACATCAGTACCGCGTGGCGGCAATGTTTCAGAAGGCGATGCCAAAGGCTCTGAATAAAGCATAACAATCTTATATAATTAAACAAAAAGCGCGGTTTCATCCGCGCTTTTTTATTGAACATCAATTGGCCATTATTCGAGGGTATTAGAGCGCCAGTTTATGCTTTGTTGCACGAACCATAGCTTCCGTGGCGAGCAAATTAAAGGCCATTGTTTCACGATCAACCTCTTGACCAGACATTAGAGATGTCAGCGTTTTTGCGCTGTTGGTCATTTCTAATTTTAACTTAAGCCCCTGCAAAGCCGAATCCGTAAAGCCGCCCTGCTTAGCAAGCGGCGCCAAGCTTTCATGCGCAAAAGTCAAACAAGGTGATAAAGCCGTGATGATTTCACTCATCGCTCCTTTAGGAATAGAGACTTTATCTGCCGCAAACATATCAACGATCGTCATTTCAAGCTCTAGAGCGCTGAGTGTGAACAGATGCGTAAGGTCTCCATCTTTAGGGTTTAAAATATCATTTAATTTTTTGAGGCTTTTATCTGCGGGCATGACTAACTCCTGTTCCATAATTATGAACAGAAGATAATACACGCCAGTAAATATGTCAATTAACTTTAAGCGTTACGCTTGTAACCTTGCACGGCGCGGTCCGCCGCTTTCTTCTAGCTGGGCTTGCATAGCCGAGAAGATCTCATAAGGCACATTGACCTTACAGGCCGATTCTAAACCTTTAAAGCCCGGGAAAGTATTCGCTTCACAAATCGTGTAACCATTTTCCGTGAACAATAAATCAATGCCTGCAATTTGAATATCAAGCGCATTAGCCGTCTCTATTGATATGGCTTTGGCTTCTTCGTCAATGTGGAACTCATGAACAGAGCCACCTTGCGAGTAGTTCGCCTTAAAATCACCTTCAGCGGCGCGGCGTTCCATACAGGCGATAACTTTGCCATTAACGATGAATACACGCAGGTCACGGCCTTTACTTGCCGCTACGAATTTTTGGAAGATAAGTTGAATATTCGGATTAGTCTCACCAATCAAATTCATCAAATCAAGAAAGGCATCACGGTTTTCAATTAAGAACACACCAGAGCCATTAACGCCCAGTAATGTTTTCACAACAACCGGAAAGCCAATATGTTCTTCAACCAAGTCGATATCAACAGGGAATTTGGCCAGCATCGTTGTCGGAGTTGGCAGGCCTTTTTCAGCCAGAATTTGATGGCTATGTAGCTTATCCGCCACGCGCTCAATACAGGCGGCCGTGTTATAAACAGGCACACCTAGGCGTTCAAATTGGCGCAAAATAGCTAAGGGGAAATATCCCGTATCAACGACATAAGTACGCGGCAATAAAAAGTCAGGTAACAAAACGGGTTTGCCATCAATCAAAATTGAATCAGATTCTTCTTCCGAGACCAGCAAATCAAATTGCTGCGGGTGGAACACTTTAACATCAATCCCCATTTCACGACCTTCAGCCATAAAACGACGAATTTCAAAGGCTTCTGCTGTCGGTGATTCGAGTTCTTCGTTAAATAAAATCCAAACTTCCATAGCTACACTTCATGTTAATGTTCAAGATAAGCGACCCATAGAGCTAATTATAAAATAGCCATCAGCTTTACTACGTGCCGCGCTTTGTCGCAATTGTGTCTTATCTTAGCGGCAATGCAAGAATTTATCAAGATTTAGCCACATAAATCAAAAGAAAAGCCGCTAATATATCATTATGACCAGGCCTATTTTATTCTGTTTGTATGTAATCTAGCGTGTATTTTTCACTGGCTTTCGCCCGCGTAATTACCTATATTATGCGTAATAATATACTCAATAAATGGTTGTGATGCGTATTTTTCAACAAAAAATCATAAGCTTACTCCTCTTGCTCTCTCTATGTGCGGTCCTATTGGGCCCTTTATGGATTGGCCAAGCTGAAGCACGCTTAGGTATTGAAATATGTACAGCTCAGGGCGTAAAAGTAATCAATGCGCCAGCAAGCCTTGCAGGCGAAATTCCTGTAAACCAAGACAAAACCAACCATGAATCGATAGCGCCCTGTTTAATCTGCGCGCATAATAATCAACAGACCCTATTACCACCGGTGCAAGATTTCTCATTCTTATATGTCACAAGTGACATAGCGCCATTAAGAGCACGCAGCCAAATGGCTCCGCGTAACTCCCCTATTGCGACAACGCTACAACCGCGCGCGCCGCCCGCCTCTATCCTGTAAATACAACACCTAAGACACATTTACATTTAAATAAATCTCATAAGATTTAAAAAGGATAGACTATGTTGACTATATATAACAAAGCTGCGTTATGCGCGGCAGTCTCGCTCTGCATCTTACCGCCATCTGCACAGGCACAAATTGATCACTCCACGATGCACCACGATCACGATGCCCCCGCATCAATTGAGATGAGCCATAGCAATCACATGCAAAGCCAAGGCCATGATCATAGCGGTGCAATTGAGCCACAAAGCTTAATGGGTACGCATATGCATAAAAAAGGCGAATGGATGGTTGGTTATAAATATAACTTCATGCGTATGGACGGCATGCGTGCTGGCACGAATGACCTATCCCAGGCCGATGTTATTGCGCGCGCTAATCCAAATGCTCCACCGGCGAACTTTCGCGTTGTCCCTAAAGACATGAATATGCATATGCATATGTTTAGCGCCATGTATGGCGTAACGGACTGGCTTACTGTAATGGGCATGGCGATGTATATGAAAAACGATATGTCGCATGTCACTTACAATATGGCCGGTAATAAAATAGGAACATTCGAAACCAGCTCTGGTGGCCTTGGCGACTTTAAAATATCGAGCCTTATGCGCCTTTATGAAGCTATGCACGGCGATACAACGCATAAACTCCACCTTAATATGGGGTTAAGCCTACCGACCGGTGACCTGACAGAAGATGATGAAGTACTGACACCAATGGGGACACGCATGACCATGCGCTTACCTTATGCCATGCAGCTTGGTAGCGGCACTTATGACTTTTTACCGGGTATCACTTATACAGGCCATAAAGATAATTGGGGCTGGGGACTACAATATAGCGGCGAGACTCGTTTACAGGATGAAAATGACGAAGGCTACCGCCTTGGCGACAAGCACAGCTTACATAGCTGGGCTGGTTACAATTTTGATAATGGTCTAAATTTCGGTTCACGCTTAAGCTATAGCCATCAAGATAATATTCATGGTCGTGATAGCTCCATTAGCGCGCCTGTACCAACGGCTGATCCTGATAATTACGGTGGTGAGCGCATTAACCTCGGCCTATTTGCCGGCTTCACACCGAAAAATCCTGAGTTTAAAGGTCAAGTTTTCGGCATAGAGGGTGACATTCCTTTATACCAAGACTTAAACGGCCCGCAAATGAAGCAAGATTATAGCCTTAGCCTGAGATGGTCGTTTGGCTTTTAAGGCTCTAAATGCCAGATATTAAAAATATATATCTCATAGAAAGAGGCACTTCTAATAGTGCCTCTTTTTTCATTTATACGACCAGAGATAAAACGTTATTTTTGTAATAATTTTTTAGCCATCGCTTGAATATCCATTGCTTTAGCCTTTAGATCACTACGCTGCCAGACAATACCAATTTGACGCTCTGGCGCGGGGGCTGCAAAGTCGTATTTAATAACGCCATCAGGTAAAGATAAGGCGCGACTATTGAGCATCAGACTCGGTATAAGCGTCGCACCAAGGCCGGCCCCCACCATTTCTAAAAGTGATGCCATAGTCACGGCTTGATAGCTTGGAATAATGCCGCGCTCTTGCAAGCTACAGGCGGCCAGCGCATGGTCGCGCAAACAGTGTCCATCAGCCAACATAATCATCGGCACATCTTGTATATCATAAATAGACAGGCCTTTATCCGCCCCTTTTTCTGCAATCCCCAAGCTTTCATGAGCGATTAAATGCAGTACATCATGACCAATGACCGCATGACCATAAGAGCCAACGGGGTAAGGAAAGGCCATAATCACAATATCAAGCAAACGTTCACTTAGCTTATCCATTAACCCTGCACTGACATCTTCATGGAGGTGAATATGCATGTCAGGATATTTATCCTGTATGGCTGTATGTAAATCTTTAATTAAGTAAGGTGCAATTGTCGGAATAATACCAATACGTAATACACCGCCTCCCAAAGATGAAAGCCCCTTAGCAATCTCAACAAAGCCTTGCATATCATTAAACAGCCTGTGGCTATCTTCAAATAAGACCTGCCCCTCAGGCGTTAAATAAACCTCACGGCTTGTGCGTATAAAGAGCTGTATGCCCAATATAGCTTCAAGATCGCGGATCCCCGAACTTAAGGTCGATTGCGTCACGTGGCATTGCTTAGCCGCCGCGCTAAATGACTTATGTTCAGCCACGGCCCGTAAGTATTCAATTTGCCGATACGTTGGTTGCATGAGTATACCCCGTCAATCTACTTTCCCTATAGATACTATAGCTCATCTATAGATTTTATCAATAACATAAAATGGAATTAGTTGTTTGTATTCTGCCCTGAATCAGGACTAGAATAGAAAATAAGAAATGAACACATAAACATTATTACTCAGGAGACTAAATATGCTCGGCATAGGTGACTTACTACCAGAATTTGAAGTAACAGGCGTTAAACCTGGCTTTATGAAACACGAAGAAAACGGCGAAAGCGCTTTTGAAGCGATTACAGAAGCAAGCTTCCCTGGTAAGTGGAAAGTAATTTTCTTCTATCCAAAAGACTTCACATTTATTTGCCCAACAGAAATAATTGAATTTGCAAATCTAGAAGAGCAATTCGCGGAACGTGATGTTGTTGTTATGGGTGGTAGCACCGATAATGAATTTTGTAAATTAGCATGGCGTCGTGAGCATTCAGGCCTTGCCAAATTGGCACAATGGTCTTTCGCTGACACAAACGGCACATTGGTTGACGGTTTCGGCATTCGTGACATGAGCGCAGGCGTAGCGCTTCGCGCAACATATATTATTGATCCGCATGGCGTAATCCAGCACGTATCAGTTAACGGCCTAAATGTTGGTCGTAACCCTAAAGAAGTACTGCGTATCGTTGACGCGCTACAAACTGATGAATTATGCCCATGTAACCGCGCTGTTGGCGGCGACACAATTGATGTTGCTGGCGAAGCAGATAAAATTGCAGCGGAATAAGTCAAACAAGCTTATTTAATACATAATTAGAAAATTAAGGCTGGTTGATACACTCAGCTAGCCTTTTTTTTATCAAAATTCTGAAAATATGACCAAAAAATTACACAAACTACGTCTCATATAAGGAGCATTACCATGTCAATTGACACATTAAAATCCCTAATTCCTGATTACGCGAAAGATCTAAAACTGAACCTTTCAAGCCTAACAACGGATGAGAGCCTCAGCGAGCAGCAATTATGGGGAACATTCCTTGCCTCAGCGATCGCGACTCGCAACGCCGTTCTTATTAAAGCAATCAGTAATGAAGCTGAAGGCTACCTTAGCGCAGAGGCTTTAAACGCTGCTAAATCTGCAGCAGCCATAATGGGCATGAATAATATCTATTATCGTTTCGTGCACTTATCTTCAAATAAAGAATACCAAACCATGCAAGCCAAACTACGCATGAATGTTATTGGTAACCCTGGTGTTGAAAAAGTCGATTTTGAGCTTTGGTCACTCGCTGTCTCAGCCATAAATGGCTGCGGCATGTGTATCGATTCACACGAAGCTGAATTACTCAAAAACGGCTTAACAGCCCAGCGAATTCAAACGGCTGTACGCATAGCCTCCGTTCTTCATGCTATTGGCGCCACAATCGAAGGCGAAGCGGCTTTAAGCGCTTAATAATGGCGGGCATTAAGCTCATTCATTCATAATATACACACAAGCGCCGCTTTTAATCGTGGCGCTTGTTTTTTAGCTATGACATTATGCTGCCAGATAATCACCCAATAGACTTGATATAGAGGAACACTATGGAATATTTACACACAATGGTTCGCGTCGCCGATCTTGATGCCGCTTTAGATTTTTATTGCACTAAATTGGGCTTAGTTCAAATCGCGCGTGATGATTATGAACAAGGGCGTTTCAGCCTGATCTTCCTTGCTGCGCCGGGTGATGCTGAGCGCGCAGAAGCAAAGAAAACACCAACCCTAGAACTTACCTATAACTGGGATCCTGAAAGCTATAGTGGCGGTCGTAATTTTGGTCACCTCGCTTATGCGGTCGATGACATTTATGAAACATGCCAAAAATTACAAGACCAAGGCGTAACCATTAACCGCCCACCGCGTGATGGCTATATGGCATTTATCCGCTCACCTGATGGCGTTTCAATAGAGCTCCTACAAAAGGGCGAAGCGTTAGCCCCTGCTGCGCCATGGAAAGATATGGAGAATGTTGGAGAATGGTAGACACGCCCCCAAGTGATGATGCCTATTGGCGTAAAAAATTAAGCACTGAACAATACCGCATCTTACGGGAGAGCGGAACAGAGCGTGCCTTTACCTCGCCACTCAATGACGAAAAGCGCCAAGGTGTGTTTACCTGCGCAGGCTGCGGAGAAACACTCTTTAGCGCTGAGAGTAAATTTAATAGTGGCTGTGGCTGGCCATCTTTTAGCGCGCCGCTTAATGAGCGCGCGCTTGAGCAATCCATTGATTATGATGTTGGCTATGAGCGAATCGAAGTGCATTGCGCTAAATGCGGCGGTCATATGGGGCATGTTTTCCCTGATGGACCAAAGCCTACAGGTCAGCGCTTTTGTATAAATGGCATATCACTCGACTTTAAACCGGATATAGAATAGAGCTGCCGCAGTGATTAGTGCGGTGCTTTATTCCGCTAGCCAGTATAAGGCCAAAGCGGCACTCCATGAAAACTGATCAGCCCCGCAGCCCCGAACGCCATCTGGCGTGAAATATTCACAATAGCCAAAGCGTTCAATCAACTCTGCGCTATCCGCGCGGATCTCCGCTGCTATATCATCATAGCCATAGTCTTTAAAGCCCTCTGCGATCAGCCAATTTGTATTCATCCATATTGGCCCCCGCCAATAGCGCGTCGCTTCAAATTTATCACTGAGCGGATCTATTGTCGCAACAGAAAATCCGCATACCTCGCGCCATTCTTTATATTTTTGCGCTAAAGCCTGGGCTTGCTCCTTACTCGCTGCGCCCGCATATAAAGGTAAAAAAGAGGCATTCGTAACAGGCTCTAATAACGCCTTTGTTTTCGCATCACCATTCAAAAAAGCGCCATCAGATTCAGACCATAATTTCTGTAGGCCGCTTGATATTTTGTCTATCTGCGCATCCCAATAAGCTTCATCTTCAGCACATAAATCTGACGATAAGAGCGCTGATAATTTTTTCATATCCCGCGCAGAGCGCAGTAATAAACTATTCAACACCAAATCATACACACGGAAATGCGCTTGCGGCATTAAATCAGGCTGGTCATAACCTACGCGACGATAATGATAGACCAGAGACATATAAGCGCGGTAATCATGATCATGTGGGCGCTCTGCGAGGTTATCATCGTTAACATCCTTGCGGCGGAAGCCTGACATATCTTCATCGGGTACATTTTTCAAAAGGTCATCCCAAGATGGCGAATTATCCATACCGCTTTCCCAAGGATGCAGTGACAAACATAAATCGTGGTCAGGGCCTATTGTTCGTTTGCTCATAAACCAATCATGATATGCCTTGGTTTTCTTATATAAAGCCATGAATTGCACATCATCATTTTGCGCCTGTGTTTTTCGATTCTTATGCGTGTAGATACGATATAAAACGCTGCCAATAATTGGTGGCTGCGTTATGCCCGATGTACAAACTTGCTGATCCTTCACATGGTCAGGCACTTGCCAATCTAAGGGGCCTGGGGCGTAATGTTCTTCAAACTCATGAAAAACGATATGCGGCACCATACCATTTTTCCACTGCCCGATAAAAAGGCTCTCGACTTCGCGCAAGGCGCGCTGATAATCAAAACATGCCCAGCCTAGCGCAATAAAGCCACTATCCCAATTCCACTGATAAGGATAAAGACGGCCACTGGGCACCGTATAGCTATCTGCACGCGAGTTTTCTGTTAGGATTTGCTGCGCTTTGGCGAGCAAGTCTTTGCTCACGGAAAATTGTTCGACCATGATTATGTCCATCGTTAAGGGCAAGGAGATTATGTGGGAGCGAGATATAGAAGCGGCCTAATATCGTTTATTCGGCACTCTATTCTGTTGCGTTTGTGTCTTCAAGGCTTACATCCGAGGTCGCTTCGCAACTATCTGCGTTTTCTGAATCTGTTGCTTCATCTTCAGCATTATCACAGGATAGGCTAACTGGCGCATGTTTTTCATTATATTCGGAGCGCGCGCCTTCTTTATCGATAACGCCGACGCCGTCAACGACGTAGCGTTCTTTCACATAGACTGGGAAGCGCTCTTTATAGCGCTGAGCGTCTTCTAACATTTTCTGTTGATGGGCATCGCGATCACGCTGCCATGGATTCATAGGGTCAACCTCTTGGGCATAGGCCGGCGCTGCCAAGCAAAGCAACGCTGCGCTTAAAATAATTTTTTTCATGATTACTTGTCCCTTATGCATTAATTCATTCCCTGCGTTGTCTTCAACATTGTCACGACCCATATAATCGCCACCAATCCAAAAATAAGCGCCAAAATCATATAATTACGATTTTTACGGTTTTTAGACATTACGGGGAGAGCCGTAGTTTCTATTTCTTGGTCTTTATTTTCAATATTTTCAGCCATGATCAACCATTAATGCAAAGAATAATAAGAACAGGTACAGAATTGAATACCCGAACATAAGTTTGGCAGCTTTATCAGATTTGTCCAGTAAAACCTTTACTGAGCTCATCGTGAACAAGCCCCCCAGAATCAGTGCTGAAACGCCATAGATAATACCTGCATAGCCCATATACCAAGGCACAAGCGTCGCAACCAGCAAAACAACGCTATAGACGAGCATTTGAATGCGTGTTGACTGATCGCCCGCAACTAAAGGCATCATCGGGATTTTTGCGCGTTTATAGTCTTCATTAGAGACCAAAGCTAAAGCCCAAAAATGCGGCGGCGTCCATAAAAAGATAATCATAAACATCCAAAATGCCATCGGATCAAGGCTGCCCGTTACCGCAACCCAGCCCACAACAGGCGGAAAAGCCCCTGCCGCGCCGCCAATAACAATATTATGTGCGGTTGAACGCTTAAGCAGCATTGTATAAATAACAGCATAAAAGAAACTCGCAAAAGCAAGCACCGCTGCCGCCATATAATTCGTCGCGAAAGCGAGTACAGTCACAGAAAGAACGCTCAGCACCATCGCAAAGGCAAGGCCATCACTGGGCAATATACGGCCCGCGGGTATAGGGCGTTTTTTTGTGCGATTCATGATGCTATCAATATCGCGGTCATACCACATATTAATAGCGCCCGATGCGCCCGCACCAATAGCAAGACACAAAATAGCCACCGCCGCGAGCACAGGGTGCATCTCTTCGCGCCCTGGCGCGATCCACAGACCTGCAAAGCCACTAAAGACCACGAGCGACATCACGCGCGGCTTTAAAAGCTGCCAGTAATCCTTAACGCTCGCATCCGCAACAGTCTCTTCAACGGTTTCTTTAATTGTATTTGTCGTGCTCATAACAATATTCACTGTGATATAATTTTTAAATTTACCCTCAATATTTAGGGTTAAGCCCCTAAACAATCAAGTTTTAACTGCGTATTAGCCCAGATACTCAGGGACAATAAATTATCACAGCGCCCCTATAGACGCAAAAAGCAGCCTATTCTACAGAGGCTGCTTCTTATCTTTACTGTCAGGCGTGTGTATTACACCTTACTGGAATGTAATATATTGGGGGTCTAGTGCGCCAACAACATGACCGCTTTTCCAATCGCGAATCATTAGTATATTCGGGGCTGATGCTGTCATGCCGTATATATAGTCAATCGTGCGCACATAGCGACGCTGGTCATAGGCTGACAGGCCATAAAACCCAGGGCCAACAACAAGGACAGGCACGCCTTTTTTTGTTTTCTGTTCATGGATAATATGCGCTTGATAACCACGAGCTACAAATTCATTAGCGCCACCATCAAACTGATCAACCCAATGGGCTGGCTGCCAATCTCTATTCTCATTATAAACAGGGTGTGAATTTTTTGCATCGTCAAGATATGGCGTGAAGTCATAATTGGCTCGGTTCATATCACCAAAGCCAAAATCCCAACCACCCCAAGATGACCATTTAGGATCAGCTTGCGCGCTTTGGGAAGAAACAACACATAAAGAAAAGAAGAAAGTCAGAAAAAGGAATCGCATGAATAAGCTCCAAATGAAAATGTATAACGCTTAATAATGCCTATGATATCGTAAATAAAGACTTAATGCTACATGGTTATATTTATAAGGTAAAAGTTCATAGCGCCATTGCAGAATATTTAAACAATTATTCACGGTTAACTAAGCTGTAATAAATATGGCTTAGACTCGTATATATCAATGAATTTGTTTCTATCGCGTATACCCCCTTGCAACTTAAAAAAGGTGTATTTGGATATGAAAAAAATTATTCCTTCTGATCTCGATGCTCAACGCTCACATGACAGATTATTCCTAACTCTACTCATTGGCTGTGCATTTTTGTTATCGAGCTTAACATTTGCAGCGATAACGCAATTTTGGGCTGGGCCACCATACGCCCCTTTAATGGCCAATGCGCTAAGCATCCTCACAGGGATCGTAGTACTTATTGGCGGTCAATATTTACGTGCAAAGCGTTTAAAGCCCCACATTGACAAGGCACAGCATAACAAAGAAAAGCAGAAAATGATCGATATTGTGAACGCTTACGCCTCGATACACACGAATATAAGCAAACAGATCAAAACGATCATGGCGCTCTGTACTGATAATGAGAAACGTCACCTTTGCCAAGAAGACACACTTACCCTTGATAACGCTTTGGGTAAGCTAAGCCTACTAGATAAGTATATATATACCTTAACCAACACCCAAAAACGAATGATCAGACCATCTGAGTTCAAGAAAAAAGACAGCACATTACGCACACATATAATCTCCGTTCTTGAACAAACTGAGAAAACAGCCCGCTGCAACAATATTAATTTATATTACGAAATAGATTCAAATATTCCTGAGCGCGCTTATATAGATATTAAAAATACATTATTGCTCTTGCAAAATGGCTTGCAGCAAGCATTGGTGCACACACACCAAAACAGGATTTTTGTAAAAATTTCCCGTGGTATTTCTTCGCCAGATAAAAATGTTATAAAAATATGGGTGATTGATGGCTCTATTCAAAGTCAAGAGCTCGCGCCACCGTCCCTATCAGTCGATAGCGGTAAAGGCATAACGAACCCCGCCATTATGGGTCGCAACGACACAGGCACATCTTTTCACATTACAGCCATGCTCGCAACCCATATAGGAGGCGCTTTAAAATATACCGCCCGCCAAAATCACGGCTTTTCTTTACAGATTGAGGTTCCCTATGAGGAGCTGTCTCGTCCGACGACTCAAAACGACTTCACCGCGCTTAGTCAGATTAAAAAATTCAAAACCAAGAAAATTCAAAACATATTACATGCCCGACCAGAGCGCCCGCCGTCAACCGAGTTACCGAATATTCTGATCGTGGATGATCACCCCGCCAACCTCATGTTAATGCATAAATTCATAAGCACTTTAAAATGCAAAACAGTCGATGATGCGCCTAGTGGTCGGCAAGCCATCAGCCAATATAAGAAAAACAAATACGATATTATTTTTATGGATTGCCAGATGCCTGATATTGATGGTTTTTCTGCTTGTAAAGTCATCAGACACCACGAAGCCGAGCATGCACTCCCCCCCGCAATTATAGTCGGTGTCACCGCTGACATGACCCGCATGACGCGCAAGAAATGTCTAGAAAGTGGCATGAATGATAATGTCTACAAACCCCTTACACAGGAAACACTTACAACGACAATGGCCCGCTATATGCCCCATGCCATAGATTATGAGAAAATATCACATCTTCGCAGCGAAGAGATTCTTGCAAAGACCTACCGGAACACGACGAGCAGCAAAAGTGCCTCGCTAAAATCGCCGCAATTACCCGTAAATCTGTCGCATATTCGTTCCTATACCAACGGCCAAGATGACAGCGCGACAAACAAAGAGGAAGAAAAAATACTTTTTAGCCTCTTTATCGAGCAAGCGAAGAACAGCGTTGAAGCCTTAAAAGTAAATTTAGAAACACATAATCCTATAGGCTGGTGCCACGCGGCACATAAACTGAAAGGATCATCGGCGAACCTAGGCGCAGAACAACTCGCAGAGCTATGCCAAATGGCTGAATATCATGATAGCGGTATAGACGATGAAGATATTTTGCGTGCAATACAAGCTGAGTTTGACAAGGTTGACATATTTCTCAACGACTTAATGGAAGATAGCAAAGATAACCAGAACCGGCATATACACTAACGCTAGCGCGAACTAATGCAATTTATTGTAAAGAGCGCATTGCTTTGCCGGAAAGCTCCATGGCGCGGCGTTTGCGCTCTTCTTGCGATTCCCTGACTTGCTTTTGTAAAATACCGCTAAAATTACAACTCGCCATAGCGCCAGCTCTCGCATCAATAGTTTTGCGACGGCTTAATGCTCCCCCACTTGTCTTAAACTCACCGGCATAGGCATTCGCATAGCACTCACAGAATTCCTCAGACCATTTAGGGTCAATGACGCCCATAGATTGACATTCTGTATATATAGCGCCCGCGACAGCCGTTGTATCAATACACTGCGCAGAGCTTTCTTGGAAAATCACATAGTCAGATTTCTGCTCATCATAGACAATTTTCTTATTCAGATATTGAACGGCTAGACATTCGCAATCATAGCGTTGCGCCGTACCGTTTTCCTGACAATTCTTATGATAGATCAGCATTGTCACATAATCATTCTCTGTATATTCATAGTTTTTAAGTATCATCGCTTCATATTTTTCCATCTCGCTTTCACTTTTGGCAACCCCTAGGTCACCAATGCTTCTTTGCGCATTGGCGTTATGTGGCGCAAGCAATAAAACAATAAGACTAATGAAAAATATACGTAACACGGGACAACCTTAAAATAACTATTCAGTGAGTATTCTAACATAATAATCATAAAAAAGACCGTAAAAATACGGTCTTTTTTATATTGCCTTAACGGCGTGCTTCAAACGAAGCAAAGCTCATGCCTTTACGCAGAAACTTTATCTTTTATTTTCTGCCATACACTGTTTGAAGAGCGCGCTTGTTCAGCGGCTGAGGCATTGTTTTGCTCAGCCATTTTCTTCATGCGTAGCTCTTGTTGTGCTTTACGGCGCATTTCTTCTTTTTCTTTACGATCTGCAATTTCAGCTTTAAATTCTTCTGCTTGTTTTTGCGTATATTCGCTCGTGATTAAAAGCTGCTGGGATTGCTGCTGCCATTTATCGCGCTGCGAACCCATATCATCCAATTGCTTTTGCAATGAGTAATTTTGATCTTCAAGCATTTTAATGCGCATACGCATACGCTCTGTTTCGAGCATTGCTTTGGCTTTTTCAAGTTCATGCTGAACAGCTTCATCCGTGCTTTCTTTCGGTGCATCAACAACCATGCTTGATTGTTTCAAACCATAAACACGCTCCAATTCAGAAACGTCTATAACACGGCGGCCTGCACTATCTTTATCAAAAGATATTTTGCCATTATTCATCGCGCGTTGAACGGTTGATTTGGATTTGCCTGTCAATTCGGCAGCTCTTTGTGCACCTACTTTTGCCATTGCTCTTTACCTAACTATCTGTTTCTGCTGAAGGTCATTTATTAGCATGGTATTTTCCAAAGCGCAAGAAAATGATTATAAAAAATAGCGATTATGTCCACAGCGCATAAAGCGAAGCATTCGCGCTGAGTTTAAAATAAAAAAAAGCACCCCAGAGCCTAAGCTCGCGGGACGCTTTTTAAACAATTTATATATACACTTAAGAGACTTTAAATTAAGCCGCTTTAGCTGGTGCGCGCTCGCTAAGCAAGCTGGTTAGGCGCTGCCATTGTGAGCCAGAGAACAAATGCGCATAGATGAATGGAAGCCATCCTTTATTGCGCCATTCCATGAATGTCTTGTCATCAAGTTCAGCCAATTTCTTTTCGTCAATAATGCGGAAACCAGAAAAGCTGATCTTTTTATTATTGCCTGTGTTGATTTGAACTGAACGCTCAACCAAAACGCCGCTAGCCGCAAGTGCTTTGCTGAAAGCTTGTGTTTGGATCGCCGCTGCGTGGTATGATTTACAAAACTCAAGAGCGTTATTTGTAAGGGCTGTAGGCGCGCCTTTATCATCAAATAAACGTTGTTCGCCTTTATCATCAGCAACACTATCAATACTGTCAATGCACAGGCTGAATTTATCAGATTCTGGCATTTCAGAGAAGATGAATGGGTAACGGCGGATATAAGCCGGCACATAAGTTTGTGAGAGCCATTCGCCTTTGCCATTTACGAAAAGGTTTTCACCATCGCGCAAACCCATAATAGCAACAGGCGTTGCATTTTCATCTGGGCTGAAAGCAATCGGGTAAAAATGGCAAATTTGTGGCATTTCTATCATGTTAACCGGAACAGCGTTTACTTTAGATGTAAAACCAAGATCGAATTTCTTCAAAGCGAGCTTTGCATGCGCTTTTGAATCGACAGGGACAGGTTTCTTATAAAACAAAGGTAAAGAGCCACCCGCTACTGGAGCTTGGGTTTCTGCTTTTTTACCGTCTGTTTTTTTGTCTTTTTTCTTATTCTTCTTATCAGCCATAGCTTTAGAACCTCGATCATTTGAGTTTTAATATTTAAAAAAATTCTTTTAAAATATAGAGTATTAAGCGGCGCATGCAAAGCTTAATTAAATGATTTCACAGAAAAAACACTATTATTTTTCAAAAAAAACTTTATTTTAGCCACAAAAACGATATACCACTACGGTAAGTAAGATCGTTAGCCTGCGTTCAAAATAGGCAAACAAAATTATAAATGCATAAGTTTAAGACTTAATAACCAGAGCTGAAGGAAAAAAACACCATGCGCATTGCAATGATTGGAACAGGCTATGTCGGCCTCGTATCGGGAACATGTTTCGCTGAATTTGGTATTAATGTTACATGCATAGATAACGACGCCACAAAAATTGACAAGCTGCACCAAGGTGTAATGCCTATATATGAGCCTGGCCTTGATGTTTTGGTTGAACGCCAAACGAAATCAGGCCGCTTAGACTTTACAACCGATCTTGCCGAGGGCGTCGCTGGCGCAAAGGCTATTTTTATCGCGGTAGGAACCCCCGCACGCAGCGAAGACGGCCATGCCGATTTAAGCTATGTTTACCAAGCGGCGCGCGAACTTGCCCCGCTTCTTAAAGACTACACAGTCATTGTAACCAAATCCACAGTCCCTGTCGGCACGGCGCGCGAAGTTGAAAAAATCATTCGCGAAACCAACCCAGATGCCGATTTTGATGTTGCTTCAAACCCAGAATTCCTTCGCGAAGGCGCCGCTATAGATGATTTCATGCGCCCAGATCGCGTGGTCATTGGCACCGATTCACTGCGCGCTCAGGACGTATTGCGCGATGTCTATCGCCCCTTATATATAAACGAAACACCGATTATAATGGTCGACCCAGAAACATCAGAGCTTATTAAATATGCATCAAATGCATTTCTGGCGACAAAAATCACCTTCATTAACGAAATTGCTGATTTATGCGAGAAAACAGGCGCTGACGTACAAAAACTGTCTAAAGCCATGGGCCTTGATGGACGCATTGGCGGTAAATTCTTACATGCTGGCCCAGGTTATGGCGGTTCATGCTTCCCTAAAGATACACTGGCCTTGGCACAAATCGGCCAAACGCATAACGCGCCACAAAGCATTGTAGAACAAGTCATCCAAGTAAATCACGACCGCCAGCGCGCTATAGGTCAACGCATTATTGCTGCATTTGACGGCGATGTAAAAGGCAAGACAATCGGTATTTTGGGCATTGCCTTTAAACCGAACACGGATGATGTGCGCGATGCACCATCTTTGGTTATTGTCCCAATGCTACAAGAAGCAGGCGCGATCGTAAAAGCCTATGATCCTGCAGCGCGCGAACAAGCTGAGCGACACTTAAAAAATGTCGACTGGCAAGAGGACGCTTATGCGGTTGCTGATAACGCGGATGCGTTGGTTATCTTAACGGAGTGGAATGAATTCCGTGCGCTTTCTTTGGTCACATTGAAAGAAAAACTAAACCAGCCTCTATTGCTCGATTTCAGAAACATCTATACTGAAAAAGAAATACGCGCTAAGGGCTTCCGTTATATTTCCATTGGCCGTAAAGAAATTGATGCGAGCCAAGGCGTTGATGCTATTGAGGCGCCCTTAAAAGAAGTTGGTTAATTCGGATAGCAAGGCTGAAAAATGTTTATCTTTATTTTTACATTATTCCCTATACTCGCTTCACTCGTGATGGCGGCGCTCTGTGCGTTATCTGATTTCCGCCGTCTGCGTATTCCTAATGAATATATACTGATTACGCTTGGTTTATTTGTCTTTACACAAATTATCGCCTACACCTCAGGCAGCGTTGATACTATTATACCTTCACTGCCTTCCTCATTATTTGCCGCACTCATTATCTTTGCTCTCTCAGCGCTTCTATTTGCGCTGCGCTTCATGGGCGCTGGCGATTCTAAAATGATGACAGTCTACGCGTTATTTTTTGGCCTAGGCAGCGTCTTAACTTTCCTATTCTACATGACCACTTTTGGCGCATTGCTCGGCATCTCAACCTTATTATTGGGTAAATACAAACCTTTTAAAGCCCCCCTCGAAGGCAGCTGGATATTTTTCGCTCAAAATGGCGATAAAACAAAAGTTCCTTACGGCATCGCCATACTTGCCGGTATCGTTTTCGCCTACGCTCATGCAGGCTTCCTATCGCCGCAAACATTTTTATCTCTATTGTCTAGATAATCCACAGAAAATAGTGTATCATTAAGTCTACTGCGTATTTTTACGTCTAGTATCTCTTGTCTAATTTTTTCTTACTCATCCTCAGCGGAGCCCATCCACCATGAATAGAAATGTTCTCATCGTCTTAGCTGGCAGCCTGTTGACCGCAATCATTGTCGGCCTCATTGCGCAATCCGCATTAAAGAGCGATCCCGCACCGCTTGCTGTATCAAGCGTCGAAATGACTGAAATTCTGGTGACGGCTCAAGCGATACCTGCGGGCAAACGTGTTGAGAAAACAGATTTGAAATGGCAAGAATGGCCAGAAGACGCCATATTCCCTGGCGCAATGCGCAAAGATCTTGAAGAAGGCAACACGGACGCCATTATCGGTCTGCGTGCAAAACGTAATTTCGATGCTGGCGAGCCGTTCTTAACCTCTGGCGTGGTCAGCACTGAAAGTAACAATGTTTTGACCGCTAAACTGGGCAAAAACAATCGGGCCATGGCCATTAATGTTTCAGCTGAATCTATGGTTGGCGGATTTCTTGTCCCAGGTGACTTTGTTGACATTATAATGACCTACAAAGTCAAAACAGATGCCAACGCCAATCAAGACGTGAAAAACACTGTGAAGTCACTCGCCTCAGAGACCGTTTTACAAAACATCAAAGTACTCGCCGTTGACCAATTAGCCGAAGCAGGCAGCGAAGAAAAAGGTAAAGTCGGCCGTACCGTCACTTTAGAAGTCAGCGCAGCACAGCAGCAATCATTGGCATTGGCTGGCACATTAGGCGAATTACACCTCGCATTACGCGGCGCAGGGGACGACACCATCATTGACCATGCAGGCCAGGCGACAACTGATGTATCCATTGGTCAAACACTCAACAAAGTTAATGAGCTACAAAAAGAAACACGTAAGAAAAGCAATACGGTCAGAGTCTATAGCAATAAAAGTGTTACCGACTTATCCGTTTACGACTAAGAACAAGAACAAGAGCGAGAGCAAGAGCAATAAAACTGAATTTAATTATATGAGTTAAACAATCAACGGCGTTTAATTCGCGACAATCAAACATACTTAAAATCACCCTCACTGTGATTCACCTAAGTAATGAATAATCAACCCGATATTTAAGGGCCCAAAACTTCAATTTGGGGACATTAAATATTTTACAGATCAAAAAGCGGAGTTTCGTTATGAACGATACACTACGAAATAGATTCCATTCTCGCTATAGCCTCGCGCTTATGGCCATTATTGCATTGTCAGCCCTATCGCTGCCGCTGAGCCAAAGCCAGGCCGCGAAGTCGACATTATTGCGTGAAGATGTGGTCGTAAAAAAAGACGACACAGTTAATGTTGCGATAGGCAAAGGCGAAGTCATCAAAGTCGAAGGCGCGATAACAGATATCATGGTGGGTAACGCGACCATTGCGAATGTCGAGATTTTGCAATCAAACTCGCTTTATATTCTTGGGCGCAGTATTGGCGACACCAATATTATCGCATTAGATGCGGCTGGAAACGTCGTCAAACGTATAAATATTCACGTCCATTTCAATACAGAGAAAATGGAAGAAACAATATATAGCTTCTACCCCAATGAAACAGACGTTAAAGTACAATCCATTGGCAGCCGCTTCATCATCACAGGGCGCGTTCCAAACCCAAGCGTTGCAAGACGTATAGAGCATATTGTTGCTGCACATGCGGCTGATGCACGTCAAAAAGAAGGCACCGCTAACGAGCTTATTGTTAACATGCTCGACATTATGGGCGAACAGCAAGTTATGCTTAATGTCAAAATTGTCGAAGTCAACAGATCTATCTTGAAAGAGCTCGGCTTAGAAACAAGCATCAACGGAACAAACGCTACAGCGGCACAAAGATTTAATGTTCTGCCACCACCAAGCGTCGCGAGCAGTGGCTATTTGCAAAATCTCGTAAACAGCGCAACAGGCCTCACAGAGGATCCATTTACGCGTGCAGCCCTTGCCATTGATACAGGCGTAGCGGGTCTAGACTTCATTGAATTTGCCTTAAACGCTTTAGAGCGTGAAGGCCTATCAAACACATTGGCCTCACCTAATTTGACGGCTATATCGGGCGAACAAGCAGGCTTCCTTGCCGGCGGTGAATTCCCTGTCCCTTCTGGGCGTGATCAAAATGGTAATATTACAATTGAATATCGTGCCTTTGGTGTTTCTTTGAACTTTGTGCCAACGGTTGTAACGGAAGAGCGTATAAGCTTGCAGCTTGACACTGAAGTCTCTTCCCTTGATTTCAACCAAGGCATCACAATCGCAGAAGTCAGTGTCCCCGGACTTGATGTTCGCCGCGCATCGACGACAATTGAGATGAGCTCAGGCTCAAGCCTGATGATCGCCGGATTAATGCGTTCAGACGCTGTAAAAACACTCTCTGGCATACCGGGCATTAAAGACACGCCCGTTCTTGGTGATCTTGTTTCTTCATCCAGTTTTGAACGTCAAGAAACTGAATTATTGGTTATTGTTACGCCTACACTCGTGCGCCCTTATGCCGATACAGACAAAGCGGCGCCGAAGAAGCAAAAAGAACCTGAAACACATCAACTTGCCATGGCCTTTGCCCGCAACATCAACCGTGTTTACGGCGCTAAAGCCCCAAAAATGGATGCCAAAAGCGACATATTTGGTTATATAATAGATTAAACCTTAGATTCTATGGAGATATATCATGAATCTTAAATCATGCATTACATTATCACTCGCAGCCCTGACCTTAACGGGGTGTAGCTCTGATTATTTTACGCCGACCTATCAATCAGAGAGCAAAATAGCCGTGAGCGAGAGCCAATTTGAGGCGAGCTATGATATCAGCACATTAAACACCGCGCAGATAGAACATATCGCCAGTGAATTCAAACGCTATGGCGGTGACGTGCTTAGCCTTACTGTAAGCTATGATCAAAAAGCACAAACGTCTCAATATAGCGCCTCACAAGCCATGCAAAAAGCTGGCGAAGTTGCGGCATCACTTAGAAAAGATTTCTATATTAAGAACGTAGAGGCCTCAATTCTTCCTGCGGCGAACACGACACCGACCCTCTTTGTCGCTTATAAACGCTTCGAAGCCCACGCCCCCGAAGGCTGCGGCGTTGCCCCTGGCCTTGATGGACTAGGCACAAATACCGAAGATAAAATTAAAGATTATGAATTGGGCTGTAGCTTAAATACACTTATCGCCAAGCAAACATACAGACCAAAAGACTTGCTTGGTAAAGACTACACGGTAGATGATTCAGAAGCGACGCGCTCAATTACAGGTCTATATGGAACGGGCTATTATGATGGCACTCCAAACGAACCTTTAAACGGCGAGAAAGCCTCTGACGAATAAGCCACAGATGCGCTGATATATCTTGGCGTGGCATTCAAGTTACTGCGTAGCGATTTAAACAAATTAAAACAAGTAAATTTAGACGAATATGGCCAACACAAAACAAAAATCAGATGTAAATAGCCTTCTGCCAAAAGCAGACGTGCATTTTCATACTCAAGATGAATCCGTCACAAGCGCAATTAAGTTATTGAAAAATGACTGGCGCTTTAAACGCGTGAATATCATCCACCAAGCTGGTAAACTCGATGGCGCCATTGATTATTATGCCGAATATGAAGCCCCCAACTTACTCGTCGTTGAAACAGATACGCTTGATGAAAGCTTTATGACCCAATTAGGCATACTCGCAGGACATCTCGATGAAGGCACGGCCGCCGTCATTATCGGCCCTGATAACGATGTATATATATATCGTAAGCTTATTGATATGGGGGTTAGTGATTACCTTGTCCGCCCTGTTGACCCGCAAGTCCTCTCTGACGTTATTGCCAAGACACTGGTTGAGCGCATTGGCGTTTCAAACAGCAAGCTTATTGCTGTCGCGGGCACAAAAGGCGGTGGCGGCGTTTCTACAATCGCCCAAGCGCTAAGCTTTGCCCTTTCCAACACAGAACAGCAAAAAACACTGTTAATGGACGTTGCGGGCGGTTGGTCTTATATCAGCGTTGCTATGGGGCATGAGCCCTCCTCGACCTTAACAGAGGCCGCTAAGATAGCGACAGAGAACAAAGAAGAAGACCTTAACCGTATTCAGATTAAAATTGATAAAAACCTAACCATTTTAGCCTGTGGTGGTGATGGTTTATTTGATGAGTCCATTTCCTCTGCCGATTTTGAGCTTTTATTGAATAAACTTATGACACTTCACCCTTATGTTGTGATTGACCTGTCTGCTGCACCGGCGCATTTGGCACGCACAGCCATTCAGCGTGCAAATAAAATATTTGTAGTGAGCGGCCCGACACTGCCTTCGCTGCGTACAGCGCGTAGCCTAATAAAAGAAGTCGAAGCATTACGCAGCAGCGAGGATAAAGAATCCATCAAGCTTATCCTTAATAATCAAGGCCAGGACAAAGCCAATGAAGTGAATATCTCAGATATTGAAACGGCTTTAGAAACCAAGGTTGATTTAACAATCCCTTATGATGCCAAGCTCTTCCGTGCGGCTGAAAGCCAAGGCAAAACCTTAAAAGATAATAAAGCCGCCGAAAAATTAACTAATTCTTTGGTAGACTTATTACAAGATATATTAGAAGACGCCCCTAAAGCTGGCGCTGAAAACAAAAAATCTGACGGCTCATTTGTTGGCGGCTTGCTCAACAAAATTAAAGGGAGCTAATTATGTTTGGTAAAAAAACCGACAGCGGTTCCAAAGAACCAGCTAAAGTTAAAAAAAAAGCCCCCAGTGCAGAAGCCAGTACGGAGTCCAGTACAGCTATAAGCGCTGAGGTCACACCAAAGAAAACCCCAGACATTCTGCCTGAGGCGACTCCAGACGCGGTAAAGGCTGACGTGACAAGCCCTGCCGAGGCCACGCCGAAGCCCAAGAAAAAAGCACCTGCGCCTGCCCCTGCCTCACTAAGCACAGAGGACAGCAGCGCCAAAAGCGACGAGATAGCAGAAGCCCCTTTATTAGGCGCGCCTTCAGATAAGAAAAAGAAATCAGCAAAAGATTTTAATGCCGATAAACTCTCCGTTGACGCAATTGACGGCGAAGCGCATGAAGAAGGCGAAAGCGGCGCATCATCAATGTCAGCTTTGCGTATTAAACGCTCCCATAATCGTATCTGGAACGACTTACGTGACGGCATTGATTTAAAAGCCTTAGCGCGTATGGATGGTAAAGCCGCTCGCGATGAGATTGCTACAGCCGTCGAAGAAATAGCCCGCTTTCGTAATCTTGACTTAACACAATCTGAATTACAGCAAATCGCCCGTGAATGCGCCGATGACATGCTCGGCTTTGGACCTTTAGAGCCACTCCTCGAAATGGAGGGCATTGCTGATATCATGATTAATGGCCCAGATGTTACTTATATTGAGATAAATGGTAAAATCGAACGGGCCGATATATCTTTTCGTGACAATGCGCATCTTGTGACTATCTGTCAGCGTATTGTGGGGGCGATTGGTCGTCGCGTTGATGAATCCTCCCCTATATGTGATGCGCGCTTGCCCGATGGCTCACGTGTGAATGTTATTATACCACCATTGGCCGTTGATGGCGCCTGTATGACTATTCGTAAATTCGCCAAAGATAAACTCACTCTAGAAAAGCTCATTGATTTTGGCGCTGTAACGCCCAGTTGCGCCAAGTTAATCATGGCGATTGGCCGCAGCCGCGTGAATGTTTTGGTTTCTGGCGGTACAGGTTCTGGTAAAACCACAATGCTGAACTGCCTGACCCGCTATATCGAACAAGGCGAGCGCATTATTACTTGTGAAGATGCTTGTGAGCTGCAATTACAACAGCCCCACGTCGTACGCTTAGAAACGCGCCCACCAAATCTTGAGGGCGTCGGTGAAGTGAATATGTGTGATTTGGTCAAAAACTGCCTGCGTATGCGCCCTGAGCGTATCATTGTTGGTGAGGTTCGTGGCCCTGAGGCTTTTGACTTACTGCAAGCGATGAATACAGGCCATGATGGTTCAATGGGTACCGTTCACGCCAATAACCCCCGCGAAGCGATTTCCCGTATGGAAAACATGATTGCTATGGGCGGTTTTAATATTCCTGTTTTAGCTATACGTGAACAAATAGCCTCCGCCGTGAGTGTTATTATCCAAGTTCAACGCCTGCGTGATGGCTCGCGTAAGGTAACGCATGTCACTGAAATCACGGGCATGGAGGGCGAGGTTGTGACTTTGCAAGATTTATTCGTGCTTGATATGCAAGGAGAAACCGCAGACGGTAAACTTATCACGACCCAAAGATCAACAGGTTTGCGTCCTAAATTCTATGACAATGCGCGCCAATTCGGTGTCGAACAGCTCGTCCTTGATGCGATGGAAGAGGCGTACGGATGAAGATTATACTCGTAATGCTCTTAACAACAGCGATTGCAGCCGTAGGCATTTCATTATCTTTAATGCTCAGCCAGCGCCAAGCCGCGCGTGATCGTGCTTTATCCATCATATCTGGTCAGTCCGATAATATTGGCGCGAAGAAGAACAGCGCCCAAGGTGATCAAGATAAGCGCCGCGCCGCAATTGCTCAAAAGCTTAAAGATGCTGAGAGTGACGAGAAAAATGAAAAGAAAAATGATAAAAACAAAAAAAGCACGACACGTGAATTAATTCAGCTCGCAGGCTATGATTTCAGCGTATCACGTTTTCTTATACTATCAGCCTTATCCAGCGCCGCTTTTACAGGCGCTTCTTTTGCATTGGGCTTTAATAATATTGTCATTGGCTTGCTTGGCTTTGTCGGCTTTATTGGTTTCCCGCGTTTGGTGCTCTTCATTTTAAGTAAGCGCCGCCAAAAGAAATTCCTTGAAGATTTTGCCGATGCCCTCGAAGCCATGATGCGCCTGCTTAAAGCGGGCATGCCGATGAATGAAGCGATTAAAATGTGCGCGAAAGAATTTGAAGGCCCTATCGGTGAAGAAATGACCCGTATTTATGAATTGCAGAAAATCGGCACGCCACTTGGTGAAGCCGCTTTAATAGTCTCTAAACGTATGCCCATCCCTGAAATGCGTATGTTCGCCACAGGTCTAGTTATTCAACAGCAAACAGGCTCATCACTTTCAGACATCTTAACCAACCTTGCCAAAGTTATTCGCTCGCGCTTCCAACTTAAGCGTAAAGTTAAGTCTCTTTCAGCTGAAGCGAAGTCTTCTGCAGCCATTATCGCGGCAATGCCGCCTTTAGTGGGCTTGGGACTAAATCACTTTAACCCTGGTTATCTCGATATTATTTTCGGGACAAAATCGGGCATTATTGGCCTGTCATGTTTTGGCGGCTGGATGTGCCTTGGCATGTTGATCATGTGGAAAATGAGTAACTTTAAAGTTTAAGTTATGCCCACGCGCATTGTTGCACAGAGACAGAATAACCCAAAAAGAAAGAAAGGAGCCCGCCCATGGATAAAGAAGAAATTATTATCATATTAAGTGCAATTGCCGCGGCTGGTTCTTTTGCCGCTTTTGCCCTGCCCTTTCTTAACAGAACAGAAAAGAAACAACATTACAGAGATGTTATTTCAAAAACGCGCAAAGAGTTATTTACCACGACCCGCGAGAACCATGGCAATAGTAACGCTAATCTAGAAGCCGGTAATAAAGCCAAAGAATCTTTGGCTATGTTTTTCAAGATACAAAAACTCTTTGGTAAATTTGGTGAGCGTCTACGTGATCAAATGTTGCAAGCAGGCATACGTGACCCAAAAGCCCCGATGTATTTTCTTATGGGGCGCATAATACTGCCCTTTATATTATCTGGCTGGGGCTTTCTGATGCTAACCCGCACAGAAAATGATTTTGACAGCACTAAAATATTATTCATTATCCTGGGCCTTGCCGCAGCGGGGTTCTTTTTACCCAGCATTCTTGTTAAGAACCATATTCAAAAGCGCCAAGAAGAGATTAACCTGAACTTCCCCGATGCACTTGATATGCTGTTAATCTGTGTACAAGGCGGCATTGGTTTAGAGCAAGCGATTAACCGCATAGCCGAAGAAGTCGCAGAGATTTCAGAAAAGCTCGCAGAAGAGCTCGGTATACTCAGCGCGGAGATGGGGCTACTTAGTGACCGCCGCACGGCTTTACTCGACTTCTCACGCCGCGTTGGCTCAGGAGCTGCCAAATCTTTTGCAACAGCCATGATTCAAGCCGAGCAATATGGTACATCTGTCACAAACGCCATGAACATTATATCTGATGATTTACGTGATGCGCGCATGCAAGAAGCGGAGCGAAAAGCCGCTTCCTTGCCGCCAAAGCTGACGGTTCCCATGATTGTCTTCTTCTTACCGGGTTTATTTTTCATTATTCTAGGCCCGCTTTACCTCAAATTTAAATATGGTAGCTAAAGGTCTTAGGCCTTTATTTAAACCTCACCGTTACGCCGAGCCCCTGCGCTGCTATGGCTTTGTCCATTAAAGATAAAATTTTATCTAAATTTTATGTGTAGTTACTTCAATTAAGCCTTTGTTTTTATATGAAAAAATTAAGAAAAAAAGTAATTGTTTTAAGCTTCTGTTAACCGTTTTAATGCGATGATAGAAGTGTGAGAAACGAAGTGGGTGGAAATAGTTTCCTCCAAAAAAATCTAAATACAAAAAATCTTTTAAGGAGACAACATATGTTGAAATTTATTGCATTAATTCAGGCTTATAAAAACGAAGAAAACGGCGCGACAGCCATTGAGTACGCATTGATTGCGGCAGGCATTGCAGTGGCCGTTGGCGCTGGTATGGCGCTCTTTGGTCCAGCCTTACAAGGCCTATGGACAGGCCTATCAACAAACCTAGATACAGCCGCCGCTACACTTTAAGCGCCGCTATAATCTAACTGGGAAATCTAATTATAAAAGTTTACCCACTTCAAGCCGCCCTATTTCGATAGGGCGGTTTTTTTATGGGCTTCTCATTTTTAAATAATCAGTCTATATATAGGATCGATTTAAAAAATAAGGATGACCCATTTAATGACTTCCAGCCGTATATTACAGCACCCTTCTGCCCTCGTGAATCAAATCAGCCGCATCGCACAGGAAGCAGGTGAAATCACGCTTGAGTATTTCGATGATAGCGGCATGATGGACGGCATGACCAAAGAAGATGGCTCGCCCGTTACCGAAGCCGATCAAAAAGCTGAAGACTATATAACGAAGAAGCTCAAAGAATTAACCCCTGAAGTCTTAATTATCGGCGAAGAAGCCGTTGCAGGCGGTTACCGCCCTGATGTTAGCGATGCTGAATATTATTGGCTGGTTGACGCCTTAGACGGCACAAAAGAATTTATCAGTGGCTCTGGTGATTACACGGTCAATATCGCCCTTATTCACCAAGGCAACCCGATACTGGGCGTTGTCTACGCACCTTATCTGGGGGAAATGTATACAGGTAACTTAGAAACAGGCGCTACGCGCTGGATTGATGAAGTTGAAACCCAAAAAGAAATAGAAACACGCAAAATTCCGCGTAAAGGCCTTACGGTCGTCAGCAGTAAATCACACGGATCTGGCGATAAATTAAATGATTTTCTCGATCAATTCCATGTTGAGAAAGTCATTAAAAAAGGTAGCTCACTTAAAATATGCATTATTGCCGCCGGTAAAGCTGATTTATATCCACGCTTTGGCCCGACATGCGAATGGGACATTGCGGCAGGCGACGCGGTTTTACGTGCCGCCGGTGGTGGTTTAAGTGATATTAATGGTCAACCTATGACCTATACAGGTAAAGACCCTAAATTCCTTAATTGTGAGTTTATTGCATGGTCTGGTGATTTATATGAAGCACATCAAAATGCACAAGGTGATGAAGACGAAGACGAAGCAGAAACCGAAAAATAAACAAGTCGAGCCCTTTATAGATAAAAGGCTGACACACTGCTATCCCCTTTAGTTTTTATAAAAGCTATTCAGGAAAATCATATATTTTCTTGATGTTTTGTGCGAGATGCGCGGCTATTACACTGATTTTTTCGTCTGTTATGGCCTCATAGCCAAATATTTGCGGGTAAAAGGCATAAGACTTAATATGATTAGATAAGCTTTCTGCTGCCAAGGCCGTGTCAGCGCAAACTAAATACCCCTCTCTAACAGCAGCAGCGAACCAGCCCTCTAAAGACACTCCAGTCGGCGGCAATTGCGCGAAGACTTTTTCTGCCTTGTCCTGCGAGAGCATTAATTCGCGCAGAATAATTTGCGCGACATCCAGATAAGCGGGATCTTGATAGCTTCTAATTTCACTTTCGATCATGGCAACGAGTTGCGTTTGGAAATCTTGACCTTTATCAAAAGTGACAATTTTGCCACGGCCAACCGCACGATATTTTTGCATTAAAACAGCTTGGAAAAGAACCAGTTTACTTTTGTAATATTTATATAGTGTACGTTTCGACACTTGAGCATTCGCAACGATTACATCAATCACCGCATTATGAAGTCCGTATTTTTGAAACTCAATTTCAGCGGCGGCAAGAATATCTTTTTGCTTCGCTGTTAGTTTTTTTACGCCCGTCATATTCAAACCTCTTCACTGCCTTAGAATGGCATTAACAAAATAAACGTATTCGTCTACCACAACTCTAGTCTACTTTAATTTGCACGAAGTAAGAACAGCATGACGCGTTTAACCCACAGCTTTTATAAACTCTTTAGTTTATAGCTAGAACCCTGAATTTAAACAAAAATAAAGGGCACGCACTGTGCCCTTTATATAAATAACTATGAATTTAATACTACCTAATGGCGCATAAATTAAGATCCTATGTCGAATTTCACACCTTGCGCGAGTGGTAATTCTTTCGAATAGTTAACCGTGCTGGTCATGCGGCGCATATACCCACGCCATGCATCTGATCCACTTTCGCGGCCACCACCTGTTTCTTTTTCGCCGCCAAATGCGCCGCCAATTTCAGCGCCACTTGTGCCGATATTAACATTAGCGATACCGCAATCACTGCCAATTTCAGCTGTGAAAGTCTCTGCCTCTAAAACATCGCGCGTAAAGATCGCCGATGACAGGCCTTGCGGTACATCGTTTTGGCGATGAATAGCGTCATCTAATTCGCTATAGCGGAAAACATAGAGTATCGGTGCAAAGGTTTCTTCTTGCACGTTATCAGCAATGCCTGCCATTTCAACAACAGCTGGGTTCACGTAATAGGCATCAGGATATTCACCCTCCAATGCGCGGCCGCCACCAATAATCGTTGCGCCTTTTGCGCTAAGGTCATTGATAACTTTATCCATCATCTCGAAAGACTCTTTATCTATAAGCGGTCCGACAAGCGTGTCACTCGCCATAGGATGCCCCAGAGACAGACCTTGGAATGCTTTCTTGATGCGTGGTACTAATTCGTCATAGACATCGTCATGGACGAATATACGGCGCGTCGATGTACAACGCTGACCACATGTGCCGACGGCGCCAAAAACAATACCTTGAAACGCCAAATCTAAATCAGCGCTAGGCGCCACGATAATCGCGTTGTTACCACCAAGCTCCAATATAGCTTTACCAAAGCGCTCAGCGACGATTGGCGCAACTTTACGCCCCATTGCTGTACTGCCTGTGGCACTAATCACAGGCACGCGCTTATCTTTAACCATAGCCGCGCCGGTATCACCTTTACCAATAAGGAGCTGTAATAGGTCATCAGGAACATCTGTACCAAAGCGCGCACAAGCATCTTCAAAGATTTTTTGACAAGCCAAAGCAACAAGCGGTGTTTTCTCAGATGGCTTCCAAATCAAACTATCCCCACAGACCAATGCTAAAGACGCATTCCAAGCCCAAACAGCCACAGGGAAGTTAAAGGCGCTAATTATACCGACAGGCCCTACGGGCTGCCAATATTCACGCATTTTATGACCCGGGCGCTCAGATGCGATGGTCAAACCATAAAGCTGACGGCTAACGCCAACAGCGAAATCGCATATATCAATCATTTCTTGAACTTCGCCAAGACCTTCTTGGTAAATTTTACCGCATTCTAAGGTGACAAGCTGACCTAACGCCTCTTTTTTCTCACGCAAGATTTCACCAAGAATACGTACAAGTTCACCACGGCGCGGTGCGGGCACTTCACGCCATTTTTTAAACGCAATAACGGATTTATCAATTATCGCATCACAATCAGAAAGACTATGCATCGGAACTGAGGCTAATTTGCCGCCATCCGCAGGGCTAAAGACATCCAAATCACCGGATTGTTTTAAGACATCACTGATACCCAGTGTTTCAAATAAACTCTCTATATCTGAATTTGTATGATCACGCATAATGGTGCTCCTTTTATGTAAGTGTGATAATAAAGTAAAAGTACAAGTAAATAATATGCTTCGGACGAACCGCGCCTAATCTTACCCCTGAATACGTTCCATGGCTATAAGATCTGCAATTTCAGCCGTGGTTTTATCCTCAGCATCGGCGCGCGTAAATATTTGCGCTAAAGTCGCGCCTATGCCACGCAACATCTTAATCAAATCCTCGTGCGAGGCACCAACTTCGACAACATTAATCACGCCGCCAGCGTTAATGGCATAGTCTGGGGCATATAATACGCCGCGCTGTTTTAAGACCGCCGCCATTTCAGCTGTGGCCAGTTGATTATTGGCCGCGCCTGCAATGATGAGGGCTTTTATTTTATGAACAGTTTCTTCATTAATATCACCGCCAAGCGCGCAAGGCGCATAAACATCGACATTCTCAAAAATAATTTTCTCAGGGCTGACTACGCGTGCATGCCATTCTTTAGACGCCATAGATGTTTTCGCTTTATCAATATCCGCGACCGTTAATTTAGCGCCATCAGCAAAAAGCAAACGGCAAAGCGGCTGCGCGACATTACCAAGCCCCTTAACCGCAATACGTACACCTTTTAAACTATCGGTGCCGAGCCTATGCTTCACAGCCGCCTTAATACCGTAATAGACGCCAAGGGCCGTATAAAGCGGTGGGCCGCCAATTAAATCTTGAGCGCCTGCCTTTTCAAGTGAGCGTACACGCACATAATCAGTAATAGTACCGGCAATCGTGAAATCAGCCGTACGCGTACCAACATCTTCGCCTGTTTCATAAGCGCCTTGTAATTCATTTAAAGCATGGCCTAAAGCGTGCATAAATTCAGGGTTTGGGTTTTGCGTGCCGGGCGTACCAACAATAACTGTTTTACCGCCACCATAATTCAAACCGGCAAGCGCCGTTTTATAGGTCATGCCTTTAGACAAGCGCAGCACATCATTAATCGCATCATTATCATTGAGATAGCTTGACCAATAACGGCAGCCACCGCGCGCGGGGCCGCGGCGCGTATTATGTAGGGCTATATAAGCCTTAAACCCAATGGCAAGATCTTCCGCCATAAGTATTTTCTCATGGCCGTCAAAAGCCGGATGTTCTGTGAGATCAGGGTAAGAGAATTGTAGAGCCATGGTCGTCTCCTGTTTATATTTATATAACCACTTTAAAGCGCAGTTAAATTTATTATTGAGGGATGATACGACCCCGCATAAGTGTGGTCAATCTTATATGCTGTTGCAGCGCCGCATGACATGAGCTATATTTTACACTATAAAATACATAGAAATCACTCTAAAGCAGGAGCTTGTAATGGCTGATCTATTTGAAAACCCCCTTTCTACAAACGGCTTTGCCTTTATCGAATTTGCAGGCCAAGCAGATCAATTAGGCAAGCTCTTCGAAGAACTTGGCTTTACAAAAGTCGCGGTTCATAAGTCACGTCATATCTATTTATATCGTCAAGGTAAGATAAACTTCCTGCTTAATGCTGAAATATATGGTCAACCTAAAGAGTTCAGCGATCTGCACAAAGCCGGCGCAAGCTCAATGGCCTTCTTAGTTAAAGACGCGAATTTCGCTTATGAAGAAGCGCTAAAGCGCGGCGCAGTATCCGCTATGGAGAAAAGCGGCGCGATTGAAAAAGAAATCCCAACGATTGATGGCATTGGCGAAAGCTTGATCCACTTCCTAGATGATGAAAGTTTCTACGACAATAATTTTGATTTTATCGTCGAAGACCATTACCCCAAAGGCGCAGGCCTCACCTATATAGATCACCTCACTCATAATGTCTTCCGTGGCAATATGGATGTCTGGGGCAAATTTTACGAGGATATATTTAACTTCCGTGAAATTCGTTATTTTGATATTGAGGGCAAACTAACCGGCCTAAAAAGTCGCGCGATGACTTCACCATGCGGTAAAATTCGTATTCCTTTAAATGAAAGCTCTGACGATAAATCGCAAATTGAAGAATTTCTAACCCGCTTTAACGGTGAAGGCATTCAGCATATTGCCTTGGGCACAGACGATATTTTCAAAACAGTGGCTAATCTTGTCGCGAATGGTGTGCCGCTACAAGAAACGCCAGCAACATATTACCAAAAACTCGATGCGCGCGTCCCTGGTCACGGTGAAGACACAACCGCCCTACAAAAGCTTAACATCTTGCTAGATGGCGCACCGACTGAAGGCCAAGGCATATTAATGCAAATCTTCACCAAAGACGCGATTGGCCCCGTGTTCTTTGAAATCATTCAGCGCAAAGGTAATGAAGGATTCGGCGAAGGAAACTTCCAAGCCTTGTTTGAATCAATCGAACTCGACCAAATTCAACGCGGCGTGTTAGACGAGAAAAAAGCTTAAGCAAAGCCGATAATCAATACAGTAAAATTTAATATAAAATAAGGACGATCAGAGATGAAACTTGCTTCCTATAAATCAGGCCGTGATGGTAAACTTTATGTCGTATCAAGCGATCTTAGCCGCGCCGTTAGTGCCGAGTCTATTGCGCCGACCATGCAAGCTGCGCTTGATGATTGGGCGGCTCTATCACCACGATTACGCGCCTTACATAGCGCGCTTGAAAATGGCACCGCGGCGAATAGTGAAGCATTCGACCAATCACAATGTGAATCGCCTCTGCCACGCGCCTATCAAGTTGCTGACGGCAGTGCCTATTTAAACCATGTCGAATTAGTCCGCAAAGCCCGCGGCGCTGAAATGCCAGAGAGCTTTTTGACTGATCCCTTAATGTATCAAGCGGTATCCGATACTATTCTAGCCCCAAGCGAAGATATTGCTGTAATCAGCGAAGAATTTGGTATCGATTTTGAAGGTGAAATTGCCGTGATTACGCGTGATGTGCCTATGGGCGTTAGCGCTGATGAAGCGGCTGATTATATCGTCTTAGTCATGACAATGAATGACGTGTCTTTGCGTAACCTGATTCCTAATGAGCTGGGTAAAGGTTTTGGCTTCTTTAACAGTAAGCCGCCTAGCGCTTTTTCTCCTGTCGCCGTTACACCAGACGCTCTGGGTGATGCATGGGATGGGCGTAAATTTACGCGCCCGCTTATCAGCACATTAAACGGCGTTGAATGTGGCACGCCCAATTGTGGTACTGAAATGCAATTTGATTTTGGTCAGCTTATTGCCCATGCGGCAAAAACGCGCCCTTTATGTGCAGGCGCCATTATCGGCTCAGGCACAATATCAAACAGCGACCGTGATGTCGGCTATAGCTGCCTTGCTGAAATTCGTATGATTGAGAAAATTGAAAGCGGTGAATTTAAAACGCCGTTTATGAAATTTGGCGATACAATTAAAATTGAAGCCAAAGACGCTAATGGCGCATCTATATTTGGTACAATTGAACAAAAAATTGTCGAATATAACGCCGCGGCTCTTGGCACAAAAAAAAGCGCTTAAGCTCATGATCAAATTATATGATTATTTCCGCGCCTCAAGCTGTTATCGCCTGCGCATGGCCTTGAACCTTAAGGGTTTAGAGTATGAGGCTATTACTGTTGATTTGCTTAAGGGTGAGCATAACGCGCCCGCATATAAAGCGATCAACCCTTTGGGTACAGTACCGTATTTTATTGATGACGCAACTAAAGATAAAATAGAGCTAAACCAGAGCCTTGCGATCATGCAATATTTGGATAATCAATACCCTGATGTAAAGCTCGTCTTTGGGGATGCGGGGCAGCAAGCTTATATTTGGCAGCTCGCTTTACTTATCGCCACCGATATCCACCCTTTTGGCGCGCCGCAAGTTTGGCGTAAATATTTAATGGGTATTTTAGAAGCCAGCCAAGATCAAGCCGATCAATGGATCGAGCATTGGATTACGCGCGGCCTTGGCGTCTACGAAGATTTACTAATGAAAAGTGGTGAAATGGGCGAATTTAGCTGCGGGAATCAAATCTCCATGGCTGATATATGCTTATTACCACAGCTCTATAATGCGCGCCGCTATAAAATTGATCTAAATCCATATCCGAATCTTACGCGCATAGAAAAAAACATGCTGCATATAGAGGCGATACAAAATTCTACCCCCGAGGCGCATAAGTCTGCACCAGAAGGTTTTGAACAAATTCACGGCGCAAATATGATATAATAAAAAGCATAGCCAAGGCAGGGATATAGACAGGGGTATAATGGGAAAAACGTCGCAATACACATCAAGAACGCCCGATGAACAGGGACTGATCCACTGGAGTGATGATGAAAATCAAATCTGGTCTGATCTTGCCACGCGCCAGTTAGACTGCGTCGAAGGCAAAGCTTGCGACGAATATTTACACGGCCTCGATATTTTACAATTTGCCCAAGGGCGCATTCCGCAATTACCAGAAATAAACACTGTTTTGAGGGCTCAAACGGGCTGGGAAGTTTATCCTGTCCCCGCACTTATTAGCTTTGATAAATTCTTTGCCCTATTGGCTGATAAGAAATTCCCTGCCGCGACCTTTATTCGTAGCCGCGCAGAGTTTGATTATTTGCAAGAACCCGACATTTTTCACGAAATATTTGGCCATTGCGCCATGCTGACCAACCCTGCTTTTGCTGAGTTTACGCATATATATGGCAAAATTGGCTTAGCTGCTGATCCGAAAGATCGTGTTTGGCTGGCGCGGCTTTATTGGTTCACGGTTGAGTTTGGTTTGATGCAAACAGATCAAGGCCTTCGAATTTATGGCGGCGGTATATTATCCTCTCCGGCCGAAACCGATTATGCCTTTAGCTCGGACAAGCCAATACGTAAGCCCTTAGATATCATAGATGTCCTGCGCACGCCATATCGCATTGATATTATGCAGCCCATTTACTTCACCATTAACGGCATAGAAGATCTTTATGATATTGCCCATGTTGATATAATTGGTAAATTAAGAATGGCGCAAGAACTTGGCCTACACACGCCGCTATATCCACCAAAAGATCAGTGACCTGAATAGAAGCGACAGCTACACTCGACACGAAGACTTCAATATTTATTATTAAACACACCCATTAACGACAAGCAGGAGAAGACACAATGTCCGGTTTAACAAAAGAATCATGCACCGCATGCCATGGCGGCGCGGTCGCGGCGACCAAAGACGAAATCAAAACCATGGCCAAGGACATTCCTGAATGGATGGTTTTTGATACGGATAGCATAGATATGTTAGAGCGTGTCTTCACGTTCAAAAACTGGCGCCAAGCCCAAGCTTTCGCCGAAAAAATCGGTGCTATGGCGGAAGCCGAAATGCACCATCCAGCATTATTGATCGAATGGGGTAAAGTTAAAGTCACATGGTGGACACACGCCGTTGAAGGCCTGCATAAAAATGACTTTATCTGCGCAGCAAAAACCGATGAAATATATAATGCGGCCTAATATAAAAAAACAGCGGCCTCATAAATAGGACCGCTGTTTTTTTTAATTCTGTTCAACGCAATCATTCAAATAAGTTTCGCGCGACATAAACACCCTTTTTCACTTCAGCGCTTTTATCCTCAGATGCATTCCAAGCCCGCACGATTGACTCATGCAAAAGAGTTTGAAATTCAGAAGGCACTTCATCTAAATCCAAGCCGTCAGACATAATAGAAACAAGCAAGTCTCTAGAAATAAGCTGATTCTTTGAGAAGCCTGGATAGGCGCCAACCTTGATATACATGTCACTTTCAAATAAATCGTCTGTTTTCTCAGAGCTCCGATTAAAAAGGGCGCTTAAAATTTTTGCTGGATTATCCAACAGATATAATCGCAGCTTATCAGCGACACTAAACGTCGCGCACTCCTCCCCATAATGCTTATAATACTCGCCAAAATTAGCCGTCTTATCAGCCATTTCGTTAAATATCTGTCTATATGTTTTTTCTATACTCATTTTTAAGTTCCTTCTATTTGATCCATCATTATTTTCGTAAGTTAGGCCATATTACAACCCGTGCTTAAAACGAGAATTCAACTTCTTATCAAATTCAGCGCATTTAATACTGTTATCAGCCCCGAATTCTGGGTTGCTCGTAATGGGATAGATTGACATTGTGTTAAACGAGACCACAACACCACGGCCACCTTGGAAAGATCCGTTCGCGTAAGTGCCATGACGTGGCAAATTATCAAACCCACCAAAGCTCACTTCAACATTATAGGCCATCGCTACATCGTGAATAGCGTTAAATTTATCCGACAAACTTGCCATCTCAGCGACTGTAAATTGCGAAGGATCAACCATATCACTACCATTTGAATATGTATGAAAGCCTTTAATTATGTGCTTATCCTTCAGTAATTGAAACATATTGCGATACGAGCCTAAATCAGGAAGCATAAAATCAACCACTCTTTTGCAATGAACATCTGAATTAAAATTACTTTTAATCTTAGTGATCGTCTCTTCAAGATTCGCCGTCATAAACGCGGGAATACCATCCAAAAAAACGCCTAGCTTCTCAAGGTCTGCTGCGCGAGCGACCTCTTGTTCTGTTGGCTCATTTGTGCTTCTGCCTTCTAAAACATCAGCTAAAAACGTCCAAAACTTTCTTCTCTCTGACATTATTTATCTCCTCAATATATGTCTTATTACCACCGTGGTGTTGATGATATTTCTTGTTTAATTCGTGAATGCAAATCCACACGAAGATCATGCTGAACGTCATTGTCAAAACGATCATAGCGCGGGTGGTTGAAAATGCGATAAGGGGCGTAACGGTTAAAAGCTATAGATAAGCCCTGCTCTTTATCTTCGTTTGCAGCGGCTTGCTCTAGTAACTCTTGCGGATTTGAAGGGCTGAACGCACAGCCATATTTCAACGCCACATCATGAAGCGCATCAAAAGCCCCTTGTAGCGCCGCTATATTTTTCTTATTTAAAACTTCAGGGTTAACGCTGAGTGTGTGTTTATCCAAAACAGGGAATGCCCGTTGCTCTTGATGATCAAGAACAATAAAAACATTCAAATTATTCGTTACGGTAGAAAAAGCCTTGCGTAGCTTCTGTTTTGCACTCTCTGCGCCATAATCTGCATCAAGCCGCGCCGCGGCATCAACAATATCCGCTTCAAAAACAGCCGAAACCGCAGCAGGCAGATCAGCCAGATAAAGCTTCAGCTTATTAAAATCGGCTTTATTCGCCTGATTACGTTTGAAATGCGCTGTAAGTCGAGACATACCCAGCATAAAAATCTCCCTATATAAAAAAGGAATACTAATGCGCTGCTGTGGTTATGTCAAGATGGCTATTTCGTAAAATTATTCGTTAAATCCTGCCAAACAGCCGCGTACTCTTCTTGGCGTTGCTCACATTTCATCGCTTGCGCCGTTGGGCGCATAATATAGCGGCTTTCAAACATAAAGGCCGTCCCTTCATTCATATATGTGGGCTCTAATTTTGCGGCGCTAGCTTTGTCAAACGTTGCTCCATCAGGGCCATGCGCTGACATGCAATTATGCAGGGAATAACCGCCCGCCTCAAAGCCATCAGCTTTACCATCATAGGCGCCATTAATCATACCCATAAATTCACTCATAATATTGCGGTGGAAATAAGGCGGTCGGAAGGTGTTTTCTGCTACAATCCAGCGCGGCGGGAAGATCACAAAATCGACATTTGCCGTGCCCGCAATTGCGCTTGGTGAAGTAAGTACGGTGAAAATTGACGGGTCGAGGTGATCGAAGCTTACAGAATTCACCGTATTAAAATGCGCCAAATCATATTTATAAGGCGCGTAATTACCATGCCAAGCCACAACATTAAGGGGGGAGGCTTGTAACGGCGCTTGCCAAAGCTTGCCTGCAAATTTACACAATTGCGTAAACGCATTTTTTTCATCTTCATAAGCCGCGATGGGCGTTAAAAAATCGCGTGCATTAGCAAGGCCATTTGCGCCAATCGGGCCACGCTCTGGCAATTCTAGCGGCGCGCCATAATTCTCGCATATATAGCCGCTTATTGCAGCTGTATCTGCCGCCAAATCTACAGCAAATTTAATGCCGCGGGGAATCACGGCAATTTCACCTGGCTGAATATCAATCACGCCCATTTCTGTACGTAAAATAAGTGCGCCTCGTTGTGGGACAATTAAAAATTCACCATCAGCATTATAAAAATACCGCTTATTATCCCCCATAGATATATTGGCTTGATAGAGGTGAACTGCCAGGCCGCTCCATTCATCAATATTGCCATTTCCGGCTATCGTGTATATGCCATCGATAAAATCTGTTTGTTTGCTTAATGGGGATGGCGCACTCCAACGTAACTGATTGGGGGATACTTCACTGTCCATAAAGGGGGGCGTCAGAAAATGCGCATTAGTGCTATAGGCGGTAAAAGAACCGTGACAAACAGAAGGCTGTAAACGGTAAAACCAACTGCGTTTATTCTGGGCTTTCGGTGCCGTAAAAGCTGAGCCTGATATTTGCTCTGCATAAAGGCCGTAAGGACATTTCTGGGGTGTGTTCTGACCAACGGGCAATGCGCCCTTCTTAGCTTCTGTTGCGAATTCATTGCCAAACCCGCTCATATACATGCTTTTATCCATACGAAAACCCCTGTGAAATAGTTTATAACTGTATTCTACAGGGCGAAAGCTTTGCAAGCAAGACGATCTCAATTAAGACGGATCAAGCGATGGTTTTATTGGAAAACTAGCTGACTAAAACAGATTCCAAATAACGAACAGAATCTGCAGATAAAGGTTTTTGCTGATATTCTTTAACAAAAGCAAAACGCATAGCGGCTTCTTTGTCTTGTTCTTGATTTGAGGAGGTCAGCATAACCACAACGCTGGCTGGGTTATCATAGATAGAATTATACTCAATCAAGAATTCGTGACCATTCATGCGCGGCATGTTAATATCTAAAAGGATAAGTTCAGGGGGCGTGTCTAAAGTGGCCAGAATTTCTAAACCTTCTTTGCCATCATAGGCTTTAATGATTTCGATGGAACTATTATGCTCCTCCAAAACACACGAACAAATAAACTGATCCGTTTCACTATCATCTATAACTAATACACGCTGTATCATTTCACCCTCACCACATCGAATCAAACCAACCCCATTGTAATATAATACGTATATATGATTACGATTACATTAAAATAAATATACAAAACCTTACCTTTTTGCTAAGTAAAAAGATAGTTTTTTTTACCCCATTAAGGTTATAACGATGTCACAAAATCAAAAAAATGCGCTTTCGCGCTTTGACGCACATATCGAATCTGAAATAAAAGCCATTCAAAAAGCAGGGCTTTATAAGAATGAGAGAGCGATAACGGGGGCGCAAGGCGCTGAAATAAAAGTTAATAAAGACCGCAGTGTCTTAAATTTTTGTGCCAATAACTATTTAGGGCTCGCTAATAACCCTGACCTAAAGAGCGCAGCCAAGGTGGCGATTGATAACCATGGTTTTGGCATGGCATCTGTACGGTTTATTTGTGGCACGCAAGATATCCATAAAGAGCTCGAGCAACGCATTTCAAAATTCACCCAAAAAGAAGACACAATTCTATATCCCTCGTGCTTTGATGCGAATGGCGGTTTATTTGAAACTTTATTTAACGCTGAAGATGCGATTATTAGTGATGCGTTAAACCATGCGAGCATTATTGATGGCATTCGCCTATGTAAAGCCGCGCGCTATCGCTATAATAATAGCGACATGGCCGATCTTGAACGCTGCTTACAAGAAGCCAGCACAGCGCGTTATAGAGTCATCGCTACTGATGGCGTGTTTTCTATGGATGGCTATATCGCAAAACTGCCCGAGATCTGCGCCTTGGCCGAAAAATATGATGCGCTTGTTATGATTGATGACTGCCATGCGGCTGGGTTTATGGGCCCTAACGGTGCAGGCGCGGCTGATTATCTTGGCGTGCTCGACAAAGTTGATATTATTACAGGCACATTGGGTAAAGCCCTTGGCGGCGCATCTGGTGGGTATATTTCAGCATCTAAACCGATTATTGATATGCTGCGCCAACGCTCACGTCCTTATTTGTTTTCCAATACCCTCGCCCCCGTCATTGCCGCGACATCGATTGCTGTTCTTGATTTGCTTGATGAAAAAGGCGCAGCGATGCGCGAAAAACTCCAAGAAAATAGCCGTTATTTCCGCGATGAAATGACTAAATTAGGCTTTGATTTATTGGAAGGCGACCACCCTATTATTCCCGTCATGTTGTATGATGCGGCGCTAGCCTCTAAATTTGCTGATAAAATGTTGGAACGCGGCGTTTATGTCGTTGGCTTCTCATTCCCTGTTGTACCCAAAGGCCAAGCCCGAATTCGCACCCAAATGTCTTGCGCGCATGATAAAGAACATATAGATATAGCTCTAGCCGCCTTTGCTGAAGTCGGTCGTGAGTTAGGTGTGATAAAGACGTAATACACAACGCCAAGGCCGCACTATAATTACGCCGATAACCTCGTCTATTTTAAGGAGCGCTTCACGATGAAAGCCCTATCTAAATTAAAAGCTGAAACAGGCATTTGGATGATCCATGATGCGGAAATTCCAACGATCAGCCCCAGTGAAGTGCTTATAAAAATAAAAACCAGCGCGATATGCGGCACAGATGTTCATATTCACAATTGGGATGAATGGGCACAAAAGACTATTCCCGTCCCGATGATTGTTGGGCATGAATATGTCGGTGAAGTCGTTGAGGTCGGTAGCGACGTGACAACAATCACCGTCGGTCAACGTGTATCAGGCGAAGGGCACATTGTTTGCGGTCATTGCCGCAACTGCCGCGGTGGACGTTTACATTTATGCCCAAACACAAAAGGTATTGGCGTTAATATTCAAGGCAGCTTTGCCGAATATTTAAAACTCCCTGCCTCTAATGTTTGCCCCATTCCAGATGAGATCCCTGATGAAATTGCCGCTATTTTTGACCCTTTTGGCAATGCGGTTCACACAGCCCTCTCTTTTAACCTCGTTGGCGAAGACGTCTTAATCACAGGGGCTGGCGCTATTGGCATTATGGCGGCCGCCGTATGTCGCCATGCTGGCGCGCGCCATGTGGTTATCACAGATATTAACCCTTATAAACTCGAGCTCGCGCGCAAAATGGGCGTTAAACACGCGATTAATGTGCAGGAAACCGATTTAAAAGCCATTATGGCCGAGCTCAATATCGTTGAAGGTTTTGATGTGGCCCTTGAAATGTCAGGCGCCGCGCCGGCCTTTACAACGATATTAGACACGATTATCCATGGCGGTAAAATTGCGCTTCTGGGTATTCCACCGGCTGAAATGTCGATTGATTGGAACAAAGTCATCTTTAAAGGCCTCGTTATTAAAGGCATTTATGGCCGCGAAATGTATGAAACATGGCATAAAATGAAGATGATGGTTATGGGCGATCTTGATATCAGCCCGATTATCACGCACCAATTCCACATAGATGATTATGAAGAAGCCTTTAAAATCGCATGCTCTGGTCAATCAGGTAAAGTTCTCCTCAATTGGGAATAACGAGATAAACGCTCAAAAAAAAGACGCCCCGTTAAGGGCGCCAGTTATCGGTATTGAGTAGAGTGAGTAGTGTGAGTAAAGTCATATAGGCTGGTGTAAACGGTTAAGCAGACTTCGCGTATATAGTATGCGGAATCTGTGAAAAATGGGCGCGCTGCGCGTGTTTATGAACATGCGTTGCGGCATAATCCACCCCCATGCCATAACTGCCATAATGCTCTTGAATAATGCTCAGGGCTTCGTCAGAACTTTCCTTACGTGCCCAATCACGCTGTAATTCAAGAAGTAACTGCAGTGAAGTTATCGGCGCGGCACCGGCTTGTTCGGCGCGAGTCATCGCCGCATATTGAGCCTCCGGGCTAACTTCGCCGCACGCATCACCGACAATATAAACATCATAATCAGCCTCCAAAGCACTAAGCGCAGGCAGGTTGATACAAACCCCTGTCCAGAGCCCAGAAAAGACTAATTTTTTACGACCTGATTTTTTAATCGCTGTATGAACATCATTATCTTCCCATAAATTCATGGTTGTGCGTTCAAAAGTATCTTGCTGCAAGACATCCAAAAGCTCTGGCCAGATATACCCCGAGAAGTTTTCACTTTCGATACTGGTTAAAATTGATGGTATATTAAAACAGGCTGCTGTTTTAGCCATAGCTATCGTGTTGTTTTTCAACAACTGAGCATCAATAGAACGTACACTAAAAGCCATTTGCGGCTGCTGATCGACAAAGATAAAAAGTGAATTTTCAGGGGTAAGAAGATGTTTAGAATGAAAGGTCATTGCATTATCCTTTATTTGAATAGGGTTTTAAAAAAGAGCAACACATAACAACAGCAACTAAACATCAATAGCGCGCCTTAGCCTATAGAGAAAGCATCCCGCTACAGCACATTAAAATGCTATAACGCTTTACTTTGCGCGCAATTGAATTAAATATGTAGTTAGTTTCGCCTAGGAGTATTAACAAAAAGTTAACAACTTGGAAACAATTGCGAGCGACAGATAAGCCGCTGTTCTGAAATATAAAAAATGAGTATTAAAAATGAATACGCCGATAACCGACACACAAACGCAACCGCTTATCCCGGCGATTATTAAACCAAGCGACCACCCCAAGGTCTCTGGCGACAAAATAGGCGTCGTTCTTGTGAATCTAGGCACCCCCGAGGGCACTGATTACTGGTCAATGCGTAAATATCTTTCAGAATTTCTCAGCGATCAACGCGTGATAAACTTCCCCAAATGGCTCTGGCAGCCTTTATTACAGGGGGTTATCCTGACAACGCGCCCTAAACGTAGCGGTCGCGCTTATCAATCAATTTGGAACTTAGAAAAAAACGAATCACCGCTTAAAACCTATACGCGCGCGCAGGCTGAAAAAGTCAGAACGCAGCTCCATAAAAAACATCCTGATCTTGTTGTTACTTGGGCGATGCGCTATGGCAAGCCCTCTATACAGGCGGCTATTGAAGAACTCGCCGAGCAAGGCTGCAGAAAAATTTTGTTTTTCGCGCTTTATCCGCAATATAGCGCGACGACGACCGCTTCTGTATTCGATAAAGCTTTTGATTATTTAAAAACCATGCGCTGGCAGCCCGCTATACGTACTTCTTCACCATGGCATGATCGTCCTGACTATATTGCGGTTTTAGGTAAATCGGTACAGGCGCATTTAGATTCATTAGACCAGCCGCCTGAATATATTGTGACCTCGTTTCACGGCTTGCCGCAAAAATACCTTGAAAAAGGTGATCCTTATCACTGTATGTGCGTTAAAACATCACGCTTATTACAGGAATATTTAAACTGGCCAAAAGATAAATGGGTCACGACATTCCAATCTCGCTTTGGCCCCGCCACATGGCTACAACCATATACGGAGCCTAGCTTACAAGCCCTTGCAGAAAATGGTGTCAAACGCGTTGCAGTGCTTTCGCCCGCTTTTGTTTCTGATTGCATTGAAACGCTAGAAGAAATATCCATAGAAGCCCAAAAGACCTTCCTTGAGCATGGTGGAGAGACGTTTAGCTACATTCCCTGCCTGAATGATCAGGACGCACATATAGACTTGCTCAGCGGCTATATTGAACAAGAATTACAAGGCTGGTTATAACCTATAAGCATTAAGTAGAGCTCAGCCTAATTATAAGCACAAACACCTTGCAAAAACACATTGATTATGTTAAGTTTTCGCATGTTTTCATTCAAGCCCATCGAAACGCTGACCATACCAAACTGGCTCGATACAGCCAGTCAGGCTGATCTGCTTGACCGCCAAAACCAGAGCCATACCGGCTTTTTAGAAGAGCTCTCTGCCATACGTAATGTTAAAAGAATTCCCCTGATACAGCGCATTGAATGCTTATCCTACTTAATGGGCGCCGTATATCAAATAACCAATGCGCATGCGCAAACAGGCGTAAAACTATACGAACAAATCGCTCAAGGTTCTGGCTTTAATAATTACCCCGTTCGCCCAGACGCCTTCCCTGCCGAGTTTGAATTAATTGAAAGATTATTTGAAAGTATTGCATTTTCTAAACATATGGAGCAGTGCTTTATAAATGCTCAAGATGAAATTTTAACGCAGCTAGATACAAATGATGCATGGCTTAGTTATAAAAATAATTGGCCCAATTTAAATGGTGAAGAGCGCAAAGATGTCGTGAATTTATTTTACGCCGCATTTTGTTCGTATTTTTCTACGCCGCAAACCCCTATAACGCCACCACAATTTGATGACTTTAAAGACCTTGGCGCATTAGATGCAGGGCAGCTAAAACTAGACCATGACTTTAACAAGGATAGCTTGTCCACCGAGGTGAGTTTATCGACGATATTCTATAGCCAGAGCTTCCCTGAGCTCGGCAATACGCTGTATCACGAGGGCGTACATTTAGTGATGAACCATTTAAGGTTTTTTGCGCATAATGCACAGCCAGCCGAAGACCATCCTATTGCGCGAGATATAAAGCTCTCTTTTGATTTACATTCTAAACGCGCTCAGCCTGTTGGCTACATAACAGCGACAGCCTGCTGGCATCCTGAGGAGCGGCTAGCCTACAAAGCGGGCGACTGGTTCGAAAAGAAATTAATGCGCTGTACTTAGGAAATTTTAAAATCAATACTCGCGCCGCGTGCCAATACTAATATGGTACATGCTGCGCCCTCTTTTTTCTGAGTCTGCGCATCTAAAAATACTGAATCCAAACGCTCAAAATCTGCATTTGAAAATTGCATGAATGTCACACGCAGGTTATTAAAAAGCTGTTCTTCTTGCGGGCAAGCTTCGTTTCTTGTCTTAACAATCCGCCCATCAATTTTAATTTCATCACCCATATGAGCGTTGCGAATAAATATATTTTTTATCTGACCCATGATTTGCTCCTACACGCTTCTGGTTACAGCCTCCCGATAAAAAAGGAAAGAAGGGATAATCAGAAATTGCGGATTTAATACTTAAAATAAAAAGCCTAATAACGCTCCTTGTACAGAACATTATTAGGCTTGTTTTATCTATATGTCAAACTCAATGCCGCTTACTGCCCTTGCGACAAGGTATAACCGCGCTCACCATCAAACTCATACAAGTTTTCCAGTTTAATAAACTCAAGGCCTGAGTCTTGAAGCGCTTTTAGCTGCGCTAAAACGGTATCAGGGGTAATGGATTTATTGCTATGGAAGCGGCAACACCAATGATCTGAACAAAATGTATCGGCATGGCCATTTGGCCAGACTTTAACGCCGCGATTAGCGAGGATTTGTAGGTCTAAACCATCAACGGCCGTAATGCGCGCTGCTAAATCATCTGGTTTACCATCGTAATGGACGAATATATCAGCGCCGACAAGCACTTTTTCTTGTACTACACGTGGCTTTAATGGGGGTAAGCTCATCGCTTTACCGCCGCCTGCGCCGTAATCAACTTCCTTAAACTGCGTCGGTTTCTGACCTAAGCGTGCAATAACAGCATCGGCAAATTCCTGCGTGCCGAGTTTTTCTTTTGATAGCGCAGCATCATAAATATCGCCTGTATGTACGCCGTCTTCAAGCGTTCTAAGCCATGCATTATGCACCTTGCTCGCCACATCACTTTGACCGATATGATTAAGCATCAAAACAGCGCCTAATATCAAGCCTGATGGGTTAGCGATATTTTGACCTGATATGTCTGGGGCTGATCCATGAACAGCTTCAAACATGGCAAAATTATCACCGACATTACATGACCCACCAAGGCCAACAGAACCAGTAATTTCAACGGCAACATCAGAAATAATATCGCCATAAAGGTTTTCAGTGACAATCACATCAAAATCACCGGGGCGCGCCGCAACGCGCGCCGTGCCGATATCAACAATATAGTGGTCTTTTTCGATATCAGGATATTCTGCGCCAATTTCATCAAAGACGCTATGGAACAAGCCATCACCCATTTTCATGATGTTGTCTTTGGACATACAGGTCACTTTTTTACGCGCATTCGCACGCGCATATTCAAAAGCAAAACGCATAATACGCTCTGACCCTGGGCGTGAAATCAATTTAATGGTTTGTACAACATCTTGTGTTTGGCGGTGCTCAATGCCCGCATAGAGGTCTTCTTCATTTTCACGAACAATAACCAAATCCATATCAGGGAAGTTTGTTTCTACATAAGGGTGATAAGATACACATGGGCGCACATTCGCATATAGACCTAATGACTTACGAACCGTCACATTAAGGGACTTAAAGCCGCCGCCTTGCGGCGTAGTAATCGGCGCTTTTAAGAAGACTTTACTGCGACGCAAAGACTCCCAGCTGCTTTCTTCAATGCCGTTTTGTACGCCACGCTTATATACCGCTTCGCCAATTTCAATTTCATCAATATCAAGCTGAGCGCCTGCGGCCTCAAGCACCTTTAATGTGGCATCCATAATTTCTGGGCCAATGCCATCGCCGCGCGCCACTGTAATGGGAGTTTTACTCATAATGATATCCTTGTAAAAAACGAATGAACTATTCTGTTCAGCAGTATAAACAAAAACCCGCTTCCTCAAAAGAGTAAAAGCGGGTTTATCGTATAATAGTTATAAGTCTTGCGGCACAAAACCTTACATAGAGTGGCTTATTGCAAGATAGTGACTACTAGAAAATGCATAGAGCAACCACAAAGCACTCACCGTAATAACCAAAGCGGTAAGTCCTGCCCCGACCATACGACCAAATGACAGCTTACTGGTTTTAGACAGCCCCAAAGCATGAAGCACCCGCCCAACGAATAACAAAGCACCTAATGTGTGTAAAAGAAGTACCGAGCTTTGCTGCATTTCAATCATGAATAATAACAATAAGGCCAAGGGTACAAATTCAGCGAAATTCGCATGTGCACGTATGGCTTTTTGTAAATTATGATCTCCACCATCCCCAATGCCAATTTTTGTCTGCATACGTGCACGCCCAACACGCAGGGTTAAAAATATAAATAATAACGCCAATAAGGCTGCATAATACCCAATAATCATTAATTCTCTCCTCTTTTTTCAAGTTTCAGCCTAACACATATAGCTAAAAATCAAACTTATTTATGATCTCTGAGCTGAGATCAATCGTATAAATAACATACGGTGAATTTACGACGTTTAATTTAGACCAATGTCGTATTTGCAATCGTATTCAAGGATCAATTTTATCTATGAGGAAGGATAAGACCATGACCAATGTAATGACTATGAACGCACCTTTGTTTCGCAGAAGCATCGGCTTTGACCGTTTTGGCGAGCTATTTGATTCCATTCTTGATGAAAAAGTTGATGGCCACGATAGCTACCCACCACATAACATCGAAAAATTCAGCGATGATTCTTATCGTATAACGATGGCCGTTGCAGGATTTGGCATTGGTGACTTACAAGTCACCTTAAATGATGACACATTAGTCATCGCAGGTGCGCATATTGGCTTAAGCGAACAAAACAGTGACCATGCAGATGAACAAATTAACGACCGTGATGGTGTTGATTTAATCGAAGTATTACATCACGGCATTGCATCGCGCGCGTTTGAACGCAGCTTTCGCCTCGCGGATCAAATTAAGGTTCAGGACGCCGTATTAAAAGACGGCCTATTAACGATTACTCTAAGACATAAAATACCTGTAGAGAAAAAGCCACGCTTGATTAAGATCAAGACTGAAGACGCCAAGATCGGGCAGAGTAAAAATGGTTAAGCTTGCTCGCACCGGAGCTATTTAAACCGGAGCTATTTAAAGCTTTGCGCAGCACTCTGAAAGGCAAACAGGCTGGGGCGAGCCCTCTGTCACAGCCTGTTTGTCGGCGCTGACTTTATAAGTTCATTGTTCAGAAGGTCCACATGCGTGGAGAACACGCCCCCTTGGGCAGAGCATCCGAGAACAGCGCGCCGCCAAACATGACGCCCCAAGACTCTGCGCATTAAATGATCGTATTCAGGGGCATACTTATCAGCGCCATTCTTGCCCCCCAGAACAGGAACGCATTCTCGAATTTATTACATAACCTCAAAAAAAGAAATAAAGACTTTGACGCTTCCTAATGCCCCCAAATATTAAGCCATATTGAGAGCTCTATATCTAATGAGTTACGCAGCGGCCGCTGCCATCTGTACGAATAACGCATTTGGGCAAATCTACTTTACGACGCTCTTGTTCATCAGCCCATTCCTGCGCTGACTTTGCCTTTTCAGCAGGCACATGTGAGCATGCTCCAATGAGAAAAACAAACGATAAGCATAGATGTATCGCGAGTATTTTATATATGTTCATTTACATGAATCTCCTTAAAAAACAAATGATTCGCCCTATAGTTACGCATACACACCACGCAAGCGAACCTAAAATTGAACCCCAGTTACAATACCTTATCAGTTTTCTTTGACGAGAGCGGGAGATTTTTCCTACTGTCAAAGGGAAGTTGCTGATATTTATTTAAACACATAAAATGGAGAACACCCATGAAAGATACGTTTAACACAGTAGATATTGAAAAAGAAGTACCGACAATTGAAGCGGTGACACCTGCTCCTGCACAAAAACTCGGCCTTTAATTTATTTCGATTATTTTTTAAATGATTACATTAGAGTGGTGGCCTGTGTCTTTGTGCACAGGCCATTTTTAACTCAAGTTCTTTGAATATAATTCATTATAGAGTTTAGCGCTTAAACACGGCACTGTTTATTCTGCACCACCAGAAGGCAGTTCTTCTTGCTCAGCATCGCGCTCAACGATTTCGTAATCATCAGGATTTAACTCGCCAATCCCTTCAAAGAACACGCGGTTACGACCGCCCTCTTTGGCTTTATATAACTCACCATCGGCGCGCTCTAGCAATTTAGGGATTGGATGATCACCATCTTCAATGATAATCCCGCCCATTGACGCGGTAATACGTAAGGACCCCTCAGGCACAGAACATGGGAAGACTTCATCGGCAATAAGGCGGCGCATACGCTCAGCCACATAAAGCGCTTTTTCTTGTGATACATCAGGCAGGACCGCCACAAATTCTTCACCACCAAGGCGGGCGAGCATATCAAAGCTACGCATATTATCTTTAAGACGCGCAGCGAATGATATAAGAATTTCATCGCCGACATTATGGCCCCATGTATCATTGACGCTTTTAAACTTATCAATATCCATATACAGAACACAAAGATTTTTAGCGCTGCTCTTATTATCTTCAATCAGCTTCTCCATATGAACTTCGAAGTAACGACGGTTATATAACCCCGTCAGCTGATCGGTCAATGCCATATTTAGGCTTATTTCATAGTTAGAACGCAGACGTTCTTGGAAGCGCTTACGGCGAATTTGTGTACGCGCGCGCGCCAGCATTTCGTTTTTATCAATCGGGCGCATAATATAATCATGTGCGCCAATTTCAAGGCCATGTGCAACGCGCGGCATATCATCAGGCGAAGCAATCATCATAATAGGAATAGAGCGCGTATTTTCATTTGAACGCAAATGTGAACATAAGCGCAAACCATCTTCACCGCCGAGATTAAGCGAGACAGCGATTAAATCAAAATCACGCGTACGCGCAAATTCAAGGGCTTCCATGCCACTGCGCGCTTGTAAGATGATGTTATTATCTTTCGCAAGCGCCGTTTTAATTTTATCGACTTCAAAGTCTTGGTCTTCAACCAACAAGACTTGTGCGCCTTGTACTGGCTCATTCATAACAGCGCCAGAATCATCCATAACGCCCATAGCGCTGGCTGTATTCGAGCGCACGCGCCATTCATCAATCGTCATCTTTAGACGCACAAGCGAACGTACACGCGCCATCAGCGCGGTATCATTAATTGGTTTACTTAGGAAATCATCAGCGCCATTTTCAAGGCCTTTAACACGGTCTTGCGCATCAGTGAGCGCTGTAACCATAACCACAGGTATATGCGATGTTTCAGGGTCTTCTTTCAGGCGGCGGCACACTTCAAAGCCATCCATGCCAGGCATCATAATATCAAGTAACACAATATCAGGGCTGTCTTCTTTTACACGACGCAATGCATCTTCGCCATTTGTCGCGGTGATTACGTCATAATACTCGCTCACAAGCTTCGCTTCGAGCAATTTTACGTTTGGTAGAATGTCATCAACAACCAGAATACGTGCAGACATAAGTCTTCCTTTTTACTCTTAATTACTACGTGGTTTCAACACCAAGATGTTTATGGACGACTTCCATAAAATGCGAAACAGATATTGGCTTAGAGATATAATCATCACAGCCAACTTCACGTATTTTCTGCTCATCGCCTTTCATAGCAAAGGCCGTTACCGCGATGACAGGAATATGTTTGAAAGCATCATCAGCCTTTAACCACTTCGTCACTTCAAGCCCTGAGACTTCCGGCAACTGAATGTCCATAATGATTAGATCAGGCATATGCTCACGCACTATATCAAGAACCTCGCGGCCATCTTTGGTTTGAAGCGTTGCGAGGTTATGCGCTTCCAATAAATCATTGAACAGCTTCATATTTAATTCATTGTCTTCGACAATAAGAACAGTTTTTGTCATTTTAAAACTAACACCCTAAGCTCGTGATTTATCTTGATAATATTCTAACAGAAAGAATACGTTGATAGTATTTCAAAAGTGTTAAAATTCAAAGGTAATATACAAAAAATCTGTATTTAGTTGGCCGGCTTGGACATATTAGCGCCGCCCCGCTTGAGTTATGGGCAATGAGGCGTTTCCAGCACTGTAAAGTCAACCAAATCTTGCTTCAATACATAGTCATGGTAATTTAAGCGAATATCAGACAGCACACCTGTTTCATATAAAGTCGCGCTGAGTTCATAATCAGACATACCTCTATTGGCGCTTTTGGCACTTTTTGTGAAATAGGCCATGTTTACACGCCATTTCTCTGCAGACTCATCAATGCCTTCAAAACGGGTCGCCATTGCGTTGTCATTAGGATCAGCCTGTGAGATTAGCGTACTAATCGTTGTCACGCCCTTGCGCTCTAAACCATCAAACACATCCAAAGAGAAAAAACGCTTATCCGCGCGGGCACGTCGTATAACGCTCTTAGAGTGCTCCGTCGGGAAGATAAGATCCCCTTCATAGATTTCTTGTAATGCATCAGGCTTTGTATATGTCGCACGTATGCTTTTAGACCCGCCGCTTTGCTCTTTTTGCGCATGACCACGCATCGCTTCAATTTTTTTACCCGCAATTATATGATTCATAGCAAAATTATATTTCTCACCATTCACCGGCTCATAGGTTACGGTTTGCGTCTTTACATGTGCCGAGGGCTTATCTGAGAAATGATAAACCAGATCAAAATCATATATAGTGTTCCACGCCGCACAATCATAATTAAGCGTATAGACCATTTGCCCTTTAATAGATGTAATCGTTGATGAGGGTTTAGTCTCACTGAGTGACACATCATAAACCGCTTTATGAGAAAGCAACTCAACATCGTCACTCACCGCCGCCTGCGCATAAAGATCCGAAGAGGGTTTAAATGATGTTACGCTGAGTAAAGCGCCACAAAATAATATACACAGAGTCTTATACGTCATCACATTACTTCTTTTTCTGTTGGTTTTTTAAGTCCATCGCGAATATGCGGCAAAATATGCCTAGCCATCAGGCAAAAAGAGCCGCTAAGGACAAGGTTACCCACCCAAAACAGATAAGGCAAATCTTATTTTTATCCACTAAAGCCCCGTATTTAGGCGCTTTATCTGTTTGGCACAGCGTTCGCATAGTATTTAGCAGGAGCAAACAAGCCCACTGAGTAAAATATAATAAAGCTGTTTGCATTGGGGAAATCTAAGAATTTAAGGTAAGAGTGCATGTTAACACAATCATCTCAAATATCCGCGAACACACCAAATCAGATCATGCCATCTGTACAAGACTTTGAACGTCTTGTTGCAGCACATGACAGCCGCGCTGAAGATTGGAAATCATTCGCATCTAAAGCCTTAAGCATCTTTAGAGACCTTCGTCAGAATTTAAAAAATGCGCAGGGCGTCATTGCCCAGCAGCAACAAACAATAACAGAATTAGAAAAGCTTGCTGATTCAGATTGCCTTACAGGTTTAGCCAATCGCCGTCAGTTCGAAAGAGCTTTCCACGCTGAAATAGAACGCATTAATCGCGGCAAAAGCCGTGGCGGTCTACTGGTTATGATTGACCTTGATAACTTCAAGCAAATCAACGATCACTTTGGCCACCCTGCTGGCGACGCATGTTTGAAAGTCGTTGCAGACTTCTTACAAAGCCAAGTTCGCTCTTTAGATCTTGTTGCACGCCTTGGTGGGGATGAATTTGTAATCGTATTTTCAGACGCCGATGCTGATGGCGCCATAGACCGCACACAACAAATCGCCATAGATTTAAATAAACTGTGCCTATCATGGGAAGGCGAAGCAATTGAAATCCGCGCTAGTGTTGGCTTAAGAAGCTTTTCTGTTGGTGACGAAGCTGAGCACATCATGAGCGCTGCAGATGATACTTTATATGAAGATAAAAAGTTAAATAAAAACAAGTTTACCCATACGACCCAAACTACACACACAAACCCACTACACACACACACTATGCCTACACACACACAGACTATGCCTACACCTACACACACACATAATACCCAACCCATAATTGGTCAGATAGCGTTTGACCCAACGAACCTAAAAGCGCTAGAAGATCAATTATTTAAGGGGGAAAATATTTCGGTCCTCACACTACACCAGTAGCCCAAAACCAAAGAAATTACATCACTTGCCTCCCTAGCCTAACCCATACCCTAAGCAAGTGGATTCCCCCAAACCCGGACTGTAAGAATTACAGTCCGGGTTTATCTTTGTTTCTCACTTTTAATTGTCAGTAAATCATCCAAAGCTGATATTCTATATTGACATTCGGACGCAACGTATCGAAAATGCCTCTATTACACAAATATTGGAGATTTAAAAATGAGCAAAGCTGCACAAGCTGTGAAATCGCGCGCATCCGCCTTGGCCGATGTTATTGGCGATGTTCAACAAACAGAAAAAACCACAGAAAAAGCCCCCGCAAAAAAAGCGGGCCGCCCACGCTCAGAAAAATCACGCAAAGCTATTGTCACGGCTGTAAACCGCATGTTGCTACACCGTAATGCCTCCGAGCTTTCTATTGAAGCAATCTCAAAAAAAGCAGGCGTCGGTAAAACCACAATATATCGTTGGTGGCCAGATAAGGTTTCTTTGATATTAGAAGCCATTAACGCCAATGGCGCGAATATACCGCAACCTATACACAAACCTGCTGGTGAAAGACTTTTATGGCAGCTTGAGCGTTTCTTACGCTTATTACGCGGTCGTAACGGCAAAGTCATTATCGAAATGATGGCACAAGCCCAATCGAGCAAAGAAACATTAAGCAGCTTTTACGAAAGCTTCATGCTTGTTCACGAAGAAAACCTCGCTGAGATCATCGAAATTGGCAAAGCCGCCGGCGCGTTTAGAAAAGACCTCGACACTGCTATGGCCGTTGATATGATTTATGGCGGAGTCGTCTATCACTTGATGAGTGGTTCAGACGAGTTAGAAGAAGACTTCATTGAACGCTACCCGCAAGAAGCATTACGTTTAGTGCGCTAAACAGCGAAACCGCCACATAACGAAGCCACAATTAAAATCAAACTCTATCTGGGGGAAACTTTAAGCTGTTCTTTTATAAGCTTAAAGCGCTTCGCTTGTGTACTTGCTACTGGCCACTAGCCGTCGCTGTATTATTCAACATATGTTCCACCAAGGCTGCGCTTGGCATGCCGTTTACAGGTATATTAAACATCGATTGATAAGACCGTATAGCATCTTCAGTCATTGGACCGCTAACGCCATCCGCAGGACCAGGATATAAACCCAGCGCCATAAGCTGTTCTTGAATAGGTGCAATCAACTCAAAACTCGCCATATCAGGCATGACTGAGCGCACATCAATAATCTCATTTTCTTGTGGTGATCTGCTTTTTACGCGCGCAACAGATTGTGGAGCGGCATTATTCGCACTTGCTGCAGACTGGTTTTTCTGGGGCATAACACGCTCACGCTCAACCCGCACGACATTACGTACTTCTTCAAGCGACAAGCCAAGTTTGGTTGTGAGCTGACTAAGTGCATTTTGCGCATCTATATTATCTTGGTCAGACGCGAGATTATACCAGAATAAAGCTTTGTTATTATCGCGGCGCCCCAATAAAGCATTCTCATAGATCAAACCAAGATTAAAAGCCGATTCAGGAACGCCCGCTATGGCCGATTCTTCAAAATAATGCACCGCAGATTCAATAGAATATGGAACGCCAATGCCTTCAGCATAAGCAATACCTAAATTATACTGCGCTTCCGGATGCCCAAGTAAAGCCGCACTTTGATAAAGAGCAATCGCGCGCTCCATATTTTTTAACGTCCCTAGACCTTGTTGATACAGCACGCCCAAATTATAACGCGCATTAGCCACATTTTCATGACCCGACTCACCGAACCAAAATACAGCGCGTTCAAAATCTTGCGGAACGCCATCTTGCCCTGCCGTATATAAAGCGGCCAAATCATGTTGTGCTTCTGGATTGCCACTAAATGATGCGGTTTCGATCTCTTTGGCAAAACCGGTTAAGCGTGTATCTGGATCCATGCGTGCTGATAAAGGCTCACTGGCTTTACTTGCCGCTATCTTATTCGCGGCGCTTTGTTCGAGCTGCTTTAACTGTGCAGATAATTCTACAGCAGAAACCACCGTGGCTTGTTCAGCCATAACAGGCGCAGAAGGCTTAATTGAAATTTCTGGCTGTACAGGCTGCACAGAGAGGGTCGCCGTATCCGATACAGCTATAGGCGTAGATACAGCAGAAGACACGACGACTTCTGGCTCTACATCAACGATCACCGCCATATCAACAGGAACGCTTGCAGGGATCTCTGGCTGAGCCATAACCTTATCACTGCTCTCTGTTTGTATTTGAGATTGAGATTGAGATTGAGATTGATCCTGAGCTTGTGGCTCAATTGAATTCATCATCGCCGCAACGCTGTCCATATCATAAGCATTACTCGCTAATGTTTTATCGACTTCCGCTTCAAATTTTGCAAAATCAGAGGGGCTTGCACTGGCTATAGCCGCGGCGCGCGCGCTCATAGCCGCAGAGGCTTCTGCGCTAGAGGCCGCATAATCAGCATCCGCTGTATAAAGCGGTTGCTTCGGCATTGTAATTTGTATCGAAGGCCCAAAATGGCTAAAGGCCCATAAGCCCGCCACGCCGACAACCAACAACACAGAAACAGACACACCGTTAAATAGGCGGCGTTTAATCATCGCCGCTTCTTCATCAACAAGCGCTTCTGGTGTTTTTGCAGGCGTTACATCGTTGTGATCTTCAAATAATGATGCGCTGTCAATTTGCGGTAAGCTTGTACGCTGCGCAACCGATCTATCCGTTAGCAAAACAAGCGCTTTAGCTTCTAGCGCTTCACGCGTCGATGTTACGGCTTCTTCAATGATATTGATTTTACGATTGAGGCGGATTTTATCTTGTGAAATGCGCTCTAACTTACGCACCATGCTGGCATTTTCTTCACTCACGCCATCAAGGCGTTCTACCGCGTTAGAGGTAACGCTTTCTATCGCATTGAGCTGTTCTATAAAAATAGAGCTATTTTGTTGAGTGCGTTCTACTTCTTCACGGATAAACGAATATGATTTTTCGCTGCGCCCTGTGCGCTCATCCAAATCGCCCAATAAGCGCCGTGTTTCTTCTAACTCACGCCATAGTAATTCGCGCTCAGTTTCCGAGCGGCGTAATTGTTGTGAAACAGTATCCAGTAATTTAACAATATAAGCTGTTTTGTCTTTGCCCATGCTTACAGGTAAAGAGCCATTAGCTGCGCGCATGACTTTTTTGCCGCCATTTGACACTTCCGGTGCTTTAACACGTTCTTGGCTTTGCGTTTTCGCTGTGGCTTTTATATTCATAACCGATACCCAAAGATTATATATCCTATGGCCCATAGACACCCTCTTTAAAAAGACGCGTTACAGCCACACAAGATAATTCTGTTTTCCCTAATATCGGCACTTTACAAAATTAAGTCTGAAAAATCTAGTTATTTTTAGAATCAGCAGCAGATTGTCCACACCACCGTCTGCCCTATACTTGACAGAAAAACACGAAAAGCGTAGTGATTTAAACGATAAGAACATAAAAAAGATCATAATCTGGGCAATAACCAGAAAGAATATTAGGGAGAATCACCGTGGATATAGTCACGATAATTGCACCGCCGCTTGCAGGCAAAGGCACACAATCAAAAAAATTAGCTGAAAAAACAGGCTGGGTTCATATAAGCACGGGTGATTTACTGCGTGATCGTATGAAGGGGAACAGCAAAGTCGCCAAGGAAATACGCGCCGCCATGAAGAATGGTGCTTTCGTCAGCCCCGACCTCGTCGATAAGCTGTTAAAAGAGCGCCTTGCTAAGGATGATTGCAAGGCTGGCGTTATTTTGGATGGCTATCCCCGCACCCTCGCCCAAACCGTCAACTTAAAAAGCATCTGCGCGGAAGCCAATCGTAACTTCCTCGGCGCTGTATTTATTGACGTGCCTTATGCGGAGTTATTTAACCGCCTCGCCCAGCGCGGCCGTGCCGATGACAAACCTGAGCTTTTAAAAAATCGCCTTAAAGACTACGAAAACCACACAAAATGGGTAGCAGAGCTTTATCAACGCCAAGGCACACTGCACAACATCGATGGTACATTGCCCCTTGATGAGGTCGCGGATAAAATTTACACAATTTTGCAGCCTAAACCGTAAAAAAATTCACGCATACGACTCGACGCCGTAAAACCGCGCTCAAGCCGCTTAATATCAGGAAAAACATCCTATGCGTCAGCCCCTAAAAAGGCGAATAAACGGCGCTTACGCACAGCAAATTAGAAAGATCTGCTAAATACGCAATTTAGTGCTTGACCTGAGAAAAGAGATTATGTAGTTTTCAATCCGTTCAGAGCCGTTGATTTCGGTCAACCTTCTACCGCACTCTGATCGTCTAAAATTGTTGGGGTATGGCCAAGCGGTAAGGCACCGGTTTTTGGTATCGGTATCCCTGGTTCGAATCCAGGTACCCCAGCCATTTAGCTCTCATCAAAAAAATCAAAATTTTAATATGGAGATTACCGAGCCACAAGGGCTATGATCAGATGCATCCACGTGAGGCGGAAGATTATCTAATGGGGATAGGCCGCAAGAACGAGCTGACTTTACGAAAACCCAGTCGAGCTTTCTGTTTTTATCTTTTTCGGTTGGGGTAAGGTCCCCATCAGAAATAAAGCCCGCATCAAAAAGATACGCGCATCTGGACATAGGCTCTCCGATTTCACCTGCGTTTTCATTGAAATCTCCTGCGATAACATAAACATCAGCATCCGTACTTTCCAAAAACTGCGTATATGTTTTTAGTTCTTCATAACCATTATGTTTCGTTTGGCTCTTAATCGTTTGATTGAGCTCATCGGGGTTATACCCTTCTAAGTGCACAGAGAGTATTGCTGAGACAATGCCCGTATCATGGTTTTTGACTTTGACAAATGCAGCAGATCTGTACTTTTGGGGATCGGGTGTCTGAATATTTCCAGCTTCTATGACTTCAAGCCTGTCCGTGTTCACGACTATGGCTGTACCATGAGCAGCCTCTGGATTTGAGTTGCTGTGATTACAGTAAGACTCGACATTGAAATGTTCTCTAAGGTTAGAGATTGTGGATGGAGAAACCTCTTGTAGGCAAGCAATATCAAAATCATAACTATTCAAGTTATCTGTTATTTGATCTTTTCTCTCTTCCCAATTGCTTTGTTTTTTATTCTTCGCGAGGCCTTGCCTCGTCTTATGTTTTAAAGCATGGAAAGGGTTTAAAATATTATAAGACATGACTCTCATTATGCTCTCCCTATGGCCAATACAGCAGGATCACCGGGTGAGCCTATAAAGGCTAAAGCATTAGCCAAACGGCTCATCGTTTCTAGATCGATTTTTAATTCTGACATAGCGGCGCTCCTTAAAGCTTTGTAATATGGATCTCTATGGTACGTGAAGAGCAGCCCCTTTGTCCATAGTTACGCGCGCGGGGCATTGCCTTAAAAAAAATAAGCCTGATGACTTGATAATGTTATAATGCAGTCTAGATGCCTGGTGCGAAAGCTCTGTATCGTAACGATAGAAGCTTAAGAAGACGCCTTTATAAATTTAGTAAAGCCAAACAAGCCAAACAAGAAAGTCGAAAAACTATGTATACACTTTATTCAATCTCAGGAACATGCTCTACAGGCATTACCGTTTTGCTCGAAAAACTTGGTGTCGAGTTTCAAACTATTCAACGCGCAGATGTGCCGAATTACTTAGAAATCGTTCCGACAAACGCCGTTCCTGCTTTAAAAACAGAAGAAGGGCAAATCATCACCGAAGGCGCGGCAATCGTTTTATATCTTCTTGAAAAGCATAAAAACGATATGATGCCATCGGCTTTACCTGCAAAAGCAGAATTTCTACAATGGCTTATGTTTGATTACGCCACACTGCACCCTGCCTATGCAAAGATTTTCACAATCGCGATGAAAGTCGAAATTGATGAATCAGAAAAAGCAAAAGTCATGCAGCAATTGGGCGATCATTTATCTGGCCTCTGGGCGATACTCGATAAGCGCCTCGCTGATCAAAAATTCATAGTCGGCGAACAAGCCAGCGTAATCGATTATATGGCCACTATCTATAGCAGTTGGGGTAATTACTTCCCTGACGTTAAAATCACACTGGGTAAAAATGTAGAGCGCTTAATCGCTGACGTACAAAACCTGCCTGAATTTAAAGCTGGCTACGCAGCTGAAAACACAGCCTTTAAAGCTGCGGCATAAATCACACGGAAAATAAGCATCAAAAAAAGCCGCGCTAAAAAATAGTGTGGCTTTTTTATTGTATTCTTATGGGCGTGTAGGGCCTCTACACTGTGCAACTGTGCAACTGTGCTACTGCCCCCCTCCCCTTAATCCTTATCTATAAGCATCGACAGCGCCGCATTACGATGCGCGTTATTGATATCTTTGGGATCTTCACTGGCCACCGCTTCGCGCAGCGCCACCACAGCCGGATCACCGGGCGAGCCTATAAAATCCAAGGCATTAGCCAAACGACTCATCGTTTCTAGATCTATTTTTAATTCTGACACGGGCACGCCCCTTAAAGTTTTGTAATATGACTCTCCCTGGGTACTTGAAGACCTTACGCTTTATCCACAGAAACGGCTACAATTAGACATATGGCTCTGTATCTGCCGCTCGCGAATGAATGCCCTCCAAATTGAAAAATGAAGCCAACTTCACCTCGGTAAAGAAGAGTTAGCCGTCGACTGCAGTCGGAATTTTCAAGTCTTCTTTGTCTTTCGTGTCCTTAAGTGGCTTCATTACAAATCCTCCACCAATCAGTATTAAGCCAATCGAAATGAAGGCCACGGCACCCAAAACATAAAACCCAAAGCCCAATGACAGCCCTATGCTCCCAGCAGCCCAGATACTTGCCCCCGTGGCTGTACCGATGACTTTATTGCCATCTTGATGGATAATGGCGCCTGCACCAAGAAAACCGATCCCCGTTAAAACGCCCGAAATAATTTTCGCCAGATCAATACTTACAACGCCATCCGCGCTTGCAAAATCAGCATAAAGCTCCTGTCCCATGATCGCGACGATACAGGTTGTAACGGCAACGATCATATAAACGCGAAAATCGACGGGTTTATTCTTTCTGTCTCTGTCTATACCCAAGACAAGGCCAAATAACATGGCCAAGCCGACGCGCAGTAAAAGTTCAGGCCATCCTAGGTATGTAAGGCTTAATTCAGAAATAAAATCACTCATGCTACTGGGGTACTTTCGATACTTTAAACGTAATTTAGAAATTTTCTTGAGTTTATCAGCCACTATCTAGTTTTATGCTAAAACCGTGAACATAGCCTAACCATCTGTACACATTATAGCTCTAATGCCTTTGGTCTAGCAACGCAGCGTTTCTTTTTTCTCTCATAAGTTAACAAGTCATCATTTGCAACATTCTCTTGCGCACTGTAAACTGCTTTAAGACCCTTTAAAAGGTCAATTATATCAGTGTACGTTATGGATATTTTTAAGTTCATTATCATTCAACATAGCCAACGCCTTTACTAGCAGTAAGTTCCAAATCGTATGGAACCTTAATAAGATATTGCGTGTTGGTAGCCATAGATAAAGTTGCGAGGATAATAAAAAGTGAATATTAAATTCTTAGCCCCCTTAACTGAAAAGCTCGACGCTATGTGGGTCGATTTTGTTCAAACCTTGCCAGACCTCGCCCTTGGCCTTATCGTTTTGTTGATTACATGGGGTATTTCCGTTTCTGCACAGAAATTTCTGCGCACGCTCCTAAGAAAGTCGCATATGCGCCGCTCGCTTGTTGATTTCTTTGCTATTATCGTAAGAAGCATTATTTGGATTTTCGGAATTTTACTGGTCGTCACCATTGTATTTCCAAGCATGACTCCTGCAAAACTACTCGCTGGCTTGGGGCTGGGCTCTTTAGCTGTTGGTTTTGCCTTTAAAGATATTTTTGAGAATTTCATGGCCGGCGCTATGATTATGTTACGCAAGCCCATGCGTATTGGAGATTTTATTGAATGCGAAGGCATTGAAGGAAAAGTAGAAAACATCACAATTCGCGACACATATGTGCGCCAAATTGATGATCAACTTATTTTGCTGCCCAATAGCTACCTCTATAAAAACCCCGTCTATGTACGTACTGACAAAGATAAGCGTATGTTCTCAATCATCTGCGGTGTGTCCTACGATACCGACCTCAATAAAGCGGCAAAAATCATTAGAAAAGCCGTCGAATCACAAGAGATTGTCGATCACGCAAAAAGCATTGATGTCTTTGCCTGTGAGCTTAACTCCTCTTCCATCGACTTCACTGTACGATGGTGGGCAAACTCCAAGCCTATCGATATGCATGAGAGCCGCGACCATGTTATTCGCGCCATTAAATCTGCACTGGATGAAGAGGGCATTGAAATTCCATTCCCTTATCAAACATTGACGTTTAAGGAGCCTATGAAGCTGGGTGATATAAAGTCCTAAAGTTACAAAGCTCTCTGCCCTAGTCCTCCCTCAAAAACTCATATATACTTCCATCCTAAAATAAAAAAATACAGGGGAAGTACTTATGTCAGCACAAACATCTACAAAGGCCACCATACAGGATGCGCGCATCAGTAAGCGTGTGATCAGAGCATCCCATGATTTAAAGCCCTCAACAAAAGCGGGCTGGGCGACTGAAGCGCCTTTGCGCATGTTGATGAATAATCTTGACCCTGACGTTGCAGAAAACCCCAATGAGCTTGTCGTTTATGGCGGCATTGGCCGCGCGGCGCGTAATTGGGCGTGTTATGATAAAATTGTTGAGACATTAACCGAGCTTGCCGCGGATGAAACCTTATTAGTGCAATCAGGCAAGCCCGTTGGCGTTTTTAAAACCCATGAAGGCGCGCCGCGCGTATTAATTGCCAATTCAAACCTTGTTCCGCATTGGGCAACATGGGAACATTTCCGCGATCTCGATCAGAAAGGCCTGATGATGTATGGCCAAATGACCGCAGGGTCATGGATATATATTGGCTCACAAGGCATCGTACAGGGTACATATGAAACCTTTGTTGAGGCAGGCCGTCAGCATTATGATGGCGACCTTGCAGGAAAATGGATTCTCACGGGCGGGCTTGGTGGTATGGGCGGCGCGCAGCCTTTAGCCGCAACCATGGCCGGCGCCTCTATGTTAGCCGTTGAATGCGTGCCGCATAACATCCAAAGACGCTTAGAGACACGTTATCTTGATGTGCAAACAGACAGCCTTGATGAGGCGATTAATATTATTGATCAAGCTCATGGCGAAGGCAAAGCAATCTCCGTTGGGCTGCTTGGTAATGCCGCAGATATATTCCCCGAAATTGCCCGCCGCGCAAAAGATGATGTGCGTTATCGCCCGCATATGGTGACCGATCAAACCAGTGCACATGATCCGCTTAATGGCTATTTGCCGAAGGGTTGGAGCTTAGACAAAGCTGAAAAAATGCGCATTTCTGACCCAGAGACCGTGGTCGAGGCCGCGAGCGCATCTATCGCCGAGCATGTACAGGCCATGCTTGATCTGTGCGCTATGGGCATACCGACTTTCGACTATGGCAATAATATTCGCCAAGTCGCCAAAGATCATCATGTTGAAAACGCCTTTGATTTTCCGGGCTTTGTCCCCGCTTATATCCGCCCGCTTTTCTGTCGCGGCGTCGGGCCTTTTCGTTGGGTGGCGCTCTCTGGTGATCCCGAAGATATTTATAAAACCGACCAAAAAGTCAAAGAACTTTTACCCAATGACCATCACCTGCATAACTGGCTTGATATGGCCAGAGAGCGCATTGAGTTTCAAGGTCTGCCCTCACGCATTTGTTGGATTGGCCTTGGCGATCGCGCAAAAATCGGCCTCGCCTTTAATGAAATGGTTGCGAGCGGCGAGCTTAGCGCCCCTGTCGTTATCGGCCGTGATCACCTCGATTCCGGTTCAGTCTCTAGTCCGAACAGAGAAACAGAAGGCATGATGGATGGCAGTGATGCCGTGTCCGATTGGCCGATGCTCAATGCGCTGCTTAATTGTGCCTCAGGCGCGACGTGGGTATCGCTTCATCATGGCGGCGGCGTTGGCATGGGCTATTCTCAGCATTCTGGCATGGTTATTCTGGCCGACGGCACGAAGGAAGCCGCAGAGCGTTTAAGCCGCGTTTTAACCAATGACCCCGGTACGGGCGTTATGCGTCATGCTGATGCGGGTTATCAAATCGCGATTGATTGCGCCGATGAACAAGACCTTAAACTCCCTATGATTAACAGCTAAAGGCGACCCATAAATGTATACACTTGAAATCACACCTGGGGCATTGACCCTTGCCGATTTACGCGCCGTTTATAGCGCCCCCGTCACCTTAAGCCTGCATGATAGCGCTCACGCCAAAATAAGCGCCTCACGCGCGGTTGTTGAGGATGTACTGGCCAAAGGCCAAGTGGTTTACGGCATTAATACAGGCTTTGGCCAATTGGCGAAAAAACAAGTCAGCCCTGCCCAATTAGAAAAATTGCAGGAGAACCTAATTCTTTCGCATTGCACGGGTACAGGCTATAGCCTATTTGATTCAATAACGCGCTTGATTATGGTGCTTAAAATTAATGGTCTAGCACAAGGCTTTTCAGGTGTACGCCCCGCACTGATAAATGCCTTAATCGCTTTGGTTAATCATGAGATTTATCCGTGCATTCCTTCGAAAGGCTCCGTTGGCGCGTCAGGTGATTTAGCGCCGCTCGCCCATATGAGCGCCGCCCTACTGGGTTACGGTGATGTAAGCGTTAAGGGTAAAGTTATGCCCGCTTCGGAAGGTTTGAAAATCGCAGGCATTGAGCCGCTTAAACTTGCGCCAAAAGAAGGGCTTGCTTTGATTAACGGCACGCAAGTCTCAACAGCTCTCGCTCTCGTTGGTTTATTTGCCGCTGAGAATTGTTTTTCAGGCGCGGTTATTTCTGGTGCATTAAGCCTAGAGGCCGCCAAAGGTAGCTCTGGCCCATTCAGAGCAGAGATTCAAGATGTCCGCGGTCAAATTGGGCAAATTAATGTTGCCAAAACCTATCGTGATTTATTGGATGATAGTGAAATTCACCATTCACACGAAAACTGCGACCGCGTTCAAGACCCTTATTGCCTGCGCTGTATGCCGCAAGTTATGGGTGCTTGTCTTGATGTTATTCACTTCACCGCACAAACCCTTGGCCGCGAAGCCAATGCTGTGACCGATAATCCATTAGTCTTTGCGGAAAGCGGCGAAGTGCTCTCGGGCGGTAATTTCCATGCGGAGCCTGTCGCTATCGCCGCCGATACCCTCGCCCTCGCCATTGCTGAAATTGGTAATATTTCTGAGCGCCGCATTGCGATGTTGATTGATGAAAACCAAAGCCATTTACCGCCTTTCCTTGTCAATGATGCGGGGGTTAATTCTGGCTTTATGATTGCTCATGTCACGGCCGCGGCTCTGGCTAGTGAGAATAAACAAAAATCGCACCCAGCTTGCGTTGATTCTATTCCAACATCAGCCAATCAAGAAGATCATGTCAGCATGGCTACCCATGGCGCGCGCCGCCTTGTGAATATGGCGCGCAATACGGCAACGATTATTGGTATTGAGCTCATTGCCGCTACGCAAGGGGTGGAATTTCATCGTCCGCTGAAAACATCCCTCGATCTTGAAAAAATCATCACTTTAGTACGCAGCCATGTCGCAAATTACGAAGATGATCGTTATTTTGCCCCAGATATTGAAGCCGCAAAAAACATCATTGAGGGCGATGCGCTGAACAGCTATTGCGCCAATTTATTGCCGTCTTTTCAAACGGCATATAAGGCGTAGATAATGGATGTCTATAAGCTAACCCAAGGGCAAAGCCCGCTGATTATCTCTAACCCTCATAGCGGCATTTTTGTGCCTGAGGCTATTAAAGAACGGTTTACGGCGGAAGCTTTAGCTTTGCCCGATACGGATTGGTATATAGATAAGCTCTATCAAACAATAGCCCAAAGCTTAGACGCGAGCATGATTACGGCTAAGTATTCACGCTATGTCATTGACCTTAACCGCCCGCCTGATAATGCCGCGCTTTATCCCGGCCAAGCAAAAATACCGCTCTGCCCTGACAAGACGTTTCACAGCCATGATATTTATCAAGACGGCCTACAGCCCGATGAAGCAGAAATCGCCGCCCGTTTAGAGCGCTATTGGCGCCCTTATCACGACGAAATTACGCAGCAAATCGCCCGCGTTAAAGCCCTGCATGGCTATGCCATACTCTTTGATGCGCATTCTATCTGCCAAGGGCTGACATTATTATTTGAGGGTGACTTGCCTGATTTAAATATTGGCACAGCCAATGGTGAAAGTTGCTCCCCCGCTATTGAACAAGCTGCCCATGCGGCAGCAGAAGTCTCCCCTTATAGCAACGTCCTTAATGGACGCTTTATTGGTGGTTATATTACGCGCCATCATGGCGACCCTGCCAATGGTGTATACGCGCTGCAAATGGAATTAATCCGCGCTTTATATATGGATGAAGAAACGACGCTTTATAATGAAGAAAAAGCCGCGCAACTTATCACAACATTAAGCCGCATTTTGCACGCCATTACGAATGAGGCGAAGAGCGGGATTTAAACCAAAGCCATAAGATAATTCAGCCGGTTGGTCTATATCCCACAGCACGAAATCAGCGCGATAATTTACTTTGAGCATACCGCGATCGGTGCAACCGAGTGCCTGCGCTGCATTACGCGTTACGCCTGCGAGCGCTTCTTCCGGCGTCATATAAAAAAGCGTACAGGCCATATTCAGCATTAACAGCAATGAATGCGCAGGCGAACTGCCCGGATTTAAATCGGTCGCTAGCGCAATCGGCACGCCATATTGGCGCAGTAAAGCAATGGGCGGCGCTTTTGTCTCACGCAGAAAATAATATGCCCCTGGCAATAAAACAGCGACCGTGCCTGCGGCCGCCATAGCCTTCGCGCCCGCTTCATCAAGATGTTCAAGATGATCAGCCGATAAAGCCTGATAGCGCGCCGCTAAAGCTGCGCCATTTTGGTTTGATAATTGTTCTGCGTGTAATTTAATCGGCAAGCCAAGCCCTTGAGCTGTTTTGAAAACGCGCTCTATTTGCGCAGGGCTAAAGCCTATATTTTCACAAAATCCATCAACCGCATCAATTAAGTTTTTAGCCGATAAAGCGGGCATCATCTCTGCGCAAATGAAATCTATGTACTCATCACTGCGCCCTGTATATTCCGGCGCCAAAGCATGTGCTCCTAAAAACGTACGCTGTACGTATAGTCCTGTTTCATCACGCAGGCGCGTCGCTACGCGCAGCATCTTCGCTTCGCTTTCAATATCAAGGCCATAACCTGACTTGATTTCTATGGTGCTCACGCCCTCAGCCATTAAACACGTTAAGCGTTTCAAAGCAGCGTTAAATAAATCATCTTCACTGGCGGCGCGCGTTGCCTTTACCGTAGACATTATACCGCCGCCTGATTTGGCAATGTCTTCATAAGATGCGCCATTAAGCCGCATTTCAAATTCATTAGCGCGATTACCGCCATAAACAAGATGGGTATGACAATCAATCAGCGCGGGCGTAATGACTTTGCCCCCAACATCATAAATAGTGGTGGCTTGGTAATCAGGCAGGTCAGCTTGCGCGCCGACCCAAGCAATCAGGCCGTCTTTAACCGCTATTGCGCCGTTTTCAATTGCGCCATAAGGCGTATCATTCGCCATTGTCGCTAAATGCGCATTTATCCATATGGAGTCCCACATATTTTTCCCCTATAGTGAGATAAGATTTATTCAGGAGTTTACCTTATGTCGATATTTTTAGCAAAGACAGCTTTACTGCCTGAGGGCTGGGCGCAGGATGTAAAAATCACCGCCGATGCGCAAGGCTTTATCACCGCGATACAAACAGGGCAAGCCCCTTGCGCTGAAGCAACCATACTGAATGGCCCTGTAATAGCGGGTATGCCTAATTTACATTCCCATGCATTTCAGCGCGATTTTGCAGGGCAAAGCGAATATGCCAGCGCCGATAAAGACAGTTTTTGGACATGGCGTAAACTTATGTATGACTTTATGGACGTTCTTGAAGCGGATCAGTTAGAAGACATCGCCTATAAGCTCTATCGCGAAATGCTTGCCGCGGGCTATACGCATGTCGGTGAATTTCACTATATTCATCACAGTCCTGATGGCAGCCCCTATCCAGAGCGCACCAATTTATCGCATGTGATGATACAAGCCGCGAAAAAAGCAGGTATTGGTATCACTTTGCTGCCTGTCCTCTATGCCCATAGCGGCTTTGGCGGGTTAGCGCCCACGCGAGGACAAAGGCGCTTTATTAATACAGCGCCACAGTATATCGACATGCTTAAAGCCCTGCATGATCAGTATAAAAATGATCCGCAAGTTAAAATTGGCGCAGCTTTCCATTCACTGCGCGCTGTTACCCCCGAAATGATAAAAGACGTCTGCCAAGCCATTCAAAGCATAGATGCTGAAATGCCTATCCATATTCATATTGCCGAGCAAGAACAGGAAGTTGAAGACTGCCTAAAATGGTGCGGTAAACGCCCCGTAGAATGGCTGCTTAAAAACGTCGATATTGGCTCGCAATGGTGCCTAGTTCACGCGACGCAAATGACCAAAAGTGAAACCATAGCCCTGGCCAAAAGTGGCGCGGTCGTCGGGTTATGCCCGACGACTGAGGCGAATTTAGGAGATGGTCTCTTTAACTTTTCTGACTATGTCGCTTTGGGCGGTCAATGGGGCATTGGCTCAGACAGTCATATCAGCGTTAATATGTGTGAAGAACTACGATGGTTAGAATATGGTCAGCGCCTTATCCGTAAACAGCGCGCTATTACACGCACAGCCACGCAGCCGCATATTGGAGCCCATCTGTATCAAAGCGCCCTTAAAGGCGGCGCACAGGTCTTAAGCGCGCAAATCGGCGCTTTGAAAATTGGCTTCCGTGCTGATTTTCTTATGTTAGAAACGCCCGTCAATATTGACCAAGAAACACTATTAGATGCGTTTATCTTTGCCGGTAATGTGCGTATTAAACGCGTTTATACAGGGGCGAACTGCGTAATTGGTCAATGAGTGATAATTAAGCCGCGCAGTGTTCTGCCCGCACATAAGCTTCAATCGAGTCGATAGCATCAAAACATATTTGCTCACGCGCAATTTCATTTTTAAGATGGATGGCACGACGCATAGCCGCGCAGGGTGATATAATATGCATACCAAAACGTTCTTCCAGAACACCCAGCGCATTGAGAACATCACGAACTCTGGTTTTTCCTGCTGAAAAATTACGAAGCGCCCTTACCGCATCTTTAACAATGCGATATTTGGCAAAATCATCTATATAGGGCTGTACGGCTTGTCTGTTTTCTGCTGGTGTCATAAGGGTATCCAATCAATTCAAGATTACCCTTAGACTATGCGCGGAGTCGGTATTTTTGTCAAGAACAAAAAGAGAACATTAAACAGAACGAAAAAGAACAAAGCGTTTAAGCTGATGCCGCGGCTTTGTGACAATCACCAAGCGCGATTGATTTTCTCTTGCGCTTAATCTCTTCGTCGATTTGGACTTGAAGCGGCGTATCGTCACCTGATAATTTTTCAACGCTTAGAACCTTCAGCTCAAACACATCCGTTGCCGTTAGTAGCTCAGCTGTGATTTGCTGTTCGCCGATTTTATCGCGTTTACCGCGTGGTTTTGTCGGTGCAGCCCATAAAGGTTCCGTCCATTTTAGAACATCGCCAATTTCAGGTTTAGGGCAAGGTAGCCATTGTTGATTTTCAGACATTATTATCAAGTCATTTCTATGTTGGAGCGGCCCACTTAAAGGCAGCGCGGTCAATACATCGTTATTAATCAGCGATATTGCGTGAAATAGCAATATATTATTCTGTGATCTTTCATTATAATGACCGCAGATAGACATTAAGACAAGGAACAACGCAATGCAGCTGCTCTCTCATGATTTTATACTTGATGGTTTAAATATTTTATCGGGGCTATTCGTGACCTTTGTGGGGCTTGCTGCATTGCTAACTGTGGTGTTTTTTATCATCGACATGACGCAAACAAAAGACGCGGTGCGCAGAAACTACCCTGTCATTGGGCGCTTTAGAACATTATTTATCACGCTTGGTGAATTTTTCAGACAATATTTCTTCGCTATGGATCGCGAAGAAATGCCCTTTAACCGCGCGGAGCGTGAATGGGTCGATAGAGCCGCCAGAAACAAAGATAATACAATCGCCTTTGGATCAACAAAGAATCTCAGCCCTGCAGGCACGGCGATTTTTATAAATTGCGCCTTTCCAACTTTAGATGAAGATGCCATCGAAATGCAGCCCTATGAAATTGGCCCTTATTGCAATCAGCCTTATAACGCCCCCTCTTTTTTCAATATATCAGGTATGAGCTATGGCGCCCTATCAACGCCGGCTGTGCGTGCACTGTCAAAAGGCGCGAAGATGGCAAATTGCTGGTTAAACACTGGCGAAGGTGGCTTATCGCCATATCACCTTGAAGGTGGCGCAGATATTATCATGCAAATCGGGACGGCTAAATACGGTGTGCGCGATGCGCAAGGTAAGCTCTGTGATGTTAAGTTAAAAGAAGTTGCCGCCCATGAACAAGTCAAAATGTTCGAACTTAAAATGAGCCAAGGCGCGAAACCGGGTAAAGGCGGCATTTTACCCGCGATTAAAGTCACAGAAGAGATCGCTCGAATACGTGGCATTCCCGCAGGCAAAGCGTCAATATCCCCTAATCGTCACCCTGAGATTAATAATGTGAGTGATATGCTCGATATGATCAATCACATCCGCCAAGTAACCGGTAAGCCTGTTGGTATTAAAACGGCTATAGGCTCTATGGAGTGGTTAGAATCTATGTGTCAGGATATCCATGCACGCGGCATAAAAAGCGCCCCCGACTTCATCACGATTGATAGCGGCGATGGCGGTTCAGGCGCGGCGCCCATGTCGTTAATGGATAATGTCGGCATGAATATAAAAGAAGCCCTGCCCCTTACATCCGACGTCCTGCATAAATATGATCTAAGGGAACGCATTAAACTTATCGCCTCAGGTAAATTAATCACGCCCTCTGAAGTGGCTTGGGCTATGGCGAGCGGCGCAGATTTTATAAATTCAGGGCGTGGCTTCATGTTCTCGCTTGGCTGTATTCAAGCCTTAAAATGTAATAAGAACACCTGCCCAACGGGCGTTACCACACATAAAAAACATCTGCAAAAAGGCCTTAACCCCGAAGATAAAGCGGTTAAAGTCGCTAATTACTGCCTAAACATGATCAAAGAAGTGCAAACCATATCGCATTCATGCGGCGTTAATCGCCCGCGCCTTATGGGGCGCAAACATGTGCGTATCGTCCAAAGCAATGGCCGATCCATCCCGATGGATACGCTATACCCGCGCCCAGATATACAGGCCAAATATAAAAACACAAAATCTTGATATTCGTTTAATATCGGCCGCGCAAAGCTTTTACGGCTCAAGGGTTGCCTGCGGTTTCAAACAGCACGCTTTTCTCGCCCATATAGCCAGCCCATGCAAACCAATATGCGACATGGCCGGGCAAGCGCTTCAGTGTAATATCGCCGACTTTATTAATGAGCGTATCTTCCCTCACGGTCCAAATTTGTCCATCTTGCGATTTTAAGCCAGCATCAAATTCATATGCGCCGCGCTCATAAGCGCGCACTGTGCGCGTATCTGCCTCACCAATCAGTACAACATTAATCGCGCCGACGCGGTCATTTAAAATGCGCCCACCGCCAAAGGCCTCAAGCGGCCAAGCTTTTATGCCGCCAGTAAGGCGCAGACCAAAGATTTGAGTTTTGTTATCTAATCGGCCTTGCTGATCACCCAAGGCAGGAAACATTAAATCTTGCGAGGCAAAGTAATCTTTATAAACAACACCAGAGCCATAATCACGATTAAACCCTGTTTTAGGGCTAAGCACTTTTGTATCATGATGCTGCGCCTTCCACTTCCCCCAACTTGTAATCACAACGGGGCGGATTTTTAAAGTCAGGCCAGAGCCACGCAATGCGCCGGATACAGGCTCACCTGTAAATTGGTTCCACAAAGACTCACTCTGACGGTCATACATTAATTTATTTGATTGATAGAGCAGCCCAGAAGAGCCAAAAGTAAACGGCTCTTTGATACCCAATGCTATGCGCCCTTCGTGCTCTCCCTCATAAAGAATGGCTGCGCCACATAAAGTGCAATAAGCCAATGACACAGGGACGCCGCCAATCACATCATTAAACATTTCATGCCAGCCCATAATCCGTAAAGGATAAGCGCGCGCGTCCCCATTAATCTCTACGCCAAACACTTCATCATCATCAAGCAGGTAATCTGCGTCATCTGCCTTGATGAATTTTGGGGAATCTAGGGCGGGAATGCCATCCACATGAACGCCGCCCCAAACAATATCCTCGATCCGTATATCAAAATTGATATTCGGATTAATGAAGCGGGCAAAGTTTTTATCTATAGATTGAAAGACCGTCGATTTATAAGCAAGGAAACTATGATGCGGCACAAGATCACCATGGCGTTGCTGCCATAGCATCCAGTGGAACCAGTCTTTCGCCGTCGTCTCCCCCGTGATTGCCTGCAGTGTCATATTAATCTCTGCTGCATTTAGCCGCGTATAGCGCAGGGCATTAATTAAATGCGGCGCAAGATCAGGCAGCCCGCGCTTTGCTATCCAAAGCAAGCTGCGCTGCGCGTCATCGCTATTGCCCAATGCGACATTTAATGTATGGGTAAGCGCAGGATCTTTATCCGCGCTGCGAACAGCCCAAACACTCCCGACCAAGACAGAAGAAAAAACCACGAAATAAACGACAAACCAAATATGTTTCATGTCTATATATTCTCGCATTCCGCATAATTCGTTACATAATTTTATTGACTCTCACTAACTTGTCGAGTATTCTAGACATATGGACATGACAGATGCACTAACAATGTTTGACACTTTATCGCAAGAAACGCGCCTTGGCGCATTTCGGCTATTGGTTAAAGCTGGGCCAAAGGGTTTAGCGGCCGGTGCATTAAGCGATCAAATGGGGACGCCGCATAATACAATGTCGTTTCACTTAAGCCATTTGACCCATGCGGGCATTATCAGCGCGCGGCGTGAGGGGCGATTTGTTATTTATGCGGCGAATTTTGAAAAGATCCAAGATTTAATTGGCTTCATGGTTAAGGATTGCTGCGCGGCTGAATTTGCCAATATACGCGATGATAAAACCAAAGGCTGTTCGATTATTGAACTTACTAATTGTTGTTAAACACACCACCACAGGAAGGATATTATTATGAAACGCTTACATATTCACGCTAATGTCGAAAATCTTGCTGAAAGCATCGCTTTTTACAACGCTCTTTTTGGCGCGGAGCCAAGCAAGACCAAAGACGATTACGCCAAATGGATGCTTGATGATCCGTATATTAATTTCGCTATCTCAACACGCGGCGGTCAAATTGGTATTGACCATTTAGGTATCCAAGTTGATAAAGCCGATGAACTCGGCGCATTACGCGATCAAATATCAGCCGCCAATATCAGCACACATAGTGATGGCGCAGCAACATGCTGTTACGCCAAATCGGAAAAATCATGGGTGCAAGATCCAAACGGCATTGCATGGGAGGCCTATCATACAATGGAAGACGCTCAAAGCTTCTCAGGCAAGACTAAAGCGACTTCTGAAGCGGCGGCCGACACAGGTGCTTGCTGCGTGCCTAAGGCCACTGAGAAGAAAACAGGCTGCTGCGGTTAAAGAAACGCTTCATAGAGCTTAAATAATTAAAGAAAATTGCGCTGCTATCCGTAAAGGGTTAGCAGCGCTTTATTATGCGGTGGGTTTTGCAAAACGATTTTGGGTTTTATTGGCAAAGGCAACCAAAGACAGCATAACAGGCACTTCAACCAAAACGCCAACTACCGTGGCCAGTGCCGCACCTGAATTCAAACCAAACAGACCAATGGCAACAGCGACAGCGAGTTCAAAGAAGTTAGACGTGCCGATTAAAGCTGCGGGCGCAGCGATATTAAACGGAATACGCCACAGATACGCCCAGCCATAAGCCACAGCAAAAATGCCATAGCTCTGCAAAATCAATGGCACAGCGATAAGCACGATGATTAAAGGCTGCCCGATAATTGTCTGCGCTTGGAAGCCAAATAATAATATAACAGTCGCAAGCAAGCCAATAATAGATGCCGGTTTAATCCGCGCAGTAAAGTCAGCGATACGCTTATGATCGCCCGTTTTATCGAGTTTCTTGCGGCTTACATAGCCCGCGCCTAGGGGAATAACAACATAGAGAACAACCGAGAGCAATAAAGTCTCCCACGGTACGTTAATATCAGTGACCCCCAACAGCAAAGCCGTAAGCGGCGCAAAAGCGAAGACCAGAATAATGTCATTAATAGACACTTGCACTAAGGTGTAATTGGCATCACCACGGACAAGCTGGCTCCAAACAAAAACCATTGCCGTGCAAGGCGCAACGCCAAGCAAAATCATGCCGGCGATATATTCCTTAGCCATATCAGGCGCAACCAGTCCTGAAAATATATGTTCGAAAAATAAGATACCCAAAGCCGCCATAGAAAACGGTTTGATCAACCAGTTAACGACTAAAGTCACGCACAGCCCCTTGGGCTTTTGACCAACATTTTTTAGGGATGAGAAATCGACATTGATCATCATCGGGTAAATCATCACCCAAATAAGAACAGCCACCACCAGATTCACATTCGCATATTCAATGCGGGCAATGGATGTGAATAAATCAGGCATTAATAAACCAAGGCTGACCCCTGCTGTAATGCACAGCCCAACCCAAAGTGATAAATAACGCTCAAATATGCCCATAGGGCTAATGTCTATATCATTCATAACAACACCAATATTTTACTTAGCCGTTTTGTGCATTCAGCCATGTGGTTTCATTGGCTTCTAACTCTTTCAGAAGCTCATTATATTGCGCCTGCACAGCGCTGACTTTATCATTATCTTGCTTATAAAACTCAGGCGCGCTCATTTGCGTTTCAAGCTCTATTTTTTCATCTTCTTGGCGTGAAATTAAGCGCTCTAATTTATCATTTTTCTTTTGCTGCTTGGCAGAGAGTTTCTTTTTATCAGACTCTTCACCTTTACTACCGCGTTCTTTTTTCTTACGGTTTTTTTCTTGTTTTTCTTCTTTACGTTTTTCACGTTTAGACGTGATCGTAAATTTACGGTAATCTTCCAAGTCACCATCAAAATGCAGGCAAGCGCCATCTTTTACAAGCCACAGCGTATCCGCAACGCGTTCGACCATGTTCGGATCGTGACTAACAATAACAATTGCGCCTTCATAATTATTCAGCGCCTGTACCAACGCTTCGCGCGCATCAATATCAAGGTGGTTTGTCGGCTCATCGAGCAGCAAAAGATGCGGCGCATCAAAACTCATAAACGCAAACAGTAAACGCGCTTTTTCGCCACCACTCAGTGATCCAATTCTGTTATTCGCCAAATCATTAGAAAAACCAAACGCGCCGAGTTTCGCACGCACAGTTGGCTCACGAATATCAGGGTTGGTTTTGCACATTAAGTCCATCATCGCTTGATATGGGGTCGACTCCATATCAAGTTCTTCGGTTTGGTGCTGCGAGAAATAGCCAATGCGCAGTTTATTGGCGCGATAAACATCGCCTTTCATCACATCAAGCTTATCAGCAATCAGTTTAATCAGTGTCGATTTACCATTACCATTCGCACCGAGCAAAGCGATACGATCATCTTTATCAATGGTTTCATGGACATTGCGCAAAATCGGATTGCCCTCAGTATAGCCAATATCCGCCTTATTAATTTGCAGCATCGGTGAGGGTATTTTATCCGGATTGGGGAATGTGAAATGTACTGCACGTTCAGCAATCGCCGCATCGACTAAATCCATACGTTCTAGGGCTTTTACACGACTTTGCGCTTGGCGCGCTTTACTGGCTTTGGCTTTAAAGCGATCAACAAAGGCCTGCATATGCGCACGCTCAGTTTGTTGCTTTTCATACATTTTCTGTTGCAGGCCTTTAGCCGCGATACGCTCACGTTCAAAAGTATCGTAATTACCGCCATAGAGAGTCAGCTGCTGTGCATCAACATGCACAACGTGATCAATACATTTATTCAACAATTCACGGTCATGTGAGATAATCAGTAATGTGTGCGGATAGTTTTCCAAATACACTTCAAGCCACATAATCGCTTCGAGATCCAAGTGGTTTGTTGGCTCATCGAGCAGCAATATTTCTGGCTCAACGAACAAGGCTGCGGCCAAAGCCACACGCATACGCCAACCACCACTAAACGATGAGAATGGTTCTTGGAGCTGTTCTTCACTAAAGCCTAACCCTGTGAGCAAAGTCGACGCTTTCGCAGGTGCGCTATACGCATCCATATCAGCGAGGCTTTGATAAATTTCTGCAATTTTATTGGGGTCTGTTTCAGTCTCCGCTGCCGTCCAGAGCGCCGCCATCTCTTCATCTGCGGCAAGAACAATATCAATTAACGGCGTATCTGTTTCAGGAATATCTTGGCGCACAATACCAATGCGCTGCTTGATATTCATACTGACCGTACCGCCATCAGCTTGTATATCGCCCATAATCAACTTAAATAATGTCGATTTGCCCGCACCGTTAACACCAACAACACCAACGCGCCAGCCATCCATAATATTAAGGCTGCAATCATCTAAGATTGTGCGTCCGGCGATTTTATAACTCAAATTTGATATTGTTAGCATGGCTCTCTTTCCTTTAAAGCGGGAACTTAGTCCACCTACGCCAAAATTGCAATATCATTCCTGAGATTCTATGGATATAGAGCTCTGGAGAACATAGAGTATCATTATAGGGCATCATTAATGTGAGACGACTAATGTGAGGCAGCGATTATAAATCCGTGAACAGCCTAACAAATTCATCATTACGCCATGCATTGGCTCCGCCATACTGTAAATCTTGCGGCATGTTGCTTGGTGATTTCGCCTGCAAATCAGGGGGCGCGACACTGGTTGCGGTGCGCGCAGGGGGGTTACTCACGGCAGAATCGACGGCATTATTCTGTCTCGTATTCTGTACTGTGTTTTCTGTTAGGTTCTGATCAATGCTTTTGGGCGCATTAATTGTTCTGCTATAGCCGCGCGTAACGCTGCGATATTGCAATTGTTCAAATAAGGACAGCTCAGAGCCCACCGCCCCTGCATTCACCTGACGCCCCATTGTATTTTTAGTATCATGCGTGCCTTGAATACGCTGTGCGGTTTCCTGCAAGGTTGTTTTCGCTGTGCTTGTAAGGCTGCCATCACGACTTGATGTTGCGGGCTGCGCTTGGCTTCGACCACTCTCTACGCGGGCACCGAGAGCACGGGCGCGGGCTTGATCAGCAACAAAAGGCTGCGCACCAACAAAATTACGCAAGTTCCTGCGAGCGTAATAAGATGGCTCGGTTTGAAGGGGTGGGATTGAGGGAGCTGTCGTTGCGCGCGCAGAATCCTGCTGATCCCTGCCTGTTTGGGCGAAATCCACATCATCATAGCGAAATTTATCATCAAACAACGTATAAATTTGTTCCAATGACCGTGGGCTTCCTGTTTGCTTATCGAAAAACACATTGGGGTTAGCGCCCGCCTCTCTAGGGAACATCTGCGCACCAATGGTGGACGGGTTATCTTTTTCAGCATTTAGAAATTCTGCCGCTTTGCCTGCCCCTAAGAAATGCGCCATATACAGCTCAGTGCTGCCAATATCGCCGTCAAAATTTTCACTTAAATACGCTTTATTATCAGCCGCGAGTTCTGCGGCCATCAGCGAGGCAATTTTAGGGTCATCACGTAGCGCCAATATAGACGCCCGCATCGCCGGGTCACTAACGCGGCCTTGCGCATTTATCGTTGCAGCTTCTTGGCCTAAGCCATATTTATCACCATGATCTTTAACCATAGCCAACCATGTAGAATCGATAAACTGATACAGCCCCGATGCCGAACTTGTGGTCGCTTTAGCATCATGGTCAAAATTACTTTCAGCGGCAGCTTGTTCCATTAAATAGGCAAAATCGACCCCTGTTTTATGGCTCGCGCTTTGGACAGCATTCTGCACTCTCGCCCCAGCTCTGTGGTTAAGCGATTGTAAATATTGAACATTGCTTTGCGGCGCTGTAATACTCATCTGTACTCATTCCTGTATATAGGACAGATATTACCTGTCTTCCCCTAGGATACACGCAAGAGCCATGCCAAAGTCACTTCAGATAAATGCCTTCTATAAAACGAACGACAAAACTAACGATACTCACGAGCCCAAAATTTTGCTAAACTATATGCTGATTATTTTTTTGACCACCGACCCGACCACCGAAAGGCCTCTCTTATGCTCACATATAATCCCCCCTTAGACGATATGCGCCATTTACTGGAGAATATTGTTGAGTATAAAGGCCTTGAAAAAGCCGCCGAGCTTGATGATGAGATGGTTGAGGCTATTTTGACCGAAGCCGCCAAATTAGCGCGCGATGTCTTAGCGCCGTTAAACCGCACCGGCGATGAATTTACAATGACATGCGAAAATGGCGTCGTAAAAACACCGCCAGGTTACAAAGAGGTTTATGCGCAATATTGCGAAAGTGGTTGGAATAGCGTACCGTTTTCACCTGATTATGACGGGCAAGGCCTGCCATGGAGCATAGCCTTCCCCCTACAAGAAATGTGGCAGGCATCAAGCCTAAGTTTCGGGCTATGCCCGCTTCTTACCCAAGGCGCCGTCGAAGCGATTGACAGCCATGCCAGCGAAGAGCTTAAAAATATCTATTTGCGCAAATTAATTGCCGGTGAATGGACAGGCACAATGAACCTGACAGAACCACAAGCGGGATCTGATCTGGCCGCTGTTCGCGCAAAAGCACAGCCTAATGATGATGGCAGCTATGCCGTTACTGGCCAGAAAATATTTATCACTTATGGCGAACATGATATGGCGGAAAACATCATTCATCTGGTTCTCGCCCGCCTTCCCGATGCGCCAGAAGGCGTCAAAGGTATTTCTTTATTTATTGTCCCTAAATTCTTAGTTAATGAAGATGGCAGTCTTGGCACGCGCAATGATGTGATTTGCAGCGGTATTGAGCATAAATTAGGCATTCACGCCTCCCCGACTTGCACGATGATTTTTGGCGAAAATGGCGGCGCAACGGGCTATTTAGTGGGGGAAGCTCATCAAGGCCTGAAATATATGTTCACAATGATGAATAATGCGCGGCTCTGTGTCGGCCTACAAGGCATTGCCGTATCTGAGCGCTCTTACCAAGCAGCCCTACATTATGCCCAAGACCGCAAACAAGGTAAAAATGCCGAAGGGCAGAACACCACAATTGTTAACCATGCCGATATACGCCGCATGTTAATGACTATGCGTGCTTATACTGAGGCGGCCCGTGCCCTTGCCTATGAAGCAGGCGCACATCTAGATCGCAGCAATGAGGGCAACGCATCATCTAAAGCCCGCGTAGAGCTGCTAACGCCTGTTGTCAAAGCATGGTCAACCGATATTGCCCTTGAGGTCACATCGCTCGGCGTACAAGTTTGCGGTGGCATGGGCTTTATTGAGGAAACAGGCCTTGCACAATATTATCGTGACGCGCGGATTCTCCCCATTTATGAAGGTACAAACGGCATTCAATCCCTTGATCTCGTCTTCCGCAAAATTTTACTTGATGAGGGCACGGCGTTTAAAGAGTGGCTTGCTGATGCACGCGAGAAAACACTCTCTATTTCAAAATGCCCTGCACAAAGCGTTAGCAAAATGTCAGCCGAACTTAGCGCCGCTTATCAAGCCTTAGAAGATGCAACAATGATGCTGGGTAAACTTGCGGGTGATCATCAACATGACCGCCTTGGAGGCATCTCCGCTGTATACTTAAAACTATTTGGCCTTGTCGCTGGTGCGTCCATGTTGGCACGCAGCTTAAGCGGCATTCATGATCAAGACGGCAATAACCGCAAAGAGTTTTATGAAGAAAAAGCCAAAACAACACAGTTTTACTTTGATTTCATCTTACCTCAAATTTACGGCTTGCTGCCCACAATACAAAACGGCATTACGCCAGAAATTTAAAAACGTGGAAGAAAACAAACACCGCCCGCCAATACTCTATAGCTTTAGACGCTGCCCTTACGCCATGCGCGCAAGATTGGCTCTGCATTATAGCGGCGCAGACATAGAAATAAGAGATATCATCCTACGTGACAAACCGCAGCATATGCTTGATATATCGCCCAAAGGCACCGTACCCGTTTTAATTTTAAATGACGGCAAAGTGCTAGAAGAAAGCCTTGATATTATGATCTGGGCGGCGCAGCAAAACGACCCAAATAACTGGCTGAACGCAACAGATTTTTCGTTGATAGAAACCAATGATCACAGCTTCAAAGCGCAGCTTGACCGCTACAAATACCCAACACGCTTTCCAGATGAAGATTGTTCAAAAGCGCAGCAAAATTGTGATGCATATTTCAAAGAAATAAATGAGATTATCGCGCATAAAGGACAACTTGGCGGCCTTACAGATTACGCAATTTTTCCGTTCATCCGCCAATGCGCCAATGTTGACAGGAACTGGTTTGATGCACGACCTTACGCCGCTTTGCAAAGCTGGCTCGAAGCCCATTTAGGCAGTGAAGCTTTCACAAGCATTATGCACAAGCAACCTATTTTTGTTCCTGACTCTTAAACACACCACGACTTAAGGCGCAGCATTTTTACGCTCAAATGGATAGCCATTGCGATCAAATATCAAATCAGCAAAAGCAAAACTATACGGTCCATTTAAGTAAGGGTAAGCCTCATCAAAATGCCAGGCATTTTCATGGTTAAATCGTATCGCCTTTTGCATCATAGTCAGGTCAAGCGCCCAGCGCCCATTTTGAGTGTGAAAGAAATAAGGCACACATTGACGGTTCGTAATCGCAAAACGAATAACCGCAAAATCCCCATTAATAAATGTACGACCCGGCAAGCATTGTTTGATGTTGCGCGCTTCATTATCCATTTGCGCCGCCGTCACCGTCCATTTAGACATCATAAGCTGTGTTTCGAGTGTAAAAAAGCGCTTATAAGGGCTCGCATCGCGCGCCTCTAACGAAGCCATATATAACCCCATAACACCCTCTGGGCTATTTGAAGCCTTACTATACCCGACTCCTTCGCGGGCTTTATAGTCAGCCACATATCCCGAACCTATTTCTGCATCATTCGTAGCGCCCGCGCCAATTGATATACTCTCACGAGGAGGCATAAAGGCTTTACGCTGCGTGGCCTCTTGCGCACGGGTAAACATCATCTCACTCGTCGCCAATATGCCATCACTTACACGCCCCGCTTTAAAAAACGGTATCATTTGACGATGTTCAATATAAGAGAGAAAAGCATCTGTATAGACAGGGCTAAGCGCCGCTGAAATTTCTAAACGTAACTTATGACCTTTGGCATCAACCACCAATAAAATACCACGTCCTGATTGACTAAATTCGCCGACTTTTCTGTCGACAAACAATTGATGGCTAACAAGGTTTATATCTATTTCTTGCAGCAAATTAAGCGTTGTTACACGATAATCAATATCATAGGCTTCTAACAACTTAGCGTGATATTGCGTCAGGGAGTCTATTTGCTGTGGGGTTAATATCTTTGCGCTGTCATAAACTGTTTTTTTATCCATCTGCGGTAGACCATAAAAAAAGATACAGATAGCCAAAGTCATCAATGTAATAAAAATAAGGCGGCGCATTACTTTAGTCCTTAACTTTCTTGCGTCAGTATTATGTCGATGCGCGGTTTATTAAAACCCAAGCTTTACAGCATCTTCTGTGCCTGTTTTTGCTTCAAAATAAGCTTTACGTTTAAACTTGCCCATATTCGCGACAATAGATCCTGGCATTTTTCTTATTGCGCTATTATAGTCCTTAACGCTGTCATTAAAAGCCATACGTGAAATATTAATGCGGTTCTCCGCGCCTTCAAGCTGATCTTGCAAAGCTAAGAAGTTATCAGCGCTACGCAAATCAGGATAGTCTTCGGCTAAGCCAAATAATTTGACGATATCCCCTTGTAGTGCATCTTGTGCCTGTGAGAATTCAGCCAGTGCGACAGTGTCGTCAAGCTTGGATGATACACCGTCCATTGCGCTTAATGCTGCTTGTCGACTTTGCGCTATAGACAGCAATATTTTTTCTTCATGCTCGACGTAAGTTTTAACGGTTTCAACTAAATTGGGTACCAAGTCAGCACGGCGTTGATAGTTACTTTCAACTTGCGACCAGCTTGTAAACACATCTTCTTCTTTTTCAACGAGGTCATTATACAAATAAACACACCCTAAAACCGATAGCACTAAAGGTAATAGAATAACCAATAAACTCATACCCGTTGTAATACTCTTATCCATTAATCCGACCTCTCCGACTTGATTAAGTGCTTGTGACACGTTTTGAACAGTTTCTGGGACTGCGCTGCTGCTTTGATCGCCCCCACCATAAAATATCATTATAATACCCAGCGCTGCAAAAATAGTGCCCGCAGCCATTTTACCCATTGACCATTTACGCCGAGCATTGCTACGCGCCTGTATTGTCTCTGCCTGTGTCGCCCCCTCATCATCATGATTTAACGAGGGGTGAATATGCGCTAACATATCATCCGCCTGCGCTGCATTTATCAGCCCTTGATCTTGCATGTTTTTAATACGTTCTTCAAAGCGCACCATTAATCTCCTTCATATGTCTTAGACCTTGTTCGGCAGAGATATCTCCCGTTTCAATGGACTTTAAAATAGAGTCAATTTCTTTTTCATCGGCGACCTTGAGAGTATTCATGTCTGCAATCAACACATCTAGGCGCTTACGTAATGTCGGGTAGCTCACATCCAGTTCTTCTGCGAGTGTTTTTAAATTGCCGCCAGCCAGAACCAAAGCCTCAACAAAGCCTTGCTGCAAATGTGACAATCGCGCCAAGCGCGGTAGAGAGAACCGACCGTTAAAATCAACACCACAGCCCCCACAAGAGAGCTGTTTAACGTGTAAGCCTGAACTGCATATTGGACAATCTATCATATGTTCATATTAACACATAATTGAATATTTTTAATATAAATTTAAATATAATTAAACAAAGATATTAAAATGTTTAATTTTTACAAAGCGCACCCATCAATAAGCGCCATAGAAAACAAGGCAAGAATTGCCCTTACAGCCATCCTTGCCTTATCTTTAATACCTACCCATCTTTATAGTACAGATGGCGTTCTTTATTATTTATCGTCGGATGTTGGTGCAGAATCTCGCTTCTTATGCATCTGATCTTTCTTCTTAGCGAATTTTTCCTTCATTTCGGCGCGCTTGGCTTCATGATGGGCTTTTAATTCTTCTGGCGTTGCTACGCCATCCCCATCACTATCCAATTCGTTAAACTTGCCTTCCATGCCGACAAGAAATTCACCTTTAGAAATATTGCCGTCTTTATCAGCATCCATTTCTTCCATCATACGCTTGCCGTGCTGGCGTTTACCTTCTTCGTCGCCATGTGGGCCTTTATCCATACCACGCTCATGGCCCATTTTATGACCCGGTGGCGGGCCGCCTGGGCCTTCTTGTGCAAAAGACGTCGCCGCCGCACCAAGGATTGCTGCGCCAACCATTAATCCTAGAGTGCCACGTATCATCGGGCGTATATCTATTTTCATTATCATTTTGTGCTCTCCTAATATTGTTGCATAAATTTTGTTATATAAATGTAACGCTGAGTTTTGTATAAACCCTTCGTTTTATTTTGAAGTTTGTTATACTAAGCAAAATGAGTTTAGCAGGAATAAAATAATGAGCAGCAAAAAAATACAATCACCACGCGGTGAAAGCCTGAGTGAAATAGATCAAGAAATATTAGAGTCCGGTCTATGGAAGAAAATATTAATCGGCATGGTACTCGGTGTAAGCTTTGGCTTGCTGCTCTCCCCCCATAGCGGAGATATACTACGCTTTATTACAGCCGACGCACAATCAAAAGCCGAAATCCTAACCGCCATTGGTGGCTGGATAGAGCTTTTAGGCATAGTCTTTCTCGGTTTAATTAAAATGGTTGTGATCCCGCTTATTACTTGTTCAATAATATTGGGCATTGCAGATTCCGGTAATGTTGGCTTTGTCCGTCGCATAGGATTGCGCATTATTCCTTATTTCATTGCGACGACGGCCATTGCCATTATCATCGGTCTAACCTTCGTCAACATCACCCAGCCTGGCCTCAGCATTGATCAAAGCTTCATAAGCCAAACCATGGACTCTGATGTCGCATCTAGCCGTTTGCCGTCTCAAACTTTTGAGGACTTAACCATACCGCAGCGCATTGCCAATATGATACCAACCAACCCTGCCAAAGCGAATGTTGATCGCAATATGTTACAAATTGTAATCGCAGCTATCTTAGTCGGTATAGCTTTGCTGCAAATGCCCAATAGCTCTGTTATGCCGATTACCAATTTATGTCGGTCTGTACAGGTCTTAACCATGCATATTATTGGCTGGGCTATGCAAATTGCCCCTTATGCCGTTTTTGGCTTGCTTGGAAAAATAACCATAGAGCTAGGCTTTGATGCCTTAATCGGCGTGGCGCTTTATGCCGCCACCGTTATTGCCGCATTATTGGCTATGATGGGCGTTTATCTATTGATCATTAAATTTGTTGTTGGCGGCTCTATTCGTGAATTTTTGCGCAATATTCGCGAAGTACAAATCATCGCCTTTTCGACATCTTCATCTGCTGCGACCATGCCCATCACGATCAAAGCCTGTGAAGAAAAACTAAAACTTCGCCCTGAGATCACCCGCTTTATTATTCCCCTGGGCGCGACCATCAATATGGATGGTACGGCCCTATACCAAGCCGTCGCCGCTGTATTTTTAGCGCAAGCCTTTGGCGTGGATTTAACAACCACGGAGACCGTCTTGCTTGTTCTCACGACAATCGGCGCATCTATCGGTACCCCTGCGACACCGGGCGTGGGCATTGTTGTACTGGCCACAATCTTAACAAGCATTGGCGTACCCGCTGAGGGTATAGCACTCATAATCGGTGTTGATCGCCTGCTTGATATGTGCCGCACGACTATAAATGTCACCGGCGATGCTACAGCCGCCGCTGTTATGAATAAATGGGTGAAATAGCATTTAATAAAGATTTGCAATGGCGCTTTATTTAATGGCTGATTTAGCTTATTATACTGTGTAAATATGTGACCTTAAAGGCTTGCGCATATCGCTTCCTCATTCCATTCAAAAGTAGTGAACCCATGTCAAATCCATACACACAATCAACGACAACAACAACGACAACAGCGAAGACCTCATCGCAAGCCGCCGCGCAGCCGCAAACTTTAAAGTTTAAATCTGTACGTGAACTGCGTAACGCGCTTTTTGATCTGGTAAACACATCTAAATACGCACAGGCAGAGCCCCTTGCTTTGCGCTATGTTGCCGCGCAGCCTGATGACCCGATTGGCTTAATTTGCCTTGGTATAATCTATCGCACATCAGGGCGTTATGACGCCGCTGAAATGTGTTACCGCCGCGCCTTAACGGTTGATCCTGACAATGCTTCAGCGCACACAAATTTGGGTAATCTGCTCAATGATATGGATCGCAACGAAGAAGGTATCATACATGCGCGCCGCGCTGTTGAACTGCATGGTGAAGATTTTGGCTTTCGCAAGAACCTCGCCGTACAGCTTAGGGACGCTAAATTTTTTGAAGAAGCGCTTGTCTATTATATAGAGTGCCTAAAAGAAAAACCTGATGACGCAATGCTCAATTTTGATAAAGCTTTTATTGAGCTTTACCTGCGCAAGGACTTAAAAACCGCGTGGAAGAACTTTGAATGGCGCATTAAAACAGGTAAAATAAACCTCCCGCAAATTTCCAAGTTAGAGCGTTGGGACGGCAAAAAAAGCCTGAAAGGCAAAAAACTGCTGATCGTAGGTGAACAGGGCTTTGGCGATACAATGCTAATGGTGCGCTTTTTGCCGCATTTTACTGAGCAATGTAAATCGGTTGATCTTGCCTGTAAAAAACCACTCCATATTTTGTTTAGCAGCCTTGGCGTAAGATGCCTTGATGCCAAAGACATTAAAGAAGATCAATATGATCTTTATATCGAGATGATGAGCATCCCGCAGCATTTAGAACATGATTGGCTTAAATGGCCAAAAGGCACGCCGCTTTATATAAGTGATGCCGCAAAAGAAAAGATGAGCTTTATTAACAAGCATAACCAGCAGCGCTTAAAAGTCGGTATTGTCTGGTCTGGCAGTGTAACGTTTCAACAAAATGCTAAACGCTCCGTTCAAATAGAACGTTTTCTGGCATTGGCGGCTAAGCATCCCAACGTTCAGTTTTATAGCCTACAAAAAGGCGAGCGTGAAGTTGATATGCGCACATCAGGCCTTGGTAGTATGATACCCTTAGGCCACATGCTTGAGAACTTTTCAGAAACGGCCGCCACGCTTGAGCATATGGATTTGGTCATTATGACGGATAGCTCGCTTACGCATTTATGTGGCTATCAAAATGTACCGCAGCTTGATTTGCTCAATTACCGTCCTTACTGGCTATATTTCCCTGAAACCCGCACGACACCGCTTTACGATAGCACGCGCTTCATACGTCAAGCTGAGCCTGGCGAATGGGACCCTGTCTTTGAGCATGTAGATGCTGTACTTGGACAAATATCAAAAGCAAAAACCAAGGCTTTCGACACAGAAAAAGAGTTTAAAGCCAAAGATGTTCTAAAGATTATTGATAAAGAATTAGACCAGCGCGGCCTTTAATATTTTATTATTCTTTCTATATTAATTTACTGAACAGAGATTCACGCGCATAGCGCAAACCTGCTGATAAAATATCAGCCCCATATAACGTATAATAGGTATAATCATGACTCACAATCCACTGCTCACCCCTTCTAAGCTCCCCAATCAAGCCCCGAATTTCCCTGCCATTAAAGAAGAGCATTTCTTACCGGCTGTTAAAAAGGCTTTAGCAGAAGCGCGCGCCAATATTGATGCGGTTAAAAACAATGCAGAGCCAGCGAGTTTTGAAAACACACTTATCGCCATGGAAGTATCAAGCGAAAGCCTCGATATAGTTACCTCGATTTTCTACAATCAACTCTACGCGAATGGCACTGACGGCTTGCAAGAACTCGCCATGGAAATCGGCCCTTTATGCGCTGAGCTGTCATCTGACGTAGCTATGGATCCAGATTTATTCAAACGCGTTAAAGCCGTTCATGATGTGAAGTCAGAATTAAACCTTACGCCAGAACAAGATATGTTGCTGACCAATGGTTATAAAGGCTTTGTACGCGGCGGCGCTTTGCTTGACAATGCCGGTAAAGAAAAACTGCGCGACATTAACGAGAAAATGTCGAAGCTTGGCCCTGAATTTAATAATAACGTCAGTAAATCATCTGAAGCCTTTGAAATGGTTTTGGATAATGAGGCTGATCTTGCTGGCCTGCCACAAAGCGCCATTGACGGCGCAGCCCATGCTGCCGCCGAGAAAGGCTATACCGGCAAATGGTTATTCACTCTTGATTACCCAAGCTTCGCCCCAATGGTCACTTATGCCGATAAACGTGAATTACGTGAGAAGATTTGGAAAGCGTTTTCAGGGCGCGGTTGGGAAGGCGAATATAGCAATGCTGATTTACTCAAACAAATTGTTACCTTACGTGACGAGCGCGCAAAACTTCTTGGTTATAAGAACCACGCCGATTACGTGCTTGAACGTCGCATGGCTAAATCGCCAGAGACGGTGATGGAATTCCTGCATAAACTGCAAGATAGCTACCAACCAGCTGCTAAAAAAGAGCTTGAAGAATTAAAGGCCTACGCAAAAACACAAGGCCAAGATGATATTAAGCCATGGGACGCGTCTTATTATACCGAGAAATTAAAGCAAGAGCGCTTCTCATTCTCAGGGGAAGACTTACGCCCCTATTTCCAAATGAATAAAGTTTTGGATGGCGCTTTCACTCATTTCAGCAAGCTCTTTGGCTTAAGCTTTAAGAAAAATGATAAATATGCACCGTGGCACGAAGATGTCGTCACTTATGACGTTTTCGACAGCAAAGATGACAGCTTCATTGGCACATTATATGGGGACTTCTTCCCGCGCGTTGGTAAAAAACCAGGTGCATGGAAAACAAGTTACCGTGACCAAGGCCTATTCCAAGGTGAAACACATCGTCCTGTTATTGCGATTGTTTGTAACTTCACCAAGCCAACAGCTGACAAACCAAGTTTACTGACCCATGATGAGGTCTCTACGCTGTTCCACGAGCTTGGCCATGCCGTTCATGCTCTATTGGCTGATTGTGAGTATAGATCGCTCTCAGGCACAAATGTGCTATGGGATTTTGTTGAGCTACCCTCACAGTTACAAGAAAACTGGACCTATGAGAAAGAAACTCTCGATTTATTCGCCGAGCATTACGAAACTGGCGAAAAAATCCCTGCTGAGCTGGTGAGCAAACTCGTCGAAGCCAAGAACTTTATGATTGGCATGATGGGCCTGCGTCAAGTTAGTTTGGGTCTAATCGATATGGCATGGCATAATGGCATACCTGAAAATCTTGATGACATTATTGCCGTTGAAGATGAAGCGATAAAAGATTGTCGCCTCTTTGATCGCTTTGGTGGTCCTTCATCGGCTTCATTTAGCCATATTTTTGCCGGTGGTTACTCTGCTGGTTATTATAGTTATAAATGGGCTGAAGTTCTGGATGCTGATGCTTTTGAGTATTTCAAAGAAGCAGGCCTTTACAATCAAGACGTCGCGCATAAATACCGCATTGAAGTTTTATCTAAAGGCGGCAGCGAAGATCCTGACTTATTGTACCGTCGCTTTAGAGGACGCGATGCTGACCCAGATGCATTATTACGCCGCGAGAAGCTTAAAGCCGCATAAGCGCCCATACGCGCATATACACAACGCATTAAATATACAGAAAATTGGCCGCTGGATTACTCCAGCGGCCGAGTTATGTGTGAGGTATTCTGATATGGAGCCCCTTTGAAATAAAATTTCTCAATCTCAAACAAATGGGACACATATATACAAACAATGGCTAGTTTTACCGCATATATTACCGTTATGTCAAGTTATATTTGTGAAAAATTAAGTTTTTCTTGCGCAAATGCAAAGTTAACTGAAAATAAGACCGAATTATTTTCATAATTACCTTGCATTTTTCTATTGATAACTGTATAACTTCCATCTATAAAGTTACTGAATACAAAAACTTATTAAAAACGTAATCGTAAGCAGATTTAATATTAAGCGGCCAATCACTATACAGAGCCCCCTAATCTTGAAATTGAAACGAGGCGTAATAGCCTCACCCAAGGAAGCAAAATATGTCAATAGTAGCAGCACAAATACGAGGCGCACGCGGACTTTTAAACTGGTCACAAGCCGACTTATCAGAGCGCACTGGCATTTCTGCTACATCGATTGGTAGCATAGAAAATGGCTCAACGAGCCCACGCGAAAGCACTATCGCGAATATCAAATCGACTTTCGAATATGGCGGCATTGAATTTGTAGGCTTAGAAGGCGTCAAAGTGCGCAGTGGCGAAGTGAGAGTGTTTACAGGACGCAATGGCCTTATTAGCTTTTACGATACAATATTTGAGACATTACGCGGCAGTGACAATAAAGACATAGTCGTGAGCAATGTGAACGAACGTGATTTCGTCCGTTGGCTTGGTGATTATTCAAAAACGCATATTGAACGCATGCAATCAATTAAAGGGCTTAACTTTAAAATTCTCATTCGAGAGAATGATGATTATATGCCTGGTGAAAGTTACGCTGAATACCGCATGCTACCAAAAGATTTATTTGCCTCTGTGCCATTTTATGCATTTGGAGAGAAACTCGCCATTATGCTTTTTGAAAATGAGCCGACAGTTATTGTATTAAACTATCCTGCGATTAATGCAGCTTATCGCGTCCAGTTCCAAGATATGTGGGACCGTGCAGTTAAAGCCATAGTATAAAGGTGTGTGTAGTGAATAAAAAAGTAAAAAATAAACAACTCGAAGGCATTGCAGAAGCAACGCTTGGACTGCTATTTGGTCAAGATAGAGCCAATGCGGGTAAATACGCATATTTAAATGGCGGCGGCGTTAAATTTGATGCGTTTATACGTAACAATGAGAACTATCTTACTTTCTGGAAAGAAAGCGAGATCCTTCAAGAGCAAGGCTCTAATATCGCACAAGAAGTTAACGATGCTGAGCATGTTATTATTGTCGGTCAAGGTTCCGCTTTTTCTGATAAAGAGTGGCATGTCGTAAAGCAATTAGAGAATATTAAAAAAATTACATTTATTGATCTTGCTGAGAAATTCAATGCTGCTGCATTAAAAGAAATCAACGCCCATAAGCCTGAGATGAAAAGCACTAACGTCGAAGCCACGGCGATTACAGGACGCTATCAAGACATTGATAAAAAAACCATAGCCCACTGGAATAAAGACTATGACAAAACACTTATCATGTGCGTTGGCTCACTGATTACAAATATAGAAAAAATAGCAAAAGATTCATATCCAGAAAATGAAACCCATGAAGAGCTACGTGAAATTTTCCGCCTAGTTGGTAATAATGGCTATGCTGTAATTGGCTATAACGCCATTGAAAAACAATCAACACTACAAAGATCATATGCAAATGACTTGCTCGGTGAGTTTATGATCAACGCTCTTCACTATATGATCATGAATACGCCAGACCTGCGCATTGAAGACATAAACGGTAATCCTCTTGACAAGAATGACCGTGAGACGATCAATGATTTGTTCGAATACGTAATGGAAGACGCAAAATTTGATACCAAGACGCGCAATTATGCGCATGAAGTCAAAGCAAAGAAATCATTCAAAGTCTTTTGCTCCCTTGATGACCCTGATCAAGATCAGAAATGTAAAGATATTGAAGCTGGCGCTGTATTCACGATGATGAACTCTTATCAATCAAGCACATCTATCATTAATACGCTCGTCAAGAATATTAGCCACGCTGCAAAAGCCTATGATGTCGGCGAAATTTTAGCGCGCGGCAAAGACAATATTAATATTCATAGCTTTAAAATTACGCCAAAAGCACAGCAACCATCATAATAAAAAGCGGCCGATATAGGCCGCTTTTTAATCTCTATACTTATATTTATTATTCACCCTAGAACTTATAACCATATGAGACTAAAGCGCTATATTCGTGGCTTTCTCCAGCGAGCGGACTATCGGACACGCCACTTGGTAAGCTCATATAGCTTGTATCTAGGCGAAAATAATGATGATCTTCTAGTAAATAATCGACGCCGCCAATGACCCCAACTCGTACAAACCCAGCTTCCCCTTCATATAGCGGGCGATCTGCCGTAACAAAGCGGTCCGTGACACCGGCATAACTCTCATTATAAGCATCATCACCATATACGGCCTTAACACCGACATAGCCGTTCATAGGATGCGTCACTGAATGCAGCGCATATTTGGCTGATAAAGTGTTCAGAACGCCATCGTTATTATTATCAAGCCCAGCGGCATATTCAGCCATAAGCGTTAGCTCTCCGAGCTTCAAGCCGCCATAAAAGCCACCCGTCACCGTACTGTCAACATCAGGCATGCCTGTAAGTATCCGGGCATCTTCGCTATCGCGGCCACGGCGCCAATCCAACTTAACACCCCAAATGAAATGATCACCTGCAAACTCATAGCCTGCCCCTTTATAACTATTTATAAAGATATGATTGTTTTTGTGAAATTCGTAATCAATAACCACAGCAGGTATAGCAATAAAATCTTGGTCTTTAGCGCCAGAATATTGCGGGACACTGGCTACGCTTAAGCCGATCATCACATCCCATTTTTCATCAGTCTGTGTGAAATCGTCACCTGCATACGCTGCAGGCGAAACCAATAATGCCCCACAAAGTAGCAGGGTGCTTAATAGTTTAGATTTCATTATAATTCTCCGTATCTGGATGCCTTCAGGATGATCCGCATATTGCATGCGTTCAGCCTATAAGAATAAACGAATTATAACGATTTGAAAAGTGCAAAGCCCCGCTTAAATTTTATCGAGCAGTTCTTCTGACAAAATATAAGCTTGTTGAAGGTGATCCAGTTGCTTGCGCAAAGTAACGCCGCAAGGCGCAGTCTCGGCCTGCCTATACTCACAGTCACATAGATATTCTAATTTAGCGGCTAAATGAGCCACGCGCAGCAAGCCTATTTGGTGGCTCGTCGATTTAATTGTATGCATGGCCATATGTATTTTTTTCAAATCGCCTGTTTCCGCGCCTTCATAAGCCGCACCGACATAATTTTGAATATCGGTTTTGAAGTGGCCGACCATTTGCTCATATTTATCTTTTAATAGGCCTTTTAAGGATAAAGCCATATCGCCATCAAAAAGAACACAATCCTCGCTCAAGCCATCATGCCCCTTAAATGGCGCGTGTTGTATATCTGGCTCCATGTCTTTACGCGCCCGACATATCCCACCCCATACATCAACAACCTCAGACAGAGCTTCCGTGGTCAGCGGCTTTTGCACGAAGTCATCCATTCCAACTGTTATAGCCTTAATGCGCGCTTCGCTAGATATCTGCGCTGTAAGCGCGATTATTACAGTCGGTTTTTGCTGATTTTCATTCTCGTATTCGCGCAATATACTCGTCGCTTCATAGCCGCTCATTTCAGGCATAAGACAATCCATAAAGATAATGTCGAAATGCTGCTTTTTGCAAAGCTCAATAGCCTCAGCGCCGCTCGATACAGCCGTGGATTTCAGATTAAGATGGTCGAGCATCGCGCTATAAAATACACAATTAAGCTCAACATCATCAACTATAAGGAAATTTAAAGAATTATTTAAACTCATTTTCGACCAACTATACCTTTTCTATAATGCGCAATTAAGCATCAGCAAACAGCTAATTTAGGCTTTGCTAATACTAAAAAACGCAAGAATCCACAACCCATTAAAAAAAAGCTTAAATTCGGATCCAGAAAAAAACGACTTATCAAGATAGAGAGGATAACAAAGAACTATCTATTGTGGGGAGATAAGGCCGTTTATTTTCTGTTCCTATATAAAATATTTAAACTACTAAAACTACTAAAACTACTAAACTCTAATAAGTAATCATAGCATACCGCTCGGTATGGCGCAATAAAATATATTCTAATAAATCGGATGAGCTAAATAGCCCATAGCACCCCACGCCTTAAGCGGAGTTTCGTTAACAATACTATGGGGAATTTAAAGATATTTAGACCACGCGTAAGAAGCGATATATGCCCGCCTCTAGATCAGCCTTCATCATTTGTTCGTCGTTAAAGATGCGTGAATAAGTCAAAACACCATTAACATATTGGTACACCATACGCGCCAATTGCGGGATATCCGTTGGCTTTTCAATAAAATCGTTGTGAGCAAGATCAGTAATCACGCGTATCCAATACCCCACTTCCCCCTCGACATAATCTTTGCTAGCCTCGCAAATAAGGTCATCAGTACCTGAGTTGATAGCGCCCGCCGTAAAAAATGGGCAGCCGCTGACGCGCTTATTTTGGGTCTCTGTATTCTGAAAGCCCTTATAATAAACATAGCTGATCATGTTATTCAGCTTTTTAAGCGGCTCATGCTTATCTGCAAGAAAAGAATTCAACATCAACGCTTCATTAGATTTTTTATAGGCCGCTGCCTCAGCATACAAAGCAGCTTTAGATTTAAAATGATGGTAAAAAGCCCCTTTTGTGACGCCAGCTTTTCTGCAAATCTCATTAACGCCAACATCGGTATAACTGCTCAAACGAACCAAATCTATCGCGGTTTCAATCAATTTTATCTTTGAGTTGATCTTCGTGTTTGTTTTTAAATTTGCTTGAGCAGGCATATTTTTATCCTATTTATACTCGGGCACTTTTAATCGAGACGAGCCACCACCAGATACAGGCGAAAGTTTATCATCAATAGTGCGGAATTCTATAAATTCGACATCATCATCGCCATTGCTATCCATAACTTTGTAATAGTGGCGCATACACTTGTAATACTCAGTCCAACTAATCATATCATTTTCATTGGCGTCGCACTCTTCCATTCGTATACGTAAGCGTCTAGCACGGCGCTCATTACCACCATCAAAGATCAAGGCAAGCTCTGTTGAGAACGCAGAGAGCAATTTATCTAATTCCTGCTCGTCCCATTCAGCGTCTCTATTCGCATCAAAAGCTTTGAAACGCGCCAATAAGAATGACACAATTTCATCATCGCTCAGCAGCCAATCAGCATTTTGATCAATCAGCTTGAAAAATGGCAGGCGATGCTCATATAGGTTAACTAATTTTAGAGGGGTATTTTCTTTTTCCCAGAAAGGGATATCTTCTTCGGCCACGGGAATATCTGACTGCGGCGTTTCTATAAGCGCGCTATATGAAGCGCTACCATAAAACAGCATAAACAAGCATGTCGCTATTATTGCAAAGGCTGAAGCTGGGCGCATTGGTATAATCACCTTAATAAGTTCTATCCTATAAATATAGTAACATACCAACTGTTCTTGTTCCAGTATTACTCTATCTATAAGTATAAAAAACACCTAAAGATGTAAAGTAATGAGCCGCGTACCACTAAAAACACGCATTCTTAATTGAGCGAACTTATTGAGCGAAGCCCAGCATATGCAATAACTCAGCCTTATAAGACGCAATAAGCGCTTCATCTAAGGTAAATTGACGAACGTAGCGCGCTTCTTTCCTGACTTCGCCACTTATACGATCAATTTGCCCAAAACACTCTACGTCTTCATCGAGGTTTATCGTCACTTCAACCTCCTGAAACTGTTCAATAGCGCTTAATGCAACCATAACCATGGGGTCATGAAAACGAAAAACAGGCTCAGGTGAAAACAAGTGACAATGCGCCGACATAATGCGTTTGGCTTGTACAGCTATATCTGTTTGCGCTTTTAACCCGTCAATTTCTTCCACGGTCATATAAATTGGATATGTAGCGTTCATCGGCACAAAACAAAACTCGATATTTGAGCGCAATATAATATCTACCGCATAGGGGTCTGCGCCAATATTAAAATCTGCCCAAGGCATATCATGCCACAACCCATCAAATTTGCCGCCCATCATAACTACACGCTCAATATAGGTGGGTAGGTCATCACCAAGCGCCCGACAGAGTAATGCAAAGTTAGTCGCCGGCCCAATAATCACATAAGTGAGCTTGCGCCCCTGCTTCGCATATTCGGCTTTTATCAGTGTAGATATGGCCTGAATACGATCAGCAAGCGCTTCGTGATAAATCAAAGATTCTGGGTTATCTTGCACAGGCAGCTCTATATTGCACAATCCGTTACCTGAAGCTTTTTGGCGCGGCTCAACAACAGTTGTGAAATAGGGATGATGTTGGATTGGCTTATCGGCTCCTGCAACAATTTTGATAACGGAATCAGGATAATAAGCCAAAACGTTTTGGCAGTTTTTTATAACATTTTCGAGGGGGGTATTGCCGTAAGAGGCGACGATTCCGCATAGCGGTAGAGATTTAGCCAAAGCATACCAAATAGCCAAGGCGTCATCACGCCCCGTATCACAATCCAGTATAAAAGGCGAAGCGGGTATAATAGACGAGACCATCAATAATCCTGAGTTTTATTTCATGATGTTAATCATGGGCGTTTGAGGTGACATTTTTGTGACATGAGCAACAGGCTCAGAGCTAATAAACCACGAAAGCGGTACATCAACGCCCAAGGCTTTTTTAATCTCGAAACAAAAACTTCGATTAATACGTCTTATATCACTTTTAAACTCATCCGCAAATTTTTCTTGTACAGAAAAGCGCGAAGCTACATCCATAAATATTCCAGGGAGGCGGCCTTTTTCACCGTTTATCTTAACAACAAAGCCGTCAAACATAAGGTCGCGTGGTGTTTGCACATCTGAATTCACGCCTCTGTAATTCACGCCAATGGCAACAGGGACACTTTCGCCCTTATGCGTAATATCTTGCAGTTCAGACGGTGAAGCAGAACAAAAACACGTTGAGATACCAGCCAAAGTCGCATATTCAAAAAGGCCTGCTTCATCCATTTTATTTTCAAGCCAATTCAACATACGTGCATGGCGTATATTATCCTCCAACAAAACAATCGAGGCCATTTCGCCCGTTTGTTCAAAGCGTGTTTGCAAATCCGCACGAACGCGCATCATTTGGTCCGCAATACTCGGATGGCCGGGACGCGCGACATAATCAAAATAATCTTTACCACAAAGGGAGAATAGTCTCGAAAAGGAAATATCCCCGCCGCGCCCTTCAGGAACGGTAATCATGTCATCAAGGGAAATATAATATGGGTTATCAAGACCAAGCCCGTCATCGGGTTTTTCTGTCTTGTGCAAGATTTCCCCGACAAGCGCTTCTGGTTCATAAAGATGTACATAGAAATCATTATCGGCCCCAGATGTGAGCCCAGATTTATCCAAATCTAAATATCGGCCTAGCGATTTCAAAGATTTATGCATCCAACTCCGGTAGGCATTTTCAACAACATCACTCACATGCTCTTCCATCGAAGGCCCGCCCGCCTTAGCTTGACGATTAAATCGTGCGCATTTTGATAGCTGATTATTATTAATATGATTGGTTATAAGCCCTTTGAGGGGGCGTGTAACATGCTGAGTGTCATCACGTATAACCAATGTAAAGCTATTGGGTTGGTGGCGTAACCTTGATGTTTCTAGACGGCCTTGCTTTAAAGTAATATTTTTTATGTTTACCATATGCATTTCCAACAATAATTGTTCATAATAATTAGGGCTGGCTAATGTTTATGTTAAAGCTGGTACGTTTGTCAAGAAGAGTCGCTAATAATCCATAATAATTTTTTAAGAGCTTGATTTATATATAAGGGAATTGCTCTTTAAGCTACGCATTAATCATGCCGCTTTAGCTTATAAAAGCCTGTAGGTAGAACCTTTATGCGCCATCTGTATAATCAGAATAATAATAGCCTGTTTCACCATAGCCATATTTAGCTTGGCGCTTTAGGTCAACTAAGGAAAAAGCCACGGTTAAGTCATTAAAGCCAAGATCTCTGAGTTTTTTAAGGCCGCTTAAGGCAATATCACGAGGCGTTTTATCCCAGCATACAGCATAGATAACATGGTCAGCGTAGCCTGCAAGTACACAAGAATCTGAAACCGCCATGCATGCTGGCGTATCAAGAATGACAAGATCGTAATCCTTACGCACAGTTTTGATTAAATCTTCCATACGCTCAGATGTTAACAAATCTAATGCCGTGTTAGACACAGAGCGCCCAAGAATGAACTCTAACCCCGTCACTGGATCTTTACAGATAACCTCATTCATCTTGGCCTTATCCGTTAAATACTCGACCAAAGACAAGTCATTTTTATGGTCCATAATATTATGGACCGCTGGGCGGCGTAAATCACAGTCGATCAATAATACGCGCTTACCTGAAAGCGCCAATAATCGCGCCAACCATACAGAGATTGTAGACTTACCTTCACTGGGTAATGATGACGTAATCGCCAACACATCAAGGGGCTTACCTTGATTCTTTTGGTTAAGGGAAACAACCGTTTTCATTGATCGCAACGCTTCAGTGACGACCGATGTCGGGTTTTGTATCACATAATCAGAAATGTTTTCATTCTTACCAACCTTAACGCTTGGTATAGCGCCGACACAGATAAGCCCCGTATCTTTTTCAATTTTCAATGCACTACGATAAGTATTGGCTAAGCTCTCTAGAATAATAATCAAGCCGAGCGCAACGATAAGCCCCAATAGCGCTGATACAGATAAAAGCAGCGGTTTATTGGGGTAAAACGGACTTTGCGGTATCGAGGCATAAGAAAGAACTTGCGCGTCCGCCTCGCTTAAACCATCTTGATGGTCTGCATTTTTGTAGCGCCCTAGGAAAGTTTCAAAAACTTGACGTATCGCCGCCGCTTCCCCTTCTAGCTCACGCAGACGCAGAGCTGATTGATTTTCTATTTTGCGCTTTTCTTCCAAAGCGGCAAGGTCAGAGGCCAGCATTTTCGTGCGCGATAATTCTATCGTCAGATTATTTTCTAATTGCGCGGCGGCTCTTAACAGCTCAGCGCCAATATCTTCCTTGATATTCTCACGCTCGGCAGTGATCCGTATTAACTCAGGATGTTTCTCCCCATAGCGTTTAAACAAATCGGCATATTCTTGTTCTATTTCGTTTTGCTTAAGCTTAAGGGCGCTGAGTACATGACCTTCACTCAGTGTCGCTATAGATTCAATTTTTAATGGCTCCTCAGCCCAACCGCTAATTTGCGATAGCTGTGTGCGCGCTTCGGTCAAACGCGTGCGCGCCAAAACCAATTGACGACTTACTTCAGACATTTGGTGCCCAGTAACATCAGAGAGCGCCCCTGATATAAGACTATTATTAGCGCGATAAGCCTCCACAGCGTGCTCCGCGTCTCTAAGCTGCTTGCGCAAACTAGACAAACGCGCATCTTGGCGTTTCGTGATTTTACGCGTGGCTTCAAACTTCTTGTTTAAACGAGAACTCACGTACACATCAGCCACCACATCAACCATTCTCTTCGCACGCTCTGGCGAAGGGGATGCATATGTAATCGACAGGACTGCAGCGCCTTTAATCGGGCGAATTTCTAGATTTTTAACGACACGGTTAATTAATAAGCCTAATTCTTTTTCATAGCGCCATTTATCTGTCTTTGAACGCTCGCTCGCCCCAGATTGATGATCACCCTCACGGTTAAGCTTTAGGCTTTTAAAGCCTATTCCCGCCGTCACGTTATTATGATTTTCATGATGCGTACGCAGAAAATCCAAATCTTTCGCGAAAACAGGATCTGTATAGAGATCAAGGCGCTTAATAACATCCATCATCAGAGCGCGAGAGCGAATAATTTCAACCTCATTGAGCATTTGCGTTGAATCATTTTGCGTTGAATCATAATGCTCATTAACCAGCACTAACGCCCCTGATTTATATAGTGGCGTAATGCGCTCCGCGCCGAAATAAGCCAGCGCCATCATCATGGCAATCACGGTGACAATAACATAGCGCCGACGCCATAAAGTCATCAAAAGGCGTCGCAAGTCCATCCGAACGGCATCGCTATCAACATGAGAATAACGTTGAGAGGGCGGCACATTATATGCCCCCGCCTCTCTTTTATTATTCTGTTGCATTGATTGCTGTTCTTGGCTCATTGGGCTCTCTGAAAGACTTTAGATTAAAAAAAACGTTCGCTTACGGTAATAATATCGCCCGGGTAAATCAGGGTTCCCCGCTGCGCTTCAATATGTTCTTTGCCGCCATTAAATGCGCGCTCTATCATTATTTTCTTTTGATTGGCACGAGGCGTATACCCACCGGCAATAGCGACAGCTTTAATGACACTCATACCATAAGCATAAGGGTAATTACCCGGCGTGCGAACTTCCCCGAGCAAATAAAACGGACGAAAAGCGGCAATGTCGACGGTGACACTGGGCTGTTTTAAATAACCGTTTTTTAGTTTCTTCTCTATGTCAAAAGCAAGCTCCGCTGCGGTTTTCGACATCGCATTCACTTGACCAATAAGCGGCATAAAAATACGTCCAATAGCATCAACCCGATAGCTATCCGTTAACTGCGCTTCATTATAAACTTTAATCGCGACGACATCATCTGTCGCAAGGCGATAGCCCTCTTGTATGACCTGCACGAAGTTATCTTGTGGCGTCAAAGCACCATCAAGAACCTCGATTAATTGTAGCTGTGCGCGTAAATCATTCTGCGTTTCTTTTATGCCGCTTATGGGCGCGCTGCCTGCATAGCTACGCGGGCCCTGTGAAATTAACAACAGAACAAAAGCGAAAGCGATGACGCTAAAGATTTTATAAAAACGATTAAGATGCATGAACTTCGAAGGACTCGAATAAAAAGGAATGGAAATAGCCGAAACTATACCCCTTTACAATATCGCACATGCCCTATGCCCGACAAGTAAAAACCGCATAGCGGCGATATTAAGCCCGTTAGTTCATATGAAGCAGAGATGTGAAATGATCAGTAATGACGCGGAGTAAAGCCTTATTCGAGTGCATAAGACGCTCTAAGCTGTCACCTAAACTGTTACTTAAACTGTCACTGGCGCTTCGCTTACTTCAAAGACATGCTCAACGCGCTTTGCCCCCAAAGGAAGGTCAATCAAACGCACAGCAATGCGCGCGCGTGATGCGCCAAGTGATGTGATATCATGCATTTTTGACAAAGCTTCTGCAAAACGATGCGCGGCTTCAATTGGTTCTGTTTCAAAAACAGGGCGCTGCAAGAGTAAAACAAATTCATTACGGCGCGTTTGGCCGATAATATCACTCTGGCGGCGCAAACGTACAAGATTACGCGCAAGCTGCGCGGCGCTATACTCCGCAGGATATGGCCCATCTTTTTGCAAAATCTCCTGATAATTATCTAATGAGATATACAGTAAATATGAGCGCTCTGCATAACGGTCAGCACGATCAACACAAGATAGAAATAATTGATTAAACGCGGATTTAGCAATAATACCCCCTGAGCTGCGGAAATCTTCACTATCATCACCAAGATGATCAACAAGCTCAGTCAGTGTTTTTGCGTTTTGCGCCATAAGGTCGACGGCTTCGGGCTCAAATGGCTTAGGGAGTAAATCATTAAAGCCTGATTGGATGGCTTCTTCTAAAGTGTGGCTTTCACTGGCCAGAACCATATACGGGTTTGCCTTTAAAACACGGCGTGCTTCACGAATAAATGGGCGGGCATCGCGCATCGGTGTGGGGTCGAGGACAATAAAGTCAAACGATTCGCTCTCTAAACGTTTCAGCGCAATATTACGCCCCGGCTCAACTGACGCATGAAGCCCTAAAGCGACCAAGCGGCTTTGCATCAATTCTGATGCAGCCTTATCGCTATCTACAATTAAACACTTCATGGAGCCCCCAAATAAGGTATAGAAAATTAATATTGCGGTTATGATACCGCTCATAGGTTAACAAATTTATCACGCTTATCACTTTTTTCAAACCGACAAATACACTCAACGTCCTTATTTTTCTTTTTCAGCCTATAAAAACCAAGATACAATGCCTGTTATTGGCGCCATACACACCAAGTAAACAGGTTGTTTACCTTGCGCATAAAGCCATGAGCTAAATTAAGCCACAGACTAAATAGCGCTGCGATTTATTTTCTTGCATCAGCTTAAGGCAACATGCACTATCTTAATAATTATCACGCATAAACAACTGAGGTAAAAACTCCTATGAGTATCACTCTACACAAGAACGACCTTCCCGATGACGTTAAATTCAGTGGCTCTATTGCTGTTGACACAGAAACTATGGGCTTAGAAATACATGGTCGTGACCGCCTATGCTTAATTCAAATCTCATCCGGTGACGGCACTGCGCATTTGGTTCAAATTGAAAAAGACCAAAAAGACGCGCCTAATTTACAAAAATTAATGTCTGACACAACGATCACAAAAATATTTCATTTTGCTCGTTTTGATGTCGCGGCCCTTAAACGCTTCCTTGGCGTTGATGTTAAGCCTGTATATTGCACTAAAATAGCGTCCAAATTAATTCGCACTTATACAGATCGCCATGGCTTGCGTGATTTATGTCGCGAGTTAATTAATGTTGATATCAGCAAGCAACAGCAATCCTCTGATTGGGGCGCTGAAACATTAACCAAAGAACAGCTAGCCTATGCCGCCAGTGACGTATTTTATTTGCACCGCCTGAAAGAAAAACTCGATGCGAACTTGGTACGTGAAGGCCGTATGGAACTTGCACAAGCCTGTTTTGACTTCTTGCCAACACGCGGTGACTTAGATAGTGCAGGCTGGGCCGAAGTTGATATTTTCGCCCATTAATTTATATTATTAACAGTCAAATTAATAAAAATATTTGGAAAGCCCTTAATTATGCGTCACGCTCATATATACATGTCACTGCTTTTAACTCTGTGTATCTTAAGCCCGAACGGGGCATCACAAGCCTTGGCTGAAGAAGCCCAAACACAAGTATCTGAAGCCGCGCCAGACACACCAATAAGCCGCTATAAAGCAGAAACTGAGGCTCTCATTGAAAGCCTCAGTGAAGAACAGGCCAAGAAATATTATTTAATTCGCAACACACATGGCATTATTCGCTCCGTTGAATCCGTCGAAGCGGTCGTCGGCAAAGCGGCAAAATCATGCAAAAAAAACCATAAAGACTTAGGCAAAGAAATTGAGAACCGTTTTGTTGAATGGAAACTCGCTCTTCACCCGATCATAAAATCAAGTGAAGACCGCCTTGAAAAGCTTGTTTTAATACAAGATTACGCCAAGCCTTCTGATGTAAAAAAACACCTTAAAAACTTTGACCTCGCCGCCACTTATGGCGAAAAGCTCATGAAGCAAGTTCCTGCCTCTGACGAGGAAAGCTGCACAAAACTTCTAAAAAGCATGGATGCGACGCAAAGTAATTTAATCCGTCTGCTGAAAGAAACCATCGGTCTCGAATAAGCACACACATATATAGAAACCCTATAAAATGAAAATATTACAACTTCTCGCAGGGGCTAAAACAGGCGGTGCGGAAACCGCTTTTGTTGATAGCTGTATTGCTATGGCTCAAAATGGTTTTGACATCGAAGTCGCCACACGCGCTAATGATATACGCGTGCCGCGCCTTAGGGCTGCTGGCATAAAAACCTATATTCTGCCTTTTGGCAGCAAAATAGATTTATATACTTCGTGGAAGTTAGCGCGCATTATCAAAAAAACGAAACCTGATATTGTGCAAACATGGATGTCGCGTGCAGCCAGCAAAGTGCCAAAGCCACCAAAAGATAAAAAATACCACGTCGTTAGCCGTTTAGGTGGGTATTATAAAATAAAATACTTCGCCAATACTGATTATTTCATGACCATCACCCCTGATATTGGGCGGCATTTAATTGAAAACGGCGTACAGGCGGATAAAATTCGCCATATTAATAATTTTGCTGAAACAGAAACACAATTCACCCCTGTTAATCGCGCCGATTTTGAAACGCCTGAGGATGCCACTATAGTGCTCACCTTAAGCCGTCTGCATAAATCCAAGGCGCTTGATACATTAATGTACGCCGCCAAAGAAGTGAATAATATCTATCTTTGGCTGGCAGGAGACGGCCCTGATAAAGACAAGCTAAAAGCCCTTGCCTATAAATTAGAAATTGAAGATCGCGTGCGCTTCTTAGGATGGCGCGAAGATCGCGCCGCTTTGCTCGCAGCAGCTGACATATGCTGCTTCCCGTCACGTTATGAGCCATTCGGCACTGTATTCGTTCAAGCTTGGGCAAATAAGACACCGTTAATCGTCAGCCTAGCTGATGGCCCGAAACAGTTTGTAAAAGACAAAAGTGATTGCCTCGCTTTTCCTATTGATGATGTTGAAGCGCTGATCGGTAACTTAAAACTGTTACGTGACAATAAAGCGCTTGGCATTGACCTTGTTGAAAATGGCTATAAACGCTATGAGAATGAATTTTCCATGAAAAAAACGATGCAAGATTACAAAGATTTTTTCACAGATATTATCGAGGCCTCAAAAACGAAATAACAGCGTTATACGCTTATGCGCTACCGCCGTTAAATTCTTCTAAATTCTCAGGACCAAAAGAATCTGGCAGTAACTCATTCATCGTATATTCGCGCAGCATTTCGCCTTCGCGGTTAAATACAGCAATGCGCGTTGTATCCATGACACAAAATTCACGAATGCGCTGGCGACAATCACCGCACGGCGTACAAAGCGCGACGCCGGGCCCAACGATAGCAATTTCACTTATTTCCGTCTCTCCGGCCGTTATCATCGCTGAAATCGCCGAAGTTTCGGCATGGACAGCCATATAATGCGCTGTTTCGACATTGCAGCCCGCATATATATTCCCTGCTTTACTGCGTATCGCAGCGCCAACGGGGTGCTTTGAATAAGGGGCATAAGCATTATTTAAGGCCGTATTCGCCGCTTCATATAAATCCCGCATTTTAGTTCATCTTTCCTGAAAAAACCGTTAGAAAAGGCGCCATTAATAAGCGCCTTTTAATTCTTACTCTAAAACTCTTTAATGCATCAGGTGCGAAGCTCAACGCTTAGATCATCGCCATGCCGCCATTAACATGAATAGTCTGACCTGTAACATAGCCCGCCTCAATGCTTGCAAGGAAGCTGCATGCCGCAGCAATTTCATCAGCCTCGCCCATGCGTTTCATTGGGATATTGTTATTAATGCCTGCTTTTTGATCATCAGTCAGCACCTCAGTCATTGGCGTTGCGATAAAGCCCGGCGCAACGCAGTTAATTGTAATGCCGCGTGAGGCTACTTCCGCCGCCATCGCTTTTGACCAACCAATCATACCGGCTTTTGATGCGCAGTAATTCGCCTGACCTGGGTTACCTGTGACGCCAACCACGGATGTGATGTTAATCACACGACCAAAACGGTTTTTCATCATGCCGCGTTGAAGGGCTTGTGCTAATTTGAACGTCGCGCTCATATTAACGTTAATCACTTCATTCCAATCGCTCTCTGACATACGCATAGATAATCCATCGCGCGTAAGCCCCGCATTATTAACCAATATATCAACATGCCCTAGAATTTCTGTCGCCGCTTTTGCCAGCGTTACAGGGCCATCAGCCGCGCCGAGATCTGCAGGCAACACGTGAACACGCTCGCCAAGTTCACTGGCAAGGGCTGAAAGTTTATCGCCATTACGGCCTGATATTGCAATGACTGCACCTTGTGAATGTAAGGCACGTGCAATTGAAGCACCGATACCGCCCGTTGCGCCTGTAACCAATGCTGTCTTTCCTGACAAATCAAACATATGTATTCTCCTGCGATCAGATAAAAATTAAAACTCGCAAGACCATACCTGCGCATGAAAATAATGCAAGTATTTATCAGAAGCTTATCAATTTTCATTTTACGTATTCGCCTCTTGCCATTCTTAAAACTCTATGTTAGAACTCCCGATAATAATAAATCGTATCAAGCGATTATATCGGGGAATACATGTTGCTGGGAAAAACAAAAAAAATGCGCTTATCTGCGCTATTTCTTACCGCCGCCATTGGCTTGGCTAGCGTAATGCCATCCGATGCGCTCGCCAAAGACGCCATTCCAAAGCGCGGTCAAAGCACCCCCAAATCAATGCTTGTGATTAACGCGCAAAGTGGCGAAGTTTATTATAGCCACAACCCAGAAAAAAAATGGGTTACAGCATCATTAAACAAAGCCATGACTCTGCATTTATTATTCGAACATATGGTCGATAAAAATCAAACACCTGAAGACACATTAACGATATCAAAAGAAGCCATGCTTTACTTAAAGGGCTGGAACGCGTCATCTTTGCGCGCCCCCGCTGGTAAGGTTTTAACCTATGACCAAGCCGCGCGCGCAATTATCGTTAAATCTGCTGCTGACGTCGCTTATGCAATAGCAGAACATGTTTCTGGCACGCATACAGATTTCGTCACATTAATGAATAAGCGCGCTGAGCAATGGGGCATGAAGGACACAATTTTCACCGATGCGTCAGGCTTTTCAAAACCTTATATAACAAAAAAACGCCGCGTAACGCATTATTCAAAATCCACAGCCTGCGATATGACCGTGATGATGCAGCATATTACAGCCGCCCACCCCCATCTCTATGAAACATATTTTGGCGCTGTGAATTACGAATATAACGGCAAAACAATTAGCCCGAACAGTATTTTTACAAAAAAATACGAATATGCTGAAGGTCAAAAAAGTGGTTATGTGCGGGCGGCACGCAACAATCTTGTTGCCTCTGCACGCAATGGCGAAACACAGCTTATTGGCGCGTCATTGGGGACTTATTGGCGCCCAGACAGCAATCGGATAATGGCTGAAAAATTCACAGAAGCTTTTAATAAAGAGCAAAGCGAAACAGTTATCGCGCAGCTTGAGCCGATTTCTGTATTCCCTAATTATCAAGACGATATAGACGTATCACCAGCCGATACAAAACCACCAACATTAGCCAAAGTCTGCCATCGTTCAGACCCTAGAATTTAATTAGCTTAAGTGGGTAATAAAGGTGAAAACCCCATACCCTGTAAGACATTATGAAGATCGGCCTCTTTATGGAGCTTAGGGTTCCGAACCTGAACCTCTATATAGCGCCCCCATTTATTATTCTGCGCCGCTTCACCAAAAAGTGCATTTAAATGCTTCGTTAAATCCGTGCAGCGGTGTTTTTCTATAGCGTTCTCAATTGACACATCAATATCGCTGACCAGACACACAGCCTCACTTCCCCCTGTGCCTTCATCACCACCAACAAGGTGGCAACTATTCTGCATATACGATATTCCACCATGGCCACGCTTTTGACGATCTTCTAACAAGCGCAGCATGACCCCGGTTAATCTATCGCCTTTTTCGAAGCCACTAAAACTATTTAAACCATAATAGAGGTCAGCAAATAAAACCTCTATGCGTTCACCATTAGGCGCAATGCCGCTCATATGCTCATCAACACCAAGCGCTCCATTGAAAATATAGCCAAGGTCGTGACGCTTTTTTGTATATTGGCGATATTTATCTTTATTCTCGGACGTCCAACCGTTTTTAAACTCTTCAGGGTCAGGCTCGAAACCATATAGCGCCTCAACACCAAAATCCGAAATAATTTTCTTACCACTAGCCCAAGAACCGTTCACGGAGACCACAACCGGGGTTTTCGGGTCACGCAGGAAATCTTGCGGAATGCACAAAGCCAAACGCCGCGAGAAATCAACAAGATCATCACGGCTGATCGTATATTTGTAATAGGTAGGGAATGATGGCTTCATGGTGTGAACCCTTTTTTAAGCACGCTTCGAACTACACGAGCCTCATTACATGCATTCGCCGTTTGAATATGGGAGGCGTATTTTCTGGCTAAAGGCAAGTCTTCTGCATTCATAGCAATACCTTTTGCTGGTGCTTCTTCTTGGCCTTGCAATTCCGAAGCCTCAAGAAGAGCCACAGGAATGTCTTTCTCTGCGCGAAAACCAAATTCATTCTTTAGCATTTGCGACATTACGCCGCCTTCATCTAGCGCTGCATTATTAAACGCAACACTGACAAAACATCCCCACTCATCAAACTTTTCGCCATATATGTCTGCAAAAACATATTCATCATATTCTGCATTACCACGATAGTAAAGCTTCGTACCATTGCACTCTATTGCTGTAGCTTGGCCAGAATCGTGGGCAGAAACGCCAAGCATACGCTTAAATACACCGTATTTTTCGTTCATATTATCCCTCTTCGCGCCTAATCATAAGGCAAACAAGTCTATATATTTACATAAACCGCCGCTTATTACAAGAAAAATACACAATCCACCGCGAGTACTCAACGCAGAAAACAAGCTTGCCCTTTTAAAAAACGCGCGGTAAAGTCCGCAGTGCAATTATATATATAAAATGAGGAACAAAACATGACACGCGCATTTGTATTTCCAGGTCAAGGATCACAGTTTATTGGTATGGGCAAAGACCTTGCTGATAATTTCACAGAAGCCAAAGAAGTGTTTGGTGAAGTCAATGATACATTATCACAAGATCTATTTAAAATCATGTGCGAAGGCCCTGATGATGCGCTTAACCTGACTGAAAATACGCAGCCTGCTTTAATGGCTGTATCTATCGCCATTATGCGTATTCTTGAAAAACAAGGCGGTATTAACCTAAAAGATATCGCCTCTTATGTCGCAGGGCACTCCCTTGGTGAGTATTCAGCCCTAACGGCAGCCGGTACATTTACCCTTGCTGATACAGCGCGCTTGTTAAAATTACGCGGCCAATCAATGCAACAAGCCGTGCCTGTCGGCGTTGGCTCTATGGCGGCGATACTTGGCCTTGATATGAAAGCCGTTGAGGCTGTGGCTTTGGATGCCGCCGCGCAAACAGAGGGTGAAATTTGTGAAGCGGCTAATGATAATGCTGATGGACAAGTTGTGGTCTCCGGTCATGCGGGCGCAGTTGCCCGCGCGGTTGAACTCGCCACCGAACAAGGCGCCAAACGCGCAATTATTTTGCCCGTATCAGCGCCGTTCCATTGTCAGCTTATGGGCCCCGCTGCTGAAAAAATGGCCGAAGCCTTACAGGCCACAGATATGCAGGCTCCTATTGTGCCGTTAGTTGCGAATGTCACCGCACAGGCCGTAACCGACCCAGAACAAATACGTAACTTACTCGTCGAGCAAATTACAGGCCGCGTACGCTGGCGTGAATCCGTCCTTTGGATGGGCAAAAACGGCGTTGAGGAAATGGTAGAAATTGGCGCAGGTAAAGTACTCTCTGGCCTCACCCGCCGCATTAACCGCGACATTACGGGGCAAGCGGTTGGCGCGCCAGAACAAATAGAAGCGTTTCTAGCTACGCTTTAATTTAATACTCTAATATTGCGGCGCGGCTTGACAACAAGACGCGCCGCCTTTCTATATAGGCCTATAAAAAAACCAAACAGGGACAATAGCCATGACGCAACACACATATGATGATGTGCCCAAGCACATAAGAGATAAGTTCACACCAAAGCTGACAAAACTCTTTAATAAAGGCGCAAAACTGGCTGAGAAATTACTCAAAGAACAGCCTGAAGAATTATCCCGTTTTGACAAAGTCAAATGTGCAAACTTAGCCGGACAGGCTATGTTCCTTTATCAACGTTTCAAAAGTGCCGGTGGAAACGATGAGGATTTAGAGGTCATCGCTGAAGAAGCATTGAAAAACAGTGAGCTCAACGCCACGGCGGATAAATTAAAGCTTAATTTTTAATCATCCCTAAAATACCGCTTATCCTGAGAAGAGCCCTTAAATTAAGTCTATAGACGAGTTAACCCGACAGCGCGGCCTTAAGCTGCCTCGAAAATATGTTAATAAAGCATATTTCCCTTGACCGCGCGCTACAAATCACTATAACTACCACGTCCCGCATGGTGCGGGCGAACTTAACCTCGCCAATTCTTATGAGGGTTGGCTTTTATTGTAAGTTCTCATAAGCCTACAATAAAAACCGAGAGGAGCATTACTATGTCCATTTATGAAACAGTAGTTATTGCACGTCAGGAACTTAGCACACAACAAGTTGAAGCCCTGAGCGAGCAATTCTCAAAAATCATTACCGATGCTAAAGGTAAAGTACTAAAGACTGAAAACTGGGGTCTTCGTACACTTGCTTACCGCATCAACAAAAACCGTAAGGGTCATTACTTCCTTATTGAGTCTGATGTTGATTCAGCAGCCATTCTTGAAATAGAACGCCTTATGCGTCTAGATGAAGATGTATTGCGTTACTTGACAACACGTCTTGAAAAACCAACCGAGAGCCAATCTGTCATTCTTGACAAAAGCAGCGATCGCGATGAACCGAAAAAATTTGATAAGGAAGCAGCATAATGAGCGCAGCAGATGCACCGACAGTAAAACGTCCATTTTTCCGCCGTAAAAAGACTTGTCCTTTTACAGGCTCTAAAGCTCCGGCAATTGACTGGAAAGACGTAAAAACATTAAGCAGATATATCTCAGAGCGTGGCAAAATGGTGCCAAGCCGTATAACTGCAGTATCAAACAAAAAACAACGTGTACTGGCTAAAGCTGTTAAGAACGCGCGCTATATGGCTCTTTTGCCATATGTTCGTTTAGAATCTGAACAGACTCCACGCCGTCCAATGTCACGTTAAAGGATAAGAAAGGACTACCACTATGGCTACTGAAATTATCCTTCTTGAAAAAGTAGAGAAACTCGGCCTTATGGGCGAAATCGTCTCTGTAAAAGCTGGTTATGCAAGAAACTTCCTTCTACCACAAGGTAAAGCACTACGTGCCACTAAAGGCAATATTGCTTATTTTGAAGCAGAAAAAGCATCCCTTGAAGCAACCAACAAGAAAAAAGCTGGCGAAGCGTCAGTTGTTTCTAAGAAAATTGATGGCAAAACAATCAACTTGATCCGTCAAGCGTCTGAATCAGGCCAGTTATACGGTTCTGTTAACTCGCGTGATATTACAGATTCAATTGACACTGTATGCGGCGTTAAACTTGAGCGCAGCCAAGTTGAAATCAATCAAAACTTCAAATCTATCGGTTTGTTTGATGTTTCAATCATGCTTCACCCAGAAGTTAAAGCAATTGTTACACTAAACATTGCACGCTCTGAGCAAGAAGCTGTTGAACAGAAGAAACTTGGCCGTGCGATGATCGCTTCTGAAACTGAGTACATGAATGAAAACGCATCTACTCAAGGCGAAGACACAGCAAAAGAAGAACTTCTTGATGACACAGCTTTAGAAGCAGAAAAAATTGCTGCAGAAGAAGCCGCTGTTGAAGCTGCTGAAGCTGAAGTTAAAGCTGAAGCTGCCGCTGCGAAAGCCGCTGCAAAAGCTGAAGCCGCGACTGCCGAAGAAGAAACAACAGAAGACGCTGCTGAATAAGCCGCCTTTTGCTGTTACTTTTCTATCTTAAATTCTAAAAACCGCACCTCCTCGGAGGCGCGGTTTTTTTGTACTAGCCTTTATCAAAGCGCAACGAGTGAGGCACAAGCCTCCATTGACATCACGAAAAATCACTTTATCTAATATATATATTACTGCACCGCAAAATAACCTTGATATATTTTTCATAGTCATGTACCTTGCCCTCGATTACTCAACGGCAGCGCAGAAAAGCCGACAGTAATTATGCCTATGGAGGGCAAAAGAAAAAACGTAATGAATTGGAGCGAGCCAGAGCCCAAAAATAATAGTTGTAACTGGCGTAAATAAGGTGTGAAAAATGAAAAGCAATATACAAAATAATAAATCCGACAAAACACTCATAATATTCGATTGTGATGGAACATTAGTAAATACAGAATTCCTAAGCGCAGAAAGCTACGCTACATCACTGCATAGCATTTCTGACGACCTAAAAAAATACGATGCAGCCGCCCTTGAAAAAGAATTTAAGGGTATGCAAATGAGCGTTAGCGCGCAGATTCTCATTGATCGCTATAAACTTAATACAAGCGTTAGTGAAATCAAAATGGGTTATATGCAGCAAGCTGAAATTAATCGTACAGCACAACAGGAAATAATCCCTGGCGTAAAAGAAAGCCTTGAAAGACTGTCTAAAGACGATCGATTTGAACTTTGTGTTGCCTCAAACGGTGAATACGAAAATATTATCGCATCACTAGAACAAGCTCAGTTGCTTGAGTATTTCTCAAAAGACCGTATTTTCAATGCCGATATGGTTGCTGCGCCAAAACCAAGCCCTTTATTGTTCTTACATGCCGCTAAAAGTTGTGGTTTTGAAGGTCAGCACTCTATCGTCATCGAAGACACTGCGGTAGGGACATTAGCGGGCAAAGCAGCTAATTATTTCGTCTATGGCTTCACAGGCTGCGTTGCCGATGAACACAAATCAATCGAAGAAGCCGCCCTAAACAATGCGAAGGTCGATAAAATATTTAATAGCTTTATCCACATGACCGACGACATTATAGAAGAAAAATCAGATAGTTACCGGATGTCTGCATAAGGACTTGTAAAAATACTTGCTTTTGTTAATATCAAGTACTATGTTCGCCTCCGCCCCCTCTTTCGTGGTGATTAATATTAAAAAAGAAAAAAATAAGGTTTAGAAAAAATGACTGACGTATTAAGTGAAGTTAAAAAAATCGTTGTTGAGCATCTCGGCGTAGAAGAATCAAAAGTTGTTGAAGCGGCTAGCTTTATCGACGATCTAGGTGCAGACTCTCTTGATACAGTTGAGTTGGTAATGGCTTTCGAAGAAGCTTTCGACGTTGTTATTCCTGACGATGCTGCTGAAAAAATTCAAACTGTAGGTGATGCAGTTGGCTTTATCCAAAAAGAAGCTGCTTAATTCACACTGAATAAGAATTAATTAATTTTTTAAAGGTGGCATCGCTTCGGCGCATTGCCGCCTTTTATCTTTCAATAGTTCACGATTTATTAGATATATGAGGCCAATATGAGACGCGTAGTTGTAACAGGTATGGGTATGGTTTCTCCGCTAGGAGATGGTGTTGATGCAAACTGGACGGCACTTACAAAAGGGCAATCTGGCATTCGTAGAATACGCGGTTTCGACCCCGATATCATGGCCTCACATATAGCGGGCGAAGTCCCGCTCTCTTCTGAAGAAGACGCGCCTGCGCATGCTTTTGATGCAGATAAGTATCTTGAACCTAAAGAGCAGCGCAAAGTTGATCCATTTATTGTGTATGGCATCGCCGCCGCTGAACAAGCCATCGAAGATTCTGGCTGGAAACCGACAAGCGAAGAGGACCAAGAACGCACAGGCGTTATGATTGGCTCAGGCATTGGCGGTCTACGCACAACAGACTTGACCTCACAAACATTAAAAGAACGCGGCCCACGCCGCCTATCCCCTTTCACGGTCCCGGCCATGTTAATTAACTTGGTTTCTGGTCACGTTTCAATTAAACACGGCTTTAAAGGCCCTAACCACTCTGTTGTGACGGCTTGCGCAACAGGCACGCACGCCATTGGTGACGCCGCACGCTTTATTATGTTCGGCGATGCTGATGTCATGATCGCAGGCGGCGCCGAAGCTGCCGTTTGCCCGATGGGGGTCGCCTCTTTCGCAGCGGCGCGCGCTTTAAATACAACATATAACGACTCTCCAACAACCGCTTCACGCCCGTTTGACCGGGATCGCGCAGGTTTTGTTATTGCTGAGGGCGCAGGCATTGTTGTCCTTGAAGAATATGAACACGCGAAAAAGCGTGGCGCTAAAATTTATGGTGAAGTTGTCGGCTACGGCCTTTCTGGCGACGCCTACCACATTACGACCCCTACCCCAGATGGCAGCGGTGGTTTCCGTGCTATGAAAGCCGCCTTGAGAAACGCCAAACTAAACCCAGAAGATGTTGATTATATTAACGCACATGGCACATCAACCCCTGCGGGCGACGGCATAGAGTGTAGCGCCGTTAAACGCTTATTCGAAAATTCTCTTGATAAAGTCTCTATGTCATCAACAAAATCAGCTATGGGTCATTTACTTGGCGCTGCTGGCGCGGTTGAAGCGATCTTTGCGATAAAATCACTACAAACGGGTATTTTGCCGCCGACATTAAATCTTGATAATGTTTCTGAAGAATGCGAGGGTATAGATCTTGTCCCCCTCGTTGCCAAAGAAAAGAAAGTCAAAGTTGCACTTTCTAATTCATTTGGCTTTGGTGGAACAAATGCATCACTTATTGTTAAGGCTATCGATTAAGCCTTCAGATAAAGGCGGTATTTATGTTTACAAAAGATGAAATCTGCGCGCGCTTAGCCGAAAAACGAGCAAAGGGTGAGTTGCTAGACGCAGGTTATAACCTTGCCTGCTTTATTGCTTCTGCTTCCTTAATCGCGCAAAAAGATAAAACCAACGAAGATTACGCCCATCACTTCTTGCGCGTTTCACGTGATAAGACAGAGTCTATCGCCAAAATGATCATTGGTATTCTACACGATGTCGTCGAAGACACGGAGTGGACCTTAGATGATTTACGCGCCATTGGCTTTTCTGAACGTATCGTTCTGGGGATTGAAGGCGTCACCCATAAAGATGGCGAACTTTATTTTGACAGCATTGAACGTTGTGGCCTCAATCCAGATTCCGTTGATGTGAAACTCAAAGACAATCACGACAATATGGCACAATCGCGCAACACCTTCTTGCCGCAAGCCAAAGACCTTAAGCGTTTACAAAAATACACCATTACGCGCCAATATCTGATTGATATTAAAAAGGGCAATATTGCCCCCGGTACCCCCGTTTATGAGTGGATGGCCAATAAACCCGCAGAGCTACAAGATTTCACTTTGCTGAAGGAATTTAGCAACAAATATACTAGCTATACACAAAGCTTCAATAATAAGCCCGCAGATCCCAAAATTTGATTGTAAAATTCAGATATTGCGTTACAAATTTATTGTTATTTAATTACCATTTTAGGATAAAGAAAAAATGAGCGATATTCTCCAAGAAGTCGATGACGCCCTAAAACAAGATAGAATGTTGAAAATTTGGCACAGATATGGCCGTTTTATTATTGCCTTTCTTATTCTCATTATCGCGATGACGGCAGCCAAAAGCGCCGCAGATCACTATCACCGCACAACCAGCGAGCGCGCCACCACTGCGCTTTTGACCATATTAAACAGCGCTGATGACAATAAAAGCACCGCGCTTGCAGCCTTTATCGAGACACAAAAAAGCGGCAGCACCGTTATTGCGAGCCTACAGCTTGCTGGGCAGTATTTAAGCAATGGTGATAAAGATGCGGCTTTAGCAACATTTGATGCCTTAAGCACAAATTCAAAAGCCACTAATTACTTTCAGGACTTTTCTAAACTCATGGCCATTCAGATTAAAATGGATGCGCTTACAGAAGAAACACGCCCGCAAATTAAGGCTGATCTCGACGAGCTCATTAATGATGACGGGTCAGTATGGCGCTACCATGCCATGTTAAACCGCGCCGCTTTGTTAGCCTCAGTACAAGACTATGCTGGTGCGCTTCTCGATGCGGCCGCTGTTAAATCTGCGCCGAACATGCCTGAAACACTTATTAAGCGCGCAATCGCACTTGAGCAGCTCTATACGATAAGACTCGGTCAATCTGATAGCTTATAGCCTTTGCTTTTAAGTCAAAAACAGAGCCATAAAATTAAGGAAATTACTATGTCTGTACTTCGTCACGCTAAAGCGACATTGCCACAGTTCAAAAAAATTATCATGCTCAGCATGATGACAGGCCTTATTAGTGCCTGCAGCTTATTTGAAGCTGACGACGTTAAAACAATCATTCCAGGCGACCGCATTTCTATTCTTCAACTCGAAAAACAACTTGTTCCCGAAGACATTGCAGGGCGCGAAGACATGTATTTGCCCCCTGCTTGGCAAAATGAATTTTGGCCACAAAGCGGTGGCTACCCGAACCATGCAATGCATAACCTCTCCTTGAGTTTGGATACAGAAAAACCTAATCGCCTTTGGTCTGCTGATATCGGCCAAGGTAGCGATAAAAAATTACCTTTATCTGTTTCTCCCGTTATCTTTGAAGACCGTCTATTCACAATGGACACAGCTCATCACATTAGTGCATTTGCGCTTGATACGGGCAAACAGCTCTGGCGCGTAAAAGTTAAGCCGGAAGCCGAAGATGAAAACGTCAATGGCGGCGGTATAAGCGTTGCTAATGATATTGTCTATGTGACTTCGGGTTTTGATACCCTCCACGCGTTAAACGCCACTGACGGCTCTGCACTTTGGGTCTCACACTTACCTGCACCAGCACGTAGCGCCCCGACCATCATATCAAACCGTGCCTTTGTAGTGACGGCTGATAGCCGCCTACTGGCTATCTCAACCGATAACGGTCAAATTTTGTGGGAATATCAAGCCGTCTCAGAAATGACGGGCCTAACAGGCACGGCAAGCCCTGCAGCGGATAGCGATATTGTTGTTCCTGTATTCTCCTCTGGTGAAATTTATGCTCTGCGCATTGAAAATGGCTCTGTTGCATGGTCTGATAACCTGTCCCCTGTCCGCCGTTATAGCGGCATGGACGACCTTGTCGAAATTCGCGGCCTGCCGGTTATTGCCCGCGAAGTTGTCATTGCCATTTCTTTTGGTGGACGTATGGCCGCCATTGATACACGAAGCGGCGAGCGCGTCTGGTCACGCAGTATTGGCGGATCACAAACACCATGGATTTCAGGCGATTACGTCTATGTCATCAGCTCAGACAGTGAACTCATTGCCCTTTCACGCCTATCAGGTCAGGTTGTTTGGGTAAATGCCCTACCCGCATACGAAAATACGAAAGATCGCGAAGACCCAATCATTTGGCGCGGCCCGATCATGGCAAGCGATAACCTTATTATCGCTGGCTCTAATGGTCATATTCGCCACTACAATCCTAAAACAGGTGAAGAAATCGGCGATTGGGATACTAAAGAATCTATTGCCTTACCGCCAATTGTTGCTGGCGGCGCGATATACCTAACCACGAATAGTGGAAAAGTACTGGCATATAAGTAAAAAACCTGTCATAAGATAACACGATAAAATAAACGCCTCGGTTATCGTTAACTTTGGCGTTTTATTTTGTTTAAACGCACAAGGCGCGGCGAATATTACACGTAAAATAAAACGTAAATAATCGCGTCAAATAAGTGCAGAAATACATATAAAATTAGGTGCTGTTATGACGTTTACACTAGCCATTATTGGACGACCAAATGTTGGTAAATCAACACTATTTAATCGTCTTTGCCGTAAAAAACTGGCTATTATTGATGACCGCCCAGGCGTGACGCGCGACTGGCGCCTTCACGATGCACAAATTTTCGATCAGAAAATTAAATTGATTGATACAGCCGGTCTTGAAGAAAAGTTTGACGAAAGCATTGAAGGGCGCATGCGCCAACAAACGGAAGCGGCCCTTGAGCATGCCGATGTTGTGTTATTCATGGTTGATGGTCGCGAAGGCCTAAACCCATTAGATGAACATTTCGCTGACTGGATACGTCGTCGTGATATGCCCGTCATACTCGCCGTCAACAAATGTGAGAATGAAGATCAGGCTGCCTCTGGCGTTGCTGAAGCTTATTCACTTGGCCTTGGTGAGCCTATCCCTATTTCAGCCGCGCACGGTCATGGCCTTGGTGATATTTACCATGCGCTTATGCCTTATTTCCCTGAAGACGATGAAATTGACAATAACCGCGAAGAAATTGACAACCCATTTGGCGTTGATGACATTGATGAACTTGAAGGCCGTGATGACCTTGATTTCGCTGAAGTAGAAATTGAAGAAGAAGACCCTGAAAACCCAATTAAAGTGGCTATTGTTGGTCGACCAAATGCGGGTAAATCAACGCTAGTCAACAGCCTTCTTAAAGAACACCGCGTTATGGTCGGGCCAGAAGCGGGTATTACCCGTGATGCCATCGCTGTTGATTGGGCTTATGGCGGCCGCAAATTCAAACTGGTTGATACAGCTGGTATGCGCCGCAAAAGCAAGATCACGGATGCGATCGAAAAACTCGCCGTGGATGACGCCTTGCGCGCTATTCGCCTTGCACAAATCGTAATCCTGATGATTGATGGTACAGAGAGCATTGATAAGCAAGATCTCACAATCGCCAGCCACGTTATCCGTGAAGGCCGCGTTCTTGTCATTGCAGCCAATAAATGGGATGAAGTTAAAGACCGTAGCGAGCGCCGCGATGATTATTTACACCGCTTAGAACATGGTATGTCGAGCGTTAAAGGCGTGCCGTTCCAAACGATTTCAGCCCTTAATGGCAAGAATCTTGATAAGCTCATGGCCTCTGCCATTGACGCTTATGAAACATGGAATAAACGTGTCTCTACGGGTAAACTGAACCGCTGGCTTGAGGCTGTGGTCAGCCATCACCCACCGGCTCTTACACAAGGCCGTGCCAACCGTCTAAGATATATGACGCAAATCAACACACGCCCACCGACTTTTGCCGTCTGGGCCAGTGTACCGCAAGATTTGACCGAAGCTTATCGTCGCTATGTCATTAACAGCTTGCGTGATGATTACGGCTTAATGGGCGTTCCTATACGTTTATTGGTTCGTACATCGAAAAATCCATTTGCTAAAGATAAAAAGAAGTAAGCGCTTTACAGCATTAAGAATTATAGTTATTGGCCCCTTATTAGGGGCCAATTCTATGAGCGATACACACAGGGATTAAAGCTTCAGCGCGGTTACACCCTCACATCGCCCCAGCCTAGACAACCCACCCTAAAAACATTATGATGTGCCGAAATTAGGTTATTAAAAGCTTTTGAGGATTACTTATTATGAACGAACAAATTCAAGTCGTATCCACTCATTCTGGTGGATTTTTCTGGTCCTTGTTGATTATTCTAGCTTTGGCTGCAGCCGCATGGAGCGCGGGTAACTTCATTGAAGCGCGCATTAAGAAAGTTAATCGTGTCGATGCCACTTTGCGCTTTTTCATTGGCGCGGTTTCCAAATATACGCTTTATGCGCTTGCCACTATTATGATTTTGACAAAGCTTGGCGTGCCTACAGGTAGCCTTCTTGCGGTTCTCGCCGCGGCGGGCCTTGCGATTGGTTTATCCCTACAAGGCACGTTATCAAATATTGCCGCAGGGGTTATGTTGTTATTCTTACGCCCATTTAATGTCGGAGACACAATTACAGCGGCAGGCATAACAGGTACAGTCAAAAGCCTCGGTTTATTTGCGACAGAACTGGCCTCTGCTGAAAATCTATATCAATTCATTCCAAATAATAAAATTTGGAGCAGCGACATTTGTAATTTCTCACGCAACACACAGCGCCGCAATGATCTGGTCATGAGCATCAGCTATGATGATGATATTGATAAAGCGGTTAAAACCCTGAATAAAATATTGGAAAAAGAACCGCGCATTATCCTTACTGGCGATAAAGAGCCTCAAATATTTGTCGATACACTGGGCTCGTCATCGGTTGATATTAAAGCGCGTTATTGGACAAAAGCATCTGATTTCTTCACAACAAAAACCGACCTAACCCGCGCGGTAAAAGAAGCGGTCGATAAAGCGGGCCTCACTATTCCTTATCCGACATCAACAATCGAATATGCGAATGCCCCTGCGTCAGCACCAACAAAAAAAGCCTCCGCTAAAAAGAAAGCAGCTTAGTCTTATATGACCTATATTATACGCCACGCGACCGTAACGGATATCCCTGCCCTCGCGGCCCTTCATTGCCAAGGCTGGAAAGATTCATATATTGAGTTAGTCCCGCAAGACTACCTTGATGGCCTTAATGACGCTGAGTTCGAAGAAAAATGGACTAAATGGTTTAAGGACGGTATCGCCACAACGCTTATCGCTGAAGCAGAAGACGGCAGCGCCGCAGGATTTTCTATGTTCGGCCCGTTAAAAACCCCTATCCCAGGTCAGTCAGCCATTCGCCCGACTTATTCATCTGAGCTTTACGCTATTTATTTAGGTAGAGATCATTGGGGGCAAGGCTTAGCACAACAATTTTTCGCAGAAACCGTAAAAAGCCTAAAAGAGCAAAAACACTATTCAATGGCGCTTTGGGTTGTTGGCGGCAATAAACGAGCCTGCAAATTTTACGATAAAATGGGCGGTCAGCGCATTGGCAAAAAAATCGTTGAAATTGGCGGTAGAAACGTCAAAGAAGCCTGTTTCGGCTGGCGTGAGACATCACCGCTTTTTGCTTAAAATAAACGCCTCAGCGCGCCGCCAATTTTCTCTCTAGGCATAAAGGCTTGATAACGTTACAATCATTACGCGTGGACAGAATAATACACCACGCCTATTAGATATAATCGGGGACTATAAATAATGAGCCTTAATCGAAAATTGAAAAAATGGACTAAAGCGGATCTCATATCAGCAGAGCAAGCCAAAGCCATATTCAGCCATGAACGCAAGGGCATCGGCGCTAAATATTTTCGCGGCCTTATTGGACTGTCCTTACTGATCATTGTTGCTGGCATCGCCTTAATGATTGCCAGTAACTGGGCAGATATTTCAGGTGGAACCAAAATAATTTGTCATTTCTTATTAAACGCCGCCATCGCTTATGCCGTTTGGCGCGGTAAGATGACGAACCATTTTTGGATGCGTGAAGGCGCGACTTTTATTCTTGGTGGCTTAAACTTAACGTTAATTGCCTTAATCGGCCAAGTCTATCAACTCAACGGTACGCTGGCTTCTGCCTCATTGCTTTGGCTGATTATATCGACACCGCTCTTCCTAAGCTTTGGTTTATCACGCCTAAATGCCGTGGCATGGACAGTTGGATTTATAACGGCATTAGGCCTTAATTTACACTTACAAATCAGCAACCTTAATTTAGCCTCACATCAAGAATTAGCCTTGTATTTATGCGGACTCGCCGCGGTACCTAACGTATTAATGCTCACAGGCATGATCCCCAAGCTCAAAGAATTACGCCAAGAATGGCATGACACCTATTTAGTTACAGGCGCAGGCCTGCTGATTATCGCGGGACTTACATCATCAATTCTGTGGTATAGCGATTTAGACTGGATAAGCAGAGAGCTGAAAACACTGTCTTGGGTTCCGTTATTTATATGCGCTTTTTGGGCTGCTATTCATATGGGTGCCAGACAATTCATCACAAGCATTGCACAAAATACCCGCTATAGAGCTTTATGCCTTATTGGCGCGATCACCGCCGTTTTTTGGTTATCATCCCTTATCCCGGGGCGTGGCAGTAGCGAGATTATGTCCGCGGTTCAATTTATCCTTTATATGGGCATCATCGGTTATTTCTCCATACCTCTAGGGCTCAACGCCTTGGTTTCTGCCTCTGTCGTCTTCATCACATTGCGGATATTCATGCTCTATATCGACCTTGCTGGGCCTATGTTCTTTATGGGGGGCGGCATGATTATTAGCGGCGTGATTTTGCTGCTTATTCTATGGGGTGCCTTGAAGATCGATACACGTATAAAACTCAAGCTGATGGCTATGCAGGAAGACAAATCATGACTTTATCAAAACAAAAGACCTTCTTGTTAATCGCTCTGACTTTGCCATTTCTGGTTTTAGGCTATCTAAGCTTAACAAATCACAAAGCACAAAACTCTGGCACAGAATGGCGCGTCGAGATATCGGGTTATGACCCACGCGATTTATTGCATGGGCGTTATTTGCGTTATCAAATTGAATGGAAAAGACACGGCGCCACCATCAATAGCGCCAAGAACACAGAAAAATCGCTCTGCCTCAAGCCGATATCGAAAAACAGCCTTGTGCCTAAAGCTGAGCTCATCGACAGCAACAGCGCCACCGATCAACGCAGCTGCGCATCGATTATAGCCCCCGGAAATAATGCCGATAATTGGAACTTGCGCCTGCGCCAATATTACATTCCGGAAAGCTTCGCTGATACATTAGACCGCGCTTTCCGTCGCGGCGATCATAAATTTGAAATTAGTATTCGCGTGAGTGATGATAACAAACTATCCATTGGTGACTTATATATTGATGGCAAGACAATGACTGAAGCCATTGACCTCCTAACGGATATCTATGCCAAGAGAACGCCTGAAGCTAGAAAAGATTGGCATTTTCACATCACGCCATTAACGTCCTATTATAAAGATGATCAGCGCAGCTGTTACGCCTACACTATTGATTGGGCCGCGCATAATTATACGCCACAACAAGGCGCAGATACTGAATCTCTCTGTTTAAATGAAACAGAAACAGACACAGACGGGGCAAAAACAACATTGGTCAGTAAGTTTGAAGGCTTGCCAACACAGCAATGTGAAAGCACCCTTCAATCTGGTTATTCAGGTCGTAATGATTGGAATTACCCAGTGCGGACAATATGCCAGTTCGGTAAAGCTGCAAAGTTTTTAGATGACGCGTTAAAAAATCCAGAAAATCATTTTTATATCGCCAACACAATCATTACTCAGAACGCAAATGATAATACATTATCTTATAGCGATACGCTTTATATCAACGATCAAACCTTTAATGATGCCTATAAAACTTATAAAGCCGAAGAAGGTCACGCAGGCGAAGCACAGTAATAAAGCTTCACTATCAGTATGTTACAAAATAGACCTTGCGCAGAATCAAAAAAATGCGTTAGTCTTATTGCATGATTGAGATAACATTTATCACAGCGCTAATTTCGACTCTTCTCGCAGCGGCAGCAGCCAACGCGGCGGCTTGCGCATGTGCGGCATCGCGCCGCTCATAATCACGACCTCATAATACATCACAAATATATTTCTTAGATCACTAAAATAGTGATAAACTTGATGCAACATATATGGAGCCGTCATGGAGTATCTCGAGTCAGAAAGTCAAATGGACTATCGCAAAAAAAAATTACAATATCGCCCAATTTTTAGCACGTTATCGGCTAATCCCGGGGCAGAACTTATTCGCTATGGCCGCGACAAAGCGGGCAGCATAACATTAGCGCAAGGCCAAGGCGACGCGGCAACGCCTGACTTTATTTGCGATGCCGTTAACGAGGCCATGCGCGAGGGCAAGACATTTTATGGCTCGCCCATTGGTGAAGCGCCGCTGCGAGAGGAAATCTCAGCCTATTACAAACGTATATTCGACCTCGACCTGCCGACTAACCGTATTTTTGTCACCAATTCAGGCACAACGGCGATGGATTATGCCCTGACCGCTTTGCTTGACCCCGGCGATGACGTTATTGCCATTACACCAATTTGGAAAAACCTCCTTAATGCGATTGAAGTCGCCGAAGCCAATGCCATTGAAGTGCCACTAAACGAAAATAATGGCCGCTGGACACTCGACCTTGATAAGGTTTTCGATAGTGTCACCGATAAAACCCGCGCAATCTTGATTGTCAGCCCGTCTAACCCGACAGGCTGGGTTATTAGCCCTGATGAAATCAAAGCGCTGCTAGAGTTTTCGCGCAAAACAGGTATTTGGATTGTCGCCGATGAAGTTTATAACCGCCTGACCTTATTTGAAGACCACGCTCCAAGCTTCCTTGAATATTCACAAGAGCGCGATTTCCTTCTCACCGTTAACAGCTTTTCTAAAGCATGGGCAATGACCGGTTGGCGTCTTGGCTGGCTGGTTGGCCCTCCATGCGCTGAAGCGATTATCCGCGATATTGCCCTCTATAACACTATGGGCCCACCCACGCCGCTTCAATATGGCGGCATTGCCGCATTGCGCGACGGGGAAGAGTTTATTAAGTGCCAAAAGCAAGCATGGATAAGTAATCGTGAGATTTTAATTGAACGCTTTAAAGATCATCCACGCATTAATATGACTCCGCCCGATGCAACATTCTATAGTTTCTTTAGAATTGAAGGCGAAGATAAATGTGTATCTATGTGTAAAGATCTGGTTGATGATGTCGGCCTCGTCCTTGCCCCCGGTATTGGCTTTGGTAAAGATTGCGCAGGGTATTTACGCCTCTGCTATGCGGTATCGGAAGATCTTCTTAATGAAGCGCTTGACCGCTTAGAAAAAGCTGTGCGATAAAGCTTAAATCTTACAAATAAAATAAAAAACGGATGTGAAACAATGAGTGTAAATAGAGGCTATTTTGGTATTGGCGTTGAAGGCATTACCAAAGAAAGTAATTTGGGCAATCTAACGCGATCCGCTCATGCTTTTGGTGCGAATTTCTTTTTCACAGTCTCCCCGCGCGTTGACTATAAAAAAGTAAAATCCACTGATACCTCTAAAGCTTTTGATAGCGTCCCCTATAATCAATATGACAGCCTTGACCAATTTGTATTGCCCCAAGGCTGTCAGCTTGTCGGTGTGGAGCTTGTTGAAGATTCAATTGAACTGCCAAGCTTTCGCCACCCAACGCGCGCCGCGTACATACTCGGCTCCGAAATGGGTAATTTGTCCGACGAAGCGCAAGCACGCTGCGATCACATCATAAAAATCCCCATGCATTTTTGTATTAATGTCGGTGTATGTGGCGCCTTGGTCATGTATGACCGCCTGATTTCCACCAGCCGTTTCGCCCCGCGCCCCGTACGTGCCGGCGGTCCAACAGAACAAATTGTCAACCACGGCAAAGGTTTGCGCATTAAATTGCGTACGCCTCAGGAATAAAATGTGCCAGAGGCTTCGTATTTACGAGCTTAGAAATAAGGAAAATCAAATATGGAGCAGATCAGTGAACATTTTTGGATCTTCTTATTGTTGCTTGCCTTCATATTCGGCTTCACTATTTCAATATGCAGAAAAATATATATTCAGATTAAATCGCCATTAAGAAACGCCACGATAATTGGCTATCGCTATTCAAGAAAACCATTCTGGGCGACAATTTATATGCCCACACGTTTCTGGCCTGTTATCACATATGACGAGCCGCAATATGGAGAGAATGTTGCCGTAAAATCATTAAATTTATTAATTCCAGAGAACCACAAAATTAAGTTACGCATGCATAAAGAGCGATTTTCTCACTTCTTTATTTTTGTAGACGTTCTGCTCCTTCATTATGTGGCAACTATAATGTTTGCATTGTTTTTTCTTGATCTATTGGAAACGTTGGCACCTATTGGCTATTTCATAGTTTTTAGTATCTTTGGGCTTAGTCTAACTCATTTTGCACTGCATGACTGGTTGATGAGAAAACAGCTCGGCACGAAGCAAGCCTTGCATGAAAATATAAAAAGCGAGAAACCAGAAAACTACGAAAACTACACAGAACTGGATTTCACAAGAATTGAAAATGCTGAGCTTGTGACATATCAAGAAGCTATGGCACATTATTACAAAGAAAGTAAATATATGCGCACATCTTGGCTGCAGAACTTATATCTGTGCGCTATAGCGGTCTTCATACTTTATATTAATTGGACGATAAAAGGGGTGCTATAGCGAACAAACTCTACCAATTGGAAAACATATGCATCCACCATTTCATGACCGCTGGGGCGACGCAGTAAACACAGCAGATAAAACCCCACATATCGAACCCCGCTCAGGCGCTTGGCTTGTACTTGTATCAAAAGGCTGCGTATTGCTTACTTATCCAAATTTTGCGCCAGATATAGCCGATTTACCCGGTGGCGGGATAGATAGTGGCGAGACAGCGAAACAAGCCGCTTTGCGTGAATTAACGGAAGAGACGGGCTTAACCCTTCCAAGCGATAGTGACGTCCAGAAAAGCCATCGCCAGACGGTGAATTTCTATGCGGATGATGTCGATAAATTTTGGATCTATCAGCAAGAATTCTTCCTCATCTCCACCGCCATAGATTCACTGTATTTTAAAGGACGCCGACAAACGCCTGAGGGCGATTGCCAGTGGGTTGATATCAAGACACTACCGGCACACCCCATTAATGCCGCACATAAAAAAGCTCTACAAGCGCTGTCTATCATCTAGCGCCGCTACCGCATAAAAATCCATCAGTGATACATTTAAATATTCACTAATCAATAAAAGCCGCGCCGCCGAGACGCGGTTCTTGCCTATTTCTATTTTTTGCAATTGTTGGAATGTTACGCCGATATGATGAGCAAGGCATGATTGTGTTATTTTACGCGCCCTACGCTGCGTTTTTATTTGTAGGCCGATGGCTTTATTGATTTGACGTTCTTTTTCTAACATGTTCATTCTCCCATTTTAAAAATTAAAACGGCCACCAGAGCATAAAGTCTCTGGCAGCCGGGGAGTTTCAACCGTCCAAGAACGGCGCAACGTATTCACGCAAGCGCTATTATATTTCGCTGCCCCCCCGACCATAAATCGAGAAAGCAACATCATTGGTAACGGCCCGATGCTGTCTTAAGGCCGTCTTGGAGAGGTTGAAAGCCCCAACGCGATTAACCAATCGCGCTATGGCTAACTATAAGGAATGAAGGAGAATATGCAAGAAAAAGTCATAGATCAAAGCTGCTGCTCGCAGCTAAATCAAAAAAGAGAAAAGCTATTAAAGATGAGGAAAAGACTGCGCCATATCATGGATTTGCTTTCATCCGCTGGATATGGCAGCCTCTTGCGAGGTCTTAGACGAGGATTCTATGAAGAGCCTCTTACCTTTATAGTATACAGCATTTATAAATGCCACGCATAAAAAATTATGAAAGAGGTAAAATGCCAACTACATACTGACATTAGGCGCATGTAGGTTTACTGAGGTTTGTTTTTCTTCCGGCTCATTATTTCTCATCGTCACTAGAGCACCCTCTACGCTACTTTGAACATCACTTGCCGTTATTTTGTCTTTGTGCAGGATTTCTCCATTGTCTAAGGCTTGTCCCGTATCAAGACCAATCTCCTCCAAAACAGCATCCAGACGACCATTTTCTTTTAATGATTCTATGTTGCCTTCAAAATCTTTGGCCATTTGTCCCGCGACATTAAGAACAAATGTTTTTTCGGAAAAAGTAAGGTCATCAAAATTATCATTAATCTGCTCTAGATAAAACTTATGCTCATAAAAGGGCATCGCATCATCAGATGGCCACGCGACGAGACCTTCATTAAAACGCAGAGCCCCATAAAACTCTTGCAAGAATGTTCCCTCATTCCCCAGCAACAGATTCGCCTTTTCCTCTAAATCAGTGTAAAAAGCAAGTTGAGTAAAACCTTCGGTATATGTATCAAGCATATCGATATTTTTTATATGTTCACTTACCAGACTAGCGAATGCCTCTTTATGCTGATCTACAGCTCGCAACAGAGTCGCCTTTTGTTCACCATCCTCGCCCGAACTACTCAGCTTCTCTTCTAAATTTTCAATGCTTATTTTCTGTTCCAGTAATTGTCGTGGGAGCTCTGGCGATGACTTGAAAAGAGCACTGATAGACGTACCATCCTCCATTATAGTTGCCGACAGCTTCGTATCTATTTGACTATATAATGCGTCTGTAAAATGCCCTACGACGATAGCGTTGTATTCTTGATAATCATATTGGCGTCCAGAATAAAAACTTTGATCTTTGCCGATAAAAGGCTTTCCGTCGACAAAAGATTCAAAGGTAAACTTATCATCAATATGTTCATTATAGACACCATATCTGCCCTCGATGGTGCCTTCGATAATATTTCCTGTAGCCGAAGAGATGATATAAGCATGTCCTGTTTGTGTATCTCCCTCATAATCAGGGGCAGCATTCCCCGACGCATAGAAATAGTTTGCTGCATATTTATAGCCATCTTGGTCATTTGCTTTACTCGGAAGCGCTTCATGCTCTAAGCGCTGCAAGATTATGCCTTCAACGATCGACATCGTCTCACAGTCAAACTCTATGGTTCCCGTACCATTTTCAATATCTTTGCTTAACTCGTTAACATGCTGTGCTCTTTTCTCTGCCGTCCCTTGGTCATAAAGGTCGCTGCCTGGTGCTTTGCGCTGTAACCTATAGCTATCTAATCCAGGGACTTCAGCTATTTTAGCCGAAGTCGCCTCGCTTATAAACTTTTCCCAACTCGCGCGATCTTGCTTACTCCAGACTTCTTTGCTGAGCAAACCCTGAATATCGCTATCGTTAGCTATTTCACTAAGCACATTTTCCTGAACAGATTGCATGGTTCGCGTTAGCGCGTCTTCTACCGTTAAATCTATGGTTTGGTTATTACCCTTATATTGGCTTATATTGTCAATATACGCCTTAATCTCTTCATATCGTGTATTCTCGTCAACTTTTTCAGGGTCTAAGTCCGTAGCTGGTTGATATGCCCTGTTATCCAAATACTCCGACCCTGGTATAAGGCCCGTCTCTATTATATAGTTGAAGTTAATAACACGATTGTCATAGTCCTCGGGCGTGTTAACGGCAGCATTAACCCCCAATATTTTAATTGATTGGTCATCCTGCGCATTATCCTCCCCGATTTCAAGAAGAGACTGCTCGCCCAAACTTAAATCAAAGAGATTGTTAACATAATCAGAAAAGCTTCCCATATATAAAATCTACCGTCTTGTTTTTCTCTACACATTATATAGATTTAAGCTTACTTTTTTATTAACACCAAGGCCGCTTCGACGCCTCAGCAATAGAAATCCATCAGCGGGATATCAAAATATTGACTGATCAATAAAAGCCGCGCCGCTGAAACGCGGTTTTTACCGATTTCTATTTTTTGTAATTGCTGAAAGCTGACGCCGATATGCGCCGCTAGCATGGACTGGCTTATATTCAGCGCCCTGCGCTGCGCTCTTATTTGCTGTCCGATGGCTTTATTGATTTGACGTTCTTTTTCTAACATGTTCATTCTCCCATTTTAAAAATTAAAACGGCCACCAGAGCATAAAGCCTCTGGCAGCCGGGGAGTTCGTAACCGTCAAATGAGCGGTGCAGCGTATTCACGCAAGCGCTATTATATTTCGCCACCTCCCCGACCATAAATCGAGAAAGCAGTATCATTGATAATGGCCCGACACTGTCTTAAGGCCACATTTGAGAGGTTACGACACCCCGACGCGATTAACCAATCGCGCTATGTTTAACTATAGGGAATGAGAGGTAATATGCAAGAAAAAGTGATCGCTCTAGGCTGTCACTATACTGCTGAATAAAAAGGGAAGAAAACTATAGAACACTATAAAGAAAGAAAAAGGGGCCTGTTCTGTTGCGAGGCCGGCCCTTATTACGCCCCACCTAATAGGTTTCAATTACCAGGAATTGAGTTGTAGCGTGCTACGATTGCCTAAAAAATTAAGCAGCCATCGCTTGGCCAACAACAACGTCTGAGTTGTCGTTAGATGCTACGAAACGAGTGTTATCGTTTGCATTTATAATAATAGCCCTATAACGGAGGTACAATACCGAACGCAAGCTAATGTCTTTACTACGCGTGTCAATCCTGTTTCGGCCCCATCACTTGATGCCTAATTATTAGTCAGGTAGCAAATGGTGGAGCCGCCGGGTACCGCCCCCGGGTCCACAACGCTTATTCCACAACGCATTTAGCGTCATAGTCACCACAAGTGATGACATCTATATAATAGCGCAGATAGATAGATTTTTCCAGTTAATTTTATAAGCCGTGGCATATAGTTTAATCAACGTCGCCATAATCTACCCCTTGTAAATACAAGCTTTGCGAGGGCTGTAAGAAAAATAAATTCTCAAAAAGCCTGTTTTTTGCTATACTAGACACTATGACAATGAAAACACATGGTAAAATCGGTTATCGAAGCGATGAATTTCGCAAGATATTTCAAATTTATTCCCACTACGTATATAAGGGCTTGTTCAAAGACTTTTCCTTCGCTGAAATTGATGGGCGCTATTTCATATCCTTTCGCGAGGCGGCTGGGCAAACGCCCCTAATTACCGTTGAAAAGAAAAGCATTGGCCCTGATCGTCATTTATTTGTCGCCACCGCCCCTAATGGCCACGGCACGCTCGGTGAAATTGCACGGTCTGAGAAAATAGATTCATTTGTGGGACAGCTAAAGCAGCGAATCGAAAAAGTCGCGCTGAGCCGCAAAAACGGCCAAGTGATTAGCTTTTCAAAATAAGATATCTTAAAAAATTCACGTTAAATTGGTTTGATTAAGCCTTGCGCTTCAATCTCAAAACGCTGGGCTGCGCCTTCATAGCGATCAAACAGCGCATGATCCGTACCAGACAGCCAAACCTGTCCACCAAGCGCCGTTAAGCGCGCATAAAGCGCAGCGCGGCGGCCATCATCCAGATGAGCAGCTATTTCATCAAGCAATAATAACGGCGGTGCGCCGCGCTCGGCATTAATTAAACGGGCATGAGCGAGCATTACGCCTATCAGCAAAGCCTTTTGCTCTCCGGTCGAACATTGCGCGGCGGGCATATTCTTTTCCGCCATAACCACATCAAAATCACTGCGATGTACGCCAATCGCCGCCCCGCCCGTTAAGGCATCACGCGGGCGAGATTTTACGAGGTCAGCTTTAAAGCTTTCCTCGACATCAAGGGCGGTTCGGCCTTGTAAGCGATTCTCTATTTCACCGATGATTGAGAGCTGCGCTAAGGGGAAATGCGCGGAATCTTCATCTTGCGCGCGAACGCAAGCGGCTTGTAGGCGCGTACAAAAATCCAAACGCGCCGCCGCAATAGCCACCGCCGATTCGGCCATTTGCGCTTCTAAGGCGCTACACCAATTCGCGTCAGGGGCGCGGCTATCTTTTAGAACTTTGCTCCGCTGGCGTAGGGTTTTTTCATAGCGGTTTAAGCGCCCTGTATGCGCCGGGTCAAAGGCATAAATAAGGCGATCTAAAAAACGCCGTCTATGTGATGAGCTATCAAGAAAAATCCGATCCATTTGCGGGGTAAGCCACACGCAGGATACATAATCAGATAAAGCCGTCTGGCTTTTTTTCATCGCGCCATTGATTCGCACTTGGCGCTTATCGTTTTTTTCCGCTGTCGTGCCTGTACCGATTTTTGTGAAGACGTCACCATCAAAAAATTCCGCACTAACCCCCCATGGCTTTTGCGCTGAGCCGCGATTAACAAGCTCAGGCACAGAAGCGCCGCGCAGACCTCGACCGGCGCTAAGCAGGGAAACCGCTTCTAATATGTTGGTTTTGCCCACCCCATTATCACCAATAAAAATGACAGCGCCCGGCTGTAAATCATCAAGCCGGGCGGATGCATAATTTCTAAAATTGGTAAGGGTTAGGCGTTTGATATAGACCACAAGTTTTAAAACCCTAACGCAGTAACGTTAAACGCCGCTTACCTTAATTAAACACGTAGCGGCATAAGCACATAAAGTGCCGCAGCGTCGCTTGTGTCTTGAATGATTGTTGGTGAAGCTGGATCAGCCATTTCGAGGCGGCAGCCATCACCAGATACTTGCGAAGTAATATCCAGCAAATATTTAGCGTTAAAGCCAATTTCAATATTTGGCGCTTCACTGTTTACTTCAATGTCTTCAGTCGCACTGCCTGATTCGGCTGAATTAGCCGACAAAGTCATTGTCTTGCCATTAAGCTGAATTTTAACGGCGCGTGATTTGCCATCAGAAATTGTTGATACACGGTCAATCGCGCTTGTGAAGATTTTAGGATCAACTTCGATCATCTTATCATTGCCAACCGGAATAACGCGCGTGTAATCAGGGAAGGTGCCATCAATAAGTTTTGATGTCAGAACCACATGATCAAAAGCAAAACGGATTTTGTTTTCAGATAGGCTGATTGAAATTTGGTCAGCGGCTTCTTCTAACAAACGACGTAATTCATTAACGGCTTTACGGGGAATGATAACGCCCGGCATATCGATAGCGCCTTCAGGTACAGGCATTTCAAAACGAGCAAGACGGTGACCATCCGTCGCCACAGCACGAAGAACAGATATGCCTTCATTTTCTGCAGCGTGTAGATAAATACCATTGAGGTAATAGCGTGTTTCTTCAGTCGACATCGCAAATTTAGTGCGGTCAATCAAAGCACGTAATTCAGCGGCAGGCACAGAGAAGCTTGTTGGCAAATCGCCAAGACCTAATTCAGGGAAATCGCTAATTGGTAGGCAAGCAAGGCGGAAGTTTGAACGACCACCACGTACTTGCATAGAGCGGCCATCTTCGCTGACTTCAACGTCAATTTTTGAACCGTCAGTCATTTTACGAACAATATCATGCAGCGTATGAGCTGGCGCTGTTGTTGCGCCTGGCGTTGTCACTTCAGCAGCGACGCCTTCATTCATTTCCAAATCCATATCTGTTGTCGATAGGGATAAAACGCCATCTTCTGCACGTATTAAAACGTTCGATAATATTGGAATAGTGTTTCTTTTCTCAACAACACTTTGAACGTGGTTTAATGCTCTTAATAGAGCCGCGCGGTCAATTGCAAATTTCATGGCTAGCTTCCTACCTGTTAGGTCTGTTCAGTCGAATGATCTATCTTAAAATAATGATGGCTAAATTTACCACATCTCAAAGCGCAGCCAACCCTTTTATTCTCTGGCTTGTAAGTTATCCCCGAAACTTATATCCGCATCTAAGCGCAATATTTTCACAGAAATATCTTGCGCAAAACACCCTATCTGGGTTATATTATGTCAAATATAAATAGGAACACGCCAACACAGGGGATTTACATGTACGAATCACATCAACATTTAAGCCAATATTATGCAGAACATGTTAATTGGGAGCCACTAGAAGTTAGTGACTTATGTGCCCTACACGAAGAAGCCATTGCTTATAGTGCGGCGCTTTCTACACATATTGATGAGGTGACAAATGAGCCTGACGCTATCGAAGCGGCAAGCACGCCAACATTGCGTGAAATCTTCTATAAAGCCTATGAGACCATTGATCGTGACTTTGAGGCCGCTATAAACAAGGCGAGCGCTGAAATGGACCCTATTGAACAAAAGAAATTACAAATCACGGCTTTAGCCGATCAAATCCATTATATTGACCTGTTCAGCCAAATTGTTGCGGGCAACCAAGATCAAATGACCCCATCCATTATTTCTACCCCAGCGGCAAATACTCTAATGTCCGATGCGCTTAAAACCACAAAAAACGCTGCACTATGCCGTGAAATAGGCGCGCATAACCTCGCAGAAATCATTGAGGCCAAAGCCTTACGCCTACAGTAGAAACTACAGTAAAAACACAACGAGAAGAGCTTTACTTATGATCAACACACAGCAAGTAATCGACATAGAAGACATTGATCCCAATCAACTCGTTGAGCTACTCCAGGGCGTTGAGGCGTATAGCAACAGCCTCGCTGACATTATTAATGCCGACAAAAAACTCACCCAAGCTTTTGAAAGCGCATGCTCAGCACAGATAGAATTAACATGCGAATATGCGCGTCGATCTGAAACATGCACGCAGGAATTTGAATCTGATATGCGCGCCGCCGAAGAGGCGTTAGACCCCACAGAAAATTACGCCTTATTTGTAAAAGCCAATCAAAGACAAATTGATTATGTGGATGTATTCACCCGCCTAATTACCGGCAAAGAGCTTGACTGTACGCATGTTGTACTTTCAATGCCCGAGATGAATAGAGCATTACCACACGCTATAAAAGCGCCTGAATACGCTGCTTTATGCCAGCAACTCGGTGCAAAAAATCTGGCGGCAATTATTGACTATCAAATGCCCCATCTGAATTAGATAAAGACGTACGGCACAGGAGAAAATCACATGAGCTATACTATACCCCCCATATCAGAGCTAGATAGCGAAGATTTAAGCGCCCTCTATAATGCCGTTGCCGATTACGCGCAAAACGTATCCGATCATATTGAGCACACCCCGCAGCTCAAAGAATTCTTCGATAAAATTTATGATGATATGGGCGAAATGAGCACATTAGATGAAGCCTTTTTCACCTGCGGTATAGAACGCATATTCGGGGCAAAAGACAGCGCACAGAAAGAAGAAAAGGCCGCAGAGCAAGGGCAATATGAGCAAATCAAAGCGCAAATACACATAGATGAAATTCTCTATTATGATTTATATATAAAAACCTGCTTAGGGGATGCGTGGGATCAGAAAACAATACGTATGGCGCCGCCAAGCTTACATAAACTACTCCCCGCATCACTACACGCAGCAGAGAAACTTGAGCTTTGCCGTAAAGTCGGTGCACATAATATCGCTGATATAATTGCACTAAAAACGCCCACACTTAACTAATGTCCTTCGTTCAAGACTTTAATCTAGAGCGCTTTCATTAAGAAAATCCGCGCATGATCACCTTGGTAATCAGGAACTTCCTGAATGACTTTATACCCGAGCGCCTTATAAAATTCTGGCGCTTGGAAACCTAGCGTATCCACCCAAATTTGCTCATGCCCTTTATCGACAGCATAAGATTCGGCCTGTGCCATAAGCTGCTTGCCAAGCCCTTCGCCGCGATAGGCATCATCGACCCAGAGTATCTTAATATAGCTCGTCATGCCCATTGCCACTAATTCTAGGCAGGCAATACATTGCCCATCACCATCCCGCAGCACCCAGTCTTGCGCCTCGCGCGTAGCGCCTATGTGAGATGCGGTATGACGAGCAAAGCCCGCTTTTACGCGGGCCTTGTCAATAACAGTTAATGTATTGTCGCTTTGATACGTCACTCTGAAGCCTCTCAGCCTGTTAGAGCGCGGCGTACTACTTCTACATCTTCAGCGAAGCTTGCATCACCATCCATAAGCTCTTCAATTTTACGTACAGCATGCATCACAGTTGTGTGATCACGGCCACCAAATTTACGGCCAATTTCTGGCAGTGAACGGGCCGTGAGCTGTTTAGCCAAATACATAGCGATTTGACGTGGGCGAGCAACATTACGCGCGCGACGTGCTGAGTGCATGTCAGAAAGCTTAATGTTGTAATGCTCAGCCACTTTGCGCTGAATTTCATCAATTGTTATGCGGCGATCATGTGAACGAAGCATATCTTGTAAAATATCTTGCGTGCTTTCAAGTGTAACGGGGTTTTTAGAAACATCAGCATGCGCAACAATACGGTTCAATGCGCCTTCAAGCTCACGAATATTGCTGGTCACTTTAAGGGCTAAAAACTCAAGAACTGAATCAGGGATATTGGCCTGTAGTAAAGCGCGTTTTGATTGCAAGATATCTAAGCGAAGCTCGTAAGATGATTGCTGAATATCAGCGACCAAACCCCAAGCCAGACGTGAACGTAGACGCTCATCAATGCCTGTCATTTCAGTCGGTGCTTTATCAGCCGAGATAATGATTTGCTTGTTATAATCAACCAACGCATTAAACGTATGGAAGAATTCTTCTTGCGTGCTTTCTTTACCAGCGATGAACTGAATATCGTCCATCATAAGTACATCAACAGAACGGAAGATTTCTTTAAATTTCATTGTATCTTGGCCACGAATAGCACGAACAAATTGATACATAAATTTCTCAGCTGAAAGATACATAACGATCTTCTTAGGGTCTTGTTCGCGAATTTGGTGTGCAATAGCGTGCATTAGATGCGTTTTGCCAATACCAACGCCGCCATAAATATAGAGCGGGTTAAATGGTACTTTATCACATTCAACAACGCGGCGTGCAGCGGCGTGTGCTAAGGCATTTGTTTTACCAACGACAAAGTTTTCAAAAGTGAAACGTGGGTCCAAAGGTGAAGACAAATCATAATCTGCAGTCAGATCATTAATATTAGATTTAGGGCGCGCCAGCATTTTGACATCTTCGTCATCAAGCGGCACAGAGCTTTGAACAACAACAATTTCCAAACGTTTTATATCAACGCTTTTTTCCATGCTCATCTCTAAAATGCGCTCTGCATAGTGAGACTGGATCCAATCACGCATAAAACGAGTCGGCACTGAGACTTCAAGCGTATTGTGGTAATAAGCTTGCAATGTTAATGGCTTTAACCAACTGCGATATACAGCTTCTCCGAATTCTCCACGAAGCGCTTTATACACTGCTGTCCATGCTTTTAGGATTTCTGGTGTCGGCTCAAAAGAATCGGCTTGCTGAAATCCACTCGCCATAGTGATAACATTGCTGCTCGCATTGCTCATAGTGTTGTCTCCAATATAATACTTTAAACGTTAAACTTATATACTCTGTTCCTGCCTTACTGACCTCGTTGCGGGCCATTGGTTAAGGTAGGCATATATGCGTACATTATGTACATTCACTCCACACGGCATAAGCTGGCGACATGAACTAAAGTAGCTATCTAAGGAAAAAACGGTCATAGAAAAGGGTTCGCGCAGCATTGTAAACTGCGCAGTACACCTTGAATAAAACTGTCGATTTTTAACCCCTAAGGCTCCAACCTCGCACTGAACATGCTTTTTGTAGTTAAGGAACCTTAATATAACTCTTACTCTATAGTAAGAAAAGCTGAAGAAACGAAAAACGTTTAAAAACAACCATTTACCATGTCGCTGGCTAAACCAGACTTACTAACTTTAAAACTCAAGAACTTAAAAAATTCTTAGTTAATATAGTTAGTTTACACTCTCAATACCACTCAAAACCTTGAAGGTTTTTCTTGCGACTTTTTTATAAGTTTCTGTATCGCTGATAAAGTCACATTAGCCAGTTTTAAAAAAAAGTGCAACAAGAACTTTGGGTGAAAAGGCAAAAAAGAAATATAATTTCGTTAACAAAAACAAGCACATACATTAGCAGCTCCGTATTTAACAATACGGAGCTTACTATGAAATTCATGGTAAATTAAATGGTTTTAAGCAGCGAGCTTAAGGTCTTTAACACGTTTGTTTAAACGTGAAATTTTACGTGACGCTGTCTTCTTGTGGAATACGCCGCGTGATACGCCGCGCTGTATTTCAGGGCAAGCAGCCTTGAAAGCCGCTTCAGCAGCAACGCCATCGCCAGCTTCAAGAGCGAGCTCAATTTTTTTAATGAATGTACGGATACGTGAACGACGTGCACCATTAATGATTTCGCGTTTTTTGTTTCTGCGGATACGTTTTTTTGATGAAGCGTGATTAGCCATTTTTTTTCCTTTAATTTTTATCTTCCCCGTATAGACGGAACAGATATCCAAACTTTAAATTATTATTCTTACATTTCGCCAAACTATAAAATCATAATATTTGGCACCGCCCGAATAAGCATCTTAACCTTTGCTTAAGCTTTGCGTGAGATAGTGTTTTAATCAACTTATCCCCTGCTTGTCAAGGAAAACCGCATGAAAAATTGTGTCCATAGCGATAAAAAACCAAGATTTCGTTTTATCCTCAAATAAATACAGTTATTTAGGCCGTACAGAAAGAGTCAGCAAGCAGCTTTCCTTATTTTCAAAAGCCAACGCCAAAGACAAAACTTCTCCTTCACGGTAATAAGCCGCGCCATGTTTTTTCCAGCCCAAATAAGGGAGCGTGCTGGCATAAAAAGCCAAAGCGCCCTGACAAGCTTGCTGTGAAGAACTAAAGGCTGCAAAATCAAGCAAACGCCCTTCCGCCTTATCAAAGATCGTCACCGAATCGGTAAGCTCTTCAAAGCCATCAGGAATCGGCATATCAGGCAATGCAGAGAAAAAGCGCGCCTGGTGTTGCTGTTGCACCTGCGCATTTACGAGCTTAGGCGATACAACAATGAAAGCTGTACATGTAAAAGCCATTAACAAGATGGCGGAACGAAGGGGGCGTATATTGCGCATGAAAAACCTTTTCTCTTTATTTTTTAGCAGACATATTTGTTTTCTTTGATGTCTCTGCTTTTTGACAATGGGGACAAAAAAATGTTGATCGCCCCGCTTGCACTATACGTTGTATAGCAGCTTTGCCGCATTCATAACAAGGCGCTTCTTCGCGACCATAGACCAATAACTCATTTTGAAAATAACCTAATTTACCATCCGCTTGGCGAAAATCCTTCAATGTGCTGCCACCCGCCGCAATAGCCTTGCGCAGCACTATCCCTATCGATTCGTATAAAGCCGCGATTTCTTTCTTTTTCAAAGACCGCGCAGAGCGCTCAGGATGCACGCCTGACATAAACAGCGCCTCACATACATAAATGTTGCCGAGTCCCGCTATTAAGTGCTGATCGAGCAAAGCAGACTTGATTACACCAGACTTAGACGACAGGCGCTGCGTAAAATTTGCTATGTTAAAATCAGGGTCAAACGGATCGGGCCCCATTTTCGCAAAACTCGGACTGGCTTTTAACGCAGCCTCATCATCAAACAGCATAACCATGCCAAAACGCCTTGGGTCATTATAGATCAGCGCTTTTACCTGATCGCCCCTATCAGTATCCCCAAAGCTTAAAACCATATGGTCATGTTTAAGTATTTCGTAGCTTGAAAAGTCATGCGCCATCTTAATTTGCCCGCTCATGCCTAAATGAATAACCAATATCTGACCATCACTAAGCGCCACAATCACATATTTGGCGATTCGATATACGCGCTCTACGCTCAGCCCGCCAATACGTTCCGCCATAAGCTCCGGAAATGGAATGCGTAGATTAGCGCGATGCAGGTGCACATCACATAAACGCTCTCCTTCAATAAAAGGCGCTATGCCGCGGCAAACGGTTTCGACTTCAGGTAACTCTGGCATAATATAAATAGTCCCTCTTTATTAAACACGATTAAGCACGCGCTATAAACGCGCTTTATGTTTCTTTAACTGCGCGGTCTGTGCGCTAACATCTTTATAATAGCGCCCACGCATAAGCGCAAATTTTAAGCCTGATCGCCCATCCAAAAAACCGCAGCGCAATATATAGCTATATAAGAACATAATCACCCCACGCAAGGGCAGCGCACGATAGATCGCCTTCAATCTTTGCCGCCAAGGCACAGGGTCTTGTGGCCAAGCATCATGCATATTCATATGCGCTTCCCACAAAGCATAGGCCGTATGGCGTTTGTTTAAATCCGCTTCGCAATCAAACGCGTCGTGAATAAGGGCTGAATGCAGCCGCCCGATTTGCGCGTCCTCCATTTTGGCTATGGGCTGATAATGGCCCTCAACCTCCCAGCCGCCTTCAAAATCACTATCCATTAACGGTGGGAAAGAAAATGCATCACGCACAAATAACATTAATTTATTATTCTGCGCGCCATATTTAAGGATTTGATCGCCAATGCGGTACAGACCTTTAATGAAATAACCATGCGCAGGAGGCGCTGACTTTTTAAACAGAGCTTCAATTTCTAGACGCAGCGCCTCAGTCATACGCTCATCCGCATCAAGCAGTAAAACCCATTTATATTTAAGCGGCAGGCAATCAAGCGCCCATTGCTTTTTCTTCGGATAAGTACCGTCCCATGTAAAATCAACGACCGATACCCCGTATTGACGGGCGATATTTACAGTCGAATCCGTACTATGGCTATCAACGACCCAAATATCATCAAAACCGCTCAAACACTCCAATGTCAAAGCGAGGCGTGCTTCTTCATTCTTTGTCAGGATAACCACAGATACGGGAATCGCCATAGCATCAAGCCTTGCGTTGTTTAACGCTTTCAATCAGGCCAAAAAATAAGCCGCCAAATATAAAGGACACCATCAACACACCAGAATAAATCAATAACGGCTTAGGCCAAACGACATAGGGCGTAACATAAGGCGCTTCAATGATTTTTGCCGCAAAAGCCGATTTAGAATGCAGCATCATCAAACTATATTCTTCCTGCATAAGCAGCGTCGTTAACAGCTGACGGTAATCGCTATTCTTTTCTACCTTTAGGCGCGCCTTTAAATAATTGAGATTGGCCTGTGCATTTTCTATGGCCTGTTCACGTAAATATGTGTCGCTATAGTTATACAAGCTTGTAATTAATACGCGCGCCATGTCAGGGTCAGCGGCGTCAAACGTAACCGAATAAAACGGCGTTAATCCATCAGGCTGAATGCGTATACGATTTTTTAGAATAAAAGACAGATGAGTGGCTATTTTATGTTCGTTATCTAAGCCCCCAAGGCCATAACGCATACCCCACGGAAAAACCGTATGTTTTTCACGCTTAAAATATTCAACGCCCTCTGGCCAAGATACGGCGAGCTTTTCAGCGCTGCGCTGCGCGCTCATCATTTTAATGAAATGCTGAAACTCCAAGGTGCTGTCTTTACGCTGCATTGTGTAAAGCGGCGTGCCTGCATAAATGTTTTGCGATTCGTATACGGGCTGCTCTGAGCGTGAAAATAAAGGCTCAACGGGGCCAATCAGCATTTCTGCGCGGAAATAATGTGGTTGTGCGCCCAGCCACAAGGCTGACATCACGCTCAAGATCAGCAGAAAAAATGCGATATAATATTTAGCCGTCCAAAACAAACACATTATATCGGCTAATGTGCGGTTGCGCGCTTTGATAATCATATCATGCCCCATTTAAGTTGCCTCTGTAACGTCTCTAATTTAAGCGGCTTTAGATGGCCGGCTTAGATTCTGTGTCCCGAATTGATCATTAACAATTTCAAGCGCGCGGTCAATCCATGCCTTATAAGAATCCTCAGGGCGCATATGCAAAGCCGTTTTCGCTGCCGCATTATGGGCATCATACCATGCCTCACCATTTTGGCGGTAAAAGCGTATAGATTTTGCCAATTGACGCGCCTGCCCCTGCGCAATAACTTCACCCGTCTTGAAATCCGTGATTAAGCGCGCAATTTCAGAATGCTCAGGGCCTAAGAAAATCAAAGGGCGTGCCACAGCCATCGCCGAATAGGCTTTGCACGGCACCATTAAGCCGCAAGCCGTATCGCGCAGGCTAACTAAATGAATATCGCCGCTTTCCAAGACATCGCGCAAATTTTCTTCGGCCTGATAAGGCAGTAATTTTATATTTTCGAGGTTTAAACGCGCACGCTCTTTTGCTAAACGCTCATGCCCCGCCCCTTCGCCGATAAAGACAAATTCGATTTCAGGATAATCTTCATTTAAGTAATAAGCCGCCCCCAGAATCGTTTGTATCGGATGCGCCCAACCAAGATTACCTGCATATAAAACGCGGAATTTCGGCGTGTCATCATTAAACAAAGCTTTTTTAAATTGCGTATTACCGCCAAAGACAAAATCAGCATCTTGCTTGGCTTTAATCTCACGTACATCAAGACAGGGGTTATGCCAGTTCGGAATAACACTAATTTTGCGCGCAGGGATTTTATCTGCAATTAGATGCCGCGCCATGCAGCGCCCGATCACAATAACGCGGTCACAGTTAAGCAAAGCATGTTGCGATAGACGCTTCATAAAACGATAAATAAATTTCGGGATTTTTATATTCAAAACAGGGAATAAATCAGGGTAAACATCCTGACACCAATGCATATGCGCTGCGCCCATTTTCTTGGCCAGTAAATGCCCCAGCACGACCAGAATCGGCGGGTCTGTTTTACTCACCACCAGCTGATGCTTAGCCAAAAACAAGCCTGCCCAGAATAATTTTAACCAAACCAGCATATAGGCCAAAGCATTTTTCTGGCTCATATCCACCTTAACAGAGTGAACAAAGACGCCTTGATCGTCAAAAGCCTTGCTGGCGCCAGCCCCCGTAGTCAGAACAGTAACGTCCCATCCCGCTTGCACAAAAGCGCCAGCCAAATCATGCAGCATCCGTCCCGTTGCGCCATGCGCCGGGGGATATACACGATTTATAAAAAGGACTGATGGTTTTTGCATAGGGCTCTTATCAAGTAAATCTTATCATTTAAACTATATAGTAAGTGCGTATTTATTACGATCTATTTGAATACACCAAATCACGGGCATCTTCAACTGATGATAATGATGTACGGCGCGTAATTGCGCAAACCAGTAACAAAAGCAAACCAAAACTAAACGCCTTATGCGAGGCATAAAAGACACTGCTTATCAGCAACGGCAATAAAAGCGATAATGCCAGAGGCAGGTTTATGCGCATAAGCTTCATATTATTACGCAGTATGGCCAGCAGATAAAAACTCAGCATCGCGAAGCCAACAAGCCCCGTTTTAAAAAAGTAATAGCTAAATATGTTATGCGTATAGCCTACATTCATTTTACCGACCGCAGGGTTCTCAAACTGCGCGCCCCAGCCATAACCGAATAAAAAATGCCCTATATCATGCGTTCCAAGCTCAATAACTTTACGGAGCTCCGCGCCGCGGCTATTAAAGCCGACTTGTATATGTTTCAGCTCTAAGCGCATAAAAACATCATGAATATATGGATGACACGCGATAAAAAGAACGGCAAAAAGGACAACAAGCCGCAATGCCGTCTCAGGGCGATAAATTAATATATAAATGCTGAGCAAAACACCAAAGATAAGAACCGCCGCGACAGAAGCTCGCTGTAAGGCGAAGCCCGTGGCCAGTAACGGCAACACAGCCACCGCTGCGATTAAAAAACCAAAGCCCATATTATAGAGCGCTGATCCATGCCGCGCCGTAATACGCAGAAAACTCGCCGCCAGTAAATATAGCGCCGCGAACAAAACCGCCGGCGTAATCGTCAAATAAAGCGATACAGCATTAGCCATCCCCATATGCGGAAAAATCAAAGGTAAGAATATGCGGGCGGAAAATGCAATGCCAATAAACACCACACCAAATAAGAATAAACGCCGAAAACCACGGCCTTCTTTGTATAAATGCGCATAGAGCAGCGGCAGCAAGAGAAAGACAAAGGCGATAAGATCTCGCAGCAACTCAGCTATATTCGCACCAGAAAAAAGAGCCATCAGCACAGGGATGGTTAAGCCAAAAACAGCAAAACACTGCGCAGCGCTATACCACGAGTTCAATTGGTGATCCGCTTGATTGCTGTTTGGTTTTAGTACAAAGGCAGACAGCCCATGCACCCCAGCGCCAAAAAGTAATAAAGCAGCGATAAGAATTTCAATGACACCAATATTATCAGGCGTTGGCTGTCCGAATAAACCATATAAGCCCAGCGCCATTAAGACGGCTGAAAACTGTAAGGTTAAACTCGGCAAGGCTTGATTAGGCATCGCATTCTCATGATTTATTCAAAAAAATCGTCTTCATCGTCGTTGCTGCTTTCACCTTCATTGACTTCTATGCGTTCTAAAACAGCCGCAAAAAATCCGTCCGTTCCGTGGCGCATCGGTGATAAGCGCATATAATTACCCTCTGATGGGCAAACAGCTTCTTCTGGCCATGCGTCTTTTATCGGCACAAGGCGATATTGCGTATTGCGTGCAAGGAAAGCTTCCACTTGCTGTTCGTTTTCTTGTTTTAACATTGAACAGGTCGCATAGACTATACGGCCGCCAAGCTTAACTGTATCTGACATTTTATCAAGAATCTCAGCTTGCGTGACCAGTAAGTCTTCAAATTTTGGACCATAATGATGCCAGCGCAAATCAGGATTACGGCGCCATGTACCTGTGCCTGAGCAAGGAACATCCAGTAAGGTTACATCAAAAGTCGCTTTTTGGCGGCGTAGCCATTTGCGGTTTTTGATATCTTCTAAACCGCGCACTTCAATAATATCCGACACGCCCGCACGTGTAAAACGTGGTCGAGCCTTCGCTAAACGGCGTGAATCAATATCCATCGCCACAACGCGCCCTTTACACTGCATCGCATTGGCCAAAGCCAAAGTCTTACCACCCGCACCAGCGCAATAATCAAGCACTTGCATAGAGGGCTGAGCGTTACACGCCAAAGCGATAAGCTGCGAGCCTTCATCTTGGATATCAATCAAACGTTTTTTAAATGTACGTGTTGTTGTTAAGAAGACTTTTTGTTTTAAGCGAATGCCCCACGGTGAAAACTCATGCGGTTTGGCCGATATATTTTCTTTTTTCAAGCTGTTCAACGCGTCTTCACGAGTAAGCTTGTTGATATTCACCCGCAAGTCCAAAGCCGCTTCGCCAAGATAGGCCTCCATTTCGGCACTGAAATCATCACCGTAAATAGATTTGATCTCTTCATAATGCTCTTCTGGTACTTCAGATACAACGCGTTCAGGCATATCTGGGTGAACAAGCGCTTGGCCGCATATTTTCTCTAGGCCAGATTTTTCTTCATCACTCATTAGCTCTGGGCTGTATTTATCGCCATTACAAATGCCTGCAATATACTCAATGTTTTGTTGTTCAAGCAAAGCAAGCGCCGCGAGCACATAGCTGCGTGCATTAAATTCTATGCCTGCAAAATCAAGCCACCACATAATCTTTGCATGAGAGCGCATCGCGCCATAACAAAAAGCTGCAATGTAACGGCGGTCATTAGACCCTATATATTTGCGCCCCCGCATATAGTCACCAATAACATTATCCATAGGCACATACGCGCTGTGAATTGTTTGATATATTTCAATTGATGCTTTTATTCTGGCCGAAGGTGTCATATAAATAATACTCTATGTGTGCGTAATTACGCGTTTCAATGATTTTTATCGATTTATTTTTAAGGTAGTGCCCCTTGTTACACCATTCATCACCAGATAATCAACCAAAGTTTGATATGGTCGAGTCAGCGGGCGTCGGATATAAATATCTTTTTGATGAGCGCGTCTACCTGCTAAGGCTAATCGCAGCGCCATTCATCATTAAATTTGTAACCGTTTTGATCCTTGCGCTTTTCGGCGAAAATGTTTCATTTTTATCAGCGAATTTAATTTTATTACCCAGTTTATTTGCTGAAGGCTGGCTCTTAGCGCAAATAATACGCAGCTTTACTTTTAATGAGCGCTGGCCAATGGCCCTAAGCGGCGAAAGCAAATTAGATCAGAATAAATTATTTAACCGCCAGAACTGCATAATAGCTGGCATAATCACTTACGTTCTGATTAATCTTGCCTTTTATGGCTTACAGAGCATTCTTGTGCTCAGCCCCGAAGATTTAGAGACCCTAACACAGATCAGCAATGGTACACCGCTCGCAGAGGGGCAAACATTTTCCTTCTTACCAATAGTGACGATGATTGTAATATTGTTCTCTATGGTATTTTGGTTCCCGCTAATCTGGTTATATATCGCGGCGAGCGCCAATATATACTTTAAAGACTTTTACCTGACCATTATGAAGCAGCGCCTATCCATGCGCCTTATTGCAACGTGGATGATCTGCCTAATACCCTTTTTAGTCGCACTGGCCTTTATCAGAAACTTCATCGTCACAGCGTTTGGCATGGATTTATCAGCGCTCTCTACGGCTGAGAGTATCCTACTCGAATCTGTAACGCAGTTTATAGGCTTCTTGATTAGCATCGTTAGCACCGTCGCTATTACAAACGGAATCAGCCAGTATTTCAAAACAAATAGCCAATAAATTCAATTCCATTCATTCCAGATACTCACTCTTATAAAAACATTCTAGGCTGACCATGAAAATAATCGTCACAGACTTTGATAATAAAGAACATCACCTCGAGGCGATTGAAGGCTGGCGGATCATGGAAATCATCCGTGATTATGGCTTGCCCATCAAAGCAGAGTGTGGCGGCGCTTGTTGCTGCGCGACATGCCATGTCTATGTTGATGAAGACTGGATCGACAAGATACCCGATGCCCGTGATGACGAACTTGATATGCTTGATCAGGCGGTCGACATTGAAGATAATTCAAGATTATCCTGCCAGTTAATAATGTGCGAAGCCTTAGATGGCATTCGTTTAAAACTCGCGCCGACAGGATAACGCTCTTTTCTACCAACGCCACAGAGCCCATAGCAGCAAACAAGCAAAAAAAAAAAGAAGAGCCAATTAGCCCTTCTTTTCATTTTTGGTGTAAAATTTTATTTAGCAAGCGATTAGCTCGGGCCAGAGAACATACCTGAGTTTTTCTCGATGTTATATTTATAGTTTTGTGTTTCATTGCCTTTAGCTTCAAGGCCGCCACCAGGGCTAACACGTTCAATTTTGCTAATATTCGCCATCATATCCATAGCAGCAATTTTAGTCTGTTTGATTTGCTGCTTAAAGCTTTGATAGGCTGCAGCGAATGAATCTTTAGCGATTTCTTTGCCCATAATCATCATGCGCTTAATCGTACCGCTTTCATCATGTTCACTATCCAATGCGTTATCAAAGGCTTTCTTGGCTGGCTGCTTACCGCCGCCACCTTTACCGCTACGCCCTGATGTGCCTGTTTCATCTTCTTCGTCATCATTAGCCGTTTCAATGTCTAAAAAGGTGCGCGCTTGGAAGCTAACAGGATAGTTAGCGAGCTCTTTTGGCTCTAAAGCACGACCGGTCAAACCAGCTTTTAATTCTATATGCAATTCACGCTGATCTCTCCAGTCAAAGACCATACAGTGGCTCTTATGGTCACCAGCAACGTGATACTTCTTTACAACGCGTTTGCCTTGATAAAGAGGCTCTTTTAAATCTGAGGATTCAATAAGCTCGTTAATATTTACCTTCATAGGAATTCTCCGTTACTTTACACCGTTTAAATTTATAACCATATACGTCTTATATAATGAACCTAAATAAACACTCTCAAGTTAGGCGATATTCTCGGCTCATGCTGTTCAACGCTAGTGATTACATATTGTCCTGATATGTTTAAAAAAGTCTTAATAAATATGTCAAACAGCAGAAAAACTTTCATTCCCTTGATCAAGACATTCTTTTATAAGCAATATCAGCAACTTAACTTTGATGTAAATTAAAAAAACATTAGAAACCATCTGTTAACACTTATATGTTCTAATGAAGGCAGTAATTTATTGTTATTAGATAATTCATTATAGAACACTCTAAATAAGTCCGCATATAAGAAGAAACTAGATAAAAACTAGATAAAACTTTATATAAATGCGTAAAAACAATAAGTTATGATATATTTTTGCAACGGGGGACGGTTTCGCTATATCATTAATATATCAGCATTTTTATAAAGCTTAAAAGAGGGAACATCATATGTTTAAAACAAAAAAATTATTATCAGCCATGGCAGTAGCAGCTATATTAAGCGCTACGCCACTTGCTGGTGCACAGGCGGCTCAGTCGACAGGTAGTCAGGGTCCTGTATATATCCCGCCAGCCGAACTTGCGCTGGATCTTTCTAACTCCAGCTATAATAACAGCGGTTGGAACGACCATTATTACTACGATGATTACTATGGCGGATATGGCGGCTATGGCGGATATGGCAGCCAATACAATACGAGTAACTATGAACATTCATATGGCGGCATGTATGCCGATCAGAATGCATTTGGTACATATGATGTGTATGACCCCAAAACAGGCATGACGGGCACAATGACCCAGTCTGATATCATGAGCAATTTTTCAAGTAGCGGCGGGTTTCAAGACATTGATTATTCAAGCTTTTTGGCCGACGCCACATCAGCGGGCTCTTTAAATACTGATTATTTTAGCGCTCTGTCTAGCACCGCGACACCAGGCACAACCGGCAGCAGCGGCAGCTACTTAAGTGATGCCGCGAGCTCTCTTTGGGGTAGCTACGGGGCTAGCGGCCAAGACGCCGTGACCAAGCAAGCGACCAGCGCTCTTACTTCCTATTTAGGTTCGAATAGTACGCTTGGTGGCTTATTAGGCTCTGCGGACGACGAATCGGATCTAAGCTTTGGTGTTTCAACAAACAGAGTGGTTACCGATGTTGCAGAGAGTATGTTCCCATCTGAGAGTTTCGTATCGTCTCTTGGCTCACTAAGCACAATTGGTGGACTAGATAGCCTTAGTGGTTTCTATGACAGCTTTGCAAATACTTCATTTGCTAGTGCTCTAGGCCTAAGCGGAACATTAGGTGATGGCGCAAACAAACTCGGCGAAGCAGCTGTTGATGGTATGGGCGACTTAATGGGCTCACTTGGCGATAGCTTCGGAGACTTTAGCTTAAGTGACTTTAGCATGGGTGACTTTGATCTTGGATCCTTCGACCTAGGCTCACTTGATTTTGCAAGCTTTGATATGGGCGGCATTACAGACGGACTAGGCGATATGCTTGGTGGTTTTGATATCGGTGGATTTGACCTTGGTAGCCTTGATATGAGCAGCATTACAGACTCAATCAGTGGTGCACTAGGTGATACGATCTCAGGTATGCTCGGTGATTTCCTTGGTGGATTTGACATGGGTAGCATCGTCAGCGGTATCGGCAGCTTCTTTGGCTAAAGACCAACACCTCTAATTTTAAGCTTATAATTCATACAATACCCGCTCCTTCCGAGCGGGTATTGTTTATTTAAAAACAGCATTATGTAAGAAATATATTGAAAAGCTCAGAAATACACTGTATTAGAGCGGCTGAGATATTTTTTAAATGCGGGAAACCGTATATACATATAGAAGAGAATGAGAGCCCCAATGTCTGAAATAAGAAACGTTGCTATTATCGCCCACGTTGACCACGGAAAAACAACCCTGATCGATTCTATCTTCAAGCAAAGCGGCACATTCCGTACGAACCAAAATATGGATGAGCGCATAATGGATTCCAATGATTTGGAAAAAGAGCGCGGCATTACTATTCTAGCTAAATGTACAGCCGTTGAATGGAATGACTACCGTATTAATATTATTGATACACCAGGACACGCCGATTTCGGCGGCGAAGTTGAACGTGTACTCTCTATGGCTGATGGTGTTATCTTACTGGCTGATGCTGCAGAAGGCCCAATGCCACAAACAAAATTCGTTTTATCAAAAGCCCTTAAGCTTGGCCTTAAGCCAATTGTTGTTGTAAACAAAATTGATAAATCTGACAGCCGCGGCGAAGACGTTGTTGACGAAATCTTCGACCTGTTCGTATCTCTTGATGCTAATGATGAACAGCTTGATTTCCCAGTTCTTTATGCTTCAGGCCGTGACGGCTGGGCTGTAGCCAACCTTGAAGAAGATAAACGTGAAAACCTTGATCCGCTACTAAGCTTGATCACAAAACACGTCCCTGCCCCTACAAACGATGCTGAAGCGCCTTTCTCAATGCTCGCAACTATGCTTGATAAAGACAACTTCTTGGGCCGCGTTCTAACAGGTAAAGTTTATGGCGGTACAGCCAAAATCAACGATACCGTTCAATCGGTTGACCTTAATGGCAATAAAGTTGAATCTTTCCGCCTCACCAAGCTTTTACGCTTTGATGGCATTGAACGTAAACCAGTAGACGAAGTACGCGCTGGTGATATCGTTTGTATCGCAGGTATTAAAGAAACAACGGTGTCGAACACAATATGTGCGCCGGATCACCTTGTACCGATACAATCAACACCAATTGATCCGCCAACAATGGCGATTACTATGACCGTTAACGATTCACCATTATGTGGTCGTGAAGGTACTAAACTAACAACCGTCATGATTCGTGACCGCTTGCTCGCTGAAGATGAAGGCAACGTTGCTATTTCTGTTACTGAATCTGACAACAAAGACGCTTATGAAGTTGGTGGCCGTGGCGAATTGCAGCTTGGCGTATTGATTGAAACCATGCGTCGCGAAGGTTTTGAAATCACAATTTCTAAGCCACGCGTTCTGCTTAAAGAAATCGATGGCCAAAAACTTGAGCCTTATGAAGAAGTCTTTATTGACGTTGATGACGAGTATTCAGGCGTAGTTGTTGAAAAAATGCAAATGCGTAAAGCTGAAATGACTGACATGCGTCAAGCCATCGGCAAAACCCGTATAACCTTCACAGCGCCCTCACGTGGCCTGATTGGTTACCAGAGTGAGTTTATGACTGACACACGCGGCACAGGCGTCATGAACCGTGTATTCCTTGAATACGGCCCATATAAAGGTGATATCAAAGGTCGCCGTAACGGTGTATTGATCTCAAACGCTGACGGTAAAGCTGTTTCTTATGCTCTCTTTAACTTACAAGATCGTGGCATCATGTTCATTAACGCACAAACAGATGTGTATGAAGGCATGATTATTGGCCAACATAACCGTGAAAACGACCTTGACGTAAACGTTCTAAAAGGTAAAAAACTGACCAACGTTCGCGCGTCTGGTACAGATGAAGCCGTTTCACTGACAACAGTACGTGAGCTAACTTTGGAGCACATGATGTCATACATTAACGATGATGAACTTGTTGAAGTCACGCCTGTGTGCTTAAGACTGCGCAAACGTCACCTTAAGCCAAGCGACAGAAAATTAGCAGCCAAAAAAGCGTCTTAATACGCCTAAAGCGATCTGTTCTTATTCTATTTCAAAAAAGCCTGCGCAATTTGCGTGGGCTTTTTTAATAGGCGCCCTTAATCAGCCCGCACAAAAAAAGCACCTTAATAAGGTGCTTATATCGTGAAACTATCAAACGGAATAAAGGGCGCTAGAAGCCACCGCCATCTTTGCGCATATCAAGCAAGGCTGCCGGGCGAACAATCGGCGCTTTACTGCCGCCTGCGCCGCCGCGTTCGCCATAGCGATCATTCGCATTGAATTCTTCGTCATAGATCTCATCAAAATCAGGCATAACACCTTGATTGAGTAAAATAGCGCAGCGCGCAAATACTTTTAAACTGCGCTCTTCCCAATCATGGACGGCGCCGTCATATGCTTCGCCTTTATGCGTCATTGCTGTCGTGCACCATTCGTTTGCGCGGCGCAGATCAACTTGCACCCACAACAAACACTCAAAAGGCAGCTGCCCTTCAATAGGCGCGTCACGAATAACTTGAATTTCAGCCTCTACAGAATTATCTTCACTGCCCATGCGCACCTCGGCGCTTATACTGACTTGAGTTTCCTCATCATAATACGACCACGGCCACGTCTCATAAGGGCCCAAATTTTTTGGCACCCCGAGCATGTTCATGACTTCTTTAAATGTTTTGCGCATTACTCTGCTTTTAAAATGAATAGGCGTGAAAAATCATAGACGAATAAATTAAGCCTACATATTAATAGTATAGCATAAATAACGCTGAATCACCTATTCAGCAAGCTTAAAATGAAAAGGCTGCTATAGATATAAATCTATAACAGCCTCATCAAACACCCAACATACCGGACGTATCCGGCTTGATATAACAAGGTCAAAAGGCATAAATACCTACCAAAATATTTTGCCGACCTTAATTTTGAGGAGATTTCTCCCTCACACACTAGATAATAATGTCATGAATTTATGAATATTCGGTAAAGATTATTCTTAAGACAACAGCCCTCTATTTTATGCTCGGGCTGTGATCCAGCCCCCTGTCTTTATTGTCTTTACTAATCTCAGATACTTCAACGGGTATAGCCTCCGCTTCAATTTTAACGGAAAGCGTATCCGATAATAGCGGCAGACCAAAAGTCATACCAAAATCAGAGCGCTTAACATTCGCTTCTGCTGAAAAGCCGACAATATATTGCCCGCTAAAGGGATGAACCGCCGATTTGTTATGATGAACGGTTAAAATAACAGGCCTCTCAACGCCGTGCATTGATAATAAACCGCTTACATGAGCCGTGTTCTCATCAAGCAATTCAACGAGGTCACTCTTAAATGTAATTTCTGGATAATTTTCTTGATCTAAAAAATCAGCGCTTTTCAAATGCGTTTCCCATGCCTCATCGCCCATATATAAGCTATCAACCTGTATCACGACAGAAACGGATGACGCGGCCAAGTCAGAGCGATCAAGAATGAGCTCGCCTTCAAAATCAGTGAAGCGGCCGTTTGAATGTGAGAACCCCAAATGTTCTGCTGAAAATAAAATTTGTGTATGCGGATGCTCAAAATGATAATGCTCGATTGAGCTCTCACTTGCATCTGCTGCCGCTACATTTTCGGCTTGCGCGACGGACAGAGCACTTCCACAAATAAAGAAGGCAGAGAAGATAAAACACAGAAAACCACGCATAGGGCTTATTCTTTCATTCAGGTCAATTTCTAGGAAACGCGTTAGGGCTTTTAAACCACCCATAATAAAACGCAACTCTATTTTATTTTACGATAAAGAAATAAGCGGCGCGCCTATTAAGTCAACATGCGTTCGCGATTAAAGAGTAAAAACTTAGCTTAATTCAGCGACTACGATACCGTATTCGGTTGCGCACTCATCTAATCCACGTGGAATAGCGATGGCTTCAGCTTCAAAAAACCAATTCGGACCTTCGCGCAGGAAGTGACCAATTTTAACGCCAACTGATTTCTCCGCGCCCACAATCTTATCTAACTCCAAGCGAAACAGCTCTATTGTCGTATCAGCATTAACAATTCGGAAAAATATATTTTCGACATCACTAAAGCTTTGTTCTTTTTCTCGCCCCTGATAGATCGTTAAGACCACTTGTACTTTCACAACATCAAACGGAATAGAAGACAATGTCATGCTCATATTCTCATCATCACCATCGCCCGCACCGGTGCGGTTATCACCATGATGACACACACCACCATCACAGGTCTCCATATTGTTATAAAATACAAAGTCTTCATTTTCGCGCGTCATCTCATCCTTATTAAGCAAGAATAAAGACACGTCTAAATCAGGCGTGGTCTCATCAGAAAATACTTTTGCGTCCCAGCCCATGCCGATCAGCACCCTTTTAAGACCAGGGTCTGTGCGTGTAAGGTTGATCTGCTCACCAAGTTTAAGCCTATTAATAACATTGCCAACGGCATCTAGATCTGGTTCACCCTCAATCAACGGTACATCAGGTTCAATACTCAAGGGGTCGTTTGCCGTGCCGCCAAATTTTGATGATGCATCAGAAGGCGCCATAACATCAATTGGTCGAATACCATCATCTCTTGCGGAGTCCTCCTCCTCTACCTCAGAAGAAGTCGGCTTATCTTGCCCCTCTCCACCAATAGAAACGTCTGGTAGTGCACCATTAGAACTCATAGCTTCCTGTGGCGCAGAGATCGCCGTATCAAATTCCTCTGGCGATGGCGCGGGGTTACCCGGCGCTGGATTACCTGCGGGTGGCGCAGATATTGCTGCATCAAACTCTTCTGGCGATGGCGCAGGGTTACTCGGTGCTGGCTTATTACCTGCGGGTGACGCAGACATTGCTGCATCAAATTCTTCTGGCGATGGCGCAGGGTTACTCGGTGCTGGCTTATTACCTGCGGGTGGCGCAGACATTGCTGCATCAAATTCTTCTGGCGATGGCGCAGGGTTACTCGGTGCAGGGTTAACTGCGGGTGGTGCATCAACAGAGGCCGGCGCATCATCCCCCTCATCCTTGGACGCAGACAACGAGGTGGGTTGCTCATCATCCTCATAGTCGCCGAGATCAATATCAATTGGCTTTAATAAATCGTCTTCCATAACCTATTCCCCTTATTGGACAGCAACCGGAATGTGCATATCTGGCATAAACATCGCATAAATTGCGACAATATAGACAATATAAGCCCCGACAAAAACAAAGCCAACACTTCGGTGAATTTTTCCAGCAAATAATAAAAGCGCTGAGAGTAAAAGCGTCACACCGATAACAATAATCATATTGATATCAAGTAACCGTTGATCGCCCCCCTCATCGATAATCGGCTTAATCGCCGTGGTCGCGCCAATAATCATCAAAATATTAAAAACGTTAGAGCCTATAATATTGCCAAGAACAATATCATTATGCTTTTTCAAAGCCGCAATTACGCAAGTGGACAGCTCGGGCAGTGATGTACCGAGTGCAATTAACGTTAAACCAATAACGGATTCTGGTACGCCCATAATTTCCGCGCTGACCTGCGCGCCGCGTACGAGCATCTCCGCCCCTAGCGCAATAAAGACCATACCTAAGAACAAGAACAAAACAGCCAGAGCCATAGATTTAAACTCAGGCTCCTCCATTTCTTCAATTTCAATGCTGCCTTTTGTCGCCATTTTATACTGCCACAGCACATAGCCCAATAATAAACCAAGCATAACAAAGCCTGAAATACGGGTCATATCGCCGGATTTAACAAGGAAAACCAGATAAATCGTCGCTAAAATCATCACAATAATATCGCGCAATAAATCACGCGGTTTAGCGGGGATGGTAGCAATGGCGGCTGTAACCCCCAATACTAATAGAATATTCGCAATATTCGAGCCAACCACATTACCAATAGCAATGCCTGGTGAGCCTTTTAAGTTTGCGGTAATAGAAACAATAAGTTCGGGCAGTGATGTGCCAAAAGCAATAATCGTAAAACCAACAACCAATGGCGACACGCCAAGGTGACGCGCGATATAAATCGCCGCATCAATCGTCCAGTTACCACCGCGTATCAATAGAACCATACCAAGGCCAAGAGATCCCAGCGCAAGGACAAAAGCCTGACTGACTGCCATTTCATACATTATTAGAATACTTTCATTTTATTTATGCGCGCTCCATAACAACCACCATGAAGCATATTTATTGAATATAATACATATCAATATATAAGCCAATACATCAAAAACACATAATGATAGAAAACGATCAGAAAAGATTTTGGAAGCGCTTTATATCTCGACCATATGTTTATTCTTTTTCGCCGTCGCCCCAACGCAAGCCCCAACCAAATGCACGGTCCATTTCTTCGTGACCGGGGAAGAATTCTGTATAATTCGTAACCTTCATACCGTTGCGCACATTCTCTAAACCAGCGAGCACACATAAAGACAGGTTCTTGCTATGGACTGAGGGGGTAATAACGATTTGTTTTTCATTTTCAATACGCAGCTGAACTTGCGGCGCCACTTGTGCCCAATCCTGTGCGCCTTTGTAAATATAAATATATAAAATAAGGCGTTTAATTTCGCTCCATTTTTGGCCGTTAACCAACATATATTCATCATCGCCCTCAGCATCACCTGTGCGCTCATCCCCTGAGAGGCTAACAAAAGGCACATCTTTATAAGCGCCAAATTTTTCGCCAAAAGCTTGCACCGCGCCGCGTTCGCCATTTTGCAGCTCATATAAGCAGCCCAGATCAAGATCTATATCTAATTTTTTCTTAATTTTCAGCATCTTGCCGATGAGGCTTTTGCTCATCGCGGTATCATTATCCCACGCTGCGCCAATGCGGATCTTTTTAAAACCGCCTTTTGGCGGACTAACAGAGACGCTGTCACCAACGCGCCCTAAAAAATCATTACTTTCTGCGGTCGTCACATTTCGGCATACATAACCCGCGGCGCCTAAGGAGCCCCCATGGGATGAAAATTCTAACCGTGATTTGGAGGCGTTACTTAATGATTCTTGTGAAGACATATCACTCGACCTTTCACTCTGCTTAATAAATATCCGTATTATTTATGGGGCTAGCTATTGCAATCTTGTTACAATTTGATAGAAACTACCTTATATAAAGTAAAGTAATCTTAAAAAACTGCAAGGACGATTTCAATGGCGGCTTACCAATATGTTTATGTAATGAAAGACGTGGCTAAATCTTTTGGTGGCGGGAAGAAAGTTTTGAGCGATATCACGCTGAGCTTTATGCCTGGCGCTAAAATTGGTGTTCTGGGCCCTAACGGGTCAGGTAAATCTACCTTGCTTAAAATCATGGCTGGCGTTGATAGTGAATATCAAGGCGAAGCATGGGCCGCTGACGGCGTAAAAATTGGATACTTAGAACAAGAGCCACAATTAGACACATCAAAAACCGTCCGTGAAAACGTCACAGAAGGCCTAAAAGAAGTTAAAGCCCTTGTTGATCGTTACAATGAAATTGGCGCCGAGATGGCTGACCCTGATTGTGACATGGATGCCCTTTTGGTTGAAATGGGAGAGTTACAAGAAAAAATTGACGCTGTTGATGGCTGGGAGCTTGACCGTACATTAGATATGGCGATGCAAGCCCTAAAATGTCCCGCTGGCGATTCAAGCGTCGATAAGCTCTCTGGTGGTGAAAAACGCCGCGTTGCGCTTTGTCGCCTGCTACTTGAAAAACCTGAAATTCTTCTCCTCGATGAGCCAACCAACCACCTTGACGCCCATTCTGTTGCATGGTTACAAAGCTATTTAGGTCAATATCCAGGCATGGTCGTGATGATTACGCATGATCGTTACTTCCTTGATAACGTCACGGGCTGGATTCTTGAGCTTGACCGTGGCAGCGGCATTCCTTATGAAGGCAATTATTCAGCGTATCTAGCTGCGAAATCAAAACGTCTGGCACAAGAAGCCCGCGAAGATGTCTCGCGCAAGAAAACACTTGATACTGAAATTGAATGGATGCGCCAAACCCCTGAAGGCCGCCGTAAAAAATCTAAAGCGCGTATCGCCTCTTATGAAGATTTATTGGCTGCGAGTGAGCGCGAAGATGTTCGTAACGCACAAATCGTTATCCCGACGCCACCACGCCTTGGTAACCTCGTTGTTGAAGCGGTTAATGTTCAAAAATCATTCGGCGACAAAGTTTTATTCAACGATCTCTCATTCAAACTTCCACCGGGTGGCATTGTCGGTGTTATCGGCGCTAACGGCGCAGGTAAAACAACATTGTTCAAAATGATTACGGGCGCAGAGAAACCTGATGGCGGCGAAATGCGCGTTGGTGAGACTGTTCAACTTGGTTACGTTGACCAAAGCCGCGACAGCCTTGATGACAGTAAAAATGTTTGGGAAGAAATTTCAGAAGGCCTCGACCTAATGAAACTCGGAAAAATTGAAATGTCGAGCCGCGCTTATGTTGCTTCGTTCAATTTCCGCGGCCCCGATCAGCAAAAAAACATTGGTAAACTTTCTGGTGGTGAGCGTAACCGCGTTCACATGGCCAAAATGCTTCGCTGCGATGCCAATCTATTATTGCTCGATGAACCAACCAATGATTTGGACACAGAAACATTATCAGCGCTTGAGGAAGCCTTAGAAAAATTCGCAGGCTGTGCCGTTGTGATCTCGCATGATCGCTGGTTCCTTGATCGCCTTGCAACGCATATGCTGGCCTTTGAAGGCAATGGCGAAGTGGTTTGGTTTGAAGGTAACTATGAAGATTATGTTGAAGACCGCAAACGCCGCACGGGTGATGATGGCGAAATTAAAGTCCGCGCCCGCTTTGCTTAAAGCGTCATTACGCAGTAAGAGCAATGCACGGAGTTTACATATTTACGGCGCGTTTCGTAAATATGTACTTTCTGCGTCTTTACCGCCCATAATTGGATAGCTATAGATCAGCTCGCCGTTATGGCCACGCATATCTTTGCCCTTTAAATAATCAAAGACCATATTGCGTGCGATTAACGGCGTAATATCCTGACGTGGTAAGTTCCGCGTAGGGAAAGCCGCGTCTTCTAGGCTCAGTATATCTTGAATATAACCCTGTGCTTCAAGCTCACCCAGCGCATAAAGGCGCTTATCAGACAAATATATATTTTTACCCGCATAAAGAAGCTCACTGACCATTGATAAAGAATAACCAATTACGGCCAAATGATCGGCACGGCCAATAAGGCCACGGTAAGGGTTATACGCACCAATCGCCGTGTCATAATCTTGACCAACGACCTGAATTTTTTTATTTACCCCCGCCATTTTTATATTTATCTGCGCTTCTAAATCATTTCTAAAGGACTCATAGCGGTCTTTACCTGTCCGCCGGCACGGCACAATAAAATAAGTCAGTGCATCATAATGCGTAGCAATACCAGCGAGCTTCTTGGCAATCAAATCAATTCGGGGACACATCTCTTGTGGTATATCAAGACCTACATCTTTAAGAGTTTTTAAGCTCTCGGGCGGCATGTGGTCTGGATCCCCCGCCATAAACACCCCGACAAGCGGCCCTGTAATATTTGGATTTTTCTGAGAAAATAAGTGAGATTCCCGCTCTAATAATTCGGGCGTAAGGTCGTGCGCAACCAGCTTTTTATCGCCTTGCCCATTCCAGGTCGAAATGACTTCATTTACGGAATTATTAACCCCCATAAATCCACTCTCATAGATGCCTGCTCGCTTGAAATACGAATCTGTCTCTAAGGTAGAATACCGCCCGAGCAAGAAAGCCGGCTTAGCAAATTGCGCTAAATATTGGCTAAGGTGAGCGCGATAAGCAAGACCATCTTTATAATCCGCCGCATCATTAAAATGGTTTTTTATCGCCGCTTCATCGACATAAACATAGTCACCACCAATCATCTCGGCTATAGCCTTACAGATACCTATTGTTCCGTGAGAATCCCCACGATGCGGGTCATCTTGGCCGATATAAGCCATGACTAATGGTTTTGATTTGCCGTTAAACAAAGCTTTCAAATCAATATCATCTGGCGCATTATCGTCCTTTACGGTTACAGACATTTGACAAGCTCCTTCAGGTCAATCTTGCGCTTAACCTTTTCGCTACAGGCAATCATATAATCTTGAGCGATACTGGCCGCCACTTCGGTTGTGACATCCACGCGCGGCATAATTTGAGCGAGGAAAGGCTGCCTAGTGACCGAAAACAAATCGGTTACATGCCCTTTATTGATTAAGGGCTGTAAAACAGAGGGCGGATCAGCGACGTAAATCCGTTTTTTAGTGAATAACGCTTCGCTAATAATGGAGCCTGAATCCCCCGCTATAACTAAATGATCTGCTTTAGCCAGTAAGCCATGATAAGGATTATAGCCCGCTATTTGCTTTGCGTATCTCTCGCCGATGATGCGTATATCCGTTTTCGTGCGCATCGCCGCTATTTCGATCTCCCGTTTTAACACTTTAAGATAAAAGGTACCTGTTCGCCGCGAGGGGCATAAATAAAAAGTGGTTTCTGGTGCATAGCTCGCCATATCGACCATGGATTTAGCCACTATGTCCATGTGACTATAGGTTCCGCCCATAAGGACCCCGACAAGCGGCCCTTGTATATCTGGGTTTTTCTCTGAAAATACCTGACCCGCAGCCTTTAAATAATCGTCTGTTAGGTCATGAGAAACCTGCCCGCAAGGTTCTTGAACGCGCTGCTCGGAATAGTCCTCATTATAGCGCCCCTCTGAAAGCGTTATAGGCGCACTCACAAATTTTCGTATCAGCCCCATAGACGGGCCAATAACAATATCGGGGTTTCCAACAGATTCAATAAAACATTTAAGTTGCTCATGATAGCCGGAAACGTCATTAAACTTTGAAGCCAAGCTTCGCTCATCGACATAAATATAGTCTCCACCGACCATCTTTGCGACAGCGCGGCCCACACCTATGGCGCCCTTGCTGTCGCCGCGCCGTGGATCATCCTGCCCAATAAAGGCCATAACCAAAGGCTTAACGCCGTTATTATACGCAGATATTTGACCTTCTAAATCGGACATAATTGAACTTATATTTCTCTTTAATTTATGCGTAATGGAAAAAGGCAATTTAACAACAATGGGTATTTATGTCAAGTCGGTTTAAGCCCCTTGGCCAAGCATATGAAAAATATAATCTTTTTTATTATTTGTGGCACATATTAATGTGTTTATGTTATTATTTAACGATCTACGTAAATATCCAATTCTAGGTTTTACATAGATTTGGGGCTTTAATTTGTTGGTATTTCTATTGTTTGCCATGGCGGTGAACAATTCTGGGGCGTTTATTTTGGGCAGTTTAGGTAACACATTTCAAGTGAATAAGAAGGCCGTCGCGAAAGCGGTGTTGCTTCCTGGTGTCTTGCCTCGTCTAAAAGATCTGTTTACATCTCCACTTATTTTCTTGGCCTATGGCTATGCGTATCTGTTTTTCATGGTGAAATTACTGCCTGCTAGCCATCCCTATTTACAAAAAAAGAATTTTGGTAAATATGGTATTTTTCATGTTTTGGGCGCGGCTAGCGAAAAACTCGAATTTAATCTACAAAATATAGATCGCGTAATCGCCTATTTTGCAGTAATGGCATCATTAGTTATTCTGATTATTTTAGGGCTCATGGCCCTTGCATTTGTTATTGTCGGGCAAGCATGGTCTCAATCTCCCTTTGTCACACCCAACCCTACAAATGACGTCGCGTTAATGATGCTCGACGCGACATTTGGTATTCCTGATATTTTCTGTACAACCTCAGGCGCTGTTACGAATTGCTCAAAATTAATGGAAACCACACCATCCCCCTTCCATGCCGCCATGCAAAATTCATTATTTGGCGTCTATAATTCATTGTTTTTAATTATAGCGGTCATCCTTTTATCAATTTATATTTTACATGCCATTTTTGACACCATTCAATCAGGTACGGCCTTTGGCCAGAAATTTAATTCTTTTTGGGGGCCTTTTAGACTGCTTATAGGCATTGGCTTATTGCTGCCTGTTAATTACGGTATGAATTCGGGGCAATATATTGTCCTTTACGCCGCAAAATTCGGCTCTGGCATGGCGACGAATGCATGGCATGACCTGACAGACAAGGCCGGCATACCGATTGGCGGCGTTGAGATCAGTGCGGCCTCTGGTTTGCGTAACTTACTCACCGAACCTTCTGTCCCAGACTATAATGCCTTAATAGGCTTCATGCACATGGTCAAAGCTTGCGAATATTTTTATGAGCACGCTAATGATGGGCACCCAGAATTTGACAAAGATATCCAGCCCTATCAAATCTATGGTGAGTCTTCAGCCAGTCTTGATAGCGGCCTAACCTTTTCTGATGCCCTGCTCAATTCTCAAAACGGCCCGATCAATATCCGATTTGGTCATAGGGCGCAACCTGACGCGTCGGGTAATATGCCGCCAAGCCCGTATCTAGGAAGCGTCGACCCCCTTTGCGGCGAAGTCACTATTGACGTCAACAATGCCACCATTCCAGGCGCGACAGCCGCCTATGAAGTGCATTATGCGATGATACAAGTATTATATAATATAGGCCCGATCAACGCCTATGCAGCACACGTAAATCACCTACACGGGGCATATACACCTCTCGCTGGCGGCTGCCCTTCTGCCCCCGACTACTCTGGTCTTGTTAGTGGCTGCCAGACAGGGATTCCGCCAGATTACGCGGGGTATTACTATGACCCAGGCAACCCCATTCAACTTATTGCCGCCTCGACAGCCACATCAGCTTTGACCGAGCTGAGTAACGCTAATGAGCTTATTTACTCTACGGCCTTGCGCGATCGCGGTTGGGCGGGCGCTGGCCTGTGGTATGGCCGCGTCTCCGATCTAAACGGCACCATGATGGAAGCTGTGGGCGCCGTCCCTTCCGCGACAATGTTACCAAAGATCGTGGGTGAGCTCTTTGACAAGAAGAAACAAAACGATAAAGACAGTACAGCTTCAGATTTGTTTGAGCCCGTTGATGGGGAAGGTAAGCCCATAAGTGTTGGGTCAGCTGGCGCGGGAGAAGAACGGTTACTACCAGTAATTAATGAAACTTACAAACGTATGCTCGCCCCTGATAGCGCACTTGCACAAAGCACCGTTTCAGACACCTCCGCTTTAAATATTATTGAAACCATACTCAATATGATTTTCGGTACGGCTGGCATATCTAATATGAACGAAAACAGTGATACCCATGCGTTATTTCAATTAACAGCTATTGGTAAGGGATTGATTGAAACCTCAATCCGTAACCTACTGAGCTCGACAATTGCGTCAGCTGGTGGCGGCTTTCTTTCACAAATGGATAGCCCCGCCGCAAAAGTCATGGGTAATGTCAGCTCCACCGCCGCTGGTTTCGCCAGCATGATCGGGCAAATCACTCTATCAGCAGGCATTATCCTATATTATATTGTCCCTCTCATGCCGTTTATGTATTTCTTTTTTGCTTGCGGGCGTTGGGTCAAATCTGTTTTTGAAGCGCTTGTTGGCGTTCCGCTTTGGGCGCTTGCCCATATGAAGTATGAAGGCGAAGGTATTGGCGACATGGCGACCAGTGGCTATTACCTTATCTTTGAAATATTTATTCGCCCGATATTAATCGTCTTTGGCCTGATTGCAGCCTTGAGTATTTTTGGCGCGATGGTTGCGGTTCTCAATGATATATGGTCCCTCGTCACAGCGAACCTATCTGGTTATGATTATGATGGCCCCGCTGGAGACATTGACAGCGCTCGTGGTCGTCTTGACCAGCTGTTCTTCACTATTTTTTACGTTATTGTCATTTATGTTATGGCACAGACCAGTTTTAAACTGATTGATATGATACCCAATCAAATTTTACGCTGGATGGGCAGTTCCACGTCAAGCTTTGGTGACATGACAAGTGACCCAATTGAAGGCTTAACACAAACAGCAGCCATAACAGGTGCACAAATGATACCACAAGCAACGGGGGCCGCATCAAGAGGCGCCGCTGGATTAGGTGGTGTCGCGGGTAAATTAGGCCGAGGATAAAAGCACACGGACAAAACAACAAGACGAATAATTAAACTGGATATAAAGAATATAGGTTAAATGAATAAAGCACTAACGACCCATATCACGGCAAAAAATGTTTTGGCATATATGTTATTGCCTCAACTTGGTCGACGGATTAAGAATCTGTCGATTAATACCCAGTGGATTGCTTTATTGTTGGTCAGCATATTTGAAGTGCTTCGCCTTCTGCCGGTCGGTCATGCTTATACATCGACGTCAAATATCCCCAACATAACCATTCGCGGGGTATTAACCTTAGCTGGGCAAAATTTAAAATTTGATTGGCGTCACACAGATCAGATCATAATCTATGGTGTTATCCTTTTAGGATTCATACTTTTAATTGCACAATTCGCTTTAATCGCTTTTGTTCTAACCACAAATGTCGCTCACGCACAATTTATGGGCTACTTTCAACCGCCCGCAGGCCTTGACCTAAGCAAAGATATTGCTTTTAGCATGATGGATCAGGTCTTTGGCGTACCGGGCCTTTATGGCACAGCTTATGACCCGGCTGTTACCGGCAGCATCCCGCCATTCACACAGGCTTTGCAACTGACTTTTGCTTATTACAATAACGCAATATCCGTTGTCGCGGCTTTTTTGGTTGGTTATTTCTTGTTTGTTGTGCTTATCGAAACTATCCAAGACGGCACACCATTCGGTAAACGTTTTGCCAGTGGTTATGTGCCTTTGCGCTTGATTATTGCGATGGCCTTTCTTGTCCCAACCTATCATGGCTACAGCACAGGCCAACACCTTGTTTTACATGTAGCCAAATGGGGCGGCTCATTCGCCACAAATTCATGGATCGCTTTCGCCGCGAAAGTCGAAAACCCACTCGGTGAGGGTTCAGGTAGAATGCTGCCTGTCCCGCAATACCCTAATACGAATGCATTTAACGAGGCTCTTATTTTAGCACGCGTCTGTGCAGCTTATCATCGCGTTCAATATAACAAGCAATATGAAGCCGATGGGCTTTACTTCACTGAGCCACTCTTATCAACGACATCTGGTGGCTCGATTCTGGTGGCTGGTAATGGCCCTGATGCAGGAGGGCTGCCACGCCCCATTAATCTATTTATGATTTATGACGAAGTCTTAATGGATAATAAGCCAGTGATCATGGCGGACGTCCCCGCTCAACCGGTAACTTATTATACGAATCTTTCTGGCGGCGCGACGACGATAACGGATTACGACAGTTTACTGCAAGCAACCCAAAACAAGGTTCTTCGTTTAAGGTTTGGCCAAATCCACCCCGATATTAAAGGATTTATAAGAGCAGAAAACGATGGAGGGTTTTCTCCACCTGTTGTTGGTAGTATTGAACCAACCTGTGGAGAAATCATTATCCCCGCCACGCCCAATAGCGGTCTAGGCGTCCCAACAATGGCACAAGCCGCAGGGCAAGCTAAAATATTTAACCTTATTGGGCTTCAACTTGGTTGGTATAATGATATGGGCTTTGCCTATAGATTACTCGCCATTAAGGGCCTTATAGACGGCGTTAAAGGCTGCGACATTCCTGTCGGTTTCTCGGCTTCATGGCCGAAATGTAATGAATATCCACCTGCGCAATATTGGGCGGATATTTTCCAGCAATTAAACGGAACAATGAAAGCGCTGTATGCGTCAGCCGCGGTGGTCGCTCAAACAGAGATGCAAGAGAAACTCTCACTTAACAACGCCGGGAATATAGCCAATAATGAGCTTTTCACATATGGCTGGGCTGGCGCGGGCATGTGGTATAATCGTATCTCCGACACCTATAGTACATATACCAGTATATTCCAAGCACCTGTTGTTAAATCTTACCCCATGATCCTGAACGATGTTGCTAAGGCAAAACGGACACAACAGCCTAATGCTAAAGGTAAAGACCTTTTCACGCCAGAACTTCCTGATGGCGGCGTAATCCAGCTCGACAACCCTAATGATCTCAAATATGCAGAACTGCTTGCTCATGTTATTTTCAGTTTAACCGCGGCCAATTCAAACGCCCAAGATCAGCGTGAAGACAACTCAAACTCTTTTGTCTCTTTTATTAATATTATCTTTGGCCTTGAGGGCATATTTAACCTACGTGAAAATGGTGATGTTCACCCTTTCGGGCAACTCGTCGCGGCAGGCAAAGGACTTATCGACAGCTCTATTGCCGCCTTTACAGGCACGATATTTGCCACGGGTATTTCAGGGTTTCTATCGGCTATAGGCTCAGAGAGTGGTTCTAAAATTGGTCAAATGGCTGCGGCCATGGCTTCTATGGCCTCAACTATCGGGCTAAGTGCAGGTATCATCATGTTCTACGTCATACCAATGACGCCCTTTATGTACTTCTTCTTAGCCGCAGGCCGTTGGGTTAAAAGTATTTTTGAGGCGATGATCGGTGTACCGCTTTGGGCGATGGCACATATACGCATTGATGGCACAGGACTTCCTGGCGTTGCGGGTAATGGGTATTTTCTTGTCTTTGAAATATTCTTAAGACCGGTTCTTACTTTATTCGGCCTGTTAGCTTCTATGGCGACATATGGCGCACTTATGACCGTCTTTAACGATATATTTGATCTTGTCGTTGATAATCTAGGTAACAATGATATCGGGTCCACTCCCGATCCTGATTATATAGATGAGTTCCGTGGCACGGTTGATATGTTCTTCTATACCATTCTTTATGCGATTATCGCCTATATGATGGCGATGTCGTCCTTTAAGCTCATCGACTTAATCCCAGATAGCATATTGCGCTGGATGGGTGCTGGCGTGAAGAGCTTCGGCGATGAATCTGGTAACATCGCAGAAGGCCTGAATAGAACCATTTCTATTCAGGGCATGATGACCGCACAAAAAGTTAGTGGTATAGCCGAAGGCGTCGGTGGTGCCGCAGGTAGTGGCGCGGGCGGTATCGCCAGAATGATGGGCAGAAAGCCTTAATAACTGACAAAGTATGATGATGAAAAGCATAGGATATTAATATGATACGGCAGAAAATGAATACAGAGCCTAGCCAGAACAAAAGTAATCTTACTTCTGGCTCCGTCGTGAAATACATGGTTTTACCGCGTATTTTACCGCGCATTGCTGAGTTCATTAGCACAGGCTTTCAAACCTTGGCCTTTTTTATCGCCTGCGTATTTTCTACCGCGCGCCTTATTCCCAATGCACACCCTTATTTACGCCCTGCAAATATCGGTACATTCGGCATAATGTCTGTTATCACCGCCGCCGCACAAAACTTACGTTTTCGTAAAGAGAACATAGACCAAATAATTATTTTCACAACGATCATAGCCGCCATAGTCTTGCTTGCCCTACAAGTCTTCAGCTTATTACTCGCCTTTATCATGCCATCTGCCATGGCGCAAATCGCCGCTATATTTAACCCCTATGCGGGAACTGGCATTGCTGCGGCCTCCGGGGGGGATGGTAGTTTTGACATTGCTATGATTCTGCTGGATCGTGTTTTCGGTATACCGGGATTATTTAACAGCTGTGTAAGTACCGGCGTTCCATGTACAGGCATTAGCTCATCAGGCCTTAATAGTGCGACAGAGGTTCAAGCTGCTGGCGGTGTATTCCCTTGGCCCTTCCATGAAGGCCTGCACCAAATGTATTTATTCTATAGCTCAGCCTTGCTGGTCGTCGGTGTATTTATCTTTATCTATTTTATTATGGTTGTCGTGATTGAAACAGCACAGACAGGTACGCCATTTGGCCGCCGCTTTAACTCAGTTTGGGCCCCCATACGTATGGTCGTCGCCATTGGCCTGCTCATCCCTTTTGCGTTTGGTATGAACGCCGCGCAATATATTACATTATATGCCGCTAAATGGGGATCTGGCTTAGCCACTACAGCTTGGTTTAACTTTAATACAAGCCTGAGCCAGCTAACCTCACAAGATCTCGTCGGCACACCCAAAGCACAAAATGCTATGCAGCTTCTTGCTTTTGCCTCAATCTCCCGTGCTTGTATGTATAATGAAAGTAGAAATTTCAACTACCCAGCAGACGTTATTAGCGCTGCGGGTAACCGTTCATTGTCCATGGATGGGTATCTTGTCAAAGTTGATCCTGTTCTTGCGAACAGCTTTAGACTCTTCGCCACCGCAAGTTATAGTGACGCTTTAAGCTTCTATGGTAACGGTAATGTTCTTATAAGAATAGGAGACAAGGACCCCTTTCATACTGATTCCACACTCGCACCGGCATATGCATTAGATAAAGGCATGGTTCATTCGGCTTGTGGGGAAATGGTTCTGCCAACGACATCCCTTACAGGAGCAGGCGCCACCTACATAAGTGACGCCTATTACACTTTAGCAAAAAAATTATTTGCAGGTAACCTTATACCAGACAACTTTGCTTCAACGACAGGTGGCCAAGATTGTAATTCCGTTGCCAATATTGGTGACTTAGGAGACTTATTAAATACATCCTCGGTCGCTTGGATGACTGCACGTATCAAGTCAGACGGGACGGCCTCTGCTGGCGTAGGTAATGCTGATTATTTCAACAGCGCGAGCACCAAAGCCGCCGCACTGCAAAGCGTCACAGAAGTCGTGCAATGCATAATCAATAATGGGGCGGCCGCAGAAATTGCCAGTGGCAGTTTTGCTGTCCCACAAGACTTGTTATTGCGTGGTTGGGCCGGAGCAGGCATATGGTATAATAAAATAGCCGCACAAAATGGCTCACTAATAAGTGCCGCTAGCAGTCTACCAACCGTTGTGAAATACCCAATAACCATGGAACGAGTAGCGCGAGCCAAATTGCGGGTTGACCCCAACGTCAGCGCCAGCGATCTGTATAACCCACAAAGAAGCGGCGAACAAGCTTTGAGCTTACCAAGAGGCGACGGTGAGCTTGCTGCGGCCAAGGCTTATTACGAACTTTATAATTATTGGCTCAAAGATTCCAACCGTATAGGTAAAGCCAGTACGTCTGGAAACTTTTTTGGCGAAATGTTAAGCGAATTATTTGGCCTTGATGGACTTTATTCAATTACAGACAATGCAGATGTGCACCCTCTCGCAAGGCTTGTGGGAGTCGGCAAAGGCTTGATTGACGCCACTATTCGTAACTTATCTGTGGGTACAGGCGCGCTATTTGGCGGCGTTATTGCGAGTTATTCCGATAATGATGCAATAAAAATTGGTGGCCAGCTCGCTGACGTCGTCGCTGATGTCATGTTTAGTGTCGCGACCATTGGCCTCACAGCAGGGTTTGTTTTGTATTACGTTATTCCATTCTTGCCATTTATCTATTTCTTCTTTGCTGTCGGTAACTGGCTTAAGACAGTCTTTGAAGCTATGGTTGGCGTTCCACTCTGGGCTCTAGCACATATTCGTATTGATGGTAATGGCCTGCCTGGTGACGCCGCTATGAATGGTTATTATTTGATTTTTGAAATCTTCTTACGACCAATCATGATTATATTCGGCTTGATTGCCGGCATAAGTGTGTTTGCCGCTATGGCTGCCGTTCTCCATGACATATGGGATATCGTCCTTGCCAATGTCGGCGGCACGGGCGCGACCGAACAAGCCACGATGATTGAATCCATTCGTGGGCCTGTCGATAAACTCTTCTATTTAGTCGTTTATACGATCATCCTTTATATGATGGCTGTATCGTCCTTTAAATTGGTTGAGCTTATTCCACAGCAAATCCTGCGTTGGATGGGCGCGAATGTTTCTTCATTCGTTGATCAATCACAAGATGCGGCTGGCGGACTTGTTCAATATGCCGCGATTGGTGGTGGACATATGTTTGGACAACTTACGGGCGGCACGAAAGACGCCATGTCAGGTATGAGGGCGCCCGGCAGTTAGCAAGTAAAGATACATAATGTTAAAGACGAGAAAACAGATAAGAGCTAAGTATTTATGACCAATAATACTGTAAAAAACATCACACTTCCCGCGGCATTTAAATACGCTTTATTGCCGGGCATTATTCCGCGTGTCACCGAGATATGGCGTTCGGGCTTCTCGACGATTGCGCTGCTTATGGCTCAGATCTTTTTTAATGTAGGCCTTCTACCTATCGGACACACTTATTTAAAAGGCGATAATTTTGGAAAGTTCGGTATTTTTAATGTTCTGGTTGCCGCTAAACATAATCTGGTCTTTGATCGTAAGCATCTTGATCAAATCGTTGTGTTTTGCTTAATTACGACAGCAATATTCTTAATCTTTGCGCAAGTTCTGGCTTTGATATTCGCGTTGTTAATCCCAGGAGCTTGGGCTCAAATATTTACTACGCCAGACCCGACAAATGACATTGCCTTTGTCCTGCTTGACCGCATATTTGGGGTGCCTACCACAAATACACTAACAGGCTTATCTACAGGTTTTTTTGGCTCCTGCGTGGGCGACGCAGCGAATGACTGCATAGCCATGCGCCATGATGGCTCTGACTCGGCTGTCGAAATAGTCCCTATCCCTGCAGTATTCCCTTGGCCATTCCACCTTGCCCTACAACAAATGTTCGCCTTTTTCAGCTATACTATAGCGGCGGTAGCGCTATTTATTTTACTTTATTTTATTGCGACAATTATTCTAGAGACCGTACAAAGCGGCACGCCTTTTGGTAAACGTTTTTCAAGGCTCTGGGCGCCACTACGCCTCATCACAGCGTTTGGGCTTATCATCCCGATATCAAACGGCCTAAATCTTGGACAATATAGTGTATTATATTCAGCAAAATGGGGCTCCAGCCTTGCCACAAATGTCTGGCAGCAATTCAACACACAGCTAACCGTTAACGGGCTTATGGATGCCAATACAATGGTCGGTACCCCTGTGGCCAACGATGCCATGGAACTTGTTGGCTACATACATATGGCCAATTTATGCTTCATCATAGAAAGGAATATTTTCCCTAGAAAATATGTTCATGCCAATTTTAACAAGGAAATTGCAGCCTATCTGATTAACCCAAATACTGATGACCGCCTCGCTATGGTCAATGCTTCGAACAATTATCAAACATATGATGATGCTCGCGCATTCTCTAGCGGAGGGGATATTATTCTGCGTATTGGCTCAATGGATCCTGCCCGTTACGCAGCTGCTTGGGCTGGCGGTCAGCCATTACCTGCTCCAAGCTACAACGATGCCGGCGGCGTTCGCCCCTATTGTGGAGAGATCATCTTCCCTGCTGTGAACACCTCGAGCCCAGGGACGGAGCTTATTCAACGGAAATATTACGAGCTTATTGCTTCTATGTGGTTAAATGAGCCGGGTCGATACACTAAACCGACTTGCCCCAACACACAGGTCGATCAATCGGACGGTTTATATCCATTTGGAAATGTACTCTTTACGCACGCGCAGAGATGGGCGCAGGATTGGTTTGCTCCTGTCCCCGCCATAACCACAAGCACTGCCCCGATTACTACAGTGGAACAAATAAAGGTTGATGGTGCCATATTACTCCGTCAGCATCTTAACTGTATCATTGAAGCTGCCGTTACTGCAGAACGCGATAATATTAACGCTAATAATCTAAGCTTAGTCCCACAAGCACTGCTCGATAGAGGCTGGGCTGGCGCAGGCATTTGGTACAACAGAATAGCCGAAATTAATGGCGCCTTAATTGATTCTATTAACGGCATGCCTTCTATTCACTTATGGCCACTCACTATGCAGCGTGTCGCGGAGATCCGCTCACGCAATGAAACAAACTTTATACGTGCAGATTTATTTAACCCCGATTCTGCAGCCTTTATAGACGGCGTAATATTGCCGCGCGCCGGGGAACGTACCGCTGCAAGGGCTTATTACGAGCTTTATAAGTTATGGTTGGCTGATGGCCCCGGTACGGGTGGTCGTGGCGCACAAGGTAACAGTTTCGAAGCCGCTGTGGCTTGGATATTTGGCATTGAAGGTCTTTATTCGATGACCGATAACACGACTGGAGCACAGAATGTCCACCCCTTGGCCAAACTTTCAGGCCTAGGCAAATCCCTCATTGAAGGTTCTATTCGTAACTTGTCGATGGGTGCGGGCGCTATGATTGCTGATCTCGTTACAGGGGCAGATAACCCGCTTTCAGGCGCTGGTGACTTTGCCGGCGCCCTAGGCTCCGCTCTTGTAAGCGCGGCATCTATAACACTGACGGCCGGTTTTGTCTTATTCTATATTGTCCCAATGTTGCCCTTTATGTATTTCTTCTTTGCTGTCGGCACTTGGATAAAAACCGTGTTTGAAGCCATGATTGGCGTACCGCTTTGGGCTTTATCACATCTTCATATTGACGGTGGTGGCTTACCTGGACAAGGCGCGGCTAATGGTTATTATTTGATTTTCGAGATCTTCGTGCGACCCGTCATGATTATCATGGGTTTTATTGCCTCTATCACTATATTCTCAGCCATGGCGAATGTTCTAATTGATATTTGGAATATTGTTATTGCCAATGTCGGCGGATCTGGTTCAACTGAGGAACTCGGCTTAGCGGATTCAATCCGTGCTCCCGTTGATAAGATGTTCTATTTGGTCATGTTTACTATGCTGCTTTATATGATTGGGGTTTCCTCATTTAAGCTGGTTGACCAAATCCCGCAAAGTATATTGCGTTGGATTGGCGCGAGCGTCCCAACCTTTGTCGATCAAAAAGACGACATCACATCCTCGCTTGTCTCAAAAAGCTCGATGTATGCGAACCGCATATTTGGTGGGTTCACCGGTGAAATGACGAATAAATACAAAGGCATTAAGCGTAAGCAGGATGCTGAGGCCGCATTCGAGAGCGGCCTGAGAAGGGAATATGGCACCACGCCCGAACAGCAGGATGCCTATAAAGAAGCCGCAGAACAGCTTGCCCGCTATAAAGGGAAGGCTCCTGATGAAATACCACCTGAGATTCAGCAATTGCGTGAAAACTACCCAACGTTAGCCCGAGGAATCGAAATGGGTAGATCAGGCGACAGCTTAGTCCCAAAATCTTAAAGATAGACCATGAGTAACAGAGCGAGGCCTAAAAATGCACGATATAACACAAAAGGTGTGAAGTCGTGATTTTGCAGCCATTTGAACATGATTGTTATCGCGCCATAGCCTGCGACAAATGAAATTAACGCCGCGATAATGGCGTTAGCGCCAAGCTGCGCATCGCCGCTTTTTAAGACATCAAGGCCTCCGAGAGCGCCCGCGCCGCTAATCGCAACGACAGCGAGGAATAACGAAAAACGCGCGGCAGCATCGCGCGTAAAGCCCAAAGCGCGCGCCGCAGTCATCGTAATGCCCGATCGACTGGTTCCAGGTATTAAAGCGAGAACTTGTGCGCAACCTATCAATAAAGCCGACTTCACTGTGAGTTTTTCAATCACCAATTCCGCAGGACGAAAACGATCAGCCAGCCACAAGACGTAAGCAAAAATAAGCGTTGTCCAAGCAACTGTTTTTGGCGAGCGCAACCATTCAGGTTGCCATTCATGTAAAAGATAACCGGCAATAATCACGGGCATAGAAGCAAGGATAATAAGGCATGCCATGCGCAATCCTTGCGCGGCTTCAACATCCGTATTACGGGCTGATTTAGGTGTTACAAACGAACCAATAGATAGTAGAACACCCCGCGCAATACCAAAGAAATCACGCCAGAAATACAACAACACTGAAAATAATGTGCCGACATGAACCGCGATATCAATCACCGCATCTTCAGCCCATTTTTTGGACGGGTCATTAAGCGCCTCGACACCACTTTGGCCGTCAACCCATTCATGAGCCAAAATTAAATGCCCTGATGAACTTATCGGTAGGAACTCAGTAACGCCCTGTATTAGGGCATAAAGCAGGATATAATACCAAATCATAGTGACGCGCTTTCTGTTTGATTTTTTGTACCATACGGTAATCAAAACAAAAAATCTATATCAAGGCGGTAACTATCGTTTGAAAATCTGAAATTGCGTACGCTTTGTATCGCGGTAGCCAACATAATCAATGGGGTGAGCGAGGTTTTCTACGCCTGTGATTTTAGGGAATATAGGGGTCGGCAACGCCGCGGGCGTATCGCCGCGCGGACCAAGATGCAGCGCAGTTATATCGGCATGTTTTTTAAATTCATCGGATAGACAGCCTAACAGTTTTTGCCAGTTATTCGGATCCATACGGCCATCTAGGAATTCAAGGCTATCAAGAACAACTTCACCTTTTTTACCGCGCCAAACCCAGCTTTCAGCAATAATTTCGTCATTTTCCTTATCCGCGACAACGTAAAATCCACCATGTGGGGACAAAAACCCATGCTTCGCACAAGCGCTACCTGCATTATTCAAATGCTGACAGCAATCAACATGCTCACCCAAAGCTAGCCCACGTAAGTCACCGTCTTTGAGCTTATAGAAGTTATATTTAGGTTTATCAAATAATGCACCATCAATTTTAATGTCAGGTATAGATTGGCCAGGCTTTGGTGCATCAAGATGGCCATATAGTTTATTGTAACTTTCTATGGCCACGCGCCCCTTCTCAAAAGCTTCTTCGCTCCAAAGGTAACCAATACTGAATTTAGCAAAATCTTTATTTTTTACACCGTTTGGATAGACAAACTCCGCCACACTTTCACGTGTTTTAGCCACGGAGTATTGGCGCCCGCAAGTACTCCGCTCTGGCTGAGGAAGACGATCTGCGAATTGAACAAGGACAGCCATCTCTGGGCCATTCTGCATCACGGCATCACTCCACGATTTCAAATCGATACGACCTTTTTTAGGGAGGGAAATATGACGAATCAAATCATATAAAGGCTGCTGACCTTGCGTCCCCCATTTTTCAAGGTAAGCCATTACACGCTCTTCACTACCCAAAAGCGCTGCCGTATTATAAGCATGAATACTGATGTTTTCTGCTTTCTCATGATCAAGTAAATCGCATAAATACATATATAGGTCATTATTATAATAATGAGGATTTAGAAGGTGACATTTAGGAGGGCATTCAGTCTCAAGAGGGTTTAACGCCCTCCACTTCATTGTCGATTCATTTATTTCCGTTATTTTTTTCATGACTGGGCCACGCATTGCGACATGGCTATGCTTTAGCATCAACGTCATGATTATGTTCAAACTACAGCCTTCAATTAATTGAATAACCTCGTCATCACTAAACTCTTCTAACGTCCCTCCAGCCTCAAGGACATATGCAAAAGTATCGTCATCTCCTGAATACATAGCTTCAACAACCACGGCATTATTGCGCATATTTATGTCGGCCCCTGCAATTTCGTACAAAAACTTAACGGTTTCAAGGTCGCCATTTTGTGCCGCCCAAAGTAAGGCATCGCCCTCATTGATAAGAACATCAAAGCCGCGCCCATATAAGTGATTAATCACTTCGGTATAGCCATATCGGGCACTTAACATCAACATATCACCGCAGAATCTGTCATCATCGCAGAAGCAATCTAGAACATTTAAAGCTGCCTCCTCATATCCACAATTGAATAAATTTAAAATATCTTCGGGGCGTAGATAGGTCAGATTTGCTCCTTTTGATACCAGGAAATTAGCCACATCGACGAGGCCTCGAGCAATCGCTTCACGTATAAAGACGTGATCATCAACGGTAATATCTAGCCCATAGCTATAGGCTTTTTTAACTTCATCTAAAGGCTCTTCCATGCAGATACGAAAAAAATCATTAATCTCAACATTTTCATCATTATCCATTTGATCTATGAATTCGGCGACAGCTTCCATAGGCACAAAGCTGCTCACGACCTCCTCATAGCTTGGTCCAGATTTATTTTTTTGAGATGAAGGCGCCAATGTTTTTATAGCTTCAGCGATAAAAGAACTGCCATGCAAGGCGTAATCTTCAAGGATCTCTTCGGTGACCGCCTCGCCTGCTTGCTGTAGTTTTACAGCCAGTATTGGCAGCGCTTTTTTTAGCGCTAAAAACTCAGCGTGGTCGTCCTGATCTAAGCGATCAATCACGGCTAAAGCCATAGTGATTTCTTCTGGTTTATCGGTCGACATAGAAGCACCTTCTTATTTTATGGAAAGAGTAAAACAGAAAGGCGGAAATATGTCAATTAAAAACCCCGTATAAATTCATATACGGGGTCAATAATAATAGTGTAAAAGTCAGACCAAAAGCACTGATGGAGGATATTTTAGAGTCTTACTCTAAGCCACCAAGCCATTCGCTCAGCTGGTCTTTATTCATACCGCCAACGCGTGTATCGATAACTTGACCGCCCTTAAAAACCATTAAAGTTGGTATACCGCGTACACCGTATTTTGTTGGCGCTTCTGGGCTATCTTCAATGTTCACTTTTACAACGCGCAGCTTTTCAGACATTTCTGTCGCGATTTCGTCAACTAAAGGTGACATGGCTTGGCATGGTTGGCACCATTCAGCCCAAAAATCGACGACCACAAGGCCTTCTGCTTTTAAAACGTCTTTCTCAAAACTGGAATCCGTTACTTTTAAACTCGACATAGGCGTATCCTTTCAATAAATAATCTAAAATCAGTATGGTTTTTCTTAAGTAATATGCAAGAGCTAGTGTTCAAATAACCACATATATCCATATGCGACGATAAAAGCAGGCAGCGCAGAATATATAGTGGCCATTACCGCCGCCTTGGGCGCCATAGCAATCGCAGGGAATAATGCATCCCCATCATTACTAATTGCATTACCCAGCTGCGCTGAAAGCGGTACAACGCCATTTAAATACATGGTCGTTAGTAAAATCTGTGGGCCGCAGCCGGGAATAAAGCCAATCACGATCGCCATTAAAGGCACAAAGGCCGACACCCCTGATAAAATTGAAACCAAATCCAGATTCGTCATATAAACGCTCATTTCAAATGTGAAAAAAGCCAAGATAACCCATGTTGTCACAAAGTTTGTATCCTGTATAACGCGATGTACAGGGTGATCTTGTTCACTGCTGACATGGACATTATGCGCCGCACCATAAGGCTCACCTTTATCATGCGGGCGAATTAACGCCATATACATCCACATCGATGCTGCAAGCAGCGCCCCTGCTGCCCCTAAATATAATATAGCTTGAGCGGTAAACGTTTCTGATAAAGAGCCCAAGGTCTTAATTTGTAGCGCGCTTAATACGCCCAACCCAAAACCTGGCACAATCATCGCCAACCAAATCTTGTCAAAAATCGTCACTGTAAAAGGCTTGCTCACACCACCTTCTAATGTTTTCGCACTCTGAATTTCTTCTGTTTTAGGACGTAGAAAGTCTTGCCCGTGAATAGCATCAATTATATAGCCACTAATCACGCCGACAACACAGCCAACTCCCATCATGACAAATCCCGCCTTTGGCGCCTGTGCCAAAAGCAAAAATGCCGCATCGCCCATGGTCGAGGTTAAAACCGCAACCACCGCACCAAAAGACAAGCGCCCACGGACATATTGTGTCATCACAATAATCGCGCCGCCACAGCCCGGTAACGAGCCCAAGGCGGCGGCGATAGGCACTTGTAAATGTTTATATTTACGCATAAGTGCTTTGGTGTTTATTTTAAAAATAGATTCAAGGCTGTAAAAAAGGCAGAGCGTAAAGGCGACAAAAACACTCACCGTAATATACGCATCACTAAGCACGCCGAGTAAGACCTCAAATGCCCCTTGGTCTTGCACAGACAGCCCAAGCATGACCAACACAGTCAGCAAGACAAGAAATGATGATTTAGCGCGTGGCCAAATCGATAGGGCGCCCATAGGCTTCAACATATTCACTTAAATTTATTTAGCTCATAATATTAGTAAAACAATATGCAATACGAGAAAGCTGGATAAAGGCATCAAGCCCCATATAACATCCAACTATAACATCCAACGTTTATACCATAAATGGAACATTAAGACATTCCAAATACGCAAACTATCCGCCTGTGAGCCTTGCTGTGCGCGTTGCCATGCTTTTTCAATCGCACCCATTTCAAAATAATCATTCGCCCCGGCTTGCGTATCGAACAATATCTCACTCGCCCAGTCTTTTAAATCACCGCAAAGCCATTCATTAATCGGCGGGCTGAAGCCTTGTTTGGGACGCTCAAATAAATCACGCGGTACATAACGAGCCAGTAATTCACGGACAATAAACTTGCCTTGCTGTTTACCCTTAACCCTGCGGATTTTTTGAGTAAGGGGCAATGTCCACGCAAATTTAAAAATGTCGAGATCCATAAAGGGAGAGCGCGTTTCAATCGAATTAGCCATAGTCGCCCTATCAACCTTAACCATCATACGGTCGGGTAAATGCGATAAGACATCCCAATACATCATCGATTCTTCGTCTTTAAGTCCATCCGCCTGAAAATGAATATCTTTGGATAAGAGCGGCAAGGCTTTACTGCCCTTAACAAGCTTATCAGTAGCGTGCCATTGCTGCGAAATAGCATCGTAAAAGCCGCGCAGACTGCGCGCTTCCAATACCTCAAGCAAGCGATTAACACGACCATTGCGCGCTTGCAGCGATTGCGGCAAGATTTTATGCAGCATATTATTTAAAGGCCGCCGTAGGAAAAGCGGCATTAAGCGCATTTTTCGCCAAATAGCGGGCGCTTCAAAATGGCGCTTATAGCCGCCAAACATTTCATCGCCGCCATCGCCCGTTAAGACGACCGTCACATCTTTATGGGCGCGCTCAGCGACCATAAACGTAGGAATTTGCGAGGCATCAGCAAAAGGTTCATCATAAATATCCGCCATCGCTTCTAAACTTTTCAGCGCATCGGCGGCATCTACATAATATTCATGATGCTCCGTCCCTAAATACTCAGCAATCGCCTTGGCGTGCTCGGCTTCGTTATATTTTTTCTCGTTAAAGCCGATAGAAAATGTTTTCACAGGCGCATTCATTTGCTTTTGCATCAGCGCGACGATAAGCGAGGAATCTATACCCCCAGATAAAAATGCACCGAGCGGCACATCGGAGATTAAACGCCGCTTAACAGCCGCCTGCATTTGGCTATCAAGCGCATTAACCGCATCATCATCGCTTTGCTGCGTATGTATAGCCGCGCGTTGGTCAGCGAGTGTCGTTATTGCATTAAAATAGACTTCAAAATATTTTGATAAATCAGCGCCAATATCAATTTTACGCTTATTTATCGTCACGCGATGCCCTGCAGGCAAGCTCCAGACATTTTCAAAAATTGAATATGGCGCAGGCACGTAAGAGTGGCGCATATATAGAGCCAGTACATCTTTATCAATTTTCTTATTCGCTTGAAACTCTGGATGCGCCGCAAAAGCCTTAAGCTCAGAAGCGAAGATAATTTGATTCCCCGCCCAGCCAATATAAAGAGGCTTTTTTCCAAAGCGGTCACGCAGTAAGTGTAATTCTGCGCTGTGTCTATCCCATAGAGCAATAGCAAACATGCCATTAATCTTTTGAAGCGCCGTATTAATGCCCCAATACTCTATGGCCGCTAAAATAACTTCTGTATCGGAATGACCAATGAAATTATGGCCGACATCTTCAAGCGCCCGTTTAATTTCAGGGAAATTATAAATCTCGCCATTATAAGCAATAACATAGCGCTGTTTGCGTGAAATCATCGGCTGATGGCCATGCGCTGATAAATCCACAATCGCTAAGCGGCGATGCCCAAGGACAAGGGCATTATCGGGGTCAGACCACACCCCCGATGAATCGGGTCCGCGATGCTCAAGGCGTTCCGTCATATCAGCTGCGATTGCGCGCAAGGCCTCATTATCGAATGATGGGTCGGGGCTTGTGCCCAGATTAAGAATACCTGTAATGCCGCACATTATGCCTTAAGCCTTTTGTTCCCAGCCACCATTATCGGTTTGCTTCCAATAGGTGATTGAATGCCCTGCTTCTTTATAAGCTTTCCAATGGGCGCGCGCGGTCTTTACTTCATCGGCATTATGGCCGTTCAGCATTTCACAACAAAGTGAATAATCAGCAATATCGCTATTATCACTACCGCCCGTTAAAACCAGCATATCGGCTTTATTAAGGTTATCAAGCGCGGCGGTTAATAAGACAGGCTGGTCTTCGCTATGTGCTTCAGCAGCAGCGCCGTGAGGGATAAAGCCATGATTACGATAGCCCCAGAGAGCCTGACTAAGGCCTTCAATATAGTTTTCATCCCCCGTGCGCACCAAAATGCGCTTACCGTTATCAAGCGCTTTGCGCAATAATAACGGCAAAGCTTGCTCTAAGCTTTGCTGTTGTAGGTGATAAAAACGGATATCAGTCATTTATACGGCCATTTACTCGTAATGATCAGAGATTAAGTTGTGCAACACGCGAACGCCCGCGCCAGTACCGCCATGCGGACCAAGCACTTTATCTTTATGCGCCCATGCTGTCCCAGCAATATCCATATGCGCCCAAGGACGGTCTTTATCAATAAAGAATTCCAAAAATGCTGCTGCCGTTGATGCGCCGCCAAAGCGCGCAACCGCACCCAGATTAGCGTAATCAGCAATTTTGCTTTTCATTTCATCGCTAAAGTTTTCACCGAGTGGCATACGCCAGACTTTCTCGCCGCTATGCGCGCCAGATTTTTCCATTTTTGACCAGAGGTCATCTGAATTTGTAAACACGCCTGTGTGTTCAGTCCCCAGCGCCACCATGATTGCGCCCGTTAATGTCGCAAGGTCAATCAGGATTTTAGGGTCGTCTTGTTCTTGAACATAAGACAAGGTATCACAAAGCACCAAGCGGCCTTCCGCATCAGTGTTGAGCACTTCAATTGTTTTGCCGTTATAAGCTTTGATAATATCACCAGGGCGATACGCGTTATCAGAGGGCATGTTTTCAACAAGGCCAATCGCCGCAACGACGTTAACGGGGGCTTTACGAAGCGCTAAAGAAAGCATCAAACCACAGACCGCAGCCGAGCCACCCATATCCATTTTCATGAGATCCATTTGCGCGGCAGGTTTAATCGAAATACCGCCCGTATCAAATGTTACGCCTTTACCAACGAAACCCAGTGGCTTTTCACCCGATTTGCCGCCATTCCAACGCATGATCACCATGCATGAATCGCGCTCAGAACCTTGACCAACGGCGGTTAATGCGCCCATGCCCATTTTGACCATTTTCTTTTCATCAAGAATTTCGATTTGCACGCCAAGTGGCTTCAATTTATCTTTAACCGTTTCAGCATAGCTTTCTGGGTAAAGTACATTAGGGGGCTCATTCACAAGATCACGTGCGAAGAATATGCCTTCTGCCACGGCGTGTAAGTCTTCGTATATCTCGCTCGCTGTATTCGCATCATTACAGACGAATTCTATATTTTCAATTGTGACTTTATCGTCCTTTTCATCACGTTTATCTTTATATTTATCAAACGTGTAAGCCGCTAAGTTTAGGCCCAAAGCCATATGGGCGGTGATAATATCCATTGCGATTTCATTATCAATTATGTTTTGCTCTAAATAGATGCCCACATTACACGCATGAACCTGTTTGAGCATTTTGCACAATTTACCGCCTGCGGTTTCTGCATGGTCAGCGTTCATTTTTGCTTCTTCACCAAGGCCGAGCAATACGACTTGTCTATAACCGCTTGATTTTGGCAGGCGTATTAATAAAAACTCGCCTAACTTATATTTAAAATGCTGTGCTTGCCCTGCGTGTTCAGAAATCAGCCCGTCAGTTTTCTTATCCAAATCCAATAAAGCGCCGTGCATTTCCTGTCCTTTGAAAACAGGGAAAATCAGCGTTTCAGCGCTATTTGTTAATTGACTTTGAAATGAAATTTGCATGGGCATTCCTTAATATAAAAATTATGTGTTTTAATCGCATTGTTTAAACTGCAAATATCATGGCTGAGCCCCCCGAAAAGGTCAATCCTTAACCGCAAAAGGATCAGCACTCATACACAATTTGCACCGTGAATATGCACTTGAATTTTACCGCGTAATACGTCATAAACAGCGCATGAAGATTATTAATCAATATTTATTTTGGCAACTCCTGGGCATTACGGTCATCGTAACGCTGACGCTAACGGGCGTAATTTTCTTGTCGCAATCCCTGCGCTTCCTAGAGCTCATCATTGAATCGGGTGCTTCGGGCAGTATCTTTATGCTGCTTATCTTACTGGCTCTGCCACGTTTTTTTGAAGTTATTGTCCCCATAGCCTTATCAATTGCGACCCTCTTTCTATATAATCGCATGACAACAGATAGTGAACTGGTCGTCATGCGCTCACTGGGCTTTTCACCGGGGCGTATTGCACGACCTGCCATTGTTTTATCGATACTTACCTCGTTATTATTGATGTTCATGACGACATGGGCGGGGCCATCAGCATCCGCTAAAATGCAGCGTCTAAGCAAAGAAGTGAAAGCAGAATATTCAAGCCTGATCTTCCGTGAAGGGGTTTTTAACTCTGTGGCTAAAGGCGTGACTATTTATATACGCAAACGCAATGCCGATGGCAGCTTAAGCGGTATGCTTATTCATGACGCTCGTAAAAAAGATGAGCCCGCCTCGACTATCGTCGCCAAATCAGGCGTGATTGTTTCGACAGAGAATGGACAACAAGTTTTAGTTTTTGACGGCATCAGACAAAGCTATAACCCAAAAAGCAAAGCGTTAAATAAGTTACAATTCGCGCGCTATAGTATCGACATCCCCAATGACCAAGGCCGCGTCAGCGATCGTTGGGTTGAGCCTGATGAGCGCACCTTCATTCAATTACTCAATCCTGATTTAACGGATAGCGATGATTTGCGTCATAAGCGCGAATTTATGGTCGAAGCTCATCGACGAATTATTAGCCCACTTTTAGCGCCATGTTTCGCTTTAATCGCATTATGCGCGTTACTTTTAGGCCCTGTAGACAGGCGCGGTCAGGGGCGGCGCATTATTGTTGCGGCCATATCTATTATTTTATTGCAAAGCCTTTATCTTGTCTTTTTCAACATCGCGAAAGATCACAATTTCGGCATAATATTGCTCTATATGATCACTATGCTGCCCATAGTATTATGTGGGTATACACTCAGTCAATTCGGTGAGAGCTTTCGCCGCCGCTTACTTCTTAATAAGGGCGCGCGCTTATGATCAATACATTAAATATCTATCTGGTTAAAAATTATTTGCGCAACAGCCTTGGCCTGCTCGCTTTATTCTTATGTATTATTTACCTGTTTGATACGGTAGAGCTTATTCGTCGCGCCAGTAAATTTGATGATGTGCCACTATCCCTTGTCTTGCATATGGCGCTTTTGAAATTGCCCGAGATAGGCCAAGTCATTATGCCTTTCATCATCTTATTTGGCTCTATTTACACATTCTGGCAGCTCTCCCGCCGCAGTGAACTTGTCATTATTCGCTCCGCAGGTCTTTCTGCGTGGCAGTTCTTAGCGCCACTTGTTTCCGTTGCCTTGCTTATTGGCATTGTACAAATCACAGCCATAAACCCTTTAGGCGCCGCCTTATTAGCACGGTTCGAACAATTGGAAAGCAACCATTTAAGCCATCAGCGTAATTTGATTGCTTTATTTGAGGGCGGCTTATGGCTGAAGCAGAAAAATGAAGATGATGCTGATGGCTATATCATTATTCATGCAGAGAAAATTCATCGCGAAAGCTGGGAGCTCGACAAGGTCATTGCCTTTTACTTTAGCGAAAAAGACGATTTTATCCGCCGCATAGATGCCGATGAGGCCATTCTTGAAAAAGGCCAATGGCGTTTCAGCCAAGCTATATTAAACACAGGCAGCGCCCCTGCTATGCCTGTCAATAACTACACTTTGCGCACAGACCTCACGCGTGAAGACATTGAGGAGACCTTTTCGTCCCCTGAGACCATTTCATTTTGGAAGCTGCCAAGTTTCATCAAAACGCTTGAAACCGCAGGCTTTGATAGCACGCGCATGAAAATTCATCTGCAAAACTTATTGGCCCTGCCTGTTTTATTTGTCGCCATGGTTTTGCTGGCTGCGGTTGTCTCCTTAAGACCTCAAAGAAGTGGCAATACATCCTTGCTTATATTATCCGGTATATTTATTGGATTCTTTATATTTTTAGGCTCCAGTTTCTTAAATGCATTGGGCGCATCTCAGCAAATACCCGTCATATTATCGGCTTGGAGTCCCGCATTTATCACGCTGCTTTTAGGGGGCGGCGCGTTATTTACCATTGAAGATGGTTAACTAAAACAAGCAAGAACTGAATACTCACTTGACGAAGCGTCCTATTCACACTAAACAGATGCGTTTGGATAAGCATATTAACGCACAATTAATAACCTTATGTATGGTATTTATATGGCCTTTATCGCGTCAGCGGTGGTTTCTGATTATAAAAACATGTGTAATATTATTTTTTCGCGTTGGTAACCTTTCGGTAAGACTGTAGATATATTATCTATAAGAGTAGACGATCATAATATTAGATTCGTTCATTTATTAAGAAATTAAATCAGGTGCATAGAGGCCAGTTATGAATATAGTAAACACTGCGATACATTATTTTAAAAAATCAGGTAAATCCCTACAGATAAACCTTATAATCGGGTTCTCTGCTATCGCATTGACATCGTGCTCTACATCTGACAAATCAATGACGGGCGGTATATCTGACCCTTTTGAAGGCGCCAACCGCGCAGTCTTTGCTTTTAATGAGACAGCAGATGCAATTATTCTCAAGCCTATCGCACAGGGCTATCGTTTTGTTGTTCCTTCCGAACTACGCACTGGCGTACGCAACGCTCTGCGTAACTTAAAAAGCCCTATTTATTTAGGTAATGAATTATTGCAAGGCGACCTTAAAGGTGCTGGCAATGTAGTAACCCGCGCAGCCATTAACTCCCTTATTGGTGTTGGCGGCTTGTTTGACGTTGCGGGCTATGAAGGCATTGAGTTTGAAGAAGAAGATTTCGGCCAAACGCTTGCTGTTTGGGGCATTGGCCATGGCCCATATCTTGTTGCTCCATTAATGGGCCCCGGCTCTTTCCGCGACTTCTCAGGCCGCATTGTTGACGCAGCTATGGATCCACTACAGTGGTGGTTGACCAACACAGACCAAGAAGAATGGCTATATGCTCGCATGGGCGTCGAAGCTATCTCTAAACGTGAAGAGCTCCTTGACGTTCTCGCTGAGTTGAAAATGGGCGCTATTGATTACTATGCGACTGTTCGTAGTGTTTACGTACAAAACCGTGCAAGCTTAGTTGCTGACAAAAACACTGATGATATGTTCTTACAAGACATACCGGATTATGACGGACAGTAATGCGCCCCTATTCTATTTTAATATTAAGGCATAAAAGACTATGGTTAGACCTCTTTACTTATTAACAGCTCTTGTTTGTAGCGCATTTGTCGTTATGGCTATGCCTGGCATTAAAAATGCGGCTTATGCCGATGCAGCCGCAGCACAAGAAGAAGACGTCATTAAATTTGTCTCTAAAATGTCGAATACTGGCCTGGAGTTTTTAAGCAATGCTAAGCTTAGCGAAGCGCAAAAGAAGAAACGCTTCAAAGCTCTGCTTGACAGTCATTTTGATATTAAAACCATCGCACAATTTGCACTCGGGCATCACTGGCGCGACATCTCAGATAGCGAGAAAAAAGAATATGTCGACCTGTTCGAAAAAATGGTTGTGAATATCTACGCCCGTCGATTTGGCGATTATAAAGGCCAAGAGATCCTTGTTAAAAGCGCCAATAAGCGCGGAAAACGTGACTTTATCGTATCCTCTGTAATCCTTCCGCCAAAAGGTGAAAATGGCCCAGAAGTTAATTTGGACTGGCGCGTTCGTAATCGTAATGGATCATTGAGAATTATCGATATCTCTGTCGAAGGCACCAGCATGATTATCACGCAACGTGCTGATTTTTCTGCCGTTATCCAAAAAGGCAATGGCGATATTGGATTTTTGCTTGCTGAGATGCGCAAAAACGAATAATCACAGCTCTCTAATACTCGCCACGAATAAACATCGTCCACAACAACCATTGCCCTCTTTGTTAAAAAAGGGCAATGAAACGCTCTGCGCTAAATCTGACTATATTTTTATATGAAATTTAAAGAATTAGGCCCCTAAAAAGGGGAGACCGGTTTCAAATTGCTCTGAAACCGGCCATTCTTTTCTTTGGGGAAAGAGAAAGAAACTTGTTCTGTTATATCGAGCTTTAAAGCTCGTCTGATTGCCCTGCGCCTTTTTGAATAGACCTCAAAACAATCACTGCGCGTACACACTCTCTTAATCGAACCGCGCGTCCATCCGATAAAAACATTTTTAGAACAAACTTAATTTAAGCGCAAGCATTAATTTGGTTAATCCCAAATTAATATTAAAAAAAGCAAGAATTTTTAGCACAGCCTATATTTAAAAAGATATAAAACCACTCAATAGGATAAGATTATCGCTTTAATATCTGGCCTATAATAGCATTTCGCGCTAAAACTCTTTTCTGCATATTTAATACTAATGTTAAAGGCTATCTATTCATGAGCGATTTAATTATTCCCCGTTGGCGCACAGACCCAACGCCAGCCGATAAAGTTCTCATCGCGCGCGGTAAATGGATTGATACGGATCGCGGTGATCGCGCCGTTTTATATAAGATATATCAGCCAGCCCCTATCGAAGGCATGGAACAATCAGACAAAAAACTACCTGTAATTATATGGTCACATGGGCTTGGCGGTACGCGTGATGGCGCAGGCTTTGTTGCACGATACCTTGCGAGCTTTGGTTATATCATTGTTCACATACAGCATCACGGCACAGATAGCAGCCTGTGGGAAGGAAAAGCGGGGCATCCATGGGATAATATCCGCGCCGCAAAAATTCCGCGCAAGGCCGCCTTACAACGCTACCAAGACGTCCCCTTTGCCATTCGCTGCCTTAAAACGGCGAAAAATATTGACGATACGCTGTATCAGCGTATGGATTTTGACAATATGGGCATGTCTGGTCATTCTTTTGGGGCTGGTACAAGTCAAATCATGGCAGGACAAACACTAGGGCGCGGCAAACGCCTTTATCAATACAAACAAGAAGATTTTAAAGCGGGCATTATATACTCCCCCATTCCGTCCTTTAACCGCCAAGATGATGCGGCTGTGGTTTACGGGGCGATTGATATACCGTTATTTCACATGACAGGCACAGATGACGGTAGCCCGTTAGACAATACAGGTTACGAGCCGCGCCTTGAAGTCTATGAAGCCATCGACAAAGCCGATCAGCATTTATTTGTGTTGGAAGATGGCGACCATATGATTTATAGCGGCTCGCGCGGTCAGCTCGGTGCGAGTGATAATCGTGAGCGCCATGAAGAACTCATCCTTATTTCCAGTCTCGCATTCTGGGATAGTTACCTGCGCCACGATAAAAATGCACTCCACTGGTTGACGGGCGACGGATTTGATACATATCTAGCAAGTGACGGTTATTATAAATTCAAAGAGAAAACACGTTAAGACCATGACCAATGCGATTGAAATAAAAAATCTAAGCAAGACATATGCCGCGAGTAAAAAGCACAAGGAAACTGGTAAAACAGCCTTGTCTGATGTCAGTTTAAATATTCCTAAAGGCTCTATTTATGGCTTATTAGGGCCAAATGGCGCTGGCAAATCAACGCTTATCAATATTCTGGCTGGCCTTGTTCTTAAAACAGAGGGCGATGTTAAAATTTGGAATTCTGACCTTGATAAAAATACGCGCCAAGCACGCGCCTCAATCGGTATTGTACCGCAGGAAATTAATTTAGACCCGTTCTTTACCCCCGCACAAATACTCGACATCCAAGGCGGTCTTTATGGCATCCCCAAGGCTGAGCGCCGCACTGATGAGCTTTTAGCTATGGTTGGCCTGTCTGATAAGGCTAATGCCTATGCACGGTCCTTATCAGGCGGTATGAAGCGCCGCTTAATGATCGCCAAGGCGCTTGTCCATACCCCGCCTATTCTTGTACTGGATGAACCAACAGCCGGCGTTGATGTTGAACTGCGCCAAATGCTCTGGGAAAATGTGCGCAAACTTAATAAAGCAGGCACGACCGTCGTGCTAACAACCCATTACTTAGAAGAAGCCGAAGAACTCTGTGACCGCATCGCGATCATTAATAATGGCAAAATTATAAAAGACGCCTCTACGCAAGATTTACTCGGCCAAATCGAAAGCAAAGAATTACGCCTGACCTTAGACAGTGCCGTGCCCGATAATATTGGCGAGATTATCGGTGCGAAGAATACCAGCATTGATAGCCCTGAGATTATTACGGTTCGTTATAACCCCGCGGAGATGACCGCAGGCGCGATAATTGCAAAACTACAAAAGCTTAATTTGAATATTATTGATGTCTCAACCCAAGAACCTGATCTAGAAGATGTCTTCCTCAGCTTAACCCGCGCGGCAAAGGCCTTAGCTTAGAATAAAAGCCGTCTTGACTGCATAGGCCATCCACCATAATATCAGCAGCCTGATAAAACATTTTAATAAGAGAGTATTGAGCCCAAATGACCGCTTTAACCGCACAACTATCAAACCATATTGGCGCCATATTCAAAAATCAGGGCTTGCCTGAAGAATTAGGCGCCGTGCGCACTTCTGACCGCCCTGACTTAGCGCAGTTTCAGTGTAATGGCGCCATGGCCGCCGCGAAGATCGCGAAAAAAGCCCCGCGCATGATTGCCGAGGCGATCGTTGCTGAACTGCAAAATGATCCCCTATTCTCAGAAGTATCCATTGCGGGCCCCGGTTTTATAAATTTAAAGCTCACCGAAGAGGCCCTCTCTAATCATTTACTTGAACTGGGCAACAGCCCAAGCTTCCTTGTGCCTGATAGCGGCCAAGGCAAATGCGCCATTGTTGATTATGGCGGCCCAAATACTGCCAAGCCAATGCATGTAGGGCATTTACGCTCAAGCATTATCGGCGAATCCGTAAAACGTACATTGAAGTTTATCGGCTACGATGCCAAGGGTGATATTCATCTGGGCGATTGGGGCACCCATATGGGCATGGTGATTTCAGAGTTTGAAATCCGCCACCCTGAATGGGTTTATTTTGACGAAAACAAAGTCGATGATTATCCAAGCGAACCGCCTGTCACTATTAAAGACCTCGAGAAACTCTACCCCGAAGCCTCACAGGCCAGCAAGTCTAATGAAGATCGTATGGCCATTTCTCGCAAAGCGACAGCAGATCTGCAAAATAAGCGCCCAGGCTATTACGCCCTATGGCAGCATTGTTTTAATATTTCTGTCGAAGCGATGAAAAAGAACTTTGGCGCGCTTGATGTCTATTTTGATTTATGGCTTGGCGAGTCTAACGCCCAAGACTACATCCCCGACATGGCGCAAAAAATGCAAGATGACGGCCATGCGATAAAAGATCGCGGCGCGATCGTCATACACGTACAGCAAGATACAGATAAAAAAGAATATCCCCCGCTCATCCTTTATAAAAGCGATGGCGCAGTTATGTATGGCACAACCGACCTTGCCACGATCGTTCAGCGTGTTGAAGATTTCGATCCGGTTAAAATGGTTTATGTCGTTGATCAACGCCAGCATCTGCATTTTGAACAAGTTTTCCGCGCGGCGCGTATCACCAAGATTATTAAAGATGACGTTGAAATGATCCATGCTGGCTTTGGTACAATGAATGGCCAAGACGGCACCCCATTCAAAACCCGCGCCGGCGGCGTCATGAAATTACAAGATCTTATCAAAATGGGTATTGAAAAAGCGACCTTGCGCATTGAAGAAGCCAATATAGGTGAATCTTATAGCGCAGAAGAGCGCGCAGACATCGCTCATAAAGTCGCTATTGCCGCGATTAAATTCGCCGATTTACAGAACAGCCGTATCGCTGATTATATATTTGACCTAGACCGCTTAACCTCTTTTGAAGGCAAAACCGGCCCTTATATACTCTACCAAGCTGTACGCATGAAGTCCCTGTTGCGTAAAGCCGAAGATCAAGGCTTCCCTGTTCATGCGCCAAGCACAATAGAGCTCGGCGATCATGAAACACAGATAGCCCTAATCCTTACTGAGTTCCCAAGCGTCATTGAACAGGCAGCACAAAATTACACGCCGCATGTACTGGCTGATTACGCCTATCGCCTCGCACAGGCCTATAGCAGCTTCTATAGCCATTGCCCTGTCCTTGGTGAGACTGATGAAGAGCTCAGACAAAGCCGCCTATATATTACAGGGCTGGCCTTAAGACTGCTTGAACAAAGCTTAGATCTTTTGGGTATTCCAACCCCCGAGCGCATGTAAGCGGCCCTGCGCATAGAGAAGCGCATAAGAATCGCCATATAAAATTACAAAAATCGCTGTACGTTTTTAGAAAAATTATTTCTAAAGGCCTTAATGGCGCTTATTCTTTTTCATATGAACCCCACGAAATTGCTGACCCGGCCTTAGAATCCTCAACATGACGCCATAATTGTTTTCATAAGAGGCAGAAAAACCTTGACTGCGTTACGTAAATAACATATAAAACAATCCGGGAACACAAATTACATAACTCGAAGCTAAAAAGAGAAGGCAGATAAAATGGTTGATAATGGAATAGACTTTGGTGATTTTGATGACGTATTCGGAGCAGCTAGCGCTGCAGTAGAAGATACAGATTCCGCACAGCTCGCACAGGAGCAATTAGAACAAAGCTTAGAGAGCTTTGAAAAAAAGTTTATAGAAGCCAAAAATGTTTTGGAAGAGAACCCAATTCATAAAATTGTTACCTCTGGCAAAACTGGCGCTGAAGCACAGCAAGAAATTATTGATTATGCCACCGTGGAAATTGGTGAAGACTCTGAAGCTGTTGTAGCACAACTCTCACAAATTGTTGCACAATATGCAAGCCTTTCTGCCATGACCAGTGAAACGGTTCGTAAATCTGGTAATCTTGAAGAAGGTGCCGTATTTGATGATACTGCACTCCGAATAGCTGAAAAACAAGAAACCTACAGTGAAAAAGCCAACGTCTTTTATACTGCAATTGAAGCTATGTACCAAATACAAGCAGATAACAAAAATATAAAAGATGTGATCAGAGAGATCAACAACGCGCGTTCAAAATTCACTGCTTTAAAAAATTCAATGCTGCTTCAATCTGAAACCGTTGAAGACGCCCAAACTGAGTATGATCGCTTAATTGCTAAGCAAAAGGGTCTACAGGCGAAGGTTGACGTCGCCATGCAAACAAAAGATGGATATACGAATGGCTGTGAAGAAGTTAAAAACGAACAAGGCGAGGTAACCAAGAAAAAACGCCCCGCCCTTAAAGATATAAAAGCTGCCCATGCAGCAGAAAAAGGCGGCTTCTTTGGTTTTGGTGGAGGAAGAAAGCAAGAACTTGCTGATTTCATTAAGGCCTGCGAAGACAAAATCAAAGCCGCCGATGAAGAGCTTGATGACACAAACATTCAAGTGAAGAATCTCGAGCCACAAATCCAGCGTGCTGGAGACGCATTAAAAGAGGCAAAAGCCAAGCTTGAAGAACAAAAATCTGAGCATGATGCGATTGATGAGAAACTCAAGAGCGATGCGAGTTACTTAGCAATTGAAGAAATCCTCGGAGAAGACGGCAAAAACTTTAAAGATTCAGCCAATGCATTTCAGCAATCTGGGACTGACCTCATAGACCTCATGAGTGAAGACTTTTCAAAATGCGTTGTTTTCTACTCAGAAAAACAAAAAAGCATCGGAAAACTGATTAATGTAGGCGGAAATTTGACTTCGGAATTGGAGCTCATTGTTTCCAGCTTAAATATAGCTGAAACGGCTCATAAGAAACGTTTCGATACTCTTTGCTCTAAACTGGACACAGCTCTCGCTAAAATAGAAGAAGAAAAACAGCAAGCGATTAGCGACGCTCAAGAAAACATCGAAAACGAAGAGGAAAAAGGCGCAAGACTCGCTGAAATTGAAAGAGAATATATGGATAACCCGCCATTAATTCAAAAAATGGTTAATGACAAAGCGGCCAATCAGAACTTTCTACGTAGATTTTCAGCACGCCTAGAACAAATTGTTTCGTTCAAACAGCAAGCCATGATTGCACTTAAGAAATCCGAGCACGGGCTAGCAAAAGCTGAGAATCTTGCATACAAAGCCGAGAGCTTAAAAAATGAACACATCATGATCATTTCAAATGGTACTAGCAATTGCACAGACAGCATTGATCTTGCCATGAAAAATTTAAGAATGAGCCTTATGGAAGAGTTTGGCGCGGCTATGAACAGAGATAACGCAAAGCAGTTCAAGCAATCCGTTGAGGGCATGCTTCACGAGAAGAGACAAGAACTTAAAAATGGCCAAAAAGAGATCCTAAGCTTACGGGAGATGTCTCAATGCATAGATGAAACATCTAAAAAACTAAGAAACGCTGCCGTTCATGGCGTCGCAATAAAACGAGGTAGAACGAAAGCCATTGATGGGGTGGTAACTTCAGCGCAAAACCTTGCTCTTACCGAAGAAAGAGGCGAAGCGGATGTGTTAGAAAAAATGGCTACGGACTCAGAATACGCCAAAAAAGTCGAACAAGTTGAAGCGTCCATGCTAAAGCCTACGACACCCAAAACACCTACAGCACCATAACTCTAAGGCGTATATAAATTTCATTACTGAGGCGTTTTTAATTAATTTATTTGATGAAAACGCCTCAGTAACTTAAAAAAAAGACACAAAATAATAATAAAAAAAGACATTAATCACGGCACAAAACAGCACAAATTGATTAGAACAGACAGAGCGAGGGTGGCATGTCCAACACTGAAATTAACACAAAACTTCTCCAACCATATAATGCGTATATTGAATCTGCGATGCCCAATTTTAAATATTTTGGTAGCGCGCAAAACGTCAAAGACCTCTCACGCGCTTTAAACCAATATGGCAACAACTCTATCATGCTGACAGGCCCTTCTGGTATAGGCCGCCGCTCGCTGATTGCTGGATTTGCACAAAGCCTAAAATCTGATAACACACCATTAGAAATGATGAATTTAGATGTGTATCGTCTGAATGTTCAAGAATTATTCAACACGCAAAGCATCCCTGATATTGAAAGAAAATTTTCAGAAGTGCTTTCTGAATTGGCTGAAATAAAACAGCGCCACGGCAAAAAGCCGCTTTTCGTTATTGATGACGGCACAAATTTTGCCCGCGAAGTGAGCGAAAGAAAGCTCTCTGGCTTACTCAACAAATTAAAAGCCGCAGATACCGCGAGCGATGATTTTGATTTGATTCTGAGCATGGATAATGATGCCCAGCACATGATGAAAAAATCTTACCCGAATTTCTTATCGCATTTTGCTGAGCAAAAAGTAAAAGAAGCAGATGACAAAGACATACGCGATATGCTTACCCATGAAGCAGAGCGCTATAGCCAATATAAATTATCAATTGCACCAGATGCTATTGATAAAGCCGTTGAGCTTTGCAAACGTTATACCGCCCTTGGCGATTTTTCTATGCCCAAACGCGTCTCTCTGTTTATGGATGAAGTCGCTACTGAATATCGCTTAGACGCGCATAGCCGCCCTGAAGGCATGGCGCAAGATGAAGCCCTTTTGGCACAATATACCGCGCAGCTTGAAACATGCGATGGCGATGCTAAAGACCAGATCGAACGCGATATTGCCGCCGTACAAGCCGATATTGATGAAAAACAATCCACTTGGAATCAAGCTAAATCAAGCTTAAAACCCATTATGGACGAGATACAAGAAACAGAAGCTTTTTCCACTGAACTGTTAGAGAAGGTAAAAAAAGCCGAACAAAAAATTCTTGATGCCGCCTCTATCGAGCTCAAAGAACATCAAGCGAATGGCAAACACATGGAAATGTCTGCTGAATCTTATATGCATTCTGATAAGTTCAATATGCGCGAAAATAAACATCCGGAAATTGACATTAATCGTAACCAAATACAAAAAAACAATGACCATATTACAAAGCTAAGCCAAAAAATTAATAACAAAGCGCAAGAGCTTCTGTTTCCGATCACCCTTACGGCTGACTATGTTGATAGCTACGCTAAAGCTAAACTCGGCATGAGTGATGTTGTTGATATTAAGAGCACAATATTCACGGCCAAAGATCAGATGAACAATATAGTTATTGGCCAAGAGCAAATGGTTAACCCTGTATTTAGCAAAATCAAACAACGCCTCGGTAACAAGCGAGAAGCCTCTAAACCCGTGGGCTGCGTGCTTATCCTTGGCCCTTCAGGAGTCGGTAAAACCTTTTTGGCTGAAACCTTCGCCGAAGAACTTTACGGCTCAGCTGATAAACTTAGCGTTATTAACATGGAAGGCTTTAAAGAAAAGCACACTGTGTCGCGTATGATCGGTGCGCCTCCAGGTTATGCGGGCTATGATCAAGAAGCAGAGCTTGTAAAAATTGCCAACACCAACCCTGCTGGCGTATTGCTATTAGATGAAATTGAAAAAGCCCATCTTGATGTTAAGCAAGCCCTACTAACACCGCTCGATAAAGGCCGCTTCACATCAGCCAATGGTCGTGACACTGCCGATTTCAGAGATATGCTGATTATGATGACATCCAACTACGGACAAGATTTATTCTTAACGCGACCTTATGATGAGGCGGTTGAAGCGGTAAAAGAGCGCATTTATTTAGATGGTCACTTTAGCCCTGAATTTCTAAACCGTTGCACAATGGTTTTTGCTAAGTTTCTTGAGCCTGAGACTGTAGAAAAAATTGTTGCACGTCGTATATCTGATTTTGCCGCTGATTTCTGCGATGAAGAAACAACGCTTAATATTAAAATGTCCTCAGAAGATGTAACGAAACTTGTTGCCGATAAATATGAGAAAAAACAAGGTGCGCGCGTTATCAAAACTCTCTTAGAAGAAAATATTGGTGAGTATATATGTGATATGGTTCTAAAGGCTGAACTCTCTGGGGCAAACGCATCAGGCACACTTATGATTTCATATAATAATGGTGAATTTGGCTATGATTTCAAAGAAAAATCCCTTGAAATAAAAAGCCCAAGCAATGAAAACAGCGCAGTTAAACAACACGTACAGCCGGCAACGCAAAGCTTTAACGCCGTGTGAAGATAAAATTATCTTGCCGTTATATGAAAACATGGTATAACAAGTCATATTTTTCCATATAGGCGGCTTTTAAATTAAAAAGAACCGAATAAAGAGCTATTTTAAGGAGCACAAAATGAGCGATAATAAAGATAAAAAAGAACCAGAATTAGCTGATATCGCTGCAAACTTCGTGCGCGATAAAAATAAACGCCAGAAGATATTTAATGGTGTTGGTTATATAGCAGATACTGCTGTAAAATTATTCACTGGCCTTGTTTATATTGGAAGCGCCATTTGGAATTTTGGTGAAAAAATTGCACCTAGCGTTGGCTCAACTATAGGCAAAACAAAAGACTTTGCCTTAAATCAAACAAAGTCATGGCGCGGAAATCTTGCCAATAACTTTTCAGAAAATGATGAATTTGGGAACTCTAAATTCAAGTGGCCAACAGGCATTAAGCAATGGCATCAAGTTGCGACACCACCTGCCATGTTTTTTGTACTCGCCTCAACAGTCTATGGCGTTGCTGCTGCGGGGCTAAGCTTCCCACGTGTTTGGCTTGCCGATTCTAAACCAGACCCAATTTACCTCGTAAACAAGCCACAAGCTAAAAACATCGCGGGTGAAAGTGAATGGACTGTATCCTGTGCCTATCTTGCCGAACAAAGCGAAGAAGATGCAAACTGTACCTTTGCACTGCCTGATAATGGCTATTTGGACCTTGCTTATCGTTTAAAAAGCATTCAATTAAACCCTATTAAGACCATTAGTGGCATTATGACCGGTTATTCACCGAGAGCACATGCTGCACAATCAATGCTCGGCGAAGATAGTCAGTATTGCGCTATTAATACAACATTTGAAAAACCAATGTTTGGCGCCGAACAAAACCTTCCTTCTTTATATCGCAGCCCAATTTGTGATCCTAATCTTGATACTTTAGTTGAAAAACTAGAAAATGATCAAATCAGCAAAAATGGCGAAATACTACGTAAAGCCGGTACCGTCGAAAAGAAAAGCGATGGCTCTATGTTCTACCGCCCTGCTGATGAAGCCAGTTGGCTTTCAGGAGCCTTTGCTTGGACATTAGTGCAAGGCGGCGAAGCCATTGACGCAGTAAGCGATACTGTTGGTGGCTGGGTTGATTCAGCCTTTGAAGAGAGCAAAGAAGAAGTGCCTTCTGAAAACCAAGAGAATGAAAGCAAAGACGCTGAAGATAAGCCTCATAATCCAAAAACTGAAGGCAAAACGTCAATGACTGATTTCATATCAGCCAGTTACAACAATGATAATTACAAACAAAGCGACATGGTTGTTAATGTTCACTTTGACAAAACAGTATTACCAGCGATGAAAATCGCTTAAGTTACGGGCTTATGGCCTATATAAAGTTTCACAGTTTTTGTGTCCTATTGAAAAGTCCTGCATGCACCCCATGCAGGGCTTTTCTTTTTGCGCTAGCCTGTGCATAGTGAGCATATAAACAAACGGTTGAGATTACTTTTGAAAAAAAGAAAGCTCAACACCACCAACAGGAAAAGACCATGGAAAAAATCAGCGCCGCAGAATTTGCCGAGCAAGCCCTTAATGCATCAGAAAAGTTTTATGTGCTCGATGTCCGCACTGAGGCTGAATATAAACAATCTCGTTTAGCCACCATCGCCAGTGATAATGTACCGCTTGATGAGATCCTTGATGTCATGGACACTATTACTAATCACTGCGCCAATATGCGCACTTACATATTATGCAAGGCTGGTGTTCGCGCGGAATTTGCAGGTTATGACCTTGAAGCCGCCGGCGCAAAAGATATTGTCATAGTCGAAGGCGGTACGTCTGCGTTAAAAGACCTTGGCTTACCGTTTAAATCGGGTGTCATTTCACTTGAACGTCAATATCACATCCTTATCGGCCTATTCGGCGTGATGGGCATTATTTACGGTTTATATTTAGATAAAACTTGGTTCGCCTTAACCGCATTTGTGAGCTTTAGCGCATTGTTTCATGGATTAACGGGCATTTGCGGTCTTAAAAATATAATCGCAAAAATGTCATGGAATCGTGCAAGCACCCTTGACCTCGGCGCAGAAATATCTAAATCAGTTAATAGCTACCAGCAAAGAAAAGTTGAACTTGCTGGTCGCGGTCATTAATGACGACAAACTGTCTTTTCCCTTTGTCTGTATTTTGAGTTCCCCCGCTCACATGCAGGCATTAAGACATAAAAGTGAGCCTCTTCGTGCCATCCCCCTCGCACGAAGAGGTTTTTTTATATAGCTCACAAAATAAAGACAAAAAACAACCGCATAAAACATCGTTTCATGCGGTTCAAAGCTTGCCTCAAGGGCAACAACACCAAAATTGCGCTCAAATTGCGCCCATATTGCGTTATCATGTAAAAATAATGGTACCAGAGGCCGGACTCGAACCGGCACAATATTGCTATCGCCGGATTTTGAATCCGGTGCGTCTACCAATTCCGCCACTCTGGCTTATTTAGTGATATTTCAGAACAAGTATTATTCTTGAAATTGGTAGCCGTACAGTACGCTCGAGCGCGTCTATACTCAAGTAAAAAATGTAAAAAAATTTTATTTTATGCAATTCTTTGCTATGCTGTGCAGCAGAAATGAAATAATGCGCTAAGACTTAACGAGATATAGGCAAGACATAGGCAAAAGACGATGAAAGATATGAAACCCGTTATCGAAAAATCACAAAATGATGACGATAAGCCAGAGAACCTAATCTCTGGCGCTGAAATGATGATTAAGGCACTGACCGATCAAGGTGTCGACACTATTTTTGGCTATCCGGGCGGCGCCGTCTTGCCGCTTTATGACGCGTTGTTTCAGCAAAACAAAATCAAACATGTCTTAGTACGCCATGAACAAGCTGCCCTGCATGCTGCAGAAGGCTACGCACGCTCGACAGGTAAAGTCGGCGTTGCTTTAGTCACCAGTGGCCCCGGCGCCACAAACGCGGTTACTGGCTTGACTGACGCCCTTATGGATTCAATTCCCCTTGTTTGCATTTGCGGCCAAGTGCCCTCTTTCCTTATCGGCACGGACGCCTTTCAAGAAGCGGACACTACAGGCATTACCCGCCACTGCACCAAGCATAACTATTTGGTCAAGGACGTCGACAAGCTCGCGGAGACCACACATCGTGCCTTCCACATTGCACGTACAGGCCGCCCAGGCCCTGTCGTCCTTGATATACCAAAAGACGTACAGTTTGCCTCTGGCGTATACACAAACGCCGAAGATGTTATTTATAAATCATATCACCCACATACAGAACCTGATCTTGACGCCATAGAAAAAGCAATGGACATTATTGCTCAGGCCAAAAAACCTATATTCTACACAGGTGGCGGCATTATTAATGCAGGACCTGATGCCTCTCAGACGCTAACAGAGTTAGTCAAAGCAACGAACATCCCCACCACATCAACATTAATGGGGCTCGGCGCTTTAGCTGCCGACAAACCACAATGGCTGGGCATGCTTGGCATGCACGGTACATATGAAGCCAATCTCGCCATGCATGATTGCGATGTTATGATTTGTATCGGCGCACGTTTTGATGATCGCGTCACAGGTAATCTGGCTGGGTTTTCACCAAATTCATTTAAAATCCATATTGATATCGACCCAAGTTCGATTAATAAGAATGTTGAAATCGACCTTGGCATTGTCGCCGATGCGGGGCTCGCCTTAAAAGCCATGCTAAAAACATGGCAAGATAAAAAGCTGAAAACAAATAATGCCGCCAGCCAAATGTGGTGGCAACAAATTGAGAAATGGCGCAGAGTAAATTGCCTAGAGTACACAAATTCAACCTCAATAATTAAGCCACAATTCGCCCTAGAGCGTTTAGCGGCGCATATTAAAGGTCGTGAAGATACGTATATCACCACAGAAGTCGGTCAGCACCAAATGTGGGCGGCACAATATTTACCCTTTAATAAACCTAATCATTGGATGACCTCTGGCGGCCTTGGCACAATGGGTTACGGCCTACCCGCCGCCATAGGAGCGCAAATCGCACATCCTGATGCTTTGGTTATTGATGTCGCAGGCGAAGCCTCCATACAGATGAATATTCAAGAGCTCGCCACCGCCGCTCAATATAACCTACCTGTGAAAATCTTTATATTGAACAATCAATGGATGGGTATGGTGCGTCAATGGCAGGAATTATTACATGGGGAGCGCTATTCTCAGAGCTATAGCGAAGCATTACCCGATTTTGTTAAATTAGCCGAGGCTTATGGCGGCCAAGGGCTTATTGCTGAAACGCCAGATCAGCTTGATGATGTGATACAACAAATGATTGAAAGCGATGGTTTCACAATCGCGGATATTCGCGTCGATCAAAAAGAAAATTGCTTCCCGATGATTCCCTCAGGTAAGAACCATAATGAAATGATCTTATCAGCCGATTCATCGCAGTTTGATAAAAAATTAGTTTAATAGAAAGCAAAAGAGATGAGCAGTGTCACTTTAAATCGTAGCGTCATGGCCAAGAAATCAGTTTATGGCGCAGCGCCTGAAATTGTTGCCGAAGCGCCGCATACATTATCTGTACTTGTTGATAATACACCGGGCGTACTCGCCAAGATCGTTGGGCTGTTTTCTGGGCGCGGTTATAATATTGAAAGCCTGACCGTGGCAGAAACAGACCATAATAAAAACATGTCACGCATTACGATTATTGCCAAAGGTACGCCGCGTATCATTGAACAAATCATCAACCAACTAGACAAACAAGTGCCTGTATACAGCGTTACCGATTTAACCATTCAAGGCCCGCATGTTGCACGCGAATTGGCGCTCATTAAAGTAATCAGTGTCGATGAAAAACGCGTCGAAGCTCTACGTACAGCAGAAATATTCCGCGCTAAAGTCGTCGACACAACGCTCGATTCATTAACCTTTGAAGTCACAGGTACGCCTGATAAAGTCGATGCTTTTGTTGCGATGATGCAGCCTTTGGGTATTATGCTCGTTAGCCGCACAGGCATTGCGGCTTTACCACGGGGCAATGCATCTTTGTAAGTCGACTCCACTAAAACATGCGTTAAACCGCGCCCTATTCCCTATTATTATAGACTTCGCCCTATTTGTTTAAGAAACAGGATTTCTATTCGTGCCTATAAAATCAACACTGTTACAGACGATAATGCTCACTCTATTAGCGGCATTACCATTATTCGCCATTGAAGCGCCAAGAATGCTCGCTTTTGCCCCTGGTTTATTAGGCTTAATTGGCCTAAGCGCTATTATCGCCACACAGAAACAGCGCCTTGAGCCGCCGATCACAGCACTCTACTTTATAATCCCCATCATAACGCTGTGCGGCATAAGTGTTTTATGGTCGATTGTGCCTGAGACCTCGATTAATCGCGCCATAAAATTTGCCCCCGCATTCTTATCAGGTCTTATTGCCTTATATTGGGCAAGCGCTATAGATAAACACGCAGCCCATAAATATCTCTTTTTATTACCTCTTGGTCTTAGCCTCGCTTCTCTATTAGCGTTATTTGAACTAAACTCTAACGAAACCATACACCGCATAACGCGCGGCCTCACGCAGACAGACACTCTCTCTGCTGCCGTCTTTAATCGCGGTATAAACACGGCCACCTTATGTTCGTTTTCTGCGCTCGCTTATTTATTCCATATAAAAAAGCAGCGCCTATGGGGTTTTATTACGCTTGCTTTGCTTTCTGGCGTCTTGCTCACCAGTGACAGTCAATCAGCATTACTCGCCTTTGTTCTAGGCGGCATTGCTTTTTATGCCTTTCCTTATCGTCAAAAAGCGGCATGGGGCGCATTAATTCTTGTTTTATGTGCAGGAATACTCGCCGCGCCCCTCCTCGCTATATGGCTCTATAATTATGCAGATGCCATTAACGCACTGCCTTTTCTTGGTGGCGATAAAGGCTATGCGGGCCCACGCCTTGAAATATGGGACTATGTTGCGCGCTACGCCCTTAACAACCCTTTATATGGCTTTGGCCTTGAAGTTACGCGCACGATTCAAGATTTCGATTCGCAAGAGATCTATATAAAAGGCACGACGATATTGCACCCCCATAATTTCGCCCTTCAGCTTTGGATTGAATTTGGTTTGCTTGGGGCGAGTATTAGCGCCGCTTGGATTAGCGCGCTTGTCTACCTTATTTCAAAACAGCCCAATATTCTTGCGCGGCGCATTAGCTTGGCAACACTGATCGCAACGCTTTCTATTGCCTCTATGGGCTATGGCATCTGGCAAGGCTGGTGGATTGGGCTTTTGTTCTACGCCTGCGCCACAGTAATAATCACGCTTAAAACGATTGAAGAAAGATCTTAGCCAGCCAACCACTTGCATAAAGCAAGTCAGCATGAGATCCGAAAAAATCGCAATAAAAAAGCCGCCCAAAATAAGGCGGCTTTTTCTGCTATTACAGCGTATATCTATCTTTAATAATTATACTTAGATAATTAAGCAAGGCCAATAGCGGCTTTATAGACGTCAAGAATATCTTCTTCTTCACGGCGTTTTTCACTATCCATGCTGCGTAATTTAACTAATGTACGCATGGCTTTACCATCAAAGCCTGAACCTTTTGCTTCAGAATATATTTCTTTAATGTCTTCGGCTAAAGCTTTTTTCTCTTCTTCTAAACGTTCAATACGCTCAATGAAGGATTTAAGCTGTGCGCCTGTTACGCCGCCCACATCTTTTACAGCATCGTTTTCATCTTCAGGTGCGGCTTGTGGCACAATGGCAATATTGCTTTCGCTCATAATTTTAGCTCCTTAAAACTGGTGTCTCTATTTGTATCTTTATTATATGAATGCTCTTACCTAACACCAAAGCCAGATAACACGCAACGTCAAACCTCACAGATCGGGAGATAATCCCCAAACAGCCCGATTATTCTCGGTGTTTTACTCACTGAGTGATTTAACGCTAACCGGAATGGTGAAATTCTCGCCATTACCCACAGTCACTTTCACTTCGAAAGTCTCATTAGGCATTAATGGCGCATTCAGCATCATCAGCATAATATGATCACCCGTAGGTTTAAGCGCGTGATCACCGTTGGCCGGAATAGTGAAAAACTCCACTGGATACATGCTCATAGTGCCACCATCCATAGAATGGGTATGCAGCTCAACCATTTGCGCGACATCGCTAGCGGCAGCTGTGATCTGAATATCATCGCTTGTTCTGTTATGAACATCCATAAAGACCGCGCCATTGCTCTGATTGGGCGCTGTTTGATAGGCATACGCGTTGCTAAAGCTTAAAGGCGCTTCATCCGCCAATGCATCTTTATGTGCCGCTAAAGGCATCGCAAACAAAGTCAGAATAAGAAAATATTTCAATAAAGGCATAACGTACACTCCTGTTAAATGTTACGCAAAAAAGCGCGTGATGATTTCTTCATAAATATCGGCAAGATCTTGAATATCACAGACCTTAACATGTTCATCGATTTGATGGTTTGTCGCATTAATAATACCAAATTCAACAACGGGGCAATATTGCGCAATAAACCGCGCATCAGACGTACCGCCTGATGTACTAAGCTCTGGCGTTAAACCTGTCTTGCTTTTAACCGCAGCGACAACCAAATCAGTATAAGATGAAGGCTTAGTAATAAAGCATTCAGCATTACTGCGAATGCCCAATGTATAAGCCTGCCCTGTCGCATCAATAATACGGCGAATTTCAGCCTCTAAAGTTTTTGCCGTCCATGTATCATTGAAACGAATATTGAACTTTGCATGCGCCGTTTCTGGTAAAATATTATCGGCTGTATTGCCCACATCAATCGAGGTTATTTCTAAATTCGTCGGTTGAAAATGTGCATTACCTGTATCAAGAACCGCTTCAGACAAGGCCTGAGCGATGCGTACAAGACGCGGTACAGGATTATCGGCTAAATGCGGATAAGCGACATGACCTTGCTTACCTGTAATCGTTAAATCGCCATTTAGAGAGCCTCTACGGCCAATTTTGACGCATTCGCCAAGGCGTTTTGGGTTGCTCGGCTCGCCAATTAAAGCGGCATCAGGAATGAAATCATTATCCTTCATCCATTTAAGAACTTTAACTGTGCCATTAATGGCTTCAGCTTCTTCATCACCCGTGATCAGCATACTAATCTGACCTTTGGGCTGGCCGTGCTTTTCAATATAACGCGCCGCAGCTACGGCGAAACACGCCACATTACTCTTCATATCCGCAGCCCCGCGGCCATAAAGCTGACCATCATGTATTTCAGCCGCAAAAGGTGGATATGTCCATTTTTCTAGTGGGCCCGTCGGTACAACATCGGTATGCCCACCAAAACATAAATGTGGGCCAGCGTGTTTATCACCAATGACACTAAAGATATTATCAACGGCAGAGTGCCCCGATTCCTCAAAACGCAAATCATGGGTTTTGAAACCGAAACCATCCAAGAAATCAGATAAGGTTTTTAAAGCGCCCGCATCAATGGGGGTAACAGAAGGGCAGCGGATTAAATGCTGCGTCAGTTCAACAGGATCAGCCATAGCCCTTAAGCCTCCAACTTAAATAATTCGCGCAAAAGCACGCTTATTTCAATTATTTATTAATCAGCCATTTCAATAACAAGAATGGCCGGGCCTGTCGGTGCATTAGGATGCAAGCGCGCTGTCGGGTGTGGTGTTTCATCAGAAAACGCACCAAGAAGCGCATCTACAGCGTGCACATAACTGCCTTCGTAAGACCAGCTCTCAGTTACAGCGAAGTCATAAACATTATCCCAGTGTAGAATAACGCCGGTTTTATCTGACCATGATGACAAGACGCTGCGTAAAGTTTTGCCTGAAACGGCAAGCCAGCTACCCTCTTCGTTAAGGTAATCAGGCACGACCGCTAATGTAGTTGGCGCAGATGATGCGCTCTCTTCCTTAGTCGCTACAGGAGGCGCCACAGGAGCAGCACTCATAGGCGCTGTATCGGCCATAATCGCGGCATTACGCACAAGAACCATATCGTCATAGATAATCGCTGATAAATTTTGTTGTCTAAGCGCTGTTTTAAGGACTTCATTCCAAGGCTCGCCGCCCTGCCATGAAACGCGCGTGCCAATATTTACATCATTTTCAAATGAAAAGGCATAGCTGGCTGGTACAATTTGGCGCAGCGCTAAAGCAAGAGGCATATCTTTACCGAAACCATAAGCGGTTGCGTATTCTTGCTTCGGCATTGTTTCTTCATAAGTAACAACGACAGCTTCAGCTTCGATTTCTTCGACTTCCGCTTCAACTACTTCAGCAACAATTTCTTCTTCTATGACGAGCTCTTCACTTTCAACAGGAGCAGCGGCCTCTTCCGTTACCACCTCAGCTTCTTCGTCAGCAGCTGTTATAGGTTCTGGCGTAACGGCGACATGATGCATCGTCGCTTTGGACATCGCGTCATGATGGTCAATTTCTGCAGCGGGCATTTGCACGGGCTGTGTATACACAGGCTCTGGAATAACCACTTCCTGCGGCTTTAGCAAAGCTGGCGGCGTGGCACCTTGGACTGGTATCCACTCAAATCCCGCATGAGAAGGCGTAGAAATGAAGCTCACGGCAAACAAAAGTGAACAGCCAGATAAAAGTGAAAGTTTTGCGACGCGCTTAGTCATTTGTGCAGGCTCCTGCTACTGTTATAAAAAATATAAAATATACTGATAAGAAGATAAAACGGTTCGCATAAAAACACAAGACTGCGTTTACGATAACCCGCAACAAATATACGGCTTTCTGAGTTTTCAGCAACAAATAGACACCAATAAGCATCAACATGCTTTTACATGTGACTCATGCGCTCTCAGCGCGTTGTCAGCAAACCTTCTTTATACATAGCGCGCACAACACGCTTACGGTAAGCCTCACCAATTGATGGGGTACGCGAATGATAATAAGCAATAGCTCTGGGCAGCGAGCCTGTTTCATCCAGATGGCCTTTTAATATCCACGCGGCAACACCAACATTGGTACATGTATCTTCTTTAAGCCAATGTATCGCCGTGCCGTTACTAACGCGCCAATGCTTGGTTAGCTCCCCAAGCCAGACAGTATTAATCTGCATGGGGCCAAGATCATAAGACCCATTGGTGTTTTTATTCGCCATACCGACCTTGCCGCCCTCAACCTTATAAATACCGTAAAGCACGGCGGGAGGAACGTCATAAGTCTGCGCAGCCAAAAGCAAACATGAGGCTAAAACTTCAGTAAACATAAAGCATCACCATCGTCATTTAGCTTTCTTCAGTTGCCGCTGGCGGCGTTGAGAAAAACGCCATGGGGTCACTTGATGACGCCGCTTCTGCCGGGTTATCATCCGCAGCAGGACTTGTCGATGGCGGTGTTGCGGGCGGTGCCACTGGTGGCGTGCTATGAACAGGAGGCACCTGAGCTGCCGCGGGTGGCGCTGTCACGTCAATGGCGGGGACCGCTGCCGGCGGAGCCGTTACATCAACAACGGGAGCCGCAACCGCTTCAGCAGGTGGTGCAGGCGGCGCAGTCACATCAACGACAGCAACGGGAGCTTGCTGTGGCTGTGGCTGTGGCTGTACTTGTGCCTGTGGCTGTACTGGCGCAGAAGATTGCGCCGCAGTCGCTGTTGATCCCATTAATGAAGAGATAATCACTTCAAGCATAGCAAAACGCTTATCAAAGGCCGCCCATACGCCATCCATAGAAATATTCTGTGCCATCATCTTTTGTTGGTCACCGGCAGACATTAACTGCGTCATTTCTGCGAAGTGGCATTGTGCGTAAGTATTTGCAGCGACCTTCATAATCGATACTTCAACGGCTTTGCGTTGTTCTGCATTTGCATCTGGGTAGAGGCGCTCACAAAAACCTTTGGCTACGCCCATTAAGCGCGACACAATTTCTTTCATGAGCAATTCTTCTTGTCGGCCAAAAGGAAAAGCCGCAACAGCATTAACCAGCGGTATTAAGGCCGAAGCATAATGTACAGCCATATATTCTAAGGCAGGCAATGCAGGCGTTTTTTCGCCATCTGCTGCGCCAAGGGCTTGGGCGGCATCATGCCCGCTTTCAAAGTTCTCTGAAAACGCCACAACCGACTGTACAACTTTTTCAAGGCGCTGAAGTTCTGGGTCACCAGGAATACGTCCTGTCATACCATATAAATTTGCAATCACAGAACCTGATAATGCGGTCATGCCCAGGCGCGCAGCATCAGCACGACTCTCCGTGGGCTCAGTAATATCAAAGCTGCGGAACAGCATCAAGCCAAGCTCCGTTGATTTCCCCAGTAATTCGGCGATCAAACGCGCTTGTGATTCGTCAGATGGCGTCCCTTGCACGCGCCCCATCGCTTGCTTTTGGCGCTCAACTTCGCTCACAGAAGCCAAGATAGGCATTCCTAATTTTTCGACGATTTGAGCGATCATTTCATGTGATTGCGGCATGGTAAAACTCACTTAAGTTATTAATAGTCATGTAACAGATAAATTAGACGGCCCGAGTTATCCTTAAGGCAGGTCGCTCATTAATTCTTCCAGACGCGAGGGCAAGCCTTTAAGGATTTTAACCTTACCGGCTTTATCGCGATAGATTGAAAATGGCGTTACGTCGAGGCCCCAACCACGCATAATATCAATATTCATCTCAACGCCATCTGTATTAAATGTATTGCTCACGGGGAGCGCGTCTTTATCGCCATCTAAGTGCTTATAAAAAACACTTTCAGCGTCGGGTGCACTCAATAAATACGCCGCTTGTTTTAAACTGTCAGCATTCATTAAGCCGACAGGGACAATACGCAACTGAACCATACCGCGCTTAAGGAAGCCACGGCGTAAGTTATTTACGAAGTCATGACAATGTGGGCATTGTGGGTCAATGAAGCTATAGACGACGGGGGCATTTTCATCGCCCAGCGCCACCCAGTTACTATGTTCAACAGTGAGGAGTAATTGCTCTGATGGTGATAAATTCGCATAGTCGCTTGCGCTTGGTACAGGTGTATTTCCCGCTTGCGTTGCCGCCGACGCGGATGTTCCGCTTACGGTACCTCCCGCCCCTTCAACGAATTGATTAATCAGGCCTTTGTCATCAGATTCTAAGCGTTGTAACTGCTGAGTTGTGATCAGCTTACCATCTTCGCCATAGAGGACACCTGAAAGCAAAGCTTTTTTATCTGGCGTTACATAAAAAAACTGCTGATTGCCGCGCATAACGACCATCCACCCTTCTAAACCAAGATCATCTCCCAAATAACGCACTTGCGCGCCTTCTTTTACCAACGGGTCGAGCTGTTTTGGCATGGTCGGCACGGCGTTTTGCGCTTGTGCTGCACCTGAGAGCCCGATGATTGCCCCTGCGGCACAGAGGACAAGACCAGAAGGAAGAAAAACGCGACGGAGGATTTGAGAGAGCATATTTTACACCTTAAAAATTATATTAGTAGTTCAGACTATTTACACTATAACGCCATAGAGCGCGCATGTTAATCAAAGATTTACAAGAATAGCGTTAAAACACCCGTAAAACTATATAATCTATCATTGGCTATTTCACCAGAGGAATAAAACCCCGCTAGCGGGATATCGCCAATTATTTCTTTAATCAGTGTCATTTCTATGTCTGGCGCATTTTTATCAAGCCGCGAAGCATGAGAGATATAAATCCCGCCCTTAATACGATCCAGCACGTCTTCATCTTGCAGTCTTGCGCGCAAATCCATCAGTTTTTTGGCTAAGTCCTTTTTAAGTTCAACGAAATCTCGAAAAACAAAGCAGACTTGCTCGCCGGCTTTAACCTCATGCGTCGTCGCTACCCAGCCGTCTTGATGGTTACAGCCGACAAAGTTTTTAATCGCCAATCCACTCATATCATTTTTATAGTAGCGAAACCCTAACTGCATAGAGCCCGACAAAGTCGGCAATTGCGCTAAAAGCGACCCAACGCTCGCTGTAATCGCCTCATTATCTGGGGCTGCTTGCTTGAGCCAAGGATGTAAATCGTTAAGCAATACGTCACTCGCTGGCGCACCATCTAACGCCAAGATCATATTCGGTTTACAGCGTGTTATTTCATGATCCTCGCCGATCGGCACAAAACCATCACTTAGCATAGATAGAATTGGCACCTGCGCAGAAAAGCAGCATCCCGCCAATAAATCATCTGTTTTATTCTGCGAAAACACTTTATGTGCCCCGCGCGCGGCGGCCACCCCACCAGTCTGGAAGCTTACTGTACGCGCATAGATATCCTGCACGGCCTGTTCAGGCTTTAAAGCCGCATCTGGATGGCAATAAAAATGTGACGTCACCGCTTGCGTATCCATATGCGTATCAACAAGGCGCTTCATATCGGCTTTATAGCCTTCTTGCGAAAGACCGATCATCGCAAAATCACTTTCCTCTATATGCATGAGCAGGCATGATGCCGCGGGCTTATCTGTATAGATATCAGATTGCGCAAACACAGCCGCGCCCGTAACGCCGACCCAAAACGGCACATCACTAATCGCGCGCAGCAATTCAACTATACTTTGGGAGTCGCGCGCCAACTTATCTGTAATATATAAAAAGCCTAAATTAGGACGCGGCGTACAGGCATCAAGCTGCGGGACGATCGCTTGCAGCAGCTTTTGTGCAACGCCCCTCCAGTTTTGTCCATGCTCAGCGGCTGTAATGAATTTATTCATGTGTATCGCTTCATTCTACGGCGGCAATTAATCTATTTTCACCTGCAGCATAGCGCCAGCTCAACAAATGTATTGTGGCTCCTGCGAGTATATTGACCGATGCGATGGCTATAAACACACCATATGCCCCCGCTAAATGCGCGCCAATCCAGCATGCTGGAATACCCAGTACAATCATCCGCGTGATCGTAATAGCCAGAGAAAAGTGAGGCTTAGCCATCGCGTTAAAAGCCGAAGACCAAATCGGCATTAAATGTGCGAGCAAATAAGTGAAAGGCACAATCCAAAAATACACACGGGCAATGTGGAGAATAATTGGGTCATCTGTAAATAAGCGCGCAATCAACCCGCCAAAGACTAGAAGAATAAGCGCCGTCACAAAAGCCCATTGCACAGCGAGCTTAAGCGTCGTACTCAGCGCTTCGTGTACACGCTCACGCTGCGCTGCTCCAAAATTTTGACCGATAATCGGTGACATGCCTGTAGACATAGCCATGATCGGCACGAATAAAAAAGCCTCAACCCGCGTGACAATACCATAAGCGGCAACCGCCTGCAGGCTGCTTGTTGCAAGCAAAGCGGTTATAATTGCGCTTAATAGCGGTTGGATGGCATTGGTTAGACTGGCCGGCGCCGCAATGCTAATTAAGCGTTTCGCCGAATCAATAAAATCGTTCAGCCAGCCAAACTCAGCAGGGTTAACCAATATCTTTAATTTGAAAATCATCACATAAAGACCAATGGCCAAACCACCAACATAAGAAATAATCGTCGCTAAGGCCGCGCCGCGCATACCCATTTCAGGCAAACCAAGCAGACCAAAGATTAAAAGCGGGTCCATGATTAAATTTACAAACGCACTAAACATCATAATATAAGCGGGGATTTTTGCGTTACCAGCCGCACGTATAGCCGCGTTGCCAATCATCGGCAGGCTGACAAAAACCGCGCCCGCAAACCATATATACATATAATCCAGTGTACCTTGCAAAACCAGGCCTGATGCCCCCATTACAGTAAATATAAATTCAGCATAATGAAAACCAAGAAAAGACGATAAAGCGCCAAAGCCCGCGACCAAAATAAACCCGTGAAACAACACGCGATGCATTTCAACGTAACGCCCAGCGCCAATCAAACGCGAAACAACAGAAGACATGGCCACGCCGAACCCCATAAAAACAGCAAATATGCCGTAAGTAATCGGGAAGGTGAAACTAATCGCCGCCAAAGCGTCGTCACCGAGCATTGAAATATAAAATAGATCAATTAATTGGATAAGAATTATTGAACAAATCCCCCACATCATAGGGATAGACAGGCGCAATAAATGCGCGCGCACGGGCCCTTCAGTTAAAGAGCGGTTCTTATTGACCGGCACGTTGACGGGCGCGGCGTTCGATGCGGGGCTCCCTGGCTCAACATTAGATTTTGAAGGGTTTTGATCTGGTGGGATGGCATCGCTCATAATAAATTTACACGCTTATTGATGGTTTCTGGTATAATCCCTTCGTTAAGGGGTTGTAAACAACAGTAGCGCCGCTATATATATTTACAAGTACCATCCTAAATTAATATCCAACATATAATGTGAACTGAGCCGACAATGCATACAAAAAAAACCACATCTTTTCTACTTGGCCTGCATCTCTTTGGCGCCGCTCTCCTCCTCGCTCTGCCGATAGCACATGCAGCGAATGTCCCGAGCGATATCGTGAAAGCGTTAAAAGAAAAAAAAGCGCCGGAAAGCAAACCGCAAGACGTGGCCTATAAGCTCGACTATGTTGGAAACACAGAAAAATATACCGCTACTTATGAAGACACGCTGATACATTTAGCGCGTAAAAACAGCCTCGGTTTTCTTGAAGTGCGTGCGGCTAATCCTCATTTAGACCCGTGGATGCCCGGCGAAGGCGCAGAAATTATATTGCCTAAGCGCCATATTTTACCCGATGCGCCGCGTAAAGGTGTGGTCATTAACCTAGCTGAAATGCGCCTTTATTATTTTGATGAGGCGGGCCACGCACCAAAAACATTCCCTATAGGCATTGGCCGAGAAGGCTTACAAACGCCGATGGGCACCACCAGCGTTACACGCAAAGCGATTGGCCCAAGATGGCGCCCGACACAGCGTATGCGCAAAGAAGATCCGTCTTTGCCGCAAGTCGTTGAAGCGGGCCCTGATAATCCACTCGGTACGCATGCTATATATCTTGGCTGGCCACAATATGCCATTCATGGCACGAACCGCCCTTATGGTATTGGCCGCCGCGTAAGTTCTGGCTGTATTCGTATGTACCCAGAGGCCATTATCAAAGCCTATGACCTTATTGCCGTTGGCACGCAAGTTACCGTCGTTGAACAGCCATTAAAAGTCGGGTGGGTTGACGACATGCTGTATATCGAAGCGCATGCGGGGCAAGAGCTCGCCAGTGAAATGGAAAAGCTTGGTGAAATAGGAGAATCAAAAATCAATAGCGATCAACGCGCTATGATTAAATTCAAAGCAGGCCAGCGTAGCGCAGATATTGATTGGGCCATTGTCGCCAAAGCCTATAATGCCCGCAGCGGATATCCCGTTCCAATCTTAACAGAGAAAAACAAGAAAAACGCTGCTGCCAAAACAAAGGCTGCCGCAGATAAGCACGCCGCTTTAAAGATCGAGTCGAAGAAAGACGCGAATATTGCCTCCGCCGAAAATAACGCCGAGGAAAATCTCGAAGCAGCCCTAGAAGAGAAAAGAAACAGACAAGCCGCAACGCTACGCAAGCAAACATATAACGACTAAGCCGCTAAGCTGCAGCCTGTTTCTGCGCTGTAGCTTTCGCTGTTTGATAAGACCAATCAAGCCATGCGGTGAGCGCCACTATATCGGCGCGCTCAATCGTGGTGCCGCCCCAAATACGCAAGCCTGCGGGCGCAGCTTTATAAGACTTAATATCATAAGCGACCCCTTCATCATCAAGCGGCTTAATCATCGTTTGGATAAAGGGCAGCTTCGCTTCTTCAGCCAAAGCCTCAAACCAACTATCGCTTATTTTTAATGTCATGGATGTCGATGAGCGCATTTGTGGATCTTGCGCTAAGAAATCAACCCAATCTGTACGTGCCACCCACTGCGCCATGGCATCAAGATTCGCTGCGCTGCGTGCGATGCTCGCCTGCAGGCCACCCAATGAAGCGACCCAATTTAAAGCATCCAAACAATCTTCAATCGCGAGCATAGAGGGGGTGTTTAATGTTTCACCACGGAATAAGCCTGCATTGATTTTACCTTTATTGACCATACGGAAAATTTTAGGCAAAGGGCGATCTGGCGTAAAATTTTCTAAACGCTCGACCGCGCGCGGTGATAAGACAAGCATACCATGCGCCGCTTCGCCGCCCAAAACCTTCTGCCATGACCATGTTGTCACATCAAGTTTTGACCAGTCCATATCATAGGCAAACACAGCGGAAGTCGCATCACAAAAGCTCAATCCCGCGCGATCATCTTTTATCCAATCCAAATTGGGCAAGCGCGTACCGGCTGTAGTGCCGTTATAAACAAAAACCGTATCGCGATCCGTATCAACAGCGCTTAAATCAACCATATCGCCGTAATCAGCTTTATGAATGATCACGTCATCAAGCTTTAAATGCTCTTGAATATCTTTGGCCCAATCACTGGAAAAACTATCGCTCACCAAGGCATTGACGCCGCGCGCGCCCAACATAGACCAAAGCGCCATTTCAATCGCGCCCGTGTCAGAAGCGGGGACAATGGCCATTAAATAATCATCTGGCACCCCAAGCAGAGAGCGCTGCTGATCAATAACAGCTTGCAGCTTCTTTTTACCAACGCCCGATCTATGCGAGCGACCAAGTAAAGCGCCCTCTAATCCTGATAAGCTCCAGCCGGGTCTTTTCGCGCAAGGGCCTGAAGAAAAATTAGGGTTTTGTGGTTTTACGGTTGGCTTTTGGTACATGGGGAATCCCCTATAAGATTAAGAATGAACAACAAGATGTAACGAAGTGCGGGACAAAGTAGAAAAGCCCCGGCAATTAAACTGATTTAATGCCAGATAATTTTGACGCTTTGGATGATTCTGAATTTTCTGGTGCTTTGCCTTGTTCATCATTCGCCACAGCGGTTTTATCGTCCATAACATGATTCATATTGGCTTTTGTGTTTCGTAATCTTTGAAATAACCCACCACTTACAATCGTCATAAACACGCTCCTTAGCCAAAATAAACTTAAACAAACACCGCATCTTAGGGCTTTGTTTCCGTGCCCCACCATGATAAAATCACATGGTAAAATATGATGTATAAATATGTGAGCCACCTTACGCATATAAGCATTCCCTGTCTAGATATAACTCATTCGAATGAACTAAACATGAAATTCTCCCTTATCCTTGTGGGCGCGGCGCACATAAAACTCAGTACAGCGCATATCGCACATATACAAAGCCTGCTCGCTGATATGGCGTTAAATGTTAGCTCAAGTGCACCGCAATGGCTAGCGCCACATAGAGCCGTCGAACTCAGCCTGTCCTGCCAATTAAATCAAACACAAATAGAAGGCATTCGAGCCTATACCGATATAATTGCCGTTGATGTTTTCTGTGTTGATTCGGCACACAGGCGCAAATCCTTATTAATGGCTGATATGGATAGCACAATCATTATGGACGAGACCCTCGATACAATTGCCGCTCATGCGGGCATAGGCGAGCAAGTCGCCGCGATTACCGCCCGCGCAATGAATGGTGAGCTTGATTTTAAACAAGCCCTCGGCGAGCGCGTGGCCATGTTAAAAGATCAACCAACCACCCTATTAAAAACCGTATTAAATGAAATCACGTTAAGCGCTGGCGCAGAAACCCTTGTACGCACTATGGCCAAACATGGCGCCACATGCGTGTTGGTTTCAGGCGGCTTCTCATTCTTTACGGAGGTCATTGCACGGCGCTGCGGCTTTGCGTATCACCATGGCAATGATTTAGACATTCAAGGTGATAAAATATCAGGAACTGTATCGCCCCCGATACTCGACAAGCAGGCCAAAGAAAACTATTTCAATTATTACTGTAAAAAGTTAAAATTACCCGCTTCTGACAGCCTCGCCGTTGGTGACGGCGCGAATGATTTGAATATGTTAGAAGCGGTGGGGATCGGCATTGGTTATTACCCTAAACCAAAACTAGAACAAGCCTTACGGCATAATATACGCTATAGTGATTTAACCGCGCTGCTTTATATACAAGGCTATACGCAAGATCAATTTGTAGAGTTAGTGTTGTAAAACACGCGTAAAATATAATCTCAAGGAACGAGTAATAATGAGCGACCCAAGCAAAGAAGACTTTAAATATTCTGATGACGAGATGAACGAACTCGTCCAAAAATACTGTAATGATTTCACCGCCAATGCGGCCGCTGGTATGTATGACCCTATTCATGGTCGTGACGTAGAGATTGACCAAGTCATTTTAATTTTGCTGCAAAAAGGCCGTAAAAACGCGATGTTACAAGCCCCTGCCGGTGTGGGTAAAACCGCGCTGTGTGTTGGCCTCGCCCAGCAAATTGTTGCGGGTAACGTGCCTGATAAACTAAAAGGTTGCCGCCTGCTTGAAATCGATCTGGCTGCTATGTCTGCGGGCACGGCCTCTGTATCAGAATTCCAAGGGCGCATCGTTCCGCTGCTCAAAGCTTTTGCAGAGCGCTCGAAACATCCCGATTACGGCTTAACCGTGCTGTTTATTGATGAGATCCATCAAATCATGCCGACATGTGAAGGCAGTGCTTATAAAGGCCTTTCTGAGGTTATGAAACCTTATTTAACATCTGGCGCACTTTACGTGATTGGCGCGACAACCAAAGATGAATATCGTTTATATATTAATGTCGACCCCGCGATGGATCGTCGTTTTCAAACCGTCAATTTATCCATTCCTGATGCCGAAGGCGCGTTTAAAATTCTCCAAGCTGTGCGCCCCGGCTATATTAAACATCACGGCATTGATATTCCCGACGCACAATGCCGCGAAATTGTCCGCTTAACAGAAGTCTATATGCGTAAGCGTAACCAGCCCGATAAATCAATTATGACGATGGATTCAGCCTGCGCTTACCATGTGAAAGAATTCGGCACAGGCGGCGAACTTTCCGAAGAGGCTATCTATAATATGGTTTCAAAAGAAGTCGGCATTTCAGCCTCTGCGCTTAAAGAATAAGGCGCCGACCTCTTGACATAACGTAACCCCCCTGCTAATTCTGTATTTAAAAAATAGAATAGGGAAGGTTACTCATGTCAATAATCCAGGCGATAGGCGATGCCTCGCCTACTTCTTCTCAAGAAACGCAGACGAGCGCTCCTTCAGCAAAACAAGAAATTGTTATTGTTGGTGCTGGCCCTGTTGGCCTATGGACCGCAATTCAAATTAAAAAGCGTCGCCCTAATATCAACGTAAAAATATATGAGCGTTATAGTGAATATAAGCGCTCTCATGTTTTAAAGCTAGAAAGCCGCTCCATGCTGCTTTACGCCAAAAATGCACGCAACACCGCAGAAGAAACCTTCTTTAACAGCGTATTAGGTACAAGCTTAAAAAAAGCATTTTTAAAAGCCGTTACTGGCAGCTCTGTCTTCATCCGTACAAATGCTTTAGAACAAGCATTAAAGACTTATGCAGCTGACCTCGGTATCACAACCGATTACCAACGCATCGAAAGCCCAGAAGCTTTAATGGCCATGCATCCTGAATGCGAAAGCTTTATTGCCGCCGATGGCGCACATAGCCTGTTAAGGCAGGCGATCATGGGCGAAGATGCTTTGAAAGATTATCCTTTGCAATATGTTGCCGAAATAAAATATGAAACATCTGGAGCAACCAAGGCGCTATCAGCCTACCAACAATATAAAAGCAATAAATTGCTGTCTTCTATGGCTTTTGAATATGTTGGGCGTGAGCGCGATGGCCAAACGCCGATATCTCTGCGCTTTTTTGTCGATGAAGATATTTATGGCGCCATGCCCGAAGCGAGCTTTAAACAGCCTCTTAACCTTGCAAGCACAGAAATACCCGCCAGTTTAAAACAGGATATTGAACACTATATGCGCATACGCGCCGCTCAAGCAGGCGAAGATTTCATCCAAGGCACGGAAAAGCTCAGTAAATTAACATTGTCACTTTATCGCGCCAAGGAATTTGCAGCGCAAAAACATCAGCGTAATTGGTATTTGGCCGGTGACGCCGCTATGGGTGTGCCTTATTTCCGTTCACTTAATGCAGGCATGATAATCGGCTCACAGCTCGCATGTATATTGACTCGCGATAGCTGGTCAAATAAAAATAAAATAGCCGCTTATAATACATGCCGACCGCTTGACGTTGCTTGGGAATTTACATCGGCATCCATGAAAAACATGGCTTTAAAAGGCTATGATACATTCCGCCAATTAAGCGCTAAAACGCCTTGGGAGTTCATGAAATGGGACGATGACGAAAAAGAGGGCTTCATCAAAAAGCCCTCCAATAAACCACCCAAAAATCAGCTTTAATAAGCCTTAATCGACCTATTTAAACAAAGAAGCGGTAAGCGGAAATATCTCCTGCGCACTATGGACCATATGGTCAATATATGGCTTTTGCACTTCTGGCTTACGCCCATGATGAACCAATACAGTTTTCATGCCCAGCGCGTGGGGATGCGATAAATTGCGTATAGTATCTTCAGCCATAATCATTTCAGGGGCGGTTAAACTGACTAAATCCATGGCCATTTCAAAGACAAAAGACGATTCATCCTTTTTCTTAAACTCATAATCTTCTAAACCAAAAATAACTTCATCAGGGAAAAACTGTTTAAGGTCTAAATGATTTAACGCCTTCATCGCCCAATGGCGTGATCCGTGTGTAACCAGAACATGTTTTAAGTCATAGTTTCTAAAACACTCAATAAGCTCATGCGAAACATCCAAAATTTTTTCATCAAGATGCTTATGAAACTCTAAGTGAAGCTCCGTTGAATCGAGGTCGTGTTCTTCCAAAAACACACGCATTGAATAGCCGTATTTCTTAAACGAGGCTTCCGCCAAGGCTTTAGCCTCAGCATCGCCCATATCTAATCCTAGGGAACGTACAGTACGTCCCGCAATGTGATTACACGCATCTTCAAACAGCGTATTAAACCTGTATAATGTATTGTCTAAATCCCAAATAATGGCTTTGATTTGTGCCATAGATAGCCGTCCTTCTACTCTTAATTAATCATTCAAAATAAGCTTAACATCGCCGCCCATGGCAGCCGTGTTTATACTTATCGCTTTTTCAACCGCGAAGCGATGCAAATAATGCGGCCCGCCAGCTTTTGGCCCTGTGCCAGACAATCCATGCCCACCAAATGGTTGAGAGCCGACAACCGCGCCCGTCATTGCGCGGTTAATATAGACATTACCGACGCTAATCTGTTCGGATAGTTTTTTATGCATATCTTCACGGCGACTATGGAGGCCAAAAGTAAGGCCATAACCGGTATTATTGATACGCTCAATCAAGCTATCTAAATCTTTCGCCTTATACGTCATGACATGTAAGAACGGCCCAAAAACTTCACATTCAAGGTCTTCAAAGTTTTTCAAACGACATAATGTTGGCGGGAAATAATGCCCTTGCGCGGCCAAATCATCGGCCATCGGCGTCGTCGCCAAAACATCGGCGACCCCGCCCATAACGGCGCGGTGATGCATTAACATCGCATGCGCTTCATCATCGATTAATGGGCCGACATCCGTTGACACCTTTAAGGGATTACCCACGATCAAATCAGCCATGGCACCTTTTAATAAGCTTAAAATATGCGGCGCGACATCGTCTTGGATCAACAAAAAGCGTAAAGCAGAACAACGCTGCCCTGCTGAGCCGAAAGCACTGCTGACAACATCCTTAACCACTTGTTCAGGCAGAGCTGTTGAATCAACAATCATCGTATTCAAGCCGCCTGTTTCAGCAATAAACGGGACAATCGGCCCGTCTTTTTCAGCCAAAGCGCGGTTAATTGATTTCGCAGCAATATTTGAGCCTGTAAAGGCCACGCCACCACAATTTTTATGTTCGACTAAAGCTGCACCGATTATGCGGTCACCCAGTATTAAATGTAAAGCATCAGGGAACACGCCCGCTTTATGCATTAAACGAACCATCTCAAAAGCGATGATCGGCGTTTGTTCTGCGGGTTTAGCAATAACGGCATTACCGGCCATTAACGCGGCGACAACTTGCCCCGTAAAGATAGCGAGTGGGAAGTTCCAAGGGCTGATGCATAAAAACACACCGCGCCCTTCCATTAACAAACGGTTTTCTTCACCTGTTGGTCCAGGTAAGACAAGCCCATCACGGCGGAATATACGGCGGCCATGCAGGGCATAATAACGGCAGAAATCGACAGCTTCGCGTAATTCCGTTAACGCATCGCTCAGTGTTTTCCCTGCTTCACGCATCATTAAGCCGACCAGCATTTCCTTTTCAGACTCAATAAGCTCTGCGATATTATTTAATATCTCAGCGCGCTGCGCTGCGCCCGTGCGGCGCCAGCGTTTAAAGCCCAAAGTCGCGGCTTGATAGACAGGGTCAATCATATCGGCATCTGCAAAAATAGCCGTACCGACGATATCTTGGCGATCCGCTGGGTTTTCAATCGTTTCAGAAGACGCCGAGCTACGCTCTTCGCCGTCAATTAAACAGGTTGCATGCCAAGATGTGCCTTTTTTCGTGGCCTGCGCCGCCTTAACAAAGCGCGCCAATGTCTTTTTGTCAGACAAATCATAGCCTGCCGAGTTTTCACGAAGATCACCAAATAGTCCCGAAGGTAAGCCTATATGTTTGCTGTTATCATTTAATGCATGTGTAATAGGATCACTCGATAACCAGTCTATAGCTACACGATCATCACGAATTTGCTGAACAAAAGAGCTATTGGCTCCATTTTCTAAAATGCGGCGTACCAAATAAGGCAGCAACTCAACATATGCGCCGACAGGGGCGTAAATACGCACTTGGCCAAGGTCATCATCACTTACAATATTATATAAGACTTGCCCCATACCAAATAAACGTTGAAATTCAAACGCGACATCTGATTTAGCGGCCATTTCAACAATCGCAGCAATATTCTGTGCATTATGCGTGGCAAACATCGGGTAAAACGGCGAATCTTTTTCCAAAAGTTTTTTAGCGCAGGCCAGATAAGAAATATCTGTATGGCTCTTCTTCGTATAAACAGGATAATCATCAAGGCCTTGTGCTTGAGCGCGTTTTATTTCGCTATCCCAATATGCACCTTTTACTAAGCGGATTTGTAAGACGCGGCCTTTATCTTTGGCGCGCTGTGATAAATACTCAATCAAGCCAAGGGCTGAGCGTTGATAGCCCTGTAGCGCTAAACCAAAACCGTGCCAATCAGCAAGGGATTCGTTATCAAGTATCGCATCAATAATATCGATTGAAATATCAAGGCGTTCGACTTCTTCAGCATCCACGGTCAAGTTTATATCTTGGTCTTTAGCCGCCTGACAAAGCGTTGTCAGTTTTTCGACTAATGCGGGGACACAATCTTTCGCATAAATGGTTTGATAGCGCGGACATAGTGCAGATAATTTAACTGAAATGCCCGGACGATAGACAATCGCGCACGCTTTATCATTTTTCGCCGCTCCACCAATCGCGTCAATTGCGCGCATATAGCTTGCAAAATATTCCTCGGCTTGTCCTTGCGTACAGGCCGCTTCGCCCAACATATCATAGGAGAGCAAAGTGCCTTTCTTTTGATAAGGCTTCGCTTTTTTTAGCGCTTTTTCTATTGTTTCGCCCAGTACAAAACTATGTCCCATTTGACGCATAGAGCGTTTAAACGCTTGCAATAAAAACGGACGGCTCACTTTGCTTAATGGCCCCGAATAGGTTTTTGATGAAATATTAAGGCCTTCGGCTAAAAGGCGCAAAACCAAATCTTGTTGTTTTTTGGAATGTTCAGGGGCGACCTCGTCCCCTTTACCCGTCCAATTGCCTTGTACGAGTTTTTCTTTGATCAATGCATTCGCTGTCGCACTATCAGGGATACGCAAAAGGGATTCGGCCAAAGTCATAAGGCCAAGACCTTCTGCTGTGGATAGTGGGTATTTAAGCAACATCGCTTCAATCTCGCCAAATTTAACAGGCACGTCACGCACACGCTTAATCAAAGCTGTGGCTGTGGCTTCAACTTTCATACGAAAATCAGTGTCCCAATCAAGGTAGCCTATAAGCTGCTCAATTTGAAAATCTTCTGCATTGGCTGCAACGCTAATCGCGCGCCCAGGAAATCCCTTGTTCATGAAAACCCCTAACTCTCTTTATTTTTAAGCGGAATACAGGTTAATATACTCCTCAAATGACATTCAATAATCAAGATGGCACAGTATGAGTGAAAACGACACACAAAAAGTCATCCAGCGTGGGAATAATGCGCCGGAATTAACCGTCTCTGATTTAGCGCAATCGCTAAAACGGACATTAGAAGACGCCTATGGCCGTGTGCGTGTGCGCGGCGAGCTTTCGCGCGTCAATGTCGTTTCCTCAGGCCATATGTATTCAGACTTAAAAGATCAGAATTGTGTTATCAACGTAATTTGCTGGCGAGGCAGTTTAGCCAAGTTAGCCATTAAGCCCGAAGAAGGTTTAGATGTTATTTGTACGGGACGCATAACCACTTATCCGCAGCGTTCAAATTACCAACTGATTATTGAAAGCATGGAGCTTGCCGGTGAAGGCGCTTTGCTCAAAATGCTCGAAGAGCGTAAAAAACGCCTTGCCGCTGAAGGCTTATTCGCCCAAGAACGCAAAAAGCCATTACCGTTTTTACCTGAACGCATTGGTGTTGTCACATCGCCCACAGGCGCGGTCATACGTGACATCATACATCGCATAAGTGAGCGTTTCCCGCGTGAGGTCATGCTTTGGCCTGTACGCGTACAAGGCGAAGGGGCTGCCGCTGAGATCACGGCAGCCATACGCGGCTTTAATGCACTGCCTGCCGCGCAGCGCCCTGATTTGATTATCGTCGCCCGTGGTGGTGGCTCGCTAGAAGATCTTATGGCCTTTAATGAAGAAAACGTCGTACGCGCTGTAGCAGAATCAGACATTGCAGTTATTTCGGCTGTTGGACATGAGACCGATACGACCTTAGTTGATTATGCTTCGGACAAGCGTGCACCAACGCCAACTGGCGCCGCCGAAATTGCTGTGCCTGAGCGCCTTATGTTGCTGGCCCGCGTCCAAGAAGATCAATCCCGTTTAATCGCGGCCATAACGCGCCAAACAGATCATCATAAGAAATTCGTCGCATCCTTGGCCGCACGCATTGCCGACCCACGTCGCCTAATTGAAATGAAAGCGCAGCGCGTTGATCATCAATTTGAACGCCTTAAAAATATTTTCCGCAGCGGCTTAAATAACAGACAGAATTATTTACTGCGCCTAGAGGGCCGCATCAAGCACCCACAAGATCGCTTAGCTGAAGCGACGGGGCGCGTTAACTTCGCAAGTCAAAATTTACTGGGTATACGAAGCCGTTTATTTACCACGCCCGTGCAGCGCTTAAGCCAGGCTAGCCGCCTGCTGGATACATTATCGTACCAAAGCATATTGAAGCGTGGCTATAGCGTCATACGCAACGATATGGGTGCGCCTGTAACCGCAGCAGGGCAATTATCCGCCAATCAAAATATCACAATACAATTCCATGATGATCAATGTGATGCGATTATAAGTGATGGTCAAATGCCGCCGAAAAAGCAAAGTAAAATCGCATCAAAGAAAATGCTGAGTGACAAAAGCGCCGCAACGGCGAGTGACAAAAAACAGAAAAAAGATGAGAATCAAGATGCGGGCACAAGTAAACCGCAAGGGTCACTTTTTTAAATCTACTGAGTATGAGAAAATAAAACTAACGCGTTAAATCAGATAAATCATTTAGGCGAGATTTAATATGTGGCGGGCAGATCGCCCCCGTGGCATAGGCGGGGCTCGCGCGATACCCCTCAACTAAATGTCCATGCCACCCTTTAAATGCATAAGCGGCATCAAGGTTTTCTGGCGTATCTTCAAAAAAATGAACTTCTTTGCTGGCAAGATTAAAATGCGTTTCAAAAGAATCAAAGCACAAGGCTTCGGGCTTACGCATATAACTAAACGTATCCGTACCCGCAATACCCGTAAAGCAATCACGCAGCTTTAATTGTTTTAAAACCGCCTCAGCGTGAAAGCTCGGCGCATTGGTGAATATATATTTATCGCAGGCTATATTGTCTAAAATAGGCTTAAGGCCAGACACAACATTCAAGCCTTTATAACACATACGGTTAGGGTCAAAGGTGACGCGCGCACTTTGTGCCTGCGAAATATTATAACGGCGCTCAGCTTCATCCTGTAAATAATAGCCATGATGCAGCATGTCATAAACCTCTAAACGAGCTTCATTCAGCGTGATGTTAAGGTGCTGCGCTAAAAATACCGCGTAATTTTCTTCCATTTGTTTATATAAAGACCGAATATCCGCAATGGTATTATCTAAATCGAACACAAGTACAGCCCCTGCGCCCGCTTGATTAAACTGCGCGCTTAGTGACTTCACTGTTAATTTAGGTGTATGTCCCTGTTTATCCTTCTGTGGCATAATCTGCCTCAAATCCCTGTTTGCTTTTTTTATTATTATCTCTATTCTTAAACTGAGTATACAAATCCTCGTCTTTTTGTCAAATAACGTTAGAATCCATGAAAAATTATCTCATCTTTGCCGGTAGCGCTATTAACAATTATGACGCGGTGAAACCGTATCTAAGCGAAGAGCCGCACATAATCTGCGCCGATAGTGGCGCGCGCCATGCTCAATCCCTTAATATAAAGCCGCACCAAATCATCGGGGATTTTGACTCCATTTCCCCCACACTTCTTGAGCAATACCAGCAAGACAGCACCGTTGAGGTGATTGATGCGCCGGATCAGAACTTGCCCGACCTTGAAAAAGCCTTACGTCTGATCCCAAAGCAAGCGCAATCTATCGCTATATTCGGCGCACTTGGCGGCCGCATGGACCACTTATTCGCAAATATACTCACCTTAGAAAATCACCATGAGCCTGAACGCTTTACGTTACATGACCAAGACCACCACATCCGCATACTCAGTAAAGATTTTAGTTTTAAGGGCCGTATCGGCGATAAAATCGGCGTATTACCGCTAAGAAAAATCAATACTCTTCGCTATGAAGGGCTGCTTTACCCCGCCAGCGGCCTTGCGGGCCCCTATGACCTAGGCTGGCTTGGTACTTCAAATGAAATGAGCCATACCGAAGCGACAATAAAGATCGATAGCGGCCTTGCCTTGCTTATTCATTACAAAGCTCACTAGCCTTATTTTTAATTAAAAGGGGTCTATAAACGTCCCCTATCTACCGCTTTTCATCACACTCCGCGCCGCCAGTTATGAAAACTTGCTTATTGCGCCAGCTTTGTATATAATTATGGTTAATCATGAAAAAGGTGGCTATGTCTACACTAGGAAATATATTTGATAATGCGGGCGAAGATTGCCATGAAACAGATTACCTTTTCTGCGGCCTTCGCCATGATTTGACCTGTAATACACTGCATCCTAACCCCGGTCAAAATGATATAATCGCCAGTGATCATATCGCCGCCGCCTATCAGCAAATTTGGACTGAAGAAGCCGCACAAATGGGCTGGATTTCACTAAACGGAAGCCATCTGCCTTATCTTTTGTTCAAGCAAGATACTGATATGGCTGATATTAAGCAAAGAGGCTTTATCTATCAGGTGGCCCCTAACCATTTTGAATCTCAGGGTAAAAGCGGCTTTGAAAAACATATATTTAATTGCGATATGCCTATAAAGGTTAATCGCGGCCATTGTTTTGAGGCTAATCTTCACACCGCCATGCAATATGGCCTGCTTGTATTTCAGCAAAAGGAAGACCTGCACCTTGGAGAAACAAAAAAAATACTGAATGATTTTCGTGATGACAGCATCGTTCTCTTGCAGCATTACGCTGATTGGCAGAACAGAACACAGAATTTAGACCCACGCAGCACAAAACTGGCCTATTAAAGTCCTTATTTATAAGCCAAATTCAACACCGCCCAGTCAGCGATTAAGCAAACATCCACTTACATTTAAACTTGCCAATTAATCGGCGTATGTCCATGTTTGCTTAAAAATCTATTCGTTTGGGAAAAATGCCGACAGCCAAGAAATCCACGATGTGCGGATAAAGGCGAAGGATGCGGTGCTTTAAGCACGAGATGCTTACGCTCATCAACAAAAGATGCTTTTTTCTGCGCATATGCGCCCCAGAGTAAGAACACAACAGGCTCTTTATTTAAGTTAACCGCCTGAATAACGGCGTCAGTAAAATTCTCCCAGCCTTTGCCCTGATGCGAGCCCGCAAGCCCTTGCTCGACAGTGAGTACAGCATTCAGCAACAACACACCTTGCTTCGCCCAGACATCCAACAAGCCGCTTTCAGGGCGCGTAATCCCTATATCACTTTCAAGTTCTTTATAAATATTACGCAATGAAGGAGGGATTTTAACGCCGCTCGGCACACTAAAGCTTAAGCCATGCGCTTGCCCCTCACCATGATAGGGATCTTGCCCCAAGATAACGACGCGCGTATCCTTCAAAGCTGTCAAATCCAAAGCTCTAAATAAATTTTCAGGCTTAGGATAAATGGCTTTACCCTGTGTCCATTCAGCTTCTAAAAACAGCTCAAGCGCCGCCATATAGGCGGTTGAAAATTCTTCAGCAAGGCTCTTATGCCAAGACGCATCTATACGCTCTGCTAATTTCATATTATGCTCTTATTTCTGCCTTGGATTTGCGCAATAAATTTTTAAGCATAGATGCAAACAACTCTAATCTATTTTTAATACTGATCAAGCGATGGATAGACACAGCGCAACGTCGGTTTTTCATTATTCGCATCATATGTACAAGTCTTTTTAGAGTTAAGCAGCGGAATCCATGTAAAGCTCTTATCATAGGGCTCAGAAAAGCCTTCTGGAGGCTTATTTAAAGCGGAGACAACAACAGATGAAAGCGCAAATTGACTCTGTTTCCAGGATGTCATCAAAGCGCCAGCGCGAAGAACAATTTCGTTACTTCTTTTCTTTTTATACTCGGCAACGAAGAGTGTCTCGCCATGTGATTTTAATTCATAAGACGCCATTTTATAATAATCTTTTGCTTTGAAATTATCAGCGGCTTGCACATTAAAACTCACGGCTAACAATAACGGCGCAAGGCCAGCAAGACCTTTAAGTGATCGGCTCATAGTCATATATCCCTGTTTATATTTATTTTTTTATTATAGATAAATAAGTAACAGGGCCACTATCTTATGTCAAGATAGCGGCGGGGTTCCGGCCTTTATTTTGCTCTATGTGATAATTAATAATGTGGCGGTATATTATCTCGGGCATCATTTAGTGTATCTTGGCCAGATTCGCCTTTGTCATTACCGCTTTCTAAGCTGGTTATGCGATCTTGCTGTCTTAATATATTGCCTTTCAAGGCGTCGATAATCTTCCATTGATCTGCAGCCACGTCAGATAAATCCTGAAATTGTGTCTCTAAAGTCATTATCCGCATCTCAAGGTCAATGATGTGTTGTTCTTTACTCATAGTTTATTCCTTATCTCAGCTAAAATTAGCGAGAACACTTGAAAATCAAAGCTTCGCTTATAAAAAGTCTAAAAACGTCATCAATAAGCAGACTATATCCAAATAAAGCGAAATAGCCAAGGCGGATATTGCGACTTACGCTATAAGAATGACCTCCAAAATCCAGACACAAAAAACCCCGCAAAAATG